>NZ_JABJVM010000010.1 GCF_013820765.1 Paenilisteria rustica
AGTCCCGTTAGTTTTCGCATCGCGAAATCCATTAGGAATGATACCGAAAACCAACTCATTTCTAAGATATAAAATTAATCGATCGACACCTTATAAATTTTGTTCGAAAAAGGGTTGCCATTCCAATCTGAAAGTAATTGATCCAAAGGAATTTAACGATATACTTGAAGAATCCTACGTTCGGTATGATTCTGCTATTCCTTTATTTACTACTGCGATGGGAGATATTATTGTATGGGAAAAAAATAAATATTTGAATCTGCTGAATTTTCGTCGAGGTATAGTGAAAGTCATTGAGTCCGGGTTTGAGTTCTTTTTAGAAGACATAGAAGATGAGGATTTTTTAATAGAAGAATTAGATTGGAATCCGTATAAGGAAGCTTCTAAAAAATTAGGAAATCCCGCTTATGATGAATGCTTTGGCTATGTTCCAATTCTGGCTTTAGGTGGTTCAGAAAAAGTGGATAATTTGCAAAAAGTAAAACTAAAAGAGCATATTCTGTTAATCTCAGCTTTGACGGGAGCTATCCAGTAAGTAAAGCTGAAATAAAGCCAATATAAATGCTATATTCATGGGTCAATGTCTAAAACAGGCGTTGACTCTATTTTTATGCAGAAAGGAGGCGAAACATGCTTATTTTCAATAAAGAACGTTCTTCAAAAAACAATGTAGTTGAATTTGTGGGTAATTATTCTATATGAAGATATCAGACCTACTTTTTGTCAGTATGAAACGTGGAAAATGGTCGTCACCCCGATATTATGCTCTATTCTTTGCTATTTCTACCAGATTATTATCAGTCCAAAGAGATGATTTTTCATGGAATGTCATAATACACGCATATTTCGTGTGAAACGACTTGGGAATGGGTTTGGAAAATTGGTAAGCTAAGGAAGTAGGTTAAAAAGGGAGGAGTGATAGACAGATGTATACACAACAACACATTCAGCAAGATTGTTTGGCGGAGGTCTATAAGGAGATGGTGGAAGCGATAGGAATGGAGAGTATGCTGAAACTGTATCCGCTTTTGCGCGGTCAACAAATCAATTTTCCAGTCCGCTTATATGCAAAAGAAAAAGTCAGCATGAAAATCAGCCAAGAATATAATGGGAGTAATGTGCACGTACTGTCGCGAGAATACGGATATAGTTCGCGTTGGGTGCAGAAGATTATCAAGGAGCATCAAGAGGCAGGCGAAGCGACATGAAAACAGTGGACGCTAAGATTTGGAAGTCTAAAACTATTTAGAAGAAAAAATACAGAGAATGCGAGGATGAAACATGAAGAAACTAAGTCTAGTGGTATTGAGCTTCCTACTTTTGCTAGCAGGTTGCGGACAAGCGGATACAGAGGATGCCTATAATGCAGCCATACAAAAAGGGCTCGATGCGATTGCTAGTGAAAACTATGCCAAAGCAGAAGCCGCCTTTGAATTAGCATTGGAAGATAAGAAGGCCGATGAAAAAGCAGAGGCATATCTTGTACAAACAAAAGCCATGCAAGCGGCTACAGATGCCTACGTTAACAAAGATTATAAGAAAACCAAGGAAGAAGTAGCGGATGTTATCCAAGAGAAAAAAGGATCAGACGCGCTTGTTCAAAAAGCAACGATACTTCAAACCAAAGTAAATACTTTAGAAAAACAACAGCAGACCTTACAAACAAAATGGGCAGCGATTGAAAAGGCATTAAAAGCTAAAGACTATGACACGGCGTCGAAACAAGTCACAGCGTTGTTGCAAGCGGATTTGGCAGATTTTCCAGCTATGAAAAAACAAGCAGAAGAAGCGAAAACGAAGATAGCGGCGGAAAAGCAAGCGTTAGCGAAACAGCAAGAAGAGGCACAGGTGGCTAAGGAAAAACAAGAAGCAGAGGCGCAAGCAAAGGAATCGGCTTCCATTGAGCAGGATTCAGGAAATACATTGAGTGATGCAGATATCGTGGCTAAAGTAGAGGCGTATAATGGTGAAAGTGGGAACGGTGTCACCTATTCTGTGGAAGCGGTACTAGATGAGCTTACTGGTGGAACGAGCTATGAAATTTGGGTTCGTTCTGATGGGAGTGATGGGTTCCGTCCAGGGGCAGCGTTAGCCCATTACTATTATTATCCAGAAATTGATAAAGTAGAAGCAGTATCATCATAATATTGAAAGAGGCAGCCATCGCGTTGTCTCTTTTTGATAGAGAAAAGAAGGCAATGTATACTTTGCTTCCTACGCAATGTTACATGATTAAGTCACTTTTGTTGTATAATAAAGAGGTTATTGGTGAGTTGGTGCTCAAAAATAGCCTAAATAATACTACCGCCAAACGATATATGGTAAAATAAGCGAAAGTTCGAAATTTTATCACAGGAGGCTCGAAAATGAACTTTTTAAAAAGATATGGCTTCTATTTTCTATTGTTGGGGATATTAAGTGATTTTTTGACGCCTTATGTTTTGGGTATTTTCTATCCGGGCTTGAACCAAATGACGATGGTGATGAGTGTGTTTGGTGACGTGGAAAGTCCTGTTCGCGGGGCGTTTTTGGTGTGGTCGGTGGTATCTGGGGTATTCTTTGTTCTAGCTTTACCGGCGATATACGGAACGTTTGCTGAGACTTCGCGTACGTTGGCGATTTTGCTGGCTTCGGCGATTGGTTTATACGGAGTCGGGGATTGTATTTTCACGGGGTTGTTCAGTATTGATACGGAGCAGGCGACTTGGACGTTTTCTACTTGGGTACATAATATTGGCTCTGGACTGGGGTATATGGGCTTTTTACTGTTCCCGTTATTCTTGATTCTGCTTTACCAAAAACAAGGTCGGAAAACGCATAGGAAGACATACTTGGTGCTTTTCATCGTCAGCCTTATATCTGCGGGTGTGTACGGATTAGCGCGGATTCCGGCGGTTAATGATTTCCCGATTTTAGATCAAATTGGGTTTTGTCAGCGGATTAGTTTCTTTTTCAATTACTTACCGATAGTGATTTTTGCTATAGATCAAATAAAACTTGGAAATAAGGGGAGATAAAGATGGCAAACAGCAATAAATTGAAGGATTCATTCAAAAAAACGACGTATAAACTTTCGCAACATGGGCCGCGCAATGCTAGTGTTTTGAAAGAGGCTTTTGAAGCGGTGGATGGTGATTTGGAAAGTGATATTTACGGAGATGGCGCGGTTATTGAGAATTTTCAGGACAAAATCGCGGCGTTTTTAGGGAAGGAAACGGCTGTGTTTTTCCCAAGTGGGACGATGGCGCAGCAGGCAGCGTTGCGGATTTGGGCGGACGAGAAGGGGAACAAAAAAATCGCGTATCATCCGCTTTCTCATCTCGAAATTCATGAGCAGAATGCCTTGAAAGAGTTGCAATCGATGGAGCCATTATTGCTTGGAACGGCGGAACGGTTGTTGACGATGGACGATATTCGGAATCTTAGCGAGCCGGTTTCTTGTATTTTAATTGAGTTGCCGCAACGTGAAATTGGTGGGCAGTTGCCGTCGTTTGCTGAATTGGAGGAGATTTCGGCGTATTGTCGCAACAATGGGATTAGGCTTCACCTGGATGGCGCGCGGTTGTGGGAAGTTACGCCGTATTATCAGAAGTCGGAAAAGGAGATTTGCGCGCTTTTTGATAGTGTTTATGTTTCTTTTTATAAAGGGCTTGGCGGTATCGCGGGGGCTATTTTGGCTGGGGGCGAGGATTTCACGGCTGAGGCGAAGATTTGGAAACGGCGTTATGGTGGGGATTTGATTAGTCTGTATCCGTATATTGTGTCGGCGGATTATTATTTCGACAAACGAATTGGCAAAATGGGAGAGTATTATGAGGCGGCGAAGGATTTGGCGCACCGATTTAATGCGTGCGATGGTGTGCGTACGGTGCCGGAAGTGCCTGTTTCCAATATGTTTCATGTATATTTTGAGAAGTCAGCCGAAGCTATCGAACCGATTTTGGCAAAAATCCATGCGGAAACGGGCGTTGGTTGTTCGGGGTATTTGCAGGAAAAACCGGGTGGTGCATGTGGATTTGAGCTATCAGTTGGAGACGCGGTGGCAGAAATTCCTGTGGCATCGCTGGATCAGGTTTTTGAGAAATTAGGAGAATAAGTTGAGGGAGGGTCAATGTCGGGAAGTGTGGCAGTGATTCTCTTTTTTGGTTTGCCTCCTCCGCGAAATGGTATAATAGGTCTAAAGCTGAAAAAAGGAGTGCCCGCGATGCAATATGTCAGATGTTTTGAGCTGTCTAGTGGCTCTGTGACGAATCCAAATATTTATCCGTATAATATTTTGCGTGGGAAATCGGGCGAAATACTTATTTTGGATACCATCACCATTTTATACGGCAACAATGGCTCTGGGAAGTCGACATTGCTTAATCTCATGGCGACGAAGCTAGGTGTTGCAGGCGCTGAGCAGAACAAAGCGTGGAGCAAGGTAGATTATTTTTCGAACTACGTAGCAGGAAGTAGGGTGAGTTATGGCACTGCGGAAGATGGTGTTCGGGACCTTGCGCTTCCGGGAAATAGTCGCTATATTAAGAGTGAGGATATTTTATATGAAGTGAAGAAAATCCAGCAAGAGGCGATTTTACGTGAGGGTTATGTGTATGAGCGTGGCCGGTTGGGGCAAACGAAGGAGGAAATCGCGGAGCATCAAGGCTCTTATGCGATGAAAAAAGAAATCAAACGCCTTCAGTTTGCGCAGGAGAAATATTCTAACGGGGAAACGGCGATGCAGGTTTTTGAGGATTATATTACGCCGGATGGGTTTTATTTATTGGATGAACCAGAAAGCTCGCTATCACCGGAAAATCAAATGAAGTTGGCGGAAATGATCAATCAAGCAGCGCGATTTTTAGATTGTCAGTTTGTGATTGCGACACATTCGCCGTTTTTATTGGGTGCGCTATCGGGGACGATTTATAATTTGGACCGGGAAGGCTTGCAAACGTGCGCTTGGACGGAGCTTGAGAATGTGCAATTGTTAGAACGCTTTTTTTATGAGCGGCAGGATGCGTTTCGTAAGCGCTAAGAGAGGAAGGAGATTTAAGATGGTAATAATAATGGTGAGTCATGGCTGGCAGGTGCATTCTGATCAACGGGTGCGTATTTATCAAGAGGAGGACGGGAATCTCGCTATTTTTCTGGACCTCAGAGAATTCGGTGATCCAGCGCCACTGCTCATCGATTTGAGCGAGCAATCAGTAAGCATTGTATCGACACCACATTTGGTCGAAAAAATAGAGGTAAAATTGACAAAAGAAATCGTGATTACGTGGAGTGACGAGCCTTTCCAATTATCTGCGACGGAAGGCATTTACGAAGATACGGAATAATATAATGCAATAAAAAACCTTGTTATGATTTTCAGCATCACACTAAAAATCATAACAAGGAAGGTAGGCTTGATAGCAGTTTATGTTATCAGGCTTTTTTGCGTCTAGATACTAGAGCACCTAATGCGAGCAATAGGATACCGCCAGTCCAGACGAGCGTTTGATTAATCGCATCCCCAGTACTAGGCAAACGAGTTTCTTTGCTGATACGTTTTGTTGGTGTCGTCGGTGTTGTGTTGCTCGTTGGTGTCACGATGATTGTATTTGTCGGTGGTGTCAAGGGTGTAGTAGGTATAACTGGTGTCGTCGGTGTTACCGGTACTGGTGGTGTTGGCAATGGCGGTGTAGGAGGTGTCGGCGGAACAGGCAAATCCGGCACATACACATTCGTGAAATTATAGCCATCTTGGATTGTCATGTAGTTCTCGACAGTTTCCTCTTGTAACGTATAATCATAATCTTTTCCATTCGCATCCAACTTAGGCAACTGATCGAAGCTATAAGCCCAATCATCATCCGCCGTCACCACTTTCGACTGAATCATTTTTCCATTTTGATAAAGGTCAATCGTGATGCTTGCAGGGCGTTTTCCATCTTTATCCCCATTATCATCCCACGTTTTCTGCCCAGCAACCGATGTCGCTAGTTCGTTCGTTTTGTTCAATGTAGCTGTTGTTGTATCGCCATATGTCACAGTAAATGGAACAGGCGTCGTATCTAACAAATAGAGGTCTGGCGCTTTCGTTTCTACAAAAGAGTATTCGCCAGGTCTCAAAATTCCAGTACGCACCATGCCGTCATCATTAGACGTTAAATCAGAGCGAACAGTCATCCCTTGCGCATCTACAATTTTGAAAACCGCTCCTGCTAAAGGATTACCAGTTGTCGCATCTTTTTTTACCAAGTAAGCACTATTTTCAACTGTCGTCGTGATACTGTTACTATAAATATCCGTACCCGCATAGTCAATGTACGATCTGTTCACAATCTCATCGCCAGCACGCGCATCCGGATTCGAATAATTCGCTAAAAATTTCACGGTCGTTTTTTGACCCACATTCAAATTTCTGAGCAAAGTATACTCCAGCGTATTCGTGTCGGCATCATACGTCGCATCTGAAATAAAGTGATTATTAAACTCTATTGTTTTATTAAACGTAATATAGTCTGGCAACGGGTCGACAATTCTTGTTCCAGCTGGCACAGTACCATCCATATTTCCAAGAGTCAATGAATAAGTCAAGCCACCATCAGCCGTCGAGATTGTCGATTTATCAACCGCTTTTGTCAACGTTGTGTAGTTGTAATCAGACGTATCAATGGTTAACGCAGCATCGGCTGATTTGATAACCGCATCATTACTCGTAAGGTCCACGGTATTGTACCGAACCCCAAACGTATCCGCGGTAATATCATCATCCACTTTCTCAGCGTACATCACAACATAACTATCATCTTCCGTTAAATCGCCTAAATCGATAGAAAAGCCGTCCGCTGAGGTTTCAATTTTCCCTGAAAACTGCTCAGTGACATAGTTCCAAGCCGTCGGGAAGCCGTCATCGCCCCATGCCGTTACCTTCGCGATTCGAATATGTTGAAGCGGCGTTGCATCCCCAGAAGCGGTAATGTATTTTCCAGGATCGGCCAATTCAGTATTTTTAGGTGTTGTATCGACTAACTTCGCGTTTTTCACATTTGCTCTACTATAGTTAACTAAAATCGCAAAAATATTAGAAGATGGATTGGTCGTGCTCATCAACGAAACACTTTCTCCATTAATGTCTTTGTGCGACTGCGTGCTTCTTTTTTCTAGTAAAGGTAGGCCAGGATTATCTGTTGCTATGTTTGAAATAGCTTGATCAGAACTCACTTTTTGATTGCCTTTGTAAAGCGTATCGCCAAATGTTACCGAATCAGGAGTGTCTGAATTCCCGCTATAAAACCGTGGTGCCTTAAATTTGACTGTAAATGTTTGTCCTGTTGCGCTCTGCTGATCAATTTTCGTGTGGTCGTAGTGAACCGTTAATAAGTAGTCTCCGTTAGCATCAGTTTCTAGAGCGTTATCTTCTAACAGGAAAGGGTTTCCAATTACTAGCTTGTCTAAAATATCTTTTTTGTCTGCTACGACTGAGCTAGGAATAGATACAGTAACGTAGCCATCTTTATTTAGTTTTCCAGCAGAGGATGCTAATGTGACGGTTAGTTCTACTTGTTGTCGTGAATTAATAGTATCCGGACCACTTATGGTTATCCCCGGATCATCCCCTTGTTTTGCCTGTGCGCTAGGTGTTAATATCAGTGACTGGCTCAATACAACTAGAACAGCCATGAGAAAGTATACGGTTTTCTTCCAAGTTTGCTTCATTCATTCCGCCTCCATTTTTATATGTAATTACCAGATAATTTTACTAATAAATTAATAATTGTCGAGCGTTATTTAATCACTTTATCCGAATAATATGGCGATTTTGTGAATACTCATTATTTCAAAAGCATATTTCCATGAAATTCAGTCAATAAGGAATGCTCCCGTGATAAAGCAAAATAAAACCAAGTAAATCCATAAACCTACTATTAATAGGGAAAATATTTTCTGCAAGTATTATGGTGAGTCTCGGATAAAATAAAAGTTCACCGTAAAACAATTTATATAAAATAGTCACAATTAGTATATCAAACCGTGTAAAACACGCGTGACGATTATTTTTTCTATGCTAATATGTATAGAGTAGTCAGAGACAGGCAAGGCCAGTCAGTGCTACAGTGTTTATTCTAAATACAGCTAGTATAAGCAAATTATATAAAATGTTCACAATTTGTAAATGAAATTGTGTAAAACACACGCAGCCCAGATTTTTTAAATGTTAATATGTATGAAGTAGACAGCGATTTGCGTTAACTAGGACATGATCAGCACTAGATTTAAGAAGAAAGATATAATGGATAATAAATCCTGAATATTTTTTGTATTCCGATAAAATCTAGCGACGTGCGCGAACATAACTATATGAGCCATCCTGTCTTCTTCAAAACACTAAAAATTTAGAATAATACTCTATTGAAAGGTGGTATGTGTATGTGAAAAGACACAAACTGCAAATCAAGGAACAACATTTGAGATAAGCTATTTAAAAGTATGAACATACTTCATGTGAATACAAGCATACTTGATGATTATCTCTAACGAAAGAAGTTACAGGGGGTTTCGATTCCATAGTGAAGAGAAACGTTCACAAAAAAATAGAATTAAGAGGAGAGTTTCAAAAATGACAAAAAGAAACGTATTAAAGAAAACAGGGGTTGCGCTACTAACAACAGCAGTAGTAAGTAGCCAATTAATCGCAACCGTACCATACAACGTGTTCGCGGCAGAAAATGTTCAAGCAACACAACAGGTACAAGCTACTGGCTCAGTCAACATGATAAAGAACTCAGATTTTAGTGGGTCAACCAATTGGACAAGCTGGAAATCACCCAACAGTAAAGAAGCATCGGCACAAGATGCAAGTGGCGTTACGTTTAATGGAAACGGAACAGTGGATATAGCTTCGTTTAGCAGTGTTCAACAAACGGTGACAACTATTCCAGGTCACAAGTATAAAGCAGTCTATTCTTTGGGATCAGCACAAGGCCCTGGTACCCAAGTGAATTACTATGCAGCTATCCGTGATGGTGGTATTTATGATCCTCATACTGGAACTAAATGGGGACAGAGCAATGAGCTTGATCGTCAAGCAGGAGCTGTGTCAGGGCAGATTTATCAGCTTCCTTTCGTAGCGCAATCTACACAGACTACTATGAGCTTTACCAATTCAGAACTGGAACAAGGTGGTCCTGGTACTGTAAATCAGGTACGTGTAAGAGACCTTGTGGTACTAGATGTGACAGACCCTAGTGTTGTCAAAAAACCAACGGTAGACCCTGTAACATCGGCAGATACAGTGATTACAGGAACTGCAACGCCAGGTGTTTTTGTATATGCTATAAATCAAAATTCTACTGGCGATCTGATTCCTGCATTCACCAAGCAACAGACTGTAAAAGTAGATGCAACAGGGCATTATGAAATTAAATTACCAAGTACTCTGGTAGTGGGCACGCAATTTGCTGTAGTAGATGGAGTGAACTATGTTGGTTCAGGTCCAACTGAGGCTGATTACGATGACGATGGTGTTAGTTCTTCTCTAGATGATAATGAAATGAGTGCTGTGCAAACAGTAATGACTAACGAAAAACCAGTCATCAGTGGAGCAGCCAACAAATCCATCCAAGCAGGTACAGCGTTTGACGTGAAAGCAGGCGTAACAGCAACCGATAAAGAAGATGGTAACCTAACAAGCGCCATCAAAGTAACAGGTACAGTGAACAACAATGTAGCAGGCACATATCCAATCACTTATTCTGTAACAGATAGTGCTGGCAACGTCACAACAAAATCAATCACGATTACCGTAACAAGCAATGAAAAACCAGTCATCAGTGGTGCAGCCAACAAATCGATTAAAGCTGGAACAGCATTCGATGCAAAAGCAGGCGTAACAGCAACCGATAAAGAAGACGGAAGCCTAACAAGCGCAATCACAGTAAGTGGCACAGTAAACAGCAACGTACCAGGCAGCTACCCAATCACTTACACAGTAAAAGATAGCGATGGCAATACAACAACAAAATCCATCACAATCACCGTAACAAGCAATGACAAACCAGTGATCAGCGGTGCAGCAAACAAAACAATCGATCAAGGCACAGCATTCAACGCGAAAACTGGCGTAACAGCAACGGATACAGAAGATGGTAACTTGACAAGTGCGATCACAGTAAGTGGTTCCGTTAATTCTAACGTACCAGGCACGTACCCATTGACTTACTCTGTTAAAGATAGCGATGGCAACACAACAACAAAATCCATCACGATCACAGTGAAAGCAGCCGCAACACAAGGTACAGTAACAACAAACGATTTCACTATCAACAAAGATAGCTATATCACAGGAACATACACAGGTGATGTTAGCAAAATGAGCGTTATCGTGAATGGTAAAAAACTAACAACAGTTAATACATCCGGTTCACCATTCAAATACTATGCAGGTAGAAACGTTACAGGCGTGAACGATGTCGTAGAAGTAGTTGTTTACGATGCAACTGGTAAAGAACTAGACCGTTCGACTGTCACTGTGAAAAAAGAAATCAACACACAAGGTACAATTACAGCAAACCCATTTGTCATCGGTAAAGATGGTTATGTCAAAGGTAACTTGACTGGCGACGTAGCGAAAATCAGCATGATCGTGAACGGTAAAGAATTCAGCCGTATCGACAAAGCAGCTGGTGCGTACCAATACTATGCTGGTGGTAAAATTCTAACAGCAAACGACGATGTAACCATGGTCGCTTATGATGCTCAAGGAAAAGAATTATCTCGTGCGAACGTAGCCGTATCGAAAGATGATGCACCAGAAGTAGGAACGATTACAACGAACACTTTCACAATCGGTAAAGATGGTTATGTGACAGGAACATTCACTGGTAAAGCAGCACGTGTCGGCCTTATGATTAATGGAACTGCGCTATCACGTATTGATGTCGCTTCTAGCCCATTCAAATACTATGTAGGTAGCAAAATTGCATCTACCAACGATGCGGTAACAGCCATTATCTATGACGCAAAAGGACGCGAAATGGCACGTTCAAACGTGAAAGTAGAGAAAGCAGCACCAGTAACATCAGGAACAATCGCAGCGAATGCCTTCCAAGTAGGTGGCACCGATTCTTACATCCACGGAACAACAACAGGTGACGTTGTCAAAGTGAAAATGATGGTGAACGGAACAACAATTTCTCAACGCGCAGTCAATGCCGACGGTTCATACGATTACTATGCACGTCCAAGTATCACATCTGTGAACGACGATGTATACATGGTTGGATTTGACGCAACAGGCAAAGAACTAAGCCGCGTGAAAGTAGCATTAACAGCAGCAAAAGGAACAGTAGCAGCATCTCCATTCACAGTAGGTGGAGCAGACAAATACCTTCACGGAACAGCAACAGGAGACGTTGTGAAAGTACAAGTATTCATCAATGGCACACTAGATTCTCTAGCAGTTGTCAAAGCTGACGGTACTTTCCAATACTACTTGAACAACAAAGTAACATCTACGAACGACAAATTAGAAATCGTTGGTCTTTCAAACAACGGTCAAGAACTAGATCGTCAAGCCGTAACATTAAACTAAAAATTAGATAAAGCAGTATGGGTATATTAGAGGGTTCCCATAGAGCCCTCTAATATATAGAACTGCTAAAAAAGAGGAGAAAATAATATGACAAAAAGAAACGTATTGAAAAAAACAGGGGTTGCGCTACTAACAACAGCAGTAGTAAGTAGCCAATTAATCGCGACCGTACCATACAACGTGTTCGCGGCAGAAAATGTTCAAGCAACACAACAAGTACAAGCAATATCACAAAATATTGTTCAAAATCCAGAATTCAACACGTCTGCGAATTGGACAGGATGGAATCATTTAGCTGGATATAATCCAGGTCAATCATTTAATGGTTTCACATTCAACGCGAATGGTTCGGTAAATATCTCGCCAACAACAACTGGTTCTGGCGGTCGTCAAAAGAAATATTACCTACAACAAGCAATGACTACAGTATCAGGAGTAACCTATGAGATTAAGGCTGTAACTAATAATGTAGCTATTACAACGACAGATGGCGATGTACATTCCCCAACGGCTTCTGTGACGAATGTGCCAGTAACTAATGGGAGATTTACAGCTCAATCATCTCAGACAACGATTAATATGACAACTGCACCATACGGTACAGGTATTACATCAGCGAGCGTGTCTGGTCTCTCAATCACACCAATCGCATATGACAAACCAACTTTAGATGCTAACTATACTACAGATAACGTCCTCACTGGGACAGCAACACCAGGAACAAAAGTATTTGCATGGCCGATAAATGCTGCCGCGCAAGGCTATATGACTGACTCAGAGCAAATGCTCGCTATAACGATGGCACAAAATCCGGATAAATACCTTGTCACAGTAGATCCGTCAGGTCATTATTCTATCCCACTGCCATCACCACTTGCAGCTGGAACCGAATTTTATGTAGCTTATGGTTCTGTTACTGACGGTACATCTACATTGATTGATACTATTCCTGAGACAGAAGATAAATATGACTGGAATTTAATGAGTAACTACGTGACAACTGTTGCGAAAAGCAATGAAAAACCAGTCATCGCTGGAGCAGCAAACAAATCCATCCAAGCTGGAACAGCGTTTGACGTAAAAGCAGGCGTAACAGCAACGGATACAGAAGACGGTAACCTAACAAGCGCGATTACAGTAAGTGGCACAGTAAACAGCAACGTAGCTGGCACCTACCCAATCACGTATTCAGTTACAGATAGCGACGGCAACGTCACAACAAAATCCATCACAATTACTGTAACAAGCAATGAAAAACCAGTCATCAGTGGAGCAGCCAACAAATCGATCAAAGCTGGAACAGCGTTTGATGCAAAAGCAGGCGTAACAGCAACCGATAAAGAAGACGGAAGCCTAACAAGCGCAATCACAGTAAGTGGCACAGTAAACAGCAACGTACCAGGCAGCTACCCAATCACTTACACAGTTAAAGATAGCGATGGTAATACAACAACAAAATCCATCACAATCACAGTAACAAGCAATGAAAAACCAGTGATCAGCGGTGCAGCAAACAAAACAATCGATCAAGGCACAGCATTCAACGCGAAAACTGGCGTAACAGCAACGGATACAGAAGATGGTAACTTGACAAGCGCGATCACAGTAAGTGGTTCCGTTGATTCTAACGTACCAGGCACGTACCCATTGACTTACTCTGTTAAAGATAGCGATGGCAACACAACAACAAAATCCATCACGATCACAGTGAAAGCAGCCGCAACACAAGGTACAGTAACAACCAACGATTTCACTATCAACAAAGATAGCTATATCACAGGAACATACACAGGTGACGTAAGCAAAATGAGCGTTATCGTGAATGGTAAAAAACTAACAACAGTTAATACATCCGGTTCACCATTCAAATACTATGCAGGTAGAAACGTTACAGGCGTGAACGATGTCGTAGAAGTGGTTGTTTACGATGCAACAGGTAAAGAACTAGACCGTTCGACTGTTACTGTGAAAAAAGAAATCAACACACAAGGTACAATTACAGCAGGCGCGTTTGTCATCGGTAAAGATGGTTATGTCAAAGGTAACTTGACTGGCGACATAGCGAAAATCAGCATGATCGTGAACGGTAAAGAATTCAGCCGTGTCGACAAAGCAGCTGGTGCGTACCAATACTATGCTGGCGGTAAAATTCTAACAGAAAACGACGATGTAACGATGGTTGCTTACGATGCACAAGGAAAAGAATTATCTCGTGCGAACGTAGCCGTATCGAAAAATGATGCACCAGAAGTAGGAACAATTACAGCTAACACCTTCACAATCGGTAAAGATGGTTATGTAACAGGAACATTCACTGGTAAAGCAGCACGTCTAGGCCTTATCATCAATGGAACTGCGCTATCACGTATTGATGTCGCTTCTAGCCCATTCAAATACTATGTAGGTAGCAAAATCGCCTCTACCAACGATGCGGTAACAGCCGTTATCTATGACGCAAAAGGACGCGAAATGGATCGCGTAAACGTGAACGTAGAGAAAGCAGCACCAGTAACATCAGGAACAATCGCAGCAGGATCTTTCCAAGTAGGTGGCACAGATTCTTACATCCACGGAACATCTACAGGTGACGTTGTCAAAGTAAGAATGATGGTTAATGGAGAAACGATTTCCCAACGCGCAGTCAATGCCGACGGTTCATACGATTACTATGCACGTCCAAGTATCACATCTGTGAACGACGATGTATACATGGTTGGATTTGACGCAACAGGAAAAGAACTAAGCCGCGTGAAAGTAGCATTAACAGCAGCAAAAGGAACAGTAGCAGCATCTCCATACACTGTAGGTGGAGCAGACAAATACCTTCACGGAACAGCAACAGGAGACGTTGTGAAAGTACAAGTATTCATCAATGGCACACTAGATTCTCTAGCAGTTGTTAAAGCTGACGGTACTTTCCAATACTACTTGAACAACAAAGTAACATCTACGAATGACAAACTAGAAATCGTTGGTCTTTCAAACAACGGTCAAGAACTAGATCGTCAAGCCGTAACATTAAACTAAGAAACATAACATGTATAAATTATATAAGGGGGAGAGCTATACGCTTTCCCCCTTATATTGATTAGAGACAAAATGCGCAAACCTTATTTTGCCAAGATATTAAAAATTGCAGGAGGAACGAAATGGAAAAAATGACATCAGTAAATACAATGAAAATAAATGAATCTGAGATGGTAGATTGGACAATGGTGACCTGGAACGTTTTAGGAGACAGCCTAACAGATACAAGTAATCCACACTCGGAAAAAAAATATTATGACTACATCCAAGAAAATCTACACATCAAAAAAATCAATGACTATGGCATCAGTGGTTCTACAATTGGAACTAATTCTGAACCAATGAGTGAACGCTATGTAACCATGGCAGATGATGCGGATTTGATTACCGTTTTCGGAGGACTTAATGACTATGGAAGGAATCACCCACTTGGAGATTTGGGCGATACTGAAAATGATACTTATTACGGTGCACTAGATGTTCTTTTAAAAGGACTAGTTGAAAAATATCCCGATAAAAAAATTGGCTTCATATCGATGTATGCTCGAACTGCCACGCCACCAACGAATAGTCTAGGAGTTCCCGATTATGCATATGTTAATGCCGGATTAGAAGTTTGTGAACACTATGGTATCAAGCATTTAAATTTATATGAAATAGCTTCATTGAACCTGTCTTCAACAGAAGGAAGTGCGTATAAATCTGATAGAAGCCATTTAAATGATCAAGGCCAAGAACATCTTGCAAAGATAATAGAGCGTTTTATTAAAAGTTTATACTAACTTATGCAAACAGAATCTTCGGGTAAAAACATTATTTTGAGAATACTAAAGAAAATCAGTTCATAATTTGACGGTGTTAAAAAGCCATGAATTCAGCTACTTTCTTCCAAGAGATTGCAGTATTTTAATCAAAATATGCATTTATTGCGTACTTGAAGTATACACTCCGATAAGGCTGGAACAATAAATTAGAACAGGGGAACATCTAAAAACGTCGCCAAATTGCAATACTTTAGAAAGCAAAGTGTGTTTTTTACACAATCGAGTACGAGGATGTTTGGTAGTATTAGTAGTGTAATAAGAAATAGAGAAAGGACGGGGGTAACTGATGAATGATTTTGAAGAAAAAATGGTAGAAGAACTATATCGAAATGAACCGACGACGAAATTGGTTAGAATCATTGACTATCTAGAGAAAGAAATACTACCCACTCATCTACTCGCCAACAATATTATTTTTGTTAAACACGGGGTTTTGCATACCGAAGTGAAGGTGGACAATGAGTTTTGTATTTTTAACTTTATCCAGTCGGGCGAAGTTTTTTATCCGAATCATCTAGATGAAATCGAAGAACGACAAGTGGTTGTGGATTGCGATACGACACTGATTATCTTGAATTACGAGTTCTTTTTAAACTATGCGACGATGAAGCCGCCTTACATGAAGTGGTTGCTTGAGAAGACGAACCTGCATCTTCAAAAAGTGCTTTACGAGAGCACCAAGCAGAAAGATCAAGATGCGATCATGATGAATCTGGACTACATTCACGATATATTAGAGCAAGAAGGTCAGGATTCTGATATGGCACTGTTTGATTTATTCACAAAACGTAAACTTGCTTCATATTGCGGTGTATCACGTTCTACCTTTTATACGAAGCTCAAAGATTTAGAAGAAGCAGTAGGCTAATAAAGACCTTTCGCGTAATGTACAGGCTGTCAAAAAGAAGTCACAAATTAAAACGAAATGTGTTTAAAAGTAACGATGACATTCGTGTATGCCATGCTATAATTCTAAATGAAGGAGATGAGACTGGTGGCACCGTTCATAGAGAGCGAGTTAATAGAGTGGTTGGAAAATGATTATGGAGAAACGAGAAAAACATTTCCAGCTAATACAATTTTCCCTTTTGTGGAAGAAAAAATTATTCTTGTGTTAGGCGGTATATTGCATTTAGAGAATGACTCAGGAAGTGAACAACGAATTCTAACATACTTAAAAGGCTTTTACCTGTTAGATTTAGATGCTTTGTTTGAAGGTACACCAAGAGAAATAACCTTGATAAGTGATACAGAAGTGGAAATTATCGAGATTGACAGAGATATTTTTTTAAGATATGCGCTGAAAAAACCTTCCTACATGGAACTGGTTTTGGTATCACATGCAAGAGTTTTATCTAAAATATATACTGAATCTTCAAAAATTTACAAAAAAACATCGCTAAAAGTAAAAAATGCCTTACAAAATCTATACAATGACGATATTTTAATGATGTCTGACAAAGAGTCAGGTTGGTACGGTATTCCCGATTTTATGACAAAAAAAGGTCTCGCAAGCTATGCACAAGTATCACGTAAGACGCTTAGCATGGAGATACGAAAGCTAGAACAAAATAATGGCTTGAAATTTATTAACAATCAAATGTTTATTAACCCACAGTTTCTATGGCAAACATAGATTCTAAATAATAATAAAGAAGGATGTGCAAGATTTTGAATAAAGTATTAAAAAAAGTTGCAACAGGATGTATCATCGGAGCAAGCGCGCTAACGTTATTGGTAGGATGCTCCAACACTAGTGATGACAGTAGCAAGGTGGCAAAAGCAGATGCACCAATTACTTACGAAAAACAAGATGCCAACAACCTAATTATGAATGTCAAAAAAGTAGAGACTGTCAAAACACAAAAAACGAAAGATAAAGTGATTGTAACGATGACTATTAAAAATAACAGTCCAATGACGCAAGATATCGGTTCCATTGATTTTGTTCTGAAGACGGCAGACAAAACGTACACTGTTGATCCAGATTCCATTGCATTCGGTCAACCGATTAAAGCAGGCGCGTCGCTCGATGGTGATGTTACTTTTGTAGTACCAGATTCTGTTGAAAAAGGGACTGTACAATATAAACCAGCCAAAGAGAGTCTAGCGGAGTGGAAAATCGACATCGAAGAATAATAGAAGGGAAGTGCTGATATGAAATTAGGTTTCGCACCGAAAGCATATGTGTACGAGAAGCAAGACGCTAATAATTTTATTTTAAATATCGATACCGTTGAGACGATTCCGACGAATAATAATCAGACGAAAGTACTCATTACGATGGAAATCAAGAATAATGCAGGTAACACGCAAGATATCGGATCGATTGATTTTTGTTTGGCAGCAAACAAAGAGGTATACGATATTGACACGGATTCTAATGCATTCGGTCAACCAGTAAAAGCTGGCGAAACGATAATGGGCGATGTTACCTTTGTAATCCCAAGCAAGATAAAAAAAGCCAATTTAGCATACAAGCCGTCAGAAACTTGTTTAGCAGAATGGCATATATCGATTAAAAAATAAATGGTATGAAATAGAGAGGATGTTCCAATTTGAAAATCACTGTTTTAGGTTTAGGTTATATAGGTCTTCCAACCGCTGTAATGTTTGCGAATCACAATCAAGAGGTGCACGGAGTAGACGTGAATAAGCGAGTTGTAGCAGAGTTAAGCCAAGGTCGCGTTCATATTGAAGAACCTGGTTTGCAAGATGCGCTAAACGACGCACTACAAGCGAAAAAATTCGAAGTTGGCATGGAAGTGACGCCATCTGAGGTGTTCATTATTTCCGTTCCAACACCAAACAACGATGATGCGCTAAAATCATGTAACCTTGATTACGTGAAGTCAGCAGTAAACATGGTATTGCCAGTACTCGAAAAAGGTAATACAATCATCGTCGAGTCGACAATTGCTCCACGTTCGATGGAAGATCATGTGCAGCCAATGCTCGAGGCAGAAGGATTTAACATCGGTGAGGACATCTTCCTAGTTCATTGTCCAGAACGCGTATTACCAGGCCAAGTCTTACACGAACTCATTCACAACAACCGCATCATCGGCGGAATGACACCGGCTTGTACGCAAAAAGGTAAAGAAATCTACAGTGTATTCGTTGAAGGTGAACTAATCGAAACGAGTGCATCCGCAGCAGAAATGTCCAAGCTGATGGAAAACACATATCGCGACGTCAACATTGCACTTGCCAATGAACTAGTCAAAATTTGTGATGAGCTAAGCATTGATTCTCTAGATGTTATCAAAATGGCTAATAAACATCCGCGTGTGAACTTACATTTACCAGGTCCCGGCGTTGGTGGACACTGTTTAGCGGTTGATCCATATTTTATCGCAGCAGAAGCTCCAACCGTTTCACCACTAATCCAAACAGCTCGGAAAATCAACACAAGCATGCCAGAATTCGTCGTTCAAAAAGCCGAAGAAGCGCTTGAATACGAAGCGAACAAGAAAATTCTTGTGATGGGACTAACATACAAAGGCGATATCGATGACATTCGTGAAAGTCCAGCAATGGAGATTTATGAAATGTTGAAGAACAATTCGCGCTATGAAGTTGTTGCATATGACCCACACGTTCAGGCGGATTTTGTTGAAACGGACCTCAATACGGCAACGAATCAAGCTGATTTAGTATTAATTTTAACCGATCATAGTGAATTTAAATCACTACAACCTAGTGATTTCAAAAATACGAATGATGCCATGATTATCGACACAAAACATATTGCAGAAAAATATCAAGGTGCTGAAAATTACTATCATTTGGGTAATATCTCAAAGGTTGGTCAGAAATTAGTGCACATTTAAAAAATGACTCAAAGGATGCGACCAATGAAAAAAAAGATACTAATAATTACTCAAAATTTTTCTCCAGAGATTGGTAGCGCAGCGAATCGCATGAAAGGCGTCAGCGAAAATTTGAGTACTAATTATGATTTAACCATTTGGACAACGGCTCCGCAATATCCACGAAAAGATATTTACGATCAGTCAGAATTTCAACAAGAGGAATTAAAGAACGCGGAAGTAAAGCGAATTGCAACGAAAAATAAACGTTTCGAAAAAATCCTTTTCTTCCGTTTTTTATTATATTTAGAAGTGTTATGGAAACTTCTTCGGCTGGTTTGGGAGGATAAAAACGAGTATGACAGCATCTTAGTGACGACACCGCCTTTATCCATCCCAATCATCGGCTTGATTGCTAAACGGAAATTCAAATCTCGACTCATTGTTGACGTGCGTGATTTGTGGCCAGAAACGCTAAAAGCTGTCAAAGGCTTTTTCCCGAGGTGTATTCGTTATTTGGCTTATCCATTAGAACGGTTGATTTACCGACGCGCTGATAAAATTCTTGTGAATAGTGAAGGGTTTATCGATTATATTCGCCGTATTGTTGGCGATGAGAAGGAGATTTGTTTTATTCCGAACTCGCTAACAAAGAATGAGCTAATCGTTGAAAAACAAGAAGTTGTAGATAATCAAGTTACGATTATTTATGCAGGAAATTTAGGTGTGGCGCAAGATTTGACGCTCTTTCTTTCTTTGGCCCACAGTTTTAAAGAACAGTCCGATGTCCGATTTTTAGTCATTGGCTACGGCATCCATTATAAACAAATGCAGCAGGATATTATCGATCGAGAACTGACGAATGTGGATATCAAGCCACCAGAACCACGAGAAAAAGTTTTTCAGCGTTTACTTAAGGCAGACATTGCATACATGGGATTGGATAAACATCCAGTATTCCAGACCGTAATTCCCGGAAAAGTCATTGACTACATGGGAGCCTCATTGCCGATTATTGGCGTTACATCAGGCTACTCTAAGAAAATTATTGAACAAGCCGGTGCGGGTGTTGTTATCGAGAAAGACGGCGATTTTGAGATTCTTAAAAATACCGTCAAAGAATGGATTGAATCACCTGAAATACGGACGCAGCATGGGCAATGTGGTAAAAATTTTGCAATGGAACATTTTAATTGGGAGAAAAATAAAGAACCATTAGAAAGGATAGTTGCGAAATAGCGATGAATAGTAGCGTAACGATGTTTGTATGGAATGAATTCGAGAATGACGGACGCGTTTTGCGAGAATGCACGGCGCTTGAAGAGGCTGGATACGACACGACTTTACTTGCTCTTAGCAAAGACAAAACATTCACCGAAAACTACTCCGATCAGTTGAAAATAAAACGTTTAGGTTCCCAGTTGCCAATCCTCACGAAAACATGGCAAAAAAGTCTCCTCTTTATTACTTTACTCCTCCTCATTTACTACCTCCCACTTCTCGCGATTGCTTTTATAAGTGTCTATGCTCTGCTTTATAAAACGAAAATTCGTTTCTTATACCGCAAAGTTGCCTTGATTTTCAAAATGATTTACTGGGGTTGGAAAGAAAATACGGATATATATCATGCTAATGATTTAAATACGTTACTCCAAGCCGTCATTTGTGGAAAGTGGTTGAGACGCAGAAAAGTATTGTTTGATTCGCATGAAGTGAATTTAAGTCGGTCGGGCTATGACTCATTCATATATCCGCTTGCCGAGAGTTTTCTATTACGTTTTGTCGATCGAAGCATTCAGGAAAATCACACACGAGCCAAGTTTATTGAAAAAGTATATCATTTTTTACCAGATGTGATTTATAATTACCCGTTTTACCAAGCTGATATTGAGAACTCGGTGGATTTGCACAGTCAATTAGGACTCGCTGAAAATGAGCCGATTTTGCTTTATCAAGGTGGTTTGCAAAAGGATCGCGGGTTGGATAAATTGCTCGAAGCTGTGCCTTTTATCGAGCGTGGAACAGTCGTTTTCATCGGTGACGGTAAAATGAAGCCATACTTGGAGGAAGAGACGAAGCGCAGAAATTTAGGTGATAAAGTCAAGTTTTTGGAGAAGGTTCCTGTTGAAGAATTGCCACGCTATACTCGAGATGCCTATCTTGGTTTTCAATTACTAAACGATACGTGTTTCAATCATTATTCCGCGGCTTCTAACAAGCTTTTTGAATATTTAATGGCCGGAGTTCCCTTGGTTGCTTGCGATTTTCCAGAAATAAGACAAGTTGTACGGGAGAATAAGGTCGGTATTGTTGTGAAGTCTGACGAGCCTACATCCATTGCCAAAGGAATTAATCAGCTAGTTGCAGATCCAGAAATGCGTGAAAAAATGCATCAAAACGCGCTGATAGCAAGAGAAAGATACAACTGGAACAACGAGAAAGTAAACTTTTTGAAAATTTATCAAAAGCTAGTAGAGGTGTAGAGCCAAAATGAAGGGTAATCAAGTTAAAAAATATGATAAAAAGCAGAAAAATAAACCGTCTAATAAATACCAAATCGAACTGGCAAAAGAGCAAATTCAGCTGGTTACAGAAGAAAATGAACAAATGAAGCAAAAATTAGATGCGGCGTTACAGGAAAATGAGCGATTGAACGAGAATTTGGAAGAAAGTGTGCATCACGAGATTTCGTTACGCGTTGAGATAAAAAGGCTAGCACAAGCGAATGAAGTCCAAGCTAAAGCACTTGAATCTGAAAAAAAAGAACATCTGAAATGGAAAAATAAGTGTCAGGAAGTTCTTGCGATAAACGAAGAAATCAAGAATCAGCTCCGAAATGAAGCCGACCTGATGAATCAAATAAAAACAACACAAAAAGAACTGAATCAATACAAAGTCAAAACTTTCGATATCCTAGATAGCCAAAAAGGCGCATTGGCCGAACTAGTCACGGAATACGAACAGACGACTCAGAAAAGTAACCAATTAAAGAAAGAATTACTTAAAGTAAGAAAAGAACATGATGATGTAAACGAACGCTTGAACAAGTTGAGAGCGCGGCACAATCAATTAATGAATACAAAAATGATGAAATGGACTGGAGCATATTGGAAATTAAGAAAAAAACTAAGATTAACGAGCAAATAGACCTAGTACAATATACAATCAATAACTTTCAAAATGAATTAATGTCAGAACTTCATCCAGTATTTTTATCAGAGCAACAATTAAAAGAGGCAGCCAATTGGTGGTGCGTAAAAGACGAAGGATTGCAAGCTCAGACGGAGAATGGTGATTTAGTTTTCGTAAATGCGGATCAGCGTTCGAATTACACATCTTTTAGAGAAGAGAATGTAGCTTTTACACGGTATCCGCGCCATGAACTCAACGTTTTGGCAGAGGAAAGAATCGGAATTTTTGTGGAAGCTGAGCTAGAAGAAAAAATGTCAGTCAGAATCGCAGTTGTTGAATTCGATGGTCGGAAAAAGACAACGACGACAATGGTGGACGTGAATAAGGAGACGCAGATTGTGTTGGGAGAAACAACGAAACATATCCGTTTAGCCTTAAAAATTACTGGAAAAGGCATGATTCGACTGAAGAAAATGGCTTTTCATCGTGTTTTCAATCCTGTGAAAAGTCAGAAGCAACAAGTTATCACGCATAATCCGTTCCAAAGTTTGAAGAAGATTGAGGATTTAAAGATCGCATGTATTTTCGATGAATTCACGATGACGAGTTACCAAGAAGAAGTCGATTTAATCACGTTTACACCGGAAAATTGGCAGACCGTTTTAGAAAATAATCCGCCGCATTTCTTGTTTGTAGAATCAGCGTGGCATGGTAATTTTGACGCTTGGCAATATAAAGTTGGGCGTTATGCGAACGAGGATCGACACGAGTTATTTGAATTGCTGGAATGGTGTAACGAGCGCAGCATCCCGACCGTCTTTTGGAACAAGGAAGATCCGATTCACTTTGATAAGTTCATTGATTCGGCGAAACGCTTTGATTATATTTATACGACGGATGCGAATCGGATTCCGGACTATGTGAAGCACGCGAAACATAAGAATGTGTTTGCTTTGCCATTCGCAGCGGAGCCGAAGCACCATAACCCGGTTCAATTGGAAGAGCCACGAGAAGATGGCGTCTGTTTTGCAGGTTCCTATTATGCGAATCGCCACGAAGAGCGGCGCGCGGTGATGGATCAAATGCTTGAAATCAGTGATGAATTTGGCTTGACCATCTATGATCGTAACTACGAACGCGAAGAACCAGAATTCCGTTTTCCGAAGCAGTTTGAGAAGAATGTGAAGGGAAGTCTCTCCTATAGCGAGATTGACAAGGCGTATAAAGGTTATCGCTTCATGCTGAATGTGAATAGCGTTATCCATTCGCCAACAATGTTCTCACGCCGCGTTTTTGAAGGCTTGGCGTCGGGTACACCGATTTTGAGTAGCTATTCAGAAGGTATTGATAAAATCTTTGGAAACCTTGTGATGATTGCCGAAAAACCTGAGGATCTGCGTGCACAAATGAAACACATCTCGGAGGACGATCATCTTTACCGCAAAAAATCACTCGAAGGAATTCGAGAAGTTTACGGTAAGCATACGTATAAACATCGCCTTCATTTCATGCTCCACAATATGGGAATTAAGTTGCCTGTAGAGGAAAAAGAAGTAACGGTGATTAGTCGTGCCGGTTCTGAGAAGGAAATCAAACAAGTAATTGAGGCCTTCTATAAACAGAGCTACCGTTCGAAAAAACTGATTCTATTGATTCAAAGTATCGATGATTTTAACGATATGAGTCATATTCTGAACACATATCAGGACGAAACAGTGTCGATTTATTTACTGGATTACATGAGAAATTATACGCAACTCAGCGAATTTATTGACTCGGAGTTCATTACAGTTTGGAATCAGCAGCATTTTTACGGGCGACATTACCTGCAAGATTTAATGATTGCGGCAGTGTATACGGATGCCGATTTCATTGGGAAAAGTAGTTATTATACGAACAAAGACGAGACTTGTCAGGACGTCAATACTGATGATGAGTACCGTTTTGTAACGAATTTGAAATCGACACAAGCAATTCTGAGAACGAGATATACCTTCCGCAAAAACGTGAAGAGTTTGCTAGTCGACTTTATGCACGGTATCGATTTATCACCGCATATGAAACAGGGCGCGAAAATGTTCAGCGCTGATAAATATAATTTTATTGAAAACGGAAAACAGTTGGATGAAGCATCGTTTGTCCACGTTGAAATTTAGGAGGAAGATAACGCAATGAGTGAACTACGAATTCTTTTGTACGGAGACATTGATTTAAACTTTATGGACGGCTCGGCGGTTTGGCTTACGTCAATCGCTCCCGTGTTGAGTTTAAACCCTCATATTCAAGTGGACCTGCTGCTTAAGGCGAAAGAGCAGAATGACCGACTGACAGATGCGCTGAAAAACAAACCGAATCTGCGTTTAATCCAACCGTTCGAAGCTTTCCCAGCCATGCCTTTTCAACAACCAACTCGCCTAAAAGTAGAGGAAGCTGTAGAAATCATGGCAAAGTTAAACCAGGAAAAACCGTATGATCTTGTTATCGTGCGTGGCTTTGATTTAGTTCGCGAAGTCATGAAATACGAAGAGTTTCGTCATATTACGGTGCCATATTTGACTGATTTCAAGCATGACGAACGTTCGACGCGAGAAGAAAGAGAAGATTTAACGCGGGTGTACAATCATTTCGACTATCTTTTCTTGCAGACAAAAGAGACAAAACAAGCGTTTATTGACTTAATTAAGGTGGACGGTAAAAAGATTCGCCTGCTGTATCCGATGGTGCCTGAATCGGAAAGCATTCCAACTTTCAGGAATAAGCATCATCGTCTGATTTACAGCGGGAAATTCCACGAAGATTGGCATACCGAAGAGATTATTTCCGCCACAAAAAAATTAGCAGACATGGATTCGCGGATTCATACGCAGATCGTGGGCGACAAGTTCCAGGAACGTCTGCGCGAGAAAGAAACGCAACTTCGCATCAAAAAGGCGTTTAACGAAGAGGCGTCAATCGATTGGGTTGGAGCTGTTTCACGTGAGAAATGTCAAGAGTTGATTGAAGAAGCAGATGTCGGGATTAGCTGGCGCAGCGCTTCACTCGATAATGATGACAGTGTCGAATTATCAAGTAAGTTGCTGGAATATGGCAGACTCGGCAAACCAGCTTTAGTCAGAAAAACGAAGATGCATGCCGATTTACTAGGCGCTGACTATCCGCTATTTGTGGACACAGAAGCCGATTTTATTCAAAAAACAGAGGCCGTTTTGAACGACGAAACATTGTATTTAAAAGCTGCCACGATGATGTTTGAAGCGAGTCAGTATTTCACTTTTCAAGCTGCATATAATCGCTTAAAAGAATTTATCTGGTCTTTTGAAAAACGCAAAAAAAGAATTGTATTTGCAGGTCATGATTTGAAATTTGCGACGATGATTATGAAACATTTTGAAGAACATCCAGATTTTGAAGTGATGACGGATGTTTGGCAATCGCACGAGAAACACAGTGAGAAACATAGTAAGGCTTGCGTTGAATGGGCCGATATTATTTTCTGTGAATGGGGTCTGGGTAACGCTGTTTGGTATTCGAAACATAAGCAGCCGCATCAAGAACTCATCGTTCGGATGCATTTCCAAGAGAAGGATTTGAAGTTTCCACGTCTGATGGACGTCGATAATATCAACAAAATTATCGTGATTACGCCTTACATGATGGAAGAATTTCAACGGATTTTCAAAATTCCGCGTCATAAAATGGTCTACATTGATAATTTACTAGATGCGGAGAAATTTGACCTTCCGAAAAAAGAGGGCAAGGAATTCCGACTCGGTATCTGTGGTATTTTGCCAGCGCGTAAACGGGTGGATTTGGCTGTGGATTTATTTGAACAGTTGTGGCAGCAAGATCATCGCTACCAATTGTCGATTAAGAGTAAGCATCCGAAAGACGTTTCATGGTTGATGGCTCGTGAGAAAGAGCGCGCATATTATGATGGCGTTTTTGAACGGATTGAGCAGGCTCCTTGGAAAGATAACGTTATTTTTGAGCCGCACGGTGATGATGTGAATGAGTGGATGAGCACGATTGGTTATTTGCTTTCGCCAAGTGATTATGAAGGTTCGCACGTCTCGGTTTCTGAGGCGATGGCGAGTGGCGCGGTACCAATTATTAGAGACTGGAAAGGTGCCGATACCGTCTATCCGGAAATGTATATTGTGGATTCGCTTGACGACGCTATTTACTCAGTAGAACAGAACGGTTTCACGGCAAAAGAGATGCTAGATCGGAAGAATTTTGCGACGAATAAATTTGATCGAAAACGTATTGTGCGGGAGATTGAGAGTTTAGTTTATGGAAGTATTAGAGAAGCGAGGTAGATGAAATAGATGGAGACGCAAACAGTTATTCAAAACGTGGAAGTTTTTTTCACAGATGATTTTTTAGAGGCAAAAGTAATGCTAGAGAGTCCGCAAGAGGATTTAGTATACGCTTTTTATGTATATAAAGTAGGCACAGCTGAGGCAATTTTTAAATCAGCTTACAAGAAATTCGATACGCACCGATTGGAAGTAACCGAGCCAGGTGCGTATAAAGTGAAAGCCTTTGTGAAAAATGTCAAAACAAAACAAACCGTGGCGCAAACAAGCAAGGCGGTCCAAAAAACAGTTGTAAAAGAATACTGAAAGGAGCACGAAACATGTTGCACGGAAGACATCAAATGAACGGAAGCGATACGCTCGTCTTAGTTTTTCAAAATGCTGCGAAGCCTTTGAATGATGCAATACCAGGTATTTATAGTGGCAAGATAACGCAACCGGAAGTAGCCGAGATGCACGAGCGGTACACATGGATGAAATTCGCGCAACGTGTTCCAAGCGCAGATTATTTTTTCGTCAAGGACCATTTTTCAAGTGTGTACGGCTGGTATCTTATCGATAATGGCAAATTTATTTATGAACAATTTAATGCAGAACTAACAGCATTTATTCAAGAACATGGCTATAAAAGAGTCATCGCGTTTGGCTCAAGTAAAGGTGGTACTGGGGCGCTGATTTACGGCTTGATGAATCCACTTATTACCGACGTTTTTTCCCTTATTCCGCAAATTTATGTAGCGCGTTTTATCAATAAACTATGTCCAGATGAGAAAAGCTTGTTTTTTGGCACTAAAAAAGGTTTTGAGAAACAAGTGGACACGATTTTATTTTCCGACGCGTTATATCGTAATTATACAAAGAAGAAATTATATTTTTATACAGGCACGCTGGATATTCAGTTCGATGCGTTAATGAAATACCGCAAGTTCTTATCGAAAAAAGGCATTGACAGTGAATTATTTTTAAACCGAAGCGATGAGCGGCATACACGTTTAGTGAATCAATATACACCATTCATATTTGGCGTGTTGGAAGATTTAATTGATCAAAGCGAACGGCGAATAGAGCAACATGTCGTAACGGTTAACCCGAGTGTTCGGTTATTAAAAGAACAATAGAGATGAGGCATTAAATATATGAAAATCACGATGAAAGACTTGTCATATTCAGATAAAACAATACACCTTCCATTTTCTGTAGAGGGTGATTTGCAAAGTTGTGAGTTTGCTTATTATATTCACCAAGACGGCCAATTCATTGAGAAGCACTGGTACCAAGAGTTAACAGAAGATAGTACTATTCAATTTGAGCCGATTTATAGCGGTATGTATCAAGTTCGTTTATTTATACGTAAAGATGGACAGCTGTTTTTCAATGAATTATCAACGGAATTACATCTAGATCGTCAGCAGGACAAGCTGGTTGAAGTGACTTTCCCGAATGAAAAAGTATTCTATAGTGATGTGCCGGTCAAATATTTATTTCAGCCTGCTAAATCAAAATCTAACCACTTGATTTTATCTTTTTCTGGACTTTATTCAACGGAAATGAGAGGTGGAGCGCCTGTTTATAATCATATCCGGACGTTAGAACCAGTCGATGCACATAAGTTATTTATTTTAGATTCGTATAAAGAGCAATTTTGCTATTACGTTGGATTTGGTGGTTCCCATGATTTCGAGCGCAGTGTCGTGAGTTTAATAACGACGATTGCAAATCAGCTGAAAATTCCTCCAGAAAATATTATCGCGACAGGTTCGAGTAAAGGCGGAGCTGCTGCACTTTATTACAGCATAAAATACCATTTTGGCAAAGCGATTATTGGTGCTCCACAAATCTATATTGCGAAATATTTAGATCGACGTGCTACTTCGCCATCGATGCGTGAACGTTTTGATCGCCTTCTTGGAGATACCCCTGATTATGGTATGAAGTTCTGGAACGGTTTGATTCTAAATCAAGTAGCGCTAAATACGACTTTTCCAGAATTACATTTTCATGTCGGAAAAGGAGATTTTCATTACAAGGAGCATTTGGTGCCGTTATTTAAGAAATTCGATCAGAAAGAAATTCCGTATACGCTAGATTTAGCGGACTACATGGAACATAATCAAACAGGTCTGTATTTTACGCCATTCTTGCTGAAAAAAGTAGAGGAAATCGTAAAGTTCAGAAATGAGGTGTAAGTTTGAATGTTTTAATCAACTGGTGTCGCGTACAATTATACAGCACTAGTAAAATTTTTCGTGTGGCGCGATTCGATAAGAAAGCAACACATCAAAATCATTTTTTAGGCTTGCTTTGGGAATTTTTGAGTCCGACAATTCAAATTGTGATATATTATTTGATTTTTGGTTTGCGCTTAGGTGGACAAAATATGGTGAATTCAGATGTCCCGTATGTCTATTGGATGCTGATGGGTGTCATTCCTTGGTTTTATATAAGTGCGAGTATTAACGCAGGAGCCAATTCGATTAGTTCGAACTTGAACTTGATTTCTAAAACGAAATTTCCGGTAGAAATTTTACCAACGATATCGATTGTGAAGGGGTTAAATGGCTTCTTCTCGATGCTCGGGTTGTTCCTTTGTCTCTACATTGGGACGGGACATTTTCCAGATATATATTGGTTACAGCTGATTTATTATTTCCTAGCGATGCTGTTACTGCTCGTTTCGATATCAACGCTAAACGCTGTGGTTGTCATCTTTTTCCGCGATTATCAACTCATCATTAGTTCGACGATGCGCCTGCTATTCTTCATTTCAGGTGTCGTGATTGATGTCTCGGTGAACCCAGATTCGCTACTTACGAAAATCTTGCATTTGAATCCATTTGTATATGTGATTGAAGGATTCCGGGATGCGTTACTTGGTCGAGCTGGGATTTTGGATCATTTCTGGTGGGGTATTTATTTCTTCAGTGTGACTTTCTTGATTCTGGTAGTTGGCATTTATGTGACAAACAAGTATAAACGGCATTTTGTGGAATACATGTAAGGAGACGATACGCGTATGGAGAGAATTTTAAAACTGGAAGGCATCGATAAGATTTTTTATCTCGAACGGAAAAAGTGGAATACGATTTGGCGCAACCCGTTCCGTAAGAAAAAGGAGAAATTATTTCAAGCATTAGAGAATATTTCGTTTGACGTGAAAAAAGGGGAATGCGTCGGTTTCATTGGTCTAAATGGATCGGGGAAATCGACATTAGCTAATATTATCGCGGGGCATTTGGCGCCGACAGCAGGGGTTCTGGAGCAAAAAGGAAGCGTCTCATTACTTGCGATAGGTTCAGCGTTGAAGCCAAATTTGACAGGTGTCGAGAACATCCGTTTAAAAATGTTGTTGATGGGATTCAAGCCGAAAGAAATTGAGCGGCGGATTCAGAACATTATTCAATTTACCGAACTACAGGATTTTATCGATCAGCCATTAAAGCAATATTCGAGTGGGATGCGCGCAAGGTTAGGTTTTGGGATTGCGATTCAAACTGATCCAGATGTGCTTATTATTGATGAAGCGTTGTCCGTGGGGGATTCGACGTTTTATCAGAAATGTTTCGACGAGATTGAACAGATGAAAGCAGACGGAAAAACAATCTTTTTTGTCAGTCATTCTATGAAGCAGATTAAAGATATTTGCGATAAAGTGGGTTGGTTGCATTACGGACACTTAGAGGCTTTTGGTGAGAGTGATGAGATTTGCTTAGAATACAGTAAGTTCATACACCATTTTGCGAAAAAAACGCCAACTGAAAAGGCACAATATCAAAAAGAGATGATTTCAAAGCAAAAAAAGACGGTATTAAAAAAGCAGAAGGCTGAGAAAAACAGTTTTCCGATACTATATTTTATCATGTTACTCCTTACTTTTTGTGCGAGTGCAAGTAAACTACTTGGCTTGTGGTAAGCGAGATTTAGAAAGGACAGAATCAGATGACAGTTGCATTTAATGGGAAACATATTCAGAATCAATCCGATACGCTAGTTGTTATTTTTCAAGGTGTATTTACGAAAACGAATGAGGCTTACGCGACGAGAATTGTAAATGGGCAAATGCCAGATGAGAACGTGAAAAACCTCCATTCATATTATCATTTTATGAAAGTATCCATGCGAAATGAGACGCGTGATTATCTATATTTGGAAGACTATTATTCGAAATTGTACGGCTGGTACTTGTTTGACAATGGCCGTTTTATATATGAGGAATTGAGTGCGCAATTAAACGAATTTATCGAAAAGCATGGCTACAAGCATGTGTATCTTGTGGGGAGTTCAAAAGGTGGCGTTGGAGCGATTCTGATGGCACTACATTGTCCGAGTGTTGAACAAGTATACACGATGGTACCAGATTTACGAATTTCAACAGATGGTTTTGGGGAAAGCGGGCGGCGCTTGTTTTTCAACCAGGATGCGGCGTTTGAGAAGCAAGTGAAGACGATTTTTGAAGGAGAAGAGATTTTCAAAGCATTCAAGAAACAAGAGAAGAAAGCGCGATTCTTCTTTTTCACAGGAGTGCGCGATTACGGATTCCGGCCAGTGACGGCTTTTCATAATAAATTAATAAACGATTTTCAAGCGGAGAGCCACTTGTTGATTTTGCCGACGCCTGAACCGCATAGTCCACTCATCAAGAACCATTCGAATTTGATGAACCATCTAATCCAAAATATCGATAAAGATGTGCCGTGGGAAGCCGATGAATTCACGTCGGTCTCTAAGCACGCTCATATAGCAACATATAAAACAATCGGTATGAAGTAGAAAGGGGAAACCGTACATGAAAAAAATATTACTACTATGCAGCGCCTTTCTTGTCCTAAGTTTCGGATTAGCAGCCTGCGGTCAAGAAGTAAAAACACCAACAAAAACACCAGAAAAAACGACAGCAAAAGCAGTCACAACTAGAAAAGATACACGCCAATATTTCGAACAAAGTTGGAAACAAACGTGGAAAGGGCTAGAAACAAACATTAAACACGTGACGGTAGTTCAACTATCCAACGCCTCCAAAACGAAAATGAAAACCAAGGATCAAGGCGTTATCAGTGTGAAAATGCACGTCAAAAATACAACCGATCAAGATATGTACGTTTTTTCTGACCAAGCAACACTGGTCGTTGATGGCAAAACTAATCCAATTTTTAAAAATGATAGCCAAAATATCACGGAGAAATTAGCTAAAAATAGTGAAAAAGATATTTTACTAATTTTCCATATTCCAACATTGACATCGGTGACACAGTATAAACAAGTCATTCTGAAATGGGCAATGAGCACGCAAAAAGATGCAACGAAAACAGATGGTGACAATTCTAAAAAAGAGGAAGTAACACTGTCCTTAACAAGCGCGAAATAGATACTTAAATCATTTGAATTAAGAAAAGAAGGTGAGAAGATGCGGAGTATAGATGCTACGATGACGCTTCAACAAGGCGAGGAATTAAAGGAAAATGGAGAATATATTGTTTTGTCGGGGCATCTTACTTGTTGTATAGGAGACCAATTACTATGCTTTCTAAGAAAAAGTGAACGTGCGATAGTGCATAATCACTTACTACCTGAAAAGCTTCGATATCAAGCATGCGACACAGTGAAAGTACTGAAATTAGACAGTCATACAACGAATAGACGGATTGAATACCGATATCGAGCGTTTGAGAGAGAGCTAGTAGACATGATGGTGCAACGAATGGAGATGCTCCTGCTACGAAAAAAAGAGCGACTAGTTTATGCGCTTTCGAAGTTAGGCAATGAAGTGGGGATTTTAGAAGGCGGAGATTGCCATATCCCAAATGTCTGGAGTCAGGCCGAGTTAGCCAGTTATATTAATTGTACGAGAGAGTATTTATTAAACCAGAAAAAGGCGCTAAAAAAAGAAGGTCTCATATTAGATAACCGCCATTGGGTACTGCTAGACTGGAATCAATGGACCAAAGAGGAAGAGAAATACCATTTAATATATGACTAATAAAAAGACACCGAACCACGAAATTTGTGGGGCGGTGTCTTTTTTCATGATGCGGAAGTTTTAATATAGAGTTTTTGATTGTGTTGTTTAATAATATCTTGTTCCTCTAAAGAATCTAATTTATCATATAAACTTTTACGTGAGAAATTACCGTAGTGAGCGAGTTTGCTTTTATTTAGAAAGTCGGGAATTTCTTGATACTCACCATGTAAAGTGGGTGCTACTCGATCACAGAATTTTTGAAGCGTATAAGTAATACGAGGCTCTACAGTTAAATCGTGTTTCATCAATTCAAGGCAGAGATCCGAGGTGTTTTTGAGAACAGATTTTAAAAGGACTTCCATGTATTCTGTTTTATTTGCGGCAAAATCAGAAAAAATTTCGCGATCGACGAAGATAAGTTTAGTATCCGTATCACAAACAATGCTTACTTGATCGTGCACATTAATGTCGTACGGTGATTGGTAAATCATATCGCCTTCTTTATAAAACTGGAGTATTTGCGCGCGTGTAATTTCCAAATGGATAATACCATCCGCTACAATGACAAAATGGCTTATTAGATTTTTGTTGTTAATAACAGTATTCTTGGTAAATGTTTTATGGCTAATCCAAGTTGCGTCTGGTTCATTTTGGCTAATTTCCTCTATAATAGAAAGAATGCTTTTCATGATTATCGCTCCCTTAGATTTGATATACCTTAATTTTAGCAGGGAAATATGAGAGAGTTGATTTAATAAGATGAGAGACAGATGAGAAATGAAAATTTAGTATAACTACTAACACAAAAAATTTATACGCAGGCCTGTATTTCAGCATATATACCAAAGGAGTAAATACAATAACCAAGCTCAATTAGCAGAGACGGACATAAAGAGTCGTGGTATAATGGGCATTAGAACGCTTTCAGTACATAGAAAAACGGCAAAAGGAGGCCCAACCAATGCAGACATGCAAAACACAAGATCCAGTCATCCGAGTTAGTAGCTGGTTACTCATCATCTATTCCATCATCGAAATAGCGATTTACCTCCTATTTTTTATCCTAGGAAAAGTCGCCTCCAAATATTTAGGTGGACTCATCGACCAACTGGCGACAGGCTACATCGATTTCGCATTCCACGAACAAATCACGAAATTCGCGAGTTCATGGCTCATCAACCTAATACTCGATTCGTTCGTATTCACCACCGAAATATTTCTAGTGTTCAGCATCATTCGAATTATCGCAGCAACCCTCATCCTAAAGCAAAATAAGTTCTCATTCTTGCTTATTATCACTATGATTATCTGGGGAATATGGATTGCTGTAACCGCGATTATTTTCGTTCCACTGCTCACAATTATCGCGTTAATTGCGAACATTGGACTGTTTCTACTGATTGTGTGCAGAAAAGAATATCGATTACTCATGCGGAGTAATTGGAAACGAGGATTTGGTAAATGAAAAAAATCGCAATAATTATATTGGCGCTGCTCCTGTTATCTGGATGCGGAACCGTTACAAGTATGGAGGACCAAATCGAACAAACCACTCCAAAAATCACATTGAAATCATCACCAAGTACGAAAATCAAGCCTTCGAGAACGGATTTCAGTTGGAATGGAGCCGTAACGGATGCCTATTTTCCCGCACCGCAAGATTTTCTGAACAGCAAAACATTAGTTCAGACGGATAACACGGATAAAGTACAAATCAAGATACAGCAGAAAGTAAAAACTGGCATAATCAAAGTCTCAGATCTGAATTCGATTACATTAGAAATGGTCCCCAAATCTGGCGATAATTTTCTGCCAATCGATGTAAAGGAATTAGATCGGGGAACTTGGCAATATGATGTTCCGTTCAAACCTGGGGAATATATGTATATGCTGAAAGAAATGTATAGTGGCGACGGATACGAAGAGGGCTATTATGTCACTTACTTTTTTGGACTGGAAGTAACCGAATAATGAAGGAAGGAGGCGGACTGGATGATTTCTGTGCCGAGATGGCGGGACTTACTTCAACTATTATACGTAAAAATGGATTTTGTCAGTGGGAAGGAACTTGGAGAGCAATTGCGCGTCGATCCGCGTACGATTCGAAATGATATTAAAGCGCTTCATGATGTTTTAGCGGATTCAGCTAACGAAATTATTGCGGTTCGCGGCGTGGGATACAAGCTAATCGTGGGGGATGAATCGACACTGCGCCATTTACTGATCACAGATACTAGTGAACGATCGAACCTCCACATTACACCGATGCTTGCCGAGGATCGCGCAGACTATATCATTCGCTACCTCCTTCTAAAAAATAAATATGTCAAACTAGAGGACATTGCGGATGAACTTTACGTCAGCAAATCGACAATCAACACGAATATCCCGGAAGTGAAGAAAAAACTAGCCCAATTTGAGTTGAAGTTAGGCAAAAAAGCGGGATACGGGGTTAAAATACTCGGTACGGAGCTAAATGTTCGTTTTTGTTTTTCGCATTATTTGCTGACAGAATCGCGTAGTTTGCTGATTAGTGAGGCGGAGAAATCCTTTTTTAACGATGTCAATTTAGAAGGAATCCAGCATATTGTCACGAAAAATGTATCTAAATATGCGATTCATATGACCGATATTGCCTTGAAAAACCTAATTATCCATATTGCCATTGCGATTTGTCGGATTCGGGATGACTGCTATGTTGCGGCGGAAGAATTATTGAACATTGAATTCAATATGCAAGAGTTGCGGGCAGCGGAGGCGATGATTCAAGCGATTGAGCAGCAGGAAAAGGTGGCGTTTCCGGAGACAGAGCTTTCTTATTTATTATTGCATCTCAGCGCGAAACATACGGCAAGCGATTACGATGATTACCGGGAACTCCTATTGGTGAATAAAATGCTAGAACGTATCCAAAAGCGCTACGGCTACGCATTGCTAGGCGATCAAGCGCTCATTTCCAACCTCGTATTGCATCTAAAACCAGCGATTAATCGGATAAAATTTCACATGAATATTCAAAATCCATATTTGCCGAACTTAAAGCAAAATCACCCATTAGCGTTTGAGCTAGGACTGACAGCGAGGGATGTTCTGGAAGCGGAGCTGGAAACCAAGGTGAACGAGGCGGAAGCGGGTTATTTAGCTATTCATTTATTGTACGCGTTGGATAAAGTGCGAGAAGGTGCTAAAAAACAGGTTTTGATTGTATGCGCATCGGGATTAGGCACCTCACAGCTTTTGCAGTCGAAGGTTAAAAAGGCTTTTTCTGAGGAATTGGAAATTATCGGCGTTTACTCGTTTCATGAATACGAGAACGAGTCCGTTGTGTGCGATTTTGTCATTGCAACCGTGCCACTTCGGAATCAGCGCCACCCGTTTGTGCACGTTTCGCCATTCCTAACGAAATCGGATATGCGCGCGATTGAATCGATGCTAGGAAATAGTGCGCCATTTCAGATGGAGAGTGTATTTTCCGGAGCGCTATTTACAATCTCAGAAAAGAATTGGGATAAAGAGCAAGTTTTGCGGGAGTTAGCAAGGCTTTTGGAGAAACAAGGCTACGTTGGGGAAGATTATTTGCCGTCGATTTTTGAGCGGGAATTGGTTGTTCCGACGTTTTTGGGAAACGGATTGGCGACGCCACATCCGATTCAAGCTGATGTAGTACGGACGGCGATTGCGGTTTGCATTTGCGAGACTTCGGTATTGTGGAACGAGGAAGATTATGCGCAAGTCGTATTTATGCTGGCCGTGAAAAACAAAGAACAATCGCAACTTACGGATACGTATGAGTTAATTAGTGACATCGTTGAAAATCCGAAAGTGATGCGCCAATTGAAGGCAATTCGGGATTTTGACGGATTTATGGACATTTTGAAGAGTCTAGGACAAAACGCGAGATAAAGCAAAAACGCCTTCTCTTTAATTCGGGTAGGACGAAAAATTTTGCTTTACACAAATCGAGCGAAAGCGTTTGTATTCAGAGAGTTTGGTGGAAGCCGGAAGCGGAGCATACTGGTGTATGTGAGAACCGGAAGTCCGCCAAACTCTCTGAATGCGAACGCTTGCCGCCGATTTATCCGGATTATGTCCCAGCCCCTTTTTATGGATTTCCTTTGTGAGGTGACTCTTGCGGAAAAAGACTGGCTTTATTTCGACAAAAGAAAGCGCTACACTTAAGCTATAATTAAGAGGAGGTTTACAACATGAAAAAATTTGTTGAAAAATTAGGCTGGCTCTCGCAAAAGTTAGGAAATCAAATTCATTTGAAGTCAATGCGTGACGCGTTTGCCACGATTTTACCGTTTATTATGCTCGCTGGTTTTATGGTGTTGATCAATAACGTCATTATTAAACCAGATGGCTTTATGTCAAATGTAATTAGTTCGGAGACGCTGACTTCTTGGCAGGAGCTCGGGAATAGTATTGTGAATGGGACGCTGGGAATTATTACGATTTTGATTGGTGCATCGGTTTCTTATTTTCTGGCGCAAAACCGGAGATTTGAAAACCCTTTTGCACCAGCTTTGCAAACGATTGCATTGATTGTTATTTTCTTACCGCTTGTCAATGATGTGATTCCGATGGGCGCGACGAAGGCTGTGGAAGTGGCGGGCGTGATTCCGATGGCGCTTACTGGCTCGGCAGGGATGTTCGTGGGAATTGTGACGGCACTCTTGTCGACAGAACTGTTTATTTATTTTTCGAAGAGCGAGAAGTTGAAAATCAAGATTTCGGGCGAAAGTGTACCGCCTGCTGTTATTAAATCGTTTAACGTGCTGATTCCAACAATGTTGACGGTGCTTGTGTTTGCCTTTGTATCCTTCTTGTTGACGCAATTATTTACGCTTAATATTTATGCACTAATTGGCGCGATTATTCAAAAACCGTTGACGTTCTTGGTGACAAGCGTTCCAGGGTTCCTAGCGCTAATGACGATTTCACAAATGCTTTATTCGATTGGTATCGCAGGAAGTGGGATTTTGGGACCGATTATGGATCCGGTTTTGCTCGCGAATATGCAAGATAATATGACAGCTTATGCAAGTCATGCGGCGATTCCGCACATTATTAATACAACTTTCCGTGATATTTTTGGTGTTATGGGCGGTGGCGGAAATACGATAGCGCTACTGATTGCGATTTTTATTTGGAGTAAGCGGAAAGATTATCGCGAAATCGCGACGCTTTCTTCTGCACCAGGGCTTTTCAATATTAATGAGCCGGTCGTTTTCGGATTGCCGATTGTGTATAATTTGAGTTTGATGATTCCGTTTATTATTTCGACGCCGCTTTGTTTATTGCTTGCTTATATTGCGACAAAAATAAACATGATTTCTGAAGTTGTCGTGATGGTTCCGTGGACGACACCTGTTGTTGCGTCTGGGTTCCTGGCGACAGGTGGAGATTGGCGCGCCGCAGTTTTCCAAATTTTCTTAGTGGGCGTTTGCGTACTATTATACCTACCATTCTTGAAGGTAAATGACCGTATCAAAGTATAAGGAGCGTTTGAAATGAAAAAACTAATGTTGATGTGTAATGCTGGCATGTCTACAAGTGTGCTCGTTCGAAAAATGCAAAATATAGCGAATGAGAAGGGAATTGCGATTGATATTTGGGCGATTTCCGAGATCGATTTTGAGAAGAATTGGCGCCTGGCTGATGCGATTTTGCTGGGGCCACAGGTGAGCTATATGGAGGGCAAGGTGAGCGAGGCGGTAGGAGGTACGATTCCAGTGGGCGTGATTGCGATTGTGGATTACGGTCGGATGGATGGTGAAAAAGTTTTAGCGCAAGGCTTAGCGTTGTTGGAGGAGGATTAAGATGTCGCGATATTTAGACTATAAATTGGACACCGAGGAACGTGTGGCGGACCTCTTGGCACAGATGACGTTGGAGGAAAAATGCGGACAGTTGAATCAGCGACTCTACGGCTGGCAAACGTTTGAGCGTGTTGGCGAATCGTTTGAAGTGACGCCGAAATTCCAAGAGGAAGTCGCAAAATTTGGCGGGATTGGTGCGTTGTATGGCCTGTTCCGAGCGGATCCTTGGTCAGGCATGAATCAGGAAAATGGGATTAGTCGGGCGAATTCGGCGCGAGTTGCGAATCAGTTGCAAAAATACGTGATTGAAAACTCGCGACTCGGCATTCCGATGCTGTTTTCGGAGGAGGTTCCACATGGACATCAGGCGCTAGATAGTGAATCGTATCCGGTGAACTTGGCTCGCGGTGCATCGTTCAATACGGCGTTACAACAGGAAATTGCGGAGGCGATTGCTGCGGAAATAAGCGATAAAGGAGTACACCTTGCTTTGGCCTCTGCGCTTGATATTTTGCGAGATCCGAGATGGGGTCGCGCGGAGGAGTGTTTTAGTGAGGATCCGTTTTTAGCAGCGGAATTCACGAAGGCAATCACGACGGGTTTCCAAGCGAGTGGCCGGGTTGCAGTGATTTTGAAGCATTTTGCCGCGCAAGGCGAACCAGTGGGTGGACATAATTCAGGTCCAGTTTCAATCGGGATGCGCGAACTACGCGAAATTTTCTTACCGCCGATGGTTGCTGCGGCTGAGTCTGGCGCGCTTGGCGTGATGGCAGCGTACAATGAAATCGACGGCATACCGTGCCATGCGAATGGAGCGTTGTTGACAGGAATTTTGCGAGAAGAGTTGGGCTTTGATGGCATTGTGATGGCGGATGGTTGCGCACTCGATCGTTTGCTAGCGATGAATCCAGACGTGCGAAAAGCAGGTGCGATGGCGCTTACGGCGGGCGTGGACTTGAGTTTATGGGACGAAGTATTCCCTAATTTGGCGTCGGCAGTTGTTTCAGGCGATTTGGATGAGGCCGTATTGGATGTCGCAACGAGTCGGATATTACGATTGAAATTCCAACTCGGCCTATTCGAAAATCCATACGTGTCGGAAAACGTGCCAGAACGCGCAAAATCATGGCGTGACTTGAATCTAAAAGCCGCACGTGAATCAATCTGTCTACTCGAAAATCGCCGTGAAGTTTTACCACTTGAAAATACGCAACGTATCGCGGTTATTGGGCCAAACGCGGATGCTTTATACAACCAACTCGGCGACTACACAGCACCGCAAAATTTGGCGGATGGCGTCACCATTTTGCAAGGAATCAAGAAAATCGCGCCTGAAAATACGCGAATCAGCTATGAAAAAGGCTGCGATATCCGTGAAAAAGTAGTGGGTGGCATCGAACGTGCATCAGAACTCGCAAAATCAGCAGATACCGTCATCCTTGTTTTAGGCGGCTCGAGCGCGCGGAATTTTGATATGGAATTTTTGAATAATGGGGTGGTGAGCTCTAAGGGACCGAACATGGATGCTGGCGAGAATGTGGACTTGGCGGATTTAGCACTGCCAGCCGTTCAGTTGGAACTTTTCCGAGCGTTGAAAAAGCAAGGTAAGCCAGTCGTGGTTGTACTCGTGCAAGGGCGTCCGAATGCGATTCCAGAGATAAGCGAACAGGCCGATGCACTGCTCACAGCTTGGTATCCCGGTGCGCAAGGCGGAATCGCGGTCGCAGAAACGTTGTTCGGTATCGTGAATCCATCAGGAAAACTGCCAGTCAGCATCCCGCGCTCATCCTGTCAACTTCCGGTTTACTACAACCAAAAGGCGGGCGAATATAAAGAAGATTACTTCGACGAACGAGGCGCGGCGCTATATCCATTCGGGCATGGCCAGAGCTACAGCGACTTCGCGTATCAAGAAATCCACGCAATCCATCAAAGCAGGTCCATTGCCGAGTTAGAAGCGGGCGGTAAGTTCCAGTTCAAAGTAACCATTCAAAACCGCGCCAATCGTGCCGGTTCCGAAGTCGTGCAACTCTACATCCACGACCAAGAAGCTAGCATTACGCGACGCAAAAAAGAACTAAAAGCATTCCAAAAAGTCGAAATTGGGGCTAGTGAAACGGTAGAAGTGACGCTCGAAATCGGGCTTGCCGAACTACAAATCTGGTCGAATCAAAATCGATGGGAATTAGAAACAGGTACCGTGCGAATTTTTGTAGGTGGAAGTTCGGTGACGGCGCTTGAAACAGTGATTGAGATAACAAACGGGGTGAGGTAAATGGAAGGAATGGAGCTGGCTTCTTTTCAAATTATCGGGGCTGTTGGCGGTGCACGAAGCAAAATTACAGAGGCATTGCAACTCGCGAGACAGCGCAAATTTACAGAAGCATATCGAAAAATCGATGAAGCGAACCATTATTTAAGCGAAGGCCATAAAAATCACGTAAGCCTTATCCAAAAAGAAGCAGAAGGTCAGAAAATCCCGATGTCGATGTTGTTCATACATGCCGAAGATCAGTTCATGACGACGTATTTACTTCGAGATATTGCGTATGAGATGGTGGCTTTGTGGAAAGAAATTTAATATTTTTTGAGCGTATACCTTGATTGGTATGCGTTTTTTGATGTGTAACAGTAACTTGTCGAATCTAGTACCTTGACTGTCATAGTAATATGGTGTATATTATACTCATGGAGGCGATCACATGGCTGATAAGAAACTTTCCTCTGATTTACTGAGAGGACACACGGATACGATTATTTTGAAGTTACTGATGAGCGGCGATAAATATGGATATGACATTTTGAAGTTGATTCATTTGAATTCAGACGGGGAATATGAACTGAAAGAAGCCACGATGTATTCCAGTTTGAAGCGTTTGGAGAAAGAGGAGTGTATTGCTTCTTACTGGGGCGACGATGCTACCAAGGGCGGACGGCGAAAATATTATACATTGACCGAAAAAGGCGAGGAACTATACGCAGAAAATAAACGGCAGTGGGAATCAGCAAAACGCATTCTCGAACAATTATTATGAGGAAAGAGGTTAGGAAAAATGAATGAGAAATTGGTTGGATACATTGATGGGCAATTCAGCGCATACGAGGATACGGCGGAAATTAGCGAGCTAAAAGAAGAGCTGGTGCATGATTTACAAGAGAAATACGGTGAGCTAGAAGAGCAAGGTTATGATACCGAAGAAGCTTACGAGCTGACGATTCATTCGCTAGGCGATATTTCTGAGGTCATAGAAAGCATTGGTGTGAAACGGAAAATGTCACTGGAAGATAACCCAGCGTGGCAAGAAATTGAAGAAGCGAAAGCGCGTGCGGCGAATAATGACGGAACAATCCGAAGAAAAGTGACAGAAGGCTTTAATTTCAGTAATTCTGACTTGAGAAATAGCCGCTTTGATGAGGGCGAATTTCGTGGCGTGAATTTTAAGCATTCCAATTTATCCGGGGTTAATTTCGATCATCGGGTGTTTATAGATGCTAGGCTGGATTACGTGAATCTAACTGGTGCTTCTTTTGAACAGGCGGAATTTCATAACGGTTCTTTAAAAGGTGTGTACGCTAAAAAAGGTGAGGGATCGCCGAGCTTTCGAGGTGCTTTCATGCAAGGTGTTAACGTTTCGGTTGCGATGTTAAAAGGTGCAGATTTTAGCTATGCGAATTTGGCCAACTCGAAATTTAATGCTTCCGAGCTCTCTTACACTTCATTTGAAGGCGCAGATTTGACGTTTGCTGAATTGAAGCAGTCCAGTATAAGCAAGTCGAAATTTGACAATGCGATATTTGATCAAACGGATTTCAGCTATTCTGATTTATCAAAAATGAACTTTGACGGCGAAACGTTTAGAGGTACTATTTTCAGAAGTACTGGGCTTGTTGGCGCGACTTTCCGAGATGCGACTTTTGAGAATGTTTTTTTCAAAGGAAGTTATGTGAAACGGGCGGATTTCACTGGTGCGGTGATGGATATGGCGTCTTATGAAAGCTTGAAAACGAATCGGAAAGCGGATCTTAGCGGTATAATTCTAATGTAAAGGAAGCGTGTAAAATGGTACAAAATACGATTTCAGTCCATAATTTGGAGAAGTCTTATAAAAATGTAGAAGTGTTGAAAAAAATCAGTTTCACCGTTGAAAAAGGCACAGTTTTCGCGCTATTAGGGTCAAATGGTGCTGGAAAAACAACCACAATTCGGATTCTAGCAACGCTTTTGAAGCCAGACGGTGGCGACGCACAGATTTGTGATGCGGACGTTGTGAAGCAAGGGAATTTGGTGCGTGCGGCAATTAGTTTAACTGGGCAAAATGCGGCGGTCGATGAGATTTTGACTGGGCGCGAGAATTTGCGATTGATTGCGAAATTACGGCATTTACCAGATGCAGCGGGGATCGCGGATGAGTTGCTAGAGCGGTTTGGCTTGACGGATGCGGCCGATCGGGCGCTTTCAACGTATTCTGGTGGGATGAGACGCAGACTTGATCTCGCGATGAGCTTAGTTGGGAATCCGAAAGTTATCTTTTTGGATGAGCCTACGACGGGCCTTGATCCGCAGAGTCGTTTGGCAATGTGGAAAATTATTCGGGAGCTCGCAAGCAATGGAACGACGGTATTTTTGACGACGCAGTATTTGGAAGAAGCGGAGCAGTTGGCGAACCAGATTGCGATTTTGAATGATGGTAAAATTGTCGCGAGTGGCACGGTCGCTGAGTTGAAGCGGATGTTGCCGAACGGACATTTGGAATTGCGATTTGCGGAGGAACATGAGGTTACAGCTGCGAACGCGGCGCTCGCAGAATTTGAGCCAGTTTTAAATGTGGAAGAGCAGTTGGTAGTGGTGACGATTGATGGCAGTACAGCGCAGTTAATGGCGATTCTTGGGAAACTGGAAGCGGCGAATATAGCGGTACTGGAATTCTCGCAAAAATCGCCGACGCTGGAGGACGTATTCCTCACAATTATCGATAGAAAGGGTGAGCATGATGCGGAATAATTGGAATGATATGCAAGTAATGGTTGGACGCAACATGAAGCATGCCTTTCGAAGTGCGGATACGATTATCACAACCATTGCGATGCCACTGATGATTATGTTGATGTTTGTTTATGTTTTTGGAGGTTCGATTGATACTGGTTCAGAAAATTATATTAATTATGTTGTTCCGGGGATCATGTTTTTATGTATCGCAATGGGTTCAACGTACACGGCAGTAAGACTAAATCATGATGTGACGACGGGTATTATTGACCGTTTCCACTCGATGCCAATCGCGAAATCGTCCATTTTGACAGGGCATGTGGTGACTTCGGTCGTTTTCAATTTAATTTCGACACTGGTCGTTGTCTTGGTAGCATTCCTATTGGGATTCAGGCCGGAAGCAGGATTCGTCGGCTGGCTCGTCGTTATTTTGATCTTACTATTGTTCACGCTAGCGATGACATGGATTGCGGTGATATCCGGATTGCTCGCGAAAAGCGCAGAAGGTTCAGGCTCGTTCAGCTACCTCATCCTACTGCTACTATTCGTTAGCTCCGCGTTCACACCGACAGATTCGATGACAAAAATCGTTCGGGCATTTGCGGAAAATCAACCAATGACGCCGATTATCGAGAGTGTGCGATCACTTCTCGTGGGCAACGTAAACACAGGTGAAGTTTGGACGGCAATTGCCTGGTGCGGAGGAATTTTCATTGTCGCGATGATAGCCTCGATGCAGATTTATAAACGCAAAACTGAATAAGGCAAAAAGATAACCATCCAGTGAGGCGAATGGTTATCTTTTTTTGCGTCTAATTTTCGCTATTTTGAAGAGAACGTTCTAATTCCAAACGCTGAATTTTCATCGTTGCAGTCCGCGGCATCTCATCATATCTCATGAGAATTGGTTCATTCAGATGCGGCAAATCGGATACTTTTTTCCACCACAAATCCCAATTCATTTCCGCGCTCTCATTCACCGCAACAATCGGCTGCGGACTCCCATTTTTCCCACGAATAATCACGACCTCATCTAGAAAAGTCAGTTCATCAAGCAGCGCATCTTCAATCGCGAGCGTACTATCAATTTTATCGACGAGATCAACTTGGCGGTCAAGCAAGGAAAGGCCTCCGAGTCGACTTTTGACACCGTAATCGCCGCTGTCCCACCAAGCGCCGTAGACATTTTCCTCGAAGCGCGGCGTTTCTTTATAATACGTCAGCGCCCGGCCTTTCGAGAACATCTGGATATTGCCGCTCACACCAGCAGCAACCGGTTTCCCGTCCTGATTCACAATCCGAGCCTTCGTCAAACCTGGCATTCCAACACCCATCGCACGCGCATTCGTCCGTTTAAGCGTAGACTTCGTATGGAAACGCATAATCATCGGACCGCATTCACTCTGCCCATACACCTGCAAAAACACCGGCAAGCGATACTCCGAGCAACGCAAAAACGTCGCCATCGTCTCTTTGTTAATCGCATCAAACGTGGAATGATAATACTTCACACTCTGAAAAACGGCAGGTTCCTCCCGAGCAAGCGACGCCCACTGTACAAAATGATTCGGATGCGTTTCCAAAACCATCGGCGCGTAATCCGTCAAAACGCGAGTAATGTTGGCGCGACTCGGATTCGCAATTGGAAGTAGCGGGAATCCCTTCGCCATAAGCGACGAAATCCCGATATTAAAACGAGAATGCACCGGCGAAATATGAAAAGCGACCAAACCACGCTTGCGGATGAGGCTCAAAATATTCTTTTGCCATTTCGTTCGCCACCCCATTGAGTTCGCCGAGTGCGCAATGAGCTTCGGAACCCCCGTCGTACCAGAAGTATGCGTCATGTAGGAAATCGTGTCGGGCGTGAGGAAATCCTGCTCACAAAGCTTGTCAAAAGTCGTTGCGAGAATCTCCTCAACCGCGATTAATTTCGAGGCAGGAAGGTTTTTCAGACTTTGCGCTTTTGCCGCCGTATCCCCATCGAAAATCATCCAAGGATCGTCCAGCCGCGCAACTAAGATGTCCATCGTTGGAGCCGGAAGATGCGCTGAAATCATGATTGGAACCGCGCCGAGATAAGAAATAGCAACCGCTAAGAGGTACGTGTCGAATTTGGCCGACTTGTAAACAATGATCTTTTCGCCCTTTTTGACACCGATTTTTTGTAATTGCGTCGCCTTCATGATGAGTGCATTTTTTGAATCAAGATATGTAGTTTGCAATTGAAGTTCGGGGAAAGCAGTGAGCGGCTCGTCGAAGTAAATCGCCTGACTCGGAAAACGCTCCGAAGCTTCGGCGAAATTGGTATAGAGGTTTAGTGGTTTGTATTTGTTAAACATGGATGGGTGGTCAACTCCTTTTTTGGTTGTGATGGGGTTATTATAGCATTATTGTGAGGGAGTTTACAAAGTGTTAGGAGAAATTTAGTAGAAATCGATAATAATAGGAGGATAATATTTCTTTGTTTGGTATAATAGGAGAATATCATAATGATCTGTTCGATGCTAAAGGGGAAATGAACATGAATTCAAAACTAATCCAAATTAAAAAATTCGAAAAAGAACCAATCCAAGAAATCGATTCAGCGTATTTCAATAACTACCCAATCGTCTATATTCTCTATAACGATACCAAAAGACCAGCCGCATATATTGGGCAAACCGTTCATTTGCAACGACGAATGAAACAACATCTAAGCGATACAAAACGGAAATCGTTAAAAACCGCTCTATTCATTGGTAACGAAAAGTTCAATCAGTCTGCCACCTACAATGTAGAAACGAATCTGATCAACTTTTTTATTGCAGAGAAAAGATATAAACTTCAAAATGTCAGCCAAACTTTGGATAATAAAATGCATGATTACTACAACAAAGAGTATTACGATCAGACATTTTTCGATTCTATCTGGGATGAACTTCGTGAGCAGAATATTGTCAGGGAGACCCTCGACGATCTGAGGAATAAAGACGTTTTCAAGTTGTCACCATATAAAGAATTATCCGCAGAGCAGATGGATTTGAAGCATCACATTATCGATTATTGTAAAAGGCATATTGACGATGACAAGCACAGTATATTCTTCATTGAGGGTGACGCTGGTACGGGGAAAAGTGTGGTTCTAAGTTCGACTTTCAATACCGTACAAGATCTTTCACAGGATAAAGCTTCGAAATTATACGATACGGAAAATTATTTACTTGTAAACCATCAGGAAATGCTGAAAACTTACAAAGAAATTGCAGAAACATTACCGAACCTAAAGAAAAAGAATTTCATGAAGCCAACCAGTTTTATCAATAGAAAAACAAGTCCAGAGAAGGCAGTAGCTGATATAGTATTTGTCGACGAGGCACATTTACTACTTTCCAAAAAAGATAGCTATAATAATTTCAATCAAGACAATCATTTGGAGGAAATCATCAAGCAGAGCAAGATTACAATTGTCGTATACGATCGAAAGCAGGTACTAAAGTTCAAGAGTTATTGGGATGACAACCTAATTAATCATGTCAAACGCGGTATTCATAGTGAGGTACTTATGCTAACAAATCAATTCAGGATTCGAGCAGAGGAAGAAATTCTAAATTGGATGGACGCATTTACAAATAAAAAGGTCCTACCGCTACCAAAATCGGTCACGAACACGAGAAAAGATAGTTTTGAACTTGAAATTTTTTCAGATGCAGGTGAAATGTACAAGAAAATTCAGCAGAAGAATAAGAAGTACGGTCTGTCCAGATTAGTATCCACGTTTGATTATCTGCACAAAAAAGATAAGAAAGACTACTTTATAGAGGAACCCAATTTTAAACTACCATGGAACCGTACCGACTATAAAACAACATGGGCAGAGGTTGACGAAACGATTAATGAAGTCGGCTCCATTTATACGATTCAAGGGTTTGATTTGAATTACGTGGGAATCATCTTGGGACCGTCTGTATCCTACAATTTTGAAAAAGACGAACTGGAGATTATAACTACCAACTATAAGGATTCAGAGGCATTCAAGGCGAGGGCTGATATTCCTGCTGATCAAGTAGAAGAAGTAAAAACACAAATTATTTTAAATTCTATCAATGTCCTGATGAAACGAGGGATTCATGGCTTATATATTTATGCCTCTGATTCAAAACTGCGTCAGAAACTAGAGTCATGAACCAATTAATTTTTAGGAGGTACTTTGAAGTGGATGATCTACTGGCTAAAATAAATGCCTTCAGGGAAGAACGTGATTGGCGGCAATTTCATAATCCGAAAGACTTATCTATTTCGATTTCATTGGAAGCAGCGGAATTACTAGAAAATTTTCAATGGAAAACAAGTGAAGAAGTCCTAAATGGGGACATGGAGAATGTGAAAGAAGAGATTGCGGATGTTTTGATATACTCGTTGATGCTCGCGTCAGATTTGAACATGGACGTCAGTGAGATAATTGAGGAAAAGCTGCATAAGAACAGTTTGAAATATCCTATAGCAAGCAGTAAGGGAAGTAGTAAAAAGTACACAGAATTATAAATAAAACGGCTCATTCGCATCATGGAATGAGCCGTTTTTTTGTTCATATCTTCTTCGGCAATCTAAATACCAACACAAAACAAACCACAAGCAGCGCGATATTCACATACATACTCGTCTGTAGCCCATCTGAAAATGCCTCCGCTTGTGAAACCCCAGTAGCGTCCCCAAGCGTCCTGAAAAATACCGAACCAACAACCGCAATCCCAAAAGAGGAACCAACACGTTGCGCCGTATTAAACATTCCGCTTGCACCACCGCGCTCTGGCCCAACTACCGTCGAAAGCGTAAAACTGTTCAGCGGTGCAATAATCAAACCACTTCCAAGCCCTGCGATTAACAACGGCAACGCAATCCACCATGCCGAAAAAACACCATCATGCATCTGAAAAACAATAGAAACCGCAGATAATCCGATTATCACCAAAGCCACCCCAATATGCAGAAGCTTCCGTCCAATTTTCATAATAAACCGATTACTGTTCGCCGCTGCAACTACGCTCCCAATCGCGAAAGGCGTAATGGCAAGCCCGGACGAAATCGCGGACTGACCAAAACCAGTTTGCCATGTAACCGACAAAATGAAGAAAATACTCGTAAATGCCGCAAAATAAACTAATGAAAGCAACATTCCGGATACAAATGGCTGATTTTTAAGCAAGTTAGGTGAAATTAAAGGCTGATTTCCGCGTTTTGCCTGCCGTACACTCCACCAATATAATAACAAGAAGAATGGTATCGAGGACGCCATCCACATATAATCGACGAATCGGAACCCGTTGGAACCTCGTGAAATAACAGGATATAGCAATAACATCAACGCAAGCGTCAATCCGAGAACGCCAGGAATATCGAATCGCACCTTCTCTTTCGGCGCTTGATGTTTCGGCAAGTAAAGCATCGCCAGAACCAGCGTCACCAAAACAATCGGTACATTGACGAAAAACACCGCGCGCCAACCGTTATCTGGTCCAAATAACTCAATCAATAATCCGCCTGCAAGTGGCCCAATCGCGGTTGCAACACCGATTACCGAGCCAAGTATTCCGAAGATTTTTCCGAGTTGTTTGCCGTGATACATATCCATAATAACGGCATTGATTTGTGGAAAGAATAATCCCGCCGCAAGCCCCTGTATTACCCGGGAAATAATCAAGCTTTCCTCAGTTTGCGCGAACCCAGCCGTGATACTCATAATTAAAAATAGCAAAATCCCAAAGATATAAATATTTTTCCGACCGAAGCGATCGCCTAGCCGTCCAGCTAAAATAAGGACGACCCCAAACGCCAATGCATATCCCGAAATAATCCACTCAATCGATTCACTCGTTGCATGAAGCGCGGTCGTGATGTCAGGTAGCGCAACATTGACAATCGTTGTATCGAGCAATGATATAAAAGCACCCAGCATGATAGAAACCAGTGCCAACGTTTTTCGTCTATCTGTTTTCTCCATTTTCGAACCCCCTCGTTTAATTAGTCTATTTCCCCCAAGCCAAATTCTAAACGCCTATTCGAAAGTATATGCTATAATCGATACAAAATCCAATCTGAGAGAGGAATTTCGACATGATAAAAAGTGAAAAAGAGATTGTAAGCGAATTTTTCAAGATTGTGCGGTCTGGGAAAGAAATAGAGCGTGCATCGGAGTTTATGGCAGAGACGGTCATCGCGCACCAAGTTCAGGCTGAAAAGGAATATAGTGTGACGCGTTCACCGCAAGATTACTCGGATCATGTGCAGGAAATGTTGGATGAGTACGGTGATTTTTCGTTGGAGGTTCAAGAGGTGCTGGCTGATGGGGCGAAGGTGTATGTGAGGTGGCGGCAAATTGGAGAGAGTCAAAAGGGAAAAGAGATTATCGAGATTGCCAGTGCGGTTTATTTAGTAGAGAATGGGAAAATTGTGGAGTATTGGATTCAGATTGATCGTAAGGGGTTGGAATTGCAGCTGGGATAGAGAAATTCAATTTGAATGGAATATGTTTTAGTGTTGCAAAAAGAATGATGAATTGGTATAATAGTATTGAAAAGAGAGCTATGCGACTAACATAACTCTCCTAACAAGGTCATATTAAGAATGATTGGCCATTTTTGTCATAATAAACTATTCAATAGCCTCCTAAGCATGTGAGTAGTTTATTTTTTTCGATCATTTTTAATGTAGGTTAACAAGGCTGTACACGAAGGAGTAACAGCTCACTTTGTTCGCGCTTATATTGGAGCTGTAACTCATTTACAATTCGAACAGCCCCAACAAACAATAGCATCAACTCTATTGCCATACCAACGTCCATATTATCACCTCCACTCATTTCGAATCGAATGAAGGTACAAACAATCATAGGCATCACCCCGCAATCGCACTAGGATTTAGCCAACTACTCATAACATTTACTTGTTAGACTCTATTCTACATTATATCCTACACAAAAACAACTCGAAAAGAGTTGTTTTTGTGATAAATAAACGCTATGTCTCGGATATGAGACATAGCGTTTATTACAATTTCAGAGATTACTCTCCCAAATCCACATTATGATACACTTTCTGCACGTCTTCTAAATCTTCCAACGCATCTAGCATCTTCTCGAATTTCGCCAAATCTTCTTCTTCGAGTGTTACTTCATTTTGCGCGATCATTTCGATTTCAGCGACCGTAAATTCTTCAATTCCAGTGGCTTTCAGCGCTTCTTGCACGCTATGAAAATCTTCGGGTTCGGCGTAAACAATCGATTGACCGTCTTCATCGACGACATCACGGACATCGATATCGGCTTCCATCAATGACTCCAATAATTCATCCGCGTCTTTATCTGGAATTCCAAAAATCGCGGTATTATCAAACATATAAGCAACGGAACCACTCACGCCCATGTTTCCGCCATTTTTACTGTAAGCGGCACGAACGTCTGATGCTGTGCGGTTTACGTTGTTTGTTAAGGCATCTACAATGACCATCGAACCGTTTGGACCAAAGCCTTCGTAACGTAGCTCGGAGTAGTTTTCATCGCCTGTTCCTTTTGCTTTTTCGATGGCGCGGTCGATGATGTGTTTAGGAACGTTGTATGTTTTGGCGCGTTCAATAACGAAGCGCAGTTTTTGATTGGAATGGGGATCTGGATCGCCTTGTTTTGCGGCTACATAGATTTCAACCCCGAATTTTGCGTAGATACGACTATTATTTGCGTCTTTTGATGCTTTCTTTTCTTTAATATTTGCCCATTTACGGCCCATATTACCACTCTCTTTCTGATTAGGAGTTTCGCTTACTCTTTTTCATTATAAATGTATTAGGAGGATTTGTTAAGTGTGACGCGAAATTAATCGGAAATGATGTTTTCCAAATAAAAGATGCGATATTTCAAACTGGGTCTAAATACCTTATTTTTTTAAGGTCAATAGCGAAATTTTGTACTTTTGAAACTTTTTTGACATGAAAAAGCGCTAATTGTGGCGAAAATGTGTCTAAAAATAAAATTAGGACATCTAGGTGTAATGAATGTTACTATACTATCATTTTTCGATTTAGCCCTAGTTTTTAAAGAAGTTTATGTGTAGACTGAGGCTATTGTTAATAAGTAATATTTCCTTTTTGTTCATGTTTTTAGTTTGGTATGTGTATTTTTGGGAGATATTGCTTTGAGAATGGGAGGAGAATAATTGATGAAGAGGTTTTTTAGTCTTTTCGCTGCTCTTCTTTTGGTACTACAAATGATTTTACCGCAATTGGTTACTGCACAAACAACGGATGATACAAAAGAGGAAGATGTCGTTCAATTATTGGACGTGAGTGCGAAAAAGGGAACAGACGGTGTTGATATTTATGGGCTTAGTGGCCATGTAGTGAATCAAACGGAAAAAGAGATGACGGGGATAATTACGGTTTCAGGAGATGTGAAACTGAAAGCGCTGGATGATACATCGGTTTTTGATGATAATCATGCAGTATGGACTAGTTACAGTGTAGCAAATAATACTATTCATTTTTTAATTCCGGCTAAAACAGATATTGTTTTTAATTTTCAAGTAAATGGGGAGTCTCAAGGTGGTGTTGTGACTTTTTCGGATGGGAAGCGGGTGATTTCTCCTAAGGCTGGTGAAGAACTGGAAGCGCCTACAAACCAAATAGCTGCAAATCCGATTCAAAAAAGTGATGCTCCAAAAGATGTGAAAGACATTTTGAGTTCGCTCGGTTATGGGCCCAAAGAGCAGTCGATTCTGTCGGATATGGTTCTGACGTATACCGATAAGAACGGGAATTTTGTGACGGAGCCAACTGTGAATGACACGATTCATTTTGCGTTTGATTGGAAACTTCCTGATGATGTCGCGATTTTGGTGAATGCGGGGGATTATTATTCGTTTAAACTGCCTGATAACATTAAAATACAGAAAAATATGACACTGCCTTTGAATGAATATGCGTCGGCGATAGTTGGCAAGGATGGTACGGTGAAGATTGTGTTTACCGATGAAGTGAAGGGAAGTTCGGAGGTACATGGGACGCTTCATTTTACGGCTGGATTTAACGAAAATCAAATTGATGGTTCGGGGAATTTGATTATTCAGGTTCCGGATGAGGAGAATTTGCCAAGTACGGAAGTGAACATCAAGCCGACGGAAGGCGCGATGATTGATAAGAATGGGCATTTTGATAAGAAGCAGAATCCGGATAATGTGATTTGGAATGTGGAGATCAATAAAGGGCTTGATAGGCTTGAAAATGCGAAGGTTACGGAGAATTTGCCGGCTGGTTTGACCTATGAATCGGTGCAGGTTTATGAAGTGGCGATTGATTTGCATGGAAAGGTGATTGCGGGTAGCGAAAAGCTTGTGACGACTGGATATACGGTGGATCAGGCTGGGAATGTGCAGTTTACAAATCCGATTAATGGGGCGTATCGCTTGGTGTATCAGACGTCGATAAATGATGACGTGAAGCCATTTGAAGGTGGTGCGGTTAAATTTACGAATAACGCCGTGCTAACGAGTGATGAAAATCAGGAGGGCTTATCGACATCGGCGACGGTGGACGCAGAGTATGGAAAAATACTTACGAAGGACGCGACGAATTATGACCCGAAAAATCAAACGTTTGAATGGACGGTCAAATATAATTACGGCGCAAAACATATTGATAAAGCGGATGCGGTTATTAAAGACACGTTCGGTTCGGACAGAATGGTGCTTGTGGACGGTTCTGCCAAGCTATACACGATGACTTTTGATGCGAGTGGGAAAGAAATTCAAGGCGCGCAGCTTGTCGCGGGCGTGGATTATGAGCTTGTCAAAACAGCGGCGGGTTTTGAGGTCCATTTCCTACATGACGTGGATAGTGCTGTGAAAATTCAATACAAAACGGGTGTTACGGGAACTGTTGATGGCAACGTGGATATTTCTAATCGTGTAGATATTGATACAGGGCAGAGTAGCGGCTCATCAGGCACGGCATATCAGCAAAATTTGAAGAAGCAACTTAGCGCTGTGAATTATGAAACGGGGATTGCGTCCTGGGTAATCGATGTGAATGAAAACAATTACATCATGAAAAACTGGAAATTAACGGATACACTGAGTCCGGGATTGAAGCTTGACGTGGCGACGTTAAAAGTACAGGATGTGGACGGCAAACGTGATCTAGTCGAAGGCACGGATTATGAATTGGTGTACGATGAGGCGACGAATATATTTACGATTGAATTTTTAGGCAAGTATAAAACCGAAACGGAGAATCAGTTCCGAATTTCGTATGATACGGCGTTTGATATGAGCCAAGTTTGGTCGATTAATCCGGATATGAATTTTAAAAATACAGCGAAATCTACGTGGTTAGATCAGTACGATAATTCGCATAGCAGCAGTGATGAGGTCATTTTCAATCCGAATAAGCCTTCGAAATATAACGGTTTTAAAGAGGGGACGTATAACGCCAAAACGAAAGTGATTACATGGTCGATCGGCGTTAACTATGAAGGCACGAACTTGAGTAACGCTAAAATTGTCGATCCGATTCTTGGAAATCAGCGGTTTGTGAAGGACTCTGTGAAAATCTATAAATACTCGGTAAATCCGGATGGCTCGGTTGCAAAAGGCGAGGAAATCACCAATAAATCAGGATTTACTATCAGTGAGCCGTCGGACAGCAATAACGAGACGTTGACGGTTGATTTCCCTGATGGAAAAGTTGGGATGTATCTCGTTGAATTCGAGACGAGTGTGAAGGGTCAAATTGTTACAGAAAATTATAAAAATGATGCAGTTTTCACGAATGACACGTATCCAGATCATACGCTTAGCGCGGACGTGACCGTGAAATATGGTGGTAAGTTAGCGATGAAATCGGGGATGCAAGACGATGATGGCTTTGTAAATTGGTCGATTACTGTGAACCCGAGTCTTTCGCAAATGAGTGATGTTGTTGTGACTGATCGCCCGTCGACGAACCAGACGATTGATTTGGAATCGCTAGTCATTCACCCAACATCGGTAAGCGCGGATGGGACATTGACGGCGAATACGAGTGTGGCGCTTGTTGAAGGCGTGGATTATACGGCCGAATTGACGACGGATAACGTGACTGGCCAGCAAGAGTTGAAAGTCAGTTTTGCGAAGGAAATAAATGAGGCGTATGTGATTAAGTACCGCACGATGGTTCTTATGACTGGCGCCAAGGATAAAGTTTCAAATAATGTTAAAATCACGGGGAATCACGATCAGGAAGTGACTGGCGGAGATAGCAGTACGATTGATGTTGTCGTTTCTGACGGCGGCGGAACTGGCGTTGGAACGAAAGGCAGTATTTCTTTCCAAAAAGTGAATCCAAACGGTGACATTCTTCATGACGCGCAGTTCCAACTTTGGGATAAAAGCAAGCGGATGATTATGCGTGAAGGTAAAATTAACGAAGATGGTAAAATCACATTTGGAAATTTACCTTATGGCACATATATTTTGAAAGAAGTGAAGGCGCCGTCTGGGTACACGATTTCCGATGAGTTACTAAATGGGAAGACAATTACGATTTCTAAGTCGAGCAGTACAGCGAACGTCGTCGAAAAAATCGTAAACGCCCAAAATAAAGTAACGCTTATCAAACACGATGAGCAAGGCCAAACATTGGCAGGAGCCGTTTTTAAATTGCAGTGGCAGGTCGGTGAGGATTGGCTAGATATTCGCGCGGATGAAACATTCCAAACGGATGCGGACGGCAGATTGGTGATTGAAGGTCTTTTGCCAGCGAATTATCGACTGATTGAAACCCAGGCACCCCAAGGCTTTATCGTTAACACAGAGGCTATTCCCTTCACAGTTACGCAAAATGATGCTGGTCAAATTCCAGATGTCACTGTGCCGACTTTTGTGAATTATCAAGGTAGTATTCAATTCATGAAAAAAGATGAGAGTGGTAAAGGGCTCGCTGGCGCTGAATTCGCATTGCAAAACGAGGCGGGGGAAACGCTTAGAACGCTCGCGACAAACAAGGATGGTATCGTAAACGCGGATGGACTCGCTCCGGGAGAGTATACAATCGTTGAAACAAAGGCTCCAGATGGTTATATTATCAACACGAATCCGCTTCGTTTTACAATTGCGGGTCAAGGTGAGGGGAAACCGGCAACGCAGATTTTAAATAATATTATTAACTATCAAGGTAGCGCCTCGCTTGTGAAAAAAGGCGAAAATGGTGATTTACTAGCAGGAGCTATTTTTAAAGTTGTGGATCAAGATGGCGCGACTGTTCGTGAAAACTTAGAGACGAATGAGGAAGGGCGAATCAGCGCAACCGACCTAGCGCCGGGCACGTATAAATTTATCGAAGTTACTGCACCACAAGGTTATTTAGTAAACACGACGCCAGTGGAATTCACGATTGCCGATACATCGGACGGCAAACCGCAAGAAATTCAAACAACATTTACCGATTATCAAGGTAGTTTTGAATTATTAAAAGAAAATAGCAGCAAAGAACCTTTGCAAGGAGCGGTTTTTGAGCTACGAGATGCGGACGATAACGTTATTGAAACGATAACATCAACAGATAATGGGATCGTGGCCGGAACTGGTATTGCGCCAGGAAAATACACATTAGTCGAGGTAAAAGCCCCGCCAGGATACATTTTGAATAGCTATCCAATCGAGCTAGAAATCCCCGAAACAGCAGAGGGCGAGCCGATTTCTGTAGATCTAGGCGTATTCACAAATTTCAAAGGAAAAGTGGCATTAGTGAAACAAGGCGCAAATGAAGAAGCATTGGCTGGAGCGGTTTTCACCATTTATGATATCGATGGAAAAGTAGTTGGCGAGCCAGTTGCGGCATCTGATGGCCGAATTGAGTACGGAGATTTAGCGCCAGGATACTACAAAATTGTGGAGACAAAAGCACCAGATGGCTATATTATCAACACGAATCCAACCTATTTCACAATCTTAGACAAATATCCAGGGAATCCTAATTTGATAGACGTCGGTCGAATCGTGAATTATCAAGGTGAAGTGGAGCTAACGAAGACAAACGAGGAGCATCAAGCCCTTGCAGACGCACATTTCAATTTGTTAAGCCAAGAAACCGGCGAAGTTTTGCAGACAGATATCGTAACTGACGCAGATGGAAAAATTAAATTGACTGACCTGCGTCCGGGCGATTACCAACTTGTCGAGACAAAAGCGCCGCAAAACTACATTTTAAATACAGCACCGATCAACTTCACCGTGCATGCAGATTTATTAGGAAAACCAGAAGCAATTCAGTTAGCAGATTTCGTCAACTATCAAGGCGCTGTCACGTTAAAAAAAATAGATAGCGGCATGAATCCATTGGCAGGAGCGGAGTTCAAGTTACTGGATGACAAAAATGAGGTTATCGCGGACAGTCTGATCTCAGGCGAAAACGGCGAAATAAGCGTCGATAAGTTGGCACCAGGAAGTTACTATTTCGTGGAAACCAAGGCACCTGTTGGCTATGAAAAAAATGAAACCCCGATTCCATTCCAAATTGAGGCGAACGCAAAAGATAAACCTGCATCCGTCCAACTACAGTTTGAGAATCAGAAAACACCAATCAAAATACCACCAGTGGAGCCAGTACCAGATAAAGATCCAGACAAAAATCCGGATAAAGATCCAGGTCAAAAACCGGGCAAAATTCCAGAGATAAATCCAGGCGAAACACCAGACAGAATTTCAGTCTCAAGTAGCAGTGATAAAGAGGTAACGCAACGACCAACAACAATGGAAGACAGTAAGCTACCAGCGACAGGCGATAATAATACGGAGTCAATTATATTTGTCATGATGGGCGCATTCTTATTAGCTGGCTGGCTAAGATTAAAAAGGTGAATTTTTTGGTGTTCTCGAATGAAATGAGTTACAGAGTCAATATAGATGAGAGCAAAACGAGCATGTAATCCCTATCGACTGTTCAAAAGAGCCCCAACGCGTCTACGAATTTATGATGAAACGCGCCTTCGGATACAGTAGTGGGGAGTAAAATGTGAATATCTTATGCCGAGTAATAAAAAAAGCACTGCAATCCATTGTGTCACAATAGGTGTGCAGTGCTTTTTTTATTTTAAATTTAGCGATAGTAGGATTTTGATAGGCCGCCTGATTTTAAATGGCAGTCTAGTAGCAGGAAAATTTGGTACATGACTAGAAGGTTCCTGTGCTATTACCTATAGCTACAAGTCACGTCACCAGTTGTTATTTTTTGCGGGAACTTTTCTATGTCGTCTTTCCCTTATTGCACGATCGTTTCCACAAAGGCAGCATGATAGATTTGTTCTCCGCTATCCACGGTAATCTTATCTCCTTTATTCAAGCGAACTAATTGGCCATTGGCATCCAAGTTAAACCGGCTGTAGATTTTGAAACGGCCATCGGGGTCGATTTGTCCGGCACCGGCGCTTCGTGGTGTGATTACGCGTTGGGGAATACCGTTGACAATCAGTCGTAAAGTTTGGGAGCCTGGTAAGGTTTGTCCTGTGATGTAGTCCGCACGTGCTTGCACCGGATCGACTGTCGTTGGACGGCTATACTCTTTGACCACTTGTCTCGTAATGAAATGCTCCGGCGTATCTGCCCCATAGTCTACTTGGATTGTATCTCCAGATCTAATAGAGAACATTGCTGCACCGTTGCTCATCAAGACTTTACGTACAGGTACGGAGTAGTAGCCGTCCGCATCGGTATCTACTTCACGTTGCATGACGCCATTTATTAAGACGCGCGCATGCGATCGACCATCGATTATGCGCCCGCTAATAGCTTGTATCCCCACGGTCACTTTGTTTAATTGCGGTGCGACACCATCGACAATTAGCGCAAGGACAGGTGTACCTTTGGTGCCGGTTGGATCACTAACTGTTACGACATACGGCGTATCTACAGCATGCATGCCTATTTGTATCGCAAAAGTACCCGTCTCATCGGCTACTGCTTCATAGGTTTTCCCCGCGATGTCGACTTGAATAGTATAGCCGGGACTTGTTTTCCCGTGTAGTGTATCTTGTAAGACCGATACAGGCGACAAAGTTGGAGGTTTAGGAATGTCCAACACGCGAACCTTGGTCTGCACTTTATACCCAGGAACCACTTCACTCGTCAGCGTCGTGACCCCACCTTTCGTTGCTTCAACAGGGATTGTAGTCAAGGTTGGTTTCGTAATGGTTAGAATCGCTGGACTACTTGTCACCGTATTGCTGTAATTACTGAAAGGAACGTCTGGCCCCAAGTAACCCGGCGAAACGGGAACTAATGGCAGGCCATTGTAGGTCCATGTCATCGGTAAGACTATACTTTCTCCAATCGCTAGCTCCGTTGTTTCTGTTGGTAATTGGGCAGCGTATTGATTGGGTTTCCCAGAAATATAATTACCATCCAAAATCACTTCTTGTAACGAGGGTAACGCTTGAAGCGAATCGACGTTTGTAAGCCAATTATTCGTAAGATCCAAGTACGTCAAATGCTTTAATGGCGCTAAGAAACTGGTATCTTGTATCCTCTGCTCTTGGAGGCGGAGGGATTCTAAGTGGGATAAGGTTGAAATAGGACTAAGATCCAATTTTTTAATTGTATAGTACAGCGATAGTGACTTTAATAAGGATAAATTCTGTAACGCCGAGATATCAGTTAGTGCACGATTATCGTAGTCCTTGCCCCCTAACTCTAGCTTTTCTAGTGCCGTATTCTTGGATAGGAAATTCAAGTCTATCAATCGGGGAGCGCTTAAAGTTAGTTCCCTTAATTTAGGGAGGGACGAGAAAGATGGATAAGAATCGTAATTTAATATTTTTAACGACAAAATCTCTAGATGATGTAATTGAAGGATACGTTCTATGTCTGCGGACTTAGCGACGGAACCTGAAAATTCTCGTAAATTAACCGCATATTCTAGACCAGTAAAATCCTCAATGTAAGGGCTAGAGGCCTTTAACGTGGTGAGGGAAGCCATCATCGATCTGGTTATAGGCGTCTTGCGCTCCAAATGCAAAGTATCCGTGATAAGATTGCGTAGGTTAGTGTTCGGTATTGTTACAATAATATCGACAATAGCCGCATGTACAGGTTTACCTTCGGTGCCGGTTGGATCACTAATTGTTACGACATACGGCGTATCTACAGCATGCATGCCTATTTGTATCGCAAAAGCACCCGTCTCATCGGCTACTGCTTTATAGGTTTTCCCCGCGATGTCGACTCGAATAGTATAGCCGGGACTTGTTTTCCCATTTAGTGTATCTTGTAAGTCCGATACAGGCGACAAAGTTGGAGGTTTAGGAATATCCAACACGCGAACCTTGGTCTGCACTTTATACCCAGGAACCACTTCACTCGTCAACGTCGTGACTCCCTCTTTTGTTGCTTCAACAGGGATTGTAGTCAAGGTTGGTTTCGTAATGGTTAGAATCGCTGGACTACTTGTCACCGTATTGCTGTAACTTCGGAAAGGAACGGATAACGGAAAGTGACCCTGGTAATCGGGACCTACTGGCACGCCATTGTAGGTCCATGTCATCGGTAAGACTATACTTTCTCCAATCGCTAGCTCCGTTGTTTCTGTTGGTAATTGGGCAGCGTATTGATTGGGTTTCCCAAAAATATAATTACCATCCAAAATCACTTCTTGTAACGAGGGTAACGCTTGAAGCGAATCGACGTTTGTAAGCCAATTATTCGTAAGATCCAAGTACGTCAAATGCTTTAATGGCGCTAAGAAACTGGCATCTTGTATCCTCTGCTCTTGGAGGCGGAGGGATTCTAAGTGGGACAAGGTTGAAATAGGACTAAGATCCAACGGTTCCCTTGTAAAGTACAGCGCTAGATACTTTAATAAGGGCAGATTCTGTAACGCTGAGATATCGGTTAATGAATAGTTATCGCTAACCTGGCTCCCTAACTCTAGCTTTTCTAGTGCCGTATTCTTGGATAAAAAGTTCAAGTCTCTCATTCCGGCATCCCCCACAGTAAGTTCCCGTAATTTGGGGAGGGACGAGAAGGATGGATAACGCTCTTCTGAATATATTTGCGTGCCTAACGACAAAATCTCTAGATGATGTAATTGAAGGATACGTTCTAGGTTTTCGGATCTAAAGTCATTGCCCGATATAAATTCTCGTAAATTAACCGCATATTCTAGACCAGTAGTATCCTCAATGTAAAAGCGAGAGGTATCTAACGTGGTGAGGGATGCCATCATTGATTGGGTCACAGACGTCCCACGCTCCAAATGTAAAGTATCCGTGATGCTATTGTGTAGCTCTGAATCTTTTATCGTTACAATAGGATCTGTTTCCAATGACTTTTCTGTTTTTGGTTCGGTAGCTGGTGTTGCTGATTTATCTGTTTGGCGTGGTGCTTCTACGCTTGTTTCTACCTCTACGTTCGCTGCTTCCTCTGTTAGTGGTGCCATGTCTTTCGGTGTTGCTGATTTATCTGTTTGGCGTGGTGTTTCTACGCTTGTTTCTACCTCTACGTTCGCTGCTTCCTCTGTTAGTGGTGCCACGTCTTGCGGTGTTGTTGATTTATCTGTTTGGTGTGGTGTTTCTACGCTTGTTTCTACCTCTACGTTCGCTGCTTCCTCTGTTAGTGGTGCCATGTCTTTCGGTGTTGTTGATTTATCTGTTTGGCGTGGTGTTTCTACGCTTGTTTCTACCCCTACGTTCGCTACTTCCTCTGTTAGTGGTGCCACGTCTTTCGGTGCTGCTGTTTCTTCCGATGCCCACGTCATACTCGGGATAATTAACGCCATGATGAGGACCGTTATGCCTAGTTTCTTTTTCATCTTTTTCTCTCCTTATTACCCTTTTTACCCTTTGAACCAATTTCATAATTCAAAAGCGTTGCCGCACAATGACTTTCAGAACGTCAAAAAATGCTACCTCCCCATGCCACTCATTTAAATACCAAAAAATAACTACTATCAGGTTTTCAAATCTCCTTGCCTGCGCTATTCTGAAATAAAATGGATTATTATTCCTACGAAAACAAAAGCGGAGTTATGAAATTGATTCCTTTATTTGTCTTCTGTCGTGAATTTTTGCCGGTGAAGTCTTGTTCTAGAATAGTCAAAAACAGAAGATTCCTTATGTTGCTATTTAGCTAGAGGCCATGTTTCAAACGCTTAGCTTTTCTATCTCTATAATGCCCACCTCTCTTTTAGTATGTGTTGCGTGTGATTGCTCTTTTTTATCTGTTATTCTCGTGTCGTTGATGATACTTCTGTCCTTTTTGTAAAGTACACTAAATGAGTAGTATAGCATTTTGTCAGCGTATTTTTAGAGACAGGTCCCCGTTTTTAGTGTGATTGTGTGAAGAATATGTGAAGAGTAGACTCAGAGTATCGACAGAATGAGTTCTTGGTTTGTTTGAAGCAAGATTCACGACTTGGCGCAAAAAGGAGATATGTGATAGCTTGATTGTCTTTGTATATTGTAGGATAGATGTACTAATCAATTATAAAATCAATTAATAATATGATTCTAAAGTATATCGTGATATAATCTAAATGAGGAGGGTGATTCAAATGATGTTTGTAGAACCGTCATTAAAACCAAGCCAGCTTGTTAGTACGAGTGAGGTTAACAAAGAATTTAGTAAGATTAAGAAACAAGCGCGAAACAATCCCATTTTTGTATCGAATAAGAATCAAATTGACACGGTGATTTTAAGTTATGATGATTATTTAGCTATGTACAACTTAGCATTGGAGGCACAAGAAATGGAATATTATAAACAGGCAGAAGTCGAGCTACAAGCAATCCAAAATGGGGCGAGTGAAACAGTAGCGCTAGATTTATCTGGAATAGAGGATGATGGAACGCCCGATGCGGAGCTTTTTGAATGAGTTACGACATTGAATTAACCAACTTGGCGGCGAAACAGCTTAAGAAAATGGATGGTTCGGTGAAACAAATGCTTTTAAAAGGTATCAAGCGATTGGCGGAACGTGGTGATACGATTGGTAAGCCGCTGGGCGGAGAGCTTGCGGGATGTCGTGAGTTGAAATTTCGCTCGGACGGTCTGCGTCTCATTTATACGATTGATCAAGGGCGGATTGTGATTACGATTTTAACGATGGCGAAGCGGGGAGACGATGTCGTTTTTCAGATGGCCTTGAATGAGTTGAAGAAAGAAATCGCCGCGGCATGGAGTTCCTCGCGATAATGTACTATAATAGAAGTATTAAATCGAATGGAGGAACTAAAATATGGCTGATTTGCCAAAATGCCCAGAATGTAATTCAGAATACACGTACGAAGATAGAGGTCTATTTATTTGTCCAGAATGTGGTCATGAATGGTCTGCTGACGCGGCCGAAGTAAGTGATGACGTGAAGGTTGTCCGCGATTCTAATGGTAATGTTTTAACAGATGGCGATTCTATCACGGTGATTAAGGACTTGAAAGTAAAAGGAAGTTCATCCGTGGTCAAAATCGGAACCAAAGTAAAAAACATTCGTTTAGTAGACGGCGATCACGATATCGACTGCAAAATCGATGGTTTTGGGCCAATGAAATTAAAATCAGAGTTTGTTAAGAAACTTTGATTTGAGTGAGGGACGCTTGCTTATTTTGGCAGGCGTCTTTATTTTGAAAGGGTGATAAAATGAGATATATTAAATCACAAATGAAACAATTGGTGAGAGAAGATGTGCGCTTGCAGCAGAAACTGAAACAATTGATGACGGAGCATGATTTGGAGAAGAGTTTTGCTTTGAAGGCGTTGTATCATGCGGAAGTTGCGGATAGCGGGAAGTACATGGAAGCGTATCGCGAACTCGATGATTTGAAATAATTTAGTTGGCCCGATTCTACCGCAGAGTCGGGTTTTTAGTAAAATAAATAAAAAAAGTTAGCTATTTTACCGTTTTGTCTGGCGATTTTTTTACTTTAGCTCTATAATAAGGCTATTAAATACTTTTAAAAGGTGATAAAATGGCGACGATGACAGATATTGCGAAATTGGCGGGGGTTTCGATAGCAACGGTTTCTCGGGTGTTGAATTATGATGAAACGCTTTCTGCTTCAGAGGAAACGCGACGTAAAATTTTTGAAATTGCTGAGAGTCTGGATTATACGAAACATAAACAGAAATCGACGAAAAAAGTTGGTAAAATTGCGATTGTGCAGTGGAACACGGAAGAGGAAGAGTTGAATGATATTTATTATATGTCGATTCGAATTGGCGCAGAGAATCGTGCGAGGGATCACGGGATTGAGATTTCGACATTGTATGAATTAGGGAAGATTACATCGGCGACTATTGATGGGATTTTGGCAATCGGTAAATTCACATGGCAGCAAGTGGAGCAGTTGCAGGCGATTCACAGCAATATTTGTTTTGTGGATACGGATTATCGGCTGAATAAATATGATTCGGTTGTGATTGATTTCAGGCAGTCGACACGTGATGTGGTCGATTACTTTATCCAGTCTGGGCACACGAATATCGGTTTTATTGGGGCGGAGGAGCGCAGTGAAATGGATGGTGGCATGAATGATCCGCGTTCGGTCGCTTATGTTGCGTATATGAAGGAGCAAGAATTGTATGAAAAGCGGAATATGTTTGTGGTTGGCGGACGTTTTGATGTGCCGTCGGGTTACGAGCAGATGAAGCAAGCAATTGAGCAACTGGGGGACGATTTGCCGACTGCTTTTTTTGTGGCGAATGATCCGATGGCGATTGGCTGTATGAGAGCTCTTGCGGAACATAACATTCCAGTTCCAGAGCGCGTGAGTATTGTGGGATTCAATGATATCAGTGTCTCGCAGTATGTTTCACCGGCGCTTAGCACGATTCGCGTCTACACAGAGTTCATGGGCGAGGAAGGAATGGACATGTTGTACGAGCGCATGAACGGTCGCAAAATTGCCAAGCGCACGATTCTAGAAACGGACTTAATTATTAGAGAGAGTTCTAAATGAAGAGAGGAAATTCCGATGAGATCAGGCATTCCGCTGGTTTTATCGGCTTTTTTGTCGTTTTTAGTAAACAAAAGGTAAAAATCATTGACTTTTAACTAAAAACTTGTTATTCTGTTGGAGAAGTACATTAAATCTTTTCACAAACTAACGAAATGTTAGCGATTACAAAAATGGAGGGGTAAGGAATGAAGAAACGTTTTGCGATTTTGTTGATGGTCAGTATGGTAGCCATGCTCGCTTTAACAGCTTGTGGGGGCGGTTCCGCGGACAGCATGAATGAGAACAAAAAAGAATTGACGGCTTGGGCTTGGAATGTGAATGTGAAAGCATTAGAGGAAGCGGCAAAGGAATACGAGAAGGATAATAAGGGGTTCAAGTTGAAAGTTGTCGAAATGAGTAACACGGATGCCTACCAAAAAATCACAACGGGTCTTCAAGCTGGTGGGAAGGGTTTGCCAGATATTTTACTGATTGAAGACGATCAAGTGCAAGGTTACCTAGAAAATTTCCCGAAAGCTTTTGTTAATTTGTCTGATAAGGGATTTGATGATGAGAAAAGTAAATTCCCAGATTATAAAATTAGTCTTTTAAGTAAAAAAGATAAAATCTACGGATTCCCGTTTGATGCTGGTCCGACAGGTGTTTTCTATCGTACGGATATTTTCAAAGAAGCTGGTGTAGATCCTAAAACGATCGAAACGTGGGATGATTACATCGCAGCAGGTAAAACAATTAAGCAAAAAACAGGTAAAGATATGATCGGTATGGATTATAACAATGATGACGGGCAATATCGCATTATGTTGAATACGCTGGGCACGTTCTATTTTGATGATAAAGGAGATATCGCGTTTACATCAGATGAGTCTGTGAAGGCGATGAGTATGATTCAAAAAATCAAGGATGCAGGCATTTCGAAAAATACGTCTGGTTGGGATCCGTGGGTGAGCGCGCTTGCAAATGGGGAAGTCGTGACAGCGCCGACTGGGGCATGGTTCTCCGGTTCGTTGATTCAACAAGCGCCTGACTTAGCTGGAAAATGGAGTGTTTTCCCGATTCCGTCTGTTGAAAAAGGTGGAAGTCATGCGGCCAATAATGGCGGTAGTAATTTCATGATTCCGACAGCGAGTGAGAAGTCGGATGAAGCATACAAGTTCTTGAAATATTTCAGTACTTCCAATGATGTGCAGGAGTTGGCGATGAGCGAGGGCGGGCTATTCCCATCCTTGAACACGGTATATGAAACAGATACGTTCAAAAATGCAGGCGATTACTTCACGCAAGATAATATTTGGCAGTTGTTTGCGGCTCAAATGGACGAAATTAAACCAGCGAATTATACCGGAAATTTCTCAATCGCAAAAGATGAAGCAGTGAAGGCGCAATCGAAAGTTCTAGAGGGCGGCGATGTGAAAGATGCTCTAGAAGCAGCGAAGAAAAGCTTAGCCAACCGAATCCAACAGTAAATTCGGTGCGGCGACAAATGCTCATCTCTGTCGTTAAAGCCTGTGTTCCGATGCTCATGTACACTCCGCTTTGTTGGAATTGTTTAAAATGAAATGAGTCACAAAGCCAATATGCAAAGGAGCAAGGCGAGTTTGCCGACCATTAAAAGATTTTACAAGCATTTGTCGCCGCACCGAGGTTTAGCGGTTTTATAAACAAAAGGTGGGAGGGGAGTTCTTCTTCATTACCTGATAGGAGAATGGATACTATGAGTAGAAGTAAGGCGTTTCCGTATATTTTTATTTTGCCATCGGTATTATTATTTGTTGTTTTTATTTTATATCCGATTATTTCGTCGTTCGTGCTTAGTTTTCAGACGAGTGATGGCGGGGAACTGTCATTTGCGGGCTTGGCGAATTATGAACGGTTGTTGCATGACGAGATTTTTTGGAAAGCTTTGAAAAATACGTTTATCATTTTCATTTTCCAAGTACCGATTATGTTGTTCTTGGGGCTGGTTTTGGCGACGGTGTTGAATAATAAGTTACTGAAATGGAAAGGGTTTTTCCGAGTTGGATTTTATTTGCCTGCGGTGACGTCGCTAGTAGCTTATTCTTTGCTATTTTCGATTATGTTGCAAGATTCGGGATTGATAAATAATTTGTTGTCGTACATAGGGATTGGACCGATTCCTTGGCTGTCTTCGGCGAGCTGGTCGAAGGTTTCTATAATTTTAGCGATGATTTGGCGTTGGACGGGGTACAATATGGTCATTTATTTGGCGGCGTTGCAAAATATTCCGGAGGACACGTATGAGGCGGCGGATATGGATGGCGCTGGGAAAATACGTCAGTTCTTTAGTATTACGATTCCGCAGTTGAAACCGGTGATTCTGTTTACGGCGATTCTTTCGACGATTGGTACGCTGCAACTCTTTGACGAGCCTTTCAACTTAACAAAAGGTGGACCGGCCGATTCGACGATGACGCTTGGTTTGTATATTTACCAAAACGGATTTAAGTATTTTGACTTTAGTTACGCGTCGGCGGTTGCTTACGTTGTCGTGATTATCGTTGCGGTGCTGTCCTTTATCCAATTCAAATTTACGGGAGCTGAGAAAAAATGAGTCAGAGAATAATGGGGAGAACGATTGGTAGATACGTGTTGCTCGCGATTTTTATGGTCATTTCGATTTTTCCGTTTTATTGGATGCTAATTGGGGCGACGAATCATTCGAGTAAGATGTTTTCAAAGCCAATTACGCTACTACCGGGCAAAGAATTTATTACGAATTTGGTGAATTTGAACGATAATATCGGGATTTATCGGGTGTTGTTTAACTCGCTGCTCGTGTCAGGGGCTTATGTGCTTTTGGCGCTCGCGATTAGTACGGCGGCGGCTTATGTGCTCGCGAAATTTCGGTTCCGTGGCGCGAATTTGGTTTTCTTATTGTTTATGCTTTCGATGATGATTCCATCGCAGGCAACGGTGATTCCGCTGTTTAAATTGATGTCGAATTTTGAGTTATTGAACACGTATTTTGCGTTGATTGTGCCACAACTTTGCTATCCGTTCGCGATCTTTTTAATGCGGCAAAATTTCATGGCATTTCCGAGTGAATTGTTGGAGTCGGCGCGCTTGGATGGGGCGGGGGAATATCGAATTTTCTTCCAGATTGTGTTGCCGTCGATGAAACCAGCGCTTGCGGCGACGTCGATTTTCTTATTTATGACGCAGTGGAATAACTTTATGTGGCCGCTCGTTGTGACGACTTCAAGTGAAATGTACACGTTCCCGGTTGCGTTATCAAGCTTGATGGGCGTGTCGTTTACGGATTATGGACAGGTGATGACGGGGATTACGTTTGCGACGATTCCAATCATTATTTTCTTCTTGATGTTGCAAAAACACTTTATTTCAGGGATGTTGGGCAGTGCGCTCAAGTAAAATGAGGAGGTTATGGAAATGTTGCGTGAACAGCAGAATTTTTATTATGGTGGGGACTACAATCCGGAGCAGTGGGATGAGTCGGTTTGGCTTGAGGACATGCGCTTAATGAAGAAGGCGGGCGTGAATTATGTCAGCGTAAATATTTTTAGTTGGGCGAAGTTGCAACCGAATGAGGAGACGTATGATTTCGCGACGCTGGATAGGATTATGAATATGCTTGCGGAAAATGGCATCGGGGCGGATTTGGCGACGGGGACTGCGGCGCCGCCTGCTTGGATTGCGCGGAAATATCCGGAGTCGTTGCCGGTAGATGTGGATGGTACGCGTTTGTTGCCAGGATCGAGACAGCATTATTGTCCGAATAGCGTGGATTATGCGCGTTTGGCGGGTGCGTTGACGCGGAAAGTGGCGGAGCGGTATCACGATCATCCGGCGCTTGTGATGTGGCATATAAATAATGAGTATGGTTGCCATATTGGGGAGTGTTATTGTGGGAAATGCCAAGCGGATTTTCAGGGCTGGTTGAAGGAGAAGTATGGCACGATTGAGCAATTGAACACGAGCTGGTCGACGGATTTTTGGAGTCAGCGTTACTATGAATGGGAGGAAATTTTCTTGCCGGGCAAGACGCCGACGTACGCGAATCCGAATCAGCAGGTGGACTTTAAGCGTTTCATGAGTGATTCGTTGCTTGATTTGTACAAAATGGAGCGGGATATTTTACGGGAGTTTTCGGCGGATATTCCGATTATGACGAATTTGATGGGGCTACATAAGCCGATTGATGGCTTTAAATGGGCGCCGGAGATGGATTTGGTGTCTTGGGATGCGTATCCGGACCCGCATGATGTGATTCCGTACGCGCAATTTATGGCGCATGATTTGACGCGGAGTTTGAAGAAAAAGCCGTTTTTATTGATGGAACAGGCAGCGAGTGCGGTGAACTGGCGCAGTCAGAACGGGGTGAAGACGCCGGGCGTGATGCGGTTGTGGAGTTACGAGTCGATTGCGCATGGCGCGGACGGAATCATGTTTTTCCAGTGGCGAGCGTCGCAAGGTGGTGCGGAGAAGTTTCATAGTGGAATGGTGCCGCATTCTGGGGATGAGGATAGTCGTAATTTTAGAGAGGTCGCGGAGTTGGGGCAGGAGTTGCGGGGACTAGACGAGCTCGTGGGTTCGGAGTTTGATGCGCAAGTCGCGATTGTTTTTGATTGGGAAAATTGGTGGGCGCTCGAGCTGGATTCGAAACCGTCTGATTTGGTGACGTATATGCGACAACTGTTGGCTTACTATAAGGTCTTGCATCGCTTGAATGTGCGGGTGGATTTTGTGCATCCGAGTGAGGATTTGACGGGGTATAAAGTGGTGTTTGCGCCGGCGAGTTATCAGGCTTCGCAGGATTTTGCGGCGAAAGTGACGGAATATGTGAAGGCGGGCGGCCATTTTGTGGCGAACTTCTTCAGTGGTATCGTGGACGAGAATGAGCGTGTGTATTTGGGCGGTTATCCGGGTGCGTATCGTGATGTGCTCGGGATTTATGTGGAGGAATTTGCACCGCTAAAACGTGGAGTGAAGCACGAGATTCAGACGCAGTACGGTGATTTTGATATTGCGGTTTGGGAGGAAGTGATTCATTTGCGCGGCGCCGAGGCGATTGCATCGTTTAAGGACGGGTATATGAAGGATATGCCGGCGGTGACGGTGAACAAGTTTGGCGCGGGGACGGCGTATTATGTTGGGACGCAGCCGGATGCGGGCTACTTGGAGCAGTTGTTGCGCGATTGTTTGGGTGCGGCGGCCATTGCGCCTGCCTTTGCTGTGCCAGATGGTGTGGAAGTGACGGTTCGCCGTAAAGCTGATGTGACGTATTACTTCTTTTTGAATCATACGGATGCGACGCAAGTTTTCCCGATTGGTGGGACCTTTGCGGAATTAGTTGGCAATGAAACGGTCGCGGATTTTATGACGTTGCCTGCGCGTGATGTGAAAATTTTAAAAGGATAATGTAGGAGGTGCGCGCGGAAAATGGGGATTTTTTATGATGAGGCGCAGCGGGTGTTTCATTTACGCGGAAAAGATGTGAGCTATGTGCTTGGCGTGGTGCGTGAGGGGTATTTGGCGCATTTGTATTATGGAAAAGGGATTCGCAAATTCGCTGGTTCAAATGGTGTGACGTTCATTAAGCGGGATTTCTCGCCGAGTGTTGGCATTGGAGATGAGACGTTTTCGCTGGATTCGTTGCCGCAGGAGTACCCGCAATATGGCAATTCGGATTTTCGGAAGCCGGCGTATCAGGTGAAGGGCGCGGACGGGACGACAATCTCGGATCTGCGCTACGATTCTCACCACATTTTTGCTGGAAAAGTGGCGCTGGACGGTTTGCCGGCGTCGTATGTGGAGCAGGAGAGCGACGCGGAAACGCTTGAAATCACGATGGTGGATGCCGTTCTTGGCTTGCGTGTGATTTTGCAATATACGGTTTTTGAGGCGGAAAATGTGATTACGAGATCTGCGCGATTTGTAAATGAGGGAAAGGAAACTTTGCGAATTTTAAAGGCGGCTAGCGCGTGTGTGGAGTTTAAGGAGTCGGATTATGACCTGCTGACATTGCCAGGTGCGTGGGGAAATGAGCGGCAAATCGAGCGAGCGCCGTTGCGTCATGGGATGCAGAGTGTGGACAGTGTACGTGGTGGAAGCAGCCATCAGCAGAATCCATTTGTGGCGTTGCTCGGGAAACAGGCAACGGAGGACATGGGTGAGGTTTACGGCTTTAACCTGGTGTACAGCGGGAATTTCGAAGCGTCCGTCGAGGTGGATCAGTTTGCAGCGACACGTGTTGTACTCGGGCTCCATTCGTTTAATTTCGATTGGACACTTGAATCGGGCGCAGAATTTCAAACGCCAGAAGTCGTGATGGTGTACTCAGACACCGGGCTTGGCGGAATGTCGCGTCAGTATCACCGCTTTTATCAGAAACATTTAGTACGAGGCGTTTACCGTGAACAGACACGACCAATTTTGGTTAATAATTGGGAAGCCACGTATTTTGATTTTACCGAAGAAAAGATTTTAGATATCGCCAAAGCCGGCGGGAAACTTGGAATGGAACTGCTCGTATTGGATGACGGCTGGTTTGGCAAGCGAAATTCCGACAAATCCTCACTTGGAGATTGGTTCGTAAACGCTGAAAAACTACCAAACGGCTTGAAAAATCTAGCGGAAAACGTAAACAATCTCGGAATGAAATTCGGATTATGGTTCGAGCCAGAAATGGTTTCGGTCGACAGTGACCTCTACAGAGAGCATCCAGAATGGTGTATCCACGTGCCTAATCGAGCGAAATCAGAGAGCCGCAATCAACTAGTTCTCGATTTTTCACGCGAGGATGTTTGCGACGAAATGACACGCCGGATGGTCGCGATTTTGGAAGAAGTTCCTGTCAGTTATGTGAAGTGGGACATGAATCGGCATTTGACCGAGGTTGGTTCCGCGCATTTTCCGAGTGATAGGCAACAGGAAATCGCGCACCGTCACATTTTAGGCGTGTACAGCGTTATGGATGCGATCACGACGCAATTCCCGGATATTCTGTTCGAAAGCTGCTCTGGCGGCGGTGGGCGTTTTGACCCCGGTATGCTTTACTACATGCCGCAAACATGGACGAGCGACAACACTGACGCCATTTCCCGCCTAAAAATTCAATACGGCACGAGTCTCGTTTATCCGATTGTCACGATGGGTTCCCATGTTTCCAGTGCTCCGAACCATCAAGTCGGCCGTTTCACTTCCCTAGAAATGCGCGGAAACGTTGCGATGTCAGGGAATCTAGGCTACGAGCTCGACTTAACAACACTAACCGATACCGAACAAAAAATAGTCAAGCAGCAAATCACGACATACAAAGAAATTCGCGAACTCATCCAATTCGGCGATTTCTACCGTCTAAAAAGCCCTTTTGAAGGCAATGAAACCGCGTGGATGTTCGTTGATGCGGCAAAAACAGAATGCTATGTATTCTACTTCCAAGTCCTAGCGACACCAGCTCGACCGTTGCAATTCGTGAAGTTAGCAGGCCTAAATAAAGCAGCGCAATACCAATTACGCGGAACAGAGCAAGTTTTCGGTGGTGATGAACTGATGTATGCGGGAATCAAAGTCCCAACAGCGCTCATCGGAGACTTCCAAACAGTAAGTTGGCACTTCCAACTGAAAAAATAGCAATATTCACCCAAATAGGAACCGAACTATGGTAGAATGAATGTTTAGGACATTACAAAAAAGGAGAGTTTTAAAAAATGGGATTTTCAGAAGCATTCAAGGCATTTTGGGGGAATTACGCTAATTTTAGCGGAAGAGCAAGCCGTTCAGAATATTGGTTTGCATGGTTAGCAGTTTGGTTGATGTTCTTTGTTCTTGGTATTTTAAGTTTTGTAAGTGACTTTATTTATTATGTGGACGGTATTCTAGGTTTAGTAGTTCTAATTCCGATGATCAGTCTAGGCGTGCGTCGCTTACATGATACTAATAAAAGTGGTTGGTTCATTCTAATGGCGCTTATCCCGCTAGTTGGTTGGATTATCATGCTTGTCTTCTACTGTACAGCAGGAGATAAAGGTTCCAACCGTTTTGGCGAAGACCCACTAGCTAAATAATATAAAAAAGTTTGAAATTCTGCATCAAAACAGAATCTCAAACTTTTTTTATTTCACCGAAGTTGCAATCAGTTTTTCATAATTCTCAATCTTATATTGCAATTCACTTTCCACACTCGTCAAATTTTGCAACTGCTCTTGAATAAAAGCTTGATGGTTTTGCAAAAGCTCGATTCGCTGTGGCGCCGTGTGCTCACCCGCTAAAAATAATTCCGTATAGACTCGAATCTGAGCGACGGGCATTTGCGTAGCTTTTAGCCGAATCACGAACCTTAGCCAAGCAATATGCTGCTCGTCAAATTCCCGCTCGCCATTCGCATTTCTATGAGGCGTTATAATTTTCTCTTTTTCGTAATATCGCAATGTATACGTACTCAAACCGACCATTTTCGCCGTTTCTCCAATAGAATACATCGAATTCCTCCTAAACGCTTGACTTAGAGTTTACTATAAGGTCTATACTTGCGACTATACCATAAATATCCGGCGAAAGCCACTGGAGGAATGAAGATGAAATATACAGTCATTACGGGAGCGAGTTCAGGAATTGGTTACGAAACGGCGTTAGCATTCGCTGCGAGAGGTAAAAATCTGGTCGTTGTGGCCCGCCGCGAATCAGAACTGACCCAACTAAAAGCAGAAATTGTAAAAATCCGAGCAGATGTGGATGTACAAATCAAAATAGCGGATTTGACAGTCGCGGAAAATGTCTACGGCTTGTATGAAGAGCTAAAAGATTTAGAGCTAGAAACGTGGATAAATAATGCTGGATTCGGCAATTTTGACTTAGTGGGAGAACAGAAATTATCTAAAATAGAGTCGATGTTACATTTAAATATCGAAGCACTAACGATTCTTTCCTCACTATTCGTCCGAGATTACGCCGATGTTGACGGCTCCCAACTAATCAATATATCCTCAGGTGGCGGATACACAATCGTCCCCAATGCCGTCACATACTGCGCAACCAAATTCTACGTCAGCGCATTTACAGAAGGTTTGTCACATGAACTAAAAGCCAACAATGCAAAAATGCAAGCTAAAGTTCTAGCGCCAGCAGCGACAGAAACGGAATTTGCCAAACGGGCGCGTGACGAAGAAACATTCGAGTATAAAGGTGCTGTAGCAAAATACCACACAGGTAAAGAAATGGCAGGGTTCTTACTTGACCTATATGACAGTGAAAAAGTGCTTGGTATCGTGGAAACAGATAATTACGCATTCCAGTTGAAAGATCCGCAATTCAATTATGCGACAAGAGCGCAAACATCTAAATAATTTTGAGAGCAGGTCGTGTTGCGCGATCTGTTTTTTTACCGCATCTTTACATACGTGTTAATACGTGTCATCATATTAATACAGAGAAAAGGAGATATGAGTATGCCGATAACTCCTAAGAAAATGGCAAGGATATCGAAAAAGAATGGCTTCAAGCACATCAGGACGCAAGGCTCGCACATGTTTTTCAAGAATCCAGTATCAAACAGGGCGACGACAGTACCATACCACAGCAAGACACTAGGAAAAGGGCTAGAACAGGCAATTTTGAAACAGGCAGGATTAAAGTAGTAGATATCCAACAATGAGAGGAGGAGTGTATGATGGAATTCCCGAAAAAAGTATATTATCCAGCGATTTATCATCCAGAAGAAGATGGCGGTTACTGGGTCTCGTTTCCTGATATTCCAGAAGTGCTATCTGGGGGCGAGGATATTGCTACAGCAACAGAAATGGCGGAGGATGCATTAGGTATTTATTTGTATGATCTGGAGGAGAATGGGGAGACTCTTCCGACTGTATCGAACCCAGGCTATGTTTCTGTAGAGGAAGAAGGCGCATTTATTGCATTAATTGACTTCGATTACTTGGCTTACAAAATAAAGAATGGCAATCAAGCGGTGAAAAAGACGCTGACAATCCCATCCTGGCTAAACAGTTTAGCCGAAAAGGAAAATATCAACTTCTCGCAAACACTACAAGAAAGCTTGAAAGAGAAATTAAACGTATAGAAAAAACGCTAGTTCGCGAATTGTGCTGAACTAGCGTTTCGTTTTATTCAAATTTACATTTTGTGAGTCCGCGTGACTGTGCCTCGGCTAAAGTAACTTGTGTTTCCCCATTAGAATTATTGAGGCCGCGGCAATTTTGATTGAAGTGATAGCGTTTACCTGTTGCTGTGATATACACCATTTCGCCTTGATCATCTGCTGGTTGTAGTTCCTCCGCTTGTCTACGCTCTTCTGCTTTTCGTTGATCTGCAGCTGCTCGTTCTTTTTGTTCGGCTACGATACGAGCTTTCTCAGCTGCGGCTTCTTGGTCGGCTACTCGTTTTTCTTCTGCCTTCCTGCTTTTTTCCGCAATTCGAGCAGCTTCTACACGCTGAGCTTCCGCGATACGTGCTTGTTCTTTTTGTTCTGCTTCCACACGTTTTGCCTCGGCAATTTGTTTTTCTTGCTCGATTTTAACGAGTTTTGCTTTATATATTGGATTGACCTGATATGTAATGTCTTTGGACTTGTTTTGGCCTTTCCAAGTGGTAGTGAGTACTGCCGTTCCATCATTAGGCACTTGAGTAATCTCAAATGAGAAGTTTCCGTCAGAATCTGAGGTTGCTGTTTGATCTGGTTGACCGCTTGCTACGAGTGTTAAATCTGCGTCAGGAGCTGTTTTTCCGATAATGGTTACGGTTCCATTTTCGTTAGATTTAAAGGCGCTCTCGGATTCCAAGACAAGCTGTTGCGTTTTTTCTTTTTGCGTCGTTGTCGGTTCATCCTCTTTTGTTAATTCGTCACTTGCAGCACCACACCCCGCTAAAATAATCCCAACCATACCAATAGCTAAAAATAGTGACATCCCATTTTTGAAGCTTTTCTTCTTAGCAAAAAGCGCTAATACACCAATAAAAACACAAATTAAAGCTAATTCTATCATTTTTATCTTCCTCCCTATATATGTAAGTATACAATATCACAAAATAAAAGCAATATCTGGAAGCAGAATTAGTTCTAGGATTTCAAATTTAATCCATGAACCAGATCATTTTTGACTAATATTCATAAAAGCGTAACTTTATGGTAGAGGCACTTAGTGGAGTATGGTATAATGTCCTACAGTATCAATCCTGAAATAATATACTATATTAGAAATCAAAATAGCGTATTGATAAATAATACACTGTCTGTTATTTTGCTTATTATCATGCTTATATTACTGGTACATAGACGTTTGCTTAATGATACACTAAAGTTGGCACGGAAATTGCTTTATATTAAACCGGTAATAGATAATGAAAACTAACAGGATTGAAGGAAGCAAATATTGGGTATTAATTGATATCCGAGACAGGCGAGGTAGATAATACTGAACCTGTAGCTTTTCAAAATTTTTAATTAGCCAGGGGATTGGGCTTATAAACGTGCGCAGGGTTTGATGGAGGCTCTGACGATTTGAAAGGGGGAGAGGGATTTCGGGCTTAGGGAAGAGACATAATGAATGGACTAGCTAGAGCTTACGTTAGACGTCTCTAAAATGTTAAGGAAGTAAAGTTAATTACTTAGGAGGGAAAAAGATGGTAGGAATTATCCTCGCAACTCACGGCGAATTTGCTGAAGGTATCTTGCAGTCCGGAACGATGATTTTCGGAGAACAAGAAAACGTTAAAGCAATCACATTGATGCCAAGCGAAGGTCCAGAAGATATCAAAGCCAAGATGGAAGCCGCAATCGCATCATTTGATAGCCAAGATGAAGTACTATTCTTAGTTGATCTTTGGGGAGGCACCCCGTTCAACCAAGCAAACGGTTTGTATGAAGAACATAAAGATAAGTGGGCAATTGTAGCAGGTCTTAACTTGCCAATGTTGATTGAAGCTTTTGCATCACGTTTCTCGATGAATTCTGCGCAAGAAATCGCTACAAGTATCTTGGCACCTGGTCAAGAAGGCGTGCGTATCAAGCCAGAAGAATTACAACCGAAACCACAAGAAGCAGCAGTTGCTGAACAACCGAAAGCGGATCTTGCTCCGGGAACAGTTGTTGGTGACGGCAAAATTAAATTTGTCTTAGCACGCGTTGACTCTCGTTTATTACACGGTCAAGTTGCTACTGCATGGACAAAATCAACAAATCCAACACGTATAATCGTCGTATCTGACGCGGTTGCCAAAGATGATCTTCGTAAAAAATTAATTGAACAAGCAGCACCACCAGGCGTTAAAGCCAACGTTATTCCAGTTGACAAAATGATTGAGATTGCAAAAGATCCTCGTTTTGGGAATACAAAAGCACTTCTTTTATTCGAAAACCCGCAAGATGTTCTCCGTGCTGTTGAAGGTGGAGTCGAAATCGAGCAAGTAAACGTTGGTTCTATGGCCCATTCCGTAGGGAAAGTAGTTGTAAGTAAAGTACTTGCAATGGGACAAGAAGACGTAGAAGCTTTTGATAAGTTGAAAGAAAAGGGTATCAAGTTTGATGTTCGTAAAGTTCCTAACGATTCGAGCGCAAACATGGACGACATTATCAAAAAAGCGAAAACTGAATTAAAAGCGCAGTAATAAATTCAAAATAGGAGGTATATTTATGTCTGTAATAGCAATAATTTTAGTAATCTTAATTGCCTTTCTAGCTGGTATGGAAGGAATCTTAGACGAATTCCAATTCCATCAGCCGCTAGTAGCATGTACATTAATCGGTCTAGTAACAGGTAACTTAACGGCATGTATTATCCTTGGTGGAACACTCCAAATGATCGCACTTGGTTGGGCAAACATTGGAGCAGCCGTTGCACCCGATGCAGCACTTGCATCTGTAGCATCAGCAATTATTTTAGTATTAGGTGGACAAGGCGTAGCAGGTATTCCTTCAGCGATTGCTATCGCGATTCCACTTGCAGTAGCAGGTCTTTTCTTAACAATGATCGTTCGTACTTTGGCCGTTCCTATCGTACATTTAATGGATAGAGCCGCAGCAAAAGGTAGTTTCAGAGAAGTGGAATGGTTGCATATCGGTGCAATCTGTATGCAAGGTGTTCGTATTGCAATTCCAGCAGCAGCACTTCTATTCATTCCAGCAGACAGCGTACAATCTTTCCTAGAATCAATGCCTGCATGGTTAACAGAAGGTATGGCAATTGGTGGGGGAATGGTAGTAGCAGTAGGTTATGCACTTGTTATTAACATGATGGCAACAAAAGAAGTATGGCCATTTTTCATCATCGGTTTTGTCGTAGCAGCAATTACTCAATTAACACTTATCGCAATTGGTGCTCTAGGTGTTGCGTTAGCTCTTATTTACCTTAACCTTTCTAAAATGGGTGGCGGTAATTCAAACGGTGGCGGAGGCGGTAATTCCAAAGATCCGCTCGGCGACATCCTAAACGACTATTAAACCTAAAAAGGAGGAGAAAAGAATGGCAGAAACAGAAAAAATTGTCTTAACGAAAAAAGACCGCTTGAGTGTAGCTTGGCGTTCTACGTTTATTCAAGGTTCTTGGAACTATGAGCGTATGCAAAATGGTGGTTGGGCATTCTCAATGATTCCAGCAATCAAAAAATTATATAAATCAAAAGAAGACCGTTCAGCGGCGATGAAACGTCACTTGGAATTCTTTAATACACATCCATATGTAGCATCACCAATTTTAGGGGTAACACTTGCACTGGAAGAAGAACGTGCAAACGGAGCGCCAGTTGATGACGTAGCAATTCAAGGGGTAAAAGTTGGGATGATGGGACCACTAGCTGGTATCGGGGATCCGGTATTCTGGTTCACAGTTCGTCCAATGCTAGGTGCGCTTGGGGCTTCCCTTGCCATTAGCGGAAATATTCTTGGCCCGATCATTTTCTTCGTAGCTTGGAATATTATTCGTTGGAGCTTCATGTGGTATACACAAGAGTTTGGTTACAAAGCAGGTTCTAAAATCACGGACGATCTATCTGGTGGCCTTTTACAAGATATTACAAAAGGTGCGTCGATTCTCGGGATGTTCGTGCTCGCCGCCCTGGTTCAGAGGTGGGTATCCATTGTCTTCAAACCGGTCATCTCTGAAGTTAAGTTAGATAACGGTGCCTACATTGATTGGAACTCACTTCCAAGCGGTGTCGATGGCGTTAAAATGGCATTTGAACAATACACACAAGGATTATCATTGACTCAAGTAAAAGTAACGACTTTGCAAAATAACTTGGATAGCTTAATTCCAGGTCTTGCAGCATTACTACTTACATTCCTATGTATGTGGTTGCTTAGAAAGAAAGTTAGTCCAATCATCATCATTCTAGGTCTATTCGTAGTTGGTGTTGTTGGTCACGTAATCGGACTTCTGTAAAAAATAAGCCGATAAAAAAGAGGCTGGGCAATCATCGCTAGCCTCTTTTTGTTTGTATATGGCGTGAAAAAACGTATAATAAAGAAAACACGTGAAAAGAAATGGAGCGAAAATAGTTGGTTCAATCGATTAATACAAAGGTAGACATGAAAATAGATGCCACTGCTTTTACCGGACTTACAGATTACGGGGAAATCATGATCGGCGACAACGGTTTTGAATTTTTCAACTCGCGTGATGTCCGTAAGTTTATCCAGATTCCTTGGGAAGAAGTAGATCAAGTTATCGTTTCCGTTATGCTTAAAGGAAAGTGGATTCCGCGTTATGCGATTAAAACAAAGCGCAACGGAACCTTTACCTTTGCTTCTAAAAAACCGAAAGATGTACTCCGAGCGATTCGTGTATATGTAGATCCAGCCAACATGGTGACCTCATTAAGTTTCTTCGATGTACTGAAAAACGCGTTTCAATCGATGTTTAAGAAGAAGCCGAAAAAGAAGAAATGAGCGACTTTTTATGTATAGCGAGACCTAAAAGTACTTCCCATGTAATGTCGGGCGAAGTGCTTTTTGTTGTGGGAATGTAAGCGTTAATCATTGAGAAAAGGGACAGGTCTATGTAGAATAGAAAGTAACGTGATGATACAAGGAGGAGAACATAGATGAAGAAGCCGAGAATTTTTGGGATGTCATTTGGCAGTGTGTACCCGCTTTACATACAAAAAGTCGAGAAAAAAGGGCGTACGAAGGCGGAAGTTGATGAGGTTATTTTTTGGCTGACGGGTTATGATGAGGTGGGTTTGGAACGTGTGCTGGATCAGAAAGTGGATTTTGAAACATTTTTTGAGGAGGCGCCGGCGATGAATCCGAAAGTTTCGCTGATTACGGGGGTTATTTGCGGGTATCGGGTGGAGGAAATTGAAGATCCATTGATGCAGCAAATTCGGTATTTGGATAAGTTGATCGATGAATTGGCGAAGGGGAAAGCGATGGAGAAAGTATTGAGGCAGAATTAAAAATACGAAGCGTAGAAGATGAAACCTGGCTTGTGGTTTAGCTTCTGTGCTTCGTATTTTTTTGCTAGCCTTTAACGACGCCAAGTGTTGAGAGGGTTTTAATGGTTTCGACGAGATCGGTTTGGTTTTGCATGACTTCATCGATATTTTTGTAGGCGAAACGGCTTTCTTCGGCGACGTCTTGGAGGTTTTTCTTGCCGATTGCGATGTTGTGTTCATTCAGGTCTTGCAATACTTCCTCCATTGGGAAATTGCTTTTGGCGCGGGTTCTGGAGAAGTTACGGCCGGCGCCGTGCGAGGAGGAGTGGAAGCTTTCGGGATTGCCTAGGCCGCGAACGAGATAGCTTGTTGCGCCCATCGCGCCTGGAATGATGCCGAGTTCGCCGTTTCGTGCTCGTGTGGCGCCTTTACGGTGAACCCAGACATTTTGCCCGTAATGGTTTTCGAGTGATGCGTAGTTGTGGTGGCAGTTGATTTTGTCGGTGAATTCGGGTGTTTTGCCAAGCTTTTTCTTGCTGTGTTTCGCAAAAATCGTCATTGTGGCTTCGAGCATGGCTTCGCGGTTTTCGAAGGCGTAGTCGAGCGCGAGGTTCATCCATTCGATATAGGCTCTTCCTTCCGGTGAATCGGTCGGTAGGAAGGCGAGCGGGTTTCGTTCTGGTGTGTCGCTGAGCCATTGTTCGTTGAGTTTCACTGCGAGTTTTTGAAAGTGTTGGCAAATTTGGGCGCCAAGATGGCGACTTCCGGAGTGGAGCATGATGCCGAGATAGCCGTTTTCGTCTTTTTGGAACTCGATGAAATGATTGCCGCCGCCGAGTGTGCCGACTTGATAGTAGGCGTTTTCTAGTAGTTCCGCCGCTTTTGGCAGGAGTTCGTAATGGTCTTTTTGTGCGAATGCCATGTCGATAACGGCGGATTTTTGGGGTTCGCGGTGACGCGCTTTGCCGACGGGAACAGTGAATAGGGTTTCGTTCACGATGCTTTGGATGAAGTTCTTGGTGATGTTGCTTTCGTGGATGTCGGTTTGGACGTAACACATGCCACATCCAATGTCCATGCCAACTGCGTATGGGACGATGGTGTTTTTTGTGGCGAGCACACCGCCGATTGGCATGCCTGCGCCTAGATGAGTGTCGGGCATGAGTGCTAGCCATTTGTAGACGAATGGGAGGTTCGCGATTTGCTTTGCTTGCTCGAAGCACCCGTCCTCGATTGCTGATTGGTCTGACAGCCAGATTTTGATTGGTTTTTTGGTTTCATTTTTTTCGTAGTAAGTAAACATTGTCATTTCCTCATTTCTGGTTTATGGTTTTAGTATAGAGAATTTGCGCGGATTTATCTTATAAAAAAAGGTGCGAACGGGGGACAAAATGGCAAAATCGTTTAATGAGTTGATTAAAAATTTCGCGGTGATTAGGAATTATGTACGGGAATTTTATGTGTATGGATTTAAGCAACGAGAGGATTTTACGGCGAAAAGTGGTCGGAGTTATGATAATGAGCGGCGCCGGATTGAGAGTTATTTGCGGGAGTATGTGGAGGTGGAGCAGCAGGGGAATGGGAAGGCATTGCGGTTGTTTATTGATCCGAATGAGGTGACGGAGAATCCGATGTTTGCGGTTTGGCAGGCGAAGAGTTTTACGAAGAATGATGTTTTTCTGCATTTTGTGTTGATGGATATTTTCAAGGAAGGCGCGGCGTATTCGGTGAACCAAGTGTTGGCGCGGATTGATACGGATTATTTGGTGCACTTCCAGGATGGATTTATGGTGGAGGCGCTGACGTTACGGAAAAAATTGGCGGAATATGTGGAGCTTGCTGTGTTGCGACGGGAAACGCGTGGGCGGGAGATTTATTTTTCGCGGGTGGCGAGTGTGGCGTTGTCTGATCGGGCGTTGCGGGCGGTGCAATTTTTTAAGGAGATGGCGCCGCTTGGTGTGTTGGGGCATTATTTGTTGCAGCAGGAGCGTGGGCTGGATGAGGTGTTTAGATACAAGCATTATTTTGTGATGCATACGCTTGAGGAGCAGGTTTGTTTGGATTTGCTATCGGCGATTCGGGAGGAGTGCTGGGTTGCGTTGACGCGGTTCGGGCGGGAGCGGGCATTGCGGTTTATGCCGGTGAAGGTGCTTGTGAGTGCGCAGTCGGGACGGCGTTATGTTGTTGGAAAATCGAAGGCGGGACAGTTTTTTGCGTTTCATCGGTTGGATCAGATTGAGCGGGTGGAATTGGCGGAGGTTGCGACGGATTTCGTGATGGAAAAGGAGCATTTTGATGAGGTTCGAAAATTTATGTGGAGCGCGGGATTTGATCGGCGGGTGGTGCATGAGTTACGTGTGACGCTTGCGATTGACGAGATTCGTGAGGCGTATATGTTGGATCGGATTCGGATGGAGGGGCGGCACGGGACATTGGTGCGGTTGACTTCGAAGCGGTTTGAATTTCGGATTGAGACGTATGATTTGAACGGGATGAAGCCGTTTTTGCGGACGCTCGTGGGGCGGATTGAGAGTTTGGATTCGGGAGATCCGGCTTGGGAACGGCAGTTTTATGCGGAGATTGCGGATATGTATCGGCTTTATTTTGAGGAGGGGACGACGGTTGGAGATATTTAATGAGATGTATGGGACGTATTACCGGGTCGTTCAGGAGATTTTGGCGCAGAAACGGGGATTGACGCGGCAGGAAATGACGGAGATTGTGCGGGAGCGGGGGTTCGATGAGAGTGGGCTTCATTTGTTACCGCAGTTGATGGATCAGTGGCATTTGATGGTGGAGCAGGATGCGGGAGTTTATGCGGGGATTCTGAAACGGGATTGGATGCCGGTGCAGGGGATTTTGGAGAAGCGGTGGTTGAAGACGGTATTGCGTGATCCGCGGATGGGGTTGTTTTTGACGGATAATGAGATCGCAGGGCTAGAGCGGGATCTGGGCGCATATGATGTGTTATTTGATGTGGATACGATTTGGCGTTTTGACCAGTTTCAGGATGGGGATGCTTATTTGGAACCGGGATACAGGGCGCGATTTGGACTTGTTTTGCAGGGATTGGAGGAGAAACGGGAGCTGAAATTGGAGTATCAGGTGAGGGACGGGGAACGGATGACAGGGACTTTTTTGCCGTTTCGATTGGAGTTTTCGCAGAAGAATGATAAGTTTCGGTTGCTTTGTTTTCGTAAGGGAGATTTGAAGCCGTTTACGCTGAATTTGGCGAAGGTTGTGGACGTGCGGGTTGGGACGCGGATGGATGTGGTATTGCCAGAGCATAAGGCGGAGCTGGTGATGGTGAAATGTTTGGTTGTGGACCACCGGAATGCGGTCGATCGGGCGCTGATTCATTTTGCGGATTATAAGAAAAAGGCGTTTCGGACGGAGCGAGAGAATGTGTTTGAGCTCGTGATTTATTGTACGCGAGGGGATTTGACGGAACTTGTGATTCAAATTTTGTCGTTTGGTCCGATGATACAGGTGTTGGAGCCGGCGAGTGTGGTTGGGGAGTTGAAGGCGCGGTTGGCGAGGCAGTTGGCGTTATAAAAAGATGATAGCTACCAGTGTTCGATAGCCGTCATCTTTTCAATGTAGAAGATTTGGATTATATTCGAGGGCAAAGAGGATAGAGGTATTCAAAATATGAATTTTATCAGCTTGTTCTAAATAATTGATTTCATAGTCTAGAAGTTTGCTATATATAAGGCTACTCTCACCAGCATGCGTTTTACTGGTTAGATCAGTGTTTAATAAATAATCTATCTTCATGATATTGTGTCGTATGATTTGCAGGTAATCCTCGGATGAGTATTTTCTGAGGTCGGTTTGGAATGTTTCATTATCTACAAGTGATTTGTATTTTCCGCTAGACAATGTGGCTAAATCAATATCTCTGTTACTATATTCATGGTCGGGTAATGATTTGAAGTGCTTGAATGACTCGACCATAGGATAGTTAATAAAAAGTTGGCCATCTTCTGTTGACTCGCCAAATTTAGATTGGAAGTTGGTCAAAATGGACTTGTTATACTCAGAATCATGTGGATCAAAGTCGAAAACCAATAGTATATCTGTATATTTTTTAGATAAAACTTCTTTTTCGGAGGAGGCTTTACTGTACTCTTTCAAAACGCCAAGTAAATCAATGCTATCCAAATCAATTTCCCCAGTTTTATCAGCATAATGCTTTTTTAGGTGATTATATAGGCTGTATAGATTTGTTTTGAATGAATAAATTTGATAGTGAGCGGTGGCAGGGAAAAGCTTATTAAAAATGAATTCTATGAGCCGTGGTTCTTGTTTAGCGCCTTCAACGATGAGTAGTATGTTTTTATCTGTCATTTTCGAATTCTCCGCTCTGATAAAGTTTTTCTAAATTGTGGCCTTCGCGTAGTTCTCGTTCTGTTGCTCTGAAAAATGGGGTTAGTCCTTCCTTCGTTAATATGAGGTAGCAGTCTGGTCGCATGATGTTATTGCTCACCAAGTTTGTGTTATGAGATGTTAGCACTGACTGGAAGTTCTTATTTTGGAGCAGCTTTACGATATTTTCAGCAACTTCAAAATGATAGTTTGCATCGAATTCGTCGATGAAGACAAAAGAAGCATTTTCGAAATATAGAGATAGATAGAAAATAGCTGTTAAAGAAGCTGTTCCGCCAGAAAAAACTTCAATAAATTTTACTGGTTTAGCATAGTCGATATAAATAGCTTTTTCGCCCGTCACATCTGTTTTCACGATTAATTTATCAGGAACACCATTTTGGTTGAGAAAATCTTGGAATTCTTGTACTTTATCCATCTCAATTAGCTTGGTTGTCATGGGGCTAATTTCAGATATCATACCGATAATTCTATTAGCCTGTCCCCCAGGAGAGCTAAGCCAGATCATGGATGAAACGAAATGAATCAATGAGCGAATAGGTGAATCGGGAGCCAAGTTACTGTTATTTGCCATGTATTTTAACACGGAAAGAGAACTATCTCGAAACTCCCAATTTAACGTAGCTAAATCGGGATAGTTCTGAATCCCAGCGAAATCGCCTTCTTTGCTCTCGAAATTATAATCAAAAATTTTACTGCCATTGATGCTTAAACTTTCGCTGAATAGTATGTTTTTGTCTGACTTTTGATAGGTGTATTCTAAAATATGTTTATCAAATTGGAAAGTATAAGAAAAAGTGGCAGGCTCGTTGGGATTGTCTGCATTGATATAATTTTTATAGTTTGCCAAATTAACTTTATCAACCACATGGATTGTAATATCGAAAAGTGCCAAGCCTAAATTGGACTTACCTACAGCGTTTTTTCCGTAAATAAGGACATTGTTTAATAGTGAATTTTTGATGAGTGATGTGTTGAAATCGTAGTCGCCTATATCCGAAAAATCGATTATGATTTCTTCTCTAAAGTTTTTGAAGTTCTTAACTGAGAATTTTTTAAGCATGTAATTACCTCCGTTTCATAGATTGTTATTATAAGTATAGCGTATCTGTTCGTTTTTAACTATCCTTTACCTTTGAGGTGTAAAACAAAATTGAGAAGGAACATGCGTCGCTATCGGGGCGGATTTTTGGTACAATGAACGAGAGAATATACATAGAAATTGGAGGAATGGGATTATGGCTTTGAAGGACTTGCAGAATGGCTCGGATATTAGAGGGATTGCGATTGAAACGGAGAAACACGATGTGACGTTGACGGATGAACATGTAAGCGCGATTGCGATTGGTTTTGCGGCTTGGTTGCGGGATGTGAAAAACACTGGCGAACGGCCGTCGGTAGCGATTGGGCATGATAGTCGTTTGTCTGCGGATCGTGTGAAGGACGTGCTTGTGGCGAGCTTGACGCGGTCTGGGATCGATGTCGTGGATGTTGGTTTGGCGACGACGCCGGCGATGTTTATGGCGACGCAATATGAGGATTACCAATGTGATGCGGCGATTATGATTACGGCGAGCCATCTTCCTTATTTCTACAATGGGCTGAAATTGTTCACGAGGGACGGTGGCGCGGAACACGAGGATATTGATTATATCGTGGAGCATGCGGACGCGGTTGTTGTGGCAAAAGACGCGGGAACGGTGATGCACAAACCTTTATTGCAAAATTATGCGGCGGACTTGGTCGGCAAAATTCGCGTTGGGATTAATGACGCGGCGGATTACGCGAAACCGCTTGGTGGAAGCCATATTGTGGTGGATGCGGGAAATGGTGCGGGTGGCTTTTTTGCGACAGAAGTGTTGGCAAAGCTAGGCGCGGATATTACGGGTAGCCAGTTCCTCGATCCTGATGGGAATTTCCCGAATCATATTCCGAATCCAGATAATAATGAGGCGATGGCAAGCTTGAAGGAAGCTGTACTCGCGAACAAGGCTGATTTAGGCGTTATTTTTGATACGGATGTGGATCGGGCGGCGATTGTGAATCGTGACGGTGAAAGTTTGAATCGGAATCCGCTGATTGCTGTGATTTCGGCGATTATTTTGGAGGAGCATCCGGGGACGACGATTGTGACGGACTCGACAACTTCGACGCATTTGCAGGATTTCATTGAGAATCTAGGCGGGAAGCAGCACCGGTTTAAACGGGGATACCGTAACGTGATCAATGAGGCGATTCGTTTGAATGAGGCGGGGACGCAGAGTGAGATTGCAATTGAGGTTAGTGGTCACGCGGCTTTGAAGGAGAATTATTTCTTGGATGATGGCGCGTATTTGATTGCGAAAATCTTGATGCGTTATGCGAAATTACGCAAGGACGGCAAAGATTTGGCAGATTTGACACGGGATTTGAAAGTTCCGGCGGACAATGATGAGATTCGCCTATCGATTTTGGCAAGTAATTTTAAGGCGTATGGGTTGGCTGCTTTGGAAGATTTTAAAGGGTTTGTGGCTAAAACGGATGGCTTGGAATTGGAGCCTGTAAACCAAGAGGGCGTAAGGGTCAACACGAGCGGCGCGTTCGGAAATGGTTGGTTCTTGTTACGTATGAGTTTACACGAGCCGGTTATGCCAGTAAACTTAGAGAGTGATGAAGTAGGCGGAGTCGATAAAATTAAGGCGGTATTGCTAGGATTCTTCGGCGAATACGAGGAAATCGATAGCGCGAGCCTGCAAAAATAAGCCAATAGAAGGAATGAGAAGTATGATTGATATACATTGCCACATCTTGAACCAGTTGGATGACGGACCAAAAACGGAAACAGGCAGTCTTGCCATGGCACAACAAGCAATAGCAGAGGGTTTCACGGATATCATTGCAACGCCGCATCATTTGAAAGGCGATTATTTTAATCTGCGGCCTTCTGTGGCAGAGCATGTGGCGGAGCTGAACGAGGCGATTAAGGATAACGGAATGGAGCTGCAAGTGCATATTGGGCAGGAAGTGCGCTTGCATGGCGAAATTATTGAAGGCTTGAAAAATGGGGACTTGGCGTCGCTTGCGGGTAGCCGTTATGTGTTGATTGAGTTCCCGACGCAGAGTATTCCAGTGTTCACAGAGCAATTGTTTTATGATTTGCAGATGGCGGGATATGTACCGGTTATTGCCCATCCAGAGCGGAATTTCGAGATTATGGAGAATCCAGAACGGTTGTATGATTTTGTATCGCACGGGGCTCTGGCGCAGCTTACTTGGTCGAGCTTAGACGGTAAGTTTGGGAAAAAGTCGAAGAAATCAAGCGAGGTTTTGCTGGAAAATCAGTTGGTACATTTTTTGGCAACGGATGCGCATGATACGGTTCGTAGACCACTTTTGCATAAAGACATTGAAGAGCGATTGGTGAAGAAGATTGGTTCGCGTTATGTGGATTACTTAAAAGGAAATGGCGCGAAAGTACTTAAAAATGACGTGATTGTTGCGGAGGATTATTCGATGCCATCGCAAAAACGTTTTTTCTTGTTTTAAGGTAGTGGAATAAAAGGCAGAGCTGGTGGGGACGGTTAGTTCATGTTCTTGCCGGCTTTTTGTTTACTAGCGGATAATAAAAAATGGGGTAGTTAGGCTGACATAAATGGAAATAGCGATGGAGTAGAAGAGGTCGTTAATGCTCAGCGAATTTGATTTAATAAATTTCAGGGGGATCGCTCTTTGGATGCTTTACTGAACGAGGTATAACCAATGTAGAATATAATTTGCAAGGGAAAGTGTTCATTTTTGTTCTGCTAAAAGACATCCCTTTCTTACAGCGGCGAACCGTGGTATAATCAAACAAACGCATAGTCGTAAACAACCATTTCATTAGTGAAGTGGTTTAATTCATTGAGGAGAGTCGTTATGAAAATGATTGTTGGACTCGGAAATCCGGGTAAAAAATATGAGCGTACTAGGCATAATGTCGGCTTTATGGTCGTCGATGAGCTTAGTTTTAGATATCAAACGCCTTGGAAGAAGTCGAAATTTAATGGGATGACGAGTAGTATCGTTGTAAATGGCGAGAAAATGTTGCTCGTGAAACCGTTAACTTTTATGAATCTTTCAGGGGAATGTGTGCGTCCATTAATGGATTATTATGATATTTCAGTCGATGATGTGATGATTGTGTATGATGATCTGGACTTGCCTACTGGGAAAATTAGACTTAGACAAAAGGGTAGCGCGGGTGGTCATAATGGGATGAAGTCACTGATTCAGCATCTGAAAACGCAGGATTTCAACAGGATTCGTGTTGGCGTGGATCGACCTGCAAACGGTGATATTATTAATTACGTGCTTGGGGATTTCCCAAAGTCGGAGCAAGCGGATATTATCGATGCGATTAAGAAGAGTGCAGATGCCGTGGAAGCTTGGTCAAATAAAGGTTTTGCAGAAGTTATGAATCAATTTAACTAGTGACTAGTTGCCGGATTATTTCGGCGAGAAATTTAGATGGAATATTCAAAAAAGGAGGCCTTTTAGCTTGAAAGAATAATGTTTTTTTGGTAAGGCTAAGATTATGCTTTAAACAAATCGAGCGAAAGCGTTTGTATTTCATCTGTTTGGTGGAAGCCGGAAGCGGAATGTACGACTGTACATGAGAACCGGAAGTCCACCAGACAGATGAAATGCGAACGCTTGCCGCCGATTTATTATGGATAGGAAACATATCAAGAGAAAAAGGAGGCCTTTTAGTGTGAAAGGATTGCAACAGCTTGTCTATGAACAAAAAGATATTCGTGGCGTTATAAAAGAATTGGATGAAAAGGGGAAATCGCAATTAGTAACGGGGCTTTCGGGTTCGAGTCGTGCGTTATTTGCCAGTGTTATGGAGGGCGGGACGCAGCGACCGGTTATTTTTGTAACGCATAATTTATATCATGCTCAGAAATTATACGATGATTTGTCGACTTTGGTGGACAGTGATCGTCTTTACTTATATCCGGCCGATGAGTTGATTTCGTCGGAACTTAGTATTTCAAGTCCAGAACTTCGGGGGCAGCGTGTGGAGGTACTACAATTTCTGCTGTCTAGAAAACCGGGGATTGTGATTGTGCCTGTTTCTGGGATGCGCAAAATTTTGCCGCCGGTTTCGATTTGGGAGAAGTATAATATTTCGCTGATTCAAGGCTCGGAAATTGAGCCTGAGGTGTTGCAGAGCCAGCTCATAACGATGGGTTATTCGAGAAGTGATATGGTCAACACGCCGGGCGAGTTTAGTATTCGTGGCGGGATTATTGATATTTATCCGATTACGGAGGAGCACCCGATTCGGATGGAGTTATTTGATACGGAAGTGGAGTCGTTGCGCTTCTTTGACGTTGATTCGCAGCGGTCGATTGAGACGGTGGAGGAATTCCGCTTGGTGCCTGCGACGGAGATTTTGCTTGAGCCGGCGTTTTTCCCGGATTTGGTAACGCGGATTGAGAAAAAACTAGCGCAGACGTTGAAACAGATGGCGGGCGAAAAAGATAAGCAGCAATTGGTGGAAAACTTGGAAGAGGATTTGGAGTTGCTTCGTGACGGCCAAAAACCGGATATGTTTTTCAAATATATTGGGATGTGTTATCCGGATCCAGCTTCGTTACTGGACTATGTGCCGCAAAACTCGATTTTGTTATTTGATGAATTTGCGCGGATTCAGGAGACGGATGAGCGTTTAGAAAAAGAGGAAGCGGAGTGGCAAACGGAGACGTTGGAACGGTTGGAGACGATTCGTGACACGAAGATGAGTCACAATTTCCGAGCACTTTTGGAAACGGATCGCTTGTCACGGATTTATTTGTCGTTGTTCCAAAAAACGCCGAGCAGTGTGCGGATTGCGAAGATGACGAACATTGTTTATAAGCAAATGCAGCAATTCCATGGCCAGATGAGTGTTTTGAAAACGGAGATGGATAGTTGGTCGAAAAATAATTATGCGGTTGTGATTTTGGCGCCGACGATTGAGCGTGCTGAGAAAATGAAGCAGACGTTGGCGGATTATGAGATGGAAAGCGTGATTTTAAAGGACGAGTCGGAGGTTCCGAAGTTTGGCCAGACGCAATTTGTGCTCGGTAGTTTGCAAAATGGGTTTGAGTTGCCTCTCGCCAAGGTTGTTTTTATTAGTGAGACGGAACTGTTTAATAATAAGAAGCAGCAGAAGCCGAAGAAGCGGCAGAAATTGTCGAATGCGGAGCGGATTCAGAGTTATTCGGAGCTGAAGGTTGGCGATTATGTAGTTCACGTGAATCATGGGATTGCGCGCTATGTTGGGATGGAAACGCTGGATATTAACGGTGTGCATAAGGATTACTTGTTGTTGATGTACCAAGGCGATGATAAGCTATTTATCCCGGTGGAGCAGCTGGAGCTCGTGCAAAAATATGTTGGTTCAGAAGGCAAGGCGCCGAAGTTGAACAAGCTTGGTGGCGCGGAGTGGAAACGTGTGAAGACGCGGGTTCAGGCTTCTGTGCAAGATATTGCGGATGATTTGATTAAATTGTACGCCGAACGTGAGGCGGAGCGTGGTTATGGCTATAGCCCTGACGGCGAAATGATGCGTGAATTTGAAGATGCGTTTCCGTACCAGGCGACGGAGGATCAGCTGCGTTCGATTATGGAAATCAAGAAGGATATGGAACGCGAACGGCCAATGGATCGCTTGCTTGTCGGGGACGTTGGTTATGGGAAAACGGAGGTTGCGCTGCGTGCGGCGTTTAAGGCAATGATGGACGGGAAACAGGTAGCGTTCCTTGTGCCGACAACGATTCTGGCGCAGCAACATTATGAAACGATGAAGGAGCGGTTCCAAGGATTCCCGATTGAGGTCGGGTTGTTGAGCCGTTTCCGGACGCGTAAACAGCAGAACGAGACGCTAAAAGGGTTGAAGTCGGGTCACGTGGACATTGTGGTCGGGACGCATCGCCTGCTTTCGAAGGATGTGGAATACCATGATTTGGGATTCCTTGTCATCGATGAGGAGCAGCGGTTTGGCGTGACGCATAAGGAGAAGATTAAGCATATCCGGTCGAAAATTGATGTGTTGACGCTGACGGCGACGCCGATTCCGCGGACGCTCCATATGTCGATGCTCGGTGTGCGTGATTTGTCGGTCATTGAGACGCCTCCTGCGAACCGTTTTCCAGTGCAAACCTATGTGGTGGAGCAGAATAACGTGTTGATTCGGGAAGCGATTGAGCGGGAATTGGCACGTGACGGTCAAGTTTTCTTCCTGCATAACCGGGTAGATTCGATTTTACAAAAGGCGGATGAGATTAAGATGCTCGTTCCTGATGCGCGAGTTGCTGTGGCGCATGGTCAGATGACGGAAACGGAGCTTGAGTCTGTGATTTTGAGTTTCCTTGAGGGCGAATATGATGTCTTGGTGACGACGACGATCATTGAAACGGGTGTTGATATTCCGAATGTGAATACGTTATTCGTTCAAAACGCGGACCATATGGGACTTTCTCAGCTGTATCAGTTGCGTGGTCGTGTTGGCCGTTGGAACCGGATTGCCTATGCCTATTTCATGTATCAGAAGGATAAAATTTTGCGTGAAGAGGCTGAAAAAAGATTGCAGGCCATTAAAGAATTTACGGAGCTTGGTTCTGGGTTCAAAATTGCGATGCGTGACTTGTCGATTCGTGGCGCCGGTAATATTTTAGGATCGCAACAACATGGCTTTATTGACTCGGTTGGATTTGATTTGTATTCGCAAATGTTGCAAGAAGCGATTGCGGCGCGTCAGCCTAAAGAGGACCATGAAAAAATTGTGCCGGTGGAGATTGATATCACGGTGGATGCGTACATTCCGGAGCATTATATCCAGGATGGTCGACAAAAAATCGAGATGTACAAACGTTTCCGGACGGTGCTTGATATGGATGACTTGGAGGAATTGCGTTCGGACATGATGGATCGGTTCGGCGAATATCCAGAGCAAGTGGAATATTTATTCACGATTACGGAGCTGAAAGTCTATGCGATGCGAGTTGGTATTGAGTCGATAAAACAAGATGCGACGAAGATTACGATTCAATTTTCTGACGAGGGTACGCAAAATATGCGCGGTGACATGGTGATGCAAGTTATCGGTGAATATGGTCGTCAGATTGGCGTTGGCATGGATGGTCAGCAACTTAGAATTACGGTGAACGTTGGCACGAAGCCGCTTCAAGAATGGCTATTCGAACTGAAAACATTGACGGACAAACTTTCAGAAGCGAAAAAAGAAGTCGCAGAATCGAAAGCAGAGTAAATTCCTATCTAAAATTATAGACGAGGCGGTGGCGTACAAATGGCTCAGACGACAATTAAGAACTTAATGAAAGGCGCAGTTTGGCTAACCCTTGCGTCACTGCTTTCTAAAATACTTAGCGCGGTATACCGTATCCCTTTCCAAAATATGGTTGGGGATATTGGTCTGTACATATTTCAACAAGTATATCCGATCTACGGAATTGCGATGACGCTAGCTTTGGCCGGATTTCCAATCATTGTTTCACGAATGATTGCCGAGGAAAACGATGAGGCTAAACGAAAGGATATTTTCCAGTCAGCACTACAAGTCATGATTGGTGTCGGTATATTTTTCTTCCTTATTATTTTCTTTGGAGCTGAGATGATCGCCAGTGTCATGGGTGATCTCCATTTGACTATTCTCATTCGCGTCATCAGTTTCGCCTTTTTATTAATGCCGTTTCTGGCAATTTTTCGTGGTTTTTTCCAAGGACATGAGCAGATGATCCCGACTGCGGTTTCGCAAACGATTGAACAATTAGTGCGAGTTGTCATTATTATCGCCGGAGCAACAGGTTCCGTCGCACTTGGTTGGAATCTTTACATGACTGGCGCCGTTGCAATGAGCGGTGCAGTTGTTGGTGGTTTTGGCGCGCTCGGGACACTCTTTTATTTTTACTGGCGCCATAAACCGGAACAGATTACCTTTTCAAAAAAATGGGCCAGCGTGAAGTTCGTCAAACGTTTCTTAGCGCAGAGTATTGCGGTCTGTACAACGAGTGCCATGCTGATTTTGTTCCAACTGCTAGATTCTTTCCAAGTTTATAGCTTGATGGTGGATTCAGGAATCAATGACACGGCGGCAAAAGAATTGAAAGGAGTCTACGATCGCGGACAGCCACTTTTGCAGTTAGGCTTAGTACTGTGCATGGGTCTCGCGCTCGCCATCGTGCCAATGATTACGTCCTCAAAAGCACGCGGTGAAACAAAAGAATTACGACGCTCCGTCCTGCTCATCATCAAGCTCACCATCTTACTTTCAGGCGCAGCAACACTCGGCTTAATCGCAATCATGCGTCCAACAAACCAGATGCTATTCGAAACAGCGGCCGGAACTGGCGTGCTCCAAGTCTTCATCCTATCCCTGTTCCTAAGCTCGCTCATCGTCACCACGAGCAGCATTCTTCAAGGATTCGGCAATATGGCTGGGCCCGCCGTCGCAGTCTGCGTCGGACTCATCATCAAGCTCATCGCGAACGCTATCCTCGTACCGCGCTTCGCCACATACGGCGCTTCGTGGTCCACCGTCATCGGGTTAGGCGCAACACTTCTCGTTTGCTACATCCTGCTAAAACGCCAGCTCCCAATCCCGTTCATCCGTAAAAACATGATCGGTTGGGCACTCATCGCGTTCGCAGCAATGGTCATCGTCCCCGTCATGTGGGAAGCATTCTGGCCACTTACGAGTCGCTTGGGAAGCGCGATCCAAGCCTTATTTGGTGCCCTAATCGGAGGAACCATCTTTTTCTACTGCATCATCAAATTCCGATTACTCACCACCCGCGACCTCGTCTACATGCCATTTGGTTCAAAGCTGATGTGGCTCGCCAACAAAATCCACAAGAGGTAGTGTTTGGTGGCTCAATCCGAAAAACCGGCGGCAAGCGCTCGGTTAGCGTTGCATCGTGTTTAGGGGAAAACATTTAAGATAGTTGCAATTTCACATCAATCATGCGAAGATAAAGATAAATTTTACGAGCAAAGGATGGATGAACAATGGCAGTAACAATGCGTTTAGATAAATTTTTAAAAGTATCCCGACTAATCAAGCGGCGTACCGTTGCAAAAGAAGTCGCTGAAAAAGGGCGCATCTCGGTGAACGGCGTTGTCGCAAAACCGGGTACGAATGTCAAAGTAGAAGACGAACTTGTTATCAAATTCGGACAAAAAACTGTGACAGCACGCATCGATCGTTTAGAAGAAAATGCGCGCAAAGAAGTCGCGACAGAGATGTACACGATTTTAAAAGAAGAGCGCAAAGACGAAGAATAAATGAAAATATGAGCTTGAGACGCGCGACTGGTTTCAGGCTCTTTTTTCACATGTCAAGGAGGAAAATCAATGAAAGCCATCATGTACGTTGCCCATGGAAGCCGCTTGCCAGAAAAAAACCGCGAATTCCGTGCTTTCGTAGCAAAAATCATTCAAAAAAGACCTGAACCGTGCCAAAAAATCGCTTTTCTAGAAAAAGAAGACGAAACAATGCCACTGGTTGGTGAGGCAATGATTCAGGAGGGGGCAACCGAGATTACAGTCGTGCCCATGCTCCTATTCCCGGCGATGCACGCCACGAAAGATATTCCGGAACACGTTGTCAGCTTGAAATCCAGGCACCCAAATGTGACGTTTCGAATTGCAGACACGTTTGGCGCCGAACCTGAAACAATCGCTACAGCAGCAGCTCGAATCCGTGATGCTAAACCCGAATCAGGCGCAACCATCCTAGTCATCGCTCATGGAAGTGCATCCTATGACGAGCCGAGAATTCAAATGCAAGGCGTCATCACAGAACTAAGCACTCAACTAGGTCGCAAAGTAGCGCTAGGCATGCTCCACGGCGAACCAAACTACAAACAAGTCGCCGCGAAGTTAACCGGAAACGTCTACTGGATGCCCTATTTCCTTTTCACTGGTCAGCTTGTCGACAAAATCCGCGCAGGAATCAATGAAATCAGCCCGAATTGGCGCGAAACCAGCTGCCTCGAATTAGATTCCAATCTCGCAACTGGGGTCTTACGAAAAATCGAGGAGGCTACATCATGAGCTACCCAGTTCTCCTGCAATTAACGGATAAAAATGTCACCATCATCGGCGGCGGCAAAATTGCAACAAGAAAGGCACGAGGATTACTTACAACTGGCGCGAACATCACAGTTGTCGCACCAACATTCACAGAAGAACTACACCAAATGTCCGTCCACCGAATCCAAGCAAACTACCAAGCGCAACATCTAAGTAAAGCTTTCCTCATTTTCTGTTGTACAAACGATTCCCAGGTAAACGCTCAAATCATCCAAGACGCCTCCCCACAACAACTAATCAACGACTGCACCGACAAATCAAGGTCCGATTTTTTCAATATGGCGACGCTACAACAAGAAGACCACCTCATTGCGATTTCGACAAACGGAAACAATCCAACACGAGCAAAAGAAATCCTTCAAAAAATACGACAGAGCGCTGACAACTAAGCGCTTTTTCAGTGTTTTCCCCCATACCCCAAACGCACCTAACCCTGTATAATTGAGTTATCTAATTTTACAATTAATTGTTCATATATTCACAATTAACGGGAGGGAAAACACATGCCAAAACAAAAACTGCTCATGATCGGCAACGGGATGGCTGGCGTACGCACAATCGAAGAAATACTAGAGCGCGATCCAGAAAAATACGACATCACAATCATCGGCGACGAACCGCATCCAAACTACAATCGCATCATGCTGTCAAATATTCTACAAAATAAAATGACATCATCTGAAATTATCCTAAACGACGAAACATGGTACGAAGCCAACAACATCACGCTACATACAGATGAACAAGCCCTATTAATCGACAGGCAAACCAACACCGTTACGACAACAAAGCGTAATATCACATACGATCGTCTCATTTTAGCGACAGGGTCAAGAGCTTTCATCCTGCCAATTCCAGGCGCAGATCTTGAAGGTGTACTCGGATTCCGCACAATCGCGGATACAGAAAAAATGATCGAAATCTCAAAAAAATACGAACGAGCTACCGTCATTGGCGGTGGTCTACTTGGCTTGGAAGCGGCACGCGGACTCCTCGATCAAGGCATGGATGTTACCGTTATCCACCTGGCAGATTGGCTGATGGAAACCCAGCTCGACGCCAAAGCAGGCGAACTTTTAAAAGCAGATCTTGAAGCGCAAGGTATGAAATTCCTCATGCAAAAAGCTACCTCCAAAATTCTAGGGAAATCACGCGTGACCGGACTTGCATTTAAGGATGGCACACAAATCGAAACCGACCTTGTTGTCATGGCAATCGGAATCAAGCCTGAAATTGAGTTAGCGCAACATGCGAACCTTCCAACAGGACGCGGTATCGTAGTCGATGATTTCATGACAACCGCTGACCCGGCCATTTTTGCCGTTGGAGAATGTGCCGAACATAATGGCATCGCATACGGTCTGGTGGCGCCACTTTACGAACAAGGCAAGGTTCTCGCAGACTATCTATGCGACATCGAAACGAAAGGATACCGCGGCAGCAAGATGTTCACCCAACTCAAAGTCTCTGGTTGCGATCTTTTCTCAGCAGGCAACATCAAAGAAAACGCCGAAATCAAAGGTGTCACGATTTTTAACAGTATCGAAAACAAATATAAAAAAATCTTCATGCGCGATGGAAAACTAGTCGGCGTCGTACTTTACGGCGACACAACAGAAGGTAACCGTCTCTACAACCTACTCAAAAAAGAAGAAGAACTCACTGACTTCACACTTGTTTCGCTGCTCCACAAATCAGGCGAATCCGAAAGTGCGAGCGTTGCTGAAATGCCTGATGACGAATCTGTATGTGGTTGTAACGGGGTCTCAAAAGGCGATATTAGGCGCGCTATCACGGACAAAAATCTCACAACAATCGGCGAAGTTACGGCGCATACGAAAGCCGGCGGATCTTGTGGGAAATGTAAACCAATCATCGGCGACATCCTAGAACATACACTTGGCGACGATTTCGTGAGTGCAGCACCAGCAGGGATTTGTGGATGTACCGACTATACACGCGATCAACTTATCATCCAAATCCGTTCCAAACAACTCCAAACAGCAAAAGAAGTCCGTCACGTCCTAGCGTTCCGTAACCCAGAAGGCTGCTCGAAATGCCGCCCAGCGCTCAATTACTACCTCAACATGATCTGGCCGCAAACGCACGCAGACGAACCAGAAAGCCGCTACGTCAACGAACGACTACACGCCAACATCCAAAACGATGGCACCTATTCCGTCATTCCGCGGATGTACGCAGGCCAGACGGATCCACAACAACTCATCAAAATCGCCAAAGTCGCCGAAAAATACGACGTTCCTTTACTAAAATTAACCGGCGGACAACGCATCGGCTTATACGGCGTCAAAAAAGAAGACCTACCGAAAATCTGGGAAGAACTCGACATGCGCTCCGGTTTTGCGTACGGAAAAACATTGCGTACCGTCAAATCATGCGTCGGCTCGAAATTCTGCCGTTTTGGCACCCAAGATGCACTCGCACTTGGCGAAGCTTTAGAACGTCAATTTGAGTTCGTCGATACACCACATAAATTCAAAATGGGCGTCTCTGGTTGTCCAAGAAGCTGCGTCGAATCTGGTATCAAAGACTACGGTATTATCTGCGTCGAGAACGGCTACCAAATATACATTGGCGGAAACGGCGGCACAGAGGTCAAAGAAGCCCAGCTCCTAACCACTGTTGCGACAGAGCAAGAAGTACTCGACATTTGCAGCGCCTTCGTCCAATATTACCGCGAAACCGGCGTCTACATGGAACGAACCGCGCCGTGGCTTGAACGAATGGGTATGGAACACGTCCGCGATATCATTCTAGATTCGGTCGAACAAGCGAAACTAAAAGCCGCGTTAGATGAGGCACTCGCAGGACGTGACGATCCATGGAAACAAGTTTTGCAAGACGAAGAAAAACAAAAACTATACCACGTAGAAAGAGTGTGACCGCGATGGATAAAAAATATGTAGCAGACTTAGAAAATTTGACGCCGCTCATTGGTCGTGAGGTCTTGATGGATGGCGCCCAAATCGCGTTATTCCGACTATCAGACGACAACGTGAAGGCTATCGAAAACCGCTGTCCACACAAAAATGGCCCGCTAGCAGAAGGCACCGTATCTGGAACCGATGTTTTCTGTCCACTTCATGATTATAAAATATCGCTAGAAACAGGACAGGTTGCGGCACCTGATGAAGGTTGCGTCAAGACTTACGAAACCAGCGTCGAAAACGGTAAAATCTATTTGGTAACGAATCCATGACAAACGTCTACCTCGTCGGCGCAGGCCCAGGCGATCCAGGACTCCTGACATTAAAAGGCCGGCGCCATCTAGAAACAGCGGACGTCATTATTTATGACCGACTCGTCAACCCGATACTGCTTCACTTAGCGAAAAAAGACGCGGAATTCTTATACTGCGGCAAACTACCAAGGCATCACATTATGCGCCAAGATCAAATCAATGCAGCTATCGTCGCGAACGCCGCACAAGGCAAGAAAGTGGTCCGTCTCAAAGGTGGTGACCCAGCCATTTTTGGGCGTGTTGGTGAAGAAATGAAGGCCATATCAGATGCAGGCTTCACCTATCAAGTCATTCCGGGCATCACGTCCAGTTCCGCCGCCGCGATCTATGCGGGGATTCCCCTAACACATCGCGACCACAACGGACACGTGACTTTTGCGACTGGTCATCAGAAAAACAACGCGCTCACGGAAATCGATATGACAACTCTTGCGCGAGGAGGCACGCTCGCATTTTACATGGGAATCGAAAACCTGCCGCGTATTTGCGGAAAAATCACCAAGCAACCAGAGCTCACGGAACTTCCTATAGCCATCATCGAATGGGGTACGCTCGGCCGCCAACAAGTGCTCACAGGAACCATTGCGACCATTGAATCTGAATTAGCGCAAACAACAATAGCGAATCCTGCCATGATCCTCATTGGAAATGTTGTCAAAGAACGCAGCGCTATTTCTTGGTTTGAACAAACACCACTATTTGGCAAACGTTATTTATTAGCAACAGGTAAAGCCCCGCTATTCGACCAAATCTGCGACTACACAGAACAGGGCGCACACGTTTACGCGCTCCTAATCGGCGACGCGCGATTCGACGACATCACCACACGCGTCTTATCCGAACAACAATGGGATGGCGTCATTTTGCACGACGGAATATCAGCACGAATTTTTCAAGAAGAATTAGCTCGATTAGGCATAAATGAAACCTTTCACATATTCCAAAACGAACCGCCACATGTTATTCTAGAAGGGTAGTTAAGGAGGAATGACATACCAATGAAAGAACAAGATATAGCAAGCGAACTAATCGATATTAGGCTCCAATTCGGGTTGGATTTTGTCGGTATTGCCACGGCGATTGCAGCAGATGGACAAAAAGAAATACGCTGGAAATACGTCGCTGGCAACCGCAATAACCGCTATCAAAAAATTGTTCTCCAAGTGGGTAAAGGCATCGCAGGAAGCGTTTGGCGAACGGCGAGGCCAATGATTTCTGGAAATCTAAATCAGGATAGAGATGCACCACTTCAAGAATACCCCATTGCACTCACCGAGAATTTAGCGAGCATTATCGCGGTTCCAATCATGTCAGGTGGCGCGGTTATCGGAGTCATGCTAGGAGGCTACCGCAAAGTCACGCAAATAAAAGATGCAATGGCAACTGATTTTCAAATGATAGCGGACAAGATGCAACAAAGCTTACTAGCCGTAAAGGAATGATGCAAAATGGAAATAACATCCGAACTATTTATGAAAGCCTACGAGCAGATGAGCGACGCTGTTTTTTTGTTGCGAGATAAGAGTGAAATCATCGCGTCGAATCCAGCAGCAAACCAGCTACTTGATCGTTACGAAGTGAATTTAGACGATTTCTGCACGTATTGCAACGGTTACACGTCGATTTTCGAAGAGCGAACATGTCTGGGCTGCTCCTTACGAAAACGAATCGACAACGAAGCCTTCCAAATTTTCTTAAACGTCAAAAACGGCGAAAATATTCCGTTCAGCGCGAGCTACACGCTCATCGATGAATCAGCTGGAATCAGCATACTGCTTTTGCGAAATCTAACGCAGCAACAACAAACCGAACAACTCCTGAAGCAAAAAACAATGACTGAATACGTCATCAATGCGCAAGAAAACGAACGGAAACGCCTGTCCCGCGAGCTTCACGATGGCTTGGCGCAAGGCCTTTTCAGCACTCTAATCGAACTTCGCAAAATCAAATACATGACTAAAAAAGAAGATTACGAATCAAGCATTGCCGAAATGGACTCGATGCTCGCGACAACGCTTGAGGACATTCGCAATATGGCTGTAGAATTACGCCCATCCTCGCTTGATGATCTCGGCATTTTTGCTGCTCTAAAAGCCTATTTTAAACGTTATGAGCAACTTTTGGGTGTTCATGTCATCTTCGTTTCCGAACTATATGGCACGCGATTCCCAGCAAGCGTCGAAACCATGCTGTACCGCGTGACCCAAGAAGCGCTTACCAATGCAGCCAAATACGCCGATGTAGATGAAATCGAAGTCTATCTTTTCAAAACGAAGCAAACGATCGTACTCGAAATTAACGACCAAGGCATCGGCTTTTCACCAGATCATTTCACCGCAGAAGGAAGCGGTTTAGGCTTGCTAAACATGAAAGAACGCGTGGAACTTTTGCACGGGGAATTCGAGCTTCGTTCAGAGCCCAATCAAGGGACAAAGGTGCTTGTCAGAATACCAATCGAGCCAAAAGGAGGCAGAACAACATGATCAAAGTACTCGTTGTAGACGACCATGCCGTAGTCAGAAGCGGCCTGTCTTTCGTCATCAACTCCCAAGAAGACATGACCGTAGTAGCAGACGCCGCAGACGGTTTGGAGGCCTATCTCGAAACCGAGCGACACACGCCAGATGTTGTGTTGATGGATCTGAGCATGCCACCTGGCGAAAATGGTCTAGTCACCACAAAAAGAATCAAGGAGAACTTTCCTGCTACCAAAGTCCTTATTTTGACGATGCATGACGACGAAGAATACTTGTTCCGAGCCTTGCAACTAGGCGCAGCTGGCTATATCTTGAAAAATGCCAAAGACGACGAATTATTAGATGCAATCCGAGCTTTAGAACAAGGCGAAACATATATCTATCCAAAAGTAACGACGGCTCTCGTACGCCAATTTTTACAGCAAAATAACGGCGAAAAAGTCAGTGATTCCTATATCCAACTATCCAATCGTGAACAAGAAGTCCTACCTTTAATCGCGCTTGGTTACGGCAACAAAGAAATTGCCAATAAATTATGCATCTCTGTGAAAACCGTCGAAACACATAAAGCAAACATCATGAACAAGCTCGACCTTACTACCCGCGCCGAAATTGTCAAATATGCCATCAAGAAAAACCTCATCGATTTATAACGCATGCGGTTTAAACTTCCTTTTTTCTAAAAAAGTTATTATAATGAATAAATGACATAGTTTTGAAAAAGGGAGTGTAATTCATTTGAAGAAAACAAAAACCAGAAAGTGGAATTGGACGAAAATCATCGCGATATTTATCTTTGCATCACTGTTAATATCATTGGTATTTTCGATTTACAATGTAATGACGACACCAGAAACCGGTGTTCCGGCTGGGGAGCCAACACGAAGCGATTATTCCTTGATGGTTAGCCAGTGTATTTTAGGATTAGTCGCGATGTTCTTGCCGTCGATTCTTGGACGCCGATTTAAATTTGAAATTCCAGGTAATATGTATCTTGTCTTTATTATTTTCTTGTATTGCTCGATTTATCTTGGAGAAGTTCAAAGTTTCTACTACTTAATTCCGAATTGGGATACGATTTTGCACACATTTAGTGGCGCTATGCTTGGCGCGCTCGGATTTTCCGTTATATCCTTTCTCAATGAGGATGAACGCACAACGATGAATTTAAGCCCCGCTTTTGTAGCCTTGTTTGCGGTATGTTTCGCCGTGACTTTAGGTGTTATCTGGGAATTTTACGAGTTCTCATCCGACAAATGGTTAGGCATGAACATGCAAAAAACAATGCTAGAAGACGGCACGAAACTTGCTGGAACTGCCGCGGTGTCAGATACGATGGAAGACCTGTTCGTCGATTTCCTCGGAGCTTTAGTATTTGCCATCATCGGGTACGTCAACCTGAAACGCAAAAAAGGTTGGATGGAAAAATTCGAATTCAAAAAAACAGTGAAAAAGTAATAGCGTAGCGCGAGGACTTGTAATAATTATTATTGCAAGTCCTTTTTCAAACAAAGGAGATGAAACGATGGTGTTTTCAACGGGAGACACGGTGTTTACAGTGATTGCATTCGGGAATCTACTGGCCTTTATTGCGGGTATCGCATTGGTAGTTGTGATGCTTTTTAAGAAGAATAAAAAGGTGGACTAGGGACAAATATCCAGACCATAAAGCATAAAAAAATAAATTATGCAACTAAATAGAACAAATGTGCTTAAAAAAGATCGTCAAAATAACGGATACCAATGGACAAAAGCCTGAAATATTGTTATTATTTTAAACAAGAACCAATTTTTTTCAAGACGCATCACAGCTAGTCTTTAAATTGGGGCTAGTGGCTAATTAATACTGAAGAAATGGGGGATGATGTGTGAAAAAAGACCAACGTACTGTTACAAGACTGAACAATCGTTATGTACAAGACGAAACCATCATGAAGAAACAACGATCACGCAGAAGAGTCGCGCTATTTCGGAGGCTATTAATGCTTGCCGCAGTGATTGTGGTGGTCAGTGGTGGTTTAGTGTATGTCTATTCACAACAAGTGAGTTTGCTGCACGCCAAGGAAACAGAGAAAGTAGAGTTAGATAAGAAAGCACTCGCAGTAGCGCAAGACCAGAAGGAACTAAAGAGCACGATTAACAAATTACATGATGATGACTACATCGCGAAACTGGCTAGGAGTGAGTATTTCCTTTCTGAGAAGGGGGAAATCATTTTTAATATTCCTGACGAAAACGATAAAAAGAAAGAGTCGTCCAATTAATTTGCGAAAAAAGTTTCGTGTAATTGACACTCTTTTTATATTAGCTATAATTAAGGGTAGAGTGAAATTCTAAGGAGGAAGCATTGTTTTATGTCGATTGAAGTAGGCAACAAGTTACAAGGGAAGATTACCGGGATTACTAATTTTGGGGCGTTTGTTGAGTTAGAAGGTGGCAAGACAGGTCTTGTTCACATTAGTGAGGTTGCAGATAACTATGTGAAGGATATCAATGACATTTTAACAGTTGGCGATGAAGTCACTGTGAAAATAATGAATGTCGGCGATGACGGCAAAATCGGTTTATCAATTCGTAAAGCAGTTGACCAACCAGAGCGTCCAGAAAGACCAGAGAGAAGTTATAGTAGCGGACCTCGCAAGCCGAAATACAACAAAAAGGCTGCAGAGCCAGTACGTCCAGAGAATTTTGAAGATAAAATGTCCAAATTCTTAAAAGATAGCGAAGACCGTTTATCTACCTTAAAACGTCAAACGGAGTCTAAACGTGGCGGCCGTGGCGCGAAACGTAGCTAATCATAAATAGTGAATTTATAGGAGCTGTTCAAAGTCAACTAAAGTCTGATTTACTTGGCTTAGGTACAACTCCTTTTTTTGCCTGATTTGGATGCAAGAAAGAGGTTGGGAACATGATGGCTCGCGAAAAAGTAATGGCGTTTATAACGAAGCATCAACTTATCAAGCCAAGCGATCAGCTGCTCGTTGCTGTTTCTGGCGGCGCGGATTCTATGGCGTTGCTTCATTTTCTGATCCAGACGAGAATAGTGCCAAAAGAGGCGATTGTTGTAGCGCATGTCAATCATGGTTTGCGCGCAGAATCAGTAGATGAGGAGCAACTTGTCGCGGATGTTTGTGAGACTTACGGCATTCGATTTGAATCGACGCAACTGGATATTAGACGGTTAGCGGAGCAAGAGAAGACAGGGATTGAAGAAACGGCGCGTAAGTATCGGTACACCTTTTTTAGAGGGCTTTTGCGCAAGTATCATTGTCAGAAGCTAGTTCTAGCGCACCATGCAGATGATCAGATGGAGACAATTTTGATGCGGCTTGTTCGTGGAAGTTCCGATTTGGGATGGCTCGGCATGCAGCCAAAACGCGATTTTGCGACGGGGATGGTGATTCGGCCATTCTTACCGCTAACGAAGAATGAGATTGTGAATCTATGTGAGACGCAGGACGTTCCTTATTTAGAGGATGCGACCAATCAGGAAGATACGTATACACGCAACCGCTACCGCAAAGCTTTACTGCCCTTTTTAAAACAAGAAAATGCGCATGTCGATGAACAATTTCGGCGTTTTTCGGAGGAAACTACCGAGGATTTCCTGTTTTTAAACGAGTTGGCAGAACAGGCTCTACGAAACATGACTGAATATAGCGAAACGGACGTGAAACTTTCATTAAATGAGTGGCGTAAACTGCCCCAACCTTTACAACGTCGTACAATTCATTTACTATTAAAATATCTGTATAAAGACACGATGTCGCTTATTTCGGCAGGACATGTGGACCAGATTTTACGACTGAATCGGGAAGCAAATCCGTCAGGCGTCATCCACTTGCCAAACAGTCTGATTGTGAGGCGTGCGTATGACCAGTTGGACTTCTTTTATGGTGAGTCCGGCAAGAAAGTGCAGGATTTTTATCACCAATTATATGATGGTGATCGCGTGACACTAGCAGATGGCGCAGAAATTCGCATCAAGACCAAAAGCTCAGTTGTGCAAACGGCTGGATTAGATGGTATGATTGTGAATCAAGATGCGATCCAGTTGCCGCTGATTATCCGAGGTCGTATGAACGGTGATCGTATGAAAACGACAGGCGGTACACGCAAGCTCAAATCTATCTTCATTGATGCCAAAATCCCGAAACACAAACGTGATACGTGGCCAATTGTGACAGATTATTCAGGTGAAATTTTATGGATTCCAGGCGTTCAGACGTCGGTCCACCAAACGAAGCCAAACCGTGAAACAAAGCAATATATTATAAGATATCATCGTAATTTAGGAGGAAACAAAAGTATGCACAACGATATTCAGAAAGTGTTGATTAGCGAAAATGAAATCCAGGAGAAAATTGCTGAGCTGGGCAAAGAACTGACAGCAGAGTACGACGGTCGCTTCCCGCTAGTTATCGGTGTATTAAAAGGTGCGACGCCTTTCATGACCGATTTACTAAAAAGAGTAGATACATATCTAGAAATGGATTTCATGGATGTATCGAGTTACGGCAATGGCACAGTTTCAACCGGCGAAGTAAAAATCATCAAAGATTTGAACACATCGGTGGAAGGGCGAGATGTGCTAATTCTGGAAGATATTATCGACAGCGGACGCACGCTTAGCTATTTAGTAGATCTTCTAAAATACCGCAAAGCCAAATCCGTAAAACTAGTAACGCTACTTGATAAACCAGAAGGACGCAATGTAGATATTGACGCAGATTATGTTGGTTTTGTTGTTCCAAATGAATTCGTCGTTGGCTATGGCCTTGACTTCGCAGAGAAATATCGTAACTTACCGTACATTGGTGTTTTGAAACCAGAAATTTATGCAGATTGATTTAGTTCACAAAATGAATTAAATTTGTTAACATATAGAAAACAAGGCACAAAGGTAGCTATTCTGCGCTAAAATTTTCCTGTGTTAAAAAAACGTGTCCAACAACATGCAAATCATTGGGAAATTGCAGATCGTTATGCTATCATTAGTCTTAGTTTTTAGCTCAATATGCCTATTTGAGGAATAATAATAAACCATGCTTTTTAATAGAAAGTCTTCGTGAGAGAAGTACAAGGCGGATCCGTTTTTACAGCCAAAAAGGGAATGCAAAACAACCTAACTGTAAAGACTTAATCCATGCTCTTACGTGGGAGGAGGTAAGGAATGAATCGCTTTTTTAGAAACGCCATATTTTACGTTATCATTTTCCTTGTCATCATAGGAATCGTAGCCACTTTTAATAACAATAGTGAGTCTGCAAAAGAAATCAGCTATGATGAGTTCATCACGAAAATGGGTGACGATCAAATCAAATCATTCTCTATGCAACCGGATCGCAGTGTGTATGTGATCAATGGGGAGCTGAAGAAAGCTGAGAAAACGGACAGCAAAGTTGGGAAAGACCAATCAACAACGAAATTTACGACGTATGCTATTGCCAATGATGAACTAACAGCGCAAATCACGAAAGTAGCTAAAGAAAATGATGTGAAAGTAGATGTTGTTCCAGCAAAGCAAAATAGTGGCTGGATTACGTTCTTCACTTCTATCATTCCTTTTGTTATCATCTTTATCCTGTTCTTCTTCCTAATGAGTCAAGCTCAAGGTGGCGGCGGTGGCGGTCGAGTTATGAACTTTGGTAAAAGTAAGGCCAAACTTTATAATGACGACAAGAATAAAGTCCGCTTCACTGACGTAGCTGGTGCAGATGAAGAGAAACAAGAATTAGTGGAAGTTGTGGACTTCTTGAAAGATCCACGCAAATTTGCCGAACTTGGTGCACGAATTCCTAAAGGGGTCCTGCTTGTAGGTCCTCCAGGTACAGGTAAAACATTACTTGCCCGTGCAGTAGCCGGTGAAGCAGGCGTACCGTTCTTCTCAATCAGTGGTTCGGACTTCGTTGAGATGTTCGTTGGTGTCGGTGCAAGCCGTGTCCGCGATCTTTTCGAAAATGCGAAGAAAAACGCTCCATGTATTATCTTTATCGATGAAATTGATGCAGTAGGTCGTCAACGTGGCGCAGGAATGGGCGGCGGACATGACGAACGTGAGCAAACATTGAACCAATTACTTGTAGAAATGGATGGTTTCGGCGGTAACGAAGGAATCATTATCATCGCTGCAACTAACCGTGCCGACGTACTTGATCCCGCGTTACTACGTCCAGGCCGTTTTGACCGTCAAATCATGGTTGATCGTCCCGATGTTAAAGGCCGTGAAGCAGTACTTCGCGTACATGCTCGTAATAAGCCACTTGCGAAAAGTGTTGACTTAAAAGCAATTGCGCAACGTACACCAGGATTCTCAGGTGCCGATTTAGAAAACTTACTGAATGAAGCAGCACTTGTTGCCGCCCGTTCTGATAAGAAACAAATCGATATGAAAGATTTGGATGAAGCGAGCGATCGTGTTATCGCCGGCCCAGCCAAGAAAAACCGTGTTATTTCGATCAAAGAACGCCGTACCGTTGCGTATCATGAAAGTGGTCACGTAATCGTCGGAATGGTGCTCGATGAAGCCGAAGTAGTCCACAAAGTAACGATTGTTCCACGTGGACAAGCAGGCGGATATGCCGTTATGTTACCAAAAGAAGATCGCTTCCTAATGACGAAAGCCGAGTTAATGGACCGTATTACAGGTTTACTAGGTGGACGCGTAGCCGAAGAAATTGAATTTGGAGAAGTAACAACAGGCGCAAGTAATGACTTCGAACGTGCGACACAAATCGCGCGCCGGATGGTAACTGAATGGGGTATGAGCGACAAGATTGGCCCACTTCAATTCTCATCAGGAGGTGGCGATCAAGTATTCATGGGTCGTGATTTTGGAAATAGCAAGAACTATTCCGATAAAATTGCCTATGAAATTGATACCGAAGTACAGAGCTTAATCCGTTTCTGTTACGACCGTGCGAAGACAATTATTGAAGAACACAGAGAGCAACATACGCTTATTGCGGAAACATTGCTTGAAGTTGAAACATTAGATGCACGTCAAATCCGTTCACTATATGACGATGGCGTTTTACCATCCGAAATGGACGCTGACGAACAAATGTCGGAATTCCCTTCTGAAAAAGATGATATCGAACCAAAATCTTATGAAGAAGAGAAGAAAGAACTTGTTGAAGAAGCGAAAGACGATAAGATTTGGGATTATGCAGATAAAGAAGAAAAAGCAGAGAAAGAAGCGAAATCAGAAGAACCGAAAGAGGTTGTTACTGAAGAAGCTCCTGATGCTGAGAAGACGCCTAATGACGATAAAAAAGGTGAATAAGTAAAGAATACGGACCAGTACATGATAGTTGTGTGCTGGTCTTTTTGTTGAGGCACTTACGAAGCGTCATGTGCTGAGTTAGAGCCTCAATATGCATGAGAACGTAGTGAGCATGTAAACCATCAGTGGGTCTTGGATGCCGAATCCGACTGATAGTATACGGATAAGAAACAGGAAACCAGAAGAGTCCCTAACAGCTAAATAGTTGTCAGTTTCGCGTTGCTCAACTGCCTATTGATTCACTACAACAAAGCACACTACGCTTTGTAAGCTCATCAACATAACGGGCCGTTTCAGCTTTTCGTTCGATCCAGCTTCAGAAGCCAGCCCCCCGAAATTTTCGTGCCCTCCATAAAAACCAAGAGCGGGTTTTCACTGCGACCCCTAACAAATTTTTTCGGGTCTAACGGGCTTCTTCAGCTTTTCGTTCTCATTGGTCAAAATAAGACAAATTACTCGGCTTTTCACAGAATCCGTGTTATGATACTCTAGAAAAATCACAAATAAGGATGGTGACGGGTATGATTTTAGTTATCGATGTTGGGAATACGAACATCACAATCGGTGTCTACGAAGGCAAGGAGCTACGCAAGCATTGGCGTATGACAACGGATCGTCACCGGACATCAGACGAACTGGGCATGATGGTCTTAGATTTTTTCCAATACGGTGGCATTTCTTCCAAGGCAATCGAGGGCATCATCATTTCATCGGTTGTTCCACCAATTATGCATTCCATGGAAGCGATGTGCTATAAATATTTCGAAATTAGGCCGCTTGTTGTCGGTCCCGGTATTAAAACTGGTCTGAATTTACAAATTGATAACCCGCGCGAAGTCGGTGCTGATCGAATTGTTAATGCCGTCGCAACGATTGAAGAATACGGAACCCCTGCTATTATCGTAGATTTTGGAACGGCGACAACATTTTGCTATATCGACGAAAAATCGCGCTATCACGGTGGAGCCATTGCACCAGGCATCATGATTTCGACGGAAGCCCTTTACAATCGCGCGGCAAAACTTCCACGTGTAGATATCACAGAGGCGCCTAAAGTCATTGGCAAAAGTACCGTCACATCGATGCAAGCAGGTATTTATTACGGTTTCATCGGTCAATTTGAAGGTATCGTTAAAGCAATGAAAGAACAGACGAATACCGAACCAGTCATCGTTGCAACAGGAGGGCTCGCAAGGCTTATCAGCGGGAAATCAGATATAACGGATATCGTAGACCCATTTTTAACACTCAAAGGGTTGCGAATTTTATATGAACGAAATCAATCAAACGATAAAGGAGTTAATGACAGTGAGTGATTATTTAGTAAAAGCATTAGCGTATGGCGGCAATGTCCGTGCCTACGCTGCGAGAACAACAGAAGCGGTGGGCGAGGCGCAACGCCGTCATGATACGTGGTCCATCTCATCCGCGGCACTTGGCAGATCCATGACAGCCACCCTATTCCTAGGTGCAATGCAAAAAGAGGATCAAAAAGTAACCGTAAAAATTGAAGGAAACGGCCCAATTGGACCAATCATCACAGATAGCAACACGCAAGGTCAGATTCGCGGCTACGTAACAAATCCACACGTTCATTTCAGTGAGCTGAACGAGTTCGGCAAATTAGACGTTCGTCGCGGTGTGGGAACAGAGGGCATGCTAGCTGTTGTTAAAGATATCGGTTTCCGCTCCAATTTTACAGGTCAGGTTCCGATCGTTTCTGGTGAAATTGGTGAGGACTACACGTACTACCTAGCCACATCCGAGCAAATTAATTCCTCACTTGGCGTTGGTGTACTCGTGAATCCAGATGATACCATCGAAGCTGCAGGAGGATTCATGCTTCAACTACTTCCTGGTGCGGACGATGCCATTATTGACGAAATCGAAAAAAACCTGAAAAATTGCCCAACGATTTCCCGTTTAATCGAAGCAGGAGAAACGCCAGAACAAATTTTGGCTAGACTTGCAGGCGGTGAGGAAAACCTACAAATCCTTGAAAAAATGCCGGTCACATTCGAATGCAATTGCTCTAAAGACCGTTTCGGTAACGCGATTGTTTCGCTAGGAAAAAGTGAAATACGCCAAATGATTGAAGAAGATCACGGCGCAGAAGCAGAATGCCATTTTTGTCGTAATAAATATCACTTTGAAGAATCGGAACTAGAAGCATTTTATGAAGAAGCGAAATAAGTATCAGATGAGGCAGCCCATCAGAGGTTGCCTTTTAAATTTGACAAAGTAGGTCGGAATTGATTAAAGTAGAGGAGAGAATAGAGAAGGAGTGTTGAGAAAATGACAATTGCAAACTCAATTACAGACTTAATCGGACAAACGCCTATCGTGAAATTGAATCGTTTACCAGAAGTGGGAAGTGCGGAAGTATACGTGAAATTGGAATTCCAAAATCCGGGTGGCAGTGTGAAAGACAGGATTGCTAATGCGATGATTGAAGATGCAGAAGAGTCCGGCGCGTTGAAACAAGGCGACACAATCATTGAACCGACAAGCGGAAATACAGGAATCGGACTTGCGATGGTTGCAGCGGCGAAAGGATACCGCGCGATTTTTGTTATGCCAGAAACGATGAGTTTAGAGCGTCGTAAGTTACTGCAAGCATATGGCGCAGAGCTAGTTTTAACCCCAGGCCCAGACGGTATGAAGGGTGCTATTGCCAAAGCCGATGAACTTGCAAAAGCGCACGGCTATTTCGTACCGCAACAATTCCATAATCCAGCCAATCCAGCCGTTCACGAGCGGACAACAGGCCCAGAAATTGTCGAAGCGTTCGGTAAAGACGGTCTAGACGCATTTATCGCAGGAGTGGGAACAGGCGGAACTGTATCAGGCGCAGGGCACGTACTTAAGAAAAACTATCCAGACATTAAAATTTACGCCCTAGAACCAGAAGAATCCGCAGTGCTTTCAGGCGATTCGCCGTCCCCGCATAAAATCCAAGGAATTGGCGCCGGCTTTATTCCAGATACACTAGACACAAAAGTATATGATGGAATTCTCAAAGTTTCAAGTGAAGATGCACTAGAAACCGCCCGCGAAGTTGCTAAAAAAGAAGGCATCCTAGTAGGTATATCATCAGGCGCGACCATTTTTGCAGCACTAAACTTGGCGAAAGAACTAGGCACAGGCAAAAAAGTATTAGCCATTGTCGCGAGTAACGGTGAACGCTATCTGAGTACAGCTCTATACAATTTCGAATAAATCTCATAGACTTCTAACAAAAAACACAGTAAAATTTCGCGAGGATACGATATTATATTACTTGTAAGACCACAACAAATAAGTCGATTTCCATTACTTCCTCGTGATGGAAAGAAAGAACCAACGTGCCACCAACGCGTTGGTTTTTTGTTGCGGTTCTTAGGAGGCATCCCCTGCCGATTTAGAGCCACAATATGCATGAGAGCAAAGCGAGCATGTAAACCATCAGAGGCTCTCACACGAAATAACCAGTCAATGTTTCTGAGACACGCCCTAAAAGCAGACAAACAAAAAAGAGGCACCGCAGCACCTCTCCTCGCATATTCTATAAACTCGTACTCAAAATAATCGGTCCTTTTGGAGTTTCACTATCATTATCAGGTTCAATCGTTATGGCGACAGTATCGTACTTCGCGTTTTCAGGTATGGAGTGAATCACACCCCCATGTCCATCGTTATTCGCTACGAAAGTCCCAGCACGCGTTGGCTTCCCATCCAGCAACAACCAAACTTGATAACACTCTGCACCATTCAAACGACTCAAATCCTGAGCTTGAATCACCAACGTATTTTGCGAACCCTTCTGAATTAACGAAGCAGTCGCGCTCGCCGTTACATTGTCCGAAGCTTGCAGCGGTTTCGAAGTTTTCGTAATATCCGTATCCTCCGTCGCTTGTTTCGTATTCTGATCCCGCGTCGCAATAACGTAGAAATTCCCCGCGAGTGAAATAATCAAGGCTGCAACCAAACTAGGAATCACCCAACGCCGTTTCCGCTTAGGCACCACATTCGCAATTTCCACAACGTCCGGCGTTTCGTCCGCCACTGTCTCCTGCTCCTGCGCAAAAACATTCCCCAAAACCCGATCCTTCATGCCCTCAGGAGGAGTAACGGATTCAGACAAGTAAGGCAAGTCACCCATCAAAGCCTCAAGCTCCTGAACTTCCGCCATAAGCTCTGGCAATCGTTCCATCGCCGCCTCAAAAGCCACACGCTCATCCGCGCTCAAATCTCCATTAATATAATCCAAAACCTGCGCACTATAATCACGCTCGCTCATCCAAATCCCTCCTCTCTCCATTAGCATCCAGCGCACTTCGCAAATGTTGTAGCGCTAACCTTAGCCGTCCCTTCACAGTCCCAAGCGGTATTCCAAAATGGTCCGCAATTTTCTGCTGCGAATAGCCGTTAAAATAAAACAAGTGAATCATTTCCTGCTGATTTTCCTTCAAATGCCCGATAGCTTGCTTCAAAGTCTCTTTTTTCTCCTTCCATTCCAATATTTCGTCCGGTGTCGGTTCATCATCCGCTAATTTTTCCCGTTCCTCTTGCAATTCATAAGGCACTTCTTTTTGTTTACGCATGAGGTCGATGCTGAGATTTCGCGTCACCGTCAACAACCACGATGCGAATTTCCCCTTCGAAGGATCATATAAACCCGGCTTCACCCAAATTTTCATGAAAACCTCCTGCACAACTTCCTCCGCCAGCTCTTTATTCCCCGTCATTCGGTACGCAAAAGAAAACACTAATTTGTGATACTGATCATAGAGTTTCTCAAGCGCCGATTTATCACCCTGTCCAATACATTCATATAAGGCAGCATCATTTTCAGACATTTTCATCCCCCTTTTCTCCAAGGTAATACTAGAATAGCACATTCTTTGGAAAAAAGTCCTTCTATAGAAACTAACGAATGAAAAACCTTTTTAGATCAGAAAATAAAATAATTTTAAAAAAAGTGATCCATTTCCAAATCCCATTCGTAAGCTGTATGTAAAACAAATCAAAAGGAGTGGGAAAAATGAAAATGAAAAAATGGTTAGCGCCAGTATTAGGTTTGGTATTAATAGTTTCGCCAGCGACGGGGGCATATGCGGCAGAAACAGCACCAACAGTCAATACACCTGCATCTGATTTGAGAGCGACATTCGATTACTTACTATCGGAACACTACGCATTAGCAGTGGACACGATGATTAAAACATATGATGGCAATAAAGCGGCACCAGAAGCAGCCAAAGCATTAGATCAAAATGCGAAAGACATGGAACCCGCAATTGCATCCATTTACGGTGAAGAAGGCGGCAAACAGTTCGAAGCGATCTTCGCACCACATAACGCAGCAACAGACGATTACGCACAAGCAGTAAAAGACGGTGACAAAGCCGCACAAGACGCAGCAACAAAAGAAGTAGATAAATTCGTAAATGATATGGCGGCCTTCCTATCGACAGCAACAGGCGGTAAATTACCAGAAGCAGGCGCCAAACAAGCACTTGCCGAACATGAGGCAGACGTTCAACAGGTATTCGATCAATACGTCGCAAAAGATTACGAAGGCGCCTATAAAACATACTTAGCAGGTTTCGAACAAATTTTTGGTGCTGGAAAAGCGATTTCAGGAGCAATTGTAGCGCAAAATCCAGATAAATTCGATAACACAAAACCAGATACAGCCGCAGCTGACTTACGCTCAACTCTGACGATGCTCGGAAGCGAACATTTCGCGCTAGCAACTTTAAGCATGGAAAAAGGCTATGACGGCGATCCAGACTACGATTACGTAAACTGGGCACAGGATCAGAACACAGCCGCATTTAAAGCCGCATTCACATCGATTTACGGCGCAGATGCAGGCAATCAATTCGAAAAACTGTGGACTACAAACCATATCAATGCCCAAGCGGACCTAGCCGCAGCGACCGCAGCAAAAAATACCGATAACGAGCAAAAAGATAAAACAAGACTCACCAACACATTTGCCAATGACTTCGGTAATTTTCTAGCAACAGCAACAGACGGAAATCTTCCGGCCAAAGATGCCATCGCGGCAGTAACGCAGCATGAAACAACGGTAACCGACACGTTCGACAAATATGTCTCTGGTGATTACTCAGGTTCATATGCATCCTACCGAGAAGGTTATAAGTTGATGTCAGGTATCGGCGAAAACCTTGGTGGTGCAATCGTTACCCAATTTCCAGACAAATTCAGTGACACGATGCCGACAAGTATGCCTAATACAGGGATGGGCGATGGCGAACAAGCTAATAATAACCTAGCTATTTGGATCAGCCTCAGCGCTATCATCTTAGCAGGAGCAGGATTTATCATTTTTCGTCAACAAAAGAAACAACACCGCCAATAAAATGAGGTGAAACCAATGAAAATTTTTCTAACGAGTATCACTGCGATCGTTGCGATTATAATTTTAGCCTTCGCGATGCATCCATTTGCGACGGAAGAACCTCCAACAATCCAGGTGAAACATGACCAACAACCCGCAAAAGGAAAAATCGTAAGTCGAATTGCTGAATTCCCAATCTACGCCAATCAACAACGGGAAATCGAAACCCTCCGAACTGCTAAGCAAAAACAACAAACAGGAATTATCCCAGTTCGGATTAAAATTCCGGCAATTCAGGTCGATGCGCCAGTGATACAAGTTGGAAAAACAACCAATGGCCAGATGGAAGTGCCAAACAATACCGTCGAAACTGGTTGGTATAATCCGGGCTATAAACCTGGAAGTCTAGGAAACGCAGTTATTGCAGGTCATGTAGATAGCAAAAAAGGAGCTGCTGTATTTTTCTATCTGAAAGAGCTCCAAGCCGGCGATGAAATTTTGCTAGCAGATAAATCGGGTAGAAAACTAACGTTCGCCGTTCAAAGCAAGAAAAGCTATCTAGCCGAAAAGGCGCCAATCAATCAAATATTCGGCTCGTCGACAAATCGCTTGTTGAATTTGATTACATGTACAGGCACGTTCGATTATGAGCGGCGGACGCATATCGACCGACTAGTGGTGACGGCGAAATTAGTAAATGACACCGCGCTGAAAAAGGAAGTTCCGAAAGCTCCGACCAATGTGAAGCGGTCAGGCGATTCCGTCACATGGTACGCAAATCGGGCACCGGATGTGGTTGGTTACCGAGTTTATCAAGTAGAAGCTGAGAAAAAAGTGAAGATAGCAAGTGTAGCGGCTAATGAGAGGAAGAGTGTTGAGGCTAAAAGGGGAGAAGGGACGCGGTTTGTTGTGGTTTCGGTGAATAGTGATGGTGGGGTGTCCAGGGATTCTGGGAGTGTGGATTGATTACTAGGATCTTGTTAATTACCTCTGGGAAAAGCTGAGCCACAATATGCATGTAATCCGTGCGAAGCAGGCGCGCCCCCTCGAAGCTTGGATGGAAGCTGGAGGTAGAGAATAGTGTTTTGGTGCTTCTGAGTAGGGCAATCATGCATGCGGGGACGCTCCGTTTTCTGACGTATTATCGTTTCCAGATCTAGCTTTGTTGTGGTTCTTGAAAAGCGTTTTTTGCTTTTTTAGAACCTCAATATGCAGTTGAATGAAATGAAGCTGCCTTCCTTTTTGCTGGCTCCTCGAAAATTTCGTGACCTCCGCAAAAACCAAGTGCAGGTTTTCCCTGCGCCCCCTAACAAATTCTGTCGAGGCAAAACGTGCTGTTTCCGCTTTTCGTCATTTCTCATCAAATTCTAACGTAACCCTCACTAAAATTTTGCTTTAGTCGGGTATTATATGTTTATAAGCTAATAACAAGCAAAACTAAGTTTCATTTTTTCCCTTTTTAAAATGAAAACTTAACACTCCCTTTTTGACCAGCGTGGTTACTCCCTTTTCCGCGCTGGTTTTTTGTTGCGTTCTAAAGGCAATGTGGGTCTCGGAATGTGGATATTCATGCTATACTAATATAAAAAAGAGGTGATTTTGTTGAGTAAGCTATGGCAAACGACGCATCCTACCATGATTATGGGAATCTTGAATGTCACGCCGGATTCGTTTTCGGATGGTGGGAATTACATAACGGAACAACAAGTGAAAGACAAAGCGGTTCAAATGGTGCAGGAAGGTGCCGCTATTATCGATATCGGTGGTGAATCAACGAGACCTGGTTACCGTGAAATCCCGATTGATGAAGAAGTAAAGCGTGTTGTCCCGGCGATCAAAGCTGTGCGAGAAGCGTTGCCAGATGTTTGGATTTCAATCGATACGTGGAAATCGGAGGTGGCAATTGCTGCCATCGAAGCAGGTGCGGACATTATTAACGATCAATGGGGCGCTAAAAGAGATCCGGAAATAGCCAAAGTAGCCGCTGCATTCGGGACGCCAATTATCTTAATGCATAACCGAATTAATCGTGATTACGATAATTACTTTGAAAATGTGAAACAAGATTTGCAAGCAAGTATTGATATCGCTAAGCAAGCAGGCGTTCCAAATCACCATATCCTGCTAGATCCTGGTTTTGGTTTTGTTAAAACACCAGCACAAAATCTCGAAGTTTTGCGAAGAATCGATGAAATAGTCGCCCTAGGTCATGAAGTTTTGCTAGGAACGAGTCGCAAATCGACCATCGGCTTAGTTCTCGATTTACCTGTAGAAGAACGTATGGAGGGGACTGGGGCAACAGTGGTTTACGGACAAGTCAAAGGCTGCACGATTTTCCGAGTGCACGATGTGAAACCAATTGCGCGCATGATTACGATGACAGACGCGATTCTTGGTAATACCGAGGCGCCAAACAATTAAGGAGGAACTTTTAAAATGGATAAAATTTATTTAAACGAACTAGCTTTTTACGGATATCACGGCGTTATGCCAGAAGAAAATACGTTAGGTCAAACATTCATCGTCTCGCTCACGCTGGGTTTATCCACTGAAAAAGCGGGAAAAAGTGATGAAGTAAGCGACACCGTCAGTTATGCAGAAGTATACGAAACCGTAAAAGAAATCACAGAAAACCAGCGATTCCAATTAATCGAGGCGCTCGCAGAAACGATAGCGACAGAAGTTCTGGCAGGATATCCACTATTAAAAGAAATCACCGTCAAAGTCATCAAGCCAAACCCGCCAATTCCTGGTCACTATCACTCTGTAGCGGTTGAAATAACGCGTACAAGGAGTGGGGAAATTGCCTAAAGCTTATTTATCGATTGGCACAAATATCGGAAATCGCCAAGAAAATCTGGAAAATGCCCTAAAAGCGCTACAAGCCGAGTCTGGGATAATCATCGAGAGCGTTTCTAGTGTGTACGAAACCGATCCAGTTGGCTTCGAAGATCAAGAGTCGTTCCTGAACATCGCTGTAACCATCCAAACAACACTAGATCCAGAACCTCTTTTACAAAAAGGCTTAGCGATCGAGTCCGAACTAGGCCGTGTGCGTCTTATTCGCTGGGGCCCGCGCCTCATTGATATCGACTTACTTCTATATGATAGCGTCAGGCAACAAACGGAAATCCTCGAATTACCACATCCAAGAATGACAGAACGCGCTTTTGTCATGATCCCGCTACAAGAAATCGCGCCAGCCATCGCAGAACCACTTTTGCAAGAAGAGGTATTAGCTGATCAAGGAATCCACAAAACAGACATCCAATTAGACTGGTAAAATAGACACTTGCGCTTTTCACTAGATATGTTACCATAACACTATTGTTTTAAAAGGAGAAAACAAACCGCTGACATCATGGATCGCGTATCCCAGCGGTTATTCTATTTCAAGAAAGAAGGAACATTTTTATGTGGAAAATTGGGAATGTGCCCATTAAAAATAGAGTCGTCGTCGCACCAATGGCAGGAATCTCGAATTCCGCATTCCGTCTAACGGTCAAAGAATTCGGCGCAGGGCTCGTCTGCTGTGAGATGATAAGCGATAAGGGAATCGCGCAACGTAACGCCAAAACACTCGACATGCTCTATATCGACGAAAAAGAAAAGCCGCTAAGCCTACAAATTTCCGGTGGTGAAAAAAATACATTAGTAGAAGCCGCGAAATTTGTATCAGAAAATACGACCGCGGACATCATCGACATCAACATGGGTTGTCCAGTAAACAAAATCATTAAATGTGAAGCAGGCGCGAAATGGCTTCTTAATCCCGATAAAGTATACGATATGGTGGCCGCAGTAGTAGATGCAGTTGACAAGCCAGTCACCGTGAAAATGCGTATCGGCTGGGACGATGAGCACGTGTTTGCTGTCGAAAATGCCCAAGCCGCAGAACGCGCAGGAGTAAGTGCCATCGCGATGCACGGCCGAACCCGCGTTCAAATGTATGAAGGTGAAGCAGATTGGAACGTTCTAGCCGAAGTCAAAAAGAACATTTCTATCCCATTCATGGCAAATGGAGACGTCCAAACACCAGAAGATGCCAAAGCTATCCTTGAGCAAACCGGTGCAGATGGGGTGATGATTGGCCGTGCTGCACTGGGCAACCCATGGATGATTTACCGGACTGTGCGCTATCTAGAAACCGGCGAACTACTCCCAGAACCAGAACCGCGTGAAAAAATCGAAACAGCCTTACTTCATTTACGCCGTCTCATCGCAATAAAAGGCGAAAAAATTGCCGTCCGCGAATTCCGTCAGCACGCAGCATACTATTTAAAAGGCGCGCGCGGAAGCACTCGAGCCAAGGTTGCTGCAAACCAAGCTGAAGAGTATATCCAAATGGAAGCTATTTTAAGAGGATTCGTCACACAATATGAAGAAAAAAATTTGGCGAAACAATAAAAACGCCTTATGACTAGAGATTCCAGTCTAATTTTTCAACCCAAAGTTGTCTCACTACATCCTGAGGCAACTTTTTTTAAATAAAACTAGAAAAATCAACCCAATTGAGCGTATAATGAAACTATCTGTATAACTTGAAAAGAATAGGAGTGTCAAATATGTCCAACGAGAACCATGAAGAATTAAACGACCAGCTAATCGTTCGTCGTGAAAAACTAGATACATTACGAGCAGAAGGCGTAGATCCATTCGGTGCAAAATTCATCCGGACAATTAGTCCAGAAGAAATCGTAACCCAATATGAAGGTAAAACGAAAGAAGAACTAGAAGAAGCGGCGATAGAAGTTACCGTTGCTGGACGTATCATGACCAAACGTGTTAAAGGAAAAGTAGGTTTCACGCATATTCAAGATCGTTTCCATCAAGTTCAGATTTACATTCGTAAAGATGGCGTTGGAGAAGAAACCTACGATATTTTCAAACTAGCAGATTTAGGCGACATTGTAGGTATTAAAGGAACGATTTTCCTAACTAATACAGGCGAACTATCCGTAAAAGCAACGGAATTCACGATGTTAAGCAAATCATTGCGCCCATTACCAGACAAATTCCACGGCTTAAAAGACGTAGAACAACGCTACCGTCAACGCTACCTGGACTTAATAACCAACTCTGAAAGCCAACAACGTTTCGTGATGCGTAGCAAAATTATGCAATACACACGTAACTACCTAGACAACATTGGCTACTTAGAAGTCGAAACTCCAGTTCTGCACAACATTGCAGGAGGAGCAGCCGCAAAACCGTTCATAACGCACCACAACGCACTAGATATGCAACTATATCTCCGTATTGCCCTAGAACTTCATCTAAAACGCCTTATAGTAGGTGGAATGGATAAAGTATATGAAATTGGACGCGTATTCCGTAACGAAGGCGTATCTACTAGGCATAATCCAGAGTTCACCATGCTAGAAACTTACGCAGCCTTCGAGAATTTTGAAGATATCATGGAGCTAGTAGAGGGTCTGATCTCAACAGTGTGCCAAAAACTACACGGTACCACTATCATCACATACGGTGAAGAACAAATTGACCTAACACCGAATTGGACACGTCTGCATATGGTAGATGCGGTAAAACAATATACAGGTGTAGACTTCTGGAACGTTCAAACAACAGAAGAAGCTCAAGCCTTAGCTAAAGAACACAACGTACCGATTACAAAACATATGACATACGGGCATATTCTTAATGAGTTCTTTGAAGTATTCGTCGAAGAAAAGCTTATTCAGCCAACATTCATCTATGGACATCCAATAGAAATATCCCCATTAGCCAAAACAAATAAAGATGATGCTAGGTTCACGGATCGTTTCGAAGTATTCATAGTAGGGCGCGAGCACGGTAATGCCTTCTCAGAACTTAATGACCCAATTGATCAGCGTCAGCGCTTTGAGGCTCAGGTATCAGAACGCGAGCATGGCAATGATGAAGCGCATAGTATGGATGAAGAATTCCTAGAAGCGTTAGAATACGGTCTCCCACCAACCGGAGGACTAGGCATAGGTATGGACAGATTAATCATGCTTCTAACCAATGCACCATCTATCAGAGACGTCCTATTATTCCCGGCGATGAAATCAAGAGATTAAGCGGAGAAATCGCGTTTTTGAGAGCTTTCAAAAACGCGATTTCCCATTAGAAAAAGAGCTTTTGAAAAAAACTTTTTAAAATGTGAACTTTTTTTGTCAAATATGCTTGCCAAGGTCTCGAAAACGTGATATATTAGTAATCGTTCCAGCAAACAGATAAAAGCAACTAAGAGTCAAAAATACTTTTTTGAAAAAAGTTCTTGACAAACATCGCTAGGAAGTGTAAGATATAAGAGTTGCTGCTAAATGAGTTTAGCGCTTCTAGATGACCTTTGAAAACTGAACAGAAACAAAGATAAAACCAATAGAGACAGTGATGTTTCTAGGTAAGAATCGCAGGGCGGAAATAGAAAGCTATTTCCAAAAGTAATACTAGTAAAGTAATTTGCTAGC
>NZ_JABJVM010000011.1 GCF_013820765.1 Paenilisteria rustica
ATTGTCTGGTGGTTACGGCGAAGAGGTCACACCCGTTCCCATCCCGAACACGGAAGTTAAGCTTTTCAGCGCCGATGGTAGTAGGGGGCTTCCCCCTGTGAGAGTAGGTCGTCGCCGGGCAATGTATATGAAGTACTCACTTTTTGTTGAGTGCTTTTTTATTTGTCTTTCATAAATTTTTTGTTGGTATTGTTAAGGGGTTATTGATAGTTATAAGATTTTAAGGTAGGATTAGGTTTGAGATATTGTAATTAGTGAAAATATAGGTAAGAGCTGTGTATGAGGGGGGATTGATGTGGGAGATGCTGTTGGAATGGTGCTCACGATTTTTATTATTAATATTTTGTATGTGTCGCTGAATACGGTGAGATTATTGATGACGATGAAAGGGTATCGTTATCGGGCGGCTATTGTGAGTGTATTCGAGATTGTGGTCTATATTGTTGCCCTTGGGATGGTTATGAGTAACTTGAATGATATTGCTAACATTGCGGCGTATGCGCTTGGTTTTGGAGTAGGTATTATTGTTGGTATGAAGATTGAGGAGCGGCTTGCTCTAGGGTATATTACGGTTAATGTGATCACGAAGGACTATAACTTGGATTTAGCTAATCAGATTAGGAACGCGGGTTATGGGGTTACTAGCTGGATTGCTAGTGGACGTGACGGAGAGCGAATGATGTTGGAGATATTAACACCTCGTAAAAATGAGAATAAATTGTATCAGCGTATTATTGCGATTGATGATAAGGCTTTTATTGTATCATCGGAGCCTAAGCAGATTTATGGTGGCTTTTGGGTTAAGCAGGTACGTGGTGGAGTTAAGAAAAAGTGACTTTCTACGGAGAGTTTCTTTTTTTTGTTAAAAATGGGACTAAACACGAACATTAAAATAGACTTTCTTTTTATCGTTCGATTTTTTGGTTGACTTTGCTGACAGGTATTGTTAGAATGAAGAGGTCAAATAGTGTTGGATAAAATAAGAATGTTGAGGAGTTGAACATTGAATGTGTGCACAAGTTGGTGTCATTATGGGAAGTACTTCTGATTGGGAGACGATGAGGAAGGCATGTGAGGTATTGGAAGAACTTGAAATTGCTTATGAGAAGAAGGTTGTTTCTGCACACCGCACACCGGATTTGATGTTTACATATGCAGAAAATGCGAGAAGTCGCGGGATTAAGGTCATTATTGCAGGGGCTGGAGGCGCGGCTCATTTGCCAGGTATGGTTGCTGCGAAGACGACTTTACCTGTTATTGGTGTTCCTATGAAGTCAAAAGCGTTAAATGGACTGGATTCTTTATTATCGATTGTGCAGATGCCTGGAGGGGTTCCAGTCGCTACTGTCGCAATAGGTGAGGCGGGTGCGGTAAATGCTGGGTTGCTCGCTGCGCAAATTTTATCGGTCGAAAATGAGGTAATTGCTAGCCGTTTGGAAAATAGACGTGATACACTAGAAGAAAATGTTCTAGAAAGTAGTGATTCTCTTGAGTAAAACGTATTTATTACCAAACAGCGTGATTGGAATTATCGGAGGTGGGCAGTTAGGCCGAATGATGGCTTTGGCTGCAAAAGCGATGGGATTTCGAGTGATTGTACTTGATCCTACTGTGGATGCTCCGTGTGGGCAAGTGGCGGATGAGCAGATTGTTGCGAATTATACAGATCTGGCAGCTTTGAAGGAATTGGCTGAGAAAAGTGATGTTGTGACATATGAATTTGAAAATGTGGATAATGATGCGATTCGTTCGATTGAAGACATTGTTCGTGTTCCGCAAGGTTCGGAGTTATTGTCGATTACGCAGGATCGTATTTTAGAAAAAGCGTATTTGGAGTCGATTAATATTAATTTGGCGCCTTATGCGGTGATTGTAGATAAGGATGATATTGTTCAGCATATTAGCAGTTTGGGCTATCCGGCGGTGCTTAAGACGACGCAGGGTGGTTATGATGGTAAGGGGCAGTATGTGATTCAAAGTGAGGATGATATTGATAAGGCGCTTGGCTTACTGCGTTTTGGGACGTGTGTGCTGGAGGCTTGGATTCCGTTTGAGCGGGAGGTTTCAGTGATCGTGGCGCGTAATGCTGCTGGACAAATTGAGACATTTCCCGTGGCGGAAAATGATCATAAGAACAATATATTGCACACGACGGTTGTGCCGGCGACGCTTGATACGGAATCGGTTCATGAGGCGGAGTCTATTGCGGTGAAGTTGGCGGAATATCTTCATTTGGAAGGTGTGCTGGCTGTTGAGATGTTTGTGACGAGTTCGGGTGCGATTTATGTAAATGAGCTGGCTCCTAGACCGCATAACTCGGGACATTTTTCGATTGAGGCTTGTAATATTTCGCAGTTTACGCAGCATATCAGAGCGATTGCTGGATTGCCGCTTTTGGAAGTGGAGTTGTTGCGTCCGGCGATGATGGTGAATATTTTGGGGCAACATGTGGATGGTGTGAATGAGGTGCTGGACGCGCATCCGGAATGGTTTGTTCATTATTATGGAAAACAAGAGGCGAAGATTGATCGCAAAATGGGGCATATAACGGTGCTCAGTGATAATCCGCTTGTGGAGATAGAAAAATTACGTGCAATGCAAATTTGGAGTTAATTGGGGGATTTGAGAAACAATGATTGAACGGTATACGAGAGAAGAAATGGGCAATATTTGGACGGAGCAAAATCGTTTTCAGGCGTGGTTGGAAGTTGAGATTCTAGCTTGTGAGGCTTGGGCGGAGCTTGGTGAAATTCCGAAAGAGGATGTAGCGAAGATTCGTGAAAATGCGACGTTTGATGTGGCGCGGATTCAGGAGATTGAGCTTGAGACGCGTCATGATGTGGTGGCGTTTACGAGAAGTGTGTCGGAATCGCTTGGTGATGAGCGCAAGTGGGTACATTATGGTTTGACGTCAACGGATGTTGTGGATACGGCTAATTCGTATATTTTGAAACAGGCCAATGAAATTTTACGTGCGGATTTGGAGCGTTTTATCGAGATTTTGGCGAACAAAGCGAAAGAGTATAAGCATACGGTTTGTATGGGGCGGACACATGGTGTGCACGCGGAGCCGACGACGTTTGGCTTGAAATTAGCGCTTTGGCATGAGGAAATGAAGCGGAATTTGGAGCGGTTTAATCGTGCTGCTGATGGTGTGGAATTCGGGAAGATTTCTGGAGCTGTTGGGACGTATGCGAACATTGATCCTTTTGTGGAGGAGTATGTATGTGAGAAATTAGGTACGACGCCGGCTCCGATTTCGACGCAGACGTTGCAACGGGATCGTCATGCGGATTATATGGCGACGCTGGCTTTGATTGCAACTTCTGTTGAGAAATTTGCTGTGGAGGTTCGTGCGCTGCAAAAGAGTGAGGTTCGTGAAGTGGAAGAGTTTTTTGCGAAGGGGCAAAAGGGGTCTTCTGCGATGCCACATAAGCGTAATCCGATTGGTTCGGAGAATGTGACTGGCTTAGCGCGTGTGATTCGTGGGCACATGGTGACGGCTTATGAGAATGTGCCGTTATGGCATGAGCGTGATATTTCGCATTCTTCTGCAGAACGGATTATTTTGCCGGATGCGACGATTTTGCTTGATTATATTTTGAATCGTTTTGGTAATATCGTGAAGAACTTGACGGTGTTCCCGGAGAATATGAAGCGCAATATGGACCGGACGCTGGGTCTGATTTATTCGCAGCGTGTGTTGTTGACGCTGATTGATAAGGGGATGGCTCGTGAGGAGGCGTATGATACGGTGCAACCTAAGGCGATGGAAGCTTGGGAGACACAAGTGCCTTTTAAGACGCTAGTTGAGGCGGAACCTAAGATTACGGATTTGCTTTCTCAGGATGAAATTGATGGCTGTTTTGATTATAATTATCATTTGAAACAGGTGGATATGATTTTTAAACGCTTAGGACTTTAAGGAAATGCATCATGAAAAACTATGAGGGATTACGGTGTCTTCATGGTTTTTCATGCTTTATATGGGTCAAAATTCTGATTTTAAAGGAGACTTTTCATAGTGGCGAATTTATTGTATGAGGGTAAGGCGAAACGGTTGTTTAGTACGAATCAGGATGGCGTGTTGCGGGTGGCGTATAAGGATGATGCAACGGCGCTGAACGGGGAGCGTAAGGAGAGTTTTGCGAGTAAGGGGCGCTTGAATAATGAGATTACGTCGCGGATTTTTACATATTTGCGAGATGCTGGGATTAAGAGTCATTTTGTGGAGCAGTTGTCGGATACGGAGCAGTTGGTGCGCTCGGTGGAGATTATTCCGCTTGAGGTTGTGGTGCGAAATGTGATTGCGGGAAGTCTTGCTAAGCGTCTTGGGGTTCCAGAGGGGACGCCGACATCACGGCCAATTGTGGAGTTTTATTATAAGGAAGATGCGCTGGATGATCCGTTTATTAATGATGCGCATGTGCTTTATTTAGAGGCGGCGACGGAGGATGAGATTGCGATTTTGAAGCAGGCGGCGCTTGAGATTAATGTGGTGTTGTGTGAATTATTCGCAAAAATGAATATTACGCTGATTGATTTTAAATTAGAATTTGGGCGTGATGAGAACGGGAATATTTTGCTTGCGGATGAGATTTCGCCGGATACGTGCCGATTATGGGATCGGGATACGAATGCCAAGCTGGATAAGGATGTCTTTCGTCGGAATATTGGGAATTTAACTGCGGTTTATGAGGAAGTTTTGAAAAGATTAAAGGAGGTTGTTTGAATGTATAATGTGAAGGTGTTTGTGACGTTGAAGAAAAGTGTGTTGGATCCGCAAGGGACGGCTGTGATGGGATCGCTGAAGAGTTTGAATTATGGCGAGGTTGAGGATGTCCGGATTGGAAAATATATGGAACTTCAAGTGGCGAAATCGGATCGTGATATTCATGCGGTCTTGGATGAAATGTGTGATAAGTTGCTGACAAACCCAGTGATGGAAGATTATCGTTATGAAATCGAGGAGGCTTAAGGATGAAATTTGCTGTCATTCAATTTCCAGGTTCGAATTGTGATTTAGATATGTTGCATGCGATAGAAGATGCGCTCGGGGAAGAGGCGGAATATGTGTGGCATGCCCAGACGAGTTTAGACGGTTTTGATGCGGTGCTTCTTCCTGGTGGTTTCTCGTATGGGGATTACTTGCGGACGGGCGCGATTGCGAAATTTGCGAACATTATGCCGGAAGTGGTGCGGTTTGCGGAAACTGGGAAACCGGTGCTTGGTGTTTGTAATGGTTTTCAGATTTTGGCGGAGAGCGGGTTGCTTCCTGGGGCTTTGATTCGGAATAATAATCTTCATTTTGTTTGTAAAACGGTGAGTTTGCGTGTGGAGAACGCGGAGACGATGTTTACGTCGGAATATGCGGTTGGGGAGGAGATTCGGATTCCTGTGGCGCATGGTGAGGGGAATTATTATTGTGATGATGTGACGCTTGAGGAATTGCGGGCGAATGGGCAAATTGTGTTCACATATGCTTCGGAAAACCCTAATGGGAGTATTGCGAATATTGCTGGGATTACGAATAAGGCTGGAAATGTACTTGGTATGATGCCGCATCCGGAGCGTGCTGTGGAGGACGTTGTTGGTGGAACGGCTGGACTTGGTGTTTTTAAATCGATGTTGAAGGCTTGGAAGGAGGAACAAGTACATGCTTAATGTGAATCAGGAACCGTCAGCGGCGCAAATTGAGGAACAGAAAATTTATGAGACGATGGGGCTCAGTGAGAGTGAGTATGGTCTTGTTTGTGATATTTTGAAGAGAAAACCGAACTATACGGAGACGGGCTTGTTTTCGGTAATGTGGTCGGAACATTGTAGTTATAAAAATTCAAAACCGGTGTTGCGCAAGTTCCCGACGGAGGGCCCGCAAGTGTTGCAAGGTCCTGGTGAGGGTGCTGGGATTGTCGATATTGGTGATGGACTTGGCGTTGCTTTTAAAGTGGAGAGTCATAATCATCCGTCTTATGTGGAGCCGTATCAAGGCGCTGCGACTGGTGTTGGTGGCATTATTCGCGATGTATTTTCGATGGGCGCGCGTCCAATTGCGATGCTGAACTCGCTTCGTTTTGGTGAGATTGATAATCCGCATACGAAATATTTGGTGAATGAGGTTGTGGCTGGGATTGCTGGTTATGGGAATTCGATTGGGATTCCGACGGTTGGCGGCGAGGTGCAATTTGATCCGTGTTATGCGAAGAATCCGCTGGTGAATGCGATGTGTGTTGGCCTGATTGCAAAAGAGGATATTCAAAAAGGTCAGGCGCTTGGTGTTGGTAATCCAGTGATGTACGTTGGTGCGAAAACGGGGCGCGACGGGATTCATGGTGCAACTTTTGCTTCGGTGGAATTTAGTGAAGAGGGCGAGCAGCAGCGTTCGGCGGTTCAAGTTGGCGATCCGTTTATGGAGAAATTATTGCTGGAGGCGTGTCTGGACTTGATTCGCGATCATTCGGATATTTTGATTGGGATCCAGGATATGGGTGCGGCCGGCTTGGTAAGTTCGAGTTCGGAGATGGCATCGAAGGCTGGGTCTGGTTTGGAGCTCATTATGGATGATGTGCCGCAACGGGAAACGCATATGTCGGCGTATGAAATGTTGCTTTCGGAGTCGCAGGAACGGATGCTTTTATGTGTGAAAAAAGGACATGAGGCGGAAATTAAGGCGCTGTTTGAGCGTTATGGCTTGGAGGCTGTGACGATTGGAACGGTGACGGATGACAAGATGTATAAAATTGTACATCACGGGGAGGTTGTGGCGAATGTGCCGGTTGATGCGCTTGCTGAGGATGCGCCTGTGTATCATAAGCCTTCATCGGAGCCGCAGCGTTATCGTGATTTCCAAGCGGAAGAGGCTTTTGCGCCGGTTGTGACGGATGTTGTGGCGACTTGGAAAACGCTACTTGGACAGCCAACGATTGCGAGTAAACGTCATATTTATGAGCAGTTTGATTACCAAGTTCGGACGAATACGGCGGTTGCGCCAGGTTCGGATGCGGCGGTACTGCGGGTTCGTGGTACGAATAAGGCGATTGCGATGACGACGGATTGTAATTCACGTTACTTGTATTTGGATCCTGAAAAAGGTGGCCAAATTGCGGTTGCGGAAGCTGCGCGGAATATTGTTTGTTCGGGCGCGAAACCGCTGGCGATTACGGATGGTCTGAATTTTGGGAATCCGGAGAAACCGGAAATTTTCTGGGAGATTGAGAAGGCGGCGGACGGCATTAGTGCGGCTTGCTTAGAGCTTGATACACCAGTTATTTCGGGGAATGTTTCGATGTATAATGAGACGGATGGCGAAGGAATTTATCCAACGCCGGTGATTGGAATGGTTGGTTTGGTCGAGGATGTGGCGCATATTACGACGCAAAGTTTCAAAGCGGCGGGCGATGTGATTTATTTAATCGGCGAAACGAAGCCGGAATTTAGTGGTTCGGAATTGCAAAAACTGGAACAGGGCAAAATTAGTGGTCGCGCGCCTGAGCTTGATTTGCAGGTGGAGAAGCGTTATCAGCAGTTCTTGTTGACGGCGATTCGTGAGGGTCTTGTTGCTTCGGCGCATGATTTGGCAGAAGGTGGCTTGGCGGTAGCGCTTGCTGAGGCAGGCTTTGCGAACGATTTGGGCGCAGCAATCAAAGTGCCTTTTGCGGAAGAATGGTTGTTTAGTGAGTCGCAATCGCGGTTCTTGGTATCGGTGAAAGCGGATGATGCTGCAAAATTTGAGCAGTTGTTTGAAACGGAAAAAGTGGTGCGTTTAGGCAAAGTCACAGAGGTGCCAAAATTGGTGGTGCAAACGGAAAAATCAGTAATTACAGCCGAACTTAGTGAGTTAAAACAAGTTTGGGAAGGGGCTATTCCATGTCTACTGAAATAAGAGGATTGAACGAGGAATGTGGCATTTTCGGGATTTGGAATCATCCGAGTGCGGCGCAGATCACGTATTATGGTCTGCATAGTTTGCAGCATCGGGGGCAAGAGGGTGCTGGAATTGTGTCGACGGATGGCGTGACGTTAAAGGGGCATCGTAACTTGGGCTTGCTTGCGGATGTGTTTAAGCACGGGGAACTGGATGATCTTGTTGGGAAGTCGGCGATTGGCCATGTGCGTTATGCAACGGCTGGTGGCAAGAGTTTGAGCAATGTTCAACCGTTTTTATTCCACTTCCATAATTCGAGTCTGGCGCTGGCGCATAATGGGAATTTGATTAATGCGCAGACGCTACGTCAGGAGTTGGAAGAGGAAGGCGCGATTTTCCAGACGAGTTCGGATACGGAGGTGCTGGCGCATTTGCTGAAGCGCAGCCAGACGGAATCATTTGTGGAGGATTTGAAAGTGGCGCTGAACAAGGTCAAGGGTGGTTTTGCGTATATGCTTTTGACGGAGAATGAGTTGATTGCAGCGCTTGATCCGAATGGTTTTAGGCCGCTTTCGATTGGGAAAATTGGTGATTCGTACGTGATTGCTTCGGAGACGTGTGCGTTTGATACGGTTGGCGCGGAGTTTGTGCGTGATGTGGAGCCGGGTGAGCTGATTATTATTGATGATGATGGCTTGCATATTGAGAAATTTACGGAAGACGTGAAGCATTCGATTTGTAGTATGGAATATGTGTATTTTGCGCGTCCTGACTCGAATATTGCGGGAATTAATGTCCATTCGGCGCGAAAACGGATGGGGAAACGGTTGGCCAAGGAGGCTTTTGTTGAGGCGGATGTGGTGACGGGTGTTCCTGATTCGAGTATTTCGGCGGCGATTGGTTATGCGGAGGAAACGGGCATTCCGTATGAGCTGGGCTTGATTAAGAACCGGTATGTGGCGCGGACGTTTATTGAGCCGTCGCAGGAGTTACGGGAGCAAGGTGTGAAAATGAAATTGTCGGCGGTGCGCGGTGTTGTTGAGGGCAAACGGGTAGTCATGATTGATGATTCGATTGTGCGCGGAACGACGAGTCGCCGGATTGTGCAGTTATTGCGTGAGGCGGGTGCGGCAGAAGTCCATGTGCGGATTGCTTCGCCACCGCTTGCTTTTCCGTGTTTTTACGGGATTGATATTCAGACGCGGAGTGAGTTGATTGCGGCGAATTATTCGGTGGATGAAATTTGTCGGATTATCGGTGCGGATTCGCTGACGTATTTGTCGGAGGACGGCTTGGTTGAAGCAGTTGGTAAGCCGTATCCGGATGAGCCTTATGGTGGACTTTGCATGGCGTATTTTAACGGGGATTACCCGACGGAATTATTTGATTATGAAAAAGAATATTTGGCGAGTTTAGAAGCCGAGTCACGTTGAGAGGGGAATTTTGCAAATGGCAGAGAATGCGTATAGTAAGGCGGGCGTTGATGTAGAGGCGGGTTATGAGGTTGTGGAGCGGATTCAAAAGCATGTGGCTCGCACGAAGCGCAACGGTGTGATGGGCGCGATTGGCTCGTTTGGCGGAATGTTTGATCTTAGCGGGCTTGGCTTGCGTGAACCTGTGCTTGTTTCGGGGACGGATGGCGTTGGTACGAAGTTGCTGCTTGCGATTGAGGCGGATAAGCATGATACGATCGGCGTGGACTGTGTCGCGATGTGTGTGAATGATATCTTGGCGCAGGGCGCGGAACCGCTGTTTTTCTTGGATTATATTGCGACGGGAAAAACGATTCCGGGCAAGATGGAGCAGATTGTCAAAGGGGTTGCGGATGGCTGCGAGTTGGCTGGGTGCGCGCTTGTTGGCGGTGAGACGGCGGAGATGCCGGACATGTATGGTGCGGATGATTATGACTTGGCTGGATTCACGGTCGGTGCGGTCGAGAAGGCGGACGTGATTACGGGTGAAAAGGTGGCGGCTGGCGATGTCTTGATTGGTCTTCCGTCGAGTGGAATTCATAGTAATGGATACTCGTTGGTACGCAAAATTTTCTTTAAGGAGCATGACTTTGCGCTGGATACGGTTTTGCCGGAGCTTGGGGGCAAGACGCTTAGTGATGAGCTGTTGACGCCGACGCGGATTTATGTGAAGCCTGTTTTGGAAGTGATTAAAAATGTAACGGTGCATGGGATTTCGCATGTGACGGGTGGCGGTTTTATCGAGAATTTGCCACGTGTATTGCCGGAGGATTTGGCGGTGTCGATTACGCGTGACGCGTGGCCAGTTTTGCCGATTTTTGATGCGTTGCAAAGTTATGGTGAAATTGATGCGGACGAGATGTACGGCATTTTTAATATGGGAATTGGCATGGTGCTTGTTGTTGCGGCAGAAGATGCGGAACAAACGCTTGCTATTTTAGCGGAACAAGGTGAAAAAGCGTATACGATCGGAAAAGTGACGCCGAAAGAAGCTGGCGCGCAAGTCGTGTTTACAGGAGGCAACTAAGATGAAAATAGCGATTTTTGCTTCGGGATCGGGTAGTAATTTTCAGGCACTTGTGGACGACGCGATGATTAAGGAATCGGTGGCGTTGCTCGTTTGCGATAAACCGGGCGCGTATGTGTTGGATCGGGCAGAGGCGGCTGGAATTCCAGTGTTTGTCTTTGCTCCGAAGACTTTCGCGGATAAAGCGGTTTTTGAACGGGAAATCGTGGCTAAATTGCAGGAATCAGGGGTAGAATTTCTCGTTTTGGCGGGATATATGCGTTTGATCGGGTCGACATTATTGGAAGCGTATGAAAACAAGATTATCAATTTGCATCCGTCGTTACTTCCAGCGTTTCCTGGAAAAGATGCAATGGGTCAGGCACTTGCCGCGGGTGTAACGGAAACGGGTGTCACCGCGCATTTTGTAGATGCTGGAATGGACACGGGGCCGATTATCGCACAGCAGTCGGTTGCCATTTTGCCAGAAGATACGGTGGAATCGCTCGCGACGAGAATACATAAAGTAGAGCATGCATTTTATCCAGAAGTGGTCAAAAAAATAATAGGGGGACAATCATGAAAAGAGCGTTAATTAGTGTGTCAGATAAAACAGGTGTCGTGGAGTTCGCGAAATCGCTTGTGGGGCTTGGTTTTGAGATTATTTCAACGGGTGGAACGAAGAAGGCTTTAGAGGATAGTGCGGTTCCAGTGATTGGGATTGAGGCAGTGACTGATTTTCCAGAGATGTTGGACGGGCGTGTGAAGACGCTACATCCGGCGATTCATGGGGGGTTGCTTGCTCGTCGTGATGATGCGGCGCACATGGCAGCGATTGAGGCGCATGATATTGCTAAAATTGATCTCGTTTGTGTGAATTTATATCCGTTCCAAGAAACGATTGCGAAACCCGGCGTGAAGCTTGGTGAGGCGATTGAAAATATCGATATCGGCGGCCCTTCGATGTTACGTTCGGCTGCGAAAAACTATGCGGCGGTGACGGTCGTAGTGGATAGCGCGGATTATGCACCTGTTTTAGCGGAGCTTGGCGATCATGGCGCGGTCACTTTTGAAACGAATCAGCGTTTGGCGGCGAAGGTTTTCCGTCATACGGCGGCTTATGATGCGTTGATTGCGGGTTATTTGACGGAGATTGTTGGAGAGGAATTCCCTGAAAAATTAACATTGACCTATAATAAGAAACAAGATTTGCGATATGGCGAGAATCCGCATCAGGATGCGGCTTTTTATACAGAACCATTGGGTACGAAAAACTCGATTAGTGAGGCGAAACAGTTGCACGGCAAGGAGTTGTCGTACAATAATATTCGTGATACGGATGCCGCGCTTCGGATAGCTTCTGAATTTACGGAACCTGTAGCAGTGGCTGTGAAACACATGAACCCGTGCGGTGTCGGTGTTGGTGCAACGCCAGAGGAAGCGTATTTGAAGGCCTATGGAGCAGACGAAACTTCGATTTTTGGTGGGATTGTTGCGATTAATCGGGAAGTCGATGCGGCGACGGCGACACATATGAGTCAGATTTTCCTAGAAATCATTATCGCGCCTAGTTTTTCGGAGGAGGCATTCGCGATTTTAGCACAGAAGAAAAATATTCGCTTGCTGACGGTTCCTTTTGCGGGTCCTGTGAACGCGGTCGAAAAAACGTCGGTGATTGGTGGATTATTGCTGCAAGATGGCGACGCGGTGGCAGAAGATGTGGCGACGTATGAAGTCGTGACGGATGCAGAGCCAACGGAAAATGAGTGGAAAGCACTTGTTGCCCAGTGGAAAATTGTGAAGCATGTGAAGTCGAACGCGATTGTCGTTGGAAATGCGTCACAAACGCTTGGAATTGGCGCGGGTCAGATGAATCGGATTGGCTCGGCGCTGATTGCCTTGAATCAAGCGGGAGACAAGGCGCAGGGCGCAGTTCTGGCTTCAGATGCCTTTTTCCCGATGGACGATACGGTGGAAGCTGCGGCTAAAGCTGGTATAAAAGCGATTATCCAACCGGGTGGCTCAATCAAGGATAAAGATTCGATTGCGATGGCGAATAAGCACGGTATTGCAATGGTTCTCACACATGTCCGCCATTTTAAACATTAAAGGAGCGTGTCGATGCGATGAAAATTTTAGTTGTCGGAAGCGGTGGTCGTGAGCATGCGATCAGTAAGAAATTGCTTGAAAGTAACGATGTAGAAACGGTATTTTGCGCGCCTGGAAATGACGGGATGCTGGGCGATGGCATTGAAACACACGCTATTTCAGAGACAGACGCGGCGGCTTTGATTTCATTTTCGAAAGAGCAGGCTGTCGATTGGGTCATTGTCGGTCCAGAAGTACCACTGCTAAACGGTTTGGTGGATGATTTTGAAGAAGCTGGGATCAAAGCTTTCGGACCATCGAAAAAAGCAGCCTTAATTGAGGGAAGCAAGGATTTTGCGAAACAGTTCATGAAAAAATACGCGATTCCAACAGCTGATTCGGAGTCGTTTACGGATTACGAGAAAGCATCTCTGTATCTACAAGAAAAAGGTGTACCAATCGTGATAAAAGCGGATGGTTTAGCGGCTGGGAAAGGCGTCGTGGTCGCTTTTGATATGGAAGAAGCGGTACTTGCTTTAAAAGATATGATGCTGGACAGTAAGTTTGGCGAAGCGTCAGCGAAAGTGGTGATTGAGGACTTTTTAGCTGGTGAGGAATTTTCGTTGATGGCTTTCGTACGCGGTGAAAAAGTGTATCCGATGGCGATTGCGCAAGATCATAAACGGGCATATGAAGGCGACAAAGGACCAAATACGGGTGGAATGGGCGCTTATTCGCCTGTGCCGCACATAGCGCAAACCACTGTCGATGAAGCGATTCAGAAAATTTTATTTCCAGCGGCAAAAGGGATGGTCGCGGAGGATCGTTCGTTTTCAGGCATTTTATATGCAGGCTTAATTGTGACCGAAGATGGGCCGAAAGTGATTGAGTTTAACGCGCGCTTTGGAGATCCTGAAACGCAAGTGGTGTTGCCTCGCTTGAAATCTGATTTTGCGAAGGTTATTGATGCTTTGTTGCACGACCGGGAACCAGCGCTTGAATGGGAGTCGGATGGGGTCACACTTGGCGTTGTCTTGGCGAGTGCGGGATATCCTGAGGAGTACGCGAAAGGCAATGTAATAACTGGACTTGCGGATGTAGAAGCTGAGGTTTTCCACGCGGGAACGAAGCGGGCAAAAGATGGCGATGCTTTTCTATCAAATGGTGGGCGCGTGTTGCTTGTGTCGACAACAGCTGAATCGATGACAGAAGCGCAAACACAACTTTATAAAGAAATGAAGAAGCTTGATAACCCAGATTTCTTTTATCGGATGGATATTGGGACGAAAGCTGTTAAATAAGAAAAACGTGCAGTATACCTCAAAATTTTTGAGATGTACTGCACGTTTTTGTATGGATTAAAAAGCACCGCCACCTGAGCCGCCGCCACCTCCACCGCTGGAGCCGCCGCTGAATCCACCGCCACTTCCTGTGGTTGAGGATGCACTGCTTGCCAATGCGCCACTAAAGGAGCTTTCGAAAGAGTTTTGGAAGCTTTCTGCAAAGGCTGTGTCCATATTTGCGTGGTTTACACTGCCCAGCATTGCGCCACCGTAGTAATAGTAAAGCAATCCAGAATGCTGCTGTACTTGCTCTGGTGTGAAGTGAATCGATGCTGCTTTTAGGACTTCTTTTGTTAGTCCTAGTGAAATGGAGTAGGAAAGGTAATGATCCCAAATTGCGATGGAGCCAACGTCTGCGATATCCATATTCGCAACATCTTTCATGTAGTGTCTAAATGCGTGCCATTTCGCAAACTCCTCTGTCCCTTCTTGATTTTTAATGGGAAACTGGGTAATCCAAAAAACAATTAGAATAACGAAAGCGACAATGCTAACAATACAAGCAAACAGGGAGAAAATACCCGCAAAAATGCTGAAAATAATGATAGCGACGCCAATCAAAATACTAGCCGTTAAAGCACCAATTAGTAGTTTCGTTGCTTTGGAACTTGCTTCTTTATCGAAGTAATCATATTTATTGGCTTCGTTACTCACACTGTTTTTCCAGCTGGTAAAAGTGGTTCGGAAAGTAGTCGTATTTTTTTTCGCGTAGGCATTTATTTCTTTTAGCGTGACTTTTTCACCATCTCCAATTTTATCTATGAGCCATGTAATGAGTCTAGTTTCGTGTGATAAAAGCTCTATTGGAGAGGGAACTGGTAATTTTGTGATGGTGTATGTTGCTTTTTTCTTGTTGCCAGAAGGGTGTGGAAGTTCTTCGATGGTGAGCTGTCTTTTGCGAACTAAATCCATGATGGTCGCAACGATATCATTAGCTCCTGTCTGCATGAAAATAAGCTTATTCATAACAGCAGGCGACATGTCGAGCGGAATATCATGGCAATACTTATCTTTGAAAACAGCTGTTTTTGATTTCGTGTACTTTACATATGTCACAATAATGGTGGTGAGAATAATTAATAAAATAAGCAAACTGCCACCATAAAAAATGGTTTTTGCGACTGTTCGTTTAAAATTAGCTTGATCCGCCAGCTTGGCTTCTTGCGCTTGAATGGCGGCCTTTTTATCGACAGCTTGGATATTTTGATTGAAAGGTACAATATTATTTGGAAAAATAACGTGAGCTTCAACAAATTGCCCAGCTTTGATATTATCGGCGGTTAGCTTCACGGTTTTATTATCCTGTAGTGTAACCTCTCCGTCTAGCGGTCCGTGCGCCCATGCTTGAAGTTCTCCATTTTGTGTTGCTTTAGGAAGCATAATGGTGATAGCCACATGATCTAGCGTTTCTTCCCAATTACTTCCGACTAGTTTTCGATTGAATTCTGCGGTATCATTGTAATTGGTAATCACATTTTTTAGTGTGTACGTATAGGTAAAATCTTTTTTCGCTGTATCGGTTGGGGAGTAAACGCGAATTTTCAATGTATCGCCAGCATAATTTGCTTTAAAAGTTCCGGTTTGTTCGGAGTTACTGCTAACAAAGGCTTGATCATCTACAGCTACTTGCAGGTCTGTAATCTGCGGCAACCCTGATGTATCAATATCCATCGTGGCGCCATTAAATGCACCATCGAAATCATAGCGGACATTTTCAGTGATTCTTGCTGTTCCGTTTTGCTGAATCTGGACATAGTTTTCATACTTGGGTATTGTAAAAGAGCGATCCGCCGATACTGGCAGATGAAATGTTATGAGAATCATGAATAAGAGTGAGAAAAATAAGATAATTTTTACTTTCATGCTGTGACCTCCCTTTTTATAGAATTAGTATAGCATGTTCGCGTTACTTTTTGAACCTTCTTGTTGTGTTATTTACACTAGTACGTTAAAATGGTAAAGAAGAGTCTGAGTAAAATGGAGGTATACGCATGCAAATAGAAAAACTGCGTGGTGAAGGTCTAGACACGTTTTTTAAAGGGATCTTAGCACTGGAGAATTTAGAAGAATGTTATGCTTTCTTCGATGATGTATGCACAGTAAATGAAATTCAATCAATGTCGCAACGCTTTCAAGTGGCTAGAATGCTACACGACGGCAAGACATATAATGTTATTGAAGCAGAAACCGGCGCCAGCACGGCAACGATTTCCCGCGTAAAACGTTCTTTAAATTACGGAAACGATATGTATGAAGTTGTTTTTGATCGAATGAAGGATAAATAAGATAAATTAGTCTTCCAAATTATGTTTTTAGGTGAAATAAAAAGCGTTCCGAAATGGAACGCTTTTTGCTATTAAATTAAAAAGGTAAGATGCCAATCGCATACAGGAAAACTAGTATAATCGCGAGTGGAGCTACGTATTTTAGTAGTAATAACCAGATGAAGAAAAACTTCTTACCGAATCGGCTGTTTGCTGTAAATTCTTCCCATAGTAGTTGGCGTGGCAAACGGAATCCGACGAAAATGGCTGTGAATAGGGCGCCTAATGGTAGAATAATATTTGATGCTAAGTAATCTGAGGCTGCGAATATCGTCATACCGAAGATGGTGACGTGACTCCAAATCCCAAAGCTTAGCGCTGCTGGAATAGTCAGCAGGAAGATGATTCCGCCCATAACCCAAGTCGCTATTGTTCGTCCTCCTAGTCGCTTCATAAATGGTGCTGTTGCAGTTTCGAGTAAAGAAAAACTAGATGACAGTGCCGCGAAGAAGAATAGAATCAGGAAGACGATAAAGAAGAAGGTCCCAAACGGTAGTTGATTAAAAATAGAAGGCAGTATCACGAACAGGATACCTGGCCCCATATTTGGGACAATGCCAAACGAAAATACGGCAGGAAAGATGGCTAACCCGACGAAAAGCGATATAATGAGGCTTAAAATGGCAACAACTGCTGAAGAGCCTGGAATACTTGTTTTGCGATTCAGGTAAGAGCCATAAGTAACCATGAGAGAAATACCCACGCTTAACGAAAAGAAAGCTTGTCCTAAAATAATAATAATCGTCTTGCTATCTATTTTTGAGAAGTCGGGACGTAGGAAATAGTGAAGACCATCCAAGGCGTTAGGTAGCGTTAAGGACCGAATAATTAGAATAATAAAAAGAATGAATAGCGCTGGAAGAATAAATTTACTCATGCGCTCAATTCCAGCCTGAATGCCTTGTGTTACGACGAGTACAACTAATAGAAGAAAGATACCAGTTCCTGCGATGGCGATGGCTGTATTGGCTGTTACTAAATCAAATTGAAGGGCTAGTTGTGCTTGATTGCCGTGGCTGACGGAGCCACTAATTGCTTTTACAATGTAACCCAGAATCCAACCACCTACGACACCGTAAAAAGCAAGGACTAAGATGGAGCCAAAAACGCCCATTTTTCCAAGTAAATTCCAATGCGTATTAGGTGCAAGGACTTTGTAAGCATTGATAGCATCGCTTTGTGAGCTGCGTCCAATAATAAATTCACCGATCAAGATGGGCAGAACAACTAAAAAAGTAAGTGCTGTAAATAAAAGAAAGAATGCGCCGCCGCCAGCAGTGGAAGCGATGTAAGGTAATTTCCAAATAGCACCGATTCCGATGGCGGAACCAGCAGAAGCTAAAACGAATCCCCATTTCGAACTCCATTGTTCTCTATTTCTATTCATCGCCGACTTCCTTTCATATCAAAAAAGACTGGGACACAACTCGAACTAAGGAGAAAACGCCTAACCCTGTGCTGGGGAAAGGATGAAAACGTCACTTGATACAACTCGAACACTTCTTGTCGATTTATCTGAGCTATGCACCAGACTCCTATCGCTATAGAATCTGATTTTATAGGTTTATCATAGCACAGAATTTTTCTGATTGCATCCCTCTTTTTGGGAAAAGTTAAAGATTTTCATAAAAGCGTCTAGGAAGTGGTGCGGGAGTTACTCAAAAATGGTATACTTATAGGTGGCGCGTGACGCGACAAACGCTCATCTTCGTCGTTAAAACCTGTGCTCCGATACTCTCGTACAGTCGTACGCTCCGTTTCGGTGCTCGGCTTTGCCTAGAATCTGAGTATTTGTCGCGTCACGCTAGTTCGTAGGGAGTTCATGGTGGAGGGGCTATTAGTGAGACATTTATTTAAGTTGGATCCTGCGAAGGTTTTGCCGGATGGGGCTGTGGATCGGTTGGTTCGGTCTGGTACGGATGGTTTTATTATCGGGGGATCGGATGGATTGCAGATGGATGCGGTGCAGGACTTGTTTCGGGATTTTGCGAGTCGGGGGTTGCCGGTTTTTATGGAGGTTAGCGATGAGGCAATGATTGTGCCTGGTGCGAGCCAATACTTGATTCCGGTGGTGCTGAATACGACCGATGTGAAGTGGTTACTTGGTGCGCATCATGGGATAGTGAAGCAGTATGGTGACTTTATTCCGTGGCCGCATGTTTTGGTGGAAGGGTATTGTATTTTAAATCCGGATGCGAAGGCGGCGCAACTGGCGAAGGCGAATACGGATTTGACGGAAAGTGATGTTGCGGCTTACGCGAGTATTGCGGAAAATATGCTGCGATTGCCGATTTTTTATATCGAATATAGTGGTGTTTTTGGTGATAGTCGAATGGTTCAAGCCGCGCGGGATGAGCTTGTGAACACGAAGCTTTGGTACGGTGGTGGCATCAGGACGATTGACGAGGCGCGCGAAATGAGTGAAATCGCGGATGTGATTATCGTCGGTAATATTTTGTATGAAGATTTTGAGCAGGCGTTGGAAACGGTAAGTGCGGTTTTATAATATCACTTGCTTTCGGTTGTTTAAAAAGTTAAAATAAGAACAAATGTTTGTATTGGCGGTGTGAGGATAAAATGCAATTAAATGCGGAAGATTTAGTAAAAGGATTGAATCCACAACAGAAGAAGGCGGTCGAAGCCACAGAGGGACCTCTTTTGATTATGGCTGGGGCAGGAAGCGGGAAGACGCGTGTTTTGACGCACCGTATCGCGTATATGATGAAAGAGCGTGGCGTAAATCCTTATAATATTTTGGCGATTACGTTTACGAATAAGGCGGCGCGTGAGATGAAAGAGCGTGTTGGTAATTTGCTAGGACCAGAAGCGGAATCGATTTGGATTTCGACGTTTCACTCGATGTGTGTGCGAATTTTGCGCCGCGATATTGAACGAATTGGATTTAACCGTAATTTTACGATTTTGGATGGCGGGGACCAGCTTTCGGTTATTAAAGGCATTTTGAAAGATAAGAATGTGGATGCGAAGAAGTTTGAGCCGCGTGGGATTTTGGCAGCGATTAGTAATGCGAAAAACGAGCTGATGAACGCCGAGGAGTACAAAAAGGAAGCGTTTGGCTTTTTTGATCAGATGGTTGCGGATGTGTACGTGGAATATGAGAAGAAGCTGAAAAAGAATCAGTCGCTTGATTTCGATGATTTGATTATGGTCACGATTCAGTTGTTTGAGCGCGTGCCGGACGTGTTGGAGTTTTATCAGCGGAAGTTTCAGTATATTCACGTGGATGAGTATCAAGATACGAACCATTCGCAATATATTTTAGTGAAGTTGCTGGCGGCACGATTCCGTAATTTGTGTGTTGTTGGGGATTCGGATCAGTCGATTTATGGTTGGCGTGGTGCGGATATCACGAACATTATGACGTTTGAGAAGGATTATCCGAATGCGCAGACGATTTTGTTGGAGGAGAATTATCGGTCAACGAAGCGGATTTTGGCAGCGGCGAATCGTGTGATTGAGAACAATAGTAACCGGAAACCGAAAAATCTCTGGACGAATAATGATGAAGGTAAGAAAATTTTCTACCACAAGGCGTTGACGGAGAAGGAAGAAGCTTCGTACGTTGTTGGTAAAATTCAAGAGATCGTGAAGGAGACGAGTCGTCCGCTTTCGGATTTCGCGATATTGTACCGGACGAATGCGCAGTCGCGTGTCATGGAGGAATTTTTCATGAAGTCGAATATGGCGTATCAAATGGTTGGGGGCACGAAGTTCTATGATCGTAAGGAGATCAAGGATGTGCTGGCTTACTTGCGTCTGATTTCGAATAACGATGATGATATTAGTTTAGCGCGGATTATTAATGTGCCAAAACGTGGTGTCGGTGCTGGTTCGATGGATAAAGTGGCGAACATGGCGGCGGCTTATGATTTGACGATTTTTGAAGTGTTGGACCGGATTGAAATGGTCGGGTTATCGGCGAAGATTTCGAAACAATTGGTGGAGTTCCACGACTTGATCAGGGGCTTTACGCAGATGCAAGATTATTTGTCGGTGACGGAGCTGGTGGAGCAGGTACTCGAGAAGTCTGGATATCGGGCGATGCTTGAGAACGAACGGACAATTGAGGCGCAGACGCGTTTGGAGAATATTGATGAGTTCTTATCTGTCACGCAAAACTTTGAAAAGGAAAGCGACGACAAAACGCTGATTAGCTTTTTGACGGATTTGGCGCTTGTTGCTGATGTGGATAAGTTGGATGAAGAGGACAGATCTCGTGGTGCGGTAACGCTCATGACGCTGCATTCGGCGAAAGGCCTCGAGTTCCCGGTTGTCTTTTTAGTGGGACTTGAGGAAGGGATCTTCCCGCATAGTCGAGCGCTTATGGAAGAAGATGAGATGGAAGAGGAACGTCGATTGGCGTATGTTGGTATCACGCGTGCTGAACAGGAATTATATATCACAAGTGCCTTTTCACGGATGTTATATGGTCGTTCAACGGCGAATAAGGAATCGCGTTTTATCGATGAAATTCCAGATGATTTGATTGAAATGGCGCATGAAAACAGTTTGACAGAAGTGCCGTTTGCCAAGTCATCGATGCATAGTAAATCGGTGGTTGGTTATAGTGCGTCTGGCGCTGAGAAAGAGGCGTGGACGGTTGGCGACAAGGCGAGTCATAAGAAATGGGGCGTCGGAACGGTTGTCAGCGTGAAAGGAACGGGGAGCAACATGGAACTTGATATTGCCTTCCCAAGTCCAACTGGGGTAAAACGATTGCTGGCGGAATTTGCGCCTGTTGAAAAAGTATAAGTAGGTGAAGCGAAATGGCTGAAAGAGAACGTTATGAAGAATTAATAAAGGAACTGGAGCGGCTTAGTTATGAATACTATGTCGCGGATAACCCAACATCTCCGGATTCCCTCTATGATCAACTTTTGCATGAATTGATTGCTTTGGAGGAAAAAAATCCGGATTGGGTGACACCAGAATCGCCGTCGCAGCGTGTTGGTGGGGAAGTGCTTGCTGGTTTTCAGAAAGTGGCGCACGAAACGCCGATGCTAAGTCTTGGCAATGCGTTCAATCATGAGGATTTGCGAGACTTTGACCGCCGTGTGCGCGAGAAAGTTGGCGAGGACGTAGCTTACATGTGCGAACTCAAAATTGATGGTTTAGCGGTTTCTTTGCAATATGAAGCAGGGAAGTATAAACGCGGTGCAACACGTGGTGATGGAACGGTTGGCGAGGATATCACGTCGAATTTAAGAACGATTCGATCGATTCCGATGACGCTACAAGAGCCGTTCACGATTGAAGTCCGCGGAGAAGCGTTCATGCCAAAGCAGTCATTTCAAAAACTGAATGAAAAACGAGAAGAAGATGGCTTGGAGGTCTTTGCTAACCCGCGAAATGCGGCAGCGGGATCTCTGCGTCAATTAGATACAAAAATAGCGGCATCACGAAACTTGGATATTTTCTTATATGCGGTTGCGGATTTCGGTGATATGGGCGTCGCGACGCATAGTGAAGGTTTGGCACACTTAGAGAAACTAGGCCTGAAGGTGAACAAAGAACGCCGATTGTGCCAGTCTCTTGAAGAAATTTTTGCGTATATTGAGGAATGGACGGCAGCTCGTTCAGGACTTGCGTATGACATCGATGGGATTGTCATCAAGGTGGACAGCTTAGAACAGCAACGGACGCTTGGCTTCACTGCGAAGTCACCGCGTTGGTCGATTGCTTATAAATTCCCAGCTGAGGAAGTCGCCACAAAACTGTTAGATATCGAGCTTGGCATCGGGCGCACTGGCGTTGTGACACCAACTGCGATTCTAGAACCGGTTCGTGTAGCTGGAACAACGGTTGGTCGGGCATCGCTTCATAATGAAGATTTGATTCGCGATCGTGATATTCGGATTGGTGACACGGTTTTGATTAAAAAAGCGGGCGACATCATTCCTGAAGTGATTCGTGTGGTGGAGGAAGACCGGACGGAGGAGCAAGTTCCGTATCACATGCCGACGCATTGTCCAACGTGTGAGAGTGAGCTGGTTCGCTTGGAAGGCGAAGTTGCCTTGCGTTGTATTAACCCAAAATGCCCAGCTCAGCTAAAAGAAGGTTTGATTCACTTTGTTTCGCGTAATGCGATGAACATTGACGGCTTAGGTGAAAAAGTCGTCGTTCAGCTTTTCGAACAAGAATTAATTACAGATGTAGCAGATTTGTTTTTCCTTTCGGGTGAAAAACTGGTAGAATTAGAGAGAATGGGCGAGAAGTCTGTTCAGAACCTACTAGCTTCGATCGATAAAAGCCGCGATAATTCTTTGGAGAAACTGCTATTTGGACTTGGTATTCGTCATGTTGGTGCGAAGGCAGCGAAGGTCTTAGCACAGTATTTTGAGACGATGGACGCGCTTCGTGTCGCTGAAAAAGAGGCTTTGATTGAGGTGCCTGATATTGGTGAAAAAATGGCGGACTCGATTGTTGCTTATTTTGAGAATGAAGAAGTGCATGATTTGTTAGCGAAGTTAGAAAAAGCCGAAGTAAATATGGTTTATACAGGTCCAAAACTGGAATTGATGCCAGAAGAGGCGCTTGTTTTTGCGAATCAGAAAGTTGTTTTAACAGGGAAATTAGAACATCTGAAGCGTGAGGAAGCGAAGGCGTTGATTGAAAGTTTAGGTGGAAATGTAACGGGGAGTGTAAGTAAGAACACGGATGTTGTTGTGGTAGGAAGTGATGCAGGCTCCAAATTGGCGAAAGCTGAAGAATTAGGGATAGCCGTATGGAGTGAGCAAAAATTAATGGAATATTTACCAGATGAAGGTGGTCAAAACAAATGAAAAAATTACTAGTCGTTTCCCTTAGCACCGCTCTTTTACTTGCAGGATGTGCCCCGAGCCTCAATTCGGATGAACAGGTTGTACAGAAAAAAGACACGAAGCAAGCGGAAACAGGTATCATGACAAAAAATCAGATTTCCGCGGATTATTATAAAACTGTTTTGCCGTATAAGGCCAGTAAATCACGTGGATTAGTCGTTTCGAATATCAACTCGCGCTATGACATCAATGAGTTGGAATCAGGCTTGATGCGCGTTTCCCAACAAAGTTATTCCCCAGATGATTATCTTTTTCAAGAGGGGCAATATTTGACAACAGAGACGTTGACGAAGTGGTTAGATCGTTCGAGCGATAAGAATAAAGATGGTCTGAATCCGAAAGATAATGGCAAAAGTGATGATCAACGTGCCCCGATTTATTTGGCGCATATTTTAGAACAAGATTATTTGAAGAAAACGGATAAGAATACGGTAGGACTTGGCGGTATTTCGATTGCTTTGGCGATGAATTCTGTGGATTATTATCAGAAAGAGAAATATGGCGCTACATTTGAGCAAAATATTTCGGACAGCCAACTGCTTTCGCAAGGGAAAGAAATGGCGGCTACTGTATTGAACCGAATTCGGGCGACAAAAGGCTTGGATTCTGTACCAGTAACGTTTGCGATTTATAAGCAAGGGAAGCGTGACGGTGTTGTTCCAGGTAACTTTATTGCTTCGGCGAGTGCGGATGCCGCGAGTCTTGGCAAATGGAAAACAATCGATGAGAAAAGTTATGTCTTGCCGTCAGCCGATGCGAAATCGGATCATAAGACGGATAACACATCATTTGAAGATTTTAAAGCTGATATTGAGAAATATTATCCAAACTATACAGGCGTCGTTGGGCGTGCTCGTTATGAAGACGGGGAGATGGCAGATTTAAATATTGATATCCCGTTACAATTTTATGGGGAAGCTGAAATTATTGGGTTTACACAGTATGTGACCGATTTACTCGGAAAACATCTCTCGACAAATGCAGCAATTCAGGTTAATATTACTACAACTGATGGTACTGCGGCTCTGATTACGCGTAAAGCGAATGATGATACACCAACAGCACACATCTTTGACTAAATAAATGGATGTTACTCCAGATAAATCGGCGACAAGCGCTCGTACTCCACAATTTTGGTGGACTTCCGGTTCTCGTGTACAAATCGTACACTCCGCTTCCGGCTCCAACCAAAATTGCGGAACACAAACGCTTTCGCTCGATTTGTTTAAAGCGAAATGGAGAGCCTAAACTATAAAATATAGGCTCAGTTGGCTGGGGTAATCGAAATATTAAAGGAGGAAAAATTTTGACAACTATTTCAAAAGAAACAGTAGAGCGAGTGGCGAACTTGGCGCGTTTAGAAGTGAGTGACCAAGAGGCGGAAAACTTTGCGAAACAATTAGGAAACATCATTCATATGGTGGAGAAATTAGATGAGCTGGATACGGCGAATGTCGAGCCAACGTCGCATGCGATTGAAGTATCAAATGTGCTACGTGAGGATAAATCGATTGCAGGCTTGCCGCGTGAAGAAGTACTAAAGAATGCGCCAGATAAACAAGATGGCATGTTTAAAGTACCGACAATTATGGAAGACTAATTCAGACAAATCAGGAGGGAATTAATTTGGGATTATTTGAGCATTCGGTAAAAGACTTACATGAAAAGCTTGTGAAAAAAGAAATCGCGCCATACGATCTTGTGAAAGAATCGTTTGACCGTATTGATGCTGTTGAGGATAAAGTGAAATCGTTCATTACGTTAAATCGCGAGAAAGCGCTAGATGTTGCGGAAGAACTTGGGGATGCTGGAATTGATCCGAAAAATATGCTAGCTGGACTTCCAATCGGAATTAAAGATAATATCGTGACGAAAAACCTGCGTACGACTGCTGCGAGTAAAATTTTGGAGAACTTTGATCCGATTTATGATGCAACGGTTATGCAAAAATTGAAAGCGGCACAAACAATCAATATCGGAAAAGTGAACTTGGATGAGTTTGCAATGGGTTCATCAACGGAGAACTCTTATTTCCAAACAACAACGAATCCGTGGAATTTAAATAAAGTACCTGGTGGCTCTTCGGGTGGTAGTGCTGCAAGTGTTGCTGCTGGTGAAGTATTATTTTCATTGGGATCAGATACTGGTGGTTCGATTCGTCAACCTGCTGCATTCTGTGGTGTTGTTGGGATGAAACCTACATATGGCCGCGTTTCCCGTTATGGTTTAATTGCCTTTGCTTCATCACTTGATCAAATTGGACCAATTACGCGTACAGTGGAAGATAATGCGTATTTGTTAGAAGCTATTTCTGGTGTGGATCCTTATGACTCAACGTCTATCGATCAACCAGTCGAGAATTTCGCTGCTCATTTGACAGGGGATATTAAAGGTCTGCGCATTGGCGTGCCGAAAGAATATATCGGTGAAGGCGTGGAGCCAGGCGTGAAAGAAGCGGTTCTAAAAGCATTGAAAACATTAGAAGACTTAGGCGCAACTTGGGATGAAGTATCGTTACCTCACTCTGAATATGGCGTTGCAAGTTATTATATTTTAGCATCGAGTGAAGCATCTTCCAATTTGGCTCGTTTTGATGGCGTACGTTACGGCTATCGTTCACCAAATGCCCACACTTTAGAAGAACTTTACAAAAAATCACGTGCAGAAGGCTTTGGCGATGAGGTCAAACGTCGTATTATGCTTGGAACTTTTGCGCTTAGCTCGGGTTATTACGATGCTTACTACAAAAAAGGGCAACAAGCACGTACGCTGATTAAGCAAGATTTCGCGAATGTGTTTAAAGATTATGATGTTATTATCGGTCCAAGTGCACCAACTGTCGCATTTGATATCGGTGGCTTGATTCATGATCCAATCACAATGTACCTGAACGATTTGTTGACGATTCCGATTAACTTGGCTGGACTTCCGGCGATTTCGGTTCCTTGTGGGCTTTCAGAAGGTATGCCAGTCGGTTTGCAAGTGATTGGTAACTACTTTGATGAAAAAACGATTTACCGTGTCGCACATGCGTTTGAACAAGCTACAGAATTCCATAAAGAAAAACCAAGTTTATAAGGGAGGGCGAGACATATGAATTTTGAAACAGTAATCGGACTTGAGGTCCACGTAGAATTGAAAACAGAATCCAAAATCTTTTCGCCGGCACCTGCTCATTTTGGCGCTGAACCGAATACAAACACACATGTGGTCGACCTTGGGATGCCAGGCGTTTTACCAGTTTTGAATAAAAAAGCAGTGGAATATGGTATGAAAGCAGCGATGGCAATCAACTGTGAAATCGCAGAACATACGAAATTCGACCGTAAAAACTACTTTTATCCGGATAATCCGAAAGCATACCAAATCTCGCAATTCGATAAACCAATCGGCGAACACGGCTGGATTGATGTGGAAGTAAATGGCGAGAAGAAACGTATCGGTGTCACACGCCTTCATTTAGAAGAAGATGCTGGTAAAAACACGCATACATCGCACGGTTACTCACTTGTTGACCTTAATCGTCAAGGGACGCCGCTTGTTGAAATCGTGTCTGAACCAGATATGCGTACAGCTGATGAGGCATATGCTTACCTTGAAAAAATCAAGTCGATTATCCAATACACAGGCGTTTCGGACGTGAAAATGGAAGAGGGCTCGATGCGTTGCGATGCAAATATCTCAATTCGTCCAGTTGGTCAAGAAGAATTCGGCGTGAAAACCGAGCTTAAAAACTTGAATTCATTCACCAATGTACGTAAAGGTATCGAATATGAAATCAAGCGTCAAGCAGAAGTTCTGATGGCGGGTGGCATTATTGAACAAGAAACACGCCGCTTTGAAGAAGCGACGGGTAAAACGACGTTGATGCGTATTAAAGAAGGTTCGGATGATTATCGTTATTTCCCAGAGCCAGATTTGGTAGATTTGTATATTGATGACGCTTGGAAAGAACGTATTCGTGCTGAAATTCCAGAGCTTCCAGATAAACGCCAAGTGCGCTACGTTGCTGATTTAGGCCTTCCAGCATATGACGCGATGGTACTTACGCTTACAAAAGAGATGTCCGATTTCTTTGAAGCAACGATCGCAAAAGGTGCCGATGCCAAACAAGTTTCTAACTGGTTAATGGGTGAAGTTTCGGCGTATCTAAACGCAGAGCAACAAGAGCTTGAAGATACGAAATTAACACCTGACAATCTAGCGGGCATGATTGGGCTTATTGAAAAAGGTACCATTTCATCTAAAATCGCGAAGAAAGTTTTCCGTGAGTTGATTATGAACGGTGGCGACGCGGAAGAAGTTGTAAAAGCGAAAGGTCTAATTCAAATTTCCGACGCTGGCGAACTAAGAGGTATCATTTCTGGTATCCTTGACCAAAACGAGCAATCCGTGACTGATTTCAAAAACGGAAAAGATCGCGCGGTTGGTTTCCTAGTTGGACAAGTTATGAAAGCCACAAAAGGCCAAGCAAATCCAACGATGGTCAATGAAATTTTAGTGGATGAAATGAATAAACGCTAAATAATATCCAGAGTTACTGGGAGCATCGATACAGCTCCTAGTAACTTTTTTTGCGTATTGGTTATCTTCAAAATGGGTTTTTGAGTAGTAATTTGGTATAATGGTAAGTATTCGGGGCTGTGACAAACGTAAAAATTAGTCTGATGATATGGACGAAGCGTTTGTATTCAGATTTGAGAGGACGGAGAATATACTATGCAAAAACGAGCGCGGGTGATTTACAACCCAACATCAGGGCGAGAGATTATCAAGAAAAACCTGGCCGATGTGCTGACAATATTGGAGAATGCAGGATATATAACGAGCTCCCATGCGACGACACCAGCGGAAAATGACGCGAAAAATGAGGCGCGAAAAGCGGTGGAAGATCGCTATGATTTAGTTGTTGCGGCGGGCGGCGACGGTACAATCAATGAAGTTATTAATGGCATCGCAGAGCAGGATTATCGACCGAAAATTGGGATTATCCCGACTGGTACGACGAATGATTTTGCACGGGCGCTTAAAATTCCACGAGACGTGATCAAAGCAACGGAAATCATTGCCAAAGGCGCCAGTGTCGCGATGGATATTGGAAAAGCGAATGACACGTATTTTATTAATATTGGCGGCGGTGGACGGATTACCGAGCTGACGTATGATGTTCCGAGTCGCTTGAAAACGATGCTTGGTCAGTTGGCGTACTATTTGAAAGGCATTGAAATGTTGCCATCACTCAAACCAACACAGGTGAAGGTCGAATATGATGATGGAATTTTTGAGGGCGAAGCGATGTTCTTCTTACTTGGACTTACGAATTCGATTGGCGGCTTTGAAAAAATTGCGCCAGATGCAAAATTAGATGATGGCAAATTCTCATTGATTATCGTGAAAAAAGTGAACCTAGCGGAGTTTATTCGTCTGGTGACACTAGCCTTGCGAGGGGATCATATCAAGGAGCCAAACGTAATTTATGTGAAATCGGAAAAGGTCATTGTGCACTCAGACGAACAGATGTTAATCAATTTGGATGGGGAACTTGGCGGCGAAACACCAATGACCTTCCAAAACTTGAAGCAACATATTTCCTTCTTTGCGAATGTGGCGGATATTCCAGCATCGGATTTAAATAACAAACAAATGGAAATGATTGATTAGTAACCGAAATTATAAGCTGAATGACTCTTAGACAGGACAATGTCATTTGATATTCGTAATATACCTCACCATAACTGTAATCTTTGTAAAGAACTTGTATTAATCCGTAAAATGCGATATAATGGAGTAAGCTGTTATGACACAGTTAGAAACAAGGAAGAAGGTGTTTGCGACTTGAAAAGCAGTCGTGTAAGCCGTTTTATTATTGGTTTGTTGGCATGCATAGCCATCGGGGGTGCAGCCTTTCTTATATTTTGGAATGTGCAGGCAGAAGAAGTGATGCCTGAGGTTGATCAAGCGAAATTAATGGATAGTAATAGAACGTGGATTAAAACGAACACAAGCATTGCGATTGGACCGAATCTGAATGTTCCTATCAAAGGGGACAGCACGGTAACGAGCATCGCAAGCAATGGCGATTTAATTCTCGACACAACGAATGAAGCTGTTTTAACAAAAATGGCCAAAGTAGACTCGAAATATCAAGCGATGGATCGTTTTCGAGTTAGAATTTTTGCGAACAAGGTATCAACGGTGATGAACCCAGCAGCATTCCAGTATACACATGATAAGGTGGATGGCTTTTTGACGAGCTATTCGATTTTGAATGGAACCTTGGATAAAACGGCGGGAAAAAGCTTTGGGCTTACCGCAAAATCAGGAACAACGATGCAGGTCAATGAGAAGTTGGAGACGGTGTATTCAAGTAATCTCGCTTCAAAAATCGCACCAGTTTTAGGCATCAATCCGAAGATATCGAGTCAATATTTAGAAGATGAATTCAATATTAAGACTGGGGAAACAGTGACTGCCTATCCTAGACAGATGGAATATCAGTTTAGCGCTGAGAAAACATCGCTTGTCTTTTTTAAAGGGGATAGCGACGAGGAGATTACGCAACCAGTTGGATTGGAATATGTGATTAAGGAAAAAAGATAGGTGTGCACCTATCTTTTTTTTGGTATAATGAAGAGTCTAGATATGAGAGGGAGGGCAAATATGGGTGCTCCAGTGAGTAAGAATGAGTGTATTGATGTTGTTTTTGAGGATTTAACGCATGATGGCAATGCTGTCGCGAAGATAAATGGTTATCCGGTTTTTGTGCCGCAGGGTTTGCCGGAAGAGATGGCGCGGATTAAGGTTATTAAGACGAATAAGAACTACGGATTTGGCAAAATTATTGAGTTGATGAAGGAAAGCGCGGATCGAGTGACGCCGCCTTGTGCTGTTTATTCGCAATGTGGGGGTTGTCAGTTGCAGCATTTGAGTTATGACGGGCAACTGCGCGTGAAGCAGAAACAAGTGGAGCAAGTGATGAAGCGGATTGGGAAGCAGCATGTCGAGGTATTTCCGACGCTTGGTATGGCGGAGCCTTGGCGTTACCGGAATAAGGCGCAGGTTCCAGTTGGGTTTGTGAACGGGAAATTGGTCGCGGGATTTTATCAGCAGCGCTCGCATCAGATTATTGATATGGATACGTGCTTGATTCAACACGCACAAAATGACGCGGCAATCCAGATAGCGCGTGGTGTTTTTGCGAAGTATCATATTGAACCGTACGATGAAACGACGCGAAAAGGAGTGCTGCGTCATTTGATGACGCGTTTTGCGACGACGACAGGCGAATTGATGCTTGTGATCGTTACAACGAAGCCGAATTTTCCGAATAAGGAGCAGATTGTGGCGGAGTTGGAGACGGCGATTCCTGGTTTGACATCGCTTGTTCAGAATGTGAATGCGGCGAATACAAATGTGATTTTTGGGGATCGTACGGATGTTTTGTGGGGTCGTGAGTACATTATGGACACGATTCACGGGATTTCTTTTGCAATTTCGGCGCGGTCGTTTTATCAGGTGAATCCGGAGCAGACGGAAGTTTTGTATGCGGAGGCGCTGCGATTGGCGGAACTGACGGGCGAGGAGACGGTGATTGACGCGTATTGCGGGATCGGCTCGATATCGCTTTGCTTGGCGAAAGAGGCAAAGCATGTGTATGGTGTGGAAATTGTGCCGCAAGCGATTGAGGATGCGCGCGCGAATGCTAAATTGAACAAGATGGATAATGTCACGTTTGAAGTTGGGAAAGCGGAAGAGGTGATTCCGGCTTGGTTTAAAAATGGTATCGTGGCAGATGTGCTTGTCGTTGATCCACCGCGTAAAGGCTGTGACGAGGCGCTACTTGAGACAATTTTAAAAATGAAACCGAAGCGGGTCGTGTATGTATCGTGTAATCCATCGACATTAGCGCGGGATATGTTGGTGTTGACGGATGGTGGTTATGTGGCGAAAGTTGTTCAGCCTGTAGACATGTTCCCTCATACCACGCATGTGGAGTGTGTAACGGTTCTAGAAAGACGCGCGTAATTTGCAAGTCCTCCTAAATTAAGTTAAAATAACACGTGATATAGTATAGAATTTTAGAGTGAGGTGTTCTTTGATGGCAGCAGGTGAAATGACGCCTAAAGTAGATGAATATTTAGGTAAGGCGAAGAGGTATAAGGACGAATTTGCGGAATTGAGAAGAATAGCGCTGGAATGTGGCGTAACAGAAGATATTAAATGGAAAAATATTTGTTTCATGTCGGAGGGCAAGAATGTTTTTTTGATACATGGTTTTAAAGAGTATTTCGCGATTTTATTTATGAAAGGTGTGCTGTTTAAGGATCCGAATGGTATTCTAATTCAGCAAACGCCCAATGTGCAGTCGGCGCGCCAGATCCGGTTCACGAGTTTGGAGCAGGTTTTGGAGATGGAGCCGGTTATTAAGGCTTATATGGAGGAAGCAATCGCCGTTGAAAAATCAGGGGCGGAAGTGGAATTTAAAAAGCAGGAAGAGGTAGGAATTCCGGAAGAGTTACAGCTGAAATTCGATGAAATGCCGGCTTTTAAAGAGGCGTTTGAGGGATTAACACCGGGACGTCAGCGCGCTTATATCCTGTTTTTTGCGACGCCGAAACAAGCGAAAACGCGGGAATCGCGGATTGAGAAGAATGTTGACCGAATTATGGATGGTATTGGATTGAATGATCGATTTTAATAGAGACATGAGGAGGAGACAGAAATGAAAAAGTTATTCGATGAAACGCATGAATCTGAGGCTCGTTACTATCGTACGGTTTGGTATGGTTATGTAGAAGGGGACCTAGACGCGGCGTTGCAAGAAACCATTGTGTCGACTGTGAAAACGGATTTGGCACAGAAATCGGAGAATGCACCGACTGCGACGCATTGGGTGTTTTATGGTGGTGCTACGAGTAAGGATGCGATTGGTGACACGATTCGTCCTTCATTAATGATTCGTTATCGTGACGGCGAATTTGTAAGTAATTACAGTATGAGTGATTTTGATTTTGTGATTGCATTTGATATGATTATGGCTTTTAAAGAGAGGTTAGATAAACAATTAAACGGGTAGAGGTGCATACGTTTCAAAAAATAAGGAATGTGACATCGTACGGAATTCTGTATGGTGTTTTTTTGTTTGGTATGTTAATTTTTGTGGTAAAAGGCTTATATACATATAATTTAGCGAGAGGCGATGGTACTATGCGGGAACTTCATTTTCAAGAAAAGATGGATGGTTTTCAAATTCGATTAGTGTCTGAAAGTACGAAGATGTATACGCATATTACAATCATTGCTAGAAATGATGTTGGGGACGGATTTGAGCATAGCACGAAATATCTTACCTTCTTTTTGCATCCAGAGGTGATGCTTGGGCGTGCTACAAAGGCGTTTAATCGTAAAAATCCATATGGTATCACGTTTGATTGGACAAGGAAGGCGGATATTATATTGGAATAATGGTACGCCGATTTTAGACGTTATGGCACAGAATCAAAAGCTAGACATGGATGCGTGTATTCTGTGTCTAGTTTTTATGTTCGCAATTGTCAAAAATCTACATTGACAAACGGCGATTTTAGCTATAAGATAGATGCATTCAAGTGGAGAGGGTGACATAGAAATGGTACAGATAATTAAAAAAGGCGCGCCGATTTATGCGATGGATAAAGCGAATCAAGCAATTGCAACGGCAAAAGATGGCGACCAGCTGATTTTTGAAGCTTATGACTGTTTTGAGGATCAAATTACAGACGAACATGGCGCATTTGAAAAATTGGATTGGAATCGGATTAACCCTGCGACTGGGCCGGTTTATGTGGAAGGCGCGGAGGTTGGCGATATTCTGGCGGTGACGATTGAGAAATTGGATATCGGTGATACGGCGACGCTATTCACAGGGCCTGATTCGGGCGTGATGGGTGATGAGTTGACGGAGAACACGATTCGCCGCCTTCCGATTGAGAACGGCGTGATTAAGTTTTCAGAAAAGATAGATATACCGCTAAATACGATGATTGGTGTAATTGGAACGGCGCCAGCGGGAGATGCGGTTTCATGTGGGACGCCAGATGCGCATGGTGGGAACATGGATTGTAAGGAGATTGGCGAAGGAACAACGCTATTTTTACCGGTCAATGTGGCTGGCGCGTTGCTTGCGATGGGTGACTGTCATGCGGCGATGGGCGACGGTGAAGTTTCGGTTTGCGGAGCGGAAGTGTCTTGCGATATCACAGTGACGGTGAAAGTTGTCAAAAATAAGGATTGGCCGACGCCATTTTTAATTCGTGATGGGAAATTGGCGACGATTGCTTCTGCGAAAACGTTAGATGAGGCAAGCGTGATGGCGACGAAGCAGATGGTTCATTTTGTGGAGCAGTACACGAATTTGTCAAAAGGAAACGCAGCGCATTTACTATCCCTTGCGGCGGATTTGCGGGTTTGTCAAATTGTCGATCCGAATAAAACGGCGCGAATGGAATTACCACTTACGTATCTTACAAATTGGAGCACAGAGGAGCTGAACTAACATGACACAACCAGAAAAAGGGAGTTTGGAGTCTTTTGGCTACAAGCAAGAGTTAAAGAGAACGCTAACGTTGAAAGATTTAGTTATATACGGCCTGATTTTTATGGTCCCGATTGCCCCGTTCGGAATTTACGGGGAGGTAGTAACAGCATCGAAGGGAATGATCGTACTTACATATATGATTGGTATGGTCGCGATGCTGTTTACGGCGCTTAGCTACGGCTCGATGTCGCGGGCTTTTCCAATCGCTGGTTCGGTTTACGCCTATGCACAGCGTGGAATTAACAAAACAGTCGGATTTCTCGCCGGTTGGATGATTTTGCTGGATTACGTTTTTGTACCGGCGCTACTCTATGTGGTTTCGGCGAATTCGTTAAAAGCGATTGTTCCGGATGTGCCAGTTTGGATTTGGCTTGTGGTGTTTATTTTGGTGAACAGTTGGATTAATATTCGCGGGATTGCATTTACGGCGCGGGCGAACATTATTTTCCTAGTCGGTGAATTGATTGTTTTGGCGATTTTCATTGCTGTAGGCGTTGTCGCGATTTCGAATGGTGCGGGTGATGGTGTGACGATGAAGCCGATTTATAACGCAGCCGATTTTAATTTGCCATTTGTGATGACTGCGGTTTCGGTCGCGGTGCTTAGTTTCCTAGGGTTTGACGGGATTAGTACGCTTGCTGAAGAGACAAAAGGTGGTAATAAGACGGTCGGAAAAGCGATTTTGTGGGCGCTGATGTTGGTTGGATTCTTGTTTATCATTCAGACGTACATTGCGGCGTTGATTCATCCAGATTATCTTAATTTTGATAATATTGACACGGCATTTTATCAAATTGCGGGAGAAGCTGGCGGACCGTTTTTGAAAAATGTAACGATTATTGCGACGATTCTTTCGTGGGGCTTCGCGAATGCTCTTGCAGCACAGGCCGCTATTTCACGTATTCTGTTCGGAATGGCACGGGATCAGAACTTACCAAAGTTCCTCGCAAAAGTGCATCCTCGTTTCCAGACGCCATATTTGAGCACATTGATGGTTGGTTTTGTATCGTTGGTTGTCGGACTTGTGTTCGTAAATGATATCGGTATTCTGTCATCAATCGTTAACTGCGGTGCGTTGACGGCGTTTCTAGTGATTCACGTTTCGGTGGTTTACCATTACATCATCAAAATGAAATCAAAAAATTATCTGCTACATTTGGTGGTGCCAGTGATTGGCTTCTTGATTATTCTATATGTGATGATTAATCTGGATAACTTGGCTAAAATCATCGGTATTTCGTGGCTTGCGGTTGGGGTTGTGTACTACACGATTCTGCGTTTGACGAAGAAGAAAACGACGATTGATATGGATTAATTATGAAAGAAAAATGGCACAAATATTATCATTTATTCATGATACAGCAGTCTCCTATCTGTTATACTTGCTCTGTAACTTCACAACATAATAGGAGGTAGCCATGAAGAAAAACTCGATTTTAAAACTCAGCGTTGTTATCATGCTGTCTCTTAGCTTCTTCACAGGATTTGGTACGACGAGTGAGATGCTCTTAAATACGCAGCAAGTTGTACATGCGGCTGTTGTTGAACAAAAGATGCCTGATTTGGATAAAACAGTTACATGGAGCGCAACAGCCCCAAGTCATGACAAGGTGCATGAAAGTGTTGACACGCCACTTCATTTAAAAGAAGCAGAGAGATTATCAGGAATAGAGACGAAACGCAGGAAGAAATAAAAACTCGGAGCAGACATCAAATGGTGTCTGTTCCGAGTTTTTTGCGTGTTAGGAGGCTTACAACCAGCGTCACGATGACATTTGCGACTAGAGGCAGGAAGCCAATATTGATATCGCTAATCGCAGTTGGTACGCCTGGAAGTAGTGTCGCGAGTGTCATGCTGTAGTTACTGATGAAAATCGTAATCAAGATACCGACGATAATTCCAGCGAGTGCGCCTTGTTTTGTTACTGGATTACGCTTCATTAGACTGGCGAATAATGACGGACAAAGTTGCACAATCAAGCTATAGCCGACTTGCAGAATAGCCGCGAGGGCATTTCCACCTTGAAAAACGAATAGACAGGAAATAATCGCAAGGACTGGGACGCAAAACTTGGATAGGTTCGCAATTTTTGCGTCGGGGGTGTCGGGTTTATAGCTGTAAATGATGTTTTTCGTTAGCAAGGTCGCCGCGCTCATGAGGAGCATGGAGCCTGGAACGAGGGCAGTGAGCATGCCTGCCGCGCCAATGATACCAACAAACCATGGATCGAACGTCTTCATCGCGAGTTGCAATAGGGCAAGATCGCTTGCGTCGCCTTCTAGCCCCGGAACCTGCAAAACAGCGGTAAGTCCGATAAAAATAACAAATAAGAGCATTAATGTATAGATTGGACTGATAATCGCATTTTTACGAAAGGTTCGGGCGTTTTTGGCCGTGAATGTCGATGCGAAAACTTGTGGCCACATGTAGAAACCAAGCACGTAAAATAGGACGGTCGAGATGAACCAAGTCACGGTGTAAGTCGTATGCGGAAACGTGAGTAATTCGGGTTTTACCGCTGCAATTTGGTCGAACATTTGGCCGATACCACCGTAATAATGGATTGGTAAATAGATACCCATAAAGACGATAACCGCCAGAATCATGAAGTCTTTCAGGACCGCAATCCAAGCGATGCCGCGAATACCGGAGATGACGGAATAAATAATGATGGCGATGGTTCCAACGACGACGGCAACTTTCATTGGAATTGCGCCGTATGATGTCAAGGAAACAATGATGCCAAGTCCTTTTAATTGGATGACCACGATTGGAATAATGGCAATGACCCCAACGACGGCGACCACTACGCCGAGCAAATCACTGTTGTATTTTTTAGCGAAAAAGTCGGACTGGGAGACGAGTCGGTGTTCGTGTGCGTATTTCCAAATAAGTGGTAATAAAAAGTAGGATGTTACATAAGATAGGGCGATGTAAACCATGACGTAGACTGCGGATATCCCTTTGGAGTAGGCCCAGCCGCTTCCGCCGAGAAAGGAGAAGGTAGTGTATACTTCGCCTGCTGTGAGTAGGAATACGAAGACGGTGTTGAAACTACGTCCGCCGACTGCCCAGTTTTCTAGGTTCATTTTCTGTTTTTGGCGCGCTCTAATTCCGATGACTAAGGTGAGTATGAAAAAAGCGGTTAAAATAAGGAGTGCGATCATTGTTCTTCCCCCTTATTTTGTTTATCGAAATGGTAGACGATGCCTAGGATGCATGTGGAGAGCAGTATTCCCGCGGCAACCCAGAATAGATTGAACGGCATGCCAAGAACCATCGGCTGGATTCGGTTGGCAAAGGGCATTCCGGCTAGTATAAAAATAAATGGAATAATGAGTAGCAGCTTGACCATGACAATCCCTCTTTTCCTAATTGAAAACTGCTTTCATCTTACAATACTGTGCCGTTTTTTTCAATGGGGAAACGCTTTTGTTTTTCGGTTAGCTTTGATAGAATAGGATTGTATAAAGAATCACAAATGAAGCGTGAAGAGGAGACGAATAGAATGGCAATTGACATGTATTTTGATGATCCGGAAGTTGGGCCAGACCGCAAGACGAGCCATCCGCATTTTGTGGCGCATTTTAAATCAGACTTTTATTTCGATTGTGGGGACGAGGAAGCGCCGTTTGGAAGTGATGAAGGTGCGGATGTATTGGTCGCGTTGGAGGAATTTTTTCAAGATAAGGAAGTGGAGGGAATCAGTTTATCGGATTTTCCGAGGCATATTGTGGAGGATCAGTGGGGCATGACGTATTTTCCTCCGAAAGATATGGATGAAGGTTCGCTTGCTAAGTTGCTTGCGGCGAGTGAGCATGATGTGTGGCAGTCGGATCAGGTTGTTCTGGCAACGGCATTTGGGCAAATCAAGATAACAGGGTATATTATTCCTGCGCTGAAGGATATGGCACATGATGCTCTTGGTCGGATGAAAGCGACGAATGATCTTTTAGGGCACGAAGATGAATTCGGTTACTATGACAAAATGTTGTATGATTTGATGACATTTGATAAGACTTATGTGTCGGTACTGCCGGATCTTTGGTGTAAGAGATGTCAGATGTAAGCGGGGAATAACAAGGTTTCTGGGGGAGCTTCTTTAGTATAGTTAGGAAACATAAAAAATTGACTTACCCTATTTAGTAGGGTGTAATAAAAGAAAGCGAGGCGGATTTCGGATTTTTTATCTGGATATCGAGAGCCATCATTTGATTCTGCTGATAACCTTACCGACGCACAGCTCAAGTATCTCGGTAAGTTCGTGTCTCAATTGAAGGAATTATACCTTGCATGAGGAGTGATGGACATGACGGAACTATTTGATTCTCTAGAAAGAGGATTGAAGCAGGCAGTTGCTCACGCGGACAATACGAAGAAAGCACGTACTAAGAAAATCATGATTACCGAACTTCCAACTTATACAGCGAAAGATATCAAGACATTTCGTCAAAAATTGGAGCTTACGCAAAGCACTTTTGCTGAATTGATGGGTATCTCTGTCAAAACGGTAGAAGCGTGGGAGAGCGGGCGAAATAAACCAAACGGCTCAGCGTCACGCCTTCTGCAATTGCTTGAGGCGAATCCAGAAGTATTTATGGGTGAGCTTACGATAGAAAATGCAGCGATTATACATTGAGAAAGGTCTCGAGTTCATACTGAACTCGAGACCTTTCTCAATGTATAAATTAATGTACAAACGTTGTGTTTCGCGCTTTCCAATCTTCCAATTTAATGAAAACCCAGAAAGAGTAGATACCTAGCGTGATAATGATGAGCAGTAACCATTTAATCCAATTTCCGAATAGGCCAAACGCGGAACCATTGAAGCGCATCCGGCGGCCTTCGATGACGGTATGATTGATTTTCCAACCGTAAATCATCGTCAACGCCCAGGGATAACAAATGCCTAGCGTCACAACAGTAACAAGGATTCCAAGGATACTCCAACCGATAAATTGCAGTAAGCCGCCGTCAAAAAAAGAAGTTCTTCCGTTCTTTGTTTCATAAAAATCTTCTCGAGCCATATTTAAACCACCTTCCGTATAGGTCTATTTTAACGCAAAAATCGAAAAATTGTCTAGATTAGCCCTATCTTTCTTGTTTTATTCAAGGTACAATAAAGATAAGTCTAAATTTAAATGAGGTTTTGATGTTGACAGAAAATTTTGCAGAGAAAATTGCAAGTGGGGAAAAGGCGCAGTTTAAGGTGAATCATGTGCTAGTTATTTCAAGCAGTCTCTTGTGGATTGCAATTGGATTATTGTTGTATGTTATTTTTGATCATGTAAAGGCAGTGAATGGAACTGAAAAACTGATTTTACTGATTTTTATTGGTTTTATTGTTTTGCGACCATTATTTCGATTGCTTAATCTATCGCCGACGCTAGAACTTTCCACAGAAGGAATGGCTTATCGTGGGGATTTTCAAGCTTGGAATCGGGTGGAGGAAGTGCGGGTTACAATACCTTCATTTAAACTTTTCTCTCAAGGTAGAATGTTGGTTTATACGAAAATCAAGGATCAGCAAGAAATGGCTTGGGATATCGTTGCCGCGGATGTGAATATGCCACTTGCGGACTTGGAAATGTTGATTAAAGAATGCATGGAATTGTATAAAACAAACGAGTAAAGGAAGTAGAGCCAGGCTGTAGATAAACTGCTTTACGTGGGTATTCCGCCAACTTCAGCATGACGACAAATAGAGCTTTTCTTGATGGATATAGTATCGTCATGAAAGGCTTTTTTTGTAACTACATCTTAAGGTCAGGTGGGCAGCTGCTGGCATTTAGTGTACAATGGGTAAGAGAGATTTTGGAGCGGAGGTTTCAGTGAATGAGTGTTATTTTACAAGCAAAAAATGTGAGAAAAGTATACGGCTCGAAAAGTACGCTTTTTCCTGCTTTAAATAGTGTGAGTTTAGAGGTGCATGAAGGCGAATTTGTCGGTGTGATGGGTCCGAGTGGCGCTGGGAAATCGACGTTACTAAACGTGTTGTCAACGATTGATAAGGCGACTTCGGGTAGTATTGAAATCGCTGGAAAACCGTTTGAGGATATGCGTGCGAAAGAGATGGCGATTTTTAGACGGGATAAGTTGGGTTTTATTTTTCAAGATTATAATTTGTTGGATACGATGACGATTAAGGATAATATTGCGTTGCCGTTGTCGCTTTCAAAAGTGAAGCCGAGTGAGGTGGAGACGCGTGTTGCTGAGGTGATGTGTCAGTTTGGGATTTCAGATTTGGCGGCGAAATATCCGAATCAGGTTTCTGGTGGACAGAAGCAGCGGACGGCGGTGAGCCGTGCGATGGTGACGAATCCTGCGCTGATTTTTGCGGATGAGCCAACTGGGGCGCTTGATTCGAAGGCTGCGACAAACCTGTTGGAGGGTTTGGTGCAGGCGAAGGAAGCGCGGAATGCGACGATTATGATGGTGACGCATGATGCGTTTGCGGCGAGTTTTTGTGAGCGGATTTTGTTTATTAAGGATGGGGAGTTGTTCACGGAGATTTATCGCGGGACGGCGACTCGGAAGCAGTTTTTCCAGAAGATTTTAGATGTGTTGGCAATGCTTGGTGGTGGTTTGAATGACACTATTTAATATTGCTTTTACGAACATGCGCAAAAATTTCGGTCAGTTTTCGATGTATCTGGGCTCTTTGATTTTGAGCGTGTTGATTTATTTTACATTCGTTTCTTTGGCGTACACGAAAAGTATCGGTGTGATTTTTGAAAAATGGGAAATCGGTGGTCAGGGCGTATTTATGGCTGCGGCGATTGTGTTGATTTTATTTGTGGCCTTTTTTGTTTTTTATTCTAGTAATTATTTTACGCGAAGCAGGAAGCGGGAGCTGGGACTGTATTCGTTGCTTGGTTTGCGTAAGTCGCAGATTGGGCGGATTATTTTTTATGAGAATTTGATGATGCATGTTATGGCTGTCGTATCGGGTATTGTGATTGGTGTCTTCTTTTCTAAATTCTTTTCGATGTTGTTATTTTGGATCATGGATTTGTCGATTGACAGTGGTTTCACGTTTTCGGTGTCCGCCATGTTATCTACCATGCTCGTATTTGGAATTATTTTGGTTGTGACGACGGCGAATGGGTACTGGATTGTGTACCGGTATAGTATGGTCGAACTTTTTAAAGCGGATGTTCGGGAAAAAAATCCAGCGAAGGGATCGCTTACATTATCGATCGTTGGTGTCTGTTTGATTGGATTTGGTTATTTTTTAGCGACAAGACCCGTTGAGGACTCTATTTTTTGGACGGATAATTTTTTCTTTTCGTCGATGTTGTTTATCCTATTTGGCGTGATTTTGGGAACGTGGCTAGTATTGCGCTTTTTGTTTCCATATATTGTTTATAAATTGTTTTTGCGTAAGTCCTTTTTCTATAGTGGGACGAATATTTTAACGCTTACTTGGCTGCGGTATCGCATGAAAAAAACGGCGGGGACATTGACGATGATTGCGGTACTAAGCGCGACGACATTAACGATTATTGGCACGCTGAGTTCCTTTTATACGAATATTATTTCTTTTGCGGAGAGCTCGAATCCCAATAGTTATCAGACGGCTTGGAGTACGGAGACGGAGCGAGAGGAAATTTTGGAGGCTATTCGAGAAAGTAAGTTGCATACGTTGGTGTATCATGAAGCAGTCGATGTTTATAAGGGGGAAGTGATTGATAAGGTTGATGAAAGTGTTCCTTATAGGGATCAACGGATGTCTCAATTTTCGGTGATGGGCTTGTCGGATTACAATCGATTGGCGACGAAATTAGACAATGATTCGAAGCGAATAAAGTATTTAGCGGATGGGGAGGCTATTTTTCTTAGTCCGGTTGGTGGGTTTGAAAATAAGCAGCGCGCCGATTTGTGGATGAAGGATCCTTATACGGTGACTTTTAAGAATAACCCAGTTCAATATAGTTTGGAAATAAAAGCTATTTATAATCATGAGGTGTTTAATATGGATATGGTTTCTTCCACTTTGATTGTGAGCGATAGGATTTATCAGGAAATCAGTCAGAAAACGATGCCGAAACATATTGATATTTTCCAGGTGACAAATGAGGATAGGGCCGAGGTTTTAGATCACAGAATCCAAAAAATAATCGGCGGGAATCCTTATATGTATAATGTTAGTATGTCGAGCTTTTATTCGAATTATCATAGGATGAGTACGCTTATCGGTGTTATTTTGTATATTGGAATGTTTATTGGGATTGTATTTTTTGCGGCGACAGGGAGTATTATTTACTTCAAACAGATTACGGAGGCTGTGGATGAAAAGCCACGGTTCGAGGTATTGCAGAAGTTGGGAATGAGCCAGAAAGAGGTCCGTTCTGTTATCGCGAAACAAGTGTTACCAGTCTTTTTGATTCCGCTTATTTTGGGTATTTGTCATAGTGTGGCAGCGTTGATTGGTTTGTCGGTGAATCTGATGTATAGTGTTGGTGCGCCGGTTATGATTAGTACGACGATTTATACGGTGTTTTTCATTGTTTATTATTTTGTTTGTGTGAATACGTATACGAAGATGGTGGCAAGTGGTGATGATTAAGGTTTGAATGGTGGCCGAATTTTCTGTACAATGGAATGAGGCGAAGGAGAGATGAGCATGGTAAAGGTTTATATAGTTGAGGATGACATCGTTATTCGTGATACGATTCAGAAACACTTGTCAAAATGGGGATTTGAGGTCGCTGTTGTGGCTGATTATAATAATATTTTAAATGAGTTCTTGGAAGTGGAGCCGCAGTTGGTGATTCTGGATGTGAATTTGCCGTATTTTGATGGGTTTTATTGGTGTAATCAGATTCGCGAGGTCTCGAATGTTCCGATTATTTTCTTGTCGTCACGGGATTCGCGGATGGACCAGATTATGGGTATGAATATGGGAGCGGATTATTATATTGAAAAACCGGTCGATTTGGATGTGCTGATGGCGCGGATTAATGCGCTGATTCGCCGTACGTATTCGTATGTGGAGCTTGAGGAGCCGAACGTGATGGAGCATAATAATGTTTTCCTGCATATCGACACAAATACACTGACTTATCTCGATGAAAAAGTGGAATTGACGAAGAATGAATTCTTGATTTTATATGAGTTATTGAAGCAAAAAGGTCGAATTGTGAGTCGCGATGAGATTATGCGTGTGCTCTGGGAAGATGAGAGCTTTGTGGATGATAATACGCTAACGGTGAATGTTGTTCGGATTCGCAAAAAGTTGACGGAAATCGGCTTGGCAAATTTTATTACAACTAAAAAAGGTCAGGGATACATGATCGAGTAAGGGAGTGCTTGGTTTGAAAATTCTAGTTTTTGGTGGAACGCGTTTTTTTGGTAAGAAATTGGTGACGAGATTGCTTGCAGATGGGCATGATGTGACGATTGCGACGCGGGGTAAAACGGCGGATGATTTTGGTGATACGGTGAAACGTGTAACGATGAATCGGGAATCGCGTGAGGCTTTGTTTTGTTTGGGGCAGGAGCAGTGGGATGTGGTCTATGACAATATTTGTTTTTCGCCGCAAGATGCGCTGTATTCGATTGCTGCTTTTCGGGATAAGGTTGGGAAGTATGTGTATACGTCGTCGCTTTCTGTATATCGGATGCGAGACCGCGCGCTAGTGGAAGCTGATTTTGATCCGTTCCATTATGAAATTGTGACGGGTTCGCGCGAAGATTTTGATTATGGGGAAGGGAAACGTTTGGCGGAGGCGGTTTATTTCCAAAAGGCGAACTTTCCTGTTGTAGCGGTGCGCTTTCCGATTGTGCTTGGCGAGGATGATTACACGGGTAGACTCGAGTTTCATATCGACCATGTGCAGGCGGGAGAAGAGATTGGCATGCCGAATGAGGATGCTGAAATGGGCTTTATTTCATCGGATGAAGCGGCAGATTTCTTATGTTGGGTCGGCACGAAGTCAGATATTGTTGGGCCAATTAATGCGGCGAGTGATTCGGTGTACCAGTTGTCTGAACTGATGAACTTGATCGAGACAGCGACTGGAAAAACTGCGATCGTGGAAGAAAATACCGAAGATAATGACGATTCTCCTTTTGGCGTGGAAAAGACGTATTACTTGGATAATACGAAGGCGAACGAGGCAGGATTTGCGTTTCAAAATTTGCACGAGTGGTTGCCGAAGTTGGTGGAATCTGTTATAATGAAAAAGAAATAAGAAGCCATGCGCTAACATGGCTTCCTAACAGAGCCGTTACAAACGGTGACATAGTTCAGTACATTAAAAGAAATGACCTAACTCGTCAAAAGTTGGAGGTCATTTCTTTTTGTCGTTTTGCTGGCCGATAATGAGAACCACTAAGCCCGCAAATGCGATCATTAGTGTAAGTGTCTCAAAAGTAGACATGATATATTCCTCTCTTGAAAAAGGAGTAACAGCATAGAAACATTAGAAATCAAAGCATCACCCCTTCATCAGGTTCAGCACCATCGCAACTTCTCTATCAGGCTATTATAACAGAGATATTTGTTGCTGTATCGGATTTTTTGAATATTGTTTTTTAAAGCAAAATAGTAGTTTTTGACCTAATGAAAAACTGATTTTGTTAGGGGTTTTTGGAAAACGCGTGTTGGGATTGGAATAAAAGTCGGGTTTATACTTTAGATTCCGCGTTTTGTCAGTGGATTTAGTGTATAATAAGGCAGTGAAGAAAAATGAGAAAAAGGATGTGACGAAGGAATGCTTTCCTTTGAAGAAAAAAAGAATATTATTGATGAATATACAGAACTAGAGGCACATCCCGTTTCGATGGGGCGGATTAATTATCACTTCCCGGAAAGTGTGCGTGAGAAAAGAATTGCGGTCAATCATTTGCATCCGAATGGGAATGCTTTTGTGTATGCGCCTTATTTGGATGATGCGGACAAGAACGGCTTTATTAACATTCGTGAGGCGACGGAAAGTGAGATTCGGGAGTTGATTACGGGTGCAATCGCGTTTTTGAGTACGGATGGGGATGAGTTCGAAGAGGGTTACGAGGAAGCGTTTCGTGATGCGTATCGGACGGTCGTGATTTTGCGTTATGAGAACAAAATGTGGGCGATTTATTCGGACGATCATTTAGAGGCGATTTTCCCTTCTCGTGAAGCGGCGGATGGTTATTTGGCCGACGAAGGTTTTCAGTGAGTTAAAGCCGAGTGAGACGTGAAAGGGGGAGACGTTGATGCGGAAAGTAAAGCAATTGCAGGAACGGGTTGCGGTGAGTGATTTGCGTGCTGCAGCGGATATTGTGATTAAAAATGGCCGGATTGTGAATGTTTTTTCGGGTGAAATCATGGAGGGCGATGTCGCGATAAAGAGTGGTTATATCGTTGGGATTGGTGACTTTGATGAGGCTACCGAAATTATTGATGCAAGAGGTCAGTTTATTGTGCCTGGTTTCATTGATGCGCATGTGCACGTGGAGAGCGCGATGGTGCCTCCTTCTGAATTTGCACGGGTGTTGTTGCCAAATGGTGTGACGACAATTGTGACGGATCCGCATGAAATCGCGAATGTGGCGGGTGTAAAGGGTATTGAGTTTATGTTGGATGATGCAGAAGAAACGCCGCTTGATATGTACGTGATGCTACCGTCTTCGGTTCCTGCAACGCCGTTTGAGCATAATGGTGCGACGCTTGATGCGAGTGATTTACGCGCGCTTTATCAGCATGAAAAAGTGATTGGACTCGCGGAAGTGATGGATTTTCCTTCTGTAGCGGAAGGGCATAAAGATATGTTGCAAAAAATTGTGGACGCGGAACGGCATGGTGGTCGGATTGATGGGCATGGTGCTGGACTTTCTAAGGCGGATTTAAACAATTATTTGGCGGTCGGGATTCGTACGGATCATGAGAGTACGACGGCGGTTGAGGCGATGGATCGGTTGCGCGCTGGGATGTTCGTCATGCTTCGTGAGGGTACGGTTGGTCGTGATATGATACATACGTTGCCGGCGGTGAATCCGAAGAATAGTCATCGTTTCTGTTTTTGCACGGATGATAAATTGATTGATGATTTGTTGGAAGAGGGCTCGATTAACTATAATATACGGCTCGCGATTGCGAATGAGATTGATCCGGTGATGGCGATTCAGATGGCGACGATTAATGCGGCGACGTGTCATAAGTTGCCACATCTTGGTGCTGTTGCGGCGGGATATCAGGCGGATATTTTGTTTTTGCGTGATTTGGAAACGGTGATGATTACGAAGGTGATGAAGCGTGGTCAGGTGGTTGTGGATGATGGTTTGCGTGTCGAAGCGTTATTTCAAAAAACGGATAGTGGTTTTGTATCGCCGGCGATTAGGCATTCGTTAAAGCGTGAGGATTTGAAGCTTGAGATGGTGAAAAGCACGGCGAACGTGATTGGAATGCAGCCGAATAGCCTATTTACGGAGCATTTGGTGGAGACGGTTACGGTGCAAGACGGCGAATTCCAGACATCGGTCGAAGCGGATCAGCTGAAAATGGTTGTTGTCGAGCGGCATAAGGGCACAGGTTGTGTTGGCGTTGGAATTGTGAAAGGTTTTGGCATCAGAAATGGTGCCATTGCAACGACGGTCGCGCATGATTCACATAATATCGTGGCGGTGGGCTCGACGGACGCAGATATTCTGGCGGCAATCGAACATATTACAAAAATTGGTGGCGGCATCGCGGTCGTGAAGGACGGAAAAGTCGCAGCGGATCTGGCGTTACCGATTGCAGGGCTTTTGAGTGTGCAACCGTATGAGGAGATTCAGCAACAGTTAGGACGTTTGAATGATGCTTTCCGTGATGTGAGTGCGAAACAAGGATTTGACCCATTTTTGACGTTATCATTTTTGACATTGCCAGTTATTCCGAATTTGAAATTGACGGATCAGGGGTTATTTGATTTTAACAAGTTTGGATTTATTGAAGTGGAGGTTTAACATGAATTGGTGGAGCTATGTGCGCGATAAAAAGTTTTTCTTGCTGTTCTTTGTGGTCGTGATGTTTTTTATTGGTGTGTTGCTTGCGGTTGATCCGAATAGTCAGTTGACGCTGGGGAATATTATTTATTTGTATGTCTTTATGTTGCTGTTTTTGATCGCGTATTTGGTGCTCGGTTATTCGTTTAAACGCACGTATTGGAATGAAATGAAGGAATTGGTAGATGGCGAAATCGAGGAAAATATTCTGGAATTATTGCCAAAACCGAGGACGCGTGAGCAGGCTTTTTTCAATGAATTGATGCGTAAAAAACACCTGGAGGAGCAACGAGAGCTGACGAAATTGCGTGATAAACAGCAGGAATATCATGATTTTATTTTGTATTGGGTGCATGAGGTGAAGACGCCGATTGTGGCAAGTAAAATGTTGATTAATAATCCGGATTTGAATGATCCTACGACGATTTATCGCGGGGTGGAGGCGGAGCTGGATTCGATTGATCGACTTGTGATGCAGGCGCTTTATTATTCGCGGCTGGACACGTTTGCGAAGGATTATTTCATTCAGGAAATGGCGCTTGGCCCGGTTATTCGTGAATGTGTGAAACGGCATTCGAAGCTGTTTATTTCGAAAAAAATGAAGCTTGATTTGGCGGAGATTAAAATCGATGTTCGTAGTGACAGTAAGTGGCTTGGTTTTATTTTGGATCAGGTGATGACGAATGCGCTGAAATATACGGATGCGGGTGGCGAAGTCAAGATTTGGTGCGATGTGAGTGCGTCTGGTGGAACGGTAGCGTTACATATTCGCGATAATGGCATCGGGATTAAGGAAGAGGATTTGCCTCGTGTGTTTGAGCAGGGATTTACAGGAATGATTGGACGTATGGAGAAAAAAGCGACGGGAATGGGGCTTTATTTAGCGCGCCAAATGTCTTGTAAGCTTGGGCATAAAATCGCTATTTCGTCGGAGCACGGTGTTGGTACGGAAATCGTGCTTACCTTCCAGCAAAAAGAGGATTATTTATTAATTGCAAAGGACTGAGGACTTGTGGAGAAAAATTTGATTGTTCGCGGTGCGCCGCAGGAATTTGAATGTCGGGTCGGTGCTTGGGACGCGCTTGGTAACCATTTGGAACGCCGCGGTTTGAAGCGGGTTTTGGTGATTCATGGTGGCGTTTCTTGGGATAAGGCGAGACGGTTTTTTCCCGAGTTGCCGGGTGTGGACGCGATTTTTGAGCAGTATAACGGTGAATGTTCGTTTGAGGAGCGGGACCGGATGGCGGTGCTTGCGAAAACGGCGAATGTGGACGTGATTATTGGTGTCGGAGGCGGAAAAGTTGCGGATTTAGCGAAGGCTGTTGCGGTTTATTTGGCGATGCCGGTTGTGATTTTGCCAACATTGGCGGCGACGTGTGCTGCTTGGACGCCGCTTAGTGTGATGTATGATACGCGTGGCGAGATGTTGCAATATGATATTTTTGCGCGGAGTAATGCGTTGGTGCTGCTTGATCCTGCGGTGATTCTGGATTCGCCGATCGAATTGATGGTCGCGGGAATTGGTGACACGCTGGCAAAATGGTATGAGGCTGACGTGATTATTTCGCAGCTCACGGAACGGTCTGTTGCGATTGATATGTCACATTACACGGCAAAATTGTGTCGGGATATTCTGCTGGAATCGAGTGTTGGCGCGCTTGAGGCGATGCGTGATGGGAAATTGAGCGAGGCGTTTGTGAAGGTGGTCGAGACGAATATTATGATCGGTGGTATGGTCGGAGGATTCGGCGATGATTACGGCCGGACTTCTGGTGCGCATTCGATTCATGATGCGCTAACGGTGCTTGACGCGACGCATCATTTGTTGCATGGGAATAAGGTGGCGTATGGTGTTTTTGTGCAGTTGATGATTGAGAATCGGCCGGACGAGATTGCGACATTGCGTGGTTTTTATGAGGAATTGGGATTGCCGACGTGTTTGCTTGATATGGGGCTGGACGGATTATCAGATGAGGCGCTGAAACAGGTGGCGGAACGCGCGACGATAGCGGATGAGACGATTCATTTGATGCCCGGCGAAATCACGGCGACGACGGTTTTCGATGCAATGAAAGATTTGGAAGTTTTAATAGCAAAACTACGCGCGGAGGTGCATGCCTCATGATTTTGATTGAGGTGGCAAAAATTGAAGATGCAAAAGGAATTCGTGACGTGTTGGAGGCAAGTTTTCCGACGCCTGCTGAAGCTGATTTAGTGGATGCGATTGTGGCTTCCGAGCACTATTTGCCAGAACTTGCGCTCGTTGCGAAGGATGGTGCGGAAGTCATTGGTTACAGTCTGCTGAGTGAGTGTTTTGTCGGCGAGGAACGGATTCTTGTGTTGGCTCCGGTTGCCGTGAAACCCGAATGGCAGTCACGAGGCATTGGCGCACAGTTGATTGAGGCTGGGATTGCTAAGGCGAAAAACACGAATTATAGCTGTATTAGTGTTTTGGGACATGAGATATATTATCCGCGATTCGGCTTTGAATTAGCGAAAAACTACCAAATCGCGGCGCCGTTTGAAGTTCCGGATGTGAATTTTATGGTGTATCCGTTGGCGGAAAGGATTCCGTCGGGAGTGGTGCGTTACCCAGCGAGTTTTGATGTGGTTTAAGGGTGAATCTCTACGGAGTGGAAATGTCGGACCAACAAGAATATGAATCTTATTTAGCGGTTATAAATAATGCTCAAATGGTTCAGAAAGTCAAAAGTGGAGAAATCCAGGTATAGGATTCTCCACTTTTAACTTTCCTATCACCGACTCAAATGCTGCAATTCCTTCACTAACAAATCCACATATGTGAAGGTTTCGCGAGCAATAAAATAGTCAAGCAGGGCTTCGTCGTTGAAATTGGGAAGTTCTGTTACATAGCGTTTGTGGTCGCGCGAGCCGCCTGACAGGATGATGCGTCGGGATTTTTTTGCGTTGGCGCTGGCTGGTTTCAAATTGTTGTAGAGTCGCCCGCGTTCCTTGATGTACCAGCGTTCTTTTTTTGTGTAGTCTCGGGTGACTGCTTTGTTGAGGGCGCTTTGGGATATAAAACGTTTGGTGTAGACGCCGTGGTACATGCAGAGCCAGACTTCGAAACTGCGGCCGGAGACGAAGAGTTGGGCGTTTTCTCCGAGAGCGGCGAGGTTGCGAATCTTTTTCTTGACGTATCGGAGGTTGGAGCGATCTTCTGTGAAATCTAGATCGGTTATTATGAAAAATTTATCATCGGGATGGGCGCTGAATTTCAGTGCTTTTTTGAATTTCGTTTCTTGGGCGTGTGTGTAGATTTTTAGTTGGTAGTTTTTTAGCCTGCGCTGGAAAAGTAGTTTGAAGTAGTGGGCTTCGCAGCTGTTTGGTTTGATGCCACCGCTGTCTTCGGGGATGAAGAGGTGGACGATTTTCCTGATTTCACGGCTCATTTAAAACACCTCCGGAACGGCTCCAAAACGACCGTCTAAATAGAGATTCGTCCAATTGTGGTTGTCGTAGGTGATTTCATGGAATTCGCTGAGGCTGAAAACTTCACTGGCCTGGGTTTTGCGGTCTTTCTGGATGAAAATGACTTGTTCTTTGGCGAAACGATCGGGATTTAGTAGAAGCGGGTTATGGGAAGCGATTAGAAACTGCGCTTTTTTGTCGTTTTCTTGATGGATGAATTTGTTTAGCAGACCTTCTTGGATTTTCGTGTGGTATTTATTGTCGAATTCATCGCTGATAAATAGGATTTCGTTTTGCAGCGCGTCGAAAAGTCGGATCGAGCTTTCTAGGAATTTCTTGGTGCCATCGGATTCCATACTCATGCTTAGTGGGTATGTCACGTCGTCCACGATATGCGCGGTGCTGATCTCAAAGCGGCGGTTTTTCTTCGTTGTCGCGATTAGTTGGGCTTTGACGTCATCGGAAAAAGTGGCTTGTTCAATGGATTCGACGAGATTATCGGTCATGTCGGTGACGGAAAAATCTTGAATCGCGAAATCGAAATCGTAAAGGGTTTCTAGTATTTCTTTTTTGAAATCGCTGTCTTTGTTGATTTGTTCAGCGAATGCTTCTAGGGAATTGCCATCGAATTGTTTGGTTTGGAAGCCTTTGGTAACTTCGGTTGCCAGACTTTCGACGATTTTATAGGCTAGAGATGCGGTTTCTTTGCTGAAATAGGCTTTATTGATGTCGTGGATGAGCATGGATAGGATGGATTTGTAGGTGATGTTTTCTTGCTCGATTTTGGTAAAAAGGCTTTTTAGTTGGCTGCTTTTTTTGGGAATTTGGCTTTTTAGACGTTCAAAAACGATAATTGGCTTGGATAATGTTGTTTTGAGTATTTTTTTGTACGTTAGGGATTCTTCTTGGATTTCTAGGGTGCCCGCGTCGATGGCGAGTTCGTAGGTGTATTGGATGTCTTGATTTTCCTGGAAGTTGGGTTCTGTAAAGGTGATGGTGAAGCGGCTAGTGGTTTCTTTCGCCGTTGAAAATTTGAAGGCGTTGGGCGCGATATCAAAATCTGTTTTTTCGTTGTAGGTATGGCTTTTTTGGATCATGATACGCATGAATTCGAAGGCGTAGAGTAGGTTTGTTTTGCCGGATGCGTTTGCGCCGTAAAGTATTGCGCCGTTTAGGATGCTGCGCTTTTTCTGGTTATCGTAGTAGGTGTAGAGGGTGTTTTGGTTGAAAATATCGGCTGGGCTGTAGCTGTGATCTAGTGTCAGGCTTATTTGGTCGTGGATGGAAAAGAAATTGCTGATAGTTATTTTAGAAAACATCGGATTCGACTCCTTGTCTTTTTTTGTTTTATTATACCATGTATGAGGGGGGGAATTTACTGAATTGTAATCCCAAACTGCAAATTATATTTTGAATAATATTAGCTTTTATTTCAATTGTAAACTGTACATATGGGAATATTTTTCATATAATAGTGAGACAAGGGGGGATGATGGATGATTGAGCATGATATGAAACCTTTAGATAATGAATTTTTAGAACATGCTATTTTTTCATCGACATTAATGATCAAAATAGCGGATATTGAAAGTATATTAAGAAATCTGTATTTAGGTACATATATTATTGGTGGACATAGAGGAGCAGGAAAAACCACTCTTATAAATTCAATTGAGAAAAAATTTGTTATGGATTCATACCAACACTTAGGTCAACCCAAGCATATTAGATATAAATTTCTACATTTGAATGTTGCCAATGATAAAACGGATTTATTGAGAGAACTTGTTTTATTTATTGAAAAAATATATGATGAAAATTGGGAAAAATACGAAGAAATTGTGGATGATAAAAAAATTTTTAAAAAGAAAAAAATTATGAATAAAAGATATGAAGAACGAATAAATAGTCTTAAAGAGAAAGTGTTATTTGACATATTTCTTGAGGAAATTAAAGAAGACTCAGTTGCAGATAGAAGGAATCGATATATGAATGTTACTTTTTCTTTAAAAGATATATTTCTAAATGCGATTCCTTTTAAATTAGGTATCAATAAGGAGATTAAACATTTGGCATATAAAGAAATAAGAAATAGGCGAATAAAATCTCCAAGGCAAAGAAAAGAAGATTTAATAGCAGAAGTTATTGACTTAATAGATATTCTTTCAAAAGAAGTTGCGATTGTTATAATTATGGATGAATTAGATAAGATGAATAATACAGATTTTAAAAAGTTCATGCGAGAGAATAAAACAATCTTTACAGAAAGCTCGGCAGTCTTTTTCCTTTTAGTGGATCATATAAAGTATGTTTCATTAAAATATGATAAAAGTTTTGCGATTATGCATAATCTGATTCGAGATTACATATATCTTCCTAGATTGAATTGGAAAGAGTTTCTTCTGGTTGTTCCTAAAATATTAAAAATATCAAATTTGAGAACGCTCAGAAGTATCTATTACTATTCAAAGGGGAATTATAGGGAAGTAGTAAAAATAAAAAAAGACTACAATAATCTTTACGGATTCAATGCTAAATTAGATCATCAAAGTAGTCTAAGAGATATAGAGTATATAAATGATTCATTTTATATTGTTGTAGGCTTAGTTGAGAATGATTATATCAGTGATTTGCCAGAACCTTTAAAAGAGATAGCTATTGATTTTATCTTTGATATTATTGATATGTATCAAATAAATAAAAGTATAACTAGCCAAGAACTTAATGAGGTAAAAGAAGAATACCTAATGCTGAATCCCACAGTAAACAGTGTAATTAAAAGGGTAGGTAGTATAATTAGTGATTACAAATGTATAAATGTACCGGAGAGTGAGGAGAGCTTAGCAACTGAGATTTCTAAATATTACGGCTCTAAGCATCCAAACTTTAAAGGAAATAATTATCGTCCAGTCTTAATTGAAACCACTGAAATAAGCATGCTGTACAGGTTAATAGGAATCTATCATGACAGTATTGATGGGGTAATTATATGCAAGGAAGAGCAGGCTGATACGCAATTTAATATTTCATATACAGCAACTATCTTAGTGTCATCTGATTATATGCAACCTGTGGCTTATATTAATCATAAAGGTTTTGCGTGGAATTTTGAAGTAGGTCATAGGTATTATGAGATGTTATCCTATTTAGATGAAAATGAAATAATATATATAGATATTGAATTACCTATTAATCAAAGTATGGTGCAAAGAGGGGAAAATTTGAAGCCGTTTTTAGATAAGTTAATAAATAAACAACTAAATGAGAACCAAGGTCTGTAGGTACTAGTCAGCAAATAAAAAAAGATTATGAGGCCTTGATGAACCAATTAACATAGAATTTCCTGATCATATTGAAAATGTCGCATCATCTTTTATCCAAGGTTTTTTCGGAGATAGTCTCCAAAAAAGGTTATAATTTTATTTTGGAAAACATAACAATTTCAACTAAATCTCAAAAATTGACTGATGTAATTTTAAGTAGAAGTAGGTGAACCTAAAGTATGAACATGTATTTTTCTAATCTTTTAGTAGGAGCAGTGCAAGAGTTGGAAGGCTTTAACATTGATAATGCTTTATCAATATTGGCTATCATTATTTCAGCGGGAGTTTTGATAGTTCAAATTGTAATTGAAAAGAAAGTTAATAAAAAGAACCTAGAGTTTAATCTTTTTAATGATATCTATAAAGAATATCTGATAAAAAAAATACCAGAAGCAAAGTCATTTTTAACATTTTCCGAATCGCGTGTTACTGGGACTGACACGTTAGTTCAAGTTTTAAATGATTTGCGTCAAGACTCTATATTCTATAAGAATACTGATGAGAAATTTTATCTAAAGCTAATCAAGAATGTCCAAGAATTTGAAGATGACCTGGTGAAAACTATGAATAGTACTTACGATAATGACGAATTTGCCAAGTTTATTAACAGTACTAATCAAAAATATAATAAGATAAGCATGATAATACAGAAAAAATTCTTTTGACTATTCATTGAAATTAAAGTTTATTTAGAACTGTAATTTTTGCATGAGATTCAGTAATCATTGTTTTTCCTCCTCAAAATACCCCAATAAAAAATTACGGAACAGTGTCTCAGACGGCGACATGTTCCGTCTTTTTGTCGTGATTATCCCAACCGACCGCCGCAACTCCTGGTCCATCAACGCAATGCTTCGCGTCTCTTTAAATATCGCCCCATCCAAAATCATCTCGGGCAAAATGCTGATTCCGAGTCCCGCCCCAACCAATCCTTGAATCGTATGAAAATCACGGCTTTGAAAAATTGTCTCGAGTTCAATGCCTTTCATCCGCGCCGTATCTTCCACTAAATGATACAAATCGAAATCTTGCGGGTACAAAATAAATTTCTCGTCCGCCAAATCTGCAAGCGAAACCGAGTGCTTCCCAGCTAATCGATGCCCGCTCGGCACAATCAACTTCAACTTTTCATCAAAAAAACGATGGGGCATAATCTCGTCATCTTCTTCCGGCACCGGTGATAAAAACGTCACATCAAGCGCGCCAGCCACCAACATCTGCTTCAAATCACGATTCGAACCTTCCATAAAACGATACGTAATCTGCGGGTACTTTTCCCGAAACGCGGAAATAACGGCGGGCAGCACTTTTGTGGCGATCGAGTTTGGCAGTCCGATGCGGATTTCACCAATCGTTGGGTCGGCGTATTCTTCCACGATTGCTTGGGCTTTTTGTAGCTCCTGTAAACCGATTTTGGCTTGGCGCAAGAAATCCTGACCTACCGCTGTCAGTTGCATATTGCGGCCAATCCGGTCGAACAGCTTGATTCCGAGCTCTTCCTCGAGTTTTGTTATCTGTCTACTGACGGCAGATTGGGCGACGTGCAAATTTTCCGATGCTTGGGTCATATGTTCGACGCGCGCGACTTCGATAAAGTACTTTAATTGTCGTAATTCCATTGCTTGTCTCCGATCTATCTCGAAATGAGATCGTTTTATTCTATTATATATATTGTTTCGATAAATGAAAAGCATTAGAATAGATATTACACCAAAACGTTACAAACTAGAAATTAATGGGTAGAATAATAGAACGGGATGGAAATACATAATTACGGTCAGTTAGTTGGGGATCGAATTATCTGAACTCTTAAAAAATAAGCAAGACCGAGGAGGAATTAGGATGAAACAGACGAATATGCCTGAAAAACATGGATTGTACGATCCGAAAAATGAACATGACGCTTGTGGTATTGGTTTTGTAGCGAATATCAAAGGGCGTTCTTCGCATAAAATTGTCGAGCAGGGAATTCACATGCTTTGTCAGCTGAAACATCGTGGCGGCGAAGTTGGCGGCGATACGGGCGATGGTGCGGGTATTCTTCTGGAAATTTCGGATGACTTCTTCCGCGATGCTTGTGCGAAAATAGATATTGTATTACCTGAAAAATATCAGTATGCGGTCGGGATGTTTAATTTCCCGCAAAACGAGGCGCAACGCAAAATTTTACAAGCGGCGACGGAGTGCTTTATCGAGCAAGAGGGGCAAACGTTCTTGGGCTGGCGCAAGTTGCCAACGGATGTGACGAAAGTCGGGCTGGGTGCGCAAAAAACGGAACCGGCTGTGTATCAACTTTTTATCGCGAAAGATGAGACGCTTAATGAGGAAGCTTTTGAGCGGAAATTATACTTAATTAGGAAACAAGTGGAGCGTTTTGCGGTGGGCGATGCGCGGATTACGGAAACGTTTTATGTGCCGAGTTTGTCGACGCGGACGGTTATTTTTAAAGGGATGTTGACGCCGGAACAGATTAATCAGTATTATTTGGACTTGGCGGATCCTGCTTATACGTCGGCTTACGCGCTGGTGCATTCGCGTTTTAGTACGAATACGTTTCCGAGTTGGGAACGGGCGCATCCATATCGTTATTTGATTCATAATGGTGAAATTAATACGCAGCGTGGGAATTTGAATTGGATGAAGGCTCGTGAGAAACGCGCGGAATCGGATTTGTTTGGCGCGGATTTGGCGAAGCTTTTGCCGGTTATTGATGAGGATGGGAGTGACTCGGCGACGCTGGATAATGCGCTAGAATTCTTGGTGCAAACGGGGCGGGCACTGCCTCACGCGGCGATGATGTTGATTCCAGAGCCTTGGGATAAAAATAAGGCGATGACCGATCCGAAACGGGCGTTTTATGAGTATCACAGCACGCTGATGGAGCCTTGGGATGGGCCGACGTCGATTTCGTTTACGAACGGGCGCGTGATTGGGACAATTTTGGACCGGAATGGTTTGCGTCCTGCGCGTTATTATGAGACGAAAGATCACACGATTATTTATTCTTCGGAGACGGGTGTTGTGCCAGTTGACCCGGAGGAAGTAATTCGCAAAGTGACGGTTGGCGCGGGTACGATGTTGTTAATCGATTTGGAAAAAGGCGAGATTATTTCGGATGATGTGATTAAATCGGAGTTGACGACGGATAAGCCGTATCGTGAATGGCTGGACGCGGAGTTGACGGAGATTGGAACGTTGACGGATAAGGATCGTTTGGAATATATTTCATTGAATAAGAAGGATTGCTTCAAGTTGCAGCGGGCGTTTGGCTATACGCAGGACGAGCTGAGCAAAATATTGATTCCGATGGTAACGGAGAAAAAGGATCCGATGGGGGCGATGGGTTACGATGCGCCGCTTGCTGTGCTTTCTTTCCGACCGCAGTTGTTGTTTAACTATTTCAAGCAGTTGTTTGCGCAAGTGACGAATCCGCCGATTGACGGGTTGCGTGAGGAGTCGGTTATTTCGACGATGACGCTTCTTGGGAATGAGGGCAATATCTTAAATCCGACGGCTGAAAATGCGAACCGAATCCGTTTGGAGACGCCGATTTTGTCTCGGAAACAGTACGCTTCGATTGCGTTACAGAAGAAATTTGCGAAACCGACAGCGTTCATTAATGCGTTGTTTAAGGCGGAGGAAAAGGAGAATTTGGCGGAAGTGCTGGATCGACTTTTTGCGGAAGCGGATGCGAAAATTGAGGCTGGAGCGGAGTTGCTCGTGATTACAGATGACGGCACGAACGATGAGTTTATCGGGATTCCGGCGCTACTCATCACGAGTGGTCTGCATCATCATTTGGTGAAACGGGGCACGCGGATGAAAGTGAGCTTGATTGTGAAAACAGCGGAGGCTCGCGACGTGCATCATTGTGCGATGCTGGTCGGCTACGGTGCAGACGCGATTTTCCCATATTTGGCGATCGATGTGTTTACGAATTTGATCAAAGATGGCCGTATTAAAGGCTTTACAGTTGATGAAGCGGAGTCGCGTTACATTCAGGCGATTACGGACGGGATTTTGAAGGTGATGTCAAAAATCGGCATTTCTACCGTGCAAAGTTATCGGGGCGCGCAGATTTTTGAAGCGATTGGCATTGGCAATGATGTGATTGCGGATTACTTCCCAGGAACGGCGTCGCAACTCGGCGGGATTCCACTGGAAGTCATTGCGCAAGAGTCATGGTTGCGTCACCGCGAGGCGTTTCATGATATCGGTTTCCAAGAGTTCACGTTGAACACAGGTGGCGAGTATCAATGGCGCTCGAACGGCGAATATCACGTTTTCAATCCGCTCGCGATCCATTCGTTGCAACAGGCGACGCGTGAAAACAATCGCGAAACGTACAATCTATACTCGGATTTAATGCAGAATCAAAATAACGCTTTCCTTCGCGGTTTGCTGACATTCAATTCGCATGGTCGCAAGCCGATTCCTATCGAAGAAGTAGAGCCTGCCGAAGCGATTTTCAAACGTTTCAAATCAGGCGCGATGTCCTACGGTTCGATCAGTCAAGAGGCGCACGAGTCGCTGGCGATTGCGATGAACCGAATTGGCGGGAAAAGCAACAGCGGGGAAGGCGGCGAAAATCCAGATCGGTTCGAGCGTGATGCAAACGGCGATTGGCGTCGGAGTGCAATCAAGCAAGTCGCATCTGGTCGGTTCGGCGTCACGAGTCACTATTTAGTGAACGCAGACGAGCTACAAATCAAGATGGCGCAAGGCGCGAAACCAGGTGAGGGCGGTCATTTGCCAGGCGAGAAAGTGTATCCATGGATTTCGAAAACCCGCGGATCAACGACGGGTGTAGGACTCATCTCACCACCACCACATCACGATATCTATTCCATCGAGGATTTATCCCAACTTATTTTCGACTTAAAAAATGCCAACAAGGACGCGCGGATCAACGTGAAACTCGTATCGAAAACGGGAATCGGCACGATCGCAGCGGGTGTTGCGAAAGGCTTTGCCGACGTGATCTTGGTCAGCGGTTATGAAGGCGGAACAGGTGCGGCGGCGCGGAGTAGTATTCGCCATACTGGTGTTCCGTGGGAAATCGGCTTGGCAGAGACGCATCAAACGTTGCTGCTGAACGGTTTGCGTAATCAAGTTGTCGTGGAAACGGACGGCAAACTGATGACCGGAAAAGACGTGCTCGTTGCCGCAATGCTCGGCGCGGAAGAATATGGTTTTGCGACGGCACCGCTTGTGACGCTAGGTTGCGTGATGATGCGCGTGTGTCATATGGATACGTGTCCCGTCGGAGTGGCGACGCAGAACCCAGAACTTCGCAAAAAATTCGGTGGTTCCGCAGATTACGTCGTGAATTTTTTCAACTTCATCGTTGCCGAAATGCGCGAAACGATGGCCGAACTTGGTTTCCGTAGCCTCGAAGAAATTATCGGGCACAAAGAATATTTGGAAACCCATGAACGCAAGGAATCGCATTGGAAAGCGAAACATCTCGACTTTTCCAATATGCTATATACGGACGAATTTTACCAAAATCAAGTCCAATTCTGTACAAAAGAACAAGACCATAAAATCGACCAAACGCTTGATATGCGCGAACTGAAAGCCGTTGTGGCGCCTGCGATTGAACGCGGGGAGAAAGTCACGGGACGCTTCCCAATTCGCAACATCGACCGGGCGGTGGGCACGATTACTGGTTCTTATATCAGCAAGAAATACGGCGCGGCTGGCCTCCCAGAAGACACGATCGACCTAACCTTCACGGGCGCGGCTGGTCAAAGCTTCGGCGCCTTCGCTCCAAAAGGCATGACGCTACGCATTGAAGGTGACGCGAACGATTACTTCGGAAAAGGCCTATCTGGCGCGAAACTCATCGTATCACCAGACGCAAAAACACCGATCGTCGCGCATAATTCAGCGATTGTCGGAAACGTAACGCTTTACGGCGCAACAGACGGCGAAGCTTACATTCACGGAAAAGCTGGCGCACGTTTTGCCGTTCGTAACAGTGGCGCAGACGTGGTTGTCGAAGGAATTGGCGATAACGGCTGCGAATATATGACTGGCGGAACGGTGGTTGTCCTCGGCGAAACCGGAGAGAATTTTGCAGCAGGGATGTCCGGCGGTGTGGCTTACGTTTACGCCCCAGACCAAGCCCATTTCAACGCAAAAGTGAATCCAGAACTCGTGACGTGTCGAGGGATTACGACACCTCGCGAAGAACGGAAACTACGCGAATTGGTAGAAAATCATGTGCGTTATACCGACAGCGAATTTGCCCGCAAACTACTGGCAAATTGGGAATGCGAAATCACCAATTTCGTCTACGTCATCCCGAACGAATTTGAAATCATGCTAACCCGCATCGAAAAACTAGAAGGCGAAGGCCAAACTCACGATTCGGCGGAACTTCAAGCGTTTTATGAGCACAAAGACGGATTACTGGTAGAAGTGACCAAATAAGAGGGGAGATGAAAAACAATGGGAAAACCGACAGGATTTATCGAATATGACCGAATTCCAAGTCCGGTCCGCGATCCACTAACACGGACGCGCGACTGGAACGAATATAGTTTACCAATGCCCGTAGCCGATTTACAAATACAAGCCGCGCGTTGCATGGATTGCGGCGTACCATTTTGCCACACCGGAGAAGAAATCAAAAACGGCGTATCTGGCTGCCCGCTACACAACTTGATTCCCGAGTGGAACGACGCCGTGTACCGCGGAGAATGGCGCGAAGCCTTAGATCTCCTTTTAAAAACAAATAACTTCCCAGAGTTCACTGGCCGCGTTTGCCCAGCACCATGCGAAGGCTCCTGCACCGTCGCGATTTCCGAGCCTGCAGTTGGCATTAAATCCATCGAAAAAGCGATTATCGACCGCGGTTTTGAAGAAGGCTGGATCAAAGCCCAAGCACCGCAAAAACGAACGGGAAAACGCATTGCGATCATCGGCTCCGGCCCAGCAGGACTTGCGTGCGCCGACCAGCTAAATAAAGCCGGTCACAACGTCACTGTTTTTGAAAAAAGCGACCGAATCGGCGGACTGCTCATGTACGGTATTCCGACGATGAAACTTGAAAAAGACGCGATTAACCGTCGCGTCAACCTGATGGCCGAAGAAGGCGTCGAGTTCGTGACCAATGTCGAAGCTGGAAAAGATATCACGATGGCGCAGCTAAAAGAAGAATACGATTCCGTCGTGCTAGCAACCGGCGCTGGAAATGCCCGCGACGTCAAACTTCCAGGCCGCGACGCAAAAGGCATCCATTTCGCCGTCGACTACCTCACACAAAGCATCAAAGACAATCTCGACAACAAAGGCGTTCAAACCATGTCCGCAGAAGGCAAAAACGTCATCGTCATCGGTGGCGGGGACACAGGCGCGGATTGCGTTGCGACAGCTCTAAGACAAGGCGCGAAAAGCATCTACCAATTCGGCTTACGAGACAAACTCCCAGACCTGCGTGCCATCCAAAACCCTTGGCCACAATTTCCAAAAGTGTTCCAAATGGACTACGCACACAGCGAAGCCCAAGCGGTCTATGGCGATGACCCACGCGAATACTTAGTCAACTCAACCGAATTCATTAAAAACGAACGAGGAGAACTGACAGGATTGCGCACGATTGACGTCGATCACGTTGACGCCAATCGCAACCTCCACGAAGTTCCGGGTTCCGAGAAAATATGGGACGCTGACATCGTGCTAATCGCCATCGGATTCGCCGGTGCGACCCCATCCGTTTTTGAAGATTTCAAAGTAGGCAAAACAAAACGCCACACGATAGAAGCAGCAAAAGGCTTTTACCGCACCGACGTAGAAGGAATCTTCGCATGTGGTGACGCAAGATACGGCCAAAGTTTAGTCGTGACTGCGATTAACGAAGGCCGTGAAGCCGCACGAGAAGTCGATTTCTATCTCATGGGCGAAACATTTCTACCATAATAAACAAAGAAGGCTCAAAAATCTGTCGACCGCAAGTAGCGTCAAAACTACAGTGCATCGACAGATTTTCTTTATGGACTGTTATGACAAGGTTTAGGTGGTATTTAAAAAAACTGAATGTAAGGCTAGGCAGGTAGAAAAGCCAATTTCGCTATCGGTCGACAGAAATGGACGCATGAGGTATGATGGGAGTATGGCTAAAATAGCACGGTTTTTTTATCTAAGTAATGTGAAATGTAAATTGATCCAGCGGAAGTAGCGATAATCATACGAGAAAGTTTTCATCCAAGTAATATGAAAAATGCTAGTTTGCTTGAAGTAATAATTAAATTTTCACTTAAACAATATAATACTAAAATACCCATCAAAATAATCTTTTTGTTGCGTTTTCCCTTGGTATTGTGTAATCTGAATAGGGAAGCTTTTCAGTTTTCAAAGCGTGTCTAGTAAAAAATGCAACCATACATAAAGGTGGGATCGATATGAAAAAAGAAAAAACTGTATGAACAGATCTGTTTACAATTATGATATATAAAGTAGTACTATTCTTTCTGGCAATCATTTCGTGCATCATTTATGTATTTACGAAAAAGAAAGATTAAACGCACAAATCTGACGTCCGCAAGTAGCTTTTCCAGTTACTCTTAGACGCCAGATTTTTTTATTTCACAAACGTAGTAAAGGTAGCTTCTTCTGTTTCTTGATAGTTATACATAGAGTAAGCAATAACATGGAGCTTATCGCCTTTTTTCAGTGGTGTACTAAGAGTCGGAATTGTATATCTGTCTCGCTCAAGTCTCGGAGCAGTATGGAAGGCTAATCCACGTGCACTAACCTCATTACCATTCACAAAAATACGCATATATGGAGCGCTTTCTGAGGTATTGATAGTGAATTGTGTTGCCCCCGCATAAGCTGTTTCGATAGACAATGTTCTCACTAAAGGTGTATTCTCATCAATTTTAAATGTTTTTCCAGTATACGAGATATTGTTGTGATCCTTGCTGTCAATACGAACGGTGTCACCTACTTTTAAGTTCAGGTTTGTGATGATCTGACTGTATTGTTGGCCATAAACCAAGTACTGATAAGCATTCACAGTTCTTGTCCCAATTTTTTGATTATTGATGTAGACGGTGAATTCTCTCGTGTTTGCAGTAATGTTAAATGTAATTTTCTCTTCATTTAAATCAATAGAGCGTACACTTAACTGTTCTGCTAAATTTGACGTTGGAGGTGTTGTTGGTTGTTCAGGTGAAGTAAGAGGTGGCAAGTTCCCAATCGCACTTCCACTAGGTGAGCTGTAGCTTGGTTGTTCAGATGTGCTTGGTGTTGCAGGTTGTTTCTGTGAATTAGTAGGTGGTGGTAAAATCCCAATTGCACTCGTCGCCTGTACCTCTTGACCATTCTGTAAAAGACCTCCAAGACTTAATACAGACATTCCGACAATTAGTAATGTCCCCGTTATTTTTTTCTTCATGTTCTATCAATCCCCTTTCATGGAATATACTGCTAATACTATAGAATGAAAATAAACTCGTTATTAAGTGATGATTAAATGTTTATTAAAATCAAAAAACTCTTTAAAGAACATAAAAATAGCAAATCGGAACCCAAGCGTTTAGCATTGATTTGGAATGCATCTCAACGTTTTAACTCCAACCAAATATACCGTTTTGCAAGTAATGTAAAAGCTACTCGCAAAACGGTATATGTTATCTAAAAGCTAGATGTCAGCGAGGGACATCTAGGCTTACGCTCTATGATTTTACTTTACGATAGTAGTGAAGTCACCTGTGTTTACAAGGACATCAGCTGTATTGAAGGTGAAACCAATAATTTGAACGCGATCTCCCTTTTTAAGAGGTGTGCTCAGTGGGTTTATTGTAAAGATATTTGGTGAAGTTCTTGAAGGAACGTGAACTATTAGAAATTCACCAGGAATTTCAGTACCATTAATAAAAATTCTCAAGTAAGGAGTATTCAGTAAAGCATTGATTGTGAATTGTGTATCTCCAGCATAGATTGTATTTGTCGCGAATGGCCGATTAAGCGGTACAGTTTTATCAATAACAAGGGTTTTCCCAGTATACAAAATATTATTGTTATCTTTGCTGTCTACGCGAATGGTATCACCAATCTTTAGCTTCAAATTTTTGACGATTTGGTTACGATGTGCGCCTTGTGATAGGAAATCATATCGACCAACCGTCTGTGTTTCGATTTTTTTATTATTGATGTAAGTCGTGTATTCTCTAGTGTTGGGAGTAGTATCAAATGCAAATAAACTCTCGTTCAAAGCAATATACTTCACACTCAACTCTTCGGCCTCACTTGGTATAGACGGAATTTCAGGTTCTTGAGGAGGAGAAGGTAAAATCCCAATTGCACTCGTCGCCTGTACCTCTTGACCATTCTGTAAAAGACCTCCAAGGCTTAATACAGACATCCCGACAATTAGTAATGTCCCCGTTATTTTTTTCTTCATGTTCTATCAATCCCCTTTCATGGAATATAACTTTTATACTATAGACTGAAAATAAACTTGCTGTTAAGTGATGATTAAATATTTATTAAAATGAGAAAATAATCTAAAAAACACGAAAAATGAAATGGAACATAAAATCCAGTCGTTTAAAATTGACTTGGAGTCCACTTCAGGGTTTAGACTTTACTGTAAGAAGCAAAAAAGCCACAGACTTTCCGACAGAAAATCAATAAAAGGGAGGAATTGCAAATGTCTAGCAGTAAAACCGCACAAGCCAACCATGATCAATTATTTCCAAATCACAAATCCGTATTAAAGGAAACAGATCCTGAGTTCACTGCACTTTTTGATAATTTTGCGTTTGATGAAGTTTTGCAGTATACGAAACTGACAATCAAACAACGCATGAAAGTGACGCTCGCGGCCTTAATCGCGATGCAATGCGTGAATGAATACAAAATAATGCTAAACGCGGCTTTAAGTATTGGCGTGATACCAATCGAAGCAAAAGAAATCGTCTATCAAGCTGTGCCATATGTCGGACTCGGAAAAGTATTCGATTTTTCACAAGTAACCAATGATATCCTGATAGAAAGAGGTGTACCCTTGCCGCTTGAAGGACAATCGAGAACAACTCCTGAAAATAGATACGAAAAAGGAGCGGAGGCAATCAGGTGTGTAGCGGGGGACAAGGTGGATAAAATGCATGAAACGATGCCTGAAAACCAAAAACATTTCGCCGTATTTTTAGCGGACAATTGTTTTGGTGACTATTTCACACGAGGCGGATTGGATGAAAAGGAACGCGAATTACTAATTTTTACGATGCTCGCTTCGATGGGAGGCGCCGACCAACAATTGAAAGGGCATATCACAAATAACATCCAAATCGGCAACGACAAGCAAGTCATGATTGACACTATCACCGTGCTGCTCCCGTTTATCGGTTATCCAAGAACGTTGACAGCGCTAAATTGTCTCAATGAAATCATACCAGAAGGAGAAAACGAATGAAAAAAACACTTTATCTGATGCGTCACGGTCAAACACTGTTCAATGTTCGGAAAAAGATTCAAGGATTCTGCGATGCACCACTGACGGAACTCGGTGTGTATCAAGCGAAAGTCGCGGGAGACTATTTCCGAACGAATGGCATTACATTCGGCGCGGCTTATAGCTCCACATCCGAACGAGCTTGCGACACGTTGGAATTGATTACTGCCATGGATTACAAACGGCTCAAAGGACTAAAAGAATGGAACTTCGGCACATTTGAGGGTGAAAGTGAAGATTTGAATCCACCATTACCGTACGGCGATTTTTTCGCAGGATACGGCGGGGAACGAGAAATGGATTTCCGCGCACGACTTGTGGAGACAATGGAAGCGATGATGAGTCAAGAAAATCACGACGTCGTTTTGGCAGTTTCTCATGGTGCCGCGTGTGCCCAGTTTGCACGAAATTGGGAAGCAAACAGTAAAATAGGCACGATAACCGGCTTGAAAAACTGCTGTATCCTGAAATTTGAATATGAAAACAGCAATTTTACACTCGTGGACTTTATGAATCACGATTTTACAAAAGCCTAGCCAATCTCTTCGCAAATTTTCCGATTTTCCGCTATACTAAAGGGGAGAACACATGAAGAAGGGAAGTTTTGTTATGAAGCTTGGTATTATGGGAACAAATTGGATTACAGATGCATTTGTAGAAGGTGCGATTAACTCCGGCGAATGGGAAATGAACGCGGTTTATTCACGCACTCTAGATAAAGCCTATGCCTTTGGTGAAAAATATAAAGTGGAAAACTATTTTGACGATATCGAAATGATGGCGAGTTCAGACGTGATTGATGCTGTTTATATTGCGTCACCAAACGCGATGCATTATGAACACGCGTTACATTTCTTACGTAATAAAAAACATGTTATCGTCGAAAAACCGATTTTTTCAACGGTTGCAGAATTAGAAGATGCGCATAAAGTAGCGAAGGAAAACGGCGTCTTTCTTTTTGAAGCGGCGCGTCACATTCAAGAACCGAACTTCAAAATATTGCAAGATAGCATTCAAAAAGTAGGGAAGCTTCACGGCGCAACATTGGCGTACATGAACTATTCCTCGCGTTATGACAACGTGCTTGCTGGCGAAGAACCAAACATTTTCTCGCTTAAATTTTCCGGTGGTTCGTTAGTGGATTTAGGCGTTTATCCGATGTACACGGCGGTTGCGCTGTTCGGTGTTCCAGAAAAAGCGACTTATTTTGCGACGAAATTACGCACAGGCGTTGACGGTGGAGGTCCAGTTATTTTTGAATATCCAGACTTCACGGTGACAATTTTGCAAGCTAAAATGTCGCAATCCTTCATGCCAAGCGAAATATACGGTGAAAAAGGTACGCTTGTGATCGATCCATTGACGGGCATTCAGAGCATCCAATACGCCGATAACCACACGAAGGAAATCGAGGAACTCGCGATGTCAACGATTCCAAACGATATGGAATTCGAAGCGACCGAGTTTGCTAGAATCATCAAAGAGACTGATACTTTGGCGTATGAGGACCTCGAAGACTTGAGTAAAGCAGTATTGCAAATCTCGAATGACCTACGCCACCAAAATGGTATTTGGTATAAAGTCGAGAAATAGTATAGAATAAATAGACTTTACGCAAAATAGGGAGTTATCGCGAATCCTATTTTTGGGTAAGAACTAGATTTTGTTTTACACAAATCGAGCGAAAGCGTTTGTATTCAGGGAGTTTGGTGGGAGCCGGAAGCGGAGCGTACGATTGTACGTAAGAACCGGAAGTCTGCCAAACTCTCTGAATGCGAGCGCTTGTCGCCGATTTTTTTGACTATCACACTATTTTGTTGATTTCAGGGAAACGTGGTATGATGGTACTATCGAATTTTAGAGGAAAAAGGAGTTTATTATGACGACAAAAGAAGTACCTGAAATCTGGGCTGAGCAGTGGAAAGCCCATAATTATGAGGAAATGACCGAAATTCAACAGCAATTATACGCGCCGATTAAAGAGGGCAAAGATGTCATCGCGGTTTCGCCGACTGGGACCGGGAAAACAGTGGCTTATTCGTTGCCTGCCATCGAGAAATTGGAAGTCAAACCGCATACGCAATGGCTTATTTTGGCACCATCTCATGAATTGGTTATGCAAATCGCGGATGTTGTTCGTTCGTGGTTACCAGCTGGTCTGAAAGTTATCGGCATCATCGGCAGTGCCAACATCAAGCGCCAAATCGACAACCTTAAAAAGAAGCCGCAAGTCATTGTCGGATCGCCAGGTCGTGTTTTGGAGTTGATTAAACAGAAGAAAATTAAGATGCATGAAGTGAAGATGATTACGCTCGATGAATGTGACCAACTTTTGATTCGTGAAAACGTTCCAACTGTGCTTGAAATCGTGAACAGCGCGATGCGTGACCGTCAATTAGTGATGGCATCGGCGACGAAATTGGATGATCCGATGATGTTTTATCGCAACAGTGAAATCGAGCCACTTATGATTGAAGCGAAAGCCGAAGAGAGTAACGCGAACGTGAACCATCTTTATATGGATGTGGAGCAGCCGCGTGATAAAGCGATTTTGCTGCGTCGAATATCGAATGTGGAAGGTATGCACGCGCTTGTTTTCGTGAAGGATAAAGTTCGGATGGATATCATTTTGGAGAAGTTACAGTATGACGGAGTTGCCGCTGCTGGAATTCACGGAGAAGTCGACAAAGAAAAGCGTAAAAAATACTTAGCGGCTTTCAAAAAAGCGGAATTGACGTATTTAGTCGTAACCGATGTTGCCGCGCGTGGTTTGGACATTCCCGATTTACCGTTCGTGATTCATTGTGACGTGGCGATGGATGCGAAACAATACACTCATCGTTCTGGACGCACAGGGCGGATGGGCAAAGAAGGTACGGTGCTCTCGTTTGCGAATGAACGCGAAGCCCGGACGCTGCGTCAATATCTGAAAGAATTAAACAAGGATCCGATTAAAGTTCGCTATTACGAGGGCGTCTTGACGGATGATTTTGAAACGAAAGCGAAACGTAAATAAAAAAACCTGTAGAATGAGGCACATCCGTGTGAAATGCTTCATTCTACAGGTTTTATTTATACTCTGAATCTGCCTTATTTCCAAATATACTATCCACATTTTCTTGAGACCACTCACCTAGCTGAAGGATTGTCGGATAACCTGAAGTGATTTTTTCATGACCCGCGATGGTATAAACGACTTTTGGCTTCAAAACATACCAAGCATAACGCTCAGGATCACCGCTCAATGCTAAGGTGCGAGACACGGATTTACCAGCTGGAACTGATGTAGTAAGTGTATGAAGATGCAATGCTGCGAGTTCTGCGGTCACGCTTTTTATGGTTACATCCTCTGATTTGTCATTATTTTGAATACCTAATGTATATTCATTCATTGCCGTCTGGACTGCGGCGCCGGTAAATTCGAGGTTTGTCGGAGGTGCATCATTGTTTACATCAAATACAAGCTTGCCGATATCGACAGTTACGGATGAATCCCCTGAAATAAGCCTCAATTTCTGCGCGTTGAAAATCCCAGCTTTATTTATTGTAATATCCAAACTTAAATAACCAAGTCCAGCTTTACCGTACTGGTTCGGCGTTTCGTTCACTTCGCCTACCTCAACTTCCACTTCACTTGCGTCAAAAATGACGGCAGAGATTTCGCCAATACTCGAATCGCCAAATAAAAATGGCAAACTTAGCGAAAAAGTCTCGCCTTTGTGTAGGGAAATATAAGCGTTGCCTTTCAAGAAAAATGGGTTTTCAATTGTAGGTATATTGATTTTACTGGCTTCTGTTGTTTCCGTGTTTTTGGGCTCCCAAAATACCGCTGAAATGACAACGAGCGCAAGGATAAGAATAATTGGAATCAGAAATTTGATCTTTTTCATCGGTGTATTTTCACTCCCTTTATGTAAATCATTTACAATATCATCATACCATCCCTGGATAAACTATAGTAATATCAAGTTAGAAATTTTATAAGCTAGTGATTTTTTAGTTTGCCGAATCACCTTTGTTACAGGTATAATAGGAGAATAGAGCTTTTAGTAAGGAGTCGGGGACATGCTTAGTAGAAGAGACGAAGTATTTAAGCTGCTGAATAGTGTAAACGGTAAATTGACGGCGAATGATGTTGCTGAGAAATTGCAAATGGACCGCGCGAATGCAAGCCGCTACTTGAACGAACTGTTTAAAGAGGAGCAAATCGAGAAACTTCCTGGAAAGCCGGTGCTTTACCGAGCGTTCACAAAAGAGGAGGCGAGACCAGGGATTGGCAGTACGCAGACGGCTTTTGACAGACTGATTGGATCTTCGCAAAGTTTGAAAGTTAGTATTCAACAAGCGAAAGCGGCGATTCTTTATCCGCCGAATGGTTTACATACATTAATTCTTGGGAAAACAGGTACAGGGAAGTCCTTATTTGCCGAGTGCATGTACAAGTTCGCTCGCGAGGCCGAGATGGTTAGCAAAAACGCGCCATTCGTCTCGTTCAACTGTGCGGACTATGCGCAAAATCCGCAGTTGCTTTTTGGTCATATTTTTGGTGTGATTAAGGGGGCATACACTGGGGCGGAGCAGACACGCGAGGGCCTACTTGCAAAAGCGGATGGCGGTATTTTGTTTTTAGATGAGATTCATCGGTTGCCACCAGAAGGTCAGGAAATGTTATTCACGTTCATCGATAAAGGCGAGTATCGGCCACTTGGTGAAAGCCAAGCTGTGCACACCGCGGAAGTGCAGATTATCGGCGCGACGACGGAATCACCGGATAATTTCTTATTAGAAACGTTCACGAGACGGATTCCGATGACGATCACGTTACCGCCACTTGCAGAACGGCAATTAGAAGAACGCTATCAGCTAATTGAATTTTTCTTGTCACAAGAAGCAACCCGTTTACACCAGACAATTCGTGTTCACCGCCAAGCCTTGATGGCATTTTTGTTATATCACGCGAGCGCCAACGTTGGACAGCTACAACGTGATTTGAAACTGGCATGTGCGAAGGCATTTTTACATTATAAAACAAAAGCAACGAACTATATTTTAATTGAGCAGGACGATTTGCCGATTTATGTCCAAAAAGGTTTGCTTCATTTGAAAGACGAGCCGGAGAAGATGAACCGGTTGATTGATGTGAACAAGACGATTTTTAAATTTTATGATACGAGTGAAGCGAATGATATCGCGATTGAAGATGTGGATGATGTGTACCAAGCGATCCAGACGAAGGCCGACCAGTTAATGAAAGAAGGGAAGGACCAGTCGGAGCTTGAGGAAGCGCTTTACATGGATGTTGACCAGTATTTTCATGAATATATGGGGCAACTGCCAACGCAACAATCGGCGAAGGAGATCATTAGCCCAGAAATCTGGCAACTCACCGATCAAGTTTACGCCTTAGCAGAACAGCGCTTAGAACGTAAGTATAATGAGAAAATGCGTTTTGCGTTTGCGCTTCATTTGCAAAGTACCATCGAGCGGATTCGCGAACAAAAACATATTGTTCACCCAGATTTAAATAATGTCCGCAAAAAATACTCGAAAGAATTCCAAGCAGCGATTGATATTTCAGCGTTATTGGAACAATCGCTAAGCATCGAAATTCCTTTTGATGAAATCGGTTTTTTGACGATGTTTTTGACTGAGGAAGTCGTGGAATCGATTTTTACACAGGAGGCGCTGGTCGAAGTTATTGTCATGATGCACGGCCGCTCGACTGCAACAAGTATGGTAGAGACGGTTCAAGAACTCCTCAACATTGAGTCTGGTACAGCGATGGATATGCCACTATCGGTCGAAGTTAAAGCGATGTATGAGAAAGTCAAAGCCAAAGTTCAGCAACTAAATCCGACAAAAGGTGTGCTTATTTTATCAGATATGGGTTCACTGACGTCGTTTGGTAATATGTTGACCGAAGAACTTGGCATCCGCACGAAAACAGTCAGTATGGCAAGCACGCCTGTTGTGCTAGAAGCTATCCGTAAAGCCTCACTGGGACGCGGTTTGGAAGATATCTATCAAAGCTGTCAGCAACTTTTTGAAAATAAACACAAGGCACAAATTTTACGAACCAAGCCAACGAAGAACGCGGTTATCTTCACTTGTTTCACGGGAGAAGGCGTTGCAGAACAATTGCGATCTCGCGTGGCTCCAGTCATTGATGAATCAAAAGTAGAAATCATTGTCTTGCAATTTTTGCATAAAGAAGCATTCCGGGAACGCATTGATCAGTTAATGGAAGAATACAATATTTTAGCAATCATGGGTTCCGTTGAATTCCAATACCGCGAAATTCCGTTTTTCAGCGCATTAGAGGTATTTTCCGAAGGTGGTCTGGACATCGTGAAGCGGATTATCAACGACGAAGTACCATATGAACAGCTGATTTCTTCATTAGAAGGCAATTTGAAAGAAGTCGAATCACCAGAACAACTTGTCTATTTCTTACGCAAAATCATTTCGGAATTACAAATCCAGATGAACTTGGTGCTGGAACCGGGCGTGGATATCGGTATCATTTTGCATCTGGCCTTCCTTGTTGAACGAATGAAACTCGGCGGCGTTGATCGCGAATTTCCGAACATTGATGATTTCACGAAGCAACACATGATTGAAATGCAAATCACGCAACAAATGATGGAAAACGTCAATTTGGAGTATAATATCATCGTTCCAGAGTCAGAAATCGCGTATCTAACCCAAATGATGACGGCAAACAAGATTATTATAAAAGAAAACTAACCCAACGAGACAAGTGTGTACATAATTTACACACTTGTCTTTTGTTCATGTGTAAGCGCAAAAACGGCTTTTTATAGCGTTTTTCTCGGATTTTAAAAGTTGGCACGGAACTTGCATTTATAAGAGTGAGGGTTAAGAAATAGCGTTTTAGGGAGGATGAATCGAAGTGAAAACAATCATGTTAGTTTGTTCCGCGGGTATGTCAACCAGTTTGCTAGTTACAAAGATGGAGAAGGCGGCAGAAGACAAAAATCTCGAAGCCAAAATTTTTGCAGTATCAGAAGCGGAGGCGCCAGATAATATTGAGAAAATCGACGTCTTACTATTAGGACCACAAGTTAGGTTCCTAGAAAGCAAATTCAAGAAAAAACTAGAACCACTTGGAAAACCCGTCGCAGTCATTAACAGTATCGATTACGGGATGATGAACGGCGAAAAAGTTTTAGACCAAGCACTAACTTTACTTGGGGAATAAGCGGTACATTGTGACTGCTTAAATATAGGAGGGGGCAAACGTCTCGTCCAAAATAAAATTATTGGGGGAAATACAAATGAATGGTTTTATCGCATTTATGGAAAAATACTTTATTCCTTATGCAGCCAAAGTCGGTGGGCAGCGTCATCTAGTTGCTATCCGTGATGGTTTCATTTCAACAATGCCATTAATGATCTTGGGGTCATTAGGGACATTAATCAACAACTTACCAATCCAAGCTTACCAAGACTTCATGAATAACTTATTTGGGGAAGCGCTTTGGAAATCTTTTGGGGGAAATATTTGGAACGGTACTTTCGCGATTCTAGCACTTTTAACTGCTTTTACTGTAGCTTATAACCTAGCGAAATCATATGATAAAGATGCTTTATCAAGTGGTGTTGTATCTGTTTCTTCTTTCTTTGCCATTGGTGGTTTAACTGGACTTAGCTCATCAGGACTATTTTTAGCTCTTATTGTAGCTTTGCTTTCAACAGAATTATTCACACGCTTAAGTGGAAATCAAAAACTTATTATCAAGATGCCAGACGGTGTTCCACCAGCGGTATCTAGATCATTCGCAGCACTTTTCCCAGCGATGATTACAGTAAGTATTTTCGCAATGTTTACAACGATCCTTTTTGGACTTGGGGTAAAAGATATCGTTGGCGAATTCTACAAATTAATCCAAGAACCGTTCATGGGTCTTGCGAATACATTGCCAGCAGCGCTATTACTTGCATTTATTTCTTCATTCCTATGGTTCTTCGGACTTCACGGTGCGAACATTATCGAGCCATTCATGCAAACAATCAACGTTGATGCGATCGCTAAAAACGTTATCGCAATCAACCATGGTTTAGAAGCTCCTTATATCGTTAACAAACCTTTCTTTGACTCTTTCGTCAACTTAGGTGGTACTGGTGCAACGATTGCAATCATTATTTCGGTATTCCTATTTGGTCGCCGCAATAAGCAATACGTTACTGTATCAGGACTAGCTTCAGCTCCTGGACTATTCAACATCAACGAACCATTAATGTTTGGTCTACCGATTGTGTTAAATCCAATCCTATTCGTACCTTACATCTTGGCTCCACTAGTGCTTGTAACAATCGCTTACTTCGCGACATCATGGGGAATGGTACCAGCAGCAACAATCGTAACACCTTGGACAACACCACCGATTATTGGTGGGGTACTCGCAACACAAAGTTGGACAGGTGGAGTTCTAGCCGCAGTCAATATCGCTGTCGCCGTACTCATCTACGCACCATTTATTAAAGTAGCAGAAATTCAAGAAATTCGTCGTGAAAAAGCAGCCGCAGCCGGCGAACCGACTGAAGATAACTTTTGATTAGAAGTGCTGACCACGCCCGTTAGCTCCGAAAGAAACTGGAACAGGCGTAATAAAATCCCGTAATTGGATTTTAAGGAGGCTGTGAAGTTTCCGAGGAGCTGGCGTGAGGAAGCCGGACAATGAGAAGTGCTGACCACACCGTTTAGCTTCGAAAGAAATTGTTAGAGGGCGCAGAAAAAGTCCTCTCTGACTTTTACGGAGGCCACGAAATTTCCGAGAAGCTGGTGTGAGGAAGCCGGACAAAGAACAAAATGGATTACATGTTCACTTTGTTCACATGCATATGGAGGCTCTAGGTAAGCAAAGAACGCTTACTAAAAGGCTCAACAAATACACGCAAGGATGTGGAACTTAATGGAAGAACTAGAATTGACAATTATGAATCTAATCATGTTTGGTGGTAACGCAAAAAGCGATGCCATGCTAGCAATCGATGCAGCTAAAAAAGGTGACTTTGCTTTAGCCGATGAACAAATCCAAAAAGCAGAACAATCACTACTTGAAGCACATCATTCCCAAACAAAACTAATTCAAGGTGAAGCTCGCGGCGAGAAGACAGAAGTTTCTTTACTTCTAGTTCACGCGCAAGATCACTTGATGAACGCTATTACTTTCAAAGATTTAGCAATCGAAATTGTAGAGTTATATCGCGTTAAATAATTATAAAAATGGGGGTGAGGATTTTTCCTCATCCCCATTTTAAATATATGTAGAGAGGAAGTTTACTTATTATGAGAAAATTAGGTATTTCAGTATTCCCGCAACATGCGCCACTAGAGGACTCGTTAAATTACATCGAGACTGCCGCAAAATATGGTTTTAGTCGTATTTTCACATGTTTAATTTCAGCGAATGACGAAGAAGAGTTTGCAAAATTAGAAACGATTTGCCAAACAGCAAATAAGTTGGGCTATGAAGTTATTGCTGATGTGGACCCTGGCGTTTTTGCTTCACTAAACCTGACATATCAGGACTTAGGACGTTTTAAAGAATTAGGATTATCCGGTCTGCGTTTAGATTTAGGTTTTTCTGGTGCGGAAGAAGCGGCGATGTCTTTTGACGATAATGATTTGCAAATCGAACTAAACATCTCTAATGGAACGAAATACGTGGATAATATCTTGTCATATCAAGCCAATACGGCAAATATTATCGGTTGTCATAACTTCTATCCGCGTCGTTATACAGCGCTTTCTCGCGAACATTTCCTTCGCACAAGCGCCCAATTCAAAAAATATAACTTGCGGACAGCAGCTTTCGTATCTTCCAACGCAGGGAAATTTGGACCATGGTTTGTTGTAGATGGCGGACTTCCAACATTAGAGGAGCACCGCGGTATGTCGATTACGGTTCAAGCAAAAGATCTATGGAACACGGGCTTGATCGATGACGTGATTATTGGCAACATGTACGCGTCCGAAGAAGAATTAAAAGCGCTTGGCGAACTCAACCGTAATGAACTTGAGCTTGCTGTAGAATTTTTAGATGGTGCAACAGACGTCGAAAAAGAAATCGTGACTACGCAAAAGCATTTCAATCGTGGCGATGCTTCCGAATACGTATTGCGTTCAACCATGACGCGTGTTAACTTTAAACAACATGATTTCCCAGCGCATGATACGGACACAATCGAACTTGGTGACGTAACCATTGATAACAACGGCTATGAACGCTATAAAGGCGAAATGCAAGTGGCCCTTCGCGAAATGGAGAACTCCGGCAACACGAATATCGTTGGTCGAGTGATTCCAGAAGAACGCTATTTGCTAAAAACAATCCAATCATGGCAACATTTCCGTTTGAAAGAACATAAATAAGATAGAAAAATACAAGCCAAGTACTGTAAAAAGTGCTCTGGCTTGTATTTTTTATTGCAGTCTTCAAACCTCCCATGTATAATCGGACGTGAGGAAATATATGAGGGGTGTGAAGAATGAAAAAAATCTGGGGTATTTTTATACTCGATTGGCGTCGGCTTTTTAAGGCTCCAATTGCTTTGACACTTGTACTTGCGCTCGTCATTTTGCCATCTCTGTATGCATGGTTTAATATCGAAGCGCTTTGGGATCCATATTCCAACACATCAGGGATCAAAGTCGCCGTTGTTATCGAGGACGAAGGCGCAGAAATTACGGTACCGGGAAAAAGTCCGCAAACAATTAATGTCGGCACACAACTCAAAGAGCAACTGAAGAAGAACGATTCGCTAGGCTGGACCTTCACAACAGAAGATAAGGCTAAAGAAGGTGTGAAAAAAGGGGATTACTACGCAGCTATTTTCATTCCGTCCGATTTTTCGAAAGATATCGTTTCGGTGGTAGGCGGGGATCCAACGAAGCCAACGATCAATTATACGGTGAACGAGAAAATAAACGCGATTGCCCCGAAAATAACGGATAAAGGCGCGTCGACAATTGTTGACCAAATCAGCTCGGAATTCGTCGATAAAGTCAGCAGTTCTGTTCTCTCAGAGCTTAACCAAGCAGGGATTGATCTGGAAAATGAGTTGCCAACTTTGCGCCATATCAAGGATAAAGTTTTCCAAGTGAAGCAGAGTATGCCACAGATTATCGAGATGGGCAAGCAGGCTGTTATTTTAGAAGGAAAGTTACCTGATTTGAAGGCAAAAGCGAACCAAGTGACGGAGCTAAATAAGAGTATGCCACAAATCGATGCGGCCGTACAAGACTTGTTACGCATCGAATCACAGTTACCGCAGCTCGATAAATTAGGTGAAGATATTCTTGTATTGCAACAGAAAATCCCAGAAATCAAGCGAATCGCGACGGACGTAAAAGCGGTCAATGCTAATTTTGGAACGATTCAAAAAACGGTCAATGATGCGCTGTCTGAATCCACGAAAGCGCTAGGCATCATTTCAGACGCAGAAAAAGCCCTGCCAACTGTCAAAAAGATTGCTGACGATGGTTCCAAATACGCGAATAAGGTGACCGATTTTACAAAGCAAGTCGATCAGTCCTTTCAAACGGTGGCCCCAGCGATTAAGCAAAACCTGATTTTGCTACAACAAGTCACGAATAACGTCTACGAGCTAACGGAAGCACTCAAAAATGGAAGTATCGATCCAGCCAAAGTCATCACAGTCATCGATCAAATCGATACCCAGCTAACGAGCGCCAATACGATGCTGACGAAACAAATCGAGTTATTGACATCTTTAAATGAAACATTGCCAAACAAACCGCTAACAGGCTTTATAAGCGACCTAAAGGCAATGCAAGAGGACTTAGTGACGCAGCAACAAACACTGGCAGAAATCGAAAAAATCATCCAATCAGGCGAAGAACCTAGCCAAGCCTTACTTGACCAATTAAACGCCGAGTCCAAGAAGGTGAGCGATGACTTAGCCACGATTATCAGTGAATATGATTCCAAGATTGTGCCAACCATCAACGCGGCACTAAAAGAAATCAGTGCAGATTTGGCAAAAAGTAGCGCGTTACTCGATGGGGCTAAAGCCAAGTTACCAGACATTGCATCAATTCTCCAAAACGCCAATCAAACACTCGTAACAAGCCAAACATACCTAAAAGAATTTCAGAAACGATTGCCAGAATTGCAACAAACGTTAAGCGATGCGACGGCATTCATCGATACGAAACTCGACACAGTAATTAGTGGTATCAACACAGCCGCAGCCTTTTATAAGTCAGACTATCCAGACGTAAAAGCTAAAATCCACAAGGCAGGCGACTTCGTTCGAAACGATTTACCGACACTAGAAACTGAAATAAATAACGCGGCAAAATTGATTGAGCAAAAGTTCCCAGAATTTGAAAAAGCCGTCAAAGTTGCAGCCGATTTATCTAGAACGGAGCTACCACAATTCGAGCAAGCTATCAACAAAGCAGCGTCACGTATCAACGAATTCGACCAAAATTACGATATGCAGCAAATCATCGCTTTCCTCAGAAATGACGTTAAAAAAGATAGTGACTTTATCGCGCATCCAATCCAGCTAAAGGAGACAAAAGACTATCCAATTCCCAATTACGGATCAGCCAGCTCTCCATTCTATACAGCGCTGTGTTTGTGGGTTGGAGCCTTACTACTCATCTCACTATTACGCGTAGATGTCGAAGTACCACGAGGCATTTTCAATCACCATCATGTCTATTTTGGCAGATTGCTCACGTTCCTATCGATAGGTCTCGCGCAAGCTCTAATTGTCACACTAGGCAACATTTTTTTGCTTGGTGTATCCGTCGCAAGCCCAGTCTACCACGTCCTGTTCAGCATGTTTATCAGCGTTGTCTTCATGATTATCGTTTACACACTTGTTTCGCTGTTCAACAACGTCGGAAAAGGAATCGCAATCATCCTACTCGTCTTGCAGATATCAGGAGCAGGCGGGAACTTCCCGATTCAAGTGTCGCCGCCATTTTTCCAAGCGATCTATCCATTCCTACCATTCACTTACGCGGTGGGGCTGATTCGAGAAAGCGTCGGCGGTATATATTGGCCAAACGCAACACACGATATCATGATGCTCTCGATATTTGGCATTGTATTCATCTTACTTGGAATTCTACTGAAAAAACCATTAGACAAAATCATCCCTGGGCTCTCAGCGAAAGCTAAAAAAAGTAAATTAATTCACTAATAAGGAAATATGAAAAGGATCTGGTAATAAAACCAGATCCTTTTTCGTCGTATAAACCACCAGAAGTAACATGAAAGAAACTATTTTGTAACATTGCGGTAAAAAAAGGTGATTAACGCTTTATTTATGACATAAAAAACGCTATAATGAAATGGTGAAATAAAGTTACATTTCTGTTTCTATAGTAAAATATTTCACATCTAGTATATGTGGAATGAGAACAGTTTCGTATTTCAACTAAAAATGTCCTGAGAGGGAATCGAACCCACGACCTACAGCTTAGGAGGCTGTCGCTCTATCCTACTGAGCTATCAGGACACGATGGAATTTGCCAACTTTATCATTTTAACATAAAACAGAGGCGGGGAGCAATCTGTTTGCAAAAATCAAAAGAGAGGAAGGGACAGATTGAAGAAATTAATACCAGTATTTATAGGAGTAATAATTCTAGTCGGATTAGCAGCATGTGGCAAAGAAGGCATAGACAAGGTTCTGAGCGACAATTCACTGACCGTGATACAAAATGTGAAAACAGATTTAAAAGACTATCAGCTAGCGTATGTGAAGGATGACGACGATACAACAGGTGTGCTCGAGTACTACAAAGATACGAATGGAAAAGATATTTCGAATATACAACTGGACTCCGCACTTAAAACGAAAGATTCCAAAGTGAAAATAAACCTTATGAATGGCGTGGATGGCTTAATCGCAATGGTTGAGATTAAAGATGCCACCCTCGCAAAAGAAGCAACGGAACTTGTTTTGCTCGACAGTAATAAAGAAGTAGACGAAGCAATTGGTGTTTCGCTAACCAATAAAAGTACGGCAGAAGGTGGGAAAACAGTCGCAATCGTCGCGATTCCCTCACTGGATCCAAAAATAGCGAGTGGACTAAAACGCATCGAGTTACGTAATGATGCCAATAAAAGCTTGTACCAAAACGATTTAAATCCAAGTAAAATAAAAGCTCAGGCACCATCAGAGCGCGCGAAGAAGAACTCCTTTTTCCCAGCAGTTAATAAATACATCACGGATAAAGAATGGAAAGTGGTAAGTAGCGCCACACAAAAAAAACAAATCTACACAGCGATTTTACGCGATAAAGAAGGGGTCTATCATTTAGCTGAATTCACCTATCCAGATAATAAACTGGCTGTGAAGGAAACCTCTAAAAATGATAACCCGCAACTAGATAATGATGTGTCGTTACTGCAACTACAAGGTGACAAAAACCAGTACATCGGGGTTGTTGCTGAGTTAGAAACGATTGTTAACAAGGGCGCGACGGTTGTTTTAAAATCAACGGACGGGAAAGAATATCAGCAGCCTCTCCACAGGGGATACAATGATAGAAACGCCTTGATTCAACTGACAAAGAAAACTGAAATGACAATTGATACGATTTCTTCTGTGTCCATCCAAGACGATGATGGAAAAGAACTTTATACGATGGAACTAAATTAAGCGAAAAGATGAGGATGGGACATAACCCAGATAAATCGGCGACAAGCGTTCGCATTCAGGGGATTTGGCGGACTTCCGGCTCTTCTACACTGCGTTTCGCATAACTTCTCACATGGTCGGGGAAACTACTCCCTCCCTGTTTTCAGTCATCACATACACCAGTATGCGCAGCTCTCCGGCTTCCACCAAATCCCCTGAATACAAACGCTTTCGCTCGATTTGTTTAAAGCAGAATTTTTCGCCCTACCCGAAGAAATGGGAGGGCGCTTTTGCCTTATCTTGAGTTTTGTCTCAACCTCATCTTTTCTTATTTTGCTGAGTTACAAAAGTGTAAGTTTAGAGTATGATAATGTAATATAACTAACATGTGGATTAGCGAACAATGATATATACTTAACGACGTAATGTTTTATACAGTTCAGGTTTTTGTTATGAAAAGAGGGTAATAAAAAAGGAAGTAGTTCGCAAGTGCGTATGGCATCTATGAGTTTGTGACATCTTAATTTAACGAAAAGGAGCAAGTAGATGAAACATTCATTGGAAGGCCAAAAACAGGGGTATTTAGTAATAATTAGCGCGATATTGGTGGGGATAGCCTATCAATTCCTACCATATGTATTCACCAACACACCATATTTAGAAGTTATCGGTGCACTTTTCAATGTAACCCTCATGTTTATCTTGCTATACATCATCCTAAAAGAGGAGTTTCTAGATTGGTTCAAACATTTCAGCATCAAATGGGTCTTAATCGGAATCCCATTTTTGGTTATCGTAGGAACGTTAGCAGGAAGTCTTTGGTCAATAATTGCTGGCGGGATGACATCCAATGATATAAATAGCATCCTGACATGGGAATATGTCATTAAAAACGTGCCATTCATGTTACTTGGCGAAGAGCTGCTTTCGATTGGAATTCTCTACGCTGCATGGAAAAAGTTAAATTGGAAATTCTGGCAAGCGACGATGCTATGCTCGATTTTATTCGCATTATGGCATTTACCAGCTTATGACTATAACGCGCTGCAATGCTTAGTCACAATTATTCCGAGCAGACTCGTCTTAAATTACTTATTCAAAAAAACCAACTCTGTCTGGGTCACATGGATCGTCCACATTGCTTTTGACGTTATTACATTCTTACCGATATTGCTAAAATAGACAAAAAAACCATAAAAAAGGAGTCGAAATCGGCTTCTTTTTTATGGTTTCTCAAGGTTTAATTAATTTTTTTAGATACTTTATCAATGTACTCAAGTGACATACCGGTTCCGATAGCTACGGACTCTAAAGGACTCGGTGCCATATGTACAGGAACATCGATTTGATTGACAAGCCATTCTTGGAAACCATGTAATTGCGAACCACCACCAGTTAAAACGATGCCACGATCGACAATATCACCACTTAATTCAGCTGGACATTGTTCTAGCGTCACACGAATGGCTTCGAGAATCCGACCTAACGTTTCTTCCAATGCTTTTTGAATCTCAGTGGACGTAATGGTTAATGTCATCGGCAAGCCAGTTAAAAGATCGCGGCCACGTACATCCATCGTTATTTCAGTATGTGGAATCGGCGCATAGCCAAGCTCCATTTTGATTCGTTCGGCTGTAGCTTCCCCGACTAGGAGGTTGTAATTTTTGCGGATATGTTGGATAATCTCGTCGTCCATATGGTCACCGCCAGTTCTGACAGACGTGCTCGTCACGATGCCTCCGTAAGAGATGATCGCAATTTCACTCGTGCCTCCTCCGATATCGACAATGACATTCGCGATAGGTTCATCGACTGGTAAATCAGCTCCGATTGCCGCTGCGACCGGTTCTTCGATAAGCGTTACTTCTTTTGCTCCCATCGATTTCACCGCATCAATAATCGCACGACGTTCCACAGAAGTTGCTCCAGTTGGTGCACAAACAACGACGTTTGGTCTTTTCACCGAATTTCCGACAACTCCTGTGACCCGACGCATAATCTCACGTAAAAGACCAGATGTGACATCGTAATCCGCAATAACGCCATCTTTTAGGGGGCGAACTGCAATAATATTAGTAGGCGTTTTTCCAATCATTTCTTTTGCTTCTTGGCCAATTGCAAGCACGGACTTGGTGTCAACGTCCATGGCAACTACAGAAGGCTCATTCAAAATTATTCCTTTAGATTTACTATAAACTAAGATGTTCGCGGTACCAAGGTCGATACCAATCGTTGTATTTCCAAACATTTTTTACCCTCCATATTTCCTTTTTCATGCTTTTATCGGCATAGTCTCTAGTATAAAGCAGTTTTGCCATTGATGGGGCTTATAAAGATAATGATATAAAAAGGTAATATAGGAATCGCGCGGGAATAGGCTTTCACTTGAAAAACGTAAACCACGTGTAAAAAACTTAATACAAATCCAGTATTTAACTTAAGAGAAAAATGGCAAATTAAGTCGTGGTGTCGTTAGTTCCAAATCACCAGAAACCGTGTGTTGACTGTAAAGATGAATCCGTCCAGTTCCAATAGCAATCGATTCCAGTGGATTTGGATCGAGGATGACTGGGAAATCGACTTGATTTGTTAGCCATTCTTTAAAGCCATTTAGCAAGGAACCACCACCAGTTAAAATAATACCTTGATCCACAATATCGCCACTTAGTTCAGCAGGAGATTGCTCCACCATCACATGAATCATTTTGATAATTTTTGCTAAAAATTCTGTAATTAATGGTTGGATGTCAGTGGAGGATATGTTTGTCGTTGCTGGGAGGCCAGTTAGCAAGCTGCGACCACGAACATCCATTGATTTTAGAAGATGCGGACTTGGCGCGTAACCGAGTTTCATTTTAATTTTTTCGGCGGTCAAATCACCAATGAGTAGATGGTGCTCTTCACGGAAATATTGGATAATTTCGGCATCTAGCGAGTTGCCAGCTGAGCGGATGGATATGTTTGCGAGCACGCCTCGGTAGGATACAATCGATACTTCTGTTGTACCAGCGCCAATATTGACAATCATATTGGATACAGGTTTGTTGATTGGAAGTCCAGCACCAATGGCGGCAGCAACGGGAGCTTCGACAATGGTGACTACTTTGATTCCAGTTGCAAGGACAGCGTCGCGAATAATGTTTCGCTCGACAATCGTTGCGCCAGCGGGTACATTGACACTCGCTGCTGTTTTACGAATGGAGATATTAGCGATGCGAGCAACACGATCTAGAACCGCTTGCAATAACTTTACTGTATTATCAAAATCTGCAATAACACCGTCTTGTAATGGTTTAATAGCAGTTAAAGTGGTAGGCGTTTTTCCGTACATTTGTTTTGCTAAATTCCCGATCGCATAGACTTCTTTCGTCTCAACATCTAAAACGACAACAGCAGGTTCACGAAATATGACTCCCCGCAGTTCATTGTAAACAACGATATTCGCTGTTCCGAGATCGATTCCAATGGAAGAATGACTAAACATAAGCACACACCTTACTTTCTAAATATATTTTTTTAATAGTACATATTCAGATAATTGCCGTAAAACCGTAAACGTAAACATTTCTTTCACAATAATTTGCGGATAATTTGAACAAATCTTTCTGGCTCCTCAATTAATGGAGAATGGGCAGAGTTTTCGAATGTGAAAAAATCTTTTGCTGGCGATTCAATAGTTTCGAAAAAGCGCTTAGATAGGGCATAGGAAACTTGATAATCGTGTTCTCCATGAATGATATAGACAGGTATTTTAAAAGTAGTTGGCATATTATCAAGTAACAGGTCAGGAAAAAGGCACTGCAACGAGAATAGGGAGCCTCGCAAATAGTTTACTTTTTCCTTTAGCGTGTAGCCTTTGAAGAATAGAATTCGCATGGTTTGGCTATACATAGTACGTTTTTTGTGCTCCAAGCCAATACCGTATTTATTCATTAACGAAATTCTTATACTTGTAATGTAGCGTAAAGATGGGAAGTCGGTCGAGTTTGAATCATATTTTTTTAACGCACGCAAAGCTCGTTTATCGCCAATTTCTGTTGCATGACGAAATATATAGTCATAAGCTAATTTTTCAGAGTGAAGTTGTTGCGTGACTTGCCCAGTTCCGATATAGGCATGGTAGCATTCTGGGTATTTTTCAATTGTTTTTAGTCCCAAGGCAGACCCCCAAGAATGGCCTAAGATGTATATTTTCTCCTTTTGAAATCGCTGTTGTAAATAGTTTGTTACTGCTAAATTGTCATCTATCAGTTGTTCCATAGTCGTACTCTCGGGTGGAGTTGACTTATTAAAAGACATACCTGCACCACGTTGATCTAGGTAGCAAACGGTAAAAAGTTGCTCCAAGCGTTTATCAGGATCTTTTATATCAAGAAGTGGGAGTTCCGGACCTCCTGGACCGCCGTGCAAAAATAAGAGCACAGGGTTATTCGTATTTTCGCTTTGGATAAAGCAACCAAGATGTGTATCGTTTATTGGCAACATTATTTTTTCGCAAATAGCAGTTTGTATTATTTCTCCATTTTTATTTTTCAGTGGAGCCAATTTACCAGGACTAATAATTATTAGTAATAATAAAAGCGCTAACAAAAATATTGCTAATAGTGCAAGTATCATTTTGAAAATCCTCCTTCTATGTCAGTTTACACCTGCTATCAATCGTTTTAAATGAGCGCTAAATTTAGTGATCGTTGCATTATCTACACAAAGTACCCGCTGAATTAATTCCAAGAAGGCCGCCGTTTTGCGCGAACGAATGAGATCGTCGTTTGGGAATTCGCTGATAGTAGAAAAAAACATGTCCCCAATGGTATAGAGCGACTGAGCGATATCTTTTGGATAGTCTGTGTGAAAAATCCCTTCTGAAACACCAGTTACGATTATCTGCTCTAAATACGGTACAGCATATTTGGCATTTAAAATCTTGACTCGATAGGTGACAAGTGAATTCATTTGTGCCTGTTTGAATAGGGCAAATTGTGATTGGAACTCAGATGGACTAAAAAAATCTGTGCGCATAAAGATGACCAATTTCTCTATTACTGTGGAGGCATTATTTATTTTTTCTTCAAAAGCCGGCAATTGTTCCTGAATCGCGAAAATAATAACAGCGTCCAATATGGCATCTTTGGATTCGAAATAGTGATACATCCCGCCTTTTGATAACTGAGAGGCCTTCATAATATCGGTGATTGTTGTCTTCTCGTAGCCTTTTTCGATAAAAAGCTGTAACGAAATTTTTACGATTTCAGCTTGCTTAATGGGGAAATTTATATTAGATTTCATAAGGTAATAATAACTCCTTTCATCATAAACCGACCTCGGTCTATTTATTCTAGCACGAAAACGCAAAAAAGTCATTTATCCATAGCTAAGAAAAAGCGATAAATAAATGACCTTGAGTTACTGCGCACGATCTTGTTTTTCATATAAACTATACATGTAGAAGTAAATAAATCCGCTTATAACCGCGAGTACTGCAATTGTTGCAAATGTGGCAAAATACCCAACAAGTGTTGATAGAGTAATCGCGAGTGGCGCTATTACTTTTCCGAATGTATAGCGGAGTCCAGCCGCCGAGAAGTACATCGCCCGTTTATCATCTGGAGCAATTTTGGCAACGAAATTTTGTTGAATTCCGACTGTCATTAATTCTGCAAAACTGAATAAAATAATGGCCAAGATGGCGCCCCATGGACCTGTTGCGATTCCGAAAAGCAGAATGGCAATCCCGTATAAGAAAGACGAGTTCATGAAAACTAGTTTTTCACGATAGCGGCTCATCATTCGTGTGAAGAAGACGGTCAATAAAGCGACGCAAAAGCCGTTGATGGAAACGATGAAGCCGAATAATTGTTCTCCGGTAAGCTGTATCGAGAATATCGATGAATCACCGATGACCTCCGTGATGTAGAGCGGGAACAACAAGTCGAGTTGCATAAAGGATTGCGAAATAATGACGCCAGCAATGATGTATAAGAAAAAGACTTTATCCTTAAAAATAAGCTTGTAATTTCGCAATTGTTCCATCAAAACAGTGCCAATCTTTTTCTCACGTTGAGCTTTACGCAGCTCTTTATCCAATGCCATTGGCGCCGTCTCGTGTCCGAATTTTGTCAGTAAAATCAGGAGCAACAAGTCGGCGAGAACGATTGCAAGCAAGGTTTGCGATGTATAATTGTTAAACACAAGCGCCCCAATAATCGGACCAATCACGACTGCGATATTTATCATCATGTAAAAAATGGAGTACACATGGCTTCGATGCTCTGGTTTGACAACATCGGCAATCATCGCCTGACTTGCCGGTTGATAAAATGACATAAAAATGCTGGCAATCATGAACCCGAAAAATGCGATATATGGCGAATGGAACATCGTTGTCGCGGCAATCGCAAAAATAAGGAAACCAGCACCTTCACCGATAACCGAAATACTCATCATTCGTTTTCGCCCATAAGTATCAGCGAAGTAACCGCCAAGTAGTGCCGTAATAACAGATAAAGCCTGCGATAGAATAAGCAATAGACTCGTCGTTTGCCTACCAATCGAATCTGAGAAATAAATAGTTAAAAAGGGAAACACAGCCCAAAACGAAATATCGAGCAAAGCCTCCCCGAATAGTCGCACTTTGAGATTGATATCCCAAGTCTTAAATTTCATAAAAATAAAACACCTTCTTTACAAAAAAGCCCATGAAACAGTTCTTCCATGGGCTTCGTTATTAATTAGTAAACAATCTTTTTTTTATTAAAATGCCCAGTCGCCGTTACGGAAAACAGGAACTTTCTCGCCACTTGCCGTAATACCATCGATGTTCATTTTATCAGAACCAATCATGAAATCAACATGCGTCATACTTGAGTTGACGCCGGCTTTTTCTAAATCTTCGCGGCTCATATCTTCGCCACCCTTGATATTAAATGCATAGGCGCTTCCTATTGCTAAGTGATTCGATGCATTTTCGTCAAATAACGTATTATAGAATAGGATTCCTGATTGAGAAATAGGGGATGGATCGGGAACCAGGGCTACTTCGCCAAGATAATGTGATCCTTCATCCGTTGCTACTAAATCTTTCAAGATATCTTCTCCTTGTTCCGCTACAACATCCACAATACGACCATCTTTGAATGTGATTTTGAACTTATCAATGATGTTTCCAGCATAGCTTAGCGGTTTTGTGCTTGATACGTAGCCATTCACGCTATTCTTTTCAGCACATGAGAAAACTTCTTCCGTAGGCATATTCGCCATGAATTCTTTGCCTTGTTTATTATAGCTTCCAGCGCCAACCCATACATGATTTTTAGGAAGACCAATTGTTAAATCAGTTCCGGGTGCAGTATAGTGAAGAGCTGTATATTGTTGATCGTTCAAATAAGTCGCTTTATTGTTCAGTGTCTCATCGTGATTTTTCCACGTTTGAACGGGATCAGCCGTGTTAATACGCGTTGTTTCAAAGATCGTTTCCCAAAGTGCAGGAACTTGCTCAGCGTGTGGTAGATCAGGGAATACTTTCGCTGCCCAGCCTTCAGAAGCCGAGCCAACAACCGTCCAGCTTATCGTGTTAGACTGGATCATTTGGCGGAATTCCTCAAGCGCTTGACCAGTTGCTTTTTGGTTTGCTGCGATTTTCTTACCATCCACGCCTTTAAGTAAATCGGGATTTTCCGAAATAATCGAGATGAAAACAGCATTTTCGTGAGCTAATTCAATGCGTTCCGCAGCACGGTGAAGTGCAGCTTTTTCGAAAATTTCAATCGGTGAATTTTGGTAGCGAAGTAACGTGATTTCTTCGTCTGCCCAGTTGATAATAACGTCGCTAGCCCCAACTTCATAGGCTTTTTTCGTAATCAATCTGCTTAGCGGTGCACTTTCAATGGAACTGTTAATCACTACTTTCTGATTAGGCTGAACGTTCACTCCAACCTTGACGATTAATTCTGCATACTTTTCTAATTTCTCATTAAATGTTGACATATGTAGCACCCCTCTTCTATTCAATAAAAGCATTGTATCTTAAAAAATACCGTAAAGCAACTATCCAAACCATTCCTGATGCATCTCATTCAAAAATTCGCGGCTGAGCGGTAGCAAGTTCGATTCGGGTAATATCGCATCGATCATACAATTTGGACAAAGCGCTGTATCCTCGATTTCCAGCCAATCTGTAATTTCAGAAGGCGCAAAAAGCTCTAGACAATAAAAACAGCCACAACGCTCTGCTTTAGCAAGCCATATTTTGTTATTCGAAGAGAATTTATGAGCGTTTGTTAGGCTAATCAAATTCAATCTCTGATAGGGCTTCATCCATCGACTCTAAAATATTATACTTCACAAAATAGTCTAGCCAAGCTTGTTGTAAATCAGGGGCATCGCGTTTAATTGACGGCTTGATTTTGTCGTACATTGTTTTCATAATATCTTGCCACATCGCATTCACTGCACGATCTAGTTTCGTGTCTTTCCAACGCTTGGCAGGCGGACGTTTCTTATTTTTCTCGTTTTGGAATTCGAGTGCTTTTTGGTAAAAGCTATCTTTGGTCGTTAAGTTCTCGGACATATATACAGAAAATTCATTGAAAGTCATCGTAACACTCCTTAAAATTGTAGGTCAATTAACAGTAACATATCCTCATCAGAGCGTCTACTCCACGAGGATAGGGAGAAATAGGTTTATGCGACACATTGCTGTATTTTCAACGGTAGAAATCGGACGGAAATCTGTTTTTAAAAAGAGCTGAAAAAAGCTTGTAATGCTTGCTAGAGAATCGAATACAGTCTAATATGGGCGAATCAAAAAATAGATTTTAAAATTATTTTAGCTATCAAAAAAATGCCTAACTATCAACGCGATAGCTAGACATTTTGGGAGATTTCATATATTCAATAGCGGAAATTAATTCCCAAGTAGGGCATCTGCAAATGTTTTCGCATAGGCTTCTGCACGAACTACATCGTCTTCATCAGGATCTAAATCTACTTTTAAGCCTTCTACAGGGACTGTCGCGCCTTGTTCTTTCAAGCGTTTCTCAACAAGGTCAACTGTTAGGCAGAACTCGTCATAGAATGTGTCGCCAGACCCGAAAGAAGCGCAGATTTTACCAGAAAAGTCTACATCAGACATATCTTCATAAAAATCTACAAATTCGTCTGGAAGTTCGCCGTCATCATACGTGTAACCGCCGATGAGCGCGCCATCATATTCCAATAATTTCTCAGGTTCGACAGAGATACATTCCTCAATTTCGACCTCAATATCATATTTCTCTAATTCTTCGCCAAGGATATCTGCAATTTCTTCTGTATTACCAGTCATGCTGGCATATACGATCATAACTTTTGCCATTATTTACATCACCATTTCTTTCTATGAGTTCTAAGTTAATACGCTAAAAAAAGCACACTTGCGAACGCGGAATATGCTTGTTTCATCAATCACTAATACTTCCATTATAAAGAATTTCAGGAAAACTGCAAGAAATTCCGTTAAATTTAGCAAAAACGTCATATTCGTACTTTCAAAATGAGGCGAATAAAGCTATAATGGTAGAAGTGAGAATTTCTGGCTAGGACAAAATCAAAGGATTCGAGAGCTGGAAAGAGAAGGGATGGAAAAAATGATTACATTAAAATCAAGACGCGAAATCGACGAAATGAAACGTGCGGGGGAAATCCTTGTTGCGACACATAAAGAGATCAAGAAACTAATCAAGCCTGGAATTACGAGCTGGGATATCGAAGTATTCACGGAGGAGTTCTTGCGTAAACAAGGTGCGACACCAGAGCAAAAAGGCTTTGAAGGTTATGAATTTGCAACATGTGCGAGTATTAATGACGAAATTTGTCACGGTTTCCCTCGTAAGAAAATTCTAAATGAAGGCGATATTATCACAGTAGATATGGTTGTTAATTTCCATGGTGCGCTTGCCGATTCAGCTTGGACATATGGTGTTGGCCAAGTCTCACCAGAAGCCGAGCGTTTGATGGAAGTGACTCGTAAATCGATGTATCTTGGCATCGAACAAGCACAAGTAGGAAACCGCATTGGCGATATTGGACATGCGATTCAAACCTATGTAGAAGCTGAAAAACTAGCGGTTGTTCGCGAATTTATTGGTCACGGCGTTGGTCCAACATTACACGAAAAACCAGAAGTACCACATTTCGGCGCAGCAGGCAAAGGTCCACGTTTGAAAGAAGGAATGGTTATCACGATTGAGCCAATGGTTAACACGGGTGGCTGGAAAGCGAAGATGGATGACAACGGGTGGACGGCGCGAACGGCGGATGGTTCACTTTCTGCACAATATGAACATACGATTGCTATTACAAAGGATGGTCCAGAAATTTTGACATATCAAGGTGAAAATGACTAAATAATACGTAGGTGTGTTGCCAAGAACGCGACACACCTAAATTTTTTCAATAGCAAAGGGAGAATGGGTATGGGAGAGAAGAGAGCGATTCGTAAAACGAGGGCGCCACATACAGTTACATCGATTTGCAAAGAATTACATAATCTAGGTATTGCAAAAGGAGATACAGTGATTCTGCACTCTGCGCTCGGTCAAGCTGGCTGGGTGTGCGGAGGCGGGGTTACGATTATTAAAGCTTTTCAACAGGCGGTAACGGAATCTGGAAATCTAGTGATGGCAACGCAAAGTACGAATGTGTCAGACCCGGCAAAATGGCGTAATCCAGCGGTTCCTAAAGAGTGGTTGCCGACAATTTATGAGGAAATGCCTGCTTATAATCCTGAAGAAACGCCTACTTTTTTCATGGGCGTGATTCCAGAAATCTTCCGCAAAATGGAAGGCGTGAAGCGAAGTTCTCACCCGAAATATTCTTTTTGTGCATGGGGGAGCGATTCCGACTTTATTACGGAGAAACATGCGCTTAATTTCGGATTCGGCGAGCAATCACCGCTAGCACGCCTCTATGAGTTACACGCAAAAATTGTCTTGTTTGGCGTCGATCATAATAAAAACACGTCGCTACATCTGGCGGAGCATCGCGCGAAAGCCTTCCGAATTCAGCAAGAAAAGTCACCGATTATGGTGGGTGGCAAGAAGATTTGGCAGAGCTATGACGAAATAACGTCTAATAGCGAAGAATTTATTGCAATTGGGCGAGAGTACGAACAAAAAAAAGCACACCAGCCGACGATGATTGCTGGTGCACCTTCTAAAATCTTTGATATGCGCGACTTAGTGGATTACGTTAGCGAAATTATTTCCGAATAGTGCTTAGTTCCTCTGCAAAAAGTTGCATTTCGCGCATACTGATATTGTTTTTGCGATGAATCAGCGTATAAATATCAAGTAAGGAATCATAATGGATGGCTTCTAAGGTCAGGTTTTCAAAGACAGAAGCATTAACCATTTTTAGTTTTACCGTAATTTCATTTAGCATATACGTAACATTTTCTTGCGTGGGATTTTCTAAGTTCATGTGAGACACTCCTTTTCAACTTTCAAAAATTGTAGCATATAGTTTGGAGTGGCGCCACAATTAGCGTCTATTTTAAGAAGAAAGGGGATAGCGATGTTAAAAAAAATACAAAATATCCGCCTAGTTCGTTTTGGCATGGCCGTTGGAGCTAGATTTACTAAAAATGATGTATCCGGAAGCGCCTCACAATTAGCGTATTATATGCTATTTTCCATTTTTCCGATTTTACTAATTGTGGCCTCGTTACTTCCGTATTTCAACATTGACCAAGACCAGTTATTTACAACGATAAAGCAGTTTGTTCCAGAAGAAATTTATGATTTTATTAATAATAATCTGGATCAGCTTCTGAATAATAATTCAGGCGGTGCGCTTTCTATCGGGATTATCGGAACGTTGTGGTCGGCTTCTAATGGCATGAACGCAACGACGAAAGCCTTGAATAAAGCGTATGGTGTGCAGGATCGCCGCAATTATTTTATAAAACGCCTATTGTCGATGGTTTTTACAATGGGGATGCTGGCGGTTGTGGTCGTGACACTACTCCTCGTCGTTTTTGGCCAGCAAATTGGGTTGTTTATTTTTAATCATCTGAATGTGTCCCAAGATACACTCGATATTTGGAATAATTTTCGCTGGGTTGTGACAATGGCCGTTATTTTTATCGTGTTTTCCTTTATTTTTTGGATTGCACCAAACCGGAGAAGCAGCTTATTTAGTATTTTACCAGGCGCGGTTTTTTCCACGGTTGGTTGGGCTGCAGCTTCGATTGGTTTCGCCTATTACGTGAACAATTTTGCCAATTACTCTGCGACTTACGGCAGTATCGGTGTAATTATTATTTTGATGTTATGGTTTTATCTAACAGGAACGATTTTGATGATTGGTGGCGAAATCAATGCCACACTTAGCATAGTGAAGCAGAAAAAGCTGGTCGGGGAGATTAATTAAACTGACCATAAGGAGAGAATTATTTTGAGCGAAAATCCAGTAACAGAAGGTCAACAATTCCCGCTAACGATTAAACGGATTGGTATTAACGGCGAAGGAATCGGCTATTTCAAACGATCGGTCGTTTTTGTAACCGGCGCCCTAACAGGAGAAGAAGTCGTGGTCGAGGCTACGAAAGTCAATCCACGCTACACAGAAGCAAAAATCCGCAAAATTCGTAAAAAATCACCACACCGCGTGACACCACCATGCCCAGTCTACGATGCATGTGGCGGTTGTCAATTGCAACATTTAGCGTACCCAGAACAACTGCAAATGAAAAAAGATCTTATCGTACAATCCATCGAAAAACATACACGTTTCCACTTAGAACAAATTAAGATTCGCGACACAATCGGTATGGGAAATCCATGGGGTTACCGGAATAAAAGCCAATTCCAAGTACGGGAAATTGATGATGTGGTCGAAGCCGGCCTATTTGGCGCCGAAAGCCACGAGCTAGTTCCAATCGAAACCTGTATCGTACAACATCCAGACACTGTAAAAGTAACCAATTTTGTACGCGACTTACTCGAAGAACTTGAAATTCCAATCTATGAAGAACAACGAAATAGCGGTATTGTCCGGACAATCGTTGTTCGCACGGGAATTAAAACCGGCCAGATTCAACTTGTCCTTGTCACAAACAGCAAGAAGTTACCACGCAAACGCGAGTTAATTGAGCGCATCCAAGCGGCCATCCCAGAAGTTGTTTCGATTATGCAAAACGTCAATCAGGCAAAAACATCCCTAATTTTCGGTGAAGAAACGCTCTTCCTTGCAGGGAAAGAAAAAATCACCGAGAAGTTAGGGGAAATCGAATTCGACCTTTCTGCGCGCGCCTTTTTCCAATTGAACCCATCGCAAACGGAGAAGCTTTACCGCGAAGTAGCGCGTGCCATCCGCTTGACTGGTAACGAAAAAATTGTCGATGCCTATTGTGGTGTCGGAACAATCGGGCTTTCTTTGGCGAAACGAGCAGCAGAAGTACGCGGGATGGATACCATTGCAGAATCGATCGAGGACGCAAAAGCAAATGCCGCGCGTGCTGGAATAACAAATGTTAGCTTCGAAACAGGGAAAGCCGAAGAAGTATTCCCGAAATGGATCAAGGCTGGCTTTAAACCAGACGCGATTGTTGTCGATCCGCCACGCGTAGGTTGTGAAGACCAGTTACTGCAATCGATTCTGCGTACGAATGCGAAACAAATTGTCTACGTATCATGTAATCCATCAACACTTGCACGCGATATTCAGATTTTATCTAAAAAATACAACGTGAAGTATATCCAACCACTAGACATGTTCCCTCACACCGCACATGTGGAGAGCATCACGGTCTTAACTTTAAAAAACTAAGCGAGGAGGGCTTCCTTTGACAATGCAGCTAAAACCATTCAAAAATGAAACGGCGGAGATTGCGGCCCTTACGAACTATACACTAACAAACGACGAGTTTTCGGCGCACCCGCTAGAACTTTTAGAACAATCGGCTAAAACAAGTAGCTATCACTGCGTCCAAATTTTAGATAATGGAATGATCGCAGGCTTTTTCGTGTTAGATAGTGGCAATGACCTAACGACATACACCACAGAACCTAATGCGCTACTTTTACGAGGTTATTCCATCGATTCCAGCTTGCAAGGAAAAGGGTATGGTACAAAGTCCTTAGCTGCGTTAAAAGACTATGTGCACGCTCATTTCAAAGGAATCGCTAGCGCTGTTTTAGCAGTCAATAAACGAAACATTCCAGCACAAAAACTATATTTAAAAAGCGGTTTTGTCGAAACACCACGCGTTGTATTAGGCCCGCGCGGTGAGCAATTTGTTTACGAATTGAGAATATGAGGAACAAGGATAGAGAACGGGGGATATATACCAATCCTCGTTCTCCATTTTTGAATCACCTTGCAATAATGTAAGGATGAAAAGTCGCGACAAAGCTTTTCATTACTAGCGTTATTTGTTAAACTAAGGTAGACAATTAGACCATAAGAAATAAGAAAGCGTGGCAGATCTATGAAAAATGACAAAATTCGGTTTCTTGTTCTCCTGATTCCGATTTTATATATGGCTTACGGTATATTTTTAGCACTCGATTTTGGTAGTAGAGCAGAGTTGATCAATGTCATTTTAAACGGGACAATCCTTAGCGCGTGCTCTATTTTCATCATTTGGAAGGCAAAATTAAGAAATTCAATAGATGTGATTTGGCTAGCGACATTCATTCTCTATCTGTTCATTTTGCATCATTTAGTTACATATATTTCAGCAGGGGATATTCTAAAAAGCACGTACACAGGAGGATTTCATATTCAGCAAGAAATGGTGAATCTTGTGCCATTTACCACAATTGAAAATACGGTGCACCAAACGTTGCCAACAATGCCAACCATCATTCAATTACTCGGAAACGTCCTGTTACTCGCACCATTGACGTTCTTTCTACTCTATTTTCAAATTACGAAACGAATGGGAACGACGCTCTTGATTGCCCTATTAGTTTCTACAGGAATCGAGCTTGTTCAATTCCTCCAAACGACGGTTATCACAGGTTTTAGCGGCATAACTTTGCCAGAAAACCGTTCGACAGATATTGATGACATTATTCTAAATACGCTGAGTGGTTTGCTAGGGATTCTTGTAGCCCTGTGTATACCACGCGTGAGAAAGCGCAAAAAATAGTATTGAATTGGGAAAAGTGAAGGGAATTGGTATGATGAAGGAAAGATTTGCAAAACTCATAGCATGGTTTCAAGAAAATAGTCTGAAGGCTAAAATTATTTTTATCGTCTTTGTACTCGCGTTTGTCGTTTATGAGGTGATTAGCATCGGAACAACAACCGATTTTGGAGCCTTGAAAGATAACTTAACATCGCAGAGCCCAGAAAATATCTTGATCATGATTGTAGTCGGGCTTATTGCTGTGACACCAATGCTTATCTATGATTTTGTCATCGTGAAACTCTTGCCAGGTAAGTTTCCAACAAGTCATATCATTGCGTCTGGCTGGATTACGAACACATTTACTAATATCGGTGGGTTTGGCGGCGTATTAGGAGCCTCGTTACGTGCCAATTTCTACGGTAAGAATGCAGACCATAAACAAATCCTTCTAGCTATTTCAAAAATTGCCTTGTTTCTCGTATCAGGTTTATCATTATATTGCCTTATCGGCCTAGTGATGCTGTTTATTCCAGGATTCGCCGATCATTTCCGCAGTTACTGGCCTTGGCTTGTCGGCGGTGGCTTATATTTTCCAATCCTATTTTTCTTTACAAAATGGAAAAGTAAAACGCTATTTGAAGATTTACCGCTAAAACGTGAATTACTACTTATATTAGCGTCCCTATTAGAATGGGCGTTTGCATTCGGTTGCTTCATCATTATCGGCGTACTCATGAACGAACCAGTCGATATTGCTAAAGTATTCCCACTTTTCGTCATTGCATCTGTTATCGGGATTGCATCGATGGTACCAGGCGGGGTTGGAACGTTCGATGTCGTCATGATTCTCGGGCTTGAAGCACTTGGCGTACCGACGGACCTCAGTGTCGCTTGGTTGCTGTTTTATCGTATTTTCTACTATATTATCCCGTTCGCAGCTGGACTTCTATTCTTCGTCCAAAAAGCTGGGAAGAAATTCAATGATTATTTAGAAGGGTTACCACGCCTATTCCTACAAAAACTAGCGCACAGATTTCTAGTCTTGTTCGTGTATTTTGCAGGGCTGATGCTGATTATCTCCGCAGCGATTCCAAATGCGATTTATCATTTACCACTACTCTATAAACTCGCGCCATTCAGTCTATTTTTCGTGTCGCAAATCACGATGATTGCGTTCGGGTTCTTGTTACTCGGACTTGCTCGAGGTATCGAAAGTAAGATTACTAAAGCCTATGTAACAACTATTGTTGTGCTAGGTTGCGCGATTTTCAATACACTTGCCCAAGGATTTTCCATCAAAGCAGCGATTTTTCTTGGTATCGTATTGATTTGCGTTTACCTAGCCCGCAATGAATTTTATCGTGAAAAACTCGTCTACACATGGAGTAAAATCATTTTTGACAGCTTACTATTTTTAGTTTGTTTAATCGGCTATGTTCTCATCGGCATTTATAACTCGCCAAAAGTACCACATCACCGCAAAATTCCCGATTACCTGTTGATTCCATCTGAACACGTTTGGATTACAGGATTCATCGGTGTCGCCATCGCGATTATTAGTTTGATTATTATTTTCTATTACTTCTCAATCACGAGTGTTACGATTGGGGAACCATTTGATGCGAGGCGTTTACGAGCCCATTTAGCTAAATACAAAGGAAATGAAGTAACCCACACAATGTTCATGCGCGACAAACTACTTTTCTGGTCTAAAGACGATAAAGTTGTGTTTCCGTTCCAACTAAAAGCCGATAAAATGGTTATCATGGGAGAACCAGTCGGGGATAGTGACTCCCTTGAGGACGCGCTAGAAGAGCTGATGACATATGCCGATCGTTTTGGTTACCGACCCGTTTTCTATGAAGTCGATGTTGATATGCTGGCATTCCTCCACGATCATGGTTTTGATTTCATGAAAATTGGTGAAGAAGGCTTCGTATCCTTACCCGAATTTACGCTAACTGGTAAAAAACGTAAGGGTGAACGCGCCTTAATGAATAAATTCGAGCGTGAAGGTTATACATTTGAAATTATTGAGCCAAGCTTCGATGAAAAAACGATTCAACGACTCCGCGAAATTTCGGATGATTGGCTAGGCGATAGATCCGAAAAAGGATTCTCGCTTGGGTACTTCGATGTTTACTATTTAGAACAAGCACCAATCGCAATCGCTCGAGACGCAGAAGGTGAAATCATTGCTTTTGCCTCGATCATGCCATGTTACAACGACGAAATGACATCCATCGATTTAATGCGCTACGGTCAAGATGCTCCAAGCGGTATCATGGATTTCCTATTCATCAACCTATTCCAAAAAGGGCAAGAAGACGGCTACCAAATTTTCAACGCAGGGATGGCGCCATTATCCAATGTCGGTTCCTCACAGTTTGCCTTTTTAGGAGAAAGATTGGCAGGCCTTGTTTACCGCTATAGCCAAGGCTTCTATGGTTTCCAAGGATTACGCAATTACAAATCAAAATACGTAACCACTTGGGTTCAAAAATTCATCGCGTTCAGGAAACGAAGCTCGATTGCTTTTACAATGTTGCAACTGATGGTTCTAGTAGGCAAAAAACGGCCGTTATCCAAAGCACAAATCGTAGAAGACATTGTAGACGAGATGGAACCCGTCGCGGCTACAGAAGAAACGAAATAATAACACAAACAAGGCGCTGGAAGATCGCAGTCGGATCTCACAAGCGCCTTGTTTTGCTATTCTTTTACTAAATCGACCAATGCCGCCTCAATCTGCGGGAATTTAAATGTGAAATTTTGATTGAGAAGTTTTTGCGGATATACCCGTTGACCTTTCAAAATAAGCATCGCCCTTTCGCCCATTGCTAGACGAATCATCGAAGCAGGCGTCGCAACTTTTGCTGGTCGATTCATCGCCTGACCGAGTAGCTCTGCGAATTTTTTCTGTTGAACCGGGTGCGGAGCTGTTACATTCACCGCGCCGTCGATCCGCTCGTTCGTCATGATAAAGACAATCGCGGCGACAACATCATCAATATGAATCCACGAATACCACTGATTTCCATCGCCAAGCGGCCCGCCAACTAAGAAGCTAAACTGTTTTGTGAGTAGTGGCAATGATCCGCCGTCCTTACCCAAAATCAAACCAAATCGCGTAAAGACCGTCCGAATTCCCGAAGCACGCGCAGCTTTTTCCCAAGAAATAACCGTCTCCGCAAGAAAATTATCAGCCGCCACATGCTCCTCCGTATCTAAGAAAAAGGTCGTTTGTGACGTAGGATATACGCCAATCGCGCTCGCATTAATCAACAATCGAGGCTTCGGCTTCAAGCTATGAATCATCCGCACAAGCTCGGTCGTCGCATCCACACGACTATCTAAAATCAACTGCTTCCGATCCTCTGTCCAGCGCTTATCCGCGATACCCGCACCAGCAAGATTAATACAAATATCAATAGACACCCCAGCTAAATCAGGCAAAGAGCCGCCCAACCACTTTATATAATGGATATTATCGGTGCTAACTTTACCATCCTGACGTGTCAAAATATAAACAACATGCCCCTTATCCAAAAGAGTAGGAACGAGATGCTGTCCAATAAAACCAGTCCCGCCCGCGATTAAAATATTCATAATTTCGTTCACCCCTAACTTGTTTCTATTACTTTTCCCTTTAAGATAGCTTTAAAACGATTTTTTGCGTATGATAGAGTAGAGAAGAGGAGGCGATAACAATGAAAATAACATCCATTTCGCAGCAACAAAAAAATAAAGAGCGGTATAACATCTTTGTTGCCGGAAAATATTTGTTCAGTGTAGACGAGGTCGTTCTAACTAAGTACCAACTTTTTAAAGATCGCGAACTAACTGACGAGGAACTGGCCGAAATTCAAGAAGAAGACGCGATTCGCCGTGGTTTAAATAAAGCGATCCAATATCTAGCCCATCGTGTGCGCTCCGAAAAGGAAATCCGTACACACTTGACAAAAGCGGAGATGGAGCCGGATGAAATAAGTCTAGTCATCAAGCGTTTGGCGGAAATGAAATACATCAATGATTTGGAGTTCGCGCATCTATACGTTCGAACCCAAGTAAACACAACCTCAAAAGGTCCTCGTCAAATCGAACGCGAACTCGTAACTAAAGGTATTACTCGCGAGTATATTGAAGAAGCACTAGTCGATTTTAAAGACGATACCCAATTAGAAAATGCCGTCAAATTAGCAGCCAAAATCGTCAATCGTAGCCGTAAATCGGCAAAACGACAACTACAACAAAAACTAATCACTGAACTTATCCAAAAAGGCTACACAACGGATCTTGCGAAAGAAGCAAGCGCCATTGCACTAGAGGATTTTTCAGAAGAGCAAGAACAAGATGTGTTAGGGGAACAATTAAACAAGCTACTACAACGAAATCGGCGCTTAGGTCCAGCCAAATGTCGACAAAAAACAATCACATCCCTGTTGCAAAAAGGATTTTCTTATGATACTATTCAAGACTACATGCGTGAACACGAATTAGATTTTGAAGAGGAGCAAGATTAATGCAAACATATTTTGAGAAATTAAAGCTAGAACTACTAGCGATAAATCCAAACTTTACCGAAGACGAAGCTTTATGGTGGGTCGAAATGCTTTGGACTGATTTTGAAGCAAGTTATGCAAAGGCCGGCTACCCCTACCGCGGGAATGAATACACATATGATTATGTAACCAAACAAATAAAACAACACGGCGCGTCATTGCATTTAGTAGAGAGAAAAGAACGGTAACAAGAAAAGACCTTCCCGTTTTGATGCGAGAAGGTCTTTTGATATTAATTAGCTACAGGGTGTAGTTTTTTGTGTAGTTTTTCGTCGCTGAAAATCCAGCCAGTGTAAGATGAGATGATCTCTAAATTGTCATCTAATTTGACAACTGCAACGAATGGATAGTGGCCATTACTGCGATATCTTAAATCAGTGTAGGTCACATACGTGCCATCCATTTTTTCTTCAATACGCCAATTATACACTTTCGAGAAGGATACAAATGCCGTCAAGTTCTTGTCTTTCATCGCTGCGTGGATAATATCATTATCGGGAACTGGTAAGCGATCGAATTTCTCATAAATCGAAATGGTGCGTTTAAAAGCTCGTCCGACATAATAGTGATCTTTCGTCGTAACCGCAACACGCCACTGGAAAAAACGAATTGTAGAAGCTACAATAATTTCCTCCGAGTCAGGAATCATATTTTTGACCGCGTGGGTAATGACTTTCTGGGTGATGAACCGCGCTACATAATAGAGTGCCAAAATCGCGTATAATGTGAAGAACGTTGGCAAAGCAGGAGCTCCAAGTAGCCAAATAATGATAGCTACAACGTGAGAGCTGAAAATAAAGATATCAAAGGTATTGATAAACCCGAAAGCGACCCAGGTATCTTTAAACGGCCTCAACGCCTGTGTTCCATACGCGTTGAAAATATCGACAAATATATGCAGTCCGACTGCGACGAACGTCCATAGCAAGAGATGCCAGAACGGTGCAGCTGGAAAAATAAAAGCAAGAATAGCAGAAAGCAAGAGCGGCCAAATTGCGAGACCTGGAAGCGAATGTGTGATTCCGCGATGGTTACGAATATAATCCGCGTTATTTTTTAGTTTAAGAACAGTATCAATGTCCGGTATTTGTGATCCAATAATAGTGGCTGTCATGATACCAATGGCAGCGGAACTCCCTACGATAGCAGGGTCGATCGCCGTAGCTACAGCGCCGAGTGCAATTCCCATAACAACATGTGTGCCAGTGTCCAAGAGATTTCCTCCTCTTCTAAGAGCAGTCCTAAAATGAATGTCTGCATCTTATTGAAACTTTCCGTGAAGGCAATTGGCTGTCCAATCGCATCTTGATTCTGTATAATGGTAACGTTGCTTGGAATCAAGTATCGGAAGTTTTTTCATACTTATATTATACTACAGAATACCCGAAAACACGCATTAGAAAACCATGAGAATATACGCACAAAATGAGGAGTAAATACAAGATGGAATGGAAAGAAGAAAAAATAATCGCCTTCAGATCAGCTTTGATTGACTGGTATGAGACGAACAAGAGAGTATTGCCATGGCGCGAAAATACAGAGGCTTACCGGATTTGGGTTTCTGAAATTATGTTGCAACAAACCAAAGTCGACACAGTTATGCCATATTTTGAGCGATTCATGACATGGTTCCCAACGATGAAAGACTTTGCAGAAGCGCCAGAGGAACGCATTTTAAAAGCATGGGAAGGTCTCGGTTATTATTCGCGTGTTCGTAATCTACAAGCGGCTATGAAAACAGTGGTGACAGAGATGGATGGCGTTGTGCCAAGTGATTTAGACGGGATACTTGCCCTAAAAGGTGTTGGGCCATATACTGCGGGCGCGGTGCTCAGTATTGCCTACGCGAAGCCAGAGCCGGCCGTTGATGGTAATGTTATGCGAGTGATATCGCGTATTTTAGAAATTGACGATGACATTATGAAGCAAAAAACGCGGAAGAGATTCGAAGCCGCGCTTTATCCTCTGATTGATCCAGAAAAGCCGGGCGAATTTAACCAAGGTTTAATGGAAATCGGCGCACTTGTTTGTACGCCCAAAAAACCGATGTGCCTCATTTGTCCGCTACAAGAATTTTGCGAAGCGCATAAGGTTGGGAAAGAAGAAGCCTATCCAGTCAAAATTAAGAAAACCAAAGTGAAGAAGGTGTTCCTATCTAGCGCTATTGTCCAGGTTGGAGTCGACCAATATATCATTGAACAGCGGCCTGATACAGGGCTGCTCGCTAACTTGTGGCAATTTCCGACCGTGGAATTGACGGAAAATCACGAAACAATGAAGTTAGCCTTTTTACAACAATACGGCATCGATCTCGAAGTTGAGTCAGAGCCAATCGCACACGTGAAACATATATTTTCGCATTTAGTCTGGGAAGTGGACGTATTCGCAGCGCAAGCGATTACTACACAACCCTCAGATTTAAAATTAAAAACCGTCACAAAAGCCGAAATGGAGCATCTAGCTTTTCCAGTTCCATATCAAAAAATGTGGCAAGCATTTCTAAAGGGGGAAACAATACAATGAATAAGGTAGCATTAGTAACAGGAAGCAGTCGCGGAATAGGGCGGGAAATCGCGCTCGAACTTGCGAAACAAGGATATGATATCGCGATTAATTTTGCTAGAAGTCGCAGTAAAGCTGAAGAAGTCGCAAAAGAAGTTGAAGCGCTAGGGCAAAAAGCGATTCTTGTACGTGCAAACGTTGGAGATATCGCGAAATTAAAAGGTATGTTTGAAGAAATTGATGAAGCATTTGGGCGACTGGATGTTCTGGTAAACAACGCAGCGAGTGGTGTTTTACGACCGATTATGGAATTAAACGAGTCACATTGGGATTGGACGATGGACATCAATGCCAAGGCGCTACTTTTTGCGAGCCAAGAAGCCGCGAAACGCATGCAAAAAACAGGTGGTGGGAAAATTGTGAGTCTGAGTTCTGTTGGAGCGATTCGGTATTTGGAGAATTATACAACGGTTGGTGTTTCAAAAGCGGCTGTTGAGTCATTGACACGTTATTTGGCTGTGGAATTAGCGCCACTTGGGATTTCGGTGAATGCTGTTTCTGGTGGGTTGATTGAAACAGAAGCGTTGGATCATTTTCCTAATAGAGAAGAATTATTAGCGGACGCTATTGCTAAAACTCCAGCAGGGCGTATGGTAGAAGCGGGCGATTTGGTGAAAGCTGTTTCGTTTTTAGTGAGTGATCAAGCAGATATGATTCGTGGACAGACGATTATTGTAGATGGTGGGCGGACGTTGTTGGTATAGGGGTTAAATATACATGAGAGCAAAGTGAGCACGGGATTCATGTACTGCGTTATGATTGGTGCTTCCAGATCCAGTTTCAACGGCTAGCTTCGATTCTTGTTGGTAATGGTAGAGACAGAGGTAGAGAATAGTTTTGTTGTATTTCAGAGTAGGGCAATCATGTACACGGGAATGCTCTGGGCTTTGACTTATCATCATTTCGCGATCCAGCTTCAAGAGCCAGCCTCTCGGAAATTTCGTGACCTCCGTAAAAACCAAAAGAGGGTTTTGACTGCGCCCCCTAACAATTTCTGTCGAGGCTAAGCGGGCTCTTTCAGCTTTTCGTGTCTTTTCAGTTTTTTTGCAGCTAATTGCATGTTATAATGGAAAAGGATGTTAGATCGATAGTACATGGAGAAAGTAGGATATTGGATGTACTTACCTAAAGAGAAAGAAATAATTCAAATCAAAAGCTACAAACACGACGGCTCACTTCATCGTACTTGGAAAAAAACGGTTGTTTTGAAATCGACGGAAAATGTTATTATCGGTGGGAATGATCATACTCTAGTGGTAGAATCTGATGGCCGAAAGTGGGTAACTCGCGAGCCTGCCATTTGTTATTTCCACAGTGAATACTGGTTTAACGTGATTTCAATGATTCGAGAAGACGGGATTTATCATTATTGTAACTTAGGTACGCCTTTTGCATCAGACGAGGAAGCGGTTAAGTATATCGATTACGATTTGGATATCAAGGTATTTCCAGATGGTCGTTTCCACTTGCTAGATGAAGGCGAATATGAACAACATAGACGACAAATGAAATATCCAGACTCCATCGACCGTATACTGAGGCACAATGTAGATGTTCTTTCACACTGGATTCTGGATAAAAAAGGTCCATTTTCCAAAGATTACATCGACATTTGGTATGAAAAGTACAAAGAATATCGCTAAATTTAGAGTAAAAACACGCAAAACAAGCTTCCGTCACTGGAATTTTGTTTTGCGTGTTTTGCCGTTCAATAAACCATTTCAACTGCGTAAGGCGTATTTTTCATAACTTGGCAAAAGCGGCGCGATATCTAAACATGAGCGCTGCAGAAACACCAGTGTCTTCGGATCCAGCGATAACCGAACACGCAAAAAACCGAGCCAGCTATAGTAGCTCACTCGATTTTTTATGTTATTCATGCACATCAATATCAATTTTATTTTCCTCGTCATGCCGCAGTTTGAAGCTATGAATCAATTTCTCCAAATAATCGACAGTCTCCTGATAAGCAAAGACGCACGCGATAATCCGCATCAAATGATATTGATCGATCCCCTCATCGTCGTCCTCCTTATCAATCTCCTTCATTTCATTCAAAAACAAACGCATTAAGTCTGCCGGATCCTGCGAAAAATGCTTCTCAGCGTAGTTCAAATCCACTGAAACCTTATCAATATACGTGAGTAACAACTGCTCATGCGTATCCGTCAAATAATCAATTTGCATCCGAATCAATTCCTGTTTATCAGGCGGCAACTGCAAAAAGTCATTTTCATAGCGATGCAAGATTCGCAACAATTCATAGCCCTTTTGCGAACAAAGGATCATTTGCCGGTATACTGCGATTTTTCGCGATTTAGAAATGTTCGTTCGCCTCAAAAATGTTCGTTCCTCGCGATACAGTTCATAATAACTACTCATTTGCGTAATCTGTTTTTGCATCCACTTCATGTCTTTTTTGAGGAGCGGAAAATCGGCTGCATGACGCAAATTTAACTTAATCCAGCGCATAATCTCGTCATTTGTACTATAAATAAATTGGAACAAAGTCACCTCGTATTTTGGCGGTAAGAAAATCAAATTCACGATAAACGCTGCAACAAGTCCAAGCATGATTGTGCCAAACCGCGTGAGTGCAATCATTAAGAAATCGCTTGTAGGCGAATCCATCACGATAACGAGCGTCACTAGCGCCAGACCGATTGTTTTTTCAAGTTTGAATTGAATTAACAGGGCCACACAAAGAATCGACGCAATCCCAATCAATATGAAGTCATTCCCAATATATAGCCCGAAGCCGATCGCGATGGCCGCACCAATCACATTCCCTTGTGCCCGTTGCAAAATTTCTAAATAAGACCGATAAATCGATGGTTGTACTGCAAAAATTGCCGAAATCCCTGCTAAAGAAGGAGAAGGGGAGTGACAAAGCTCGGCAATAAAAAGCGCTAAACTAATCGCAATTCCTGTTTTTATAATCCTAGCCCCGAATTTCATCGCTGGTTAGTCCTTTCTGTACTCTATTTCTCCTATTATAACCGTTAATCTTGCTTTACAAACTAATCAAGGTGCCATTTTTGCAAAAACACGGTCCACAGCTGCGAGGGTTGCCTCAATATCCTCATACGTATGAGCCGTTGTAATGAACCAAGCCTCGTATTTAGAAGGAGCCAACATAATACCTTCTTCAACCATCAACTTGAAAAATTCACCGAACAGTTCGCCATTTGTCGCTTGCGCATCCTCATAAGTCACAATTTCCTGATCCGTAAAGTAAACCGTCAGAGCGCCTTTAATCTGATTAACCGTAACCGTAATTCCGTGCCTAGTAGCCGCATTCAAAATCCCGTTCTTCAATCGAACACCGAATTTTTCAAACCGATCATAAATTCCAGCTTCCTGCAAAACTTCCAGACAGGCAATCCCAGATTGAATCGATGCGGGATTTCCAGCCATCGTCCCAGCTTGATACGCCGGACCGAGCGGAGCGACTTTTTCCATGATATCAACACGACCACCGTAAGCGCCAATCGGTAAACCGCCGCCAATAATTTTTCCAAGAGCCGTCAAATCAGGCGTCACACCTAATAAGTTCTGCGCGCCACCATACATAAATCGAAACGCAGTAATCACCTCATCATAAATAACAAGCGCCCCAGCCTCATGCGTCAGCTCGTTTACTGTTTCCAAAAAGCCATCCACAGGTCCAACAATCCCGAAGTTTCCAATAATCGGTTCCACTAAAACCGCAGCAACCTGATCTCCCCAGATACGAATCGCCTCTTTAAAAGTAGCAATATCATTAAAAGGCACCGTAATCACTTCTTCTGCCGTAGCCGTCGTGACACCAGCAGAATCAGGCGTGCCAAGCGTAGAAGGCCCAGAACCAGCTTCCACAAGTACCAAATCAAAATGCCCGTGATACGAGCCAGCAAATTTGATGATTTTATCGCGTCCAGTATACGCACGCGCCACACGAATCGTCGTCATGACCGCTTCCGTCCCGGAATTCGTAAACCGTACTTTTTCCAAAGAAGGGATAGCTTCTTTCAACATTTTCGCAAAAGTAACTTCATGTCGCGTGGGAGTTCCATATAAAACACCGGTTTCAGCCGCATGTGTAATCGCTTTTGTAATATGAGGGTGCGCATGCCCGGTGATAATCGGTCCATAAGCTGCCAAATAATCGATATACTTATTACCATCTACATCCCAGAAATAAGCGCCATTCGCACGCTCCATCGTCACGGGAGTCCCGCCCCCAACACCTTTATAAGAACGCGATGGACTATTAACCCCACCGACAATATGCTCGAGCGCCTCTGTATGTAGCTTTTCCGACTCAGAATGGTTCATTTTTGATACATCTCCTTCATTAATGTTTCTTCCCTTCCCATTTTAGTTGAAATAGTGTCAGACTGCAATGAATAGAAGCAAGTTCATTGTAACCGAGACAAAAAGAGTCTAAAATAAAAGTATATAACGCATAGGAAGTGATGTGATCCCGTTGAAAATATTATTTACAATGCCAATTCCAAATGACCTAAAAGAAAGACAACAAGAACAATTTCCCGACCACACATACGAATACATAGAAAACTTAGCATCCTATCAAGGTATAGACAAGGTGGACTGCATCGTGTCCTACGGATCAGACATCACCGATTCCATCATTGAGGAAGCAAAAAGGCTACGCTGGCTCATGGTTTTCTCCGCAGGAATTGAAGAACTCCCTCACGCTAAACTCCAAGAAAAATCAATTTTAGTCACCAATGTCCGAGGAATCCACGCAATCCCAATGGCAGAATTTACGATGGGTTTCATGCTATCTCATGTGAAGCGACTAGCGAGCTTTGCGTCAAAACAAACAAAAAATGACTGGGAACGCGATCCACAAATTGGTGAGCTAGCAGAAAAAACAATCATTGTCGTCGGAACAGGAGCGATAGGGAGCCAAATCGCCCAATTCGCGAAAGCCTTCCAAATGAAGACAATCGGCATCAACACATCAGGGGAAAATATTGCACCATTTGATGAAGCAGTCTCTATAGAAGAAATACAAACAGTTCTACCAGAAGGTGATTTCATTGTATCCGTCTTACCCGAAACGAGTGCCACGAAATCATTCTACAAAAAAGCTCACTTTGAAGCCATGAAAAAAAGCACCGTATTCATCAATATCGGTCGAGGCTCCGCGATATCGGAAGAAGTTCTCATGGACATAGCGTCAAATCAAACAATCGCGCATCTATACTTAGACGTTAGCCCAATCGAGCCATTACCAAAAAATCATCCACTCTGGAATTTTACTAATGTCACCATCACGCCGCACGTATCTGCCCACTCACCAAAGTATCTCTATAGAAGCTTTGACATCTGGCTCGAAAATGTTGCAAGATTTCAAAAAGAAGAACCATTATTAAACATGATTAATTTAAATAGAGGCTATTAAAGAAACGATTGCGTATCCCAATGTTGACAGAACCAGCCAGAGTTAGGTAGAATAGAATATATGTACAATCTATTTAAATTATGCGAGAAAGGAGTGCATGACGGTGTCTCATTCTCATTTACGAGAAGCAATAGATGTCTTGAAAAAAACTGGAGTCAGAATAACTCCTCAACGTCATGCTATACTTGAATTCTTAATTAATGCTGATACCCACCCTACCGCTGATGAGATATACAGAGCGCTTGAAGGGAACTTCCCCAATATGAGTGTAGCTACAGTTTACAATAATCTACGCGTATTCCGAGAAGCAGGACTAATTAAAGAATTACCATATGGCGATTCATCCAGCCGTTTTGATTTTTCTACATCCGAACATTACCACGCAATCTGCAATGAATGCGGTAAGATAGTAGATTTTCATTATCCTGGTTTAGACGAAGTAGAACATTTTGCCGCGAGTGTCACAGGATATGAAGTAAACAAACATCGATTAGAAGTCTATGGAACATGTCCAGAATGCCAATCAAAAAAAATATAATACATCCAGAAAACCATCACTTCATTTGATTTGGTGGTTTTCTTTCTTATTTTTGCATAAAAGCTATTATATTTATGCAAAAAAAATCTGAATTAACAAATGGCTACATAGCAATGTTTAACGCATACATTTTTGTGGAATTAGAGTACAGTACGAAAAAAAACCAAATTATTATGCATAACTTGGTTGACATTATCCTGATTAATTGATATATTAGTTCTCGGCGCTACTAACCAACACTTTTACAGAGAAAAATAACACAAAATAAATTATAGAAAATTGTTGACAGATAAGTGCTTGAATGGTATGATTTAAAAGTCGCAAAAAACAAAACAACATAAGTGATAGCAACGCGATAATGACCTTTGAAAACTGAACAGAAACAAAGATAAAACCAATAGAGACAGTGATGTTTCTAGGTAAGAATCGCAGGGCGGAAATAGAAAGCTATTTCCAAAAGTAATACTAGTAAAGTAATTTGCTAG
>NZ_JABJVM010000012.1 GCF_013820765.1 Paenilisteria rustica
TTGGATTGGGTTTCGTCACTTTTATCTTAACGGATGTTGATATTACTGTGTATTTTTTTGTCTTGAAATGAGAACAAAAAAATGTTGAGGCAGATTAATTTCTACCCCAACATTTATTATAGAACCAGAATAGTAACCGCCTGCCACCACACTTATGACACCCAGCCCTATCTAATTCTCCAAATATAGGCTATACTAGACAAAAGAGGTGAATGAAATGCCAGCAGAAAATCAAGGTGTGAATTTACTAGAACTGCGGAAATCTCCAAAGTTGAACCCCGAAATACAAGGGGAAATAGAGGATTACGTGACGTGGGAACGTGAAGATAAATTGTACTTCGGTCGAATCGAAAAGATGCTAATTAACTCAGCCATAGTAGCGATTGACGAAGACTTGCAAAAAGAACACAATGCACCAGTACGTACAGTGGTTAACTTTAAGAAATATCGAGTAGTCGAGTTAGAGAAATAAACAACGAAACAGAAGCCTACCAATAAAGCAAAAAGCGTCCTAATTTGGGCGCTTTTTTCATGTAATCTTGTGTTATAATGAATCATAGCGTTAATCACGAATTTACCACACGAGGAGTCGAAACAATGAAGTTCACAAAAAAATCATGGGGAATCGTAGCGCTAGCAGTCATCTGCATCATCGCCATCCCAGCAATCATTTTCACAAGCAACAAAGCGAAGGCGAGCACGGCGATCAACGAAAAAATCGCGGCATACGGCATTCCAACTGACGATATCATTGACATAAGCAAACTTAGCTACGATTTTAAAAGCGGCGGTTACGGTCGAATTATAACGACAAAAAAAGACATGGCGAAGTGGAAAGCCTATCTTGAAAACCCGAAGCACGAAGAAAATAATTACTACATTACTTACGACAAGGACAACAAAGAAATCCGCGAAAAGAAAAACACGAATGATCCGCAAAGTACGGATTGGTATTATATTTTTCACTACGATCGCGGGGAAGTGACCGTGAACATGAGCGTTTTTGGGAATTGGATTGATCCTAATGACGCGGAATCCAAAGAATACAGCGCACTACTTTCCTATCCTAAAGCTAACTAATAATCCCTGTAAAAATTCTCTATCCTTTTTACTATAAACTTGGTATACTTAATAAAAAGGGAGTGATAGTGTGAAAAGAAAAGCATATCGTAATTCACCAGCATTTGTTATGTTAGCGTGGGGTTCATTCTTGGCGTTCCTAGCACTTACAATCATTGGTCTAGCAACGTTGAAAGAACCTCTAATGGTCAAAGGGTACTATCTCATGGGTTCAATCGGTTTGATTTCATCTGCTTTTACAGTGGCTAAAGTCGTGCGTGATAACCAAGAGGATGAAGAGCGTTACAACCAAATGTTCCGCGCGAAAGACGTAGAAAACGCTGAGGAATAAGGTAAGACGCAGAAAATGGTTCTATAATCAATGTGGAGGAAGATTATTCTTACCTCGATATTGATTATAGAACCATTTTTTATATCTTTTTAAACTACAATTCCCTCTGTATAAACGTAAATAAATCTAAAAGAAGGCTGGTTTCATGCTCTTTATCAAAAGCAGCGACAATATTTTGATCTTCACTGTCACTTTCTAAATCAACAATCTTAATCCGATACTTGTCTTCCAGAGTCCCATCATTCATCCCGGAATATAAGAAAGCCGAACCTTTTCCCACAGAAACCAAAGATAGCCCCTCATCAAGATCTTTCACGTAAGAATTCGCCTTCAAATTGAACCCATTCTTGAGACCTTGTCCGACCACATAATCCACAATAACTGGTGACTGCTGTCTTTCAAGTAAAATAAACGTTTCCTGACTTAAATCTGAAAAACGCAACTTTTTCTTATGACTTAAGGCGTGATTGACTGGCATAGCGATTTGTAAATGATTTTCTAGGAATATCGCTTTCTCAACCGTATCACTAGATTGAAAATAAGTTAATAAATTAAAAACCAAATCATACTGGCCACTCAAGAGCCCATCAGCTAGCTTCATCGGTGTATCTTGTTTCATCAAAAATGGAACATGAGGATGGCTAATTTTAAAACGCTCCAACAGTTCATACATTTTACTCATATTAAAATTGGATAGATAACCAATTTTTATAATTTGGGCAGTTCTATCCGGACTCTCTTGCTCATCAAACATATGAGCCAACTTATCAACACGTGTTAAAATATCGTTGACTTCTGCTAGAAATTGTTCACCGGCACGTGTTAATGTAATCGTGTGACTACGCCGAATAAACAGCGCCACACCTAGCTCAGCCTCTAATTCTTGTATGTGTCTACTTAAAGTTGGTTGCGAAATATACAGCTTTTCGGAAGCTTTTGTAAAACTACTCTCCGTTGCAACTTTAACGAAATAATTCAAGGTGGTTAACTTCATAATAACTCCATTCCAAACTAATATTGGTAGTAGTTTCATTATAAAGTTAACCCCTTGAATCTACAAGTTATTTGGGCATCACAGGTAATTGAAGGTAAGAAGCGTACTCTCCACCAGTATGAAGAATATGAATGCCTTTATTATCTGGTGTACAACCTGGTGTTCCTGGCATAACCGATCCAAGTTCGTCTTTTGTACTGACAACAATTCGCAACGTTTCTAAAGCTTCATAAGATAAACCAAGTGGACTTAAAACGATATCTAATGCCACAATTTCTCCTTGCGCGAGTTTTTCAACGCGGTCAAAACGATAGGCTGGAATTTCATCGGTTGCTATTTCGCTGTCAAGTTGACGCATCGAAGCACGAAGACGACCCCACGGACCTTTGTAACGTAATGCTGATGCTCCTTCTTGCGTGAAATCTTGGAGTGCTGCGCCATGATTTGGAACGACGAATTCACTCAAAACATTACCAAGTTTATCGATTTTTTGAATCCAAACGAAGACATCCATATCATCATAGCCGTCCACTTCCATAAACAGTTTTGCTTTCGGATAACCAACAAAATGCGTTTCTTTGTCGAAGGTCATTTGGAAAGACGTGCGCCCTGGGACGCTATTGGCAACATATTTTACTGGGAAGTCCTCTGGTTCAGGATTTTCTTGTAAAGCACGGAATTTACCATTCATGTAGTAACGTTTATTTTCGCTAGCTACAGGTGGGAAAGTTTCCGCGGGTAGATCTGTTTCATTACTACCATGGAAATCAAGAAGGGAATAGCGCACAGTCGGTGTATTTGTCCAACCGTTATCTTTGCCAAGTAAATAGTAATCAAAGAAGCGACGCAATTCTTCTGTATTGTCTTCATCGTAGTAATATGGCCATTCTTGACGGTCGTGAATACGAAGCCATTTTTCAGTGGAGCCGAGTGTACGCCATGAACGGAAGGTACCCATTGTGTGTAGTGTGTTGGAATAACTTGCTATAACGAAAGCCGGAACAGTGATTTTACTCGCATCCGCCACTTTATCTTTCCAAATAGCAGCATCGGCCATTGGATAAGCTTGCATTTCTTTTACTAAGTCTTCACGTTTGGCACCTGTAGCGCTGACGTGATTTATTTGCAAGCGTTCAATGAAATTTTGATCAGGGATGCCACCAATAAAAGCTAAATCGCGATAACCGTCCGCAAGTCCTTCTGTTGGGTTGATACAAGTCAAATGCGGTGGCTGTTCGGCTGCGATATACCATTGCGAAAAGGCTAGATACGATGTTCCGGTAAGGGCTGTTTTGCCATTTGACCAAGATTGAGCGGCTAACCATTCGATTAAATCATAACCGTCTTCTGCCTCCTGGGAACCGATCATCGTGGTGTCGCCTTCACTATGAGCGATACCGCGCATATCTGGATTACAAACGGCGTAACCATGCGCACACCAGTAAGCTGGATCAGGCGCTTCGAATTTCGTTAGACCTGAATTCCACGCGTTTCCCATACCTAACATATTGAAAAGATTTTTGTAGCGAGGTGCAGTTCCGGCGCTTTTTCCATAAGGGCTCCAAGCGATGAGAGTTGGGACTGTTTCTTCTGTAATTGGTAAATAGATATCTGTGTAAATCGTGATACCGTCGCGCAATTTAACGGGTACATCTTTTAACATTTTAATATCGCACGTTAGTGGTTTGAAGCCTTCCGCGATTAGTTGGCCTTTTTTCAAGATAACTTCCTTTGTTTCAAAAGGGCTAAGGACACCGTGTTCGATACCATTGTCAATATATTCGAATGCTGGGCTAAAACTCATATTTTCTGTGATTTTTGCAGTCATTTGTATTACCTCCAAGACTATTTTCTCTACACTTCAAATTATACGAGGGAAAACGCTAGAAGTACAATCGTTATTCTGCATACTCAAGCTATCGAGGTATGTGTTATTTGAAAAATGAATACCATGAAAAAAACCTCGATACGCAGATTAAAAATCTAACTATCGAGGCATTTTCCTATTCTGTATCCTTGGACTCATCTTTTGTATCGTCAGTCTTCTTTTTCGTTGGCAAAATAATTTCTTTATCGCCTGGGAGCACGATGGTATAATCATTTTTCTTCACCAGTTTGCCGTTGTCGAAGTCTGGGAAATCTGCTTTTTGTGCCATGCTATGACCTCCATTTCTCTCCCATTATACTACAAATCTCATTTTCTTTCCTTATATGCTTGTAAAAGGAGCGCGTAAATGGGATAATTTTAGAGAAGAAGTTGCCACGGAATAAAGTGAAGAAGGAGCGTTAATCCATTGAAAATTACGAAAAAACTCGCGATCTCGCAAAAAGAGTGTTTTGATACGATTATGAATTCAGTTGTCCATGATGTAAAGGCGGCAACAGGGAAGAAACCGCTTGTACAAAAGCTTGAGGGCTTGAAATTCAAGCGCAAAATGGCGAATGGTTCGGAAGCCATCATGATTATTACGAAATGTACGCCGCCCGAAGTGTATGAATTTCAGACGAAAACGCATGTAAATACACACACGACAAGCTACACGATTGAGGCTGTCACAGAGCATACATGTGAAGTGATTTATGATGAGACGGTAGAAGCAAAAACATCGATGGCGCGATGGAATAACATCCTTGTCGGCGGCATGCTAGGATTCACACGTAAGAAACGAATCACCCGAATGCTAGACGGAATCGAAGCCCTAGTAATCCAACAACACAAGGATTTAGTCTCGAAAATTGAAGGCTAACTCGAACTTATCAAATAGGTTTTTATAAGCTATAATGGAAATATAGAATACGCAGATAGCAGACAAAGTTCTTATTGTTTAAAAGTTAGTCTTTGCAAACGCCAAACCTTCAGCGGAGCGACAAGCGCTCAGATTCTAGGCAAAGGCGAGTACCGGAGCGGAGTGTACGACTGTACAAGAGCATCGGAACACAGACTTTAACGACGAAGATGAGTACTTGTCGCTTCGCTGAAAGGAGTAAGAATGGCATATCAAGCACTATACCGTGTTTTCCGACCGCAAAGTTTTCAAGATGTAGTCGGGCAAGAACATGTAACGCGAACACTCAAAAATGCTATCGTCCAAAATAAGACGTCTCATGCATACTTGTTTTCTGGTCCACGTGGAACGGGTAAAACGAGTGCGGCGAAGATTTTTGCGAAGGCGATTAACTGTCCGAATAGTGTGGATGGCGAGCCTTGCAATGATTGTGAGATTTGTACGGGTACGACGGATGGCTCGATTCCTGATGTTCTAGAGATTGATGCGGCGTCTAATAACGGTGTCGAGGAAATTCGTGATATCCGGGAAAAGGTGAAGTATGCGCCGACCATCGCGAAGTATAAAGTGTACATTATCGATGAGGTGCACATGCTTTCGACGGGGGCTTTCAATGCGCTCTTAAAAACGCTCGAGGAACCGCCGAAACATGTCATCTTTATTTTGGCAACGACAGAGCCGCATAAGTTACCGCTGACCATCATTTCGCGGGTACAGCGTTTCGATTTCAAACGGATTACGACGCAAGACATTATTGGGCGTTTGGCGTTTATTTTAGAAGAGGAAAAAATTGCGTATGATGCGAAGGCGCTCGACATTGTGGCCCGCGCAGCAGAAGGCGGGATGCGTGACGCGCTAAGTTTGCTCGATCAAGTTATTTCGTACGGCACGCAAGAAGTCACGGTTGCCGACGCACTCGAAATCACAGGTTCCGTAGCGCAAGGCATGCTCACCGAACTCGTGCAAGCAGTAATCAATTCCGACGCAAAAATGGCATTAGAAAAGTTATCCGGACTACTCGCAGAAGGTAAAGACCCGGTTCGCTTAGTAGAAGATTTGCTCGTATTTTTCCGCGATGTATTGCTATTCCAAAAGGCGCCAGATTTAACAGATGCTATGGAGCGCGCAGTTATCGATGAAGCGTTCCAAACATTGGCGACGTCTGCCGATGCGAACAAAATATACCAATACGTGACGATTTTAAACGACGCTGGTCAACAAATGCGATTTTCTAATCATCCAGGAATCTACATCGAAGTTGCGCTTGTGCAGTTGATTCAAGTTGGCGGAGGAGCACCAGTTGCAGCTACCACACCGAATGTAGCGGCTGCGCCGAGTCAAGATGTTGCCGAACTCGTGAACAAAGTCGACCGTTTAGAGCAAGAGCTGAACGATTTAAAACGTCAAATCGCGAATGGCGCAACGGCAGGGAATGGAACAAACGCCCAATCTGCCGCACCGCGCAAGAAGCAAGCCATCTCGGGAAACAAACAATTCAAAGCACCAGTCGGGCGAATCAATTCCGTACTAAGCGCTGCGAAAAAACAAGATTTGCAACTCATTCGCAGTTGCTGGAGCGACCTGATTTCGATGCTGATGGCCTCACAAGCCGCACTTTTAAACGAAGCAGAGCCCGTAGCTGCCTCTAACGACACTTTTGTGTTAAAATTTAAGCATGAGATTCATTGTCAAATGGCGATGGATAATCCCAATTTTGTAGAAACAGTAACGAACGGCATTTCGCGGCTGACGAAGAATAACTATAGCTTCATCGGCATTCCCGAAGATCAGTGGGGCGAAATCCGCGAGAACTTCCTGAAAAATGCGGACAACACCGAATCAGAAGACGGCGGCGAAAAACCATCAGAACCGGCGGAAGATCCTATTATCAGTGAAGCTGCGAAACTAGTTGGAGAAGGTTTACTTGAAATTAAAGAATAAAAAACTAAGATAAGAAAGAGGAGATTTAATAATGCGTGGAATGGGAAATATGCAAGGTATGATGAAACAAATGCAAAAAATGCAAAAAGAAATGGCAAAAGCACAAGCAGAACTGGAAGAAAGAAGCTTCACAGGAACAGCAGGCGGCGGCATGGTAACCGTTGAAATGACAGGAAAACGCCTTGTAACAGACGTCATCGTAAAAGAAGAAGTAGTAGACCCAGAAGACATCGAAATGCTACAAGACCTAATTTTAGCAGCAACAAACGACGCACTAAAACAAGTAGAAGACACAACCGCATCCACAATGGGCAAATTCACGCAAGGTATGAACCTACCAGGGATGTAATTCTGGATAGATTCTACACAATGTAAATCGGCGACAAGCGCTCGCATTCAGCAGATTAGGCGGACTTCCGGTTCTCACGTACACCAGTACGCTCCGCTTCCGGATTCCACCGAATCTGCTGAATACAAACGCTTTCGCTCGATTTGTTGGGAGCAGAATTTAGATGTCTACCCAAGAGATTAAGAGCAAGGAGGATTTTATGCATTATCCGGAGCCGATAACTAAACTGATGGACAGCTTTATGAAATTGCCAGGGATCGGACCGAAAACCGCGGCGCGGCTGGCTTTTTTTACGTTGGACATGAAAGAAGAAGATGTGCTTGATTTTGCGAAGGCACTTGTGGATGCGAAACGTAATTTGAGTTTTTGCTCCGTTTGCGGCCATATTACGGACAAAGATCCGTGTTATATTTGTGCGGATACGTCGCGCGATCGCAGTATTATCTGTGTTGTTCAAGAGGCAAAAGACGTGATTGCGATGGAAAAAATGCGTGATTTCCGCGGCTTGTACCATGTGCTTCACGGGACGATTTCACCGATGGACGGGATTGGTCCAGAAGATATTAATATCCCTGATTTGCTGAAACGCTTGCAGGATGACACAATTCAAGAAGTAGTTTTGGCGACGAATCCGAATGTGGAGGGCGAGGCGACAGCGATGTATATTTCAAGATTGCTGAAACCATCGGGCATAAAAGTGACGCGAATTGCGCACGGACTCCCGGTTGGCGGCGATTTAGAGTATGCTGATGAAGTGACGCTATCCAAAGCATTAGAGGGACGACGCGAAATTTAAAAACGAGGTGAGCGAAAATGGAAACAAGAAGCGACAAAAATGCGAAATCTCCACGTAAAAAGAAACAAAAGATAGGGAAAATGCATCAATCATATGACGCGTATTTAGTAGAATTAATCGAGGTTACCCAAGAGAAATGGAATCAACATCGAGACATTGCGCGTAAAAGTTTTGGCTACAACTCGGAAACAGAATATGAATTAAAGAAAGCAGAAGCCAAATATTTTTATCTTTTTCGTGAAGCTAGACATCGTAACTTAAGAAACTCGCCGAAATAAAATAGGACTAGAGATCATGGTTGTGGTCTCTAGTTTTGTGGTTAATGGAGTGTGGAAAGTGAAGAAAAAACGGAGTATGATGATTGGAGTAATAGTGCTTGTCGTGGTGCTTTTGTTTATGAGTTTTCGAACGACGCTGTTTGATCCGCTAGGTTTCCGCGTGAAGCAAGCCTTGAATATTTCCAGTTCAGCAGAGAGTTTGGATGATGAGCCGATTGTGTTTATTCACGGGTTTGATGGCTCCAATTGGACGTTTTTCACAACGACGGTTCGGTATAGTACGGCCAATTTTGCGACGCGTTCGTTGACTTTACTCGTTCGTGAAAATGGCGATATTGAGGCTTCGGGCGTCTACGATAAAGGTATGAAGCGGCCGATGATTCGTGTGAATTTTGAAAATCCGCGATCAATTATACCTAATAATGCGACTTGGTTTTCCAAGGCGATGGACACGCTAAAAAATGATTATGGCATTAAAAAAGTGGATATCATTGCGCATTCCTACGGTGGTTTGACGTTCGTTAACTTCTTGCAAAAGTATAATTATCAGTCAGACAGCTATCCAAAAGTGGACAAATTCACTGCGATTGGAACACCATTCAATGGCTCCGCTGTGTCAAGCGATGGCAAAACACCGTATGATTTAGCTGCTAATGGACCGAAAAAAGAGTCTGCTTATTTTCAAGAAATGATGAAGCGTAAAGATAAGATTCCGCACGATTTACAAGTCTTGAATATCGTTGGGGATTTGGATGACGGCAGTCGGAGCGATGGGCCGGTCGCCGTTGATAGTGCGAAGAGTGCGGCATTCTTATTTAGTAATAACGATTACGAAGAAGTTCTGTTCACCGGGCGATTCGCGCAGCACAGTTGGCTCCATGCTAATATTGGTGTCGACAGGGAAGTTAAGCAATTCTTGGGAAAAGACTAAAAACAAAGTTGTTCAGACTATAATAATAGTTAACTCAAATAAAAAAGTATTTTCTGACAAAATTTTGACGGAATCACAAAAATGAGGTAAAATAGAGTGGACTTTATAAATAAGTCTTTTTGTGTGCAGCTTATTTATAGAGTCTCATCCCAAAATAGGCAAGGCTGTAAGTGCTAGTTACAGTCCTGCCTATTTTTTTACATGGTGCGGATTTATTAGCTTTCAATCTTCTTTGTGATTTTTGCAGGTGATCCAACGACAATGACATTATCTGGGACGTCTTTGGTGACAAGAGAGCCTGCTCCGACAACAGAATTCTCGCCAATCGTGACACCAGGCAATATGGTCGCCGCTGCTCCAATCCAAGCATTTTTCTTAATATGAATGGGTTTTGTGAATAGCCCTCTACGATTTGTAGGTTCTAGTAAGTGATTGACTGTAATCAGATTTACTCGAGGCCCAATTAAAACGTGGTCGTCGAGCGTAATGCCTCCTAAATCAACGAACATCGCGTTCCTATTAATAAAAACATGTTTTCCGAGTGTAATGTGCTTTCCAAAATCGGTATGAAAGGGAAGAAGTACCGTGACTGTATCGTCTATTTTTGCGCCTATAATGTCGGATAAAATTTGATTCCTCTCTTGCTTGGAATGGAAGGCATGGTTTAAATGAACTAACCTTTCTTCATTCTCTTCCTGCAAGTGATGAATTTCTTCAAAAATCGGATCAGATACCATTATTTCTCGATTACTGATTCGATTTCTTAATGTGTCTGCCAAAACAATCCCTCCTAACTATTTGTCATCTTCAGTTTACGGTAGTATTATATATATGTCTAATACCTATAAACTATAATCAAATATAACTAATTATTATAGGAGGTTTTATGGAACTTCGAGTATTGAACTATTTTTTAGCAGTAGCCAGAGAAAGAAATATTAGCAAAGCGGCCAAAAGTTTACACCTCTCTCAACCAACATTGTCTAAGCAATTAAAAGAGTTAGAGGAAGAGCTAGGTGTTATACTTTTTGAGAGAGGGAATCGTGAAATCAGCCTAACAGAAGAGGGCCTATTTTTATTAAGCAAGGGCAATGAGATACTGACTTTAGTTGAAAAGACGACCATGAATTTAAGGAAGGATGAGGTTGTCGCTGGAGAAATTCATGTTGGAGGCGGAGAGACTAAGGCGATGTCGCTGATTGCCAAAACGATGAAACAGATGATGGATGCGTATCCTGAAGTAAAGGTGAATTTGTATAGCGGCAATGCAGATGATATTATGGGAAAATTAGATGCTGGTTTGTTAGATTTTGGAGTGGTTGTTAATCCGACTAATAAACAAAAATATGCGTATATCAATTTGCCACAGAAAGATAGGTGGGGGTTGCTCGTTAGATGTGATCATTTCTTAGCTGAAAAGGAAACGATTATGCCAGCTGATTTAGTAGGAGTCCCGTTGTTCGTTTCCCAGCAAAGTTTGGTAAGCAATCAAATTTCTGAATGGCTTGGAAACAATCTGGATCAACTAGATATTGTGGGTAGCTATAATTTGTTATATAATGCCTCCTTGATGGTGGAGCAAGGCGTTGGTTGTGCTCTGTGTATCGATGGAATCATTAATACAACGGAAAGTAATTTGAGTTTTGTTCCACTTCAACCGAAATTGGATGCGTCATTAAGCATGATTTGGAAAAAGAATCAGGCGATGTCTATTGCAGCGACTAAGTTTTTAGATCAATTAAAAGCAGAGTAGTAGCCTTTTTTTGAGAGCTTGGCTCCGAGCTACTAAAATTGAAAAACTTGATTTATGTAGCGAGTAAGAGTATACTTGTTAAATCGTAATGATTACTATTATCAAAGGAGGAAATATATGGCTAAAAAATCTAAAATAGCAAAAGCGGCGAAACAACGTCAATTAATCGCGCAATATGCTGACTTAAGACGTGAATTAAAGGCAAGCGGTGACATAGAAGCTCTGAATAAATTGCCGAAAGACTCAAATCCGATTCGTTATAAAAATCGTGATCTAGTTGATGGCAGACCACGAGCTTATATGCGCAAATTCGCAATGTCTCGGATTACATTTCGAGAACTCGCACATAAAGGACAAATTCCTGGCGTGAAAAAAGCCAGTTGGTGAACGAAAAAATGCCTCGCGTGATTATCACGCGAGGCATTTTTTCATTTCATAATAATCGTTTCTAAGTTTTTATTAATCACATCGATATTTTCGTCCATTTGAAGCTGGGCCGCAGTGACATAAGCGCCTTCCAAGATAGGGACATCGAACAGGAGGATTTCCTTATCCGAGATTTCCATAATCGTTTCGATGTTCATTTTTGCGCTGCCGAGATCATAGAAAGCATAGAGGTAATCCGCTTCATTGGTCTCAAAAGCTGTACTTACTTTCTCAAAACTCGTGCCGATTTCGCCGTCATCCGTTCCACCAGCGTGTGTAATCGCAACGTCACGCGCGACTTCCTGAATGATTTGATGAATGCCATACGCGACATCTGCAGAATGGGAGATAATCACAATACCGTATTTTTTTGTCATCTATTTCAGCTCCTCCTGTGCGAGTAAGGCTTGGAAAAGTAGTGCAGAAGAGTAAGCGCCTGGATCAAGATGGCCAATGGAACGATCGCCAAGATAAGCGGCACGGCCTTTCGTAGCTTTCAGATCTTTCGTTTTTTGGAGCGAGGCCTCAATGACATCACCAGTCAATTCGTCTTGGCGCAGGGCGTGGATAACCGGTTCCCAAACATCAATCATCGTTTTTTCACCAGCATGCGACTTGCCGCGGTGCTCAATCCCGTCCAGCCCAGCTTCTAGCGCCTCAATCAATTCGGCCTCGGTCAACGTGCCCGCTTCGGTCGCTTTACTCATCGCGAGAAAAGCACTGCCATACAGCGGTCCAGAAGCGCCACCAACCTTACTAAGTATCGTCATGCCAGCCGTTTTGAATGCTTCTTTTACGTTTGTCGGCTCTTTCTCCGCCAGCGTTTTTTTCAGTTCCGTGAGGCCACGCGCCATGTTAATCCCGTGGTCACCATCGCCAATCGCTTGATCCAAATCGCTGAGCAACTGCTTGTTTTGGATGACACGATCGCTGAAATCCGTCAGCCACCCAATCGCCCATTTTAGATTATAAGTCATTGCAATCCCTCCTATTTCCACGCGCTAGTTACGACAGGATAGTTCACTAAATCGAGCCATTTTTCATCCGCTAATTTCAAAATTGTCAAGGAGACGCCGTTCATATCAAGCGATGTCATAAAGTCACCAACGAGCGTTTTAGCAACAGGAATCCCGTGAGCTGCGATGATTTTGTGCACATCATTGGCGAAAATATATTGCTCCATGAGTGGCGTCGCGCCCATGCCGTTGACGAGAACAACGATTTTGTCATTCGTGCCAAGAATCAGTTCCGCGTTAATCCGAGCAAAAAGCAAATTCGCGAGTTCATGCGAGGTCATCACCTTTTCGCGACTAGATCCAGGCTCACCGTGAATCCCAACGCCGACTTCAATCTCGTCTTCGGGAAGTTCGAAACCGCGATGTCCCACCTCGGGAACCGTCCCAGCTGACAAGGCTGCGCCAATCGATTTGACGGAAGCCACGACTTTTTCACCGAGGGCTTGGAGTTCTTCGAGTGAGGCACCAGCCTCCGCGGCCGCGCCTACAATTTTATGGACAAATACCGTCCCTGCAACGCCGCGCTGACCAGTCGTAAACGAGCTATCTTCCACCGCGATATCATCATTGACGAGGACAGACGCCACGTTAATCCCTTCTGCCTCCGCGAGTTCCGCCGCCATTTCAAAATTCATCACGTCACCCGTATAATTTTTCACGATGAGTAGCACACCTGTTCCTTGATCCGCGACTTTGATTCCTTCCAAAATTTGATCCGGCGTAGGCGATGTGAAAACGTCTCCACAAACCGCCGCGCTAAGCATCCCTTTACCAACATAACCAGCATGCGCAGGCTCGTGACCAGAACCGCCACCGCTGACCAGCCCAACTTTTCCAGAACGTTTGTCGTTACGAGCAATGACACGCGTGCCTTCCACGCGGTAAACAAGATCGCTGTGCGTTTTAACGAGGCCTTCCACCATTTGTTCCACGGCTTGATCGACTGCATTTAGAATCTTTTTCATTTTTGCTGTCTCCTCCTTGCTTTTAGTTCCTACTATGTAAATTTCCCTGATGGTGGGAGATTAAACGTTTATGATACAATAGATGAGATAAGATTGGAGGGTTTTCGATGCAAAACAAGATGCCGATTGTGGAGGCTTTAAAAAATCACGAGGGGGCAACATCCCTACACGTGCCAGGACATAAAAATGGGCTATTATTTCCCGGGAAATATCGCGAAGTTTTGCGTCATGATCTCACAGAAATTTCGGGATTAGACGATTTGCATCACCCAGAAGGTGCGATACTTGAGGCGCAGCAATTACTCGCCAAATGCTACAATACAGATCGCAGTTACATGTTGGTGAACGGATCAACCGTCGGGAATTTGGCGATGATTCTGGGAACTTGCAAGCGTGGGGATACGGTGATAGTGTCGCGGGATTGCCACAAATCAGTGATGCATGCGTTAGATTTGGTGGGTGTCCACACGATTTATTTGGCGACACGAAAGGAACCGCAGACAGGTACGGCGAATGGTGTTGAAGCTTCGATATTGCGCGAAGCCTTACAAATGGAAACGATTCGCGCCGTCATATTCACCTATCCAAGCTACTACGGTTTTGACTTTGACCTAGCGACCTGTATCGCGACCTGTCGAGAATTCGGTGCACTCGTACTTGTTGACGAAGCGCACGGTGCTCATTTTCAAGCAGACGCCTCATTATTTCCAGTATCATCCATAGAACTCAGCGCGGATGTTGTCGTGCATTCTGCGCATAAAACCCTACCTGCGCTGACGATGGGATCTTATTTACATATACCAAAATGGCGCGAAGAATTAGCCGAGATTCCGCGCTATCTACAAATGTTGCAATCGAGCAGCCCTTCCTATTTAATCATGGCATCACTCGATTATGCGCGTCATTATGTGGCAAACTACAATGAACAGGACACAAAAGCATTCCTAAAAATTCGCGCAGATTGGATAGCGTGGCTTCGGCAAAATAACCTCACTGTCATCACACCTGACGATCCACTAAAGCTCAGCGTTTGTAAAGACGGCTTATCAGGTTTCGACCTCCAAACAATATTCGAACAGGCAGGCTACTATCCAGAACTCGCGGACGCTAATAATGTGTTACTAACATTACCTCTAATCAAAGAAGGCATGGAATTCCAGGCCCCTACAGCTCAATTAAATTGGAATGCCGCAGATTTTGGCAAATTATCTGAGCCAATCTCAATGACAATCCCAAAAATCACAAAAATTTTAGCTCGCGATACAACTCACTCAACCTGTTTCGAAACACTTGAAAATACAATCGGCAAAACAGCAGCAGAAATGGTTATTCCATACCCACCAGGAATTCCAGTTATTTTAGCTGGTGAGATAATAACAGCGACACACATCGAAATACTTTTATCAGTCCAAAAACATCACTACCAAGGCGGTGAAAAACTTCACCAAAACCAAATGAAAATTTTCATATAAATATAAGCGTTTTGCGCCAGTTCATGGTATGCTTAGAACTAAGAAAACGAATAAGGATGGTAACAAAAAATGAACGGTATTTTTATCACGTTAGAAGGTCCAGATGGATCAGGGAAAACAACGGTCGGCGCGCGTCTAGCAGAGCGTTTAGAAGCAGCAGGAATCCAATTTGTCAAAACGAGAGAACCAGGAGGTAGCAAGATTTCTGATGTCGTACGGGAAATTTTCCTGAACGATCTCGACAGCAGAATGGACGCAAAAACCGAAGCCTTGTTGATTGCCGGTGCGAGACGCCAACACGTCGTGGAGCTTATCCGCCCAGCCCTCGCCGAAGGAAAACTAGTCCTGTGTGACCGATTCATCGATAGTTCGCTTGCCTATCAAGGCGTTGGACGCGATATCGGGATCGACGAAGTTTTGAAAATCAATCAATTTGCCGTTGAAACAACGATGCCAGATGTGACGTATTATTTAGACGTTCCAGCAGACGTTGGCTTGGCAAGAATCGCTGCGAATAAAGGCCGCGAAGTCAACCGCCTCGACATGGAAGACGTGACATTCCACAACAAAGTGCAGTCAGGTTATGAAACTGTGCGCGACATGTTCCCAGAACGGATTGAAATCATTGATGCGACAAGAAGTATCGACGAAATCGTCACAGATATTTTCGAACGAATCCAAGCGAGATTGGGCTGACATCTCTTGTTACATATCGAGATGAGCCCCGCCCGCCACGAGGTTTTATTAGTAAAGCTTTCGCCAAATTTCTGATATAATAAAGAAAAACATTGTAAGGGGATGGAAAATGATGAAACTTATTTTTGCGATTGTTCAAGATCAGGACAGCAACCGCCTATCCGACGCGTTAACGGATGCCAATTTCCGTGCCACGAAATTAGCATCAACAGGTGGCTTTCTAAAAGCAGGAAACACGACTTTTATCATAGGTGTGGAAGACGAACAAGTCGATACCGCGCTTGAAATCATTAAAAACAACTGCAAGGCTCGCGAACAAATCATGAGCCCAGCGGCATCGCTTGGCGTAACGGTAGACACGTATGTGCCGTACCCGATTGAAGTCCAAGTTGGCGGTGCGACAGTGTTTGTCATGCCAGTTGATCAGTTTCAACAGTTCTAAAAAAAGGTTGAGCTAGAAATCCTAGCTCAACCTTTTTTGTCCGACAACAATAACGCCAACCGCAACTTCAGCGAAAAATCCGCATGCGTAATCGGATGATCGAGCAGCGCCGCACATTTCGCAATCCTGTACTTCACCGTATTCCGATGAATATACAACTGTTTCGCCGTCTCCGTAATCTCGCATTGACAACTCAAATACACCTGTAATGTCCGCCGCAACTCCTGATGCATCTCATTTTGCGGGTAGGCCAGCGTCTTCAACGTGAACAAACAAAAATGCTGAATCTGCTCCACCGGAATAAACTGCATCAACTCCATAATCCCCTTCGACTCATAAAAATGCACAAACGAGTGATAGTGATCCTTCTCACTTTGCCGATACGTATCCACAGCCTCCATGTAAGAATAATGAATCGAAGCCGTCTCATACACCTCGTTACCCGCCGCAAACGAAATCGAAATCGGGAACAACCGATCAAGCGCCGTCTGAATCGCAACCAACCGCTCTTTCAAATCCGCCTCATGCTGCTGCAGCAAAATAATAAACTTATCCTCCGTCGGGTGCGGAAATATCAACGCATTCTCAAAATTCCGATGCAATTCCCGCTCCAACCACTCATACGTCAGCGAATAAATCTCTTCCTGCAACGTCAAATTCTTCAGCGCCATCGAACTCTCATCAATCCCCGCCACCAAGCACCGATAATAATCCGACGGCAACAAACCATAACCCTTCCCATAATCCAGCAAGTTTCGCGTATATTCCGCGTCATCCTCGCCCTTTTGCAACAACTTCGTGAAAAATTTCCCACGCAACGTTCGGTTACCTTCCGCCAATTTCTGATTCTTATAAATCGTAAACGAAATAATCGTGTTCGCCTGCTCAATCGCGAGCTGCGAGAACGGATACGGAATCTGATCCGCTTTCAAAATCACCAGAAAATACGGATAGTACGTCGTCACTTTCACTGGGAAAACCGAAATCAACAACGTATCATCTTCCAGCAAAAACGTCATTTCACTTGAAAGCTCCGGCGTCTTTTTCAATTTCGCATGAATATCATCTAGTGTCGTCGCGTAACTAGGCTGTTTAAAATGCTGCGTACTCGCCACAACCTCCAAAAACGGGTTAATCAACACCACCGGCCGCTTCAAAATACCACCTAAATTCTGAATCAAAGACTGTAGCGACGCGCCCTTAATCATCATTTTCGAAAACTTCTGCTGAATATCAATCGCATAATGAAACTTCTCCGTCTGATGATCCCAAATATAAGACAACAACTGGTGCGAAATCGTGCCCAGCGTCACCGTAAGCGGAATCCGCAAAATCGGAAACTTCAACCGGTTCGCGGTCTCAATCACCATCGGATCCAATTTATCAATAAAACGCCCCAACTTAATCCCGAGCCCAGCAGCCGGCAAACGATGCAAATCTTCAATCAATTTACAAAGCGCTTCCGGATCATTCTGAAAAGCCATCGCAGTTGTAAGCAAAAATGTATTTTTAGGCAAGTAAGCAACAATATCAGGCGTCTCCGAAATCTCAATCGTATCGACCATATTCTCCAAATCGGCCTCCGCATTTATCACTTCAATATTAGAAAACCTTGGCGTTAGTAGCAGTTCGGACATCGTTGTCATTGTAAAAACCCCTTCCATTGGCAGGACGAACAAGCATCGGACCACACCAAAGTTTAGTCCTCTCAATTGTACTATAGAAGTGCTCCGTTTGTCGTTAGAAAATATTGTTTACTATGAACAAAACAGGATATCCTTTTCGTGCTAGTTGGCTAATGTTTCCCGTTTAGAATTATCTTAAAATAAAGGCAGAAGCATAGCTATTGTGGCGGTCGGTCCATGGAGAGTGTATGATGAATTCCCAAGTAATGTTGTGAATAAATGTACATAAACGACCAACCGCTCTTTTTTAATAACGAAGGAGGAACATAATATGGTAAAAGAACTACAAGCATCGATCCGAACAATCATGACTCCAGGCCCAGTAGAGGCCGAACCACGCGTATTAAGAGCAATGAGCACACCGATTCTAGGGCAATATGATCCAGAATTCTTCGCCATGATGAACGACGTAACCAACCTTTTAAAAATGCCATTTCAAACAGAAAATGAATGGGCGTTAGCCGTTGATGGCACAGCTCGCGCAGGACTTGAAGCAGCCGTTTGTGGAATCATTGAACCAGGCGACAAAGTACTCGTACCGTCATTTGGTCGTTTCGGCTTTTTAATGGCAGAACTCGCGCAACGTGCAGGCGCGCAAGTCAAGATTGTCGAGCAAGAATGGGGCACTATTTTTGACCCGAAAACAGTTATCGACGAAATTAAAGCGTACAACCCAAAAATGCTTATCATGGTTCACGGCGAAACATCCACGGGCCAAATGCAAGACTTGAAGGAAATCGGCTTATTCTGTAAGGAAAACGACGTCCTATTCATGGTTGATGCGGTCGCAACATTCACCGGTGCTGACTTCCAAACTGATGCGTGGGGAGTAGATATCGCCGTTGCTGGCACGCAGAAATGCCTCAGCGTCCCAACCGGAATGGCACCAGTAACCTACAACGCAAAAGTCGAGAAAATCCTCGCATCCCGTTACCAAGTCGAGCTTGGCCTAACAAAGGACGTCCGAAATGACCGCTTCATTTCGAGCAACTACCTAGACCTTAGCCAAATTCAACAATATTGGGGACCAAAACATATCAATCACCATACCGAAATGACATCAATGATTTATGCGTTACGTGAAGGTTTAAGAATTGTGCACGAAGAAGGCCTAGAAAACCGTTTTGCCCGTCACCGCAAGCATGAAAAAGCGATGATGACTGGTTTGAACGCCATGGGCTTAACGCTGTTCGGCGATATGTCTAGTAAAATGCCGACTGTAACGTGTGTGAATATACCGGAAGGCCTTGACGGAGAAGCCGTTCGTGCAACATTACTGCACCATTACGGCGTCGAAATCGCGAGTTCATTCGGTTCCCTTGCCGGCAAGATTTGGCGCATCGGAAATATGGGCTTTAGTAGCCGCAAAGAGAACGTTCTGCATACCTTGAACGCGCTAGAAGCCTCGATCACATTCCACGGCGGCAAAATCGCAAAAGGCGAAGCAGCACAAGCCGCGTTGAAATTTTATAGCGAGAATTAAATACGAATACGAATCCCTGCTTGCGAGAGTAGGGATTTTTACGTTGGAGGGATAAACCGTTATAATAAAGGGAGTTAGGAGGGTGAGTCGAATCATGAATAGAACGCTGTCAAAGGAATATTTGCAGGATGTGCTAGTTCGCTTAGCCCATCACTCTAGCGCGATAGAAGGAAATACTATTTCGTTGGCTGATACCGTATCGATCATTATTTACAACAAAGTAACAGGAAGTGGCTACGATTTACGCGAAATATATGAAATAAAAAACCATGAGCAGACCTTTCAATATATGCTGGAACAACTAGAAGAACAGGCACCAATCAGTATAGCACTGGTAAAAGAGATTCACGCCAAACTTACCGACAAACTACAATACGATAGAGGCGAATTCAAAACTGGTGAAAACGCTATTTTAGGCGCTGATTTTCAAACAGCCAGTCCAGCAGAAAGACCCATCCTAATGCAACAATGGGTGGATAATCTTAATTATAGGCTAGAGCAGGACTCGCTAGACGAAAACTTGCGAGCCGTCGCGGAGAGTCATATTGACTTTGAACGTATTCATCCATTTAGCGATGGTAATGCCAGAACCGGTCGAATGCTCATGAATTATGCACTGCTTAAAAATGACTTTCCGCCACTAATCATACGAGCAGATGAACGCGCACAATACATGCAATATTTAGCGACGCAGGATTCAGAGGCATTTTTCCGATTTGTAAAAGATAAATTGGAAGAAGAGAAAGAGCGTGCCAAACGTTTTCAGAATAGTGAAGACCAAAAAATACCGTATAACAAAAATAGAAACGCCGACTGATTATCAAAAATCAATCGACGTTTCTATTTTTAATCCAATGCATCTAATAGCAACATCAATATAATAAAACACATACCCGCAATCAGCACGATTTTAAACGGAGAAATCTGCTTGTTGGCGGGTTTCTCTGTTTTCGTTTCGACCTGAACTTGAGGAGGCTCCGGTTGCGGCATTGATTTTTGAATAATTGGTTGCTGTACGCGCTTAGGAACCACAACAGTGTCCTGCACATACTGATCAATAATATCATTCGGATCACCTAGCAAAGCGATGGCGTCAGCTTCCGAAATCCCGTTTTCTAAGCTTACCGCAATGTGCTCATCCAAATCTTTGATAATACTGGCACGCTCATCTTCGGGCAGAGAACGCAGACCATGATGCAATGTTTCGAAAAAATCTGATCTATTCATTTGGTTTGATCTCCTTTCGTAAAGCTGCAATACTTGCCGTGAATTCATCCCATTCTTGCAACGTCTCTTTCAAAAAAATCCGGCCTTGGTGCGTGATGTGATAGTATTTCCGCTGTGGCCCAGTTGGCGACTCCACCGTATATGTTGCGCAATAACCATCTTTCACAAGTCTACGCAAAAGAGGGTAAAGCGTACTTTCCGTAATTGGAATATGTTTCTTTATTTGTTGCGTCAAATCATATCCATAAAAATCATCCGTCTGTAAGATGAAAAGGACACACATATCCAACGCACCCTTTCGAAACTGTGTCGTTACGCTCATATTCATCCTCCAATAAAAAATTATTCCAATGATACTATATGTGATAAGTATAGCAACTTTGCGGTTTAATAGCAATACTCGTGTTATCTATTATGTAATAAATATAATATTAAGTGTTGACAAAGTAATGTGACTGTATTATGCTATTTACAGGTACTACGCATTGCATAGTAGTATACTTCATAATTTTAAGAAGGAGAATAAAAATGAATAAATTAGCAAAAGTAACAATCGCAAGCGGAATGGCATTAATCGTCGGTTTTTCAGGATTTGGAGCAAGTGAAGCATCAGCGGCAAAAGCAACAGCCAAGAACCTTTATAAAAAAGTAGAAGTATCGGTAGACTATGGCCGCCAAGAACTAGAATTTGAATTCGAAGTGAAATCAAATGGTCGCGTGGAAGTAGAATTCGAAAATGATTTCACACGTAAGAAATTACGCGGAACAGCTGCACAAGCCGAAGTGGATAAAGCTTTCGCAACATATAATGTAACGGGTAAAACACGTACACAAATCGTGAACCATATTCTAAAAACTTACAAACTATCTACGCGCTACCAAGAGTTCGATTTTGAAGCAAAATTAAAGAATAACAAACGTGTCGCATTTGAAATCGAAAGATAAACAACCGAGATAATACAAAATAGGAGAATAATCGAGGTTTAAAATGAATTAAACTTGGATTATTCTCCTATTTTCATTTAATTATTGAACAGTCTCTTTCGCGGTTTGAAGAACGAACGCGCCTTCATGCGTATCGCGAACGCCGTTTTCTTTGTCATAAATCACGGAACCGCGTAGTACCGTTGCCACGACTTGTGCGCCAATTGTACGACCGATATACGGGCTAACTTTGTGACGATACTCCAAGTCCTCAGCGGCAAGCGTATACGGTGCATTTGGCTGAATCAAAGCGAAATCGGCATCTTTACCGATCGCGATGTGACCTTTGTCGGCTAACTTATAAAGATCTGCTGGGTTTGATGCAATCAGTTTCGCGAATTGTGTCAACGCCATGCCACGTTTTTGCACCGCTTCATCGAACATGATGTCAACGTTATTTTGCAAGCCAGAAATACCGCCCCAAGCTGTGAAGGCATTTCCAATTTTCATATCTGGAGGGCAAGGCGAGTGATCCGAAGTTACGAAATCGATTTCACCTGCAAAAAGTTTCTCCCAAAGACGATCTTGGTTCGCTTTATCGCGCAGTGGTGGAGCACATTTTGCCGTGGTACCAATCGTTTCAAATTGTTCTTCGTCAATCGCGAAGTAGTGGGTACATGATTCACACGTCACTTTTTGGCCTTCATTACGTGCGCGAGTTACTTCTTCCACGCCTTCTGGAGTACTTAAATGGCAGATATGGATTTGGCAACCTGCGATTTTAGCTAAATAAATGGCGCGACGTACGGCTTCCACTTCTGTGAAAACAGGACGTGATGCGACATAATCTTTCGCTGATGTTTTGCCTTCAGCTTGGGCGACTTTGCCTAATTCATCGCATATTAATGCATTTTCAGCGTGTATCGCTAGGATTTTGTCCATTTTAGCGATTTTTTGCATACCGGCGAAGAAAGAATAATCATCGACGTTACGGAAATCATTATCGACACCATCGAAGCCACACGTTGCTAGGAAGCATTTATAAGCCGCAACACCGTCTTCATTCAGCTCATTCAGGCGATCTAAGTTATGTGGAACCAGTCCACCAAAAAGCGCTACATCGACGCTAAGTTTGCCTTTTGCCGCGTCAAATTTGAGATTTAGAGATTCACGGTCAATTGTTGCCGGTAATTGATTGAGTGGCATTTCGATGAACGAAGTCACGCCACCTTTTGCAGCTGCTTTTGTCCCGGTTTCGTAGCCTTCCCATTCTGTGCGACCAGGTTCTGAAATGTGCACGTGCGCATCGACCATACCTGGTGAAACAACGAGTCCACTTGCATCAATGACCTCTTTCGCTTCGCCAAGTCCTGCGCCAATTGCCACGATTTTTCCATTCTTTACTGCCACATCTGTAATTACCGCTTCCGTGTCTAAAATCACTTTTCCATTTTTGATAATTAAATCATAACTCATTTCCTTCAACTCCTATTTTTTTAATATGAACTTCTGTATTCTCTTCATAAAACGATGGATTTTTCTTACGGTGAAGCGAGGCAAACAGGGCATATGCGCCAAAAGCCACAATCACACCGACGAACCATGAAAGTCTGGAAACTGGCTCCAAGACTGGGATGAACTTACCGCTTAGTGATACAAGGACGGCAACAATGGTCACCACAAACGCGAGCGAATTAAAACCATTTTTGTAATAAGAAAATTCACCGGGCGCTGTGTAAAGGCTATCCAAGTTGATTTGACGGCGCATAATAATGAAATAATGGGCTAGCATCACACCGATAACAGGGCCAAGAATCCCACCGATAATATCGAGGAATAAATAAATACTCGCCTGATTCTCCATCAATTTCCATGGACAAATCAGAACACTAATAATACTCGCAATCATAACGCCATGCTTATACGTCAACTTCTTCGGAAAAATCGCAGCAATCTGATACCCCGCCGGAATAATATTCCCCGTCGCATTCGTTGAAATCGTCGTCATCAGAATAACCAAGACGGCGAAAATCGATGCAAACAAGCTATCCCATTTTTGCACAATATCAAGTACATTCCAGGTTTCCGTACCATAATGAATGCTCGCGCCCGCCAAAATACAGACACTAGCAATGGCGAATAAAACATAAGCTACCGCGAGACCGAACGTTTGCCCAGTCGCTTGTGATTTGAAACTTTTCGCATTTTGCGTGAAATCCGATGCGCTGACAGCAGGTGCCGCCCAAACCGCAACAACGGCGTTAATCACGACGAGGAATAGGAAAATCGAGTTCCCGCCAGTTTGGACGTTAGCTGGCACGTAATTCACAATATTGCCGAAGCCTGCCAAATAAATCGCCCAGATCGCCATTCCCCCAAATACGATGTAAATACAAGGATTTAGAATAGCGGTAAACTTGTTCAAAACGCCGCCCCCGCCAAATCCAATCGCGACATTGACCGCCCAGAAAAGCAAGAACGCAATCAAGCCAGGAATCGTAATCCCTAAAATATTGATGCCTCCGCCAATCTCTAAAAAACCAGGCCAAATTTTGCCAATTAAAATCAGAAAAGCGAGTGATCCCGCATAGCACTGCAAGCCGAACCACATAATCGCTGCGACACAACCCCTTAAAATCCCTGGGAAGAGCGCGCCACGAACCCCGTAAGAAGCCCGCAAAATCATCGCGAAAGGTACGCCATATTTTGACCCAGCAGCCCCATTTAAAACCATGACCGCGGCGATAATAAAGGCGCTTACAATAATAGCTGCCATGATACTAACCGTTGACAATCCGAGTATTAGAAACCCGCCGACTGCTACATAGTTAGGAACGTTATGTACAGAACCCATCCACAATGTGAAATAGTTAAACGTACCCCATGTCCGTTTGTTCTCTGTTTTAGGCAGTAGATCATCGCTATACCCCCGAGATCGATATTTCTCTAGTTGCGCATTATCCACCTGAACCATACCATTTTTTCCTCCTTTATCTATAAAATAATGCTTAAAATAAGCGAAAAACCAAGTTGAGTTTGTGAAAGAAAGCGCTTTAAATTTATGGATATGAGAGACAGCTTTCTCCTGATATGTTAAATATAGCATGCTCTGAAACGTATTTCCTTAGACGTTTTACATAAACTTTTGAAAAGGTTTGTCTGTTTCGAACAAAGTGAAAATGTGCACAAAATAAGGCGTTAACGGTAGGGAATTTTGCGAATAAATGCTAGAATGAAGTAGTAGGCAAAGTTGCTTATTTATGAGGAGAGTGAGAATAGTGGCTAATTATATTAACGAGAAACGTCGCCAAATTGACTTCGATCCATATACATTGCCCATCATCGCTTTACCCGAAGTCATCGCGACATCTTTTGACCCGATTGGAAAAACACCGATTATGATTCGCATTGCGGATAAAGATAAAGCGTTTGCACCGATAAAAGATCCAGGAAAGTATCAAGGAATTCTAGAGATTCAGTTCAATGATATCAATGAAGAGGATGATTATTGGGGACTTAGTAAGAAAGAATCGGACGAGATGCTTCTTTTCAATAAGAAACATGCGGCGATTATTCATGATTTTGTCGACCAGTTTGCTGATATCAGTCAAATCGTGGTGCACTGCAATGCGGGTGTGAGTAGAAGTAGCGCGGTCGCGATGCAGCTGGCGGAGTACACGGACGACTTAGATACGTACGCTAAACTACGCGAAATCAAGCGTTACATCCCGAACACGCGCGTTCTCGCCATCATGCGCGGTGAAGAATTTTAACGTAATTTTTTTGGCAAAATTTGCGCCATAACCTTGTCCGTCATGTTATAATGTAGAGAAATGATTGGAGGGGTTTTTTCGTGGGACGACAAGCTGATCTGCTAGCGATGCAACCAATCGCGATGCAACTGTTCATCAAAAGTATTCTGACAGACCGATTGGCGCATGGTTATTTGCTAGAAGGCGCGCGTGGAACTGGTAAGAAACGCACCGCTAAATGGCTTTCCCAGACCCGTTTTTGCTTGGAAAAAAGTGACGACGAGTTGGCTTGTGGGACGTGTAATAATTGCCTGCGAATTGAAAATGATAACCACCCCGACGTTCATTGGCTAGAACCAGATGGTAACAGTATCAAAATTGATCAAGTACGGGAATTGAAGCAGGAACTGTCTAAGCGCGGTATGGAATCGGATCGCAAGGTTTTGATTATCGACAGCGCGGACAAAATGACAGTGCAATCTGCTAATTCTTTGCTTAAATTTATAGAAGAACCGGATGGCGGCATGTTGATTTTGTTCTTGACCGCGAGTCCACAACAAATCTTGCCAACCATCCAGTCGCGACTGCAACCGGTGAGCTTTCGGGCTTTACCATTTGAAGCTTTTGTCAGCGATTTGATAGCGCAAGGCATTTTAGAACAGAAGGCCCGTGTGTTGGCGAGTGTCGCTGGAAATGCGGAACAGGCCACTACTTGGAACGAGGACGAATGGTTTGCCGAAGCACGCAACGTGACGGTGAAGCTCTATGAGGGACTACATCATCAAGGTGTGGATCCGATTTTGCTTATTCAAGAATCATGGATGCCCGTTTTCAAGGACAAAACACAGCTACATTTAGGCCTAGAGTTGTTGCTATTACTCTATCGCGACCGATTGCATTTATCGCTAAACGACGATTATCGTCCAATTTGCATGGAGCAAGCATCGATGTTAAAGCAGGACATACTGCGAAAGTCACTCACAGATACGACTGCTGAGATGGAAATCATTCTTGGAGCCAAGCGCAAACTAGACTCCAACATGAACACCCAGCTATTGATGGAGCAACTCGTACTCAAAATTCAAGGGAGGTAGTCCAATTGCCAAAAGTTGTAGGCGTTCGTTTTAAGGAAGCCGGTAAAATATATTATTTTTCGCCTGAGAAACTCAAAATTGTCGAGGGTCAAGGCGTTATTGTCGAAAATGCACAAGGAATTGAGTTTGGAAAAGCGGTTATCGCACCACGCGAAGTCGATGAAGAGGATGTTGTTATGCCTCTAAAACGAGTATTACGTGTTGCAACAGATGCAGATTATAAATGTGTCGAAGAAAATGCGGCCTCTTGTCAGCGCGCATTTTTACTCTGTGATGAGAAGATTTCTGAACACAAAATCGAGATGAATTTAGTGGATGTCGATTATACATTTGATCGTAATAAAATCATCTTTTACTTCACCGCAGAAGGACGTGTGGATTTCCGTGAACTCGTAAAAGATTTGGCATCGATTTTCCGTACGCGGATTGAATTACGCCAAATCGGTGTACGTGATGAAGCGAAGTTGCTTGGCGGAATTGGCCCGTGTGGCCGGATGCTGTGCTGTTCGACTTTTCTTGGTGATTTTGAACCAGTTTCTATCAAAATGGCTAAAGACCAGAATTTATCACTAAATCCGACGAAGATTTCCGGACTTTGTGGTCGTTTAATGTGTTGTTTGAAATATGAGAACGATGAATACGAAACAGCGAAGAAAGAAATGCCTGATGTCGGTCAACATGTTGTGACACCTGATGGCAAGGCACGTGTAGTCGGCATTAATCTACTCGGCCGAATTATGCAAGTTAGATTACCAGATCAAGACGCGGTCATTGAATATGCATTAGAAGAATTACGTCCCTTTAATGCCTTTTCAAAAGAACCCGCGAAGTCCTGAGGTGAGCCCATATGGATAAAAAAGCCCTTTTTGACTCAGTCAGCAATATGGAAGAACAAATCGGCGAGTTATATCAACAACTTGGCGACTTAAAACAAAATCTAGGCGATATGTTGGAAGAAAACAACCGTCTGAACTTAGAAAATGAACATTTACGTCGCCGTTTGGAAGAACTCGATGGCAAGCAACATGTGAGCAGGATACCAGCAGAAAAAGAGTTGGGGGCGATGGCTCCAGCTCGCAAAGAAGCGATGCGCCAGATGATTGAAGTTGGCGAAGGATATGATAATTTAGTCAAATTGTATAAAGAGGGTTTCCATATTTGCAACGTGCATTTTGGGAGCCCGCGCGGAAACGACGAAGATTGTCTGTTCTGCATGTCGTTATTGAATAAGAAGTGAAAAAAATGGCTTTCTCTTTTGTGGGAAGGCCATTTTTGAAATGATATGGGGGAACGAAAGAGTGTTAGTAGGAGACGAACGATTAGATCATTTATTAGCGGAGAACTTGCGAATTATTCAGAGTCCGTCTGTATTTTCTTTTTCGCTAGATGCAGTATTACTTGCGCGATTTAGCTACATACCCTATCAAAAAGGTGGGCGCATTATCGATTTGTGTAGCGGCAATGGCATTATTCCTTTGTTGGTTAGCTCGCGAACAAAAGTGCCAATTATTGGTGTGGAGATTCAGGAACGCTTGGCAGACATGGCGCGACGTAGCATTGAATATAATGGACTCGAGGGTCAGATTGAAATTTTGCAACAAGATTTGCGTGAGGTGGTGCCGATTCTTGGGAAAGGAAAAAATAGCTTTGTCATCTGCAACCCGCCGTATTTTGCGCTAGAATCAACCAGTATCAAAAATGAAAATGAGCATTTGCGAATCGCACGTCATGAAGTGCATTGTACGTTGCGCGATACGATTCAGGTCTCGGCAGATTTGCTGAAACAAGGCGGTAAAGCGAGCTTTGTTCATCGTCCGGAGCGGCTGCTTGAAATCATTGATATTATGCGGGAATATGGATTGGAGCCGAAGCGAGTCCAGTTTGTGCATCCGCGTGTGGAACGAGAGGCGAACACGATTTTGGTGGAAGGCATAAAAGGCGCTAAACCAGGCGTGAGGTACCTGCCGCCAATCATCGTGCAGAATGCGGACGGCGAATATACGACGCAAGTGAGGGAGCTGCTTTATGGTGAAGAGTGACACGCATTATTTCTACGTATTGGAATGCAAAGACGGCTCTTATTATGGCGGTTACACGACTGATGTAGAACGCCGCGAAGCTGAACATAACGCCGGGATTCGCTGCAAATACACGCGAAATCGGCGCCCAGTGAGGGTCATCCATTCCGAATGTTTCGAAACACGATCCGAGGCTACAAAAGCCGAATCTGCTTTTAAAAAATTAGTACGCAAAGATAAAGATCAATATTTGCAAGAAAAGAGGAAGGGTGACACGATATGAAGAGTCAGAAAAGTTTTGTTGAAACAGACGACACGAAAGGCACGTTATACCTAGTTCCGACACCAATCGGCAACTTAGAAGACATGACAATGCGCGCGATTCGAATTTTGCAAGAAGTGGATTTAATTGCGGCGGAAGACACGCGAAACACAATCAAGCTACTCAACCATTTCGACATACATACAAAAATGGTAAGCTACCACGAGCACAACAAAACGACACGCCAAGATGAGCTTATCGAAAAACTGGAGGTAGGAACAACAATTGCCGTCGTGAGTGATGCGGGCATGCCGTCGATATCCGACCCAGGCTATGAACTCGTAGGCGCCGCGATTGAAGCTGGAATCACCGTTGTACCACTACCAGGAGCGAACGCAGCGCTTACCGCCCTTATCGCATCAGGCTTAGCACCACAACCGTTCTTCTTTTATGGTTTCCTACCACGAAGCAACAAAGATCGTGAAGAAGCGTTGAACCAGCTGAATCGGCGCGAGGAAACGTGGATTGTCTACGAATCACCACACCGCTTGAAAGAAGTCTTAAAAGCGATGAGCAAAATACTTGGAAGTACCCGCAAAATCGTATTATGCCGCGAGTTGACGAAGAAATATGAAGAATTTTTGCGTGGAACGGTGGAAGAAGCGCTAGAATGGGCGAAAGAAACCGAAATCCGTGGTGAATTTTGCGTCATCGTAGAAGGAAATGAAGATGCACCAAGTGAAGACGAAGAAGTTTGGTGGGAGACAATGCCAATCAAAGAGCACGTCGAAAAAGTGATGGAAGAAGAATCCGTTTCCTCCAAAGAAGCCATTAAGCAGGTCATGAAAACCCGCCAGCTTCCAAAACGCGAAGTTTATCAAGCCTATCATGAATTATAGTGAATCAGACTCGTCATCGCGCGGGTCTTTTTTTGTGAAAAAATGTCTATCCTTGTTATAATGATGGTAATAGAAAAAGGAGGGATTCCAAATGACGAAACTACCAAGTATCGGCAAACCAGCAACGAACGCGTTACAACTTCTGGACATAACGACACTCGAACAAGTAGCAGAATACGACGAAAAAACGCTGTTAAAAATACACGGCGTTGGCCCAAAAGCAATTGGAATTTTAAAAGAAGCATTGGCAGAGAGCAGTTTAGCATTTAAACAAACGACAAAAGGAACCGCCTCATCCGGAGTAGATTTCGCTGTACTCTGTGATTTTGACTGCGACAATGCACCGAAAAAACGCATTATCCGTGACTATCTTGTAGCATCGGCATCAGGCGACAGAGCTCTACTTGAAAGCGTATTAGAAGAGTCGTTCGTGTGGACGGTACCAGGCGAATTCCAAATCAAAGGCCGAGACGAGTTCATCGCGGAACTAATCGCCAACCTCCAAGCAGTCAACATACTAGAAGTCCAATCGCTCATAAGCCATGGCAAAGAAGGCTCCGCCCATGGAACCGTCACAAACAAAAAAGGCAAACACGTCTACTTCTCCGACATCTTCACCTTCCAAAGCAACAAACCGGACGCCAAAATCTCAAAACTAACCTCGTTCGTGGTGATAGAAGAGTAAACTATGATTTATTAAGTCTTTATTCTTTTTGTGTAGGATCTATATTTTGCTTTAAACAAATCGAGCGAAAGGGTTTGTATTGCAACAGTTTGGTGGAGAATCGAAGTCTACCGAACAATAATGGATTACATGCTCGCTTTGCTCTCATGCATATTGAGGCTCTAATTCAGCAAACTATGCTTCATAAGAGCCTCAACAATTCGAACGCTTACCGCCGATTTACCCATAAGTAGGGGCAAAACTCCAAAAAGGATTAACAACTCACTACGTTCGCTCTTATATTTGGGTTCTAACTCAGCAAGGTACGCTTTGTAATAACCCAAACAAAAAAGCATCCTATTTGAGGCTAGCACGCTTTCAAATAGGATACTTTCTTTAATTGTAGTTTAGATATCATCGCCGAATTGACGACGGATGTCAGCTACTAATTTCTCAGCTCCATCACGGCTAAGTGTTAATTTACCGTCAACAACTTGTTTGTTTTGATCGGAAAATTCACCAGTAATGTCACAAAGGTTGCTAGCTGTATATTTCTTTAGGATAATTTCATCTTCATTGATGTAAATTTCTAAAGCATCTTTAACTGCAACGCCTAGGTTACGACGAATTTCAACTGGGATTACGATACGTCCTAGTTCGTCAATTTTTCTTACCATACCTGTAGATTTCATATTCTTACCTCCTAACTCTTTGGTCTATTATCTATAATACCAAGAATTTCCTAGAAAAGCTAGACGAAATTATCATTTAATGCAAAAAAAATGATTATTGTTTCTAAAAAAGGGTATAAAGCTAGTTGGGGCGCTATTTGTACTGAAAATGTTCTACAATTGCAAATTTTGTTTCTTTAGCTCGATTAGACAATTTTACAGATTTGAGAGGAGTTTTTTTATGGAAATTTTAATTGCACTTATTCCAGCGGTCATGTGGGGGATTATGCCGCTTGTTGTTTCTAAAATTGGTGGGAAACCATATCAGCAGACACTTGGAGTAACATTTGGAGCGCTGATTTTTGCGATTGGCATGTATTTCTATTCCACGCCGCAGTTTACGGTGACGATTCTATTAGTTAGCTTTGTATCAGGGATATTCTGGACTGTTGGGCAGCTGAACCAGTTTCGCGCCTTTACGCATATCGGTGTTTCCAAGGCAATGCCACTTTCGACTGGGATGCAATTAGTCGGAACCTCGCTATTCGGTGTTTTCGTTTTTCATGAATGGGGCACGACTGCTAAATTAGTACTCGGTTTTTCAGCATTATTTTTCATCATCGTTGGGATTACACTAACATCATACCAACAACATAAATCAAAAAATGGCAATATGAAGCAAGGAATGGTCGCACTAATTATTTCTTCGCTGGGCTATGTTGCGTATGTTGTTATTCTAAAAGCGTTTGATATCAGTGGTTGGGAAGCGATTCTGCCACAAGCTGTCGGGATGGTTATTGCGGCCGTTGCATTCTCATTTAAAGATCGTAAAACCTTCTTTTTACGAGAAACGTGGCTTAGCATTATTCCAGGTGTTATTTGGAGTGTTGGGAACTTGGCGCTACTCATTTCGAATACGGTTATTGGTGTAGCAATCAGCTTCTCGCTTTCGCAAATGGGTGTTGTCATTTCGACGCTAGGTGGGATTCTACTACTTGGTGAGAAAAAGACAAGACGCGAACTTATCCTTGTTATCATCGGAATTATTTTAGTTGGCGCTGGTGGATTCATGATTGGACTAACTAAATAAACAAATTCGGCAGTGTGGGACTTTATTCCGCGCTGCCTTTTTCAAATTTTCAGGCTTGCGGTATTTTGTTTTGCGTAGAAAATGATATAATAGAAGGTAATTGTGAATTTAACACCGGAAAAACTGATTTTCGGCGGAGGAATGGGAGAGGATTAGATTGCCAAAAGAGAATAATACATTTTATATTACGACTCCGATTTATTATCCAAGTGGAAAGGCTCATATTGGACATGCGTATACAACGGTTGCAGGAGATGCGATGGCGCGTTACAAGCGTTTGAGAGGATTCGATGTTTTCTACTTAACGGGTACAGATGAGCACGGTCAAAAAATCCAACAAAAAGCCGAAGAACAAAATGTTTCGCCGCAAAGTTATGTGGACGATATCGCGGCAGGATTCCAAGATTTGTGGAAGAAACTTGAGATTACCAATACAGATTTTATTCGGACAACAGAACCGCGTCATAAAGATGGCGTTGCGAAAATTTTTCAACAGTTGCTGGATCAAGGCGATATTTATCTTGGTCAATATGAAGGTTGGTACTCCGTTTCAGATGAAGAATATTTCACTGAAACACAGTTAGAAGAAGTATACCGCGACGAAAATGGCAAAGTAATTGGCGGAAAAGCACCAAGTGGCAATGAAGTTGAGCTTGTGAAAGAAGAATCGTATTTCTTCCGCATGAGTAAATATGCTGATCGTTTGCTCGCTTATTATAACGACAATCCAGAATTCATCCTACCAGAATCACGCAAAAACGAGATGATTAACAATTTCATCAAACCAGGCTTAGAAGATTTGGCTGTTTCCAGAACAACTTTTGATTGGGGAATTAAGGTTCCGGGAGACGCGAAACATGTTGTTTATGTGTGGATTGACGCGCTTTCTAACTACATAACCGCGCTTGGCTATGGTTCAGAAGACGATGCGAATTTCAACAAATACTGGCCGGCAGACGTGCATATCATCGGAAAAGAGATTGTGCGCTTCCATACGATTTATTGGCCAATTATCTTGATGGCGCTTGATTTACCACTACCGAAGAAAATTTTCGGACACGGTTGGATTTTAATGAAAGACGGCAAAATGTCGAAATCAAAAGGTAACGTTGTCGATCCATACATGCTGATTGACCGCTACGGCTTGGATGCACTACGTTATTACCTATTACGCGAAGTTCCATTCGGTTCTGACGGCTTATTCACACCAGAAGATTTCGTCGATCGCGTGAATTATGATTTAGCAAACGATCTGGGCAACCTTTTAAACAGGACTGTTGCGATGATCAATAAATATTTTGATGGTGAAATTCCAGCTTATCAAGGCAATGTAACGCCTTTTGACGGCGAATTAGAGATTTTTAAAGATAATGTTCTAAAAGAATACGAAACAAATATGGAAACGATGCAATTTTCAGTGGTTCTTTCCCAGTTATGGACTTTTGTCAGTCGTACAAATAAATACATTGACGAAACAGCGCCTTGGGTTCTAGCGAAAGACGAAGCAAACCGCGATGAACTAGCAAGCGTTATGACCCATTTAGCGGAGAATTTACGAATCATCGCCGTGATGTTGAAACCATTCTTAACGCAATGTCCAGAAGGTATTTTCACACAATTAGGAATTACCGATGAAGCCCTAAAAGACTGGTCCTCGATCACAGGCTATGGCAAAATTCCAGCAGGCACAAAAGTAGTCGCAAAAGGAACGCCAATTTTCCCGCGTTTAGATGCAGCGGAAGAAGTGGCCTACATCCAAGACCAGATGAAAGCAACGGTTATAGCGCCGATAGCGGAAGAACCAACTGTCGTCGCGCTTGAAACACCAGAAATCGGCATTGAGGACTTTGACAAAATTGATTTACGAGTTGGAGAAGTTAAGCAAGTAGAAAAGGTCAAAAAAGCGGATAAGCTGCTTTGCTTCCAATTAGATCTAGGTGAAGGAAAACTGCGCCAAGTTCTATCAGGCATCGCAGAATTCTATGAACCAGAAGAACTTCTTGGCAAAAAAGTCATTGTCGTAGCGAACTTAAAACCAGTAAAACTGCGCGGTTTAATGAGTGAAGGCATGATCCTATCTGGCGAAAAAGATGGCAAATTACAAATAATTGAAGCAAGTAGCGCCCTTCCAAACGGTGCGAAAGTGAAATAATTGAAGTGAGGTGGGTTTCTAAGGAACCTGCCTCACTTTAATTATTTCGCTCTTTTTACGCTTTTTCTTTATTTTAAATGACGATATGTGTTAAGATTGGTTTAAAAATAAAGATAGGGAGTGCTATATATGGATCAATATGTTTTCTCTAAAGATGTGAATCAAGCAATTGTTGATGGTGTTTTGCAAGGCTATAAAAGCTACTTAGATGAACGACGCGCCAAAAAGACCGAGCTAAATGTGAGTGGTGCATACGCTTGGGTAAAAGGGAATCATATTGATCATTACGTGGCTGAGAATGTTGCAGATGCAGGTTTTGAATGGAAGCTAGATAAAGCTGGATATGCGTGGGAATTTCTGAAGTTCGATGGTCAACTGAAGGAAGAACGTTTTGTGTTGATTATAAAAAGTGTGAAAAGCCTTGCCAAGAGTTTACCTATCAAAAAGAAGAGCAAAGAAAACTATTTATCCGAGTTAGCGGCGATTAACGGAACCTTTAAAATGAAGGATTCGGTTGAGCAGACAGAGCAATTATCCTTGTTCTTTGCAGCAAAGGCTGATATGGAGACGGTTCAAACCTTGGTATCTGACTATAGACTTTTCTATGCTGTTATTTATGAAGTAGACGAGGCTAAAATGATCTCAAGAATTGCGCTGACACTTCCCCTTCAAAAAGGCCAGATTATAGAAGTAGAAGATTTGACTCCTTATATCGCGAGTAGTCCTATTGAAATTAGTGCGGAGGATCTCAAAGTTGTACGAGGAGAAACAGAAGCAGAAGAAGAAATTGCAAGTGAATTTGATGGATATGAGTATATTATTCCAGCCAAAGAAATAAAAAATTAAGAGGTGGCACCATGTTTTTAGGTGAAAAATTAAAAGATATTCGAATTTTAAATGGCTTTTCACGATCGGAACTTGCTAGTATGTTGAATGTTTCGGAGCAGGCGATATGGCAATATGAGACTGGGGCTACATTGCCTAATCTCAATAATATCAATCAGTTAAAGCAGCTATTCAACGTGAAAGCGAAGTATTTTTATAGCCAGAATAGGTTAACATATGACGTGGACGAGGCCACCATTGCTTATCGAAATGGCGACAGAGAATATCGATCCAAAACCGTAACAGAAGCGATGTTTTTAAATTTCACCAGCGCTATGATTAGCGATGCGGAACGTTATGTGGAAGCGCCGCCTAATAATTTGAAGAAATGGATAGCTACAAACTTAGGAACGGATCGTGAAAGCGGTATTGAAGAGCTGGCGGTGGAGATTAGAAGGCAGTTAGGACTTGAAGACAATAAAGATTTACTGTACGTGCTAGAGAAAAACGGGGCTGTCATTCTTGAAAAGAATTTAGGAAAAGAAACCGATGCATACAGCACATGGATAGATACACCATTCATTGTTCTAAGTCGAGAAAAAAAATCATCGGTCAGGCGTAATTTTGATTTGGCGCATGAATTAGGGCATTTATTGATGCATTATAAACTAGATATTAATAACCTAGATAAGAAAAGCTATCAAACGGTAGAACAGGAAGCTAACTATTTTGCAAGCTGCTTTCTTTTGCCAAAGGAGCCATTCCTCGCTGATTTTCAGGCTATTCCTAAGCAAACAAATCCAGATGCGTATATTGAAATGAAAGAGAAGTGGTGCGTGTCTATTCAAACGATGGAGTACCGAGCCTATAAGCTTGGCCAGCTAACTTACGAACAGAATCGCTACTTCTTTGCCAACCTGAATCGCAAAGGATATAGAACAAAGGAACCGCTAGATGATCAAATAAAAATTATCAAACCAGGTAAAATCAAGGCTTTATTTCATTTTGTATTTACGAATCAATTGATGACACTGGAAGAAATGTTGCAGTATTGGCATGTGGAAATACCGTTTTTGAGTCGGTTATTTTGCATTGAAACCTCGTTTTTCGAATCTTATTTAGTAAATAAGCAAGTATCAGCAACATACGATTTTATTAAAAAGGCAGATTAAGCGACTACCAAAAAAACGACTTTCTTCTATAGTAATATGACACAATCACAAAACAGGAAAAGCAGTTATACTATTATATAGAAGAAAGTCGACATTCTACCTGTTGAAAATAAAGAAATGAGGGATAAAAATGCTTTTTGATACACATGTACACTTAAATGATGATGCATTTAACGAAGATTTGGAAGAAGTTATCGCGCGGGCCAAAGAAAATGATGTTTCGCGAATGGCAGTTGTCGGTTTTAACGAAGAAACAATCAATCGTGCGCTGGAACTTGCTGATAAATATGATTTTATTTACCTGATTGTCGGATGGCACCCAACAGATGCGATTACTTTTACTCCCGAAAAACTAGAATGGTTACGCGAATTAGCCAAAAATCCGAAAGTTGTCGCACTTGGCGAAATGGGATTGGATTATCATTGGGATACGTCGCCAAAAGAAACTCAGTTTGAGGTCTTCCGTCAGCAAATTAGATTGGCAAAAGAAGTGCAGCTTCCAATCGTGATTCACAATCGGGAAGCAACGGAGGACGTTGTTCGTATTTTACAAGAAGAAAACGCGTCAGAAGTTGGCGGAATTATGCACTGTTTTGGCGAAACAGTAGAGGTAATGGAAGCGTGTTTAGCCATGAATTTCTACATCTCATTTGGCGGGACAGTTACCTTTAAAAACGCAAAATTACCAAAAATTGCAGCAGAATCAGTGCCATTAGACAAGATTTTAATCGAAACGGATGCTCCATATCTCGCTCCGCATCCAAATCGGGGCAAAAGAAATGAGCCGAGTTACGTCAAGCTTGTTGCCGAAAAGGTTGCAGAATTAAAAGAACTGAAATATGAGGAAATCGCCCGCTACACAACAGAAAATGCAAATCGGCTATTCAAATTAAGTTGATTTTTGTCATCAAACTGTAATATTACCTGAACTTTGTAACGGAATCTTAAGCAAGGAAAAAATAAAGTTTAAGAAATCTTTAAAAACCCGCGCTATTATGCCTACGACTAGAGACTGACTTTGCTGAAATATAACTGACACATTAGACATAGAATGTAATGAAAAGGTTTTACAATGGCTCTATACCAACGATGAAGTGCCTGTTTTTGGTCTAGACATCTTTTTTGGATAATTCGTTGACAGTTCTTTCGTCCCCCGTATATAATCACAACAGAAGTTAGAAAGGGGAGAAATACATGACCATGGAAACTAGCAGTAACGCAAGCCAAAAATCAAAATGGCGTTTACCAATAATGATTGGCGCGTTTGTTATTGTCGTAGCATTGGTTTTTTATTTCGTTTTCGAGGGAACTAAAAACGATATCACGATTGTAAAAGCAGGCGAGGTTACGAAAGTTAGCACGCACGCAAAAACAGTTGGAGAAGTACTAAATGACGAAGGTGTAAAAATTGGAAAACATGACGAACTGTCTTATTCCAAAAATACAGCTGTAAAAGACGGAATGAAGATTGCTTACATTCCAGCTAAAGAAGTTACAATTAATGACGAAGGTAAAGAAGCGAGTGTGTGGACAACAAAAGACACAGTTGCCGAAGTACTGAAGGATGAAAATATTACGACACGTCCACAAGATGCTTTAAACGTTTCATTGGATGACAAAGTAGCAGCAAACATGGAAGTTAAAATCGACCGTGCTGTCGCTCTAGCAATTCAAAATGGTGCGAAAAAAGAAGTAACGTGGACAACAAAAGATACAGTTGCAGATTTATTGGCGGAGAAAAACATTAAATTGGATGCTCACGATAAAGTATTACCAGTAAAAACGGCTAAACTTACTCCAAACATGACGGTTGTTGTTACATATGTAGACAAAAAAACCGATGAAAAGAAATCTAAAGTAGCTTTCAAAACAGTAGTAAAAGAAGATGCTTCTCTTGAAAAAGGGGAAGAAAAAGTTGTACAAGCAGGAAAAGCTGGCGAGAAAATTGCCAAGTATGATGTTGTTATTGAGAATGGTAAAGAAAAACAACGCAAACTCCTTGCAGAACAAGTAACAGCAAAACCAGAGGATAAAATTATTGTTCGTGGTACAAAAGAAGAGCCTGTGGTAACTGCAATCAGCAATGCCCCAGCTAAATCTTCTAAAAAAGCTGAAACATCAAAAGCTACAACATCGAGTTCATCATCTTCTCAAAGTAGCCCTTCCACTGTAAGCAGTAAACCATCATCAGGCGGTAAAACGTTCACGATGGAATCAACAGCTTATTCAGGTGGCGGTACAACAGCGACAGGTATTAATTTAACAGCAAACCCAGGCTTAAAAGTAGTTGCAGTAGATCCAAGCGTTATTCCACTAGGCTCTAGAGTCTATGTGTCAGGTTATGGAGAAGCAATTGCAGGAGATACTGGTGGCGCGATTAAAGGTAATATCGTAGACGTTTATTTTGCAGATGAGAGCCAATGTTATACTTGGGGACGTCGCCAAGTTACTGTAACAATTTTAGATTAAGAAACATATAGAGAGCAGGAGGCGCGCCAATCATGGTGTCCCTCCTGCTTTTTTGTGTGAAATAAAGCGGGTTCTGCTTTTTCGAATTTTATGGTATGATAGAAACACTGATTAAGAGAAGGGACGTTTTGTATGGAGAAGTTAGTGATTCATGAAGTCATTGTTGTTGAGGGGCGAGATGATACAACCGCAATACACCGCGCAGTAGATGCAGACACAATCGAAACAAACGGCTCAGCTCTATCCACTATGACCATTGAGAAAATTCGCCATGCAAAAGAAAAACGCGGTGTGATTATACTAACCGATCCCGATTTCCCAGGTGAAAAAATACGAAAGCAAATCGATGCAGCAGTTCCAGGATGCCATCACGCTTTTATTAGACGCAGTGATGCACTACCGAAATATGGTCGTGGTTTAGGTGTAGAACATGCCACACCAGAAAAAATTCGCGAAGCTTTGGAACATTTTCATACAAGCAATGAACGCGTCCAGACGAGTGATATCGATTATGATCGGCTTGTGATGCTTGGTCTGATGGGTGGAGCAGGCGCGAAAGCAAAACGACAAAAGCTAGGAGAAATCCTTAAAATAGGTTACACCAACGGCAAACAATTGCAAGCAAGACTACGCATGTTCGGTATTACAAAAGAACAATTCGAAGCCGCATGGAGCAAAGTAGTGCAGGAGGAGACGAATGAGTAAAGATATCGCAACACCAGGTCGTACAAAAGAAATTCTGAAAAAATATGATTTTCTGTTTAAGAAAAGTCTGGGCCAGAATTTTTTGATTGATAGTAATATTTTGAGACGAATCACGGAGACGGCGGAACTGGATAAAGAAACAGACGTTATTGAAATTGGGCCAGGTATCGGAGCGCTTACGGAACACCTAGCGCGCACGTCTAAGCGCGTATTGGCTTTTGAGATTGACCAACGCCTGATGTCCATTTTGCCAGATACGCTCGCAGCTTACGACAATATAGAGATCGTGAACGAAGACATTTTGAAAGTCGATGTTGGGGCGATGATTACGGAAAAACTTCCGGATCGAACGGAACCTGTAAAAGTAGTTGCGAACTTGCCATACTATGTGACAACGCCGATTATTTTGCAATTGCTTCACGAGGACTTGCCAGTGTCTAGCATGACTTTTATGTTGCAAAAGGAAGTGGCAGATCGGATTTCAGCAAAACCGAGTACAAAGGCATACGGGAGCTTATCGATCGCGATACAGTACTACATGGAGGCTGAGCTTTCCTTTATCGTCCCAAAAACGGTATTCATGCCACAACCAAATGTAGACTCAGCGATTATTCATCTAAAACGACGCTCGGAACCACCAGCCCAGGTGAATGATGAAACCTTCTTTTTCGATATTACGCGTTCGGCATTTGCACAGCGACGTAAAACATTATGGAATAATTTAGTGAACCGATTTCCAGAATTGAAACCGCAAAAAGAAGAATTAGAAGCAGAACTTGCTGCGCTTGGTATTGACGTGAAACGACGCGGAGAAACGCTTAACATCCCTGAATTTGCGACTTTAAGTAATTTTCTTGACAGTTTCATGAGAAAATAGCGAAAAAATGATAAAAAGACGACCTTAGTGGTTGACACAGAGGCGTTTCGCTGTTAAAATATTTGTTTGTTGATTTTTGGCCCTAGATATGCTATACTGGAAATTAGTGAGGTGGGGGTACAAAATGTCAAAAACTATTGCAAGCATCAAACAAAATCTTGAATCCAGACTTGGAACGAGACTAACTTTGAAAGCTAACGGCGGACGTAAGAAAACAATCGAGCGTTGTGGCGTTTTAGCTGAAACTTATCCAGCTGTTTTTGTTGTTGAATTAGATCAAGACGAGAACAATTTCGAAAGAGTATCCTATAGTTATACAGACATTTTAACAGACACTGTGGAATTAGACTTTACCGACGATGTAAGTAAAGAATTAGCACTTTAATCACTAATATCTCAAGACCAGCCAACTCGGCTGGTTTTTTGATGTCTTAGGGAGTTGAGTCTATGACAAGTAAATCGGCGACAAGCGCTCGCAATGCAGCTATTCTCTGGACTTCCGGTTCTTCTACGCTTCGCTTCGCATAACTTCTCACATGGTCGGAGAAATTACTCCCTCCCTGTTTTCAGTCATCACGTACGCCAGTACGCTCCGCTTCCGGCTTCCAGAGAATAGCTGCATTGCAACCGCTTTCGCTCGATTTGTGTAAAGCGTAATTTACGTCTTACGCAAAAAAATAAAAGAATGATTGAGATTATCTGACTCACATCTTGAGTAAACTTCGGAATTGAGCTAGTCTCAATACTTTTGCAGTATGCTTAGAAGTCTTTTTGAGTTTGGAGTACATATTTGGGCGTTGCTATGGTAGAATAAACAAAGAAGATTTGAGGAGCTGTGACCAAACTTGAAGTCAGGCGAAATTACTAACTTATTACTTTGGGTTGAACGATGGATGTTCCCTAAGAAAGGCTGTAGAAATGATGAAAATAAATGTGAAAGCACCTGCGAAAATTAATTTGTCATTGGATGCGCTATATAAGAGAAAAGATAATTATCATGAGCTTGAGATGGTGATGACTACAATTGACTTGGCGGATCGTCTGCAGTTAGTTTTATTGGAAAAGGATATCATCAAACTGGATGTGAAGGCGCATTTTATTCCGGATGATAAGCGAAATCTGGTGTATCAGGCGGCGGCGCTTTTGAAGGAACGTTTTTCAGTGAAGCAAGGTGTGGCTATAACGCTTGATAAGAGTATTCCGGTTGCGGCTGGACTTGCGGGTGGTAGTAGTGACGCGGCTGCAGCTCTTAAGGGATTGAACCAATTGTGGGATTTGAAGTTGACGCTTGAGGAACTTGCGGATTTAGGCGCGGAATTAGGATCGGATATTCCATTTTGCTTATATGGTGGAACGGCGCTTGCAACTGGTCGTGGTGAGATTATTGAACCGCTTCCGATGATGCCAAATTGCTGGATTGTGTTAGCGAAGCCTTCGATTAGTGTTTCGACGCCGGGTGTATACCGAGACTTGCGCGTTGGAGAAGTGGAGCACCCGAATACGGCTGGAATGGTTCAGGCGATTCGGGATGGCAGTTTTGAGGGGATTTGTGATAATATCGGGAATGTGCTCGAGACGGTGACGCTCGCGAAACACCCAGAAGTGAAGCGAATCAAAGAGAAGATGCTGGAATTTGGCGCAGATACGGCTTTAATGAGTGGTAGCGGGCCGACAGTGTTTGCCCTTGTAAAACAGTACTCTAGAGCAAAACGCGTCTATAACGGCTTACGTGGCTTCTGTGAGGAAGTATATTTAGTTAGACCTTGGCAAGAAGAAAAATGATAAAGGAGTCGTGAAGTGATGAAAGTTATTTTTAATGCGGATGATTTTGGTTTGTCAAAAGGTGTCGTTTATGGAATTTTGGAAGCGTATAAGCATGGTGTTGTAAAATCGACGACAATGCTTGCGAATTCACCAGCGTTTGATTTAGGCGCTGAGGTGGCGAAAGAGAATCCAGGACTCGATATCGGGGCGCATTTGACGCTGACATTTGGTAGTCCACTTTTGAAGGATGTTCCGAGTCTTACTGCTGAGTCGGGGAAATTTCTAGCGCAAGACGTGCTGAGGAGTTCGGCGGATGCGATTGATTTTAGTGAAGTAGAGCGTGAATTCACCGCTCAAATCGAAAAAATTCTCGCAGCAGGCATTCCCATTTCCCATTTTGATACGCATCACCTTATCGAACCTATTGTTTTGCCAGTTATGCAAAAATTAGCGAAAAAATATCAAGTTGGGTTGCGTCGTTCTGTGCATGATGCGGATTATACGGGGATTCCAACAACGGATCGTTTTTCTGATCAATTTTATGCGGATGGGATTACAGCGGATGTTGTCAAACAGGTTGTGAAGGCACACGAGCATGATACGGAGACGTTGGAATTCATGTGTCACCCAGCATTTATCGATGAAACAATGCTCAGCTTGACTTCTTATTCTGATTATCGGATAAAAGAGCTGACTTTCTTAACATCGGATGAGGTGCAGGAAGCGTTGAAATCAGTTGGAGCGGAAGTAGTTAGCTTTAAAGAAGTTATGAAATAAGAGGATTCTAGTATGTGGTGATTTTGAAAGGCAAGCTATGACTATCTTTTCCTCTAAAAAGCCTTTATAATGATGTTAAACACGTACAAAAAGGGCGAAATAGGTTCTAATGTTTGGAAAAGCTATTTTTAAAAAGAGGAGAAGAAGCAATATGAAAATTCGGCGTAGTGAACGTTTGATTGATATGACACAGTTTTTACTGAGCCATCCACGAAAACTGGTACCACTAACTTTATTTGCTGAGCGTTATAGTTCTGCGAAATCATCTATTAGTGAAGATTTAGTTATTATAAAGAAAACATTTGAAGATAGAGGCATTGGTACGCTTGAGACTGTCCCAGGCGCTGCTGGTGGCGTGAAATACATTTCGATTGCGGATAATGCCGATGTGCTAGATTTCGTTCAGACGCTCTGTAACCGCATCGCTGAACCTAATCGTTTACTTCCAGGTGGTTACTTATATTTATCTGATTTACTTGGTGAGCCCGTGACGTTAAGCCAAATCGGGAAAATTTTAGCGACGAAATTTAATAAGCAAAAAATAGACGCGATTATGACGGTGGCGACAAAAGGGATTCCAATTGCGCAGGCCGTGGCGGAACATCTGAACGTCCCATTTGTCATTGTGCGACGTGATAGTAAGGTGACGGAAGGTTCGACAGTTAGTATTAATTACGTGTCGGGATCGAGTAAACGTATTGAGAAAATGGAACTTTCGAAGCGCAGTCTACCAGAAGGTTCGAACGTTGTCATTGTGGATGATTTCATGAAAGCGGGCGGAACGATTAACGGGATGAAGAATTTGTTAGAAGAGTTCAATGCCAAATTAGTCGGTATCGGTGTTTTAGTGGAATCTGAATACGCGGAAGAGCGCTTAGTGGATGATTACGTCTCCTTGGTGAAAATTAAGAACGTAGATGTTAAAGAGAAGCAAATCGAAGTGGTAGAAGGCAATTATTTCAACTACCCAAATCAATAAATAACGACTAGAATCTGGGGCAGCGAGTCATGCTGTTTTAGCGTTCTAGTTTTTTTATATGAATGGAATATGAACAGATAAATACGACCTCCGTATGACTGGTTTTAATTTTATCTATGCTACAATAGGGACTTGTAGAGGGCGCATGAACATTTCGACAAGCGAATATTTATGTTTATGAACTTTTTTATAGCAGTGCTTGCCTACATACTGGGAGCTAACAAACAATTACTTAATTTGGAAGGAGCAACACACATGAAGAAATGGGTTAAATGGTTGATTGCCATCGTTATTATCGCGGCAATCGTAGTAGGAGCAGTATTATTTTTAGGATCTAAATCAGGATCAGATACAACAGCGACGAAGGACCTTGTGACAACGAAAGTGAAGCAAGGGGACATGAAAATTAACGCGACAGCAACAGGGGCTATTGTTCCGCAAAATCAACAAGCGCCTGATTACAAAGAATTAGAGCTACAAGTACAAATGGACGAGCTAGATGTACCAAACGTGAAAAAAGATCAAGAAGCTAAGATTTCGGTTACGGCAGTTCCTGACAAAACATACACAGGTAAAGTGAAGGAAATCGCAGAACAAGGAACCGTTATGAATGGCGTGTCTTCGTTCTTGGTGACGATTTCAATCGATGATAGTACAGATCTAAAATCAGGGATGACAGCGGATGCTTCCATTTTGGTGAATGAAAAAGCAAATGCATTATACGTTCCAATTGAAGCAGTTCAGAAAAATGATGACGGCAAATATTACGTACTCATCCCTAAAAAAGGGAAAAATGAGACGACGAAAGAAGTAAAACAATACGTAACGACTGGGCTTCATAACGAAGATAATATGGAGATCACGAAAGGTCTAGAAAAAGGCGATGAAGTCATTTTGCCAACGAAATCTAACTCATCCCAACAACCAGGATTTTAAAAACTAGACCAAACAAGGAGGTGATCGCGTGACTAGTCCACTTATTGATATGAGAAATTTAACGAAAACATATACACTTGGCGGCGAGACATTTAAAGCATTGGACAATGTAACGCTTGCTGTTGAACAAGGCGAATTTTTAGCGATTGTCGGACCTTCTGGCTCTGGTAAGTCAACCTTGATGAACATGATTGGTTGCTTAGATGTGCCGGATTCCGGTGAATATCATTTGGACGGTGTCGATGTGGCAACGTTAAACGATAACAAACTGTCTGCTATTCGTAATAAGAAAATCGGATTTATTTTTCAACAGTTTAATTTATTGACGAAATTATCGGCGCTTGAGAACGTCGAATTACCGCTGATTTATGGTGGTATGGGTGTTGCGAAACGGGAAGAAATTGCACTTGATTGTCTTCGTAAGGTTGGGCTAACAGATAAGAAGCAGAATTTACCGACGCAATTGTCTGGTGGGCAACAACAACGTGTCGCGATTGCACGTGCGCTTGCGGCTAACCCACAAATTTTGCTAGCTGATGAACCAACTGGGGCGCTTGATTCCAAAACTGGTAAAGAAGTTATGGGGATCTTGCAAGAACTGAATCAGGCTGGCAATACAATCGTAATGATTACACATGATCTGGATATCGCGAATTACGGAACGAGAACGATTCGAATTCAAGATGGTCAACTTTTCAATGAGGGGGTAGCAAAATGATCCGCCAAAGTATGAAAATGGCCTGGAAGCAATTAAAAACAAGTAAAATGCGTTCCTTTCTGACAATGCTAGGAATTATTATCGGGGTATCTTCGGTTATTTTGCTAGTATCACTCGGTAAAGGTGTAACCGATCAAGTCAACAGCCAAATGGGAGACCTAGGCTCGAACTTGGTGACGGTAATGAATACATCGACTAATCCTAATGATAAATTTACGTACGATGATGTTCTGAAGTATAAAAATATTGATGGTGTCAAAAGTGTTTCTCCTGAACTCTCAGGACAAGTCAAAGCAACATTTGATTATAAATCAAAAGACTTGAAGCTTATCGGCACAAACGAGCAATATAAAGATGCTCGTGGATTGAAGCTAGATACCGGTCGCTTTTTATTGCCAATTGATGTCGAGTATGGACAAAAAATTGCTGTAATCGGACCAAATGTAGCTAGTGATTTATTCGGCTTCTCAGATCCGGTAGGGGAATATATCCGCGTAAATGGGATGCCTTATAAAGTTGTCGGCGTTCTAAAAGAAAAAGGCGCGTCGATGATGGGGTCGAGTGATGATCAAGTATTTGTGCCTTTGACCGCAGCGCAACGCATGCTAAAAGATACGAATGTCCGGACGTTTTATGTAGAAACGGATACAGCAGAAGATGTAGATCGTGTTGTTAATACCTTAGAATCGCGTTTATCTATCCATTTTGACTATAATGCAGCTGACTCTGCAAGTGGTGAATCGGCGCCGTATCAAGTTATTAATCAGCAAGAAATCTTAAATGCGTTTGATACGATCAGTTCGACGCTTACAACAGCGCTTGGAGCAATTGCCGGCATATCTCTTGTTGTCGGTGGTATTGGGATTATGAATATCATGCTCGTTTCTGTATCAGAACGGACCAGAGAAATCGGTATCCGCAAAGCTTTGGGTGCGAAAAAACGTGATATCCTGACTCAATTCTTAATTGAATCTATCGTCATCAGTGTTGTCGGTGGTTTAATCGGAATTGCGATAGGTGTATCCGGAGCCCTTGCATTTGGTTCCATTGCGGGTATACCATCTGGAATTACCGCATCAACAATCATTGGCGCGTTCCTATTCTCGATGTTTATCGGTGTCATATTTGGCATTACACCAGCGAATAAAGCGTCAAAATTACGCCCAATCGATGCGTTACGATCAGAATAATGTATATAAAAAAGAGGATTTATGTAAAATAATCCTCTTTTTTTATTATATAGCTACATAACAATGCGTCTAAAAGTCCTTTTTTTGCGCAAATGTTTGAATTTAAGTCATAAATCGAGCTGTCATATATTTTTAATCTGTTTGTCATAATTGTGATGAAAATGCTTGTGAAAAATGTGTTTCATCCTAAAATGTAAGTTTATAAAAGTATGATAAACCCTTTCGCTTCAATGCTTATAGATGAAAAATAAAGGATGTTACTAACTGTCATAATTCAGGCGTGTTTGTAAAAATAAATAAAAAATGATGTGCAAAAAGGAGTATGAAAAACGATCAATACGCCATTTTTTGTATACTAAAAAATAGGTTGTTTTTGGCTTTTCCTCTTGGAATATTATAGAATGAAAGAAATATTGGGTATTAAACATTGCATATAAACGTTATACTGGCAGTCGTTTGTGGCTTTTTTTATAAATTATTATTTTATAGTATACAATTATTCATTTATAAAAAACAATGCATTTTTGTCAATAAAAAATGCACTATAAACAGCATTTTTATGTACGAAGTCACAAAGTTGTCAAATTTAGCTTTTTTTATTATGATGTTGTTAGAGAAAAATTCTGGGCTTTCCTTTTTGGGAACAAGGAGTAATTTAATAATTGCTTTTTGTATGGGAGAAATGTCGAGGGAACAATTCTCTAGTGTTATCTTTATGATGTTGCGTGTGTGTTGAATCAACAAGTAGCATGTCAACAAGAGCTAAGGTGGTGAAGAAAATGGAAATTACAGATGTGAGATTACGTCGAGTTGAGACTGATGGAAGAATGAAAGCTATTTCTTCAATTACTATTGACGGTGAATTCGTAGTACATGATATTCGCGTGATTGATGGTAATGATGGATTATTTGTAGCAATGCCAAGTAAACGTACTCCAGATGGAGAGTTTCGTGACATCGCTCACCCAATTAATTCTGATACTCGTGCTAAAATTCAGGACGCTGTCTTAGTTGCTTATGCAGAAGCTGATGAAGTTGTCAGTGAAGTAGAGGAAGCAGCACCAGAAGCGGAAGAAGGAAATGAAGACTAAACACTACTTTTTATAGGACCTGGGTAAATACTTGTTGTGAATAGCAAATCTAAAGGGAGACTAAGTTTGTCCCAAGTAACAAGATAAAATAACCCGAAAAAACTATGAGAAGACAAAATGGGATAAGGAGTGACTAATAATGCAAGTAACTGATGTGAGATTACGTCGTGTAGAAACTGATGGAAGAATGAGAGCTATTGCTTCCATAACTTTAGATGAGGAATTTGTTGTTCATGATATCCGTGTTATTGACGGCAACAACGGTTTATTCGTAGCAATGCCAAGTAAACGTGGCGTTGACGGTGAGTTCCGTGACATCGCCCACCCAATCAATTCTGATACTCGTGGAAAAATCCAAGAGGTTGTACTTGCTGAATATGTTCGTGTAGGCGAAGAAGAGTCAAGTGCCGTATCAGAAGATGTAGCAGTTGAAGAAGAAGTAACTGCGGAATAATTAATAATATAAATCCAAACAACCAGCCCAGCGCTGGTTGTTTTTTGTTGGGGCTGCGCGAAATGAAATGAGCTACAGACCCAACAATACGAGCGCTTGTCGTCGAGTTACTTAGAGTAAACACAAGATTAGGTTCTAATTGCATCTTGAAAAAAAGGTTGTTTTACGGTATTATCATTATGAAGAATAGTGGATAATTGGAGGGTCTTGTCAATGATGAAAAGATATGCGGTTGTTTTAGCGGCTGGGCAAGGTACAAGAATGAAGTCGAAGCTTTACAAGGTTTTGCATCCTGTATGTGGAAAACCAATGGTAGAACATGTTGTAGACCAAATCAGTCAGCTTGAACCGGATGAAGTCGTGACGATTGTTGGACACGGTGCGGAACAAGTGCAGACCCATTTGGAAGATAGAAGTGTGTTTGCTTTGCAGGAGAAACAGTTAGGGACTGCTCACGCGGTTTTACAGGCGAAGAGTGTACTTGGTGACAAAGAAGGTGTAACGCTTGTTGTGTGTGGTGATACGCCGCTTATTCAAGGTCATACAATGGAAGACTTAATGAAGTATCATCAAGAAAAGCGTGCCAAGGCAACTATTTTAACGACTGTCTTAGATGATCCAACGGGATATGGACGGATTATTCGGGACGATTTAGGAATTGTAGAGAAAATTGTTGAGCACAAAGATGCGTCTGAAAAAGAGCAACGCGTGAATGAAATCAACACGGGAACATATTGTTTTGACAATCAAGCTTTGTTTGAAGCGTTGGAAAAAGTATCCAACGAAAATGCGCAAGGTGAATATTATTTACCAGACGTTATCAAAATTTTAAAAGATGAAGATGAGGTTGTTGCGGCTTATCGAATGGAGAATGCGAAGGAATCGCTTGGTGTTAATGATCGCGTAGCTTTGGCAGAGGCGCAAGAAATTATGCGTCACCGAATCAATGAGAACCACATGCGCAATGGTGTAACGTTGATTGATCCAGCAAATACGTATATTGATGTCGATGTTGAAATCGGTCAAGATACCGTTGTTGGACCGAACGTTGCGATTCATGGGAAAACAGTTATCGGTGCTGATTGTGAGATTACAGGCGCGAGCGTGCTTGATAATGCGACTCTTGGTGAACGTGTGCAAGTGAGACATTCTTCTATTTATGACAGCAAAGTTGGCGATGACGTTCAAGTTGGGCCTTATTCGCACCTACGCCCTGAATCTGAAATCAGCGAAGGCGTGAAAATTGGTAACTTTGTGGAAACGAAGAAAGCAACGATTGGCAAAAACTCGAAAATCCCGCATTTTATCTACATGGGTGACGCGGAAATCGGCGAAAATGTCAATATCGGTTGCGGTTCTATCGCAGTGAATTACGATGGCAAAAATAAAGCCAAAACAATTATCGGTGATGACGTCTTTATTGGTTGCAACTCCAACTTGGTAGCACCGGTGAACATTGGCAATCGTGCCTTTGTAGCAGCAGGCACAACGGTTACAAAAGATGTACCAGAAGATGCCCTTGCTATTTCTCGTGTGAAGCAAGAAAATAAAGAAGGATACGCGAAGAAACTGAATTTCGGTAAGTAGTCATTTGTGGGTGGGGTTGTACTTCGGTTCTGCCACTGTGCAATCCCAGCCATTTAAAAATTATATAAAATCTATGTGGAGGCTGATTATGTCTAACGATTATTTTGATCCAAAGTTAAAAATTTTCTCTTTAAATTCCAACCCAGCACTGGCGGCGGAAATCGCGGAAGTAGCAGGAATTAATTTAGGGAAGTCCAGCGTGACCCATTTTAGTGATGGTGAAATTCAGATTAATATTGAAGAAAGTATCCGTGGTTGTCACGTCTATGTTGTGCAGTCCACTGGTTTTCCTGTTAACCAAAATCTGATGGAACTTTTGATCATGATTGATGCACTTAAGAGAGCTTCAGCAAAAACAATTAACATTGTGATGCCGTATTACGGTTATGCTCGCCAAGACCGTAAAGCGCGTAGTCGTGAGCCAATCACGGCAAAACTCGTGGCTAACCTGATTGAAAAAGCAGGAGCTACACGCATGATTACACTAGATCTTCATGCACCGCAAATTCAAGGTTTCTTTGATATTCCAATCGATCATTTGAACGCGGTTCGTTTGCTATCAAACTATTTCAGCTCGCATCATATCGATGAAGATTTGGTTGTTGTTTCACCAGATCACGGCGGTGTAACAAGAGCTCGTAAGATGGCCGATCGTTTGAAAGCGCCGATTGCAATTATTGACAAACGTCGTCCACGCCCAAATGTGGCGGAAGTAATGAATATCGTTGGTAATGTAGACGGTAAAGTGGCTATTTTGATTGATGATATCATTGATACAGCAGGTACAATTACACTTGCAGCGAATGCTTTAATCGAGAGTGGCGCAACGAAAGTATATGCTTGTTGCTCACACCCAGTCCTGTCAGGTCCGGCGATTGAACGCATTAATAATTCAGCGATTGAGAAATTAATCGTGACTAATTCGCTCGTTTTACCAGAGGATAAATGGATTGACAAAATCGAACAATTATCTGTAGGACCGTTACTTGGCGAAGCAATCGTCCGCGTACACAAAAACGAGTCAGTAAGCCCATTATTTGATTAATACAGAAAATACATAGCGCAGGCCTCCTTCCTAGGATGTCTGCGTTTTTGTTTAGGAAAGTACAAATCTCCCTCCCAACTTTTCCTATCCTGAAGATATTATGTTATAATGATGATTGTGATAGTCTATCATTTGATAAAGGTTGCCATAACTAAAAATAAGGCAAGCGTGGATTGTTACATGGGAAATAAAGCAGTCATTTATCTCATAAAGAAAGACATTTTTCAGTTGCAACATAAGGGTTATTTCTCAAAAAAATATATGGTATCGCCAATGGAGCGATTTTAGAAATGGGAGGACTGGTTAAAGATGGCCGAAAAGAAAATTCTAGTTGTAGATGATGAAAAACCGATAGCTGATATTGTGAAATTTAATTTAAATAAAGAAGGTTTTGACGTATATTGCGCGTATGATGGTGATGAAGCGATTGATTTAGTGGAGGAAATTCAACCTGATTTGATTCTACTCGATATTATGTTGCCTGGGCGCGATGGTATTGAAGTGTGTCGTGAGGTTCGTAAAAAATATGATATGCCAATTATTATGGTGACGGCAAAAGACTCAGAGATTGATAAGGTGCTAGGCCTTGAGCTAGGTGCGGATGATTACGTGACAAAACCGTTTAGTAATCGTGAGTTGATTGCGCGTGTGAAAGCGAATTTGCGTCGTCATAGTACCGCTGGAAGTGCTGCGGCAGAAGAGGAAGAGAACAGTGAACTGGAAATTGGTTCGCTTATTATTCATCCGGATGCGTATGTTGCTTCTAAACGCGGTGAGACGATTGAACTGACTCACCGTGAGTTCGAATTGCTACATTATTTGGCGAAGCATATGGGACAAGTTATGACGCGTGAGCATTTATTGCAAACGGTTTGGGGTTATGACTATTTTGGCGATGTGCGGACGGTTGATGTGACGGTGCGCCGCTTACGTGAGAAAATTGAAGATAATCCAAGTCATCCAGCATGGCTTGTAACACGACGGGGAGTAGGCTACTATTTACGTAACCCTGAACAGGAGTAAACATTATGCGGAGAATGAAGTTTTTTCAATCGGTCCAATTTAGATTTGTCATGATTTATTTGTTGCTTATTTTGGTAGCAATGCAAGTAATAGGGGCTTATTTTGTGCGAGAATTGCAGGACCAATTGGAGAAGAACTTTAAAACAGCGATTACTAATAGTGTGAATTTATTGGAGTACAATGTTCGCGAAGAAATGTTGAAATATACGAACGATGACCAGACGAAACTCGAGAGTGACATTCAAAGTATGTTGCTCGATTTCGTTCGTGGTAGCAATGATTTTGAGAACGTGCTCGTTGTAGACGATAAGCTGAAAATCATTGGGACCTCAGATGTGGACAATCAAGGTATTGTTGGACAGGTCTCGACGAATAAGATGATTAAAAACACGATAAATAGTGGGAATGGCGAAAATAAAATCTTCATGGGGAAAAATCCAAAACGGCAAATTTGGGTGGATGTTACCCCGATTACTTCAAAAGGAGAGGTTATTGGCGCCATCTATTTGGCTACGGATATTGAATCGGTGTATGAGCAGGTTGATAGTATCACGAGTATTTTTATCACAGGGACGCTCCTTGCGATGATTATTACGGCGATTCTAGGAATTCTGCTTTCACGAACGATTACGAAGCCAATTACGGATATGAAACGTCAAGCTTTTGCGATGGCACGCGGGAATTATACGCGGAAGGTAAAAGTGTACGGCATGGATGAAATTGGCCAATTGGCGGAATCCTTTAATGCGCTAACGAAACGGGTGCAGGAAGCGCAAGCCATGACGGAGGGGGAACGGCGGAAGTTATCGTCGGTGCTTTCTTACATGACAGATGGCGTGATTGCAACGGATCGTCGCGGAAAGGTTATTTTGATTAATTCGCCGGCTGAAAAGATGCTGAAAATGGCGCATGAAAGTGCGAATGGGAAACCAATTATTGATGTGCTTGGCGTGGCGGATGACTATTCTTTTGATGATTTGATGGAGTTGGAAGAGCCGCTTACAATGGATCGCAGTACGTTTGAGGAGCCATATGTTTTACGGGCGAATTTGTCGGTTATCCAACGTGAAACTGGTTTTGTGAACGGGATTATTGCCGTTTTACATGATATTACGGACCAGGAAAAAGTGGATCAGGAACGCCGCGATTTTGTATCGAATGTGTCACATGAGCTTCGGACGCCGCTTACGAGTATGCGTAGTTATTTAGAGGCGCTAAGTGATGGTGCATGGCGGGATGAAGAGATTGCGCCACGTTTTCTTGAGGTGACGCAAAGCGAGACGGAGCGGATGATTCGCTTAGTGAATGATTTGCTGAAATTATCACGGATGGATAGTGGACGTACGAATTTGGATAAGAATTTTGTGAATTTTAATGATTTCTTTAATCATATTATTGATCGCTTTGAGATGATGAAGAAGGATGGCACAACGTTTAAGCGTCAGTTTACGCGTGAGCCGGTTATTATTGAAATTGATGAAGATAAAATTATGCAGGTGATGGATAACATTATCTCGAATGCGAATAAATATTCACCAGATGGTGGCCGTATAACGTTCTACTTGCGGAAACGCGAGGATGCGATTGAGGTTAGTATCAGTGATGAAGGTATGGGGATTCCTGAGGAGGACTTGACGAAAGTCTTTGATCGTTTCTTCCGTGTGGATAAGGCGAGGTCAAGGGAGATGGGCGGAACTGGTCTGGGTCTTGCGATTGCGCGTGATGTGATTACAGCGCATGGTGGCGAAATCTGGGCGGAGCGTAATCGCGGGAAAGGCACAACTATCTCGTTTACGTTGCCATACAATGATTTACCGGAGGATGATTGGGAATGAAGGGTACAAAAATAAGAGGAATTATCCTCACTGTTCTTGTAGTTATCAGCGTTTTCCTAAGCTACAGCCTCTGGAAAGTGCAGCCGGATTATGAAGTGATTGATAATGAGACGGTGAAAAAGGAGCAAATTGCAAAGTTACGACAGCCAGAACAGGTTTTTAGGCCGACAATGGTGTATTATCATCAGAATGACAAGCATTATATGACGCAAAATTTAACGATGATTAACGCGCTTGTGAAGGCTGGGACGACATTTGATTTTTCTGAATTGGTGCGGACGGATAAAATGACGGCGAGTTACCAAGGAATGATGCATCAGAATAATTCGATGGAACTTGTTTTCCCGAATGCTGTGCCGCTTTCGATTTACAGTCAGGTTTTTAGATTGAAGGGTGATAATTTTGACTCGAATTCGTTTAATCGGATTACGTTTAATTTGACTAAGTCGGAGAATGGTTTGTTCTCGGTGTATTTTGGAAATGACTCGAATGAGCAGATTTATCAGGGGTCCATTCAGCAGGAACAGGTCGAAACGTTGAAGCAAGTTTTGACGGAGCAGAAAACGGCGATGGCTCCGGTAAATGAGTTGTATAAGAATAAGCAGTATTTATTCTTGAATGATGCGCCGGTGAAGTTGCAACAGCAGCAGTATGTAATTGAGACGATTGATATTGGATTGTTTAAAAATGCGCTGTTTGGTGATGGGAGCAAAGTGAAAGGGCAGGATAACTCGTTTACGAATGGTTCGAGTTCGATGACGGTGAATCCAGAAGAAAAGGTGCTCACGTATGTGGATCCAGCGCAAGAGCGTCGGGATACGTCGCAGCTTAGCAGTGCGATGAAGTCGGAGCAGATTCAGTCGAGTTTTAATTTTGTGAATGATCATTGGGGCTGGACGGGAAATTATTATTATTCTGGGTACTCGGCGGATAGCTCGACAACCGCATTTTCTTTGTTTGTGCAGGGCTTGCCGGTGTTTAACAAGGATGGCATGTCGCAGATTTTGGTGACGGAGGGGACGGAAGGCGTGTATAAATATCAGCGTCCGTTCTTCAAACTTGGTGCGCAAATTACGACGGAGTCAAAAGCAGTGACATTGCCGAGTTCGGTGAGTGTTTATGAGAACCTAATTAAGACCGTGGATCCAGACGATATCCAGATGATTGTCCCTGGGTATGTGATGGGATATGAGCAAAATAATAACAGCTATAATCGTGTTGTGGAGCTGAAACCGGCTTGGTTTTATAAATACAATGGTACGTGGACACCTGTTGTGGGAGGCGAATCGTAATGGATTGGAAGAAAACAGAAACGATTTTTATTATCGCCTTCTTGATTTTGGATATTTTCTTATTGATATTGTTCATTGATTCTAGAATGTCTTCTTCGCCGACGCCTCTCGTTAGTCAGACTTTGGAGGAGAAGTTGAAATCTGAAAATATTACGTATGGTAAGATCCCGTCTAATCCAGAGAAGGGGTCTTATTTAACCACAGAGCCACTTGCTTTTACGCAGAAGGATATCAATGATTTGAAGGGACAGAAGATTTCGGTTTTGAATGCAGATCAGCGGATTTATTCGGTGCTAGTCAAACCTGTAAAGATTGATCCGGAGAAGTATGGTGCGGACTTGATGCCATTTTTGAAGAGTGATGTTTTTGAAGGGGATCGGTATACGTATTGGGGTTATGATTCCGATAGGCGCGAGATGACGTTTAATCAGAAAATTGATGGACGACCTGTGTTGTTTAATACGAATGGCCAGATTGTGTTTAATTTGAATAAGGATAATGAGGTTATTTCTTATCGGCAAACGATGCTTGGTGATCCGAAGATGTTCGATGAAAAGGATGATGTGATTTCGGGAACGGATGCATTGGAGGTACTTCATCAGCATGGTGATTTAAAGCAGAATAGTAAGATTGTGAATACGACGCTCGGTTATTACAATTTGGTTAGTTTGCCGAGTTCGGACGTGTACTTGCCTGTGTGGGCTTTCGAGGTGAAACACGAGAAGCAGACGACATTTTTCCTTGTGAATGGCTTGGAGGGGTCTGTGATTAACTCGAGTGATTTGCAGGCAAATGAAGAAATACCGAATTCGGAGAGTGACGCTGTTCAGAAAGCGCGGCAGTAGATTGGAAAGTGGGAGAGCCTTGGAAAATGTGAGGTTTCTCCTTTTTTCGTGCAATTGTGTTTTTTTCGTTGTACAATAAGATTATGGAATTTTTAAGGGGGCTAGAAAGCGATGTTTGCAAAGGAAATCAAGACAGCGAATCAGGCAACGGATCAGCTCCGTTTTAGTATATTGGCAAGTGGTAGTTCAGGAAATGCAACGCTCATTGAGACGGCGGATCAGACTATTTTAGTGGATTGTGGTTTGAGTGGAAAGAAAATCGAGCATTTATTCAGCGAAGTTGGGCGGAGTATGACGGATGTGGATGCGATTTTGGTAACGCATGAGCATGTGGATCATATTAAAGGACTGGGCGTTCTGGCGCGACGCTATGAGGTGCCTGTTTACGCGAATGCGAAGACATGGGCTGCGATGGAAACGTCGATTGGTGAAATTAACACGGCGCAAAAATTTCAATTTGATATGGAAACGGTGAAATCATTCGGTAGTTTGCAAGTGGAATCGTTTGGCGTTTCGCATGATGCAGCTGAACCGATGTTCTATATTTTTCACAGTGGCAAAAAGAAGTTCGTGATGATTACAGATACGGGTTACGTGAGTGATCGGATGAAAGGGCATATTGCGAATGCTGATGCCTACCTTTTTGAGAGCAATCATGATGTGGAGATGTTGCGCATGGGGCGTTATCCTTGGAATGTGAAGCGTCGTATTTTGGGCGATGAGGGTCACGTTTCGAATGAGGATGCTGGTATCGCGATGAGTGAAGTGATTGGCGACGCGACGAAGCGGATTTATCTTGGACATTTGAGTAAAGATAATAATATGAAGGATCTCGCGAGAATGGCTGTTTCGCAAACCTTGGCTGGTGAGGGTATCATTGTCGGTGAGCAAATTGATCTATTTGATACAGATCCGGAGATTCCAACACCGATTTTTACGATTTAATATGATTTATAGCAAAAATTTTAATAAAATTTCATAGTTTTTTCATAATTAGGGTATAGAATAACTATATGGATACGTCTACAATTTGGAAAGGGATGAATAATGCATGGATGATAAAAACAAAGACTTGGAAACACATAAAGATGAACTAGCAAGTGGGGCTTCTCCTGAGAAGTTACCGGAGTCACAATCTTACGAAAAACCGGAGCCAACTGGGGATGCGGCGGTACATACGTCATCTGAGCCACAAGTTGCGCGTGATATCCCAGTTGAAGCTGTGCATTCTGCAGAGGGCGTGACGCCAGAAGGTGAGCCGTTTGCAACAGCGACGAAAGAGGAGGCAGAAGCGAGTTCAACGCATGCTTTCTTTGATGCTTCGGCTAGTGAACCAGAAGTGAAACCGGTGTCTGCGAATAGTGGTGGTGGAAATAATGTTGTTCCACCGGTACCTCCAACGCGTGCTGGTGGAGGCGGAAATGGTAGTGAGCCGCCGAAAAAAGAAGGTAAGAAGAAACCGATGCTAGCGGTCTTCTTAACTGGTCTTCTAGGTGTTTTGATTGGTGCATTAATCGTGCTTGGCTTCTCATGGGGTGCGCTTCATGATGACAATACTAGCACGACCTCGAATACGACATCCACTGGTAGCGGCGAAACGAAAAAAGTGACGGTTGAAAACACGACAAGTACGACAAAAGCACTTGAAAAAGTACAGGATGCTGTTGTGAGTGTTTTGAATTACCAAGCCGGAACATCGATTAGTACAGATGCATCAGCGGAAGAGGAAGCTTCTTCTGGATCTGGTGTTGTGTATAAGAAATCGAATGGTAAAGCCTACATCGTGACGAATAATCACGTGGTAGAAGGTGCTAACAAATTAGAAGTCAAATTTTCAAATGGTAAGAAAACAGAGGCTAAGCTTGTTGGAACGGACAAATGGAATGACTTAGCGGTTCTTGAGATTAGTGATAAAAATGTGACGAAGATTGCGGAGTTTGGGAATTCTGACGCGCTTAAAGTTGGCGAAACAGCGATTGCGATTGGTAGTCCACTTGGAACAGAATTTGCTGGAACGGTAACAGAAGGTATTATTTCTGGTCTGAATCGTACGGTTCCTGTTGATACAAATGGCGATGGTACGTCTGATTGGGAAGCGGAAGTTATTCAAACGGATGCAGCGATTAACCCTGGTAACAGTGGTGGAGCGCTTGTCAATATTGAAGGTCAAGTTGTTGGTATTAACTCGATGAAGATTTCGACGGAAAACGTAGAAGGTATCGGTTTTGCGATTCCAATCAATACGGTTGAGCCGATTATCGAACAATTGGAGAAAAATGGAGAAGTAGAGCGTCCATCGCTAGGTGTGACATTGCGTGATGTGGATACGATTCCAGAAGTACAACAACAACAAGTTTTAAAATTACCAGATGGCGTTGATTATGGTGCGATGGTACAACAAGTCGTTTCCGGCTCAGCTGCTGATAAAGCTGGTTTGAAAGAATATGATGTTATCGTTGAAATGAACGGTAAGAAAGTAACAAACTCGATGACACTACGCCAAATTCTATATTCGAACGATGTCAAAGTCGGCGATAAGATGGAAGTGAAGTATTATCGTGATGGTAAGAAGGAAACAACGACGGTGACACTTACTGCAGCCAGCTCAACCAACCAGTAACGCAAGAACCGAGAAACGCTCATCTGCGTCGTTAAAGGCTCTGTTCCGGTGCTCATGTACAGGTCGTACATTCCGCTCCGGTACTCGCCTTTGCCTAGCAGCTAAGCATTTCTCGGTCCTTGCTGGTTTAGCGGGGAATGCGAGATTTAATAGGAAAACACGATTCTCTAACGCCTGAGAATCGTGTTTTTTTGTTAGGTTGTGATTTGGTGGCCGGCGTTTGTTAGAGTTGTGATTGCGTGGTCTAGGTTGGCTTGCTTCATTAGGATGTAGTCGGTGTTGTAGGTGGAGACGGCGAAGATGCTGATTTCTTTTTCGGCGAGGGGTGTTGCTATTTTGTTTAGAATGCCGGTTAGGGAGAAGTCGAGGATTCCTTCGATTTTTAGGAGGAACCAGTCGGATTCGGTGGATTGGGCTTCTATCGTGTCGAGGGATTCGGTGGGCATGATGATGGAGCACTCTTCATTGGTGTATGTGATGCTTTTGAATTGGCTGGTCTCGGTTTGGAACCATGTGGGTACTGGGAAATTTGGGTGGAATTTTGCGATGGTGTAGGTGGTTTTGTCTAGTTTTAATTTCATTGGGAAATAGCTCCTTTTTTATAAGCGTAGCATGAATTTTGGTGGGTTGCAAAATCTTTTGTCAGGTGGTAAAGTTAAGGGAGATTATAATTCTATCTGGTAGAGTAATTTGAGGGGTGATTTTGATTCGTAGTGATATTTTAAGAGGGCATGTGGACTCGATTATTTTGCGAATTTTGGCGGATGGGGATTCTTATGGTTATGAGATCTCGAAGCAAATTAGTGAACGGACGGGTGATCGCTTTCAAATTAAAGAGGCGACGTTGTATGCGGTTTTTCAGCGGCTGGAGAAGAAGCAATTGATTGAATCGTATTTCGGGGAACGCTCGCACGGTGGGAAGAGAAAATATTATATGATTACAAGTCTTGGTCGGGCTTATTTGAGTGAGATGGCGCGGGAATGGCGAGAAATTAAGGGTATTATGAACCTTTTTTTGGAGGAGATTGATTAGTGAATAGGATATCGGAATTTGTGGAGAAACTATTTGAGAATGTACCGGAGAGCGATCAGGCGGCGCAAATCAAAGAAGAAATTACGTACAACTTAGCGGAAAAAGTAGCGGACTTGATGGAGGAAGGGAAATCGGAAGAGGACGCTGTGAATAAAGCGATTATTGAGTTTGGAGATATCGATGAGATTATCGCGGAATTGGAAGTGGCTAAGCCGAATACGAAGAAACGACGAGCGCTTGCGAAAGTGAATTTAGGGTTTTCAATTTGGGGCGCGGCATTGCTGATTATCTTATTTATCGTTGTGAATGTGATGTATTCACCAGATGTTTTGTGGTGTATTTTCCCCATTTTTGCAGTGCTTTGGTGGCCGCTCGCGATGTTTTATTTTTGGTATCGGCGTAAGGCTGAGGACAAATAGGTTTGGGTAAGTCAATGCAATTTTCTTCTTGATGAAGAGTTGTTATTGGCTTTTTATTTGGTTGCGAAGAAGAAAATGAAATTGAATTGTCTCTTTTCTCGTTTGGAAAAAAGAAGAACGGGAATATTGGAAGAAACGTGAGGAGGCGAACTTGGATGGGAGAGCGTTATTTGAACTATTATTCCCAAGAAGCTATTCGAAAAAATAGCGTTGTTATTGTGTCTGAACATGAGGCGTTTATAGAAGACATAATGGGGCATCCGATTTTTCTGGGGATATCGCTAGAATCGATGAGTGATAAGGCTTTGGCAAGTGCAGCATATGTTGTTTCGGATGGGGAGATGCCGAGTTATTTTATAAAAAAAGACGGTCAAACATATATTCATTTTTATCGTGGGGAGCCGCTGGAGCCTTTGTTAATGCGTAGTTTGCTGCATGCGGATTATATTGTAACAGATGGAGCGCTACCACTTTATTTACAAGAAGTTATGTCTGGGATGGTTATTACCTCACAACAATGGGTGGCTGGTTCATTGTCGGTGAAACAAGATAGCGATGCCAAAAAGACTATTTTGATGTATTGTGGTGGCTTTAAAAATAATGGGATTACGACGTCTGCTATTAATTTATTGCATAATTTAGACTACGAGCGTTATCGGGTTATTGTGATGGATACGGAGGCGCTTCAGGATGATTGCAAACGTAATTTTAAAAAATTGGATCCGTGTGTGTTGCGGGTGACAGTTGTTGGCGGCATGCTTCGGACCGAAGAGGAGAGCAAAGCGGAAGAGCGGCTTTTCACGGCTAGTCATGAGCTATATGTGGAGTTTGGCCCTGAAGATTTTTTAGAAGAGCAAGTGAAACGGTTATATCAGCGTGAATTGCGGCGCATTTTAGGGGAAACGAAGATTGATATTGCGATTGATTTTGATGGTTATTTTAAGTATTGGACCTTGTTACTTGCGACGAGTGGGGCCAACCAGAAATTGATTTATCAGCATAACGAGATGATGCAAGAGTATCGCAAAAAATTAGGTGTGGACTACAAGCATCGGGTGGATTTAAACGTGATTTTTTTGCTTTATAATTATTTTGATAAAATCGTTTCGGTGGCGGAGCATACGCGAGATTTGAACGAGGCAAAATTGCGACATCTGGTGGAGAATAGCTCAGAAAAAATGGTTTATGTGCATAATTCACTGGATTATGAGGCGGTGCTTAAGGCTGCGGATGAAACTTCGGATGTTGAGCTAGATGTGGATAGTTTTTATTTTATGACGATGGGAAGGCTTTCGCCTGAGAAGAATCAGCGAATGTTGATTGAGGCTTTTAAAGAGGTTACGGCGAAGCGCAAAGAGGCGAAATTAGTATTAATCGGCAATGGAGAATTGAAGGAAGAGCTTGCGGAATGGATTCGGGAACTGGGTTTGGAGGAACATGTCAAGTTGCTGGGACAAGTGGTCAATCCATTCCCATTATTGAAGCGATGCGACGTATTTATTTTGCCATCGAATCATGAGGGGCAACCAATGGTGTTGCTAGAAGCGTTGATTTTGCGGAAGGTGATTGTGGCAACGGATATCCCTGGATCGCGGAGTATTTTGGAGGATGGTTATGGTTTGTTAGTTCCAAATTCAAAAGAGAGTTTGGTGGAGGGGATGTTGCGAGCGCTGAATGACGAGGTGGCTACTAAAGAATTTGATTACGTGGGGTATAATCAGCGTGCGATGGAGATGTTTTATAGCATGTTAGAATGAAATGAGTTCAAAAGCAGTGTGGTTATGTTGCAGTTGAAGGTGACAAAGATAACGAGACATGGTATACTTAGGGTAATAAAACTCCGCACACCTATCCAATTTCGTTAGAGATTGTGAAGTGGAACAGGCGGGGTCGTTTTTTATATACAGGAGAGTGCTATAATGCTAAAAACAGATAAGCCAGCCACCACTTATAGAGAACAAATTGGGATATTAAAGAAAAAAGGTATGTTATTCCCAAATGAAATATTTGCAGAAAACTTCTTGGAAAAGGTACAATACTATCGTTTGAGTGGGTATTGGTTATCTTATTTTGAAGAAAAGGATAAATTTGTTGATGGGTTATCTTTTGAAAAAATAGCATCTATTTATATATTTGATAAGGAGCTCAGAAATAACTTGCTCTACGTTATTGATAATATCGAAACAGAAGTGAAGTCTAAAATAGCATACAGATTTGTACATGACTGTTCCCCACTAAGCTATATGAATGCTCAGAATTTTCGAAGAGAAGAGTATCATGCAATTTGGTTAGAGAAATTTTATAGAATTGCCAACATCAAGGATCGGAATAAAGAGCTTTTTGTATCATGGTACAAAGACAATTACAATAGTAAATTTCCTTTTTGGGTTGTGGTTGAGATGTGTAATTTCAATGATATCTCAAAATTTTATAATAATCTAAAACCGAAAGTTAAAAAAAGAATGCGTGGTTGTTTTCAACATGACTATGAATATATTGAAAGTTGGCTGCATACTACTGTATTAATACGAAACATCTGTGCTCATAATGGGAGACTATATAATCGTAGTTTAGCGATAACGCCTAAGCTGTTAACTGAAATGCCTCAAGATTTGAACACAAAAAGGATATTTACACCAATACTTATACTGAAATATTTATGCTCAGATAGAGAAATATGGAATGAATTTGTAAAGCGTATGGAGAAAACTTTTGATAAATATGAAGAATGGTTTGAATTAGAGCAAATAGGATTTCCTAGCAATTGGAGAAGCTTATTAAAGTAATACGATTGAATCCTGTACATGCCAAAATACCACCCCAGGACAATTTGGAGTGGTATTTGTCGTGTAACAATGATGTTATTTCAATCCTGAAACATTGAATCCTTTCAAAATGTATTTTTGGAACATCATGAAAATCAGGATAATCGGGATGACCATGAAGGTGGAGCCAGCCATTTGTAGTGCATAGTTGCTGGCATATTGGCCTTTTAGTAAGGATAGCCCGACCGAGAGTGTGTAGTATTTTTCGTCATTTGCGATGATGAGTGGCCATAGGAAGGAGTTCCAGCCGGCGATGAAAGTCAGGATGCCTTGAACGGCGAGGACTGGTCGCGAAATTGGCAGGATGATTTTCCAAAATATGAAGAATTCGCTGGCGCCATCGAGTCTCGCGGCTTCCATTAGTTCGTCTGGAATCGTCGACATGAACTGGCGGAACAGGAAAATTCCGAAGGCTCCGACAAGGCCGGGTAAGACGATACCGGTCATCGTGTTGGTCAGGTGGAACATGTTCAGGATCAGATAAACCGGAATCATGGTGACTTGTCCAGGAATCATCATCGTTGCAAGAACCATGTAGAACATCTTGTTTTTACCGCGGAATTTGAACTTGGCAAAGCCGTAACCTGCCATGGCGTTCAGGAATAGACCGATGAAGGAAAACAGGACGATGACAAGTGTATTGCGTAAGTAAACACCAAAATTCAGTTCTGTGAAGAGGCTTCTGAAGTTGTCCCATGTGAATGTTTCTGGCCAGATAGTCGGTGGGATTTGCAGGATTTCTGCGTCAGTTTTGACAGAGGAGAGGACCATCCAGATGAATGGAAGGATCATGAAGAATCCGCCAACTGCTAAAATAAGACCAACGAGCCATTTGGCACCGCGTGATTTGTTTGCATATTGATTCATTTTTTTCACTCCTCCTACATTTGGGTGTCGTCATGACGGTTTTGAATTTTGAATTGCACAATGGTAATGATGATAATCGCGATGAATAGGATGAATGAGCCTGCTGCGGCATATCCGAATTTGCTCAGTTGGAAACCGTTTCGATAGATGAACAGCGCCACGGATGTTGTGCTATCAAGGGGTCCGCCCTGAGTCATAACAAACGGTTCTTCGAAAAATTGCAACCAGCCGATCATTGTTGTAACGGTCACGAAGAAAATCGCAAAACGTAATAGTGGAACCGTTACATTTGTGAGTTGCTTCCAGCGATTGGCGCCGTCTAGTTGAGCGGCCTCATAATATTCGCGTGGAATGCCTTGTAGTGCGGCTAAAAAGATGATCATATTAACGCCGATTGCCCGCCACAAAGCGAGTATGATTAAGGAAATTTTGGCGATAGTCGGGTCTTGTAACCAAGGTACCGCGGGCAAGTCGAGTAGGGATAGCAAATAGTTGAATAAACCGAATTGCGGGTTGTATAAATAGCTCCAAACAACAGCGACCGCAACAACGTTCGTGATGGACGGTGTATAAAAAATCAGCCGGAAGAACTGGAAAATCTTCGCTTGGCTGAAATTAATCATAAGCGCGATTCCGAGTGAACAGATGATGACTAGAGGCACGCCGATGATAACATAAAATAGCGTGTTGCCAATCGATTTTAGGAATATCGGGTCGGATAGGACGTTTTTGTAGTTTTCTAGGCCGATGAAATTGATTTTTGACCAATCGGCGAGTCCGACGAGATTGATATCGGTAAAGCTGATAACAAAAGCGATGACGATTGGAAAAAGGGAGAACATGATTAACAGTAAAAGTGCTGGTGAAATGAATAGGTACGGTGTTTTTTGATCCATAAAACGGCGCAAATGGTAAACCTCCTTAAGGGTATGTAGTCAGGGCAAGAGTAGCTGAATTGGCTACTTTTGCCCCGAATGGTCCATTATTTTTTTAGAATGGTGTTGACTTCGTCGTTGAATGTGTCCATCTGATCTTGGACGTCCGCGCCACCACGATAGATCTGCTCAAAGCTCTTCATGTAGGCTTGCGCGATTTCTTCAAACTCGGGGATCAATGGCATTGGTTCCGCATTCGCCATTTGTTCGCCGAATATTTTATAGAATTGGTCGCCTTTTAGTGTTTCGTTTTCCCATGATTTTTGAGCAGTAGGTAGAGAGTTGGTTAGTTCCATCCATTTGAGTTGGGTTTCTGGTTTGCTCATATATTGGAGGAATTTTCCCGCATCATCTTTGTTTTTCCCATATTTGAAGACGGCTAAATTTGCTCCACCAAGGCTTGACATGTTGTTTTCTTTGGCTGGAAGGACGGCAGTGGCCCATTTTCCATCGATATCGGGCACGGTGTCTTTAACGGCTTTTACCATCCACGGACCGCTGATGAACATAGGGACGATCGCATCACCGCTAAATGTTTGGGCGACATCTAGACCGAGATCATCTTTCGGTGCCGAGCCATTTTCAAAAAAGCTGTTTAGATAGGATACGGCATCGACAAATGGCTTTTTGTTGAAAACGGGATTACCAGCATCGTCGAAAAGTGGTGAACCGTTTTGACGACCGAACATGAAACCGAGGCTTTGCTCTTTGCCATCAATGTTAAGGCCATACATATTATCTCCGCGTTTGGAGAGTTTTTCAGCGACTTCGGATAGTTCATCCCATGTTTTTGGGGCATGATCGTAGCCTGCTTTTTTTAGTATATCGGTGCGGTAGAAGAGAACGCGCGTATCGGCATACCAGGGAACCGCGTAAGTTTTATCGTCAAATTGGGTTGTTTTTGCTGAACCATCGAAAAAATTCTTAGCGTCTAGTTCAGGATATTTATCTGTGTATGTTGCTAGGTCTTCCAGTGCGCCTGCCGCAACGAATTCGGGCATCCAGGTTGTTCCCATTTGAACGACATCTGGTCCAGATTTTGAAGCAACAGCGGTCAGTAATTTATCATGTGCATTAGCCCACGGAATGGCTTGTACTTTCACTTTTATGCCTGTTTCCTTTTCGAAATCTTTCGCGAGTTTTGGTAATTGTTTGGCTTCATCTCCCATTGCCCAAACGTTTAGAACCTTTGTATCGGCAGCGTCGTCGGAATTTCCGCAACCGGCAAGTGCCGCTCCTACCACTAAAATAATCGTTAATAATAACATACTCCATTTTTTCTTCATCTTTTTTCCTCCACCTTTTTATTTTTATTGAAAACTGGCGTTGCAAAAAATGCTTTGTTTATAGAAACGTTTCGATAAAGCTATTATAAAACAAAATGAAATCGGTTACAAGGGGTAAATATAATAGTTATCTGGATTTTGGAGTTGTTTTTAGAGGCATTTATAGGAAGAGAAAATTTGAAAAAATATTTATTTTTAAGCTTGAAATGAGAATTTGGAAGGATAAATAGGATTGTATTGAGAAATTTGTTTGACTGGGAAAAAGAAAACGCTTATACTGTTGATATGATTAAATAGAAACGTTTCGAAATATTAGGATAGAGGACGTGCATTATGAAAAAAATAGAGCTTGGAGAATTATTGGGGCAGATGACAGTATCGGAGAAAGTAGGACAGCTTTTGCAGTTGGCGCCAATGTTTTATAAGGGGACGATTACAGAAGGGGAAATTACGGGACCGATGGCGGAGATGGGTATTACGACGGAAGTCTCGGAGAATGCGGGATCGGTTTTAGGGTCGACGACGGCGAGTGAGATGATCGCGATTCAGGAGGCGTATTTGAAAACGAATCGGCTGGGGATTCCGCTTATTTTTATGGCGGATGTGGTGCATGGATATAAGACGATTTTTCCGATTCCGCTTGCGATTGGGGCGACTTGGGACGTAGAACTGGCTGAGAAAATGGCGGCGATTTCGGCAAAAGAGGCTACGGCAGCGGGACTACAGGTCACTTTTTCGCCGATGGTGGACTTGGTTCGCGATCCTCGGTGGGGGCGTGTGATGGAGTCGACGGGTGAAGATCCGCATTTGAACAGTGCGATGGCGGCGAGTTTTGTGCGTGGTTATCAGGGAAATCCGGATGAGTTGGCAGAAAATCATGAAAAAATGGCGGCTTGTGTGAAGCATTTTGCGGCGTATGGTGCGGCGGAGGCTGGGCGTGAGTATAATACGGTGGATATGTCGATGCGGGAGTTGTATCAGAATTATTTGCCGGCTTACACGGCCGCGCTTGAAGCGGGTTCGAAGCTTGTAATGACGGCGTTTAATGTGGTGGACGGGGTGCCAGCGACGGGGAACGAGTGGTTGATGCGAGACGTGTTGCGGGATGAGCTTGGTTTTGATGGCGTGCTGATTTCGGATTGGGGCGCGGTTAAGGAGATTATCAATCATGGCACGGCGGCGAACTCGGTGGAGGCGGCTGATGTGGCATTGCGCGCGGGTGTGGATATCGAAATGATGACGACATGCTACTTGGAAAATTTGGAGCGCTTGATTGCGGATGGTGCTTTGCCGGTGGGATTGTTGGATGAAGCTGTGATGCGGATTCTGGAGTTGAAGCGTGATGTCGGGTTGTTTGAGGATCCGTATCGTGGCTTGAAGGGGGATGTGGACCGGCAGCAGGATATTTTATCAGTGGAGCATCGGGAGGTGGCGCGCGAGATTGCGGCGGACGCAATGGTATTGTTGAAAAATGACGGAGACTTGTTGCCGCTTGGGGCGACGGGCAGGAAAATGGCGCTTGTTGGACCGCTTGCAACGACGCAGGACGTGCTAGGTGCTTGGTCGTGGCTGGGCGATATGAAGGATGCGGTGTCCATTGAGGATGGCATGAAAGCGCAGTTTGACCAGGTGGATGTTGCTGGTGCGATGGATACGGAGAACGTGACGGAGGCTGAAATCGCAGAGATGGTTCGTGTGGCGCAGGACGCGGATGTGATTGTGTTGGCACTTGGTGAGTCGGCTAATCGGAGCGGGGAAGCGAACAGTATTGCAACGATTCGATTGCCGGAGACGCAGTACCCGATGATTGACGCGATTCGTGCGCTTGGGAAGCCGGTCGTGACAGTCCTTTTTAATGGTCGGCCGCTTGATTTACATGGTTTGATTGAGGCTAGCGATGCATTGGTGGAGGCTTGGTTTCCTGGTACGGAGGCTGGAAATGCGGTGGCGGATATTTTGAGTGGACGCGTGAATCCTAATGGGAAATTGCCGATGTCGTTCCCATACACAACGGGACAAATTCCGGTTTATTATAATCATTTGCGTACAGGAAGGCCGGCAGATGCTGCGGATGCGCAAGAGCATTATGTGTCGCAATACATCGATATCCCGAATCAGCCGCTGTTCGATTTTGGCTTTGGACTGAGTTACACGACTTTTGCGTACAGTAATCTCGAACTTTCGAGTGATACGATTACAAAAATGGATACGTTGACCATCTCAGTGACGGTGAAAAATACAGGGACTATCGCTGGAAAAGAAATTGTAGCGCTTTACGTACAGGATATTGTCGGAAAAGTTAGCAGACCGTGCAAGGAATTGAAACGTTTTACTAAAATTGATTTGGCGCCAGGCGAGGCTGTGGTGGTTACTTTTAATTTGACGGAAGAGGATTTACGTTATTACAAGCCAAATCTAGATTTTACAAGCGATCCAGGTGATTTTAACGTATTTATCGGAACGCATTTGCAAGCTGCATTTTGTTTGGCTTAAATGAGGTAGGAAATAGACATTTGGCTGTAAAATAGTGCATAATAAAGAAAAGGAAACAAGGAGCGGATCGCAGTGGTTGGGATTAAAGATATAGCGAAAAAAGCGGGTGTCTCGATTTCCACTGTTTCTTATGCGTTAAATGGCAGCCCAAAGGTCACGGACGCAACGAGACAACGAATTGTGGCAATCGCGGATGAGTTAAACTACATTCCGAATATGGCAGCACGAACGCTAAAAACACAGAAAACGAAGATCGTGGGTATTTACTTGGCGAATTATAGTGGTGTATTTTATGGTGAGTTGCTACACGGGCTTACGGATACGTTGCTAGCTAAGGGTTATGAGTTGATTGTTTGCAGTGGTATGAAGGCGCATCGTTTTTTGCCAGAGCGAATGATTGATGGTGCGATTATTTTGGATATGGGATTTTCGACGGAGGAATTGTTGGAGTACGCAGATCGTGGTCACAAAATTATCGTGCTAGATCGCGAAGTGGAGCACCCTAATGTGAGGCAGGTACTGCTCGATAACAAGGCGGGCGCAACGCTTGCTGTCGACTATTTAAAAACTGGTTTTACCGGTAAGTTCTACATTGTGACTGGACCTACAAATACGTATGATAGCGAGGAGCGTTTGCGCGCGGCGCTTTCGGAGTTGGAGCGTTTTCGTGATGAGGAAGTTATCGTAATTCCTGGCGATTTCTCAAAAGCAACAGGTGAAAAAGCAGCACAGCAGATTGAAGAGGAGTGGGCTGGTGAACCGGTAGCTGTTTTTGCGCTCAATGATGAAATGGCGATAGGAATGTATAATTATTTTGCAAAAACGCAGCTTGTGATTGGTCGCGATGTGAAGGTTATCGGATTTGATAATACGGAAGTTGGGCAATATTTGCACCCGCGCTTAGCGACGATTGAGTACTCGAAGTATAAATGGGGCGCAGTAGCCGCGGAGAAGTTGTTGAAGTTACTAGAAGATGAGATGGTGGAGGATGAGATTATTTATACTTCTCTAATCCCTAGCAATTAAATGATGATAAAAGTTGTCAAGTTGGTCTGTTTATAGGACCAACTTGGCAACTTTTTTATTGGTTTGCTTTGTGATTTGCAGACATAGATTATAACAACAGTAATTCTTGTTATAGTGGAGTGATTGCTTCGATTTAACTCGAGGCGCTTTTCCAATAGGCATATATAACCGAAATACAAATAGACACAAAATGGACACAAAATGAATGGATAAAATAACAAAATGGAAAAAAGCTCTATATATTGCCAATGGGGGTTTGTGGTATATTCAAGGCAATCCGTTTTTTTCGGAGTGGTAAAATGTAGAGAAAATTTTTAAGGGGGAAAATGATGAAAACGAGAAAGTATGTAGCGATACTCATGATTGTATTACTAAGTTTACAATTAGGTACGCTATTCACAGAGGCTACGGTTAGTAAGACGGTAAGTAAAAGTAATACGATAAAAACATCGATTACGGTGAATCCAGGTATAATAAAAAGTCGGGAAGAAGTGAATGTGCTCGTCAATATTTCGGCTAGTGCGGGGGCATTTTTGACAGAACAGGGTAAAATTACGGTCACTATCCCAAAAGAAATCGTTTATAATATAAACGATTTCAATACGAAGATGATTATTCCGGCACCATTTAAATTAGACCGTATTGATAAAGATGCTAAAGATTATGTACTTCTATTTTCAGTAGATACGGACATGATTGGTGCAAATGATGCATTTACTGGCACATTCCAGATAAAATTCGGAGCGCCAATTTTGAAGGTAGGCGATGAACATGCGGACACTCAGAATTTTACCGTAGAATACGCTGGTGATAAGCAACAAGCAAGCGTTAATATTCAACGAGAGCATAAATTGATACTTCCTATTTTTGATAAGTGGTACAAAGGGGATTTCGATGAGAATGGTATCGCGAACCTTAATACGACATCACCTGAGGAGAATCGCTTCCAACTTGTTGTGAACTACAGGGGCATTGATTTGAAGGATGTTAAAGTAGCAGATACGTTGCCGGAAGGAACCACCCTGATCACAGCCACTAAAAGGACATCTGTGACTGGTGATTCTATGGTCAAAGATAATATCCGCATTATGAAGGTAACTGGTTTTGATGATGAAGGAACGGCGATTACTTATAAATACGTTACAGATGAATTTCAAGATAAGATAGCATATGATAAAGCAAACAATAGTTTCTCAGTCGATTTTGGAGATATTGGAGCGGACGAGACCTATTTTGTAGAGTATGCTTTAGCGATTGATAACTTGAATTTTGGGACGCCGAAAAATAGAGCGAATTTCACAGCGAGTAACAGCCCAACCATTGAAAAAGAAGTCGCTGTTCAAGCAATCACGCACTACGGGACAAGCTATATTCTAAATAAAAGCGTGGATAAAACGTCTTTAAATCACGATGAGAATGAGCTCAATTATACACTGAAATTAGAGCTATTGGATGGGGATGCAATTCCAGCTGGGACAGTTATTACAGATCCGTTAAGCGCAAAAATGATTTCTCCTGAAATAGCAGCTTATGATACAAGTAAATTTGATATCAAGCTTGAGGACAATAAGTTGCTGATTACAACGCTAAAGAATATTCAAAAAGGAGAAGTCGCAGAGTGGCATTTTAAGGTGAATGTGAGAAGCTTGCAAATGGGTGAGGAGCTTTCTAACCAAGCTTTCTTAACGCTTCCGAATAACGTGATTTATTCCAACTCGGTTTCGACGCGTAAATATGATGGACGGATTCAGATTAAGAAAGTAGATAACTTAGGCCAGCCAGTTCAAGGTGCACACTACGAAATTGTAAACGATAAGAAGGAGCTTGTTTTTGAAGGGCGGACAAATGCGGAAGGGCTACTTATTTCGAAGGCGCTGAAATTAGGGAACTATACGGTAACAGAAACAGAGGCACCTGTTGGATATATACTGGATAGTACGCCTTATTATGTTGTGGTGAGCGATGCGGATACTGTGCCGATTATTCTAGGAACCGAGAATAAACTTCGATCTGGAACGGTAGCTCTAACGAAAATAGATGCAGAGAATCAACAACTACTTTTGGAAGGTGCTACATTTGAGTTGCAAGACGGCGAGGGTAAGGTTTTATTTACAGAGCTTGTCACGGATGCAGCGGGAGAAATAGTAGTGTCTGGATTGATGCCAGGAAGCTATCAATTTATCGAGACGGAAGCACCAAAGGGTTATACATTAGATGGTACACCGGTGACGTTTGACATTGAATTGGGTGAGAATAATGTGGCAGTTCGAGTTAGTAAGCAGAATAGTCGTGAAGCACGCTTGGTACCGGGGGATTCAGAACCATCTGTGACACCACTTCATCCGCCGATGGAGGCGCCGAAATCGCCAGTGGAACATCCCATACAAAATGTGGTGGAAGTGCCGGTCGATAGGGTGGTTAAAGTTGTTTCTGATGTAGAGAAATTGCCGAAAACAGGTGATCTTCCAGCGAGTCGGACTATTGCATTTGGTTTAGGTTTAGCCACACTTGGTTTGGCAGTCTTAATCAGAAGGAAAAAGGGATAATAAGTACTCAAGATAGAAAAAACTGCCAACCTGTTTTAGAGGTAGCAGTTTTTTTCTTTATTCTTCATCCGCGTCTTTTCTTGATCTCCTACCAAGCAAGAATACAAGCAGAAGTACTAGCAGGGCAAGTATCGACCCAGCGATAATATATAACCAGGTATAGTCTTTCTCAATATCGAGTGCTGTTTCGTTTAAATCATTTGCAGTTTGATCGTCTATTGTGAAATATTCAGACCATTCCCAGACCAGTTCACCACTTGTCGCGATCATGTCTAGGCGGTATTTTCCAGGTTCAAATTCTTGTTTATCCCAACTAATCGGGAAGTTGAAATTGGAGTTTGGAGCCATTCGCATGTTTTGCTTAAAACTTTCATGCAATACTTTGGTGCCGTCTTTTTTATAAATCTGTGCTTCGACGTCTAAGTCTTTGAGGATCGTGGCTTCTGTATTTTGCAAGTTTGCTGTTACGACATTTCGATAGTTGATTTGCGTCGGTGTAATCTCGTTTAGTGTCAGATCTGCTTTGACTTTCGTATCATTTTGGGAAAGCATCATACCGATGACGTACGCGTATTGATTTTCAATTTGAATCTCCTTAGATTGTGAAGCTTTCTTCTCTGCTGTCTTTTCTTTAAAATAAATGCCGCCAAGGATAGTGCCATCGAAAGCTTCGTTTGGCATGCTTATTTTGATGGGGTAATTTTTGCTTGAGTTGGCTGGAAGAACGACTTCACCAGCTGATTCTGTAAGCTCCGATATCGGGTACTTCAACGTTTCATCAAGCTTCGGATTCTCTTGGCTGTAATCGACAATACCGTTATCGTTCGTAACGGCAGTATTCACAGAAGTTAGGACGGTCAGTTCTTGATCGGTTTCGTTTGTCAGCGTTACATTCACGGTCTGCTCTTTCCCTGGTGGTAAATTCAGATGGAAGTAGCTCTTCGTTTTGTCGATTTGATTTTCAGGGATGTTTGCGCTTACGGAGAAGTTCATTTCAGCTGCATCGCTGTGTATTGGGAATATGAGCGATGAGGCCAATAACGGTACGATTAAAAATAGGGTCATTAGTTTTTTCATGCAGAGTTCCTCCTAAAATAGAATAGCGATAATAAGGACTCTCTAACGGAGAGGGGGCACGCACTAGAGAGTTTTGAGGGGGAAAAAGGGGGTTATGTCTGGAGGGGTGTGAAGTTGTTTACATATTAAGTATACGATATAAAAGCAAGAAATTAAGAATTATATCATAAACTTTTGGAAGTGAGAAAAAAATGATATTGGAATTTAATGTCGGTTAATAATTATTTAATCTGTAGCTTATTTTTAGTTTAGAATTGAGCGTTATGATGTAGAGAGTATCAATTTTCGAATAAAAAGGAGAATGTAAAAATGACACAATCAAAAAAAGTATTGACTTCTATACTAGTAGCCACGACGATTATCGCAGGTGTGGCGCCGCAAATCGCACCAATTGGGGCTTCGGCTGCAGGAACAAGCGCAACTACGGCGAGTGTAGCGGCAATCACTGAGTTGCGTTCGCTTAACGCGATGACGCTTCAAATCAAGTTTGACGGAACATTGCCAGCAGCGGATGTTGCGGATAGTAATTTGGCTGCGATTAAGGAACATTTTGAGTTTAGCGGTGGGCTTAGTATTGTCAATGTACCGCGTTTGAAATCAGGTTCCACGGATACGTATATTGTGCCGGTGACGATTCAAAATCCGGGCGCGACTTATACGCTGAGTTATAAAGGTGGCGCGACGCAGACTTTCACAGGAAGCAATGTAAAGGTTGGGATTCGCGATACGAACCAAGTGACGAGCGATACGTTTGAATTGGAATCGTTCCAAGCCGAGGGTACCGTTGATTATGCGAATATTATTGCGGCATATGCAGGCGGACGTGGTGACCAAGCGTTTGTAGTCGATGACGATAATAAAAATGCGGCTGGGCAATCACTCCAAGTGATTTCGTCATTACGTGATCGTAGCGTGACGCTTACTGGGACGAATGGTGATGTGTATACGGCGAACTATGTACCATTTACGCAAGCATCGGATCGCCGTCAAGCACCGAAATTCCGCTTGCCTGCGGGGGAAACATTGACGCCAGGCGTGACGTATACGGTGACTTCTAATTGGGCAACAATTGCTAATCCTTCATTTACAGCACGTGCTATGGCACCACTAACAATTGATGCTGCAGAATTTGTAGACGCAACTTCTTTCAAACTGACGTTAGCCTCAGATCCAGGAATGGACTTGCTAGCTGGACGCAGTGTTGTTCTAAAAGGCACAGATGGCAGTGAGCTAACAGCAAGCTATCGTTTCTCTTCACGCCAAGGTGCGACAGGTACTTTTGATGTGACTGGTGGTGGAACGTTGAATGCAGCAATCGCTTATGAAATTGTACCACAAAATAACTGGGCTGCAAGTACAGATGTTACATTAGGCCAAAAAGCAGCTTACAAAGTAGAGTCGTTAAACGCGATGACGCTACAAATTATTTTTCCAGAGGCGCTTTCTGCGGACGAAGTGGCTGATAGTAATTTAGACGCAATTAAGAAAAATTTTGTATTTAGTGATGGTTTGAGTATCGTGAATGTACCACGTTTGAAATCTGGATCTAAGAGCACTTACATTGTCCCGGTGACAGTACAAGAACCTGGAAAAGCCTACACGTTGAGCTACAAAGGAACGCCGGTTGAGACGTTTGTTGGTAGTTCGGCTAAAATCAATATGAGAGATTCGGCGCAAGTAACGAACGATACGTTTGAACTGGAGTCATTCCAAGCGGACGGCGTGGTTGATTACGCGAATATTATTGCGGCGTACGCAGGTGGACGTGGTGACCAAGCCTTCACAATTGATGATGATAATCGTGATTCGAATGGCAAGCTGTTTCAAGTTATTTCCTCTTTACGCGATCGTAGCGTGACATTGACTGGAACGAATGGTGATGTCTATACGGCGAATTATGTACCATTTACGCAAGCATCTGACCGTCGTCAAGCACCGAAATTCCGCTTGCCAGTCGGTGAAAAACTGACACCAGGCGTGACGTATACGATTACTTCTGATTGGGCAGACGTTGCGAATGCTTCCTTCACTGCAAAGGAAATCGCGCCGCTAGTTATTGCGAAGGCAGAAGCTATCGATACTAAATCGTTCGAATTAACACTAGATAAAGATCCAGGAATGGACTTACTTGCGGGGCGTCAGGTAGAACTTAAAGGTGCAGATGGTACGACACTAGTAGCGCAATATCGTTATTCTTCACGCCAAGGCACGACAGGTATTTTTGACCTTGTGAGTGGGGAGCTTGATAAAGATACTGTCTATACAATCACACCGCTGAACAATTGGGCAGTAGCAACGAATGTAACACTTGGCGAGGCTGAGGCAGTACCAGAAGTAGTGGATCCAGACAAGCAACCAGACAAAGAAATCATTGTTGCACCTGAAAAAGAGAACAATACTAAGCCGACACTTCCAGGATCAGTAGATAGCAAGAATGCTCCGGGTGTGGCAGATTCGCAAACAGATACAACAGGAAACGCAAAAGACTTGCCGAAAACTGGTGATACAATGCCGATTATCCCGATGACAGCAGGACTTGGTGCTATTTTGACAGCAGTTTATATGCTTTTGAAACGTAAATTTGCGAAAGTAGAAGACTGAGTTAAGGCGTTTGTTTTGGGAAAGAATGATTTGCTATAATGCAGGTGATTTGCTATAATGAAGACGAAAAGAGGGTCGTGCGTCAACACAACCCTCAAGTCAGAGCCGTCTGAAACGGTGGCCGTATTATAACGAAGAGATAACCGTTACTTTTTGGTCAAAGTAGGGACGGTTATCTCTTTTTGTCTTGGTCACGATCGATTTAGAGAACAAGCATAGCAAAGGATATTGCAATGCTCAGAGCTTCATACACAGACACTAGTTGCACTTCCTGGGGCAACGACAAATTAAGATAGATAAGGCATCACCCTTCCGATTGGACTAGCCTTCCGTCTCACACTTCTCTATGGATAGTATAGCAGATGCGGCAAATGAAAAGTGTTTATTTTACAAAAAAGTCTAATAGGCTAGAAAAGCAGTAAATCAGCCTTAAAAACCACAAAGATGTGCGGAATCCTAGTTCTGCTGATCTTTAATGACCGTCTATTTGGGTTGTAACTCGTTTTATTTCGGACAACCGGGAAGGATTACATGCTCGCTTTGCTCTCATGCATATTGGGGTTGTATCTCGCTTCATTTCGAACAACCGGGAAGGATTACATGTTCGTTTCACTCTCATGCATATTGGGTTGTAACTCGTTTTATTTCGAACAACCGGGAAGGATTACATGCTCGCTTTGCTCTCATGCATATTGGGGTTGTAACTCGCTTCATTTCGAACAACCGGGAAGGATTACATGCTCGTTTCACTCTCATGCATATTGGGGTTGTAACTCGTTTTATTTCGGACAACCGGGAAGGATTACATGCTCGCTTTGCTCTCATGCATATTGGGGTTGTATCTCGCTTCATTTCGAACAACCGGGAAGGATTACATGCTCGCTTTGCTCTCATGCATATTGGGGTTGTAACTCATTTCATTTCGTACAACCCCAACAAAAAAAGCCATTATTCGACGGGTTTGGCGTCGAATAATGGCTTTTACAAATTAAGGTAGTAATGGTATGTTTTGTTTGATTTCTTGAATAGAGCTCTTCGAATCAAACGTATACGCACCAACTAAACGTAGGCCTTGTAATGCAGGAGGAACTGTTCCTGTGTATACTGGGCTATAGCCGTTTGTGCCATCGATACCAATGTAGATTGTTTTATCAAATGCTAGTTTATCTAGTGTGAATTTGGTAATAAGCGATGATGTTGTTACGGATTGTATGACGTTTCCGTTTGCATCGTAAGCTGTTACTTTAGTTGCTTTACCAAACTCTAGTAGGTCTTTTTTGCCGTTCTTGTTTTTATCCACGAAAAGGTCACCAGTGATGACTGGGAGTTTACGAATTCCGAATTGGAAGTCTGTTGTTTTTGTGAATTTTAGAGCTGTTAGGTCATAAGAGTTACCCCAGATGTCGACTTTTGCAAAACGCATGGCTGGGATGTGGTTTAGAAGTGTTGCAACAGATTGAACATCAGCAAGCGTTGAATTGACACTTGTTGCAGCGTCTGTACCTAGAACTTTTTCTACATCTACTTTTTCTACGGCTTTAATTGCTTTTGGTAGGAAGTTTGCAAGTGCTTTGATGTAGTCGTTGTTCGGTGTTGTTGAGATGTCGCCTGTGTCGAGCAATGTTGGGTTATCCAAAATACCTTGAATGTCGCCACCGGAGATGATGTCGATAATCGCCGTTACTTTGTTGATATTACCAAGTAAATCGCCAACTGTTAGATTAAATGGTGAACGGACCATCACGTACATGCCTGGATCAACGTTTGGCATTGTGATTGTGGCACCTTTAGCGCTTGTTCTGAAAAGGATCGCGTCTTCGATGTCTAAGCTACCGCCGAGCGCGCCCATAATTTTAGAGTTTAAATCAAGTTCTGATAAACGACCGCTTGAAATAAGGTCTGCTGTTTTTTCTAAGTTAATGAAGATAAGTGTTTTTCCATCTGAAATGGATTCGTTGCTGTCCTTCACGCCGTTACCATTTAAATCTTCAAATGGTGTCATGGTTAGGTTTGTTGTTTTCTTTGTTGCTAAGTCTGCCCAAGTGACTACGTTCAGCGTGTTGATTGTGATTGCCGCGATTCCTGGGATTTGCTTTCCGGCTGCGTCTGTTGCTGAATTAGCTTGTACGACTGGTTTTGTTGTTGTTTCTGTGCCGTATTTGATGAAGTAGTTCCCTTTTGCAAGTTTCGTGAAGTTGTAAACACCAACTGCATTTGTTTTAGCGCTAGCGACGATGTTTGTTCCTGCTTGTGCGTCAGCCAGTGTTTTGTGAAGTGTTACGGACATGTTCGCGAGTGGTAAATCCAAGTTGTGCAATTCCATCACGCCATTGCCATTTGTGTCTGCGTATACTGTTCCAGAGACTGTGTAGATAGCCGGGTTCAAGATACTAGCGTTCGCTACTGGTGCAAATGATGCAAAAAAGACTGCAAAAATAATGACTAGAGCAGCGAAGCGTTTGTTGAAAAACTGTTTCATTAATAATTCCTCCCTTTTTAGTTCTAATTTTAGTTTAGCGGGTGAACTAGTAAAAGGCAATGGGATGGAAAATATGGAGCGGGAGGTGAATAGGTCATTTTAGATTGTTTATAAAAAGTTATATTTATATCTAATTATTCGTATGGAGGTCTTTCGGATAATTTAAAAACGTGATAAAAGTATCATTTGATTATTTGAAAGAAAAATAAATTTTGATCTAAATAAGGAAAAAAGTTTGGGTTTCTGCAATAGAATGGCTAATTGAATAAACATAAGAAACAATTTTGCCGGAAACGTTCATAAAGATTTCACATATAGGAAATGGTGCTTATTTTGGGTAGGATAAGTATAAGTTGATACCTGTAAAAGTTCTAATCATAACTTTAAAATAGGTTCCTGCACTTTATGTCATCACCGGTGTGACATTTCTGTTGTTTTTTTAGTAAGCGTTATCAACTATACTGAAATAGGACAAGGAAACAGTGGCAATGTGGCAAGTAAATAGAATTTGGAGTTGAGTGAAAATGGAAATAATGACAATTAGTGGAATAAACTTGGAAATGCAAGGAAAGACGAAAAAGGAGATTTTGCAAGAGTTTGCGGACTTGGCTGTTGTGAATGGAAAAGTGACGGATGCGGCGGGATTTTATAAGGATCTTTGTTTGCGGGAAGAGGAGTCGACTACTGGATTCGGTGGCGGGATTGCGATTCCACATGCGAAATCGGCCTTTGTAGCGGAAGTTGGTGTTTTAGTTGGTCGTGGGGAGAATCAGGTGGCTTGGGAAGCGATGGATGATCAGCCGGTGCATTGCTGGATTTGCTTGCTTGTTCCGGAAACTGGCGGTCAGGAACATTTGCGGCTGTTGTCGCAGTTGAGTCGGAAACTGATGGATCCTGAATTTGTTGGGAAATTAAAAGCAGGTACAAAAAGCGAGATCTTGACGCTGGTTCAAGGCGTTATTTCATAAAAGGGAGCGAAGGAAGATGACGAGTTTAAACATTGTAGCGATTACGAACTGTCCGGCGGGCATTGCGCATACTTACATGGTGGCCGAGGCGCTGGAACGTAAGGCAGTTTCACTAGGATATACGATAAAAGTGGAGACGCAGGGCGCGAGTGGTGTGGAGAATCATTTGACACCAGCGGAAATTAAGGCGGCGGATTATGTTATTCTGGCGCTCGGACGGACGATTAGTGAGGAAGACCGATTCCGTTTTGCGAACAAGAAAGTGGTAGAGCTGAAGGTTTCGGAAGCTCTGAAGCAGATTGAGACGATTTATGATGATTTGGAAAGTAAAGCGACGTTATTTACGACCGATAGCAATATTAAAATCGGAAATCAGGAAGCACCGACAGGAAGTGTAATGAGTCATTTGATGGCAGGTGTTTCTGCGGCATTGCCGTTCGTTATCGGTGGTGGTTTACTCGTCGCGATTGCTAATATGCTCGTGCAATTTGGGATGCCGTATGTTGATATGGCGAATGGTGATCCGTCGTTTGCTTGGGTCGTTGAGACAATTGGTTATTTAGGATTCAAGTTTATGATTCCAATTATGGGTGCGTATATTGCGAGCTCGATTGGGGATAAACCCGCCTTTGCACCAGCGTTTCTGGTCACGTATTTGGCGAATGATAACACGATGCTTGGAACGGAATCGGGCGCTGGCTTTTTAGGCGCGGTAGTTCTAGGACTTGCGATTGGTTATTTTGTGAAATACTTCCGAAAAGTCAAACTGGGCAAGGCGTTGCAACCGCTTCTTGGTTCGATGTTGATTCCGTTTGTGACGTTGTTTATCTTTGGTATTTTGACATTTTACGTATTAGGGCCTGTGATGGGTGGCATGATGGACGGAATGCTGCATTTCTTGAACACGATTCCGACCGAAATGAAATTGGCTGCGGCGTTCCTAGTTGGCGCGATGCTTGCGTTTGACATGGGTGGACCGGTGAATAAAACGGCTTGGTTCTTCTGCTTCTCGCTGCTTGACAAAGGGATTTATGATTGGTACGCGATCGTTGGTGTTGTAGCGTTGATGCCTCCAATGGCCGCTGGAATCTCGACTTTTATCGCACCAAAATTATTTACAAAACAAGAAAAAGGCGCGGCGATCAGCTCGATTATCGTTGGTTCGACGGTTGCGACGGAGCCTGCGATTCCATATGCGCTGGCGGCTCCGTTTCCGATGATTACGGCAAATACGCTTAGTGGTGGTATTGCTGGGATGTTGACGATTATGTTTGGAATTCAAAGGCTAGCACCTGGGATTGGAATGTTTGACCCGCTAATTGGCTTGATGTCACCGTGGTACTGGTTCTATCTTGTTTTAGCGTTTGGTTTAGCTTTGAACATTTTCCTCATTATTGTACTGAAAACTTGGTGGTTAAAACGGAAAGAGGCGAAACGAAAAGATGGAGACGAATTTACTGAAACAACTGGTGATGGCATCGGGAACTAGTGGTGATGAGCAAGAAATCCGCGAAATTTTGTACAAAGAATTAGTAAATGAAGCGGATGAAATTACATTCGATGGTTTGGGCAGTTTTATCGCACGCAAGGGTTCGAAGGGGCCAAAAGTGGCGATTATTGGGCATATGGATGAGGTTGGTTTTATCGTGAAGCATGTTTCGGAGGACGGTTTTCTGTCGTTTGATACGGTCGGTTCGTGGTGGAATCAGAGTATGTTGAACCACCGGGTGGAGATTCGGACTAGATCAGGAAAAGTGGCGGGGATTATCGGTTCAATTGCCCCGCATGCGCTGAGTGATGCGGATAAGGCGCGCCCGATGAGTCATGATGCAATGTTTATAGATATCGGAGCGGACTCGGCGGAAATGGTGGCGTCTATGGGCGTCGCGGTCGGTGATTTTGTTTGCCCAGAGCCTAATTTTGCAGAGTTGACGCCGGATCGGATTTTAGGGAAGGCGCTTGATAACCGGGCTGGATGCGCGCTTGTGACGGAGCTTTTCAAAAGATGTGAGAACGAGGAAATCACGTTGTATGCGGTGGCTACAGTGCAGGAAGAGGTCGGGCTTCGCGGTGCGCAAGCGTCGGCGGAAGCAATTGCCCCGGATATTGCGATTGTCATTGATACGATGGTCGCTGGTGATACGCCGGGATTTGATCGGGTTAAATTTCCGCTAAAACTAGGTTCTGGTGCTGCATTGGCGCTTTTTGATAAACGTTATATTCCACATCAAAAATTGAAGCAGGACTTGATTGATACGGCGCAAAGTATGGAGGAACCGTTGCAGTTTTGTACGATGAAAACGGGGGCAACAGATGGTGGGCGCTATAATGTGATGGGTGGTGGTCGTCCAGTTGTGGCGTTCTGCTTGCCGACGCGTTACTTGCATGCCAATTCGTCGATGATTTCGCGGGCGGATTATGATAGTTTGGCGACGCTGCTAGATCAGTTTTTAGCGACATATAATACGGAAAAACATGCGATGATTTGTCGTTATATTGGATAAAATTCGGAAGGCTCGGCGGACGCGCTGGGCTTTTCATAGGAAAGAGCTGACTGGAAATGGGAAAATACGATTTTAATGAGGTCGTGGATCGGAAAAATACATATTGTACGCAGTGGGATTATATCGAGGACCGATTTGGGGAAGCTGATTTACTGCCATTTTCGATTTCGGATACGGAGTTTCGGGTTGCAACGCCAGTTCTTGAGGTGATTCAGGAACGGGTGGCGCACGGTGTTTTTGGCTATTCGAGGTGGAATCATGAGGCGTTTAAGGGGAGTATTATTGATTGGTACAAGAAGCGTTTCGATGCGCATTTTGACATGGATTGGGTGTTGTATAGTCCTACGGTTTGTTACGCTATTTCGGTTCTAGTACGTTTGAAAAGTGCAGAACGAGATCGTGTGGTGGTTTTTTCACCGATGTATGATGCTTTTTATAGCCTGATTCAGGAAAATAATCGCGAACTAGTTGAAAATGAGCTTTTGTGGGATAATGGTACGTATCGCATTGATTTTGAGCGTTTGGAGGAGCAGTTGCAGGGAGCTAAGATTTTACTGTTGACGAATCCGCATAATCCAACAGGTCGGGTCTTTCAAAAAGCGGAATTAGCAATGATTATTGAAATTTGCGAGCGATTAGGTGTTTTTATTATTTCCGATGATATTCACATGGATATTGTGTATGGAAATGCGCGCTATACGCCGATTCTGGGCTTGGTAGAGAACCCTACGAACATGTGTATTTGCACGTCGGCTAGTAAAACGATGAATACGCCTGGGTTGATGGGATCTTATTTATTGGTGCCGGACAAATTGCTTCGTGAAGCCTTTTTGAAGCAGTTGAAGCAACGTGATGCGCTTTCGTCGGTCAGTATTCTAGGAATGTATGCGACGATGGCCACCTACAATGAAAGCGCGGATTATGTGGATGAACTGGTGGTACATTTGGAAAGCAACATGCATTTTCTGAAAAGTTATATCGCGAATCACATGCCAGAAATTCATTTTGAGATACCAGAGGGAACGTACTTGGCTTGGCTGGATGTTTCTACGCTTGGTGTGTCGAAGGAAGTCTTACAAGATGCGTTGATTCATGTTGGAAAAGTGGCGATTATGCCGGGTGAAACGTATGGCGGAAAAGGTTTTTTACGAATGAATGTGGCGTGTTCGCGAAGCAAGTTAGTCGATGGTTTAGAACGGATGCATAAAGCAATTTTGACATTAAGGGGGTAAAGCGATGCTAAATCAGCGACAAATACAAATCATGGAACGGCTGGAAAATGGCAAAGCAAGCGGTTTAGAACTCGCAAAATTAACAGGAACCTCGAAAAGGACGATTTTGCGGGATATTTCTCAAATGAACCACTTACTTCAATCGGTGGGGGAGATAAGCTCTAGTCAAGCGGGTGGATACCAATTGCATATTCAGGATAAAATGGCTTATCGGAAGCTTTTGCATCAGTCTATGTATGATGATGAGCTTATTTTGCTGGAGCTGTTGCGCCATGATTTTCGAACACTCGATGATTTAGCAGCTACCTTATTTTTGTCAAAACCAATGATATCGGAGAAAATTGTTTTTTTGCGGGGACATTATGCGAATCGTTTGGAAATTAAATCGAAGCCGAATTACGGGCATTATTTGGATGAGCCGTTATTCCGAAAAATGATTGTCTTGGCGAATTTGATTGATAAGAATCCTATTTTCTTCTGTGAACGTTTAGAAATTCCGGAGGGTGAGTATGATGCTCTGTTACGGAGAATTAGGGAGCTAGATGTGGCAAACTATTATCCAAATATTCATTCTGCCCACTTAGTGAGTTTAATTTTGGCGGCGATTGTTTTGGGGGATGGGGAGGATGCACAGGAAACTTCCTTTTTGGACGAATTAGAGCTTCCCGTGGCGGCGCAACATCTGTTATCGCAGTTTTTTAAGATGCAACAACGGAAAAGTCAGGCGATTACGACGAGCGCGATGCAGGAAGTTTTGCAGAGGCAAGGGGAGCAATATAGTGCGCTAGTTTTTGATATGGAATTGGTGGAGCAGTTGGTGGGGCACTTGAAGCGAAGTATTGCGTATCCAATTATTTTGCATGATCGCAAGTTGCATAACATTTCTAATATTAAGGCAGTCTATCCATTGGCTTTTGATTTGAGTATTACGTTTGTGGCTAATGTGAATGAGCTATTTGGTATCGAATTGTATGATATCGATTTAATTGGACTTTATTTCTCGTGTGCGATGGAGCGGGGTAGGCAAGCCGCGGCAAAAGTGGTATTATTTTCGGATCAGTATGCAGTGGCTAGCATTAATAAACAGATGATTGAGCGGGAGATTCAGACGGTTGAGGTCATTGTTGTGATGCACCAAAAGGATTTGCAACGGACGCTTGAGCAGCAGGATATTAAGTTGTTATTGAATAATCATGCAGTTTATCCGGATGTGGGTGCAGATGTGGCATGTATCGAAATCAAGAAAATAATTACGAAACCGGAGTTGCAGGAGATTCAGGACACTTTAGAAAAAATTGATGTTCGCAAAAATATTTGTACTTTTTTCCCCAAGGATTTGGCGATGGATTATGATAACAAAACGGAAGAAGATTGGGACATGATTGTGCGCGGAATTTGCGAGGAACTTGTAGAAAAAGCGATTTTAACCCCAGATGAAGCGTTTAAAATTCAGGAACGTGAGCAAAAAGGGAATAATTTAGTGATTAACCATCTGGCGTTACCGCATTGCACGACGGAAAGGAACCAAGCATTTTTTGCTGTTTTTGTGCATTTAGCGAGGCCGGTTCAGGTGGATGGAACGGTTGTACAGAATGCTTTGATTGCTTGTGTGAATCCAAATGTGAGTACGGAGTTGAAGGTGTTCAGTTATTTATACTACGTGCTAAATGAGCATGATGACGAGACGATTTTAGGATTACCAGATTATGATGCTTTTATCGCTTGTATTGTAAAAAATTAAAAGCAGGATTCGCGCTTTCCCTTGAGATAAGGTGCGTGATCCTGCTTATTTTTTATGATGATTATTTTCCGAACAGAACGCTAAACGATTTGCCGTTTTTAGCAGCGGTATTGATTTGAATGCGCCAGTTTTTTCCTTGTGTTGTGACACTTGCTTCTGGGGATTTACTTTTAATTTTGTGACCTGCAACTTTTGGTACTAAAAATACAATTTTGCTTTGTTCCATCGATGGGTCTGATAATGTGACTTTTTGTAATGTAGCGGATTTGCGGATCATGATGGAGCCGCGGGTTTGAGCTACGATACCGTTTAGCGTGCTAGCTTGGCGGAAGTTTGCAATCCAAAGATTCTGCGATTTATCGAACACGGCTTGTTGATTTAGATTGTTAGCGCGGATTTCGATATCGATTTTTTTGCTGTAAGCTTCAGTTGCTTGCTTAGATTTTCCTGGTAATAGGATGTAGCCGTAAGATTTATTTGTTGGCTTTTTGCCGTGGGAGATCGTGATGCCTGCATAGTTTGCGCTCACTAGTTCGTTGCGATTTCGAATGTTTAGTGTATTCCAGTTGCCTGCCTTTGTTTTTTTATAGGCTGTGACGTTGGTGGCGGTTGGGAAAACGTAACCGATACTTTGACTTGGACTTGCGCCGTTTAGATAGGCCCACTTGGTCGTGATATTTTTGGTTTGACCGAGATTTATTGTTTGGCCGCCAACGACGAATGTATTGAGATTCGTATGGAGCAATTTACGGTTTTCAACAATGGTTTCGGTATTTAGATTTTCTTTTGAGGTGATGCCGGCTCCTAAAGCGACGATTCTACCGTTCAAAAAGAACCAGGATTTACGTGCATCAAGCGTGCTTCCAGTCACATTTTTCATGTTGTAGTGCATCGTTGCTGAGCCGTTTTGTTGATCGGAAACGCCGCCAGACCAAGGTTGGGGGTTGAAGTATTTGGCATTGTCTACGGTAATCGGTTTTGTTTTATGATCGGTGGTGGTACCCGCGAGACTAGTCATGTCAACGGTTGGGTAGTAATTGCCCTCGTATGCTTCATCGCCATTATATAGATAAAGGGAGCCGGTTCCTGTATAGTAGCCGAGTTTGTTTTGGCCGCCGATACTTTCAAAAGCGGATACTTTTTTAGAAAACATACTGATTCCAGCGACGTAAGTGGGCTTTGTGTCAACCATTTGACTTGCACTGGCCATCATTTTGTTTTGTGTCCGTGTTGGATAGGTGGCAGGGATTTTTTTATTTAACAAGATAGCTTGGAATGCTTGAGCTTGTGGTAGTGTTAGATTTTTATAGAAATCAGTTTTTAAGGATTGACTGATAATTGAAGATTTCATAATATTGGCATATTTCGCGCGATATGCGATATTTGTATTTTTTTGGCTGATTGTAAACATATCATAGATTATTGTGTGCGCGACTTGTTCATTTGTAACAGCTTTTAGCGAAACGCCACGGCCTCGGGTCATATCCAGGACCTCATCTTTATAGAGAGCGGGAAGGTACGCATTATCGAGATAACTGAACATGGTTGGGAGGGAGCGGAAACTGCCAAAGGATTTCGTGCCAGCCAGCAATTGATAAAAGTCAGCGCTACGAGCTAAAACATCGGCGCCGTAACCAGTTGTGTATGGTGTATTCGTGTGTTGAATGAATGATCCATCTGCGTAAAAACCGTCGCCAGAAGTGACGGGTGTATAAACGCGTCTTACAATTTCAGCACCGAGATTTATTTTGGCTTGGTCATTCCCTATAACACCCCGTAATGTAATCACAAAGCCTTTATTAATGCGGTTAGCGCCAGTTCCGATAGTCCGTTCACTTGCAGTTGCTGGTTCAAAATGATCAATAGCTTTTAGGTAAGTCTGTAGAGTAGCGGCAGGGATATCGGTTTTCATTAAGGCTAATATATTCACAAGTGAAATCGGTGTACCAATTTGCAAATCATACCAGTTATAAGGAGACGATGCGCTGACTTTTTCATTATAGATATTGGTGTGAAACCAGTTTAGTGAGTAGAGAATATCTTGTTTAAGTGCTGGTTTGTGATAGTAAATCGAGTTTGGTGTTTGGTATAAAATTGCCATTTTTTGAATGTTTGAAGCGATAATGGTGATTTGTGTAGAACTCGTTTTCCAAGCTGTTATGTTCGAGAAGAGATAGTTTTTCTTTGGATCTTTGTTCAGTCTGCTTAGTACGCTTTGCTGTAGTTCGCGTTCCTTTTCAGCTAAGGTTAGTTTTAAGGCAACATTAGAGTTGGGAAAGGCCTTACCAGTCAAAGATACTTTCCAATTGTTGAGTGACATATTTTGTTCAGCGGTTGTTTGAGCATATGTTTTATCACTAATGATAAGTAATAAGGATATCATTAGAAAAAAAATCATTATATATTTTTTCATGGTAATTGCACCTCTATCTTCATATTTTAGACACATTATTTACGATAAAGTGACTTTCCTTACTTGATTACCCGAGAAAATGCGAGGGAAAACACAAAAAAATATATAAAGACACAAAATAGACACATTTGAAAAGCGTTCAAATTATATGAAAGTATAAAATATTACTTTAATCATAAAGGTATGACGTAAATGGTTTTAAATTAAATGTAAAAAATATTACTTTATGTATTTCGATAAAAAAATTTTAAAATAAGTGAATTTTAGACAAACAAAAAACCTACTGAGAGCCAGCAGGTTTTTTGGGGATTATTTTATTTTGCCTAGGTCTAAGATGATTTTAATTGCGAATAATAAGATGATAAGTGGTAGGAAGACACCGCCCAATTGTCTGCTGAAGATACTGTTTGCTGCCGATAAAATAACAAACACACTTAGTGCGAAATAGAGCATTTTAGGGACGGCAATGCCTTTTCTGAGTTTGGAGTAATTATTGAATAGTAATAAGGCGAAAATCGCGTACAAAACGCAGAATATCGATGCTAGAATTCGCGCGATTTGTAAGGCATGAATCGCATCGGCCCCAACACCCTTTGTAGACAGCGTGAATAGGAAAAACACACCTAGCAGGGTGAATAGGGCGAACAGCGTACAAATAATTGCAAGCGTTAATGTCATCCAGCGCGGATTTGTCAACTGGGCACGTAAAACGGCTTTTTCGTCTAGTTGATTTTCCATTTTTATAATAGCTCCTTCAAATAAAGTTTTTGATTCTATTTGAATGTACCATATATGCGCCGAATTATAAAGTTGTCATGTGACGTTTTGTACTAAAAAAGTATAGCGAGATTGGCCACCATACAACGGCGAAAATCGGATAAATCGCCCAAATTACGCTTGGTGAGAATGCCCAGTTCATGCCGATAACAAAGGCGCTAATCCAAATACTAGCTTGAATGGAAAAGGAGAAAAAGGACTTGTGTTTGGCATGATATAACGATAAAGGCCACCAACCAACTGCGAAAATAATCGCGATGACCCATGGATAGTTAGGTGAAAAGGCAACGTTAAGCAACGCATAATAGATAATCGTTGTCGTAGCACCAATCACAGCCGCAGTCATCGTATAAGCTTTTTTCCCGAAAGCTGTAAAAACAGGCCAGAAAACAAGCGGATAGAGGGCGTATAGAACCCAGAGCAAGTTTGGCGTTTCGCGTAGGTTGATAACAGTTAGCAAGATAATGAAGACGGAACTCGTGAAGAATGCGAACTGTTTCAAATTTTGGCGGTAAACGAAATACATGGATAATGGCCACAGAAGTAGGGCGATGCATGGGTAGATGCTCCAGTCGAGCGTTGGTGTGAGGAAATAATTAAGCATGACTAGGAAAAACATACAAATCGCGCTACCGACGATAGAAAAACTGACTAAACCTTTCAATTCATAACCTCCCCTTGGACGCGAAGGCATCTAAAATACATGGCGAGCGGCCACCAAACAATTGCAAAAGCAGGGAAAACGACCCACAGAACGGTTGGCGTGTAAGAAATATTGATGAATAGTAGTAAGCCGATGATGAGAGCGGCACCAACGAGTGAGAATTGGAAATGCGTCCAAGCAAGATAGGCTTTAGGCGGTTTTACACGAGCCTCAGCCAGTTCCATACGCAGATCCGTCAAATCACCGAGTTCCACAATCGCTTTATTAATCGCGTCCTCCTCCGATTTTCCTTGGGCCATAAGGATATCAACTTTGTCCTCGAGACCGTGCAAGATTTCCTCTTTCATGAATAAACTTTCCTCCGTTACCGGAATATCTGCGAATAATTGTTCGACATGTTTTTTAATAGTTATCATTTTTAAAACCTCCAAAGTATTCAAAAATACAACTGCGCGCACAGTGTTCTATCTGATAGAGTAATGATAGCACGGATTACTCTATGTGTCAAAGTAATCTGTTGTGGCTCTTATGAAGCGTACTATGCTGAATTAGAGCCTCAATATGCATGAGAGTGAAACGAGCATGTAATCCGCCAGTGGGCGATTGCAACGGGGAATGAGGAATAACCCCAAAACAGATAGATACGTGGGAAACCAAAACGCCTGTAGCAGGTAACATGAAAAACCGCAGAATAAATAAGACCCAAGAAACCAAAGTCCCCCAATATGGCTAGGAGCGTTAGCGAGTTGGCGAAACCGACAAGAGTATGAGATTTGAGAAAAATAAAAACTCTGATCCTACCAGCGAATGAGAAAGTCGGCAAACCAAAACATGAAAAACTACAGAACAATTAAGGACCAGTAAACGACCGAGCCACAATATGCATGAGAGTGAAACGAGCATGTAATCCACCAGTGGGTGATTGCAACGGGGAATGAGGAATAACCCCAAAACAGATAGATACGTGGGAAACCAAAACGCCTGTAGCAGGTAACATGAAAAACCGCAGAATAAATAAGACCCAAGAAACCAAAGTCCCCCAATATG
>NZ_JABJVM010000013.1 GCF_013820765.1 Paenilisteria rustica
TGGATTGGGTTTGGTCACTTTTATCTTAAAGGATTTTGATATTACTGTGTATTTTTTTGTCTTGAAATAAGAACAAAAAAATGTTGAGGCAGATTAATTTCTACCCCAACATTTATTATAGAACCTTAATTCCGATAAACGTTTTTTGCCCGAGTCTGTCATCAATTAGTAACTAAGATTTGAATCAATTGACACATACATTTTGACGTAAGTGTTGTATGATAGACATATAGTTGCGCGAAAGAGGATAGAAATATGAGAAATTGGGTGAGTGAGGCAATGAAAAAAGAGATATTGAAGCAGCAAACGATTTATGTACATATGGATAATGTGATAAATAATGTTGTGACGAGCGGTATTACATTTTGTGATTTTATGAACGGTGTGATGACCCCACCTCAAAATGTTTTGTTGTTAAAGCATCAATTTCCAGAGGCATCTTTCAATGCGCATACATCTTTTCATTACAGCGAAGTGAGCGATTTATCGGAATTGAAGAAGGCTCCGGTTTCACAATATGCTGATTTTTGCTGGGTGGATTTTGAAGATCTTGATTTAGTGAATCAGTTAACGGCGCAAGAAGTGGCGGAATTACTTTATTTGGCGCATACGGGCAGGCATTTACGGTCCCCATTTTACTATAAACTACAAAATAATTTCATTTATTTAACGAAAGAGGATGGGCGCTATAATAAGGTCTATTACCGTAATTTAGACCAGTTTTACCATGTGCTTGGCTATGCGATTTGGAAAAATATGATGCAGATGACAACAGAGAAAATTGTCCTTCCCTTTATGAAACGGAAAAGAATTGCTGATATACCAACAGATTTATTGAAAAAGTTCGCGGAGTATTTCCGGGAGGGTGCATGTATTTCGTTTGACGATGCGGTGAAGACGCGGAATCAGATTGAAGTGCCGATTGGCTTGAATTTAAAAGACGATATGCAAGAGTTGTTGCGTTCGAATGATTTAATTGAATATGAGCACGTGGTTGCCCATTTAATCTATGATATGAAGCAAAATGAATGGTCTGTTATTGACGGTTAATTGGACTTTGAGATTCCGCCAAACCTCAGCGTGTCAAAAAATGCTTAGATTCTAGGCAAAGCCGAGCGTCGAAGCGCAGGCTTTAACGACGAGGGTGACTATTTTTTGACACGCAGGCTTTACGTTTCGTGTTTTTTTTGGTACAATAAAACTAATGAATGTTAGTTAGGAGGTTTCGTATGTCAAGTCAGCGTTTGAAAGAAGCGGCATTGCCACTTTTTGCGGAGCAGGGCTACGAGGGAACGGCGTTATCGGAAATTGCGAAGGCGGTTGGAATTAAGACGCCATCTATTTACGCGCATTTTGCCTCGAAGGAAGCGTTGTTTTTGGAAATTTATCGAGATGTGATGCGGCATGAATTGGTGATGCTAGAAGAAGTTGCGAAGGAAAAGCACGACACGATGGAAGCAGAATTGCGTGCTTTCTTCTATAAAGTAACTGATTTTGGTGTGGATCCTGATGTGAAGCGATTTTTCCAACGCGCAATTTTCTTTCCACCACAATCACTCGCGAAGCAGATGGGTGAGGAGATGACGACATATGAAGCGATGACGTCTGAATCTATTGGTGCGATTTTAGGCCAGAAGTTGGACGCGGTGCAGAAGGAGAAATGGATTTATGTGTTCTATTGTTTACTTGATGGATTGAGCTTGGAGCATGAAATCTATGATGTCGAGGATTTCGCGAAACGACGCGACGCAGCATGGGAAGCACTGGCAGCGTTATTGTAAGAAAGAGAGGATGACCTTTCGGATACGTGATGGATCGTATTTTCAACAAATTTGGGACAGCCCAGTATCTAGGAGGAAAAAGTGATGGCATGGATTTATTTAATGCTCGCTGGATTGTCTGAAATCGTTTGGGCGTTCGGTTTGAAGGAAGCGCACGGCTTTAGTAGGTTAGGATGGAGTTTATTAACGATTGCATTTTTAATCGTCAGTTTTTATTTATTTGCGCGGGCGATGCGTAAGATTCCGATTGGGACGGCATATGCTGTTTTTACAGGGATTGGCGCGGCAGGAACGGCGATTATTGGGATGCTATTTTTGGATGAATCGGCAAATCTTTGGAAAATTATCTCGCTGATTGTTCTGATTTCAGGGATTATTGGTCTGAAATTGGTGGATGGCGGCGCTAAGTCGGATGAAAAGGCTGGTGACGCGTGATGGCATGGATTTTTCTGTTGATTGCTGGACTGTGTGAAATGGCTTTTGTCGTGATGATGAAGCTTTCTGAAGGATTTAAGAAGATGAACTATTCGATATATACGGTTCTGTTTATGATTGCGAGTTTCTTCTTGCTCTCGCTTGCTTTGAAGACGATTCCGATTGGGACGGGCTACGCGATTTGGACTGGAATTGGCGCAGTTGGCTCTGTCGTGATGGGAATGTTACTTTTTAAGGAGAAGAAGAGTGCGCTAAAACTCTTATTTATTACGCTAATTGTGGCGGGAGTTATTGGCCTAAAACTCACCAGCGGGGTCTAAACGTGGCGACAAACGCTCATCTTCGTCGTTAAAGCCTGTGCTTCGGTGCTCACGTACAAATCGTACGCTCCGCTCCGATGCTCGGCTTTGCCTAGAATCTAAGCATTTGTCGCCATGTTTAGGATTCGGCGGGGCACTGGGGATTAAAGACTAGCCATTAGAGATTTGAGCGCTGAGAAATTTTTTCGGTGCTTTTTCTGTTATTCCGCCGAAAACGTGTTAAAATAGATTGTATTGATTTAGGTAGTAAACGGAGGGGTAATATGAAAACAAAATTAGTGCTTTTATATGGTGGGAAATCGGCGGAACACGAGATCTCCTTACAGACGGCTTTTTCGGTGATTAATGCGCTGGAATTCGATAAATTTGAAGTAAAACCGATTTACATAACGAACGTGGGTGACTGGATTCAAGGTCCGGATTTGATTGGGAAATTGGACTTTGTGGAGCAATTGCGTTTTGAGCAAATGGATGCTCTGAGGCTCACGGAAACAAAAGATGCGGCATCACATGGCTTAGCGGTTAGTCCAGCTTCTTTGCGTGAAGAGGGCGACATGGACCAAATGGTTGTTTTCCCACTATTGCACGGACCAAATGGCGAAGATGGCACAGTGCAGGGCTTGTTAGAGGTTCTGAATTTACCTTATGTTGGAGCGGGAGTCTTGGCTTCGGCGGCGGCAATGGATAAAATTGTGATGAAAATGGTGTTTGCTGATGCGGGCATTCCGCAAGTTCCAGCTGTACCTGTCCGTGCAATCGAATGGCAAGAAACGCAAGACGAGATGGTTGCAAAAATTGAGGCGGCGCTTGTTTATCCGGTTTTTGTGAAACCAGCGAATCTTGGTTCGAGTGTGGGAATCAGCAAGGCAACAGATCGCACGACGCTTGTTGCGGCAATGGTGGAGGCGCTTCGTTATGACCACCGAATCGTTGTGGAGCAGGGCGTTGTGGCTCGCGAAGTGGAGATTGCCGTTCTTGGTAATGACACGCCAGCTTGTTCTGTTGCGGGAGAAATCATTCCAAAAGGTGCGGAGGCCGTGTTCTATGATTACCGAGCGAAGTATCAAGATAACGATACGGTGATGGCGATTCCAGCAGAGCTTGATTCCGCGATTTATGATCAATTGGTGGATTATGCAAAACGTGCTTTCCTCGGCCTCGATGGTAGTGGACTTGTGCGCGCGGACTTCTTTGTTACAGACGATAATCAGATTTTCTTAAATGAGGTCAATACGATGCCAGGATTTACACCATACAGTATGTACCCGCTACTTTGGCAGGAAACAGGTTTGCCATATTCCGAGCTAATCGTGAAATTAGTTGAGCTTGCAAAAGAACGACATGATGCGAAAAATAAATTGAAATATACATTAGAAGATTAATCAGAATGAGGAAAGCAGTGCCAAATGCGGACTGCTTTTTTCTCGGAATTTTGGAGGGTGACGAATTGAAAAAAACGATAGCAGAAATTGCAGACATGATTTCTATTCTAAATGATGTAAGTGAATGGCGTGACATCGAGTTAACAGGTGTTTGCTTTGATACGCGTCAAATAAAGGCGGGAGACCTATTTGTACCTTTTGTCGGGGAATCTCGTGATGGACACGCATTTGTGAAAGATGCACATGAGGCGGGAGCAAGCGCGGCATTCTGGCAAAAAGATGTGCCGAATCCACCAGCAGGCGTTCCAGTTTTGATGGTGGAAGACACATTAACGGCGCTGCAAGACTTGGCGAAAGCATATTTACACGAGGTAAATCCAAAAACAATCGCAATTACAGGAAGTAACGGCAAAACAACGACGAAAGACATTATGGCAGCAATCGTAGCATCGAAATATCGCGTACATAAAACCGGTGGGAATTTTAATAATCACATCGGGTTACCGTTCACGATTCTTAGCATGCCTGCGGATACAGAGGTTGCAGTGCTTGAGATGGGTATGAATCATCGCCACGAAATCGAAGTCCTTACAAAAATTGTGAATCCAGATATCGCGCTGATTACCAACGTTGGTGAGGCTCATTTGGAGCATTTAGGATCACGTGAAGAAATCGCCAAAGCCAAAATGGAGATAACAGCAGGCTTGGCGTCCACTAGTTTATTAATTTATCCGAGTGAAGAGGAACTTCTGAAACCACTAATAACCGACCAATATCGCGTCTCTACTTTTGGTGAAAAAGGTGATTTACATCCGCTGATGATGCGTACAGAAATGGAAGGCACGTCCTTCACGACAAATGCGGCACCAGAGGTCGAAATTTTCGTGCCAATCGTTGGGGAGCATAACGTTTTCAATACAATGGCCGCGATGTTAGCCGCGAACGAACTCGCCATCTCAGCACTTGATGTAAAAGAAGCTTTGGCGAATATGGAGCGCTCTAATAGCCGCTTAGAATGGCTGGTCGGCACAAAAGGTAGCGATATTTTAAACGATGCATACAATTCGAGTCCAACCGCTCTAATGGCTGTTTTAAAGACGTTTATGCATCTAAACGCTGGCGATAAAAAGAAATTTGTCGTCGTGGCGGATATGCTCGAGCTGGGCGAGGACGCAGATTTGTTCCACTACAAAGCCGGAAAATCCATCGAAAAAGGAAGCATCGACGCTGTGTTTGCTTATGGAACTCACATCGAAGCATTTACAAAAGCGGCTTCAGAGCAAATCGGCGCGGAGAACGTCTTTTATTTTAAATCGAAGGATGCACTCAAAACAGCCTTATTAGCTGAGCTTACTGGTAATGAATATATCATGGTCAAAGGCTCGTACGGAATGGGATTAAAAGATATTGTAGAAGCATTAACAAATTAAATCAGAAAAACAGTCATACAAAATCTTAAATCCGATTTTGTATGACTGTTTTTTAGTTTTATTTTAAACGTATTGTTTTTCTAGATAGTTCTTTATACTGAGCGTCCACAGCTACGATTTCTACAAGATCTGTGGCATTTGTGATGAGATAGTTTGCGCTAGTAAAGGTGTAACTGCCATTTGTCGTCGTGGCTTGCTGTGCCACTTTCCCATTTACCCACAAGCGGATTTTAGAAATATCACTTCCAAAGGCGCCAGTAATTGTTTTGTCTCCAAGATTAAATGGCGCGATTGTAAATGTATTATTCAAGGGCTCTGTATCCGTTAACTTCACAGAGATACGATTTACTTCCTGATATTGCTTATCAACACCGACAATCTCCACTTTATCCCCTGCTTTTATAAAGGAAGCGACGTTAGCGAAACTATAACTACCATCTGCGTTACTGATAGCTTGTGTTGCCACTTTCCCATTCACCCATAAACGAACTTTAAAAATATTTTTACCAAAAGTACCAGATAGGGTGCTGGAATCGATGGTATAGGATCCGACAGTTAGTTCATTTCCAGTTGCAGGTACTGCTTTCATCGGGATCGTTATACGTTTCTTTTCAACATAAGCTGCGTCAACGCCAACGATTTCAATTTTATCCGTTGATTTTGTAATAAAACTTGCCGCATTATTAAAGCTAAACGTCCCATCGGCATTGGTAGTCGCTTGAGTTACAACCATGCCGTTAACCCAAAGGCGAACTTTAGCGATATTTTTACTAAATGTTCCTTTTAAAGCAACATCTCCAAAAGTATAATTGTTAGCTGTCAATGTATAGATTTGAGCTGGCTCAGAGACGGTGACAGGAATTGTTTGTGTGACACTGGTATTTTTCTTGGATGTAACTGTAATCGTTGCTGAACCTTGTTTAAGAGCTTTCCAATTTCCATCTTCATCAATACTTATGATGGAAGGATTTGATGTTGTATAGAGAACTTCTTGATTTGCTTTTGCAGGTTTTACGGTTGTATTTAGCTTGCCGTTTTCTCCTGTATAGGCTGCTATTTTGGTTGCGTCAACAGTTAGCGCGGTTGGTTTGTCTGTTTTTACGATTTGTGTTGCGGCGAGGCTAGTCACACCATACAGTTTATACGTTAGATCCACGCGCATACCTTCTACTAATTTTATAGAGTATTGATTCAAAGGCATGCTAATGTTACTGGTGTCATCCACGGGATAGCCGTACAACCTATAAGTACCATCAAGCTGGAAAACAGTGAGGGTACATACTGTTCCTGTAGGCTGACTCCCAGTAATTATTGTGTCATCTACGTAAATATCGTTTAGAGTGGGAGCTGTAACATGACTTTTTGGATCAAGTGTGGTCGTTGGCAACACATCTTTGTACTCGGTTAGTAGCGACGATTGTGCGGGCTCATCAAGAAGCTGAATCGCCAAAAGGAGATCATTTTTTAGAGCTACATAAGGGCTGTTTAGCATTGTTTCATTGTTGCGCAGCGTTTGTGCTGCCGATGAGATGAGTGGTGTTAGTAATGTCGACGCGTTTACTTTTGTCCCATCTTGTTGTAAGCCCAATTTAGTAACGGTAAATGTGTGTGTCGTGTTACTCGGATCTAGGATAGTTAGGTTGTCTACAGATATACTCATATTGTGGTACACACGGATTTTGTAACCTTCTTTAATTTCGCAGGTTTGAATCCCGCGTTTCATGGAGCTATTACCATTTGCTTCTTTTGAAAAAACGACCTGGTTATCCAGATTAAGAACCTCTATTTTAGAAAATAATTTATCACCCAGCGCCTTATTTGGCGTTTCGTAAATAGTATCTATACTCAACTTTTCATTATTTAAATCTACGCTCATTGTTTCGACTTCGCTATTGTTAATTCCTGTGAGATGCATGGTTTGGTTTGTTAAATCAGATGTTTTCTTAGGCATATATTTTACAGGAATAGTAGTGGTTTCATTTTTGACACGAAGATATTGTGTGTCGACACTGTATTTTGTTGTGTTACCGGTAGGCATATCCAGTGAATAGATACCTACTGGTAGTTCGCCAAGATACACAGATGAGCCAGTTATCCCTACTTGTCGAACAATTTTATTGCCATTTCTAATAACGATTATTTTATTTTTAATCTGAGCGATATCATCAATACTTAAATTGAGTCTTGCCGTGCCAGTCAAGTTTGTAGAGGCTAACTGATCTGTGTCAACTAATTTAAATGGAGATGGGATGTTTAATTGTTTTTGCACATCTGGGAGCTTCTCTGCTGTTACTAATTCAGAAAGAGCAGTTACAGGTTTCCCCTTTTTGTAATAATTCTCAGTCTGTTGCGCTTGTGAGATTCTTCCGCCAGCTGATACGAGTGCTGGTGTGAAATCAAAGCCACTAACTTCTCCGTAATATTTCGATATTTGATCAAGTAATAAATTATTTTTAGCGATAAAACCAGGCTGATTAGCTAATTTACGATATTCTTGATAGAAATGCGTCAACCCTTTGTCATTTGTTTTTTCATTAAGAGCAACAAGCATTTCAAGTTTTTCAAGAGGTCCCCAGTTATCTAGAGGAACATGGTCTTGTTGCCAAAGCTTATCGATAGCTGCGTCACTTCTTGCTTTGCCAGCTCCCTCATAAAAATAGCCTTTTGTATAGACATCATCACCGAAAAGCTTTTTTTCATAAATAGTGACATATTGATTATTCCAAACCTCATTAACATTGAATCCGGAGAAATAAGGATTTGCTATCATACTAATCATTGGGTCTAGGAAGGCACCTTGGTATCCATGACCAATCTCATGCAAAGCAATCATAGGCTCTTTTTTCGATAGCCAGATATCAGCAATGCTGTCCGCGGTGGCATAAGTAGAGTCAGTCGTATATGCAGCACTCGAGCCTTTATATCCATTAATATTTGCTTGAACAAAATATTTATTAGGAATATTTTTGTCTGTAGGGTTTTCAGGTGTAAACGATAGTCCTGTTACTTGATTTAAAGTTTCAAAAATATCAGTATAGTAGTCAAAAAGATTATCAATGGAGCTGAAATCGTCCATGTTTTTCAGATATTCTTTATCTTTTTTTGGAACTAAGAATTGGACATAATCAGATGTAAGTAGAGCATAGGAAGAATTTTCTGTATCCCATTTATTGAAAAATACCTCCTGATTATCTCCTTGTTCATAGATTGGTAAAGGTGTCATTTCGTCCGTCACTCGGTACTCAAGAATAGGCTTTTCTTTTGTATAAGGTGTTCTAACGAAAGGAACTAAGTCGACAGTGTTTTGTAATGTTTCCCATTCTGATGTAACATAAGCAAAGTTCTTTTTTGTGCCGTCTCCAACCATTTCAACTTGAAGGTCATCTGTGAATTTAGGATTGGTTTGGCGTACTTCAAGTTTCACATTCGCTGGAATAATGATACCAAGCGATTGCTTGTCGTGCGATATACCTTTCGTCATCCCAGCATTTCTTAGCCAAGTGGGGTCTTCAAGTGTATATATTTCTTTAGTCTTGACTTCATCAGCGTGGACAATAGGAGAAAAACCCCCTATAAAAATAATAGCTGATAAAATAAATAGTGTGCGAATAAACCATTTCAACATGTTATTGCTCCCTTGTTATTATGAATTAAGCTGACCAAACCTTTAAAAGTAGTGGACAGCTCATTTCCATGTTAACCAAGTTTCGCTAAGAAAAAATACAATATTTCTGGAAAAGTGCAATCAGATATGGATATTATGTTACAGTTTCATTCAGACTTTTAAAATAAGCAAATGAAATCGTTACCAATATTCCAAATAAAATAAATAGCGTTAAAACGAGTTTATTCATTGAAAACACAAGGGATTCATGGTATGATGATTTGTGGAAGTTAATTAGGTTTTTACGATAAGCCTACATTATTATTAGAGGGCTTTTTTATTTTTTGCGTAAGAGACTGTGGACTGAATCGATCGCTTGTCGGCGTTGATGTTTGCTCCCAGCCTCCATTATGTCGTGAATCATATGCTTGGTTTATCCAAGCTTTTCTATTGCAGAAAAATGAAATATGCGGGCGTTAAAGTTTCAGTTAATAACAACTTGCTTGCATTAAACAGATGAATTAAAACGATGAGTAAAGATGATGAAGATGAGAAAGTGCTCTCCCAAAAAAACTTATTTTTAAAGGAGAAATGACATTGACAAAGTTTTCGGAGTTCGGTTTAGATCCGCTAATTGTTAAATCAGTAAACAGAATGGGATTTGAGGAAGCTACCCCAATCCAAGAAAAAACAATTCCACTAGGTCTTTTAGGTAAAGACATTATTGGACAAGCACAAACAGGTACAGGTAAAACGGCAGCATTCGGTTTGCCACTTATCAACAAAATTGACACTAAAAAAACAGGGGTACAATCGCTAATTATCGCGCCAACACGTGAGCTTGCGATTCAAGTTTCAGAAGAGCTATATCGCTTAGCATCTGATAAACGCCTTCATGTTTTAGCAGTATACGGTGGTTCTGACATCAGTCGTCAAATCCGTTCATTAAAGAAAAATCCACAAATCGTTGTTGGTACGCCAGGACGTATTCTAGATCATATCAACCGTAAAACGTTGCGTCTAGAAAACGTAGAAACGTTAGTATTGGACGAAGCGGATGAAATGCTAAACATGGGATTCATCGATGATATCGAGTCAATCCTAAAAACAGTTCCAGATGAGCGTCAAACGTTGCTATTCTCAGCAACAATGCCAAAACCAATTCAACGCATCGCAGAACGTTTCATGAAAAACCCAGAATTGGTGCAAGTAAAAGCAAAAGAAATGACAGCTCTTCTAATCGAGCAATTCTTTGTGAAAGTAAACGAAAGAGAGAAATTTGACGTTCTTTCTAGACTTTTAGATGTACAAGCACCTGAACTTGCGATCGTATTTGGTCGTACAAAACGCCGTGTTGACGAAGTATCTCGCGCCCTTGACATGCGTGGTTATGTTGCAGAAGGTATTCATGGTGATTTGACCCAAGCGAAACGTATGAGCGTATTGCGTAAGTTTAAAGAAGGAAAAATCGATATCCTTGTTGCAACAGATGTAGCAGCACGTGGTCTAGATATTTCTGGTGTAACACATGTTTATAACTTTGATATTCCGCAAGATCCAGAAAGCTATGTCCATCGTGTTGGACGTACTGGTCGTGCCGGTAAAGAAGGTATGGCAGTAACATTCGTATCACCACGTGAAATGGGTTACCTAAAAATCGTGGAAGATACTACGAAAAAACGCATGACACCACTTCAACCACCAACATGGGACGAAGCATTCGAAGGTCAATTGCGCGTAGCTACTGAAAAAATTAGCGATATCGTTCGCGAAGACAGCCTTGCTGACTATAAAGTAGTAGCAACGAAATTACTAGAAGAATACGATCCAACAGATATCGCAGCAGCAATGTTGAAACTGTTATCTAAAGAACCTGACCAAACACCAGTTCACATTTCCGAAGAACGTCCATTACCTCATCGCGGAGGAAAAGGCGGAGGCGGTAAAGGCAAAGGTGGCGGCGGCTATCGCGGAGGCGGTAAAGGTGGCTATCGTGGCGGCTCTGGCGGTGGAGATCGCAAAGGCGGAGGCGGCGGTTATCGCGGCAAAGGCGGTTCAGGTGCTGGAAATGGCGGCGGACGTCGTTACAGCAACGATCGCAAAGCTGGCTCTGGCGGCGGCGGAAACAAAGGCGGCAGCGCTAAATAATAAAACCAAACTCCGAATTAGTTGTTATCAGCTGATTCGGAGTTTTTTTTTTGTATGTTTTTAGTTATAAATAAACCTTGTTTGAAATGTATTTGTAACAAAATTATATAGATTATGAATATTCTTATTGGATGTAACTATATATATTTTATTTTCATGAAAACGCTATCTTTGGTGAAAGTTATGTGATAGGCTTTTGTGGTAGTTGGTAATAGATTGAAATTATTACATATGAAATGAGGTTATCCAATTGAGGATTAAAGCGATGTTGTTTATTGGAATAATAGTTGTAGGAATACTCTTATTTGGAAATAGTTCGAAAGCAGAGGTTTTCTTACCTTACAGATCCGCCACTCCACAGATAGAATTAATGGATGAAACATCAACTTATCCAGTTTTTTGGAAGAACACCTTAAACACTGCTATATCTACATGGAATAATTCAAAAACTAAAGTATCTATACGGAAAACATCGGCATCGCTAAATAAATTTAAAGTAATTACTAGTAGCTATGCTTGGTATGGAATGTGTACTTCTTACCTAAATTCAAAAAAGCAAACAGTCGGTTATGTGATATAGATTAATGCAACTTCATTAATAAAAGCAGCGAGTGGCAGCAATTTTTCCAATTACTGTCGGAGTACAACAACGCACGAGTTCGGACATGTTTGGGGGCTTGAAGATAATCCTTATCCAGCAACGATAAATAAATCTCTGATGAATCATAATAGGAATCGAGCAGTAACCTTTATTCCGACGACTCAAGATTTAGCCAATATCAATGTGAAATATAAATAAAGATTGTGAGGGATTGATATGAAGCGCAGAGCGTTGTTGTACACAGTGGCTGCCGTTATTTTCTTGGTGGCTGGTACATTCTTCCTTATAAATGAAATGAATGACGATAAAGGAAGCCTTGCCGAAGTACAAGAAACAAAGAATAAGACGCAGGTTGTGAGGGCAGTAGTAAACACAGAGTATCCAATGTATCGTAATTTTGAGGAACTGGTAGCTCATTCAGATTCAGTTTTTAATGGAGAGGTGGCATCTTATGAGGATAAATTGGTTGATACAAAGGCGAAGTTTGATGTCACAGGATTAACAGCAGAAGAAAGGGAAGCTGTAAGTATAAATCAGAATACGGATGATGCGATTTTTCCATGTCGGGTTTTTAAAGTCAGGGTAACGGAAGATTTTAAAGGGAACCATGAAGTTGGTGATATCGTTGAAGTAAAGCAATTGCATGGCAAGAAAAACGGACTAGACTATTCGGAATCTGGGGTTGTGTTGCTTGAAAATGGGAATGAATATTTACTTTTTTTACAAGATTATGAGGACTCATCTTCTAGTATTGTCAACCCTACACAAGGAATGTACGTGGAAGAGAATGGGGAGCACGTAGCGCCAGATCAGGCTGAAACTAGTATTGAAGTAAATGAATCAAAATTAGAAGAACTTGAGAACTAAAAATAAAGCTTAGTACCACGGATTAGGTTGTGCCTCAATCACGTGATACTAAGCTTTTCTTTGTTAAACGCCCATTTTCCGACTTGCCATCCAGCGAATCATTTCTGGATCGGCGTGTGAGAAGAACTGGCTTTCTCCTTCATTTAGCGTCGCGATTTCCTGTTTATCCGCATCTGTCAACGCAAAATCAAAGACATTGAGGTTTTCCTGCATCCGTTCGGGTTTCACAGATTTCGCCAATACGATGATATCCTGTTCCACCAGCCAGCGAGTAATCACTTGCGCGACGGATTTGCCGTATTTTTCACCGATTTTCACGAGAATGGCGTTGTGGAAGATATCGTTTTTCCCCTCAGCGAACGGTGCCCAGGCTTCTGGCATGATACCCTCTGCCTTTAGCGCTGCGATGTTTTTCGCTTGTTGTTGGAATGGATTAATCTCTATTTGGTTGACTTGCGGAGTAACCGTGTTGAATTCTGCTAAGTCCACAGCTTTATCCACTGCAAAATTGGAAACGCCAATCGCCCGAATTTTTCCTTGTTTTTGCAGTTCTTCCATGGCTCGCCAAGCACCGTAAACGTCGGCGAATGGTTGGTGAATCAATAATAAATCAATATAGTCTAGGCCAAGGCGTTTCAAAGAACGCTCGAATGATGCTAGTACACCCTCATAGCTCACATTTTCAACCCAAACCTTTGTCGTAATGAAAAGTTCTTCGCGTGGGACACCAGATTTAGCGATACCTCGGCCAACCGCTTCCTCATTCATGTAGCTCTGCGCCGTGTCAATATGACGATATCCAGCTTTAATCGCCTCTTGCACAGCTGTTTCCGCTTGTTCGGAGTCTGTAATTTGAAATGTTCCAAATCCTAAAATTGGTATTTCAACACCATTATTCAATGCGACAGTTTTCATAAATAAGTCCTCCTAGATTTTATTGCTATTTCTAAATTTAACTATAAACCTTTAAGCCCACTCCATAGCAAGTAAACAACTCTTATTTTCGTTCCCAGAGTTTTTCGATGTTTTTTGCACTTATTTCACCAGTCTTAAATTTGGCAATATGTTCGTCGTAGGTTTCGATTTTATAGACGAGCAAATCGCGTACTTTGTTCATTTCAGCTAATTTATCGTCGAGCTCTTTTAACTGATCTCGCAAAATCTGTTTTTGTGCTTCCTCGACATTTTGCGTTTCTCGTAATTGGGCAAGCGTCGCAAACTCGATGAGGGATTCCACGGAGAGACCAGCTTTGCGCAAATTTTTCGCGAGGTAAATCCAGTTTAAATCGCTGGTCGAATAGTCCCGATAGCCACTCGCATTGCGATGAACGGGTGGAATAACGCCAACTCGTTCGTAATAGCGCAACGTATCAACGGTTAAATCGAACATCTCTGCTGCTTGTTTAATGTTCATTTTTGTTCACCTCCATCCTGTATTATAAACCTTGGAGTTGGGACTAAGGCAAGAAAGAACCTCCTATGCGCAAAAAAATACCGCGAAACCCGGCATTTGGAAGAGCCGTAATTTCGCGGTATTTTGAATTATATCGTTTGTTCGTGTAGTTCTGTCACTGGGAAGCGTTTGTTTTTTCTGATCGTTAGCGTCAGGATGAGCAGGGCGTTGAAAAGAATAATCAAGCCGACTAAAACCCATGCACTGACGACGAAAAGCTGGTTTCCAAGTCCTGATGAGATCGCTTGACGGAAGCCGTAAACGGAATGTGTCATCGGTAAGAATGGATTTAATGCGTTGAAGAATCCGTCTGTTAGTGGCATCGGGAATGTACCGCCACTTGCTCCGAGTTGCAAGACGAGGATAACCATCGCAATGAAGCGACCAGGATTTCCGAGTGCCGTTGCCAAGAGCATAACGAGGAACATAAAGGTGAGCGATGTTAAAATGGAGATTAAGAAGAAGTCTCCCATATGTGCCACTTCTAAGCCTAGTGCTAACATGACGAAATCAAGAATCAATGCTTGTAAAATCGCTGCGACAAAACCAATCGAGAATTTACTCAACCACCATGATACGCCAGACGTCGGTGTCATGGATGGGCGACGGATTGGGAAGATAAAGTTGAATACCAATGCGCCGACGTATAAGCCAAGTGATAGGACGTAAGGTGCTAGACCGTGACCGTAGTTTGGTACGTTGCTTAGTTTTTTCTCAGTGAGTTCGGTTGGTTGCGCGATCATATCGTACGTTTTCGAGGATGGATCGATTTTGCCAACTTGGGCTGCGCCGTCTTTTAGTTTGGTTGCTAGTTCGCTTGTACCATCGTTTAATTTCACGAGGTTGGAAGCGATTGTTCCAGAGCCTGTTGCTAGTTTGCCAGAGCCATCGCTGACTTGTGTTGCGCCAGTTGCAAGTGCGTTGGTGCCGTTCACAAGTTCTGGTAAGCCACCTGCAAGTGTATTTGTGCCAGCTGCGAGTGCGGATGAACCTGCGAGAAGGGCTAGGTTATTTTGCGTTAATTGTGTGGCACCGTTATTTGCTTGACTAATACCGTTATTCACTGTACCTACGCCATTTGTATATGTTTGTAGGCCACTGTTTAAAGCGGTAGATCCTTCTGCAAGTTGCGATACGCCACCGACTAAGGCAGGAACGCTATTGTTTAAGGTAGCTGTTCCAGATGCTAATTGATTGCTTCCAGATACGGCTGAATCAAGACCTGCTTTTAATTGCGCGGAACCTGCTAAAATGCCGTTGTTTGGTGCTGTAAATGCGCCGCGGATTGTGTCGTAGCCTTGGATTGCTTGGACTGCGACAGGGATGCCGACCGATGCTTTGCTATTTAGTTCCGCAACGCCAGCTTTTAATGTACCTAAGCTGCCTGCCACGGGTTGTAATTTATTTTGTAAAATGTCTGCGGTACTGGATAAATTAGCGCCGAGTTTTTGTGCAATAGCTGCTTGTTGTCCGGCTTGTTTCGTTAATTCTGTGCTGAGCGCGCCTGTGATTTCTTTTTGTTGTGCTGGTGTTAGGCTTTGGAATGCGCTCGTACTAGCAACGGCGGTCGTTGTGTTTTTGCCGTTATTTTGGATGGAAGTGCCTAGATCTGTGATGGCTGTTTCCATTGTTTTTAAATTGGTTTGTAGTGTTTTCATTGAAGCACTTAGGTCGCCGCCTGCTTGTAAGGACGAGTTAATCGTGTTGATCCCGGCTTTCATCGCGTTTAATCCTGATGTTAGTTCTTTAACGTTATTCGCGGTTGGCAGTCCGTTCGCCAATTTGTTAAGGCCAGCGTCTAACTTGGTGCTTCCAGCTTGTAATTTTTGTAAACCGCTGTTTAAAGATTGTTGGCCGTTGTTTAGTTCAGGAACTTTGGCGGCAAGTGTTTCTGTGCTTGCGTTTAGCGTGCCGAGTCCTTCTGCTAATTTACCGCTTCCGGCAAGTAGGGCAGGGGAGTTCGCGTTTAGTTGCGCTGTGCCATCTTGCAATTTGCCAAGGCCTGATTGGACTTGTGACACGCCAGCCGTATATTGACCGAGCGAGCTATTTAGTTTGCCAGCACCGGCATTTAATTTGTTCACGCCATCTGCTACCGTTGTGCCAAGCGCTACGTTGATTTTATTCGCGCCATCTGCCAGTTTCGGGGTACTTGCTGCGAGTTCGTTTAGTTTTGCAGTCAGCGTTTTACTGCCGTCTTTCAACTGAATCGTACCGTCATCGATTTTCTTAGAACCGTCAGCGGCCGTTTTCATTCCATCGCCAACTTTTGAAATTTGTGAAAAAATCGCCTTGGCATAGCTTTCCGTTACTTTTTTCGAAATTTTGGCGTTGACTGCTGATGCGCCTTGGCCGGTTACGACTTCCCCGATATAGTTTTGCGCGGGGTTGATTTCATAAGAAAGATTCATTTTTTTAGGCGTTGAATCAAGAACGGTAGAGGCATTTTTGGAAAAGTCTTTCGGAATCGTGATGACCATGTAGTACTTGCCGTCTTTCAAACCTTCATTGGCGGTCTTTGCATCAAGGAAATTCCAGCCTAAATCGTTATTTTTCTTCAGTTCTTTGACGAGTTCATTCCCGACATCGAGCTCTTGGCCTTCGTAATTCGCCGCTTGGTCTTCATTGACGACAGCGACAGGAAGCTCACTTGTTTTGCCGTACGGGTCCCAAACGGATTTCAGGAAAACGCCACCGTATAAAATCGGGATAAACATAATAACGATTGTCGAAACGAGCAGGATTTTGTTGTTTAAAAGTCGTTTCCATTCTTGCTTTAACATATTCATAAAACTCACTCTTTCTCCTTTTGATTGCTTAGATTCATTGTGTTCCAGTTAAGTACTGGTATTTCAGATTGTTCCATCGTGCGTTTCAGTAGGTCTGCGGCTGTTTGTTTAGATAAGTAGTCGCGAATAAGATCATTGGCGCCGTTAAAAACATCGTGTAACACTGCTTCCCCTTTAGAAGTGTGCTCGCCATCGCGGAAAACTTTGTTAATCAAGCCTGTGTCTGGATAAATAGATATCGGACCTTCCATCGATTCCACGACTTCCAGCAATGTGATCTGTTCCGGACTTTTCGCCAGTGAAAAACCGCCGTTATTGCCGGGTACGGATCGGATGATATTCTGGACAACGAGTTTGCGCATAATCTTCTTTAAATAAGAAGGGGATACTTGCAAATGCTCGCTAATCGTGTCAGATGCTAGTGGATTATTGTTATCTTGGGTGGACAGCAGGACGATGATACAAATCGCTTGCTCTACGCCTTTGGTTAATTGCATGTTGGTATTCACCTCGATTTCATTGTGGATATATCTTGTCCCTAATTAAAATAAATTAAATTCATCGTGGACAAATAAAGTCTATAATTGAATTTACACCCATTTGCGAAAAAAAGCAAGTATTTTTTGATAAGAAACCGTTTACTTGCGAAAAAAGTTGAAATGACCTTGATATAGCAGGGGTTTTAAGGTAACATAGATGAGAAAACGTAGTTCGAAACCATCCTACGTAAAAAAACTAAGGGGAGCTCATATAAAATGAAAATAAAAACGTTGACGGTAAACGCAATCGTTGCGGCGCTTTATGTTGTCGTGACGCTGGTTGTAGCGCCTTTTGGATTTACGAATATTCAATTTCGTTTGTCAGAGATGTTCAATCATTTAATCGTGTTTGATAAGAAATACTTTTTTGGAATTGTAGTTGGGGTATTGATTGCGAATTTCTTCTCGCCGCTCGGTTGGTATGACTGGGTGTTTGGGGTAGGGCAGTCCGCCATCTCGTTAGCCATTGTTATTTTGCTGAGTCGCTACGTGGCGAATGTGAAGGTGAGAATGGTTTTGACGACGCTCGTTTTCTCTGCAACAATGTTTATCATTGCTTGGGAATTGGCGCTAGTCTTAGAATACCCGTTTTTGTATACATGGTTAACGCTGGCTATCAGCGAATTCATCGTTCTAGCTGTTGGTGCACCAATTATGTACTACATTAACAAACGGATTGACTTCAAGAAAATTATTAATTAGAACGTCAAAAAGCATGATGACAAGTCGCCCAAAAATCGCGACTGTTATCATGCTTTTTTTATGATCCGCTTAATTTCTTCATAAACCATTCTTTCTGATCATCAACGAGCTTTGAGAACGGATCGTTTACATTTTCGACGGTAGTTGCGTCTATATAGTCTGTTTTTAATTTGCTGGCCGTGTCTTTTACATCAGGTCGTGTGAGTAAAATGCTAGCGCCTAACGCGATTAAGAAACATAAGGCACCAAATCCGATTTTCCTTTTCAAGGCTGACATCCCTCCAGTAGTAGTTAAGTCTATACTACTAGATAAAGGTGAAATGAAAATGAAAATCAGAGGAGAGTTTTCTAAGAATCTGTTCTTCTTGAGGATGAAAGCGATGTTTCGGTGATTCTTGGCACGACTTTATGCTTAGATTTAGGTGCTGTTTTGATGGTAATTGGATAAGAAGTGCTAACACCGGCTTTTGTTGTAACGGTTAAAATGAGGTGATTGGTTGTTTCTAATTGATTAATAGCTAGTTCTTGGTCACGTGTATAGTCTGTTGTTTTTACATAAATAGAACCGCTACGAATGCTCACTTTGGCCTTATCGTCTGTGGTAAACATGATAGTAGCCGTATTTCCAGTTACTAAAATATATGGGTTTGCTGCTGTATAGTTGTCTATTTCGAACATTTCTATAAAGTCATTGGCGCTTTCGTCGGAAGTAGTAGGGCTCGTTGTGGCCGCGCTCACTGGAATATGTATACTCGTTGAAAAGAATAAAATAAATAATAGGAATCCATAAAATCGTTTTTTCATGCTTACTACCACCTTTCTATCTTTCATTATAAAGCCAAGAAATGAACAAACTATGAACGAAAAACGAATAGATTAAGAACTTTATATTAGAAACTAAGTATACACAAAATTGAGCAATAAGGGGATAAATATGCTTGGTGGGGACGCAAAATAGCAGGGGATAAAGCTTTATTTTTCAAGGGGTTTCAGGTATTATTAAAAGAAAAGGGAGGGCGTTTTATGGAGCTTGAGAATTTAGCACAAAAATTACCTGAGAAGATTAAAACAGTATGGCGCCAAGGGTATGCGATTGCGATTTTGGTATTTTTAGCTGCATCGATTGGGGCGGCGATTCTGTTTTATGCGATTGATGTATCACTTTGGTGGAGCGCGATTGGCTTTGCGTTCACGATTCTATATTTTATTTTGACGTTTTTCTTGATTGTACCTTTTCGTTGGGCAAGATGGAGTTATCAAATTAGACATGACGAAATTGAGATTCAGCATGGGATTATTTTTAGAAGTCGTGTGTTGATTCCGATGATTCGAGTGCAGCACGTGGAAACCGATCAGGGACCGCTCTTAAGAAAACAGAAATTGGTGAGTGTATCGATTTCAACGGCGGCAACAGTGCACACCATCGAGGCTGTTCGAGCGGAAGAATCGGATGCGCTGAGACACCATATTTTAGAGCTTGTAAAGGTGGCGAAGGAAGATGTATGAAGATAGACGTCTGCATCCGATTGCGCTTGTTAAGGAGTTAATTGTCAGTGTAAGGCAGAGTATTATTCCAATTGCGGTTGTTATATTTGCGGTGTTTCGGAATTTGAATGACAATGGGATACTATCTTGGTGGATGTATCCGCTGCTCGTTATTGCTTTGATTATTTTGTTATTAGCGCCAGCCTTGATCAAGTATTTTACATACCGGTATCGGATGGATGATAAGGGAATTCGCGTGAAGTACGGCCTGTTTTTCAAAAAAAATATTTTTATTCCATATGAGCGAATTCAGACGGTTCAGCAGAAACAATGGTTTTTCTATATGCCGTTTCATGTCGTTCAAATTTTGATTGAAACAGCTGGTGGCGGGAAAGCCGAAGCGGATTTGAGCGCGGTTCCTGCAAGCGTGGCGCAGGAATTGAAAGATTTACGTGCCGGAAAAGTGGCTGAATTGGTGGAAGAGGAGAACGCAGAAGTAGTGGATATTCCAGTTGCCAAGGAGCAAAATGAAAAACCGCTCCTTACATTTCAACTAGAAGTCAAAGAATTGTTGCTCATGGCGGTGACGTCTGGTGGTGTTTTCGGGGTATTCTTGATTATTCTTGCCTTTGGACAGCAGTTCCGCGATGTGATTCCAGCAGATTTTGTGGAAGAACAGTTTAATACAATCGTTCGCTACGGTGCAATTATCCTCGTTATCATTGGACTTATCGTGTTACTTATTCTTTGGGGAATCGCAATTGTCACCACGTTATTTAAGTATTTCCAATTCAAGTTGATGAAGTTTGAGGACCATATTGTTATTGAAAAAGGACTGCTACAGCGTGAACATACTTCTATTGCTTTTGAACGGATTCAATCGATTAAATTAATTGAGTCCCCACTACGGCAAATGCTGAAATTAGCGTCGGTGCGTGTTGTAACAGCCGGGAGTTCAGGTGATGATGAGCATTCGGGAGATATTCTTATTTTACCAATTGTGAAGAAAAAGAAAGCGTTAGAGATTTTACCTCAGTTTCTAGAAGATTACCAATTTCCGATAGATAGGTTAGAACGAGTGCCCAAAACGAGTTTGAGAAGGTTCTTTTTTATCAATCTGATTTGGACGGTACCTGTTATTTTACTTGTCAGTATTCTATTATTCCCGTGGGGGTTATTCAGTCTAATCTTGTTACCACTTTTCGCTTGGAAAGCCTATGCTTCCTATCGTGCTACAGGTTTTTATACAACGGAGACTGAAATCGTGATGCAAGGTCGTGCTTTTATTTCTAAACAAACGAATTTTATGCTGAAGCGTCGTGTTCAATCGGTGGACTATGCGCAAAGTATCTGGATGAAAAAAGGGAAAGTCGTTCATTTTACGGTACATTTGAAGTCGGGGCAGACACACTTAGATGCAGGTGTTCATTATATTGCGCAGCAGGATGCCAATCGTCTATATCACTGGTATCAACCATCGAAATAAGTAAGTTTTATTCAGAAAGAAGGAACCTATTATGAAAAAAGTCATCATTATTGGCGGTGGGCTGACAGGCTTATCCGCAGCACATTATCTTAATAAGCAGACCAGTCAAGAAGCCGTGGATTGGCAATTGTATGAGGCGGACAATCATTTCGGTGGGAAATTCAATACAGTTCATCGCGATGGTTTTATCATTGAGAAGGGACCAGATTCTTTCTTAGCACGAAAACCGGCGGGACTGGCACTTGTGGATGAATTAGGATTAACGGATCAACTCATTACAAACGCGACTGGTAAATCGTATATTTATCATGACTCGGCGCTGCATCCGATTCCTGAGGGCTCTGTGATGGGAATCCCGACGGATATTCGTTCGCTCCTAGAAAGCGATTTATTAACGCAAGACGGTAAAATCAGGGCGCTAGAGGAACTGATGTTAGATGCGAACGTGACGGAGGCGGACCAGTCGATAGGTGCCTTCTTTGAACACCGTTTTGGAAAAGAGATGGTTGTGCGCTTAATCGAGCCGTTACTGGCGGGTATTTATGCGGGAAATATATATGAGATGAGTCTGCGAGCTACTTTTCCGCAATTTGAGCAAGTGGCGAAGGAACACCGGAGTTTGATGTATGGGTTGAAGAGCCATCGCCCAGAGACGGTTAATACGACTGGAACTGCCAAAACGATAGGTGCTTTTCGGACGCTTGCTGGAGGTTTATCAACGTTAACAGATGCTTTGGTAGATTCCTTGCCGGTGGAGCGACTGCACACACGTACAAAGGTGAAGGCGATTGAGAATACAACGGTCGTTTTGGAGAATGGCGAACGCATTGTTGCAGATGCGATTATTATTGCTGCAACGCATGATGTGGTGCTTTCGCTACTCGACGTGCCAGCGGTTAAACCATTGGCAGAACAACCGATGACCAGTTTGGCGACGATTTCACTGGCTTTTGATTCAGAAGCGGTTCCGACGATTCCAGAAGGCACGGGCTTTTTGGTGGCAAGAACGGGTGATTATAATATTACGGCTTGCACGTGGGTACATGAAAAATGGCCGCATATGGTACCAGAAGGGAAAATCTTACTTCGTGGTTTTCTCGGAAAGGCTGGGCAAGTGGGCTTGTTAGATCAGACAGATGAGGAAATGGCGAATAAAGTGCAAGCGGACTTGAAAGAAATGATTGGGCTTGAAGGAGAACCGTTATTTTATGAAGTAAGTCGAATGAAGGAAGCCATGCCGCAATATACCGTGGGACATCAAGAACGTCTTGCGATTGTGGAAAAAGAGCTGAAACATACCCATCCAACTATATTTTTAGCAGGGATGTCGTATCGTGGTGTTGGGATTCCAGATTGTATTCAGGCTGGGAAAACAGCGGCAAATGAGGCTTGTCAACTAATGGAACAGGTGATGCCATGATAAAAGGTGTCGGTTTAGATATGATTGATTTAGAGCGTGTAGAGAAAGTCTTAGACCACAATCCGCGGTTTGTGGAACGAATTTTGACGGATGAGGAGCAGAAATTGCTTGCTAAGTATAGTGGTTCTCGCAAGGTGGAGTTTTTAGCGGGGCGTTTTTCTGCGAAGGAAGCTTATGCTAAGGCGAATGGGACGGGATTTGGCAAAGAACTGAGCTTTACAGATGTGGAAATTTTGACATTGCCGAATGGACGACCGATTTTGACAAAGCCGAAGCGTTTGGATGAGCAAGTTTTTGTCAGTATTACACATACGGGAAGAAGTGCTGCGGCGCAAGTCATCATTGAAGAGGTTGATCGGGGGCGGAAAGAATGGCAGTAACAGGTTGGCATCGACCGACGTGGGCGGAAGTGGATTGTGCGGCGATTAGGGATAATATTCAGAATGAGCGGGCGCTTTTGCCTGCCGATGTTGCTCTATTTGCTGTTGTCAAAGCAGATGCGTATGGCCACGGCATGCTGGAAGTCGCAAAAACAGCAAAGGAAGCTGGTGCTAAAGGATTTTGTGTTGCGATTCTTGACGAGGCTTTAGCGCTGCGTGAAGCTGGGTTTGATGATTTTATTTTGGTGATGGGGGCGGTTCCTCAAAGCTTTGCAGGACTCGCTGCGCAAAAACGGATTACTTTGTCGGTATTTGATATCGAATGGTTAACGGAGTTAGAGCAGTTACCAGCGAATCTTGATGTTCATTTGAAAGTGGATACTGGGATGGGGCGTTTAGGTCTGCGTTCCATGGAAGCGGTGCGTGCGATAGAGAGCGAAATCGCAAAACGAGAGGATATCACGCTGGCAGGGATTTTTACGCATTTTGCTACGGCAGATCAACTGGAAACGTCGTATTTCGAGAAGCAATTGGCCTGTTTTCGTGAGGTGCTAGCGTCGCTGGAGGTACGCCCGGCTGTTGTGCATTGTGCGAATAGTGCCACGGCGTTATTGCATGAGCAGGCGGATTTCGATGCGGTGCGCTTCGGTATTTCGATGTATGGTTTAACGCCATCGCCAGAAATTCGGTCAGCTTTGCCGTTTGAGCTACGTCCAGCTTTATCACTATACACGGAAATGGTGCAAGTGAAAGAATTAATGCCAGGAGATCATGTAAGTTATGGCGCTACGTATGAAGCAGAGGCGCGAGAATGGGTTGCGACATTACCAGTTGGTTACGCGGATGGGTTTATTCGAGCGTATACAGGGTTTCACGTATCAGTAGATGGTGTTTTGATGCCGGTTGTTGGTCGGGTTTGTATGGATCAGTGCATTATTAAATTGCCAGGCAAATACCCTGTTGGCACAAAAGTGACGCTAATTGGTGGGCCGAACTCAGCAGATGTTGCTGCAAGCCATTTGAAGACGATTAATTATGAAATTACGTGTCTTATTTCGGAAAGGGTTCCAAAAAAATACATCTAGTAAGGTTTTTTACGTGCATAGTTTTTGATTAGGAATTATAATGAGAAAGTACACAACATATTTCCTAACTCTTAGGTATTCAGTCTAGCCTAAAGAATAGGGAATCAGGTCTAAAAGCGTATTTTTAGTGAAAAACACTCCGAAAAGCCTTTCAATCACGCGCCTATAGTGTTACGATATACATGTTATGGAGTAATACACAGCTGGGGGTGTGACGCGTGTTAGAAAAGACAGACACGACAGAAATCTGGGTAGAAATGACGCAGCAGGTATTGGACGACTTAGATGAGGCTCGGGCAAAAGAAAAAATGGGGCGGAGTGAAATGATTATGGAAGCAACACAACAGTTTTTACGTCAAAGAAAAGCGCGCGATTTGCGTGACGAAATGGAACGTGGGTATACTGAAATGGCTTCTATTAACTTTTCGATTGCGTGTGAATGTACACATGTAGAATCGGAAGCCGAGGATAAAAATTTACAAGTTTTAGGAGGATGAATGAGCCGATGGTGAAGCGTGGGGATGTTTACTACGCGGACTTATCTCCTGTTGTTGGAAGTGAACAAGGGGGAATACGGCCTGTTCTCGTTATTCAAAACGATATTGGCAATCGATTTAGTCCTACTGTCATCGTGGCGGCAATTACGGCGAAGATTTCTAAAGCCAAATTGCCGACTCACGTTGAGGCAGCCCGGAAACATGGTTTTGATCGTGATTCTGTTATTTTACTTGAACAGGTGAGAACGATTGATAAACAACGCTTGACGGACAAGATTACGCATTTGGACGACAGCTTGATGAATCAAGTAAATAAAGCGTTAGAAATTAGCATGGGCTTGGTAGATTTTTAAAATTGCGAATATTTATGAGTAGTAGAGCGGATGTGTCTTTTACATAATTGATGATTAAGCACGGCTTTACTAGTCGAATGACGAGGCAGTACGTGAAGGTTTCGCGAAGATTCAATGGAACACAAAGAATTACATATTAGATGATACTTGAGTTTAGAATATAATGTCTGGCTTGTAGTACCCGACATGAGAAAAGCTTCTTAGGCTGTGGCAAACCCCATTTTGCTCCCCCCCTTGCTTTTCTTGTGTCTCTTTTTTTTAGGAAGATTAGACTGGGCTTCAATCAAGGAGAAAGGTTGGAAATAGAGATATGTATAGAGATTTTGCGAATTTTATCCATACAAACAAAGATGTGTTGCTAAGTAAGTGGATGGAACAGATGAAAGAGCAGGCAGACCCGGCAATTCTTCTAGTGACGAGCGATATTCTATATGAGGATACAAGTCGTGAATTTTTGGATTTGATTGTTGCGAATGTACTAGGGACGAAAGATGGTTCTTTTAGCGAAAAACTAGATGATTTTGCGGAAAAAGTAGTGCATCTTGGTTGGTCGGTGCATTTTGTGACAAGTGGTTTGCGAACGTTTGGGCTTCTAGTGTATAGCGAGATGAAGCGGCAAGGGCTGTTCAGTAAAGTTAAGGAGCGAGATGAGGATATCTACTATGATTTTGAAAACTGGTTGTCCTCGATGTATAATGTTGTTGTGAATGCGTATGCTGATTCTTGGGAGAAGACGGTATCGATTCAAAAAACGGCATTACAGGAGCTTTCGGCGCCGCTGTTACCGATTTTCGATGGGATTTCGGTGATGCCACTTATTGGTACGATTGATACAGAGCGGGCAAAGCTGATTATGGAGAATTTGCTGATTGGCGTTGTGAAGAATCGTTCGGATGTTGTGCTGATTGATATTACGGGTGTTCCGATTGTCGATACGATGGTGGCGCATCATATTATTCAAGCCAGTGATGCGGTCAGGTTGGTGGGATGCCAAGCGATGCTCGTTGGAATAAGGCCAGAGATTGCGCAGACGATTGTGAATTTAGGGATAGAATTAGATCAAGTTATCACGACGAGCACGATGAAAAAAGGCATGGAGAAGGCACTCGCGATGACGAATAGAGAGATTGTAGAAAAAGAGGAGTGAGAGAATGGGAATTCCGATTTTGAAATTGGGAGAATGTCTATTAATTTCCATCCAGAGTGAACTCGATGATCAAACGGCTGTAGAATTCCAGGAGGACCTACTTGCCAAAATTCATGAAACATCTGCACGTGGAGTCGTGATTGATATTACATCGATTGATTTTATCGATTCCTTCATTGCCAAAATTTTAGGTGATGTTGTCAGTATGTCTCGATTGATGGGGGCGACAGTGGTTGTGACGGGAATCCAGCCGGCAGTTGCGATTACATTGATTGAGCTAGGTATTACATTTGAGGGTGTCCTTTCCGCGATGGATCTAGAAAGCGGTTTGGAAAAATTAAAACAGGAATTGGGGGAATAGAGATGGAATTCCAATCCTGTGTCAAGATTATCAATGAGTGGGACATTGTCGCCGCTCGCCAGTTAGGACGAAAGATATCGAAGGAAATCGGTTTTGGTACGGTGGACCAGGCGAGAATCACAACAGCAATTAGTGAGCTTGCAAGAAATATTTTTCTCTATGCGGGAACTGGAGAGATATGTATTGAAAAGATGGCAGAAGCAGGAAAAGACGGACTGAAAATAGTTGCAAAAGACAAAGGTCCGGGAATCAAAGATGTAAGGCAAGTTATGCAAGATGGCTACACGACATCGGGCGGTCTGGGTGCAGGTTTACCAGGCGTGAAACGATTGATGGATACTTTTGATTTAGTATCTAGCGTGGAAGAAGGAGCACAGGGAACCATTATTACAACACATAAGTGGGTCCGCTAGGGGGGACGACGCTACATGGAAGATAGGGAGATTAAGGAATTTAAAGAGAAATATCGTGAAATTATGCTGAAATACTTAGAACATCAAGATGAGGAAATATTGTATTCATGCGAAAGGTTGACGCGTGAGGCGATGGAAAATCGTGTGTCGCCAGAGGAAGTGGTGAATCTGCATCGTTCGATTTTAGAGGAATATGATGCGGATTTGCCGGAATATGTTTCTTCTTCGTTTGATGTGTTGCTCGAAATGATGGTCGGCTATGGGTTGGCGCACATGGAGCACCTCAGTTTGCGGACAGAGCAGATAGCGCTCCGGCGTGAAATTGCTCAAGCCGAGGACATGCAAAAAACGATGATGAAATCGGATATCCCGATGGTCAAAGGGCTTGAGGTTGGCGCGGTGAGCGTGCCGATGCGTCAGATGAGTGGCGATTTTTATAGTTTTACGAATGAGGGCGAAAATAAGATCAGTGTTACGCTTGCGGATGTGATTGGAAAAGGGATTCCGGCAGCATTTAGTATGTCGATGCTGAAATATGCGGCGGATAACTATGGCGGTGATGCGAAGACGCCGAGTGAGATGTTGCAGAATCTGAATGCGGTTGCGGAAACGAACATTGCGGATAATATGTTTATCACGATGTTTTATGGTTTGTATGATACGGCGCACCATTTGTTTGAATTTGCGTCGGCGGGCCATGAAGTAGGGCTGTATTTTAGTGCAAAAACGCGACAGTTTACCGATTTGTATGCACGTGGGTTACCGCTTGGTATTGATCGTAGCGCTACGTATCGTGCTTTTGAAAAGGAAGTGGAGCCGGATGATATGATTTTTATTATGTCTGATGGTGTGACGGAAACGCGGACGGCCGAGGGATTCATTGAACGTGAGGATTTGATTGCTGTTTTTAAGGAGCGCATTGATTTGCCGCCTCAGAGGTTGGTTAAGGAGGTGTATGATCATTTGTGTAAAGTGCAGGACTATGAATTGCGCGACGATTTTACACTAATTTGTTTAAAACGTGTTTAAGGTGATGGTATTCAGGGTAATTACTCTGGATATACAAAATGGGCGAGGTGAAGTGATGAATATCAAAGTAGAGATCAGAGAAACTGATAGTAATCATGCGAAAGTAGTTGTGGGTGGCGAGATTGACGCGTACACGGCACCAAAATTAAAAGAGGCCTTGAGCGAGTTTTTGGATCAGGAGAGTTTTCATTTACAGATTGATTTAGCAGGCGTGAGTTACATGGATAGCACTGGGTTAGGCATTTTTGTCGGCCTGTTTAAAAACCTACGTGCGAAGAAGAGTGAATTAGAATTAGTTGGCTTGTCAGATCGTATTTATCGTTTATTTGAGATTACTGGTTTGACTGATATTATTGAAATCAAAAATGTAGAGGGTGAAATGAATGGCAACAATGTATGACACGATTGAGCTAAAAATTCCGGCAAAACCTGAGTTTGTAAGCTTAGGACGATTAGCAGTATCGGGTGTCGCAAGCCGAATCGGTTTTTCTTTTGAAGCGATTGAAGATTTAAAAATTGCGATTAGTGAAGCGATTACGAATGCTGTAAAACATGCTTTTAGTGAAGAGGATAGTGGTGAAATTCAGATTACTTTCTCCGTTTATGAAGATAAATTAGAGGTGCGTGTCACGGATGAGGGCAAGAGCTTTGATCTGGAGAAACGCAAGGCTGAAATTGGCCCGTATGAAGAAGAAAGCGATGCGGATATGTTGCGCGTTGGAGGGTTAGGTTTATTTTTAATTGAGGCATTGATGGATGATGTCGAATTGCATTATGATAACGGAGTTTCGGTTGTGATGACTAAATATATAGAGGAAAAGCAGGTGGAGGGGAATGCCAAAATTATCTCGACCTGAGGAACTAGCGGCAAGAGAGGAAGCCCGTGAGAAGGCCAAAGAGAAGGTCTACAAATGGATTAGTGATTACCAAGAAACCGGCGATGAGGAAGCGCAATATGAGCTTGTTGTTCACTATAAGAATTTGGTGGAATCCATTGCCCGCAAGTATTCTCAAGGTAAATCATTTCATGAAGATTTAGTGCAAGTTGGAAATATTGGATTGCTAGGTGCGATTCGCAGATATGATGCAACGTTCGGTAAGAGTTTCGAAGCGTTTGCGGTACCAACGATTGTCGGGGAAATCAAGCGCTTTTTACGAGATAAAACTTGGAGTGTTCACGTACCACGTCGGATTAAAGAACTCGGTCCGAAGATAAAAAATGCGGTGGAAGAGTTGACGCGAGAATTGCAACGCTCACCACAAATTAGCGATATTGCGGAATTTATCGGTGCGACGGAAGAGGAAATTTTAGAAGCGATGGAAATGGGCAAAAGCTATCAAGCGTTGTCTGTGGATCATTCGATTGAGGCGGATTCGGACGGAAGCACAATTACGTTGCTGGATGTTGTTGGCGGCGAGGACGATGGCTTTGAACGGGTGAATCAGCGGATGTTGCTTGAGAAGGTATTGCCAGCGCTAGATGAGCGGGAGCAGAAAATTTTGCAGTATACGTTCATTGAGAATCGCAGTCAAAAAGAAACTGGCGACTTGCTGGATATTTCGCAGATGCACGTGTCGCGGATTCAGCGCCAAGCGATTAAGAAGTTGCGCGCGGCATTGCAAGATGAGGATTTAGAATAAATGAATGCAATGTGGCAGTCGGATTTTGATACGGAAGTCTATGTTTTTCAACGGGCGAAACATTTACAGCGACATTGTGGGGATCAAATCTTTTTGAAAGAAGACGCGACGGGGGTTTTATGCGCACTAGTGGACGGCCTTGGAAGCGGTAAGGAAGCCGAGAAGGCCGCAAAAGCGGTTGTGGAAGCTATTGATGCGAATAGCTCATTAAAGTCGCTAGCGGACATCGTGGCGCGCTCTAACGAAGCAGTAGCTGGACTACGAGGCGCCGCGATTGCGATTTGGCGAACAGATTGGGCTAAGCAAAAACTGATTTATTGCGGAATTGGGAATATCCGATTTTTTATGGTAGGAGAAGATGACGAGTTGGTCTATCCGATATCATCGACAGGATTTCTATCTGGAAGAAGGCAAAAAATTCGGACACAAGAATTCAGCTACCGCCCAGGCTCCAGATTCTTGATGCACTCCGACGGCTTGACGCTAGCAGGGATAAAGAAATACCTCTACGCGAGCGCCAACATAGAAAACACAGGCCATTGCATTGAGAGTAATGTTGCTGAAGTGCCAGAAGACGATGTGACTTTTTTGATGGGGAAGATGAAGTGCTGAAACGGCCAGTTCAGCTCCGAAAAAAACTGGAGCGGCCGCAAGAAAAAGCCGCTCTTGCTTTTTGTGGAGGGCGTGAAGTTTTCGAGGAGTTGGTCGTTGAAGCTAGATCGGAGGCGCAGGTCATGACGCAGAACAAGGATTACATGTTCCCTACGTCCTCACTCATACTGATACTCCAAGGATTTATCCACTCAACCCAGTCGATAAATCCTTATTTCCTTATGCCCACGATTCCCCCTCAACCCCAATTTCTATGGTACAATACAAACAGATGAATTTTATGGAGGCAAAGATAAAAATGGAAGAAATTTTAAAACTAGTACATAAATCACTACCATATCGCCCGAACCAGATTAACGCGGTTATTGGCCTACTAAACGAGGGAAATACCGTGCCGTTTATCGCGCGTTACCGGAAGGAAATGACTGGTAGCTTGGATGAGGTCGAGATTCGAAATATTGAAGAGCGTTACGCGTATGTGGAAAAATTGGAGCAGCGCAAGGAAGAAATTTTACGATTGATTGAGGAGCAGGGCAAGCTTACGGAGGATTTGGCGGCGGCAATTACGAAGGCCGAGAAACACCAAGCGTTGGAGGATTTATATCGCCCGTACAAACAGAAGAAGCGTACGAAAGCAACGATTGCCAAAGAAAAAGGCTTGGAACCATTCGCGACTTGGCTGATGACATTCCCGCAGTCAGAGGACGTGATGGCGGAAGCGGCAAAATATATCTCCGCGGAACACGAAGTAGCGACGACCGAGGATGTCCTTTTAGGGGCGCACGAAATCATCGCGGAAGTCATTTCAGACGAGCCTACATACCGAAAATGGATTCGCGAATTTACTCGGAAATTTGGCATGATGCAATCGGTCGGTAAAAAGATCGAACTGGATGAGAAATCGGTGTACGAGATGTATTACGACTACCAAGAAATCATCGGCAAAGTGGCGAGTCACCGCGTGTTGGCTTTCAATCGTGGCGAAAAAGAGGACATCTTACGCGTTTCTGTCGTGGTAGATCCGCTTAAAATCATCGAATATCTACGCAAACAGGTGATTAAGAAACCTGGATCAATCACGGAAAGCTATGTGGTGACGGCGTTAGAGGATGCATACAAGCGTTTTATCGGCCCAGCTATTGAGCGTGAAATTCGTGCGGAATTGACGGAAGCGGCGGAGGAGCAGGCGATTCATATTTTTGCGGAGAACTTGCGTAAATTACTTTTGCAACCGCCGTTGAAAGGAAAAATTATATTAGGGCTTGATCCGGCGTATCGGACGGGTTGTAAGCTCGCATTGCTTGATAAAACGGGGAAGGTGCTCACAATTGACGTGATCTATCCTCATCCACCGCAAAATAAAAAAGCGGACGCGAAACAAAAAGTATTGCAACTGATGAAGGCGTATGATGTCGAAGTTGTTGCGATTGGGAACGGCACGGCGTCACGTGAGTCGGAGCAATTTATCGCAGAATTGATTAAAGAAGAGAAACTAAACGCGTATTATTGTATCGTTAATGAGGCAGGAGCTAGTGTTTATTCCGCTAGTGACATCGCGCGTGAAGAGTTTCCAGATTTCCAAGTCGAGCAACGAAGCGCCGTATCGATCGGTCGCCGCTTACAAGACCCGCTTGCCGAACTCGTAAAAATTGATCCAAAATCCGTCGGCGTTGGGCAATACCAACATGACGTCGCGCAAAAACAACTCAACGATACGCTAACATTTGTTGTGGAAACCGCAGTAAACCAAGTCGGCGTAAACGTGAACACAGCCTCGGCATCCCTTTTGCAATATGTCGCTGGGCTCAACAAAACGGTCGCTGGCAACATTCGCAAATACCGCGAAGAAAACGGGCCATTCGCATCGCGCAAAGAACTCAAAAAAGTACCGCGTCTAGGTGCTAAATCGTATGAACAAAGCATCGGATTCTTGCGTATTTTAGACGGAAAGCACCCGCTCGACGCAACGGCGATTCACCCGGAAAGCTATGCAACAGCGGAAAAAATCGTGGTTTCAGCAGGATTCAAACTGGCTGACCTCGGCTCACAGGAACTTAAAACTGCATTGGCACAGTTCAGTTTGACGGAAATGGCCGCAGAGCTTGAAGTTGGCAAAGAAACGCTTCAGGATATTGTGGATTCGCTCGTGGCACCTGGACGCGATTTACGGGACGAACTCGACGCGCCACTTTTGAAGCAAGATGTTATGTCGATGGAAGATTTGAAAAGCGGGATGGAGCTCCAAGGAACCGTGCGCAATGTCGTTGATTTCGGCGCTTTTGTCGATATTGGCGTCAAACAAGACGGTCTCGTGCATATTTCAAAGCTAAGTAAATCCTTTGTCAGCAAGCCGATGGACATTGTTTCGGTGGGCGACATTGTGACGGTTTGGGTAGATGATATCGATCAGAAAAAAGGTCGGATTTCACTGACGATGCTGAGTCCGGATCAAGGAAAGTAAACAGATGATGACAGAACAAGAGTTGCAGCGGCACATGGAGCGCGTGTCGTTGCAATTTTTCCAAAAAAGGTTCCAGCATCAAGCTCGCTTTAATTCGCGGCTACGAACGACTGGTGGGCGTTATTTGCTGCAGAGCCACGATATTGAGATGAATCCGCGTTATTTGGAGAATTTCGGCTTGGATTATTTTATCGGGATTATGAAGCATGAATTGTGCCATTATCACCTGCACCTCGAGGGGAAAGGTTATCAGCACCGTGACGCCGATTTTCGATCCCTCCTCGCAAAAGTGGATGCCCCGCGATTTTGCCAAGCGATTCCGACCGCACAAAAAATGCATCGCTACACCTGTTTATCATGCCAAACCGAGTTCCTACGCAAGCGCCGTTTTGATGTGAAAAAATATCGTTGCGGTCGCTGTAATGGTCGTATAAAATACATGCAAGAAATTCTGTAGGAAACACTATAAAAAAGTTACTAAAAGTGAAGAAATCACTTTTAGTAACTTTTTTTCTCATGAATATGATATAATGAGTTGATAACTTGTGAGAAAGGAGATGATTATTATGCTTATTAATTTTAGAGTAAGGAACTTTTTGTCGTTCGAGGATTTATCAGAAATATCAATGGTAAAAGGAACTGCTAGGAAGCATGAAAATCATGTTTATGCATCAAAAAAAATATCTTTATTAAGGTTGGCCACAATATATGGAGCAAATGCTTCAGGGAAATCGAACTTAGTAGAGGCAATTAGAGCATCCTCATCAATGATTTTAAATTGTGATAGTATCAGCCAGTATAGGGAGAAGTATTGTAAAATCAACTTGGAAAACCTTGATAGAGAAACTGCATTCGAATATGAATTATTGATAAATGATAAGACCTATAGTTATGGTTTTTCTGTTCTTCTACAAGAAGAGAGGATACTAAAGGAATGGTTGTATGAAATTAAGGGAAAGAACGATGAAATTATTTTCACAAGACAATTAGAAGATGAGATTTATATAAATGAAGTAAATGAGGCTTTTTTTCAGATGGATGAAGCTGATAAATTAAGGTTAGATGTTTACATGGAAGATTTGAATAGTGCAAAACATCATCTTTTTATTAATGAAGTTAATAATAATAAAAAGAAATTTGAATCTGGCGAAAGTGAGATATTTGAAGATATTTATAATTGGTTCTCAGAGAAATTAGAGGTTATTTCACCTACAGAAAGTTTGAGGAAATCTGGATTATTTCTTTTTAAGAAAAAAGAGAGTGCAGAATTAGTGAAATTTTTAAGGAATTTTGGGACAGGAATTACCGATATTAAATTTGTTGAAATAGGTAAAAAAGATATGCAAGAAGAGATCCCGTTAAAACTCTTAGATAAAATATTAGCCGATTATAAAAAATCAGGAAAAAATGGAATGGCACATCTTAAAACAGGAGAGAATATATATAAACTAAGTAAGAATCAATCAAATAATATTTGTATTAGTAAAATATATTTTATACACAATGATGAGAATTCAACTATATATAGTCTTGGGGAAGAATCCGATGGAACTAAGCGAATTATAGACATATACAATATTCTTTCTAGTGAAAACGATGGTGTATATATAGTAGATGAAATAGACCGAAGTCTCCATCCAAACTTATCTTTTAAGTTTATTGAAGATTATTTGCAAAAAGGAAAAGTTAATGAAAAACTAAGGAATCAATTGATAGTAACGACTCACGAAGATAGGCTACTGGATTTGACTTTATTAAGGAGAGATGAAATCTGGTTTGTGGAAAAAAACAATCGGGGTGCCTCTAAAATATATTCATTAGAAGTGTATAAAGAGAGATTTGATAAAGATATCCAGTCAGCTTATTTGGATGGAAGGTATGGAAGTATACCTAAAATACTTACAACATAAAGAGAGGATGTTATGTTATTGAGGCTATCAAATATTAATCCTGCAGAAGTAAGACATGTAGATAGTAAGAAAGACGAACAACATAAATTTTTCTTTGTTTTTGAAGGTGAGAAAACAGAGAAAATTTATTTTGAAGAAGTATACAAAAAAATTCAGATGTCAGATATTGGAGTTATTCCAGAGATTATCTTTTTTGATAGAATATTGAAAAATAGATCTAATCAATTGTATGTAGTAGAGAATATGAGCTTGTATTTCAATGAAAGACAAATCGTAAAAGATGAAAAAAAGATATTAGAAAAAATAGTCAATGACTATACCGAAGATGATAAAAAAACATATGAAGATTTAATTGTTGATTTGAAGAAGTGTGCAGAAAAATGGGATAGTAGAAGTAAAATTTCTGATATCCTTCAAAATAGTAGTAAAGTTGAAGAAGTTTTGCTACAGCTAAAGGCATTAAAGAAGTTGGGTGAATATAATGAGGAGATTGATGAGATTTGGGTTATCATTGACAGAGATAAAGAAAGTTTCACAATCAATCAATTTGATAAAGCGGTTACAATTTGTTGCGAGAATGGATTTGAATTAGGCGTAACTAATCCCAATTTTGAGTTTTATCTTTTGCTACACTTAGATAGCTGCCAACTGTTTACCAAAACTGAAATTAGCGAGAATAGAAGGGTTTCCAGTAAAAGAAGGTATTTAGAGGATTTACTCAATAGCAAGTTACACGAAATAGATGGGAGTACTTACAAAAAAAATAGATATAAGGCAGCCATTTTTGTAGATAAAATACCATGCATGTTAGCAAATGCTGAACTATACAATTCAGAGGTTAATGCTATAAAAAATGGTATTGGATCAACTATTCCCAAGGTTATAAAAAAACTGAAGTTAGATGAAATTTGGTGATTTTTATTTTTATGTATTAATTTTGAAAAATTTATTATTAGATATGTCAAATAAAGCTTGATTTTTTCAGTATTCCTGCTTATAATGTAAAGAGTCAGCAAAAACAAACATGACGCTATTCCACAGTAGCTCAGTTGGTAGAGCAATCGGCTGTTAACCGATCGGTCGCAAGTTCGAGTCTTGCCTGTGGAGTTCTTTCGACGAGCATATTATAAGCCTGACGATTCAAATATGGGGAAGTACTCAAGTGGCTGAAGAGGTGCCCCTGCTAAGGGTATAGGTCGTTAACGCGGCGCGAGGGTTCAAATCCCTCCTTCTCCGCCATATTATAAATCCAAATCGATGAAGATTCATCGGTTTTTTTCATGCGCAAAAACAGGCTAGCCAAAGACTAACCTGCCTGCCAAACTATTCTACAAAAAATTCAAACTTTGTCCACGGTTCCATATAGTCCAGCAAGAAAATCTCCTCGTCTAGAATCCGTCCAACGACATTCGTTTTGCCGCGGTTTTCCATGTCTTTCAGAGCGATTTGCAATTCGCCTTTATATTGACCATACAGCTCATTTTCAATCAGGATATCGCCTCGTTTGATGTTTGGTGTGAACGTTGGTTTGAAATCATCTGCGCGATATTTTACGCGTGATTGTGTCGAGCGAATGAAATAATCGGATACGTCGCCGCGATAGAAGTGAGGTTCTTCCGTGACGATTTTGCGTTCCAGCGGAGTTATCGTATCGTGAAGCTGTATTTTTAATCCAAATTTCTCTGCTTGTATCACAGCGCTTAGTTGTGCGAGTTCATTCTCAGAAGCGTAGGCGTTCGCCACAATAATGTCATCAATTAGCTTGGTTGCCAGCAGATGTTTCGCCTGTGTGTCAATTGGCAAACCGCGGTGCATCTCAAGTGTGCACAAGCCTTCTGTCACTGGCCAAGGACCGTACGTTGCGTCATTCGAGTGGACAAAAGCAGCGGTGCGAATCTGAAAACTACGGAAACGTTCGCTACATTTCACGAAATAATCATAGGAAAGACCCGCATACCGATGCGGATAAAAATTGTGAGAACCAATCAAATTATCCCGATTCGGCTGGAAATCGATAATATTATTCAAATAATTCGTGTCGTTACTCATATTAATCTCAATTTTGAGACCGTATGGATTGAATGTCATCGCGGCTTCTTCGCTACCAGTAAAGCCCATATCCAGGCGAATCCCGTAAGCGCCGAGCTCGTGGAAAAAGGATAGATCATCATAAGAAATACCAAGAGCTTCGAAAATGCGTGGCGAAATATCAACCAAGACTTCCATACCAAGTGCATTCGCATGACTAATCGTCTCTTTAAATTCGCGTAAAATCAGTTCTTTATCGCCGCTCACCGACAATAAACACGTAAATACGCGCGTAAAACCATATTTGTGTGCCAAACTGATGTAAGCCTTATCTTTTTCAGGTGTTGCGTGTTCCGGATAAATCGAAATACCAAGTTTATGCATGAGTCGTACCTTCTTCCTTATATTTTAGCGGTGGATAGGTGACATTGCCGAGGATAACGTGTTCACGCGCGCCAGTTGCCATCGGAACGTTGGACGGCCGACCATGCAGTGTTTCATACGCCAACAGGCCAAACGCGACAGCCTCTTTTGCATCGGAAGAGTAACCAATGTCTTCTTGTGTCAATACCTCGCAGCGCCCCTCCAAAAGTTCTGCCAAATAGCGCAATAACGTCTGGTTATAACTTCCACCACCGCTAACAATTACTTCGTCAATCGCCATTTTTGAAAAGACGAATTGTTCATAGTTCGAAACGATGGTTTTGGCGGTGAACATGGTTATGGTAGCAATCAAATCTTCCGGCGCCAGATGTCCGTATGTAGTCAGCAACTCATCAGTATATTCCTTCCCAAAAAGTTCGCGCCCAGTTGACTTTGGAATGGCAGCGGTTATAAAAGGGTCATCCATACAATAAGCAAGAAGCTCCGCGTTTACAGTACCGTGCGCCGCCATTTCCCCGCCGTCATCATAGCCGCGTCCAAAGAGGCGTTGCATCAACTCATCGATAATCATATTTCCAGGACCAGTATCAAACGCAAAAACGTGATCCAATGTCGCGTTTTTAGGTAAAACCGTCACATTTCCAATCCCGCCGATATTTTGCAATAAGCGATTTTTGTGCGCGTCTCGGTAGAGCAGTAACTCCGTGAACGGCACGAGCGGTGCGCCTTGACCGCCAGCAGCCATATCCATCGTGCGAAAATTCGAGACAACCGTCGCGCCAGTTTCATACGAAATCACCGCAGGCTCACCAATTTGCAACGTCGAAGCAACGAAATCCCCAACTTGTTCCGGCTGATGAAAAATCGTCTGGCCATGCGAGCCAATCACGCCAAGTTCTGACGCCGCAATCCCATTTTTACTACAAATCATTTTCACACTTTCGGCAAAAAGCACACCCAATTTGAAATTTAAACTACAAATCAGCTGTGAGTCAGATTCTTCTATACTCAAACTTTTACGAATTTCCGCCACGATTCTAGGTTGAAAGGGCACCGTTTTGAAATCAATCAATTTTGTCGATAAGTTCCCATCCATCTCCTTGACATCAAGCAGAGCCACGTCCACGCCATCAAGCGACGTACCGGACATTAGTCCAACAACGTACATAATATAAACCTCCTCATTTTAGCTCAGATACATTAAAAAGTAACAACTCGCCGTGCAAACTAGTGTAACAACTGTTGTAAAAATTGCCGCCTGTTTCTTCGACTTATAAAAACCATGTTTCGCGAGTAAAATATAAGATAGCCCAATGCTACTGCCAAGACTCGTAAGTAGAAATAAAGCAAAAGCCTTAGGAACACCAAGACCGGTAAGTACAGGAAGGAAAATAAGATTGGCTAGAATCGTCATGGTGAAAAAGATAATCGCGCTTTTATAGTTAAACTTAATCCATTTACTATTCGTTTCCATATGGGTAAAACCTCCTTTTTAAATGAAGAGGGACAACGATGCGCCCCTCCTTGTGTTCTAAGTTAAGCCAAATTCGGCTCGCTGCTGTGCGTTTCTTTGTTTTCCTCTGATTGTGCTTTTTCTTCATCCAGTAACTTCTGATCGTACATTTTGAAGAACGGGATGTAGATGACGAACGATATCGCAATGTTGACCAGAACGAGTACGATGGCTCGCCAATCACCGCCTGTTGACAGATAGGCTCCAATCGGGGCGGGTAAAGTCCACGGCGCCATGACATACGTTGGTGAGATGAATCCCAAAACGGTCGCAAAATACGAGATTGTTGTTGTAATCATTGGAATAAAGATGAACGGAATAATCAACATCGGGTTCAACACAATCGGCGTTCCGAAAATAACAGGCTCATTAATGTTGAAAAGACTTGGAACCAGTGTCGTTTTGCCGAGCGCTTTCAAATAACTTGATTTAGCAAAGAATAGCATGGCAAAAACTAAGCCAAGTGTTGCACCAGACCCACCAATCCACACGAACCATTGGAAAAATGTCTCAGGAGCAACGTGAGGAATTGGAGTACCAGCCGCCACAGCTTCTGCATTGGCACCTAAATATTTTTCCCAAAGAGGTCTTGCAACGGCTCCAATAACGGAAATCCCGTGAATACCAAAGGACCAGAAGAAACCAATTAAGAATACGGGTAGTAGGACACCAAATAAGCTATCGCCAGCCTTTACAACCGGTGCCACTGCTTGGTCGACAAGCGAATGGAGATCAATGCCGAGTACAACCGTGATTAGTGTCATAAATAAAACAACAAAAGCAACAGGAATAAGTGCTTCAAACGACCTTGCTACACTAGGGGGAACTTGTTCTGGCATCTTGATTGTAATGTTGCGCGTTTTACAGAAGCGCATCACTTCAACAGAAAAAATCGAAACAATCATTGCCATAAATAATCCGTGCCCGCCGAGATTGGCCATTGGCAAAACAAAACCGACTTTATCAAGTGCGATTGGTGTCAGGGTTAATAGAAACGAAGCAACAGCAATCTGCCCACCGGATAACGGATCAAGCTTGTAACTTTTCGCTAAATTGTAACCGATTCCAAAAGTGATATATAAGGACATAATAAACATAGTCATACGATAAGGAATCAAAATTTCAAATAAATGCTCTTGGGACCATTGATAAAGCGCGGTACTCTCAGGAACCGGGGGAAAAGCGACGATCAAAAACATACTACCAACAATGATAAACGGTAGCGACGAAACAACCCCATCACGAATCGCGCGCAGATGCCGTTGTTCGGACAATTTTGCCATTGGAATCGACAAATACTTCTCTAAAAAATCCATAAATCTCTGCATAATGACTCTCCCTTTTTAGTTAGATAGGTATGTATTATCTCTGTGGTGAGAATAATGGTGACAAACCTCCTTTATATTAAAAATAGTTCACATGGTGTATTCTAGTTCATTTGAAATAAAATGTCAACGCTTGCAAAAAGTATTTAAAAATTTATTTCAGTTAGTTTGAAACATGAAATAGGTTGCTATAAAAGGGATAGAGGCATATTCTAACACTGTATAAAAGGTAAATATAATTAATTTTTCTAAAAAATAAGTTGAAATCAATGTTTGAAGATGATATATTGAACCCGTAATCGCCATCTGGAAAATATTATAAAGTTTGGCGATATTAAAAAGGGGGATGAAGAATGAAAAAGTGGGCATCAATGTTACTCATACTCGTATTAAGTGTAAGCATTTTTTCCGTGGCAGTACAGGCGGAAGGGGTAACAGAAGGACTTACAAAATTTATTAAGAACGCGGATGGAACGTATGGTTATGACGCGAGCACACCGGTTTTCTACTATAACGGTTCCAGCGAGCAAGTCCAGATTCCAACGACTTACACACAAGACAAAGAGCAATTCAAAAGTTCATGGGTCGCGACAATAGCTAATCTGAACTTCGCAAAAGCGGCATCAGAATCGGCTTTCCGTGCACAATATAAAACCGTGCTAGACGATTTTGAAACGTGGAATATGAACGCGGTTATTTTCCAAGTTCGGCCGCTCCTTGACGCTTACTACCCATCGAAAATAAATCCATGGTCAGAGTTTATCGCAACTGGCGTGCAGGGCGCGAATCCAGGGTATGATCCGCTTGCCATCATGGTCGAGGAAACGCACAAACGAGGCATGGAATATCACGCTTGGTTTAATCCATACCGCGTGACGAATACAAAATTGACGACACAAAGCGTTTTGGCCAAAATAGGTGCGACGAAAGAGGAAGCGCTTGCAATGACGATTCCAGAGCAAATCGCGGCATGGAACAAGGCAGGACTTTTAGCGGACACGAATTACGCTGTTTTGCATCCTGAGAGCGTGTTGCGCTTTGATGAAAAGCTATTTCTGAATCCTGGTATTCCAGAAGTACAGGATCACGTAGCGGCAACAATCAAGGAAGTTGTGACAAATTACGATGTGGATGCGATTCATTTCGATGACTATTTTTATCCATATCGCATTACGGTGGATGGGAAAAATGTTTTGTTTGGCGATAAAGACGAGGACGCGGCAACATTCGCTAAATATGGTATTCCAGCAGGATATCCAAACACGAAAGCGGGAATCGATGACTGGCGCCGTGACAACATTACGACATTAATTGACAAGGTGAAAAGCACAATTGATACGAGCAATCAGGCCAAGAAAACCGCCGTCCAATTCGGTATTAGTCCATTCGGAATTTGGGAGCATAAAGCGAATAATCCGCTCGGTTCCAACACGCCGACAGGTTCCTCGCAGTCCTATTCCCAAAGCATTTTCGCTGATACATATCAGTGGATTAAAGACGAGAAAGTCGATTATATGACACCGCAAATTTACTGGAGTTTTGACCAAGCAGCCGCTCCTTATGGCGATTTGGCAAGGTGGTGGAACAAGGCCGCAGAAGGGACACATGTACAAATTTATGTTGGGCATGCGAACTATAAACATGTTGGAAATGGCGGTTTCGACGCTGCATGGATGAACCCAGCAGAAATTCCGAATCAAATGCGTTTCAATCAGCTACTAGACCAAGTTTCCGGTAGCGTTCTGTTCAGCTATAATGATATCAAAAAAAGCGATATCGCAACGCCTACAAACGAAGCTAAAAATGCCGCGATTGATCTTTTAAAAGAGACCTATTTTGCGATACCGTCATTAACACCGAGCAAACCGTGGCTTGCGCACCAAGCAATTGCCGCACCGATGGAAGTCAAACAAACCGCGGCTGCACTTACTTGGTCAGATACAGCCACCAATTCCGCGCGCTACTACGTCATTTATAAAGGCACCGGAACCGCCGCAGAAATCACCGCTAATCCAGCGAACATCGTCACAAAAATTTGGCGCGGCGATGCATCGGAATTCAGCTATCCAATTAGCGAATCCGGCACTTATGTCGTGACCGCACTGGACGCTGCCAGCAATGAATCCGCCCCAGTTATCGCCCAAATACAAGGCGCCGATGTGACCGTTTTATACCAAGATGAAAATGGGGCAGAAATCGCGTCACCGGTAGTTTTAAAAGGGAACGTCGGTGAAAATTTTGCAGCGGAAATAAAAGCGATTGCAGGCTACACACAAAAAGCATCGCAAACAACGGGAACGTTCACAGATCAAGCGCAGACCGTCATTGTGAGCTATACGAAAGTCGCGCCAACAGAGCCAGAACCTGAGCCGACACCAACACCAGATCCTGCACCAAAACCAGATGGAACAATCGTAATATCGCCAGAGAAAGAGATCGTGCCGAATCAGCCAGAAAAAGCACCAACTGTTGAAAAAATAGTGAAGAGTCCGGAAACCAGTGAAGACAAAGGAGCGCTACCAACAACTGGAGACAAGTCGATGGATTTAGCCATTGTCCTAGGATTGGTACTTAGCATGTTGGGTGTGCTGATACTGATTCGTTGGAAAAGAAGACAAATCTAGGAATTAGGATGAGTCTCTGCTTAGCGATAAGTAGGGACTTCTCTAGAAAATTTGAATTAGGTATTGCAAGTTTTGGTGAGTATGCTATAATGAAAAAGTTGGCTTTAGGGCTACACACCAAGGCCCGTTGGTCAAGCGGTTAAGACACCGCCCTTTCACGGCGGTATCACGGGTTCGATTCCCGTACGGGTCATAGCATTATTTTGTGTATATGCGGAGGAATACAAACGCTTTCGCTCGATTTGTGTGAAGCGGAGATTTCGTCCTACCCGGAAAGAAAAGAGATGGGTGGACGTTTTTTTGTATGTGAGATTCGCTAATTTCGCGTCGTGGATGAATAAATATTCATGTTTTTTGAGATAATCATTGACATGGTGGAAATCCAATAATATAATATAAATTAGTGTTACAGAGCGGTCGTGGCGGAATCGGCAGACGCGCTAGGTTGAGGGCCTAGTGGGGTAAAACCCGTGGAGGTTCAAGTCCTCTCGGCCGCATTGTTGGGGTTGTTCGATCTTGGATTGTTGCAACCCCGATATTCATGTGAACGTGCGTGGATATGAAATCGATTAGAATGTCTGAATAAGCTTGTGAGTCTTGTGTTTACGCTAGACTTGCGAGCTTTTTTGTATTTGGAGCTGGAATCGGATTTAGGAAAAGTAGGGGCTAAGATTCATGGTTTTAGTGCTATTTTTATGGTAGCATTAAGAATATCAAATTTAAGGGAGATTTGTACAGAAAAATTAAGAAAGGAGTTGTGTCTGATGAATAAACGATTAATTGCTGAATCATTTTCAATGGGGCGCTTCGAGGAAACATACTTATATTTGTCTGATTCAATCGAATGGAATATTGTCGGTGAAAGCACTATAACCGGGATAGAAAGTGTCATTCAAAAATGTGAGGAGACTAGTAGCTATTTTAAATCAGTCACTACAACATTCAATGTTAAAAATAGGATTATCGGAGAGCATCAAGTTGTCTTAAATGGACTGGCGGTTTTTGAAAAAAAGGATGAAGTATCTTTTATTGACGCGTGTGATATATATACATTCAATGACAATGGCTTACTTCAAAAAATCGAATCGTATTGTATTACTATAAAAAATGAGGCGATGCATGATAAATAGGGTCTTATTTTTAAAGAATGAATTTAATAGGTATCCAAAGCTTAATCAAAATGCCAAATTGGTGTTGCGATTAAGCTTTTTTTGCCCGTATAGCCACGACCTTTTTCTGATATGATGTAACTTAACAAAATGAATTGCACTAATCGAGGGCATAAATTTTGTCTGTAAAAGTAAGCGTTTTAATTCTATAATGAGAAGTGTAGTCCATAAGGTAAGAAAATGGAGGCAGGTATTATGTTGGGGCGGAGAGAGTTGCAAATTGTGAATCAGCTGCTTAGCGCTTCTGCTGTTGTTCGTACGAAGGATTTAGCAGATCAGATGGGCGTTAGTATTCGGTCGATAAAATATGATTTGGAAAGGGTGCGAGATTGGTTTTCGGAGCATCAGGTTGTGTTGTTTTCGCAGCCGAATAAGGGTTATTGGTTGGAATGTGATGCGAGTCTATTGATGGAGTTGCGCAATGAGTTGTCGCAGATGGAGAATCAGAAACTGTATACGAGTCGAGCGATGCGTGTTAGGCGTATTTTAGTGATGTTGTTGCTGAGTGAGGATTATGTGACGGCGGCTTTGATGGCGGATGAGATTGATGTTAGCCGAAATACGATTTTGGCGGATATGAATGAGGTGGAACGGCTTGCGGAACGGTTTCATGTGTCGCTTAGCCGTGAGCAGCGCAGTGGTTATCGGATTTTGGGTGAGGAACAGCGACTGCGTTCGTTGTTGGAGCATTTGCTTATGAGTAACATGAATAATTATGAGGTTTACAAAATGACGACGCGGATTACGAGGCAAGACCGGGAACGAAATTTTCAGCCGATGTTTGATAAGCGAATTTTGCCGGAGTATCAGTTGGTGGAATCGGCGTTGGCTCATTACTTTCAGGAGGAGACGCGGGAAATTTGGCAGCAGCTGGATTTGATGACCATTTTGATTCGGCTGACGATTTCGCTTAAGCGTTTGCAAATGGGGCGCACGATGGAGGCGTATCATGTGCTGGATATTGGGGCGGAGAAATCGGAGGCGAAGCGCAGTTTTATCGGGTTTATGCAGCGGGTGTATATGCAAAGGGAGTTTCCGCTTTTGAAGGCGGAGTATCAGTATTGTGTGGGCAGTCCTGTGGGCGGGATGTTGGAGACGGATATTGCGGCTCTGACGGAGGCGATGATTGCGTTTGTGGCGGAGAAGGAAGGTGTGGATTATGCGCTGGATCAGAAGTTGTATGCGAATTTGTTTGCGCATTTGTCGTTGCGGCTCGGTCAAGGTGGAGTGCCGGGAAATGAGTTTAATCCGCTGAATTCGGAGATTAAGCAGCAGTATCCTGCGTTATTTGGACATGTATACGAGGCTTGCAAAAAATTCATTTCGGATGAGCAGGTGATTCAGGAGTCGTTTATTTCTTTCATCGTGTTGCATTTTCTCGTGTCGCTGGAAAATCAGAAATTGCATCAGCGAAAAGTACGGACGCTCTATGTTTGTTCCACGGGGCGTGGTGTGGCTCGCTTGATTAAAAATCGCGTGGAAGCTGGGATTGCGCATGTGGAGATGGTCGCGTATTGTTCGATTGTCGAGGTCGAGGCGATGTGTCGGAAGCATGCGATTGAGTTGATTATTAGTGTTTTTCCGATTGAGTCGGGTTTGCCGGTCGTTGTGACGGAGGCGTTGCCGAAAGAAACGGATTTGGAAATGATCAGGCAGGAAGTGGCGCGAATTTTGGTGGAGGTTCCTGTTGCACTGGACTTGGGTGAAAGGGTGGATCTGGTACGGCAGAGCAGTCATGAGGAGATTAGTGAAGAGATTATTTTGAAAGGATTCGAGGTTTACCAGCAGGTCAAGGATGCGTTGGCGGGTGAAATCGATCGAAAATTGGAAAATGGACTGTTGTTGCATATTTTTTTGATGGTGCAGCGGTATTATTTTAATAAGCAGTATGATTTGGTATTGGCGAGTGAGGATGGTGAGCGGCAGGAGTTGAAGGCGCGCTTGACGGAGGTTTTTGAGCAGTGTGGATTGTATTTTCAGTCGGCGGAACTGGAGGCAATTGTGCATTATTTTAAGTAGAGGGGATGATGAGAAATGGAGTTGTTGATTCGAAATGGGCGGTTAGTGGACCCGGATGATGTGGCGCGGGAGTCAGGTGAGATTGCAATTCGTGATGGACGATTTGTTGCGGTGAGTGAGATTTCGCAGGAGACGGCGACTGTGATGGATGTGGCTGGGAGTTATGTGGCGCCGGGATTCATTGATATGCATGTGCATGTATATGAGGACGGGGCTGTGATTGGGATTGATGCGGACAGAGTTGGCGTGCAGCAAGGTGTGACGACGATTGTGGATGCGGGGAGTACGGGAAGCGATGGTTTGGCGCGTTTTCGGGAAACGATTATTGATACGCATGATACGGAGGTCTTGGCATTTTTGAATATTTCGCGAAAAGGGCTTTGTGACGGGCTTTCAGAGCTTGCCGATCCAGCTGATTTGATGGGCGTGGATGAGGCACGGACGGCTTTTGCGGCGGAGCCAAATTTGGTCGGTTTGAAGGCGCGGATGAGTGGATCGGTTGTGCGGGAGCAGGATGTGAAGCCGCTCGTTCATGCGCGGATGGTGGCGGATGCACTAGGTGTGCCGATTATGATTCATATTGGGAATCCGCCACCATATTTACCGGATATTTTGCCACTCTTGAAAAAGGGGGATATCGTGACGCATGCATTTCATGGAAAGGAACATGGGATTCTGGACACGAATGGGGAGATGATTCCGGAGGCGCGAGATGCGCTTACTCGTGGTGTTCTTTTTGATATTGGGCATGGTTCGGCGAGCTTTAGTTATGAGACGTTGCAGAAATTTAAGGGGAAATACGATGAGGCGTTTACGACGAGCACGGACATTTATGAGCGGAATATTGAAACGCCAGTCGGTAGTTTGATGACGACGATGACGAAGTTGCTACAACTGGATTATTCGCTAGATGAGGCGGTGGCATCGGTTACAAGTCGGGCACGCGCGGCGCTGGGGCTCCATGAGCAAGGTACTTTTGCACTTGGAACGGTAGCGGATGTGACGGTGTTCGATGTGGTGGATCGGAAAATGGCGCTTGTCGATTCGAATGGCGAGGTGCGTGAAACGGTGAAAGTGATAGAGCCAAAAATGACGATTAAATCGGGACGGGTGGTTTGGAAGGCATGAGTTTTGAAACGGATTGGCAAATGATTTCAGAGAGAAGTGGTGATGCGATGTTTTTTGAGAAAGTCATGAAAAAAGCGAAGACCGAAGCGGAGCATGATGGGATTTTTTTGGAGCCAGCGCAGGAGTTAGGCCTTGCTTCTCATGTGGCGGCGATGATCCGGCGGGGTCGGGAAGGCGAAATGTTCACGATTGAGGATAAGGCGCTTTTTGATGAGGTGTCGCTTGATTCGCTATATTTAGCAGCACGGATTTGTGGCATGGTTTCAGGGATTCATGAAGATGAGAAATATTTACTGTCGATCCATTTTGAGACGGCAAAATTAAATTAGAGGAGGAAAAATGATGAATCAAATTACAGTGGTGATTGCAGATCGGTTAGGAAAAGGACAAAACGTAGCGGCTGGTGCAGAAAAAGCGGGAGCGAAGGCAATTGTTGTGCCGGGAATGGGCGCGGATATGCGACTTGGTGACGTGATGAAGGAAAATAACGCAGATTTCGGTATTTCATTTTGTGGTAGTGGTGGCGCGGGTGCTTTGACGGCGCAAACGAAATACGGCTATCCGGCACATTACGGGATGCGCTCGATTGAAGAAGGCGTGACGGCGATTCAGGGCGGTAAAACAGTGCTCGGTTTTGGTTTTATGGATGTAGAAGAACTCGGTGAGCGTTTGGTAAAGGCTTTCCAGGAACACGCGGAGAAACAGTAAGATGCAGGAGAATATGAAAGAAACGGTGCAGATTACTGGAAAAGGAAAAACGAAACAGCACGCGATAAATGCAGCGCTCGGTCAAGTGCAAAAACAGGTGATGGCGAAGTATCCGAACACGATGATTTTACGAATCGAACCGCGCGATGTCAGCATTTTAACGGCGACGGAAAAACGCTATAAAGAGACGTTTATGTTCTTCCTGTTTCCGCGCATACGGCAGGAATTTGAAGTGAAATTAGAAATTGCGTTGGATCTTGCCGTGATGCACATTGAAAAAGTGAATTTTACCGTAGAAGACAATACTAAAAACAAACTAATGAAAAAATTGGCGAAAGGGTAGGTTGAGAATATGGATATTTTAGTAATTCTATTTAAATCGGCAATCATCGGTGGCCTTGTCGGATTTGCTGTCGGTGCTGGTGCTGCACGGATGTTCCACGCGCCGACGACTCAAGGAATGGGAGCTTTTCGAACGCTCGGCGAATTGAATGCATGTGCGGGAGACGCGGCGAGTCACTTTTCTTTCGGGCTTGGATTCTTCTTCAACGCCTGGGCTTCCGTCGTTTCAACAGGAGCCTTCACGCAAGACGTCGATCATCGGATTATTCCGAACTGGGCGGCGGCATCTCTTATCCGAAAAGGCAGAACAGTAGAGGATACGCTACATAATCCGAAAAAAATGGCGATTGCTGGCGCGATTGTTGGCGTCCTTGTTGTTGCATTTTTGAATTCAACGGGTGCGGCGATTCCTAGTTCTTTGAAAGATATCGCGGAAAAAGTGCTCGTTCCAGCAGCGACGCTTTTAATCAATCCGATCATGCCAGTTATCTTTTGGTTAGCAGCCCTTGATGCGGGAAAACGGTCTGGTATTTGGGGTACGATTTTTGGTGGATTGGCACATATTATTATGGGAAATGCCGTTCCAGGTGTGGTTCTCGGTATTTTAATCGGTAAAGGTGTGGATGATAGCGGTTGGAATAAATTGACACGTACGCTGTTGATTTCTGTTATTATTTTGTTCGTATTAAGTGCATTCTTCCGCGGATTTGATATTGAAATGATTAAGAGTATGAATTTACCAGTACCAGAGTGGTTGCTCAACTTCCACAGACTATTAGGACAAGAGGTGTAGTATAATGGAGCATATAACGGAAATTGATAAAAAGAACTTTTGGTTTGCAGACTGGAGTTTCCCGATTTTTGTGGCGCTTTTATCGGCTGGCGTATTCGCTGGAACGCATATGTATTACGTGTATCATGTGGGCGCGTTCAATGATGTGGCGATTGTGGCCTTGCTAAAAGCCGGGATGGAAGGTGGCGGATATGGCGCAGCTGCTGCGTTTGGCGCGAGTTTCTTGTTTGCGCGAATTCTGGAAGGCTCGCTTGTCGGGATTCTCGATATCGGTGGCGCGATTCAGACGGGAATTGGGATTGGAGTGCCTGCCCTAATGCTTGGCGCTGGTATCACATTGCCGCTTACGAATTTTGCGGTGGCGCTTTTGACAGGTGCGGTACTTGGTCTTGCAGTCGGCGCGATTATTATTGGAATTCGCCATTTCACAGTTGGAAAATCGAACTCGACATTTGGCGCAGATGTCATGATGGGTGCGGGAAATACGTCTGGTCGCTTTCTAGGCCCACTTATTGTTTTAAGCGCTTGCACGGCCTCGATTCCAGTAGGTATCGGTTCGATCATCGGCGCAGCGATTTTTTACGCTTGGAAAAAGCCAATTGCTGGTGGCGCAATTATTGGCGCGATGATTCTAGGTATCTTTTTCCCACTATAAAATGCGAAGGAGTTTTAAGATGACAAATCTAAACGAAAAATACGGCTTGAAACGGGTGATCAATGCGAGCGGTCGAATGAGTATTCTCGGTGTTTCGGCGCCGAGTGATGCGGTTTTTGAAGCGATGAAAAAAGGCGGTCAAAATTATGTTGAGATCGCGGATTTGGTCGATAAAGCTGGCGCACGGATTGCCAAAATGCTAGAGTCAGAGGACGCGGTTGTAGTCAATTCGGCCTCGAGCGGTATCGCACTCTCGGTCGCAGCGATGGTGACAAAAGGCCACGAAGGTATCTCGATGAAATTACACCAAGAGCCAATCGCAGCCAATGAAATTATTTTGTTAAAAGGGCATAATGTCCAGTATGGCGCACCAGTTGAGACGATGATAGCGCTCGGCGGCGGGCGTCGTGTGGAAGTTGGATATGCCAATGAAGGGCGCAAGAAGCATGTGATTGATGCGATTAATGAACGCACAGCGGCACTTTTATACGTGCAGTCCCATCATGCCGTGCAGAAAAACATGATTTCTGTCGAAGAAATGCGTGAAATCAGCCTCGAATATAATATTCCGCTCATTATTGATGCAGCAGCAGAAGGTGATCTGAAGAAATATGTTCAATGTGGCGATTTAGCGATATATAGCGGCTCTAAAGCGATTGAAGGCCCTACAACAGGCATCGTCGCAGGTGGTAAAGACTACGTTACTTGGGTGAAAACACAGCTTTATGGTATCGGCCGTAGCATGAAAGTTGGCAAGGAAAGCACATTCGGCTTACTCGCAGCATTAGAAGAATATTGGGATAAAGCAGATACGAGCGCGGTACAAAAAGAAACCGTGCACAAATTAGCCTCACATTTTGCAAATCAGGCGGGAATCAGCGTGACAGAAGTACAAGATGAAGCTGGACGTCCGATTTTTCGAGCACGTATTCGGATTGACGCACAGCAAACAGGAAAAACCGCGGTAGAACTTGTCGAAGCGCTCAAAAACGGCCCAATCGCCATTTACACACGAGATTACGGCGCAACACAAGGCTTTTTCGATATCGATTCGCGCTCGCTTCAAGGCGATGACGCAGAAATAATCGCGGCAGAAATCAAACGATTCGTCGCATAAAACGAATAATTAGGAGGAATTTTTCAATGAGTACGATACAAGACCGTTTTTATAAAAATCGCGTGGTTCTGAACGTGTTAGCCAATTCGGTGGAGAACGCAAAAGAAGTTTTTGACGCAGCAGAAGAGCACGTTGTTGTCGGTGTGCTATCCAAAGATTATCCGACAGTTGAAGCAGGCATCGCGGCCATGCGTGAATACGGCGCGGCGATTGATGATGCTGTATCCGTTGGGCTAGGCGCAGGAGATGCTCGCCAAGCAAGTGTTGTTGCGGCAATCGCAAAAGAATACGCAGGAAACCACATCAATCAAGTTTTCCCAGCTGTTGGAGCAACTCGAGCAAACCTCGACGCAAAACCTGGCTGGATTAATAGCCTTGTGTCGCCAACTGGAAAAGTTGGATACGTCAACATTTCCACAGGAGCGATCAGTGCAGGCGTGGCAGAAACAGCGATTGTCCCAATTGAAGCCGCGATTGCACTCATCAAGGACATGGGTGGTAACGCAATCAAATATTTCCCAATGAAGGGCTTATCCACAGAACCCGAATTCCGGGCAGTCGCTAAAGCATGTGCAGAAGCCGATTTCGCATTAGAACCAACAGGCGGAATCGATTTAGAAAACTTCGAAGCTATTCTAAAAATCGCGCTGGATGCCGGTGTGAAACAAGTAATCCCGCACGTGTACACGTCGATTGTGGACGCAGAAACGGGTGCGACACGAGTAGAGGATGTGAAAATGTTATTGGAAATTATTAAAAAATTAGTGTAATCTACTTCATTTAGTAGATAGTGATACAATAAAAGACATGTTCCCAGTTTATATCAGGAACATGTCTTTTCTACATATTTAGAGATTTTTATGGAGCGTAGGGGGATCGAACCCCTGACCTCTACACTGCCAGCGTAGCGCTCTCCCAGCTGAGCTAACGCCCCTATATCTTGAAAACATTGTAGCACAGCGCTTTTGAACCTGTCAACCCTTTTAGCTTTACAGTGCTAAAAATGCTCCATGGGCAGAGATGTCAAAATGACTTTTTAAAAGTGATTGCTGCGATATTATCCTGGTTCCTACAAAATATAGGAATAAATGTACAAAGTTAGGGCGTATTTCTTGTACCGTGATTTCTGTTTTACAAATTTCAAATGTACGTTTTCTTTTATGAGTAGAGTGGCAGATATATGTCTTAGAGTTAGCGGAGAAAGTGATGAATAGTATAGTCAAAAAAAGCTTGAAAATCATTTAGCTCTAAGCGATGCGATATAATCTACGCCAATACGTAAGATGAAGATTTCGAAATCATTAACATCAAATAGTAAGACAGTGGCTTTCGTCTGAATGCCTTTTTTATTTTGTCTAAATTGGGTACAGTTAACAAAAAGTTTGCAATTATTGTAATGTTACTGTAATGTAAGTGATATAGAAAAATAATATAAAAAAGGGAGATGGTTATTGTGAATAAGAATATATTAAAGAAAATTAGTATCGGCTCTATGGTAGCTACTATAGTGTTATCGGGAGTAGCATCACCTATATTAGCTGATGCTGAGTCGCTAGACACACCTGTAACTGTAGCAGCTGGTGGTGGCGGTCTGAATCTTACTAAAAAAGAAATAAAGGAAGAGTTAGCATATCAGAAAGAGCTGGTAGAAGAGTTAAAAAATGCGGATGGCAACGAGGAAAAAATTGTTCAAGAGTATTTAGCTGATAATAATAATACTATTGCTGAGAAAATAGGTAGCTCTGAGGAAGCGCCAGAATTTATTGATACATATACTATCAATGATGAAATACAATTGGTTGTTACAGACACAGAGGTTATGCTAGACTCAACTGAGGTATCAAATGAGAGCGATGCGACTCCAGAAGAGCAGAAGTTACTGAGAGAAGAAGAGTCGAATGAAACTATAATTTCAAGTATTAAGGAGTTTGGTGAGACAGTTATTTTCGGTCAAAAAGTACACGCTGCATCAAAAACAGTGTCGGCTCGACATACACGTACGGGATATGCTAAGTACTCAGGAAATAAGCTTTACACTGCTGGCATTGGCGCCAAGTTCACTTACAACGGTACTAAAGTGACTGCACAAACTACAGAGAACTATGTTAAAGTGAATGGTATCTCTGGTGTCGTTTGGTCGGTTCATGATAAGAAAAATGATGTACAAAAACCGAGTAGCAAGAGACGAGTAGTGTATCAGCAGGCTACAGTTAAGTCTGGTATAATGTACAAAGGTAACGGGCTTGTAGTGGAGGAGAAGTATATTCGCGTAAATGTGGAATGTAATCACTTGGGCAAGGTGAGTAAGTCATCTGTAATACGATAAAATATAGAAAGGACGCATTTCAATGAAGAAAACTATATTAATTCTAGCAATATCGCTTTTTATAGTACTTAGCTTCATGGATATTATGTTAATCAATGATGCGAATGCATCAACTATTATTGGAGCTCTGGTGTTAGGTGCAGCCCAAACTATAATTGTGCTTATTCCTATACTGATTATTATTTTGTTGGTGAAGTTGCTAAAGCGACGTAGCACAAACTAAGCTATCTTAATGCTAAATGATAGATACAGAAGAAGACCGCCAGCATTGGACGCTTGGCGGTCATTATTTTGCTTATTTTCAGTGATGATAAAAACATTGTGTGACAGGGATACTTTATTCTACAACACTAATCGAACTAGCCGTAATCCCCGGCATCGCAATTGTCTTACCATTCGCGTCATCAAACGCATACGTTCCATAAATCGTCCCATAAACCTCGACGATAGCGCCTTTTTTAGCTTCTGTAGTCCCCGTGTAAATCACCATCACGGTATCTTTCCACGTGCCACCATCTTGCGTCATATTTACCTTCAAATATTTCGTCGCGCCGCCATCAGTGACTTCTGCGACTTGTCCTTTTAAATAATACGATTCTCGCGCGTATTTATCAGGATTGCCGTTCAACATCGCAAAGGATATTTTGGCGGCGTTTGGCTTCGCATTTTCCGTTACTTCTTTTTGAGCTTTGTCTTTCGCGGCTTGCTCTTGTTCTTTCTGCTCCTCTTTAACTGCGTTCGGTTTGGTCACATGAACGGTTGCGCGGACCTCTGTCAGGCCTTTCTTACTCGCTATTAGTTCATAGGATTTATCGCTTTCATAGACGTGCATTAACTCGAATTTGCCTTTTTTATTTGCATCCACGGAAACGTCGCCGATACTAATCGTAGCACCAGATGTTGCTTTTCCTGTAACCGTGAAAATATCATTTGCGTCCGCCGTTACGTTTTTTTCATCTAATTGAATCGTTAATTTATCAGAGGTTTCTGCTTGCTTTTCGTTACTTCCGCATGCTGCTAAAAGTAGTACTAAGCCCAAAAGCAGTATCCCGATGCCTTTTTTCATTTTTCTAAATCTCTCCTCTTACCTTGTTTTATGAAGCTATCTCCATTATATAATCATCACAAGGCAGGTGAACAGCAGTTTTTCAATTTTTTTGTTGTAATTGTTTCTTTTGTGTCGAAATTAAGTAGCCGATCGCTATGCCAATAGTCACGGTCGGGAAGAGGATAATCATCGCCATTATTTCACGCGAACCTTCCACAACGTATCCACCAATAATGCTCGATAGCCCTTCAATCCCTTTTGCGCCAACTGTTAAAATGAAGAAGCTACTGATAAAAAGGACGACGCGTGGTGGTTGAGAAGGGGATTTTGTGGCAATATTCGCCATAACACCAGCCGCAATCGCTGCAACAAAGGTGCCAATTAAATCACCAGTCCACTGACCTACAACATATTGGATAACAAGAGTCAGGATTGCAAAAATCGATAACCACTTCAAATAGGTCATTGGAACGTTAAATGTTAAACATAATCCTAGGCAGAAAACGATGACAAATAATAAGATATAGACTGAATTAAAAGTGCCTGAAATATCTCCTTTATCGAGCGTCCGAACGGTTGCCCCAGTCACTTCAATCGCTAGCAAAATGCCAATCACCATCTGGAGGAGACACATAAATGCAGAGACTAAGCGAGCAGACCCAGCTGTTAATTTTCCATAAAAAACCTCGCCGGCAGCCGCAGACATCGTATCTCCCGGAATACAAATGAACAGCGCTGGAATCATCAGAAACACAGGCCCGTAGCTAATCGCCGTGTCATGGAAAACAGTGAGACTAACAATACCTACAAAAAAGGATGCGATGAGCGGAAAGAAAAGGCCGAACCTATTTTTTTCTAAAACGACGCATATCAGTCCTGAAATGAGGCCTAAAACACCACTAATCCACACTTCTGTCCATGTTGCAATAACAAGAGGTGCAAATCCCATCGCGAAAAAAGAGGTACCAATTACGCGTAACCAATCAGGATAAATTGGCGGGGACGTCGCAATCTTTTGCATCTTTTCATCCGCCGTTTCAAGCGTGAGGCCATTATCTATGTCATGAAGCAATGTTTTGACGGAAGATATGCGTGATAAAGAAGCGATTCCTGGTGTTGCTTGAATAATAGCATGGTGAATATGCTCTTCCTCATGATAAATGGTGATTTCTATATACTCACTTAAGCATAAGATATTCAAGTGATAGCCATAATGCGCGGCTACTTGATGCAACTGTTCTTCTATCATAATGGTGCCTTCGCCGCTCTCTGTCAGCAAAACACGTCCCATTGTCGAAATAAGTGAAATAAATGTCTTATCTTGCGTTGTCATTTTTCCACACCCCCATTTTTGTTCTGAACTCATACTTTGTAAAAATTATACCATAATGCAGTTCTGAATACCTTTCGAGCAGATTCCTTGCCAAATTTATTTAAAAGAGTAAGATAGTTGATATATCAATTGATGGGTCAATTAATTGGTGGATCGGAGGGATTGAGATGGATGATGGTTGTTCGGAACGCGCGATATTGCTCGCGAAAATGCACCGTTTATGCAAAAATATGAACCAAACATTCGAGTCAACATTGCGAATGAGTGCGACAAAAGTGGAATTACTTTACCAAATATCTTGTGAGAACGAGCAAAATCAGCAGGCCCTGCAACAGACTCTAAATCTTGATGCTGCTGCGATTACAAGGCATTTGCGCAAACTGGAAGAGGATGGTCTGCTCATTCGTGAGAAACGGGCGCCGGATCGTCGGGCAACTTTTATCAGATTGACGGCACTTGGTGAAACGAGGCTTACTGAACTAACAGCGCAAAAAGAGGCTTTTCAGAGGCAGTTACTAGAAGGTTTATCAAAACAAGAACTTGCGGGTTTTGCGGATATTTTAGGACGGATGTCGGCGAATATTACGCGTTAAATTTAGAGGAGGTAATGGATGATGAAAGCAGTTGTTATTGAAAATTATGGTGGTAAAGAGGAATTGAAAGAAGCAGAGGTTGCGAATCCAAAACCGGAAGCAAATCAAGTTGTGGTGGAAATGAAGGCGACTTCGATTAACCCGATTGACTGGAAATTGCGTGAAGGGTACTTAAAACAAATGATGGATTGGCCGTTCCCGATTATTTTAGGGTGGGACGCAGCGGGTGTTATTTCTGAAGTTGGCGCGGATGTGACGGATTGGAAAGTCGGGGATAAAGTGTTCGCGCGCCCTGAGACGACGCGTTTTGGTACGTATGCAGAATATGCGTTAGTAGACGCGCCATTACTTGCGAAAATTCCGGATAATGTATCATTTGATGAGGCAGCTTCGATCCCCCTTGCTGGTTTGACGGCTTGGCAGGCGCTTTTTGACCACGCGAATTTGCAAGCTGGTGAAAAAGTGTTGATTCATGCTGGTGCTGGCGGTGTTGGAACCCTTGCGATTCAGCTCGCGAAAAATGCTGGTGCACACGTGATTACGACGGCGAGCGAGAAGAATGCAGCCTTTTTGAAAGAGCTTGGCGCGGATGAAGTGATTGACTATAAGACAACGAATTTTGCGGACGTTTTAACGGATCTGGATGTTGTTTTTGATACGATGGGTGGCGACATTCAAAAGGATAGCTTCAAAGTGTTGAAAGAGAACACGGGACGTTTGATTTCAATCGTTGCGGAACCTGATCAAGAATTGGCAAAATCGAAAAATATCGTAGCGAAGAGCATCTGGTTGGAGCCTAACGGTGAGCAGTTGAAAGCATTTGCTGACTTGATGGCTGCTGGCAAGGTTAAAGCGATTATAGGGGCAACTTTCCCATTCTCCGCACAAGGTGTTTACGACGCGCATGCCCTCAGCGAAACACACCATGCAAAAGGAAAAATCGTGATTAGTTTCTAGTTTTTGGATGTTTGCCGATTTTTCAATGTGGTAAAGATATAGATGACACAAAGCAAGGAGGGTTACACATGCTAGGTATCATTTGGGGAATCATCGTTATTCTGCTTGCCTTCTGGGTACTCGGATTAATTTTTCATATCGCTGGAGGGCTTATCAATATTTTATTGGTAGTTGTTCTAGTATTAGTTATTTGGAACTTGATTCAAACCGCTCGAAATAAGCGTAAATAAAAAAGAACGAGGCTATCCGTGATACCCTGATTGGGAACGGTATAGCCTCGTTTTTTGGCTCGGAACCTTTCGAAGCATTGAAAGCCATATGCCTTAAAGGGCACAACGTATGCCAATGCGGATAAGTTTTGGTTCCGTGTTACAGCGTATAGCGAGAAAGGACAAACGATTGCTATCTCGCAAGTACCAAGTGTCTCTATTGATGGATTTGAACAATATGTCCCGGCTGAATTTACAGAGGATGATTTAGTAACATTTACGGAAGAAGAACTGGATGGTATACTTGCAACAACCACAGAAGAAGTGGAACGGTTACAAGAAGAATCCTACGACACGAGTGGTTTACCTGAAATTGATTCGGATTTAATTGAAGGTCGGATATTGCCATTTGTAATTCCTGCAGTTGCAGCGGTTGTTATAAGAATAGGATCAAGATATGTAGTCAAACAAACACTTAAAAATGGTGTGAAGAAAAACATAACCATAAAAAATGGTAAATTGGCTGGGAAATCACATCCTAAAACAGGTGTTAAATTTGATGCTAAAGGTTTCCCTATTTTCAGCAAGAAAGCGCAAATGACTTTACCAAATTCTTTATTGAAGTCATCTAACACGAAACAATTTAAAGAAGCAAATGCATATCTTAAAAAGAATATAAATAATGGTAAAATATCTAAGAGTAACTTTACTTCGAATCAACTTAAGGATATACAAAATGGGTTTACTCCTAGAAGTATGACGTGGCATCATCAAGATAGAGGCAAAATGCAATTAGTAGATACAGCTATTCATAAGGCGACGGGCCACACTGGAGGTAAAGCTATTTGGGGTACAAAATAAACGAAGGAGGTAGTAAAGAATATGAGTATTTGGGAAAAAGATAGTGACAATCCGAGCCGATTGACACAAAAAAATATTGAATTGGCAGAAAAAACATTTGGTGTCACATTACCCAAGAGCTATCTTAAGGTATTGAAAAAACAAAATGGTGGTTATCTAAAAACGGATGCCGTTCACGTTGACTTTGTTAATGATGATGGTGAGGGTTTTATCTTACTTGACTCGTTATACGGAATTGAACCAGATGAAGGTATACTGGAAACAGAATATCTTAAAGAAGAGTGGGAAATTACGAAAGATAATATCATTCTGATTGCGGGAGATGGGCATTCTTTTATAGCATTAGATTATGAAATGAACCCATCAGCGCCTGAAATTATATATATAGATACAGAACGCGGTGATGCGCACAAAATTTGTGATGACTTTGATAGCTTGATGGACTTGATGTTTACGGTGGAAGACGACGATGATGAAGAACATGATGACATTCATATACCCACTCATGAAGAAATAAAAGCATGGGCTAGCTCAACAAACATGAATGAAGTAGCTAATGGTGTCTACACGTGGATTCAAGATTTTTCTATGGTAAAAGAAGACAACTTGTTGTATGAGGCCTTCGCTAAAGTTTTCGACCAAGGAACAGAGCAGCAAAAAATTACTATTGCGGATGCGATGAGAACAGAGATAGAAAATGAAACGATTACAAACCAAACTTTGATAGATATCTGCCTAACTTTACTAAGAAAAGAAGTCGGTTTAGATTTTAAAATATACAAAGAAATGATTGAAGAAAACTTAGCTGACAAAAGATAAGTTTAAAGTTAAATAGGCTAATCATGTAAGATTACGAGAGCGTGTCATGAAAATGGCACGTTTCTTTTTAAGGCTCTATGTCAATTGTTGGGGTGAAATATCGAGGTGCGAGCTAGGGAGTCAATAGCTCGTGCCTTTTCTTAAACTACAGAGATGTCAAAATCTTTGATAAAGTGTTGTGCTAGTATTTTGGTTCGGAACCTTTCGAAGCATTGAAAGCCATAAGCACCACGTTTTAAAACTTTGGTTAATGCCTAATAAATATAGTGGGAAAAATGAAAAGAATCAGCAATAATCAATGGGTTGCCAAGGGCTTTTTGAACGGAGCTTTTAAATGTGGAGCTTAGATCCATAATCACGATTTCTACTTGTTGTCAGCGTTCTCTGAGATAGCGTCGTTTCCAATAATGAATATAGACCCGTTTCTCGGCCATTTTAAGGTGTTGAAACAAGTGAGTACGATAATCTCTCATACGATTTATACCGGTTTGACAATGAGGGCACGTATGTTTCTTTCGTTTTAATTGAATATGAAGATGGCAGGTATCTTTCTCTATGGAATGTTTGATGAGCTGGACGTTTTTATTTTCTAAACCCATGAGTTGTATGATAAAATGGTCTGGCATGGTAATATCGCTCCTTTGGATTGGGTTTCGTCACTTTTATCTTAACGGATGTTGATATTACTGTGTATTTTTTTGCCTTAAAACAAGAACAAAAAAATGTTGAGGCAGATTAATTTCTACCCCAACATTTATTATAGAACCCGTTTTTAATAGACGTCTTTCCAGTTTCGAGCCAACAAATAGCGGTGGCATGCCTGACTGTATAGTAGGAATAGGGCGCTCCCGCAAAGAACTGCGGTGCTGCCAAGTAGGAATCCGGCGGTGACATCTGATGGGTAGTGAACGCCAAGATAGACGCGAGTGTACATGATTGTTAAAATGATTGCTAGGGCGACGAGCCCAATCAGGATGCGTTGCCATAATTTTGATACGGCAAGGATAAGTAAAGCTGCGATCATGCCGTAAAACGCTGTCGAACCTGTGGCGTGACCACTTGGAAAGCTGTAACCGCCTTGGGAAATAAGCATGTCACTCGGGCGTGGACGGGCGATGATTTGTTTAATAATCCAGGGCAAAAGCGCGCCGCCAACCAAAACAACGCCGCCAAACCAAATGGCAATGGTATAGCGTTTCAAAAGCAGGAGAATCACGAGAAGGACAACCGTCATCATCACAATCGCTGCAACCCCGCCAAAATTGGTAATAAAAGCAATGATATCTGTCTTGCTTGCTGTAATATTAACGCGGATAATATCAATCCAGTAGTTGTCGAAAGTCTGAATAAAGGGTGCATTCGTTGCGACACCAATCATCATCAGGATAAAGCCAATCGCCGTAATCGCGCTAAGCACAAATAAAATACTGGCGTTTCTTTTCGTGTTCGTCATGCAAAATCTCCTTTTTGATCAATCCAGTTGAGTACGGTCTGAATTTCGCGATCCCAGTATTCCCAGTCATGTTCACCAGGTGATTCTTGATAGGTGTACGGTAAATCTGTTTGCTCGATGTGGGCTTTGAAACCGAGGTTGTTTTCATATAGAAAGTCCTCCGTGCCGCAAAGCTGTAAAACGCGCGGTTTGGCTGTGATTTTTCCTAATAAAGTGAGCAAATCGTTGTCGGAACCGCGGTGGGATTCGATGTCGCCAAATGTTGCTTGCATCTCTGCTTCGCCTTCTGGTCTGGCTTCGCGTAATGCCACAATGTCCAGTGCACCAGAGAGTGATGCCATTCCGGCGAATTTTTCGGGATAATGCAAGGCCCATTTGAACGCGCCGTAACCGCCCATGGATAGGCCTGCGACGTATGTATTTTCGGGTTCCGTAGGGAGTTTGAACCAGCTGTGGACAAGGCGTGGCAATTCCTCACTCAGGAATGTCCAGTACCGATTTCCAGTCTGCATATCTGTATAAAAACTGCGATGAACTTGTGGCATCACAATCGCAATATTACGATTCTCCGCATAGCGAACGAGCGAGGAGTTGGTCAGCCAAGCGGTGTCATCGTCGGATAAACCGTGTAATAAGTACAGCAAACGCATGGGCTTGTCGGTATCGATGATGTCAGGAATAAACACCTGAAGCGAGGTTCTTAGTTGCAAGGATTGTGATGCGAAATGTGTTGAAAAAATAGCCATGATTTAGGTTCCTCCTTTTGTAATGGAAAGTATTATTAGTATAACATAGTGGGGAATTTGTTGGATAGATTGCTATCGTTTTCATTCTAAATTAGGCTTTTTTTAAACTTAAGAATTACATAATAATTAGGTAAGTTATATAAAACTTCTTTTTTGTATGATAGGTGGGTAAGATAATATCGTTTTCCAACGTGTAAATCAGGGAATTAGATATTATTAGCAGACTATTGTATTATTTGGAGGCGGACTATATGAAAAAATGGTTGAGAAATACGCTTATTGTAATCGCTGCAATTGGGGTGGCGTGGGGCGTTTATGCGTATGTTTCGCATCAGGATGCAAAGTCGCATGGTAGCGATAATCTAGCGTATCAAAATGTGGGTGATGATGGATCGGGGCAAGAGGTCGCGATTTTTGCGGGTGGCTGTTTTTGGTGCATGGAGCCGCCATTTGAGAAGTTAAAAGGGGTCAACGATGTGATCTCGGGGTATACGGGGGGCACGACGCGGAATCCGACGTATGATGAAGTTTCGAGTGGGAATACCGGGCATCAGGAAGCTGTGATGATAAAATTTGATCCGAAGTTGATTTCGTATGAGCAGTTGCTGGACGTATTTTGGCATCAGATTGACCCGACGGATGCCGAGGGCCAGTTTGTCGATCGTGGAACGCAGTACGGTGCGGGGATTTTTTATGTGAATGCGGAGCAGAAGAAGGAAGCGGAAGCCTCTAAAAAAGCGTTGGCAGAAACGAATCGGTTTAGCAAGGTTGTGACGCCGATTAAGGCATCAAGCAACTTTTATGAAGCGGAAACGTATCATCAAGATTACTATAAGAAAAATCCGAAACGGTACGAGTATTATCGGAATGGCTCGGGGCGTGATGATTTCTTGAATAAGCATTGGGGCAAGGACAAGGCGGTAGATTTGCCGAGTTACCCAGCGAGCTATTCGCAGGCTGATATCAAGGCGGAGTTGACGGACGAGCAGTACCGGGTGACGCAGGAAAGTCAAACAGAGACGGCTTTCCAAAATAAATATGATGCGAATAAGGCGGAAGGAATTTATGTAGATTTGGTTTCGGGTGAGCCGCTGTTTAGTTCGACGGATAAATTCGATTCGGGTACGGGTTGGCCGAGTTTTACCAAGCCGCTAGTGCCGAATAATGTCTATGAAAAAGAGGATAATTTCTTGGTGACAAAGCGGACGGAGATTAGGAGTAAGCACGCGGATTCGCATTTGGGACATGTTTTTTCGGATGGGCCACAGCCAACGCATTTGCGGTATTGCATGAATTCGGCGGCGCTCAATTTTATTCCGAGGGCACAGATGAAGGAGAAGGGGTACGGGGATTTCTTGTATCTATTTGAGAAAAAATAAACGTGAGGTGAGGCGCGGATGAACACGATTTTACTGGTGGATGATGAGGAGACAATAGTTGATGTGTGTCGGCGCTATTTGGAGAAGGAAGGCTTTCGTGTTTTAACGGCAAAAAATGGCGAAGAGGCGCTTGTGATGTATGATGCGCAACGTGTCGATTTGATGGTCGTGGATATTATGATGCCGAAAATGGACGGGCATGCGTTTATTATGGAGGTGCAGGAGCGCGGAAAGGATACGCCGTTTTTGTATTTGAGTGCTTTAACGCAGGAGAAGGAGCGGTTGTACGGTTTGACGCTCGGTGCGGATGATTATATGTCGAAACCATTTAGCCCACGTGAGTTGGTGCTTCGGGTGAAAAATATTTTGCGGCGGTCGCGGCAATTTGTGGAACCGGAGACGCTGACACATGGACCACTTTTTCTGGATAAGGCGAAACGATTGGCGTCGGTTTCTGGGCAGGAATTGGAGCTGACGATTAAGGAATTCGATTTGTTGTGGCTTCTAGCGAGTGAGAATAAACGGGTTTTCTCAAAATCGGAATTGCTGGAGCGTGTTTGGGGCTACGAGTACGATGGGGATGCGAATACAATTAATGTGCACATCCATCATTTACGGGAGAAGTTGCAGGTGAACGGCGAGGCACCAGTTTTTATTAAGACTGTTTGGGGTCTTGGCTACAAGTTCGAGTTGGTGATGGAATCATGAAATTACGGACGCTTATTTTACTTTCTTATGGGATTGGCGTGATTATTGTAACGGTTGTGCTGGGCTTTAGCGCGTATCGGATGATTTTTAACACGCAATTCGTGATTTTTACGATTTTGATTACGCTTGGTGCGAGTACGCTTGCTTTTGTGATTAATTATTTGTTGATGCGGCCGGCACTTCGGTCGATTGATAAATTGGGAAAGGAAAGTCGCAAAATCGCGCAAGGTGAGTTTTCTGGGAAGGTCGAGGTGACGGGACCACTCGAAACACGGATGCTGGCGGAGGATTTCAATGAGATGTCGGAGCGGTTAGACGAGATGTTTCGGCAGATTAAGGACGGAGAACTGGAGCGAAATGAGTTGATTGCGAATTTGTCGCATGATATTAAGACACCTATTGCATCGATTCGGTCGTTTTCGGAGGCACTTTTAGATGGAATGATTGCGACGGATGCGGAGCGGCAGCAGTATTTGCGGACGATTCAGCGGGAAACGATGCGATTGACGGATTTGGTTGATGAGTTGATGGATGTCGCGGCGATTGATAAGAAAGAGCCAGTTTTGGAGCGGACGCGGATTTGGTTGGATCAGTTGCTGGTTGATGTTTTGGAGGCTTTTGATGTGCAGTTGAAGCGAGAGCATCGGGATGTGCATGTGGCGATTGCGCCGGACTGCCAGTTTGTGTATGCGGATCAGAAGTTTGTGACGCGGATTTTGTATAATTTGCTGGAGAATGCGTTGAAGTTTTCGGATGTGGGAACGGCGATTGAGATTAATGTGAGGCGGACGGAAGATGCTATTTTGTTTCGGGTGCAGGATCACGGACAGGGAATTTCAGCGGCGGAGCAGGAGCGGATTTTTGAGCGGTTGTATCGTGTGGAGAAATCGCGGAATTTGGCGCATGGTGGCTCGGGACTTGGGCTTCATATTGCAAAAAATTTAGCGGAGTTACACGGTGGTTCGCTGTGTGTGGAGAGCGAGCTCAATGTTGGTAGTACGTTTATTTTGGCGATACCGATTTGGAAAGAAGGGGAACTGGGATGAAGCGATTTGGCTTAATGGCAATGCTTGGATTATTGTTCGTTTTGGCGGCGTGCGGGAATAATAGCTCGTCGGATAGCGTGAAGGGCCAGGATTTTGCGCAGTTGGAAAAGGACGCGAAAGGTCAGACGGTGAATTTCTACATGTGGGGCGGGGATAAGAATATTAACGCCTACATCGACGATTTTGTGGCGCCGAAACTGAAAAAAGAGCAGGATATTACGCTGAAACGGGTGCCAATGGATACGGAGAAATTTATTCAGAAACTGAGCAGTGAGAAACAGGCTGGGAAGAAAAATGGTAGCGTGGATGTGGTTTGGATTAATGGTCAGAATTTCAAAACGGCAAAGGATGGCGGGCTGCTTTACGGTGAAATTACCGATCAGATTCCAAATGTAGCGAAGTTTGTCGATCCACTTTTGACGGAAAAGGATGCGGGAAATGCGATCGATAAAATGGAAGCACCATGGGGAAAAACGTCTTTTGTGTTCCAATATAATGCGGACAAAGTTTCGAAACCACCGCTTAATTTGGCGGAATTGACGGCTTGGGTGAAGGCAAATCCTGGACGGTTTACGTATCCGGATGTGGCAGATTTCACCGGAGATGCGTTTGTTAGGCAAGTGATTTACGCGCAAAATCCGGGGAAGGAATTCACCGAGGCTCCGACAAAAGCGGATCGTGAGAAGGCGTATGCGTATTTAGAATCGATTGGACCGTATTTGTGGCGTGATGGGAAAACATATCCGAAAACGTTGCAGGAGCTAGATCAGTTGTACGCGCAAGGTCAGATTGATTTCACGATGGGCTTTAATGAGCGTCGTGCCTTGCCATTTATAAAAGATGGCACGTTTCCAGCTTCGACGCGGACTTTTTCGCTTGATAATGGGGCTTTGACGAATGCGCATTATCTTTCGGTGGCTTTTAATACGCAACAACCAGCGGCATCTCTTGTCGTGATTAATTATTTATTGTCGGAAGAAGCGCAAGCCGAGAAATTGAAAACATCGGTGTGGGGCGATGGAACGACGCTACTTACGAATAAAATGACGAAGGACTGGCAGGCGAAATTTGACGCGGCAGGTGAGACGGGGGATCAGTTTTATAATGACTGGCAGGCGTTGAATGAGTTCCCGGATACGACCGCAGAAGCGATTCAGAAAGAATGGAGCAATTATGTCTATCCGTAAAGGCGTGGCTTGGCTAATTCCGGTGTTGCTTGGCGCGGTTAGTTTGATGGCAATTGTGTTGCTCGTTTGGAAAATGCGATTTTTAGGGGCAAATTGGGATGGAATTGTGGAAGTAAGCCGTCAAAAGCGGATTTTCACAAGTGTTTTGTATTCGTTGGGTGTGAGTGTGATTGCAACAGTTTTATCGATTGGACTGGGTGTTTTAATTGTGCGACAAATATTGCTTAAACCTAAAGTGATGCGATCCGTGGCACGTTTAAACACGAGTTTCTATTATCCGCATTTTGTTGTAGCGCTCTATGTATATCTCGTTTTTGCGTTCATTTATCCGTATATCGGCGAATATTATAAAATTTACGGGACTCTGGAGATTTTGATCGCGTATTTGTTGAAAGAAGTACCGTTTGTTGTTTTTTATCTGATGACGACGTACCGAAAAATCGATTTTGCAGAGGTGGAATTGGTGCGATTGTCTGGCGGTGGGACGTGGCGCGTTTTTGCGACTGTTGAATTTCCAAAAATAGCGCCACAAATGGCAGAACTCATAATTATTTTGTTGGCTTTTATTTGGACGGCATATGAAATCCCAAGCTTGGTGGGAAACAGTTTTCCGGCGTTTCTAGGTGTGGTATTTTATCAGGGATATTATGCGACGGATGTGAGTGTGCAAGTGGCGACGATGTTTTGGATGGTTGTGGTGTCTGTGTTCTTGCTGTTGTTGGCGTTTGTTCTATTCGCTTCGGTGCAACGATATCGGGGCTTTTTGCGTAAAGGAAGTGGGCAATTATGAGGCAGTTTATTTACGGACAATATGTGATTATGATTGCTGTTTTTGGTATCGTTGCTTGGCGTGGCGGGGAAGTTGGTATTTTTGAGGATTCGAATTTCAGGTCGGCGATTGGAACAACGATTATGGTCGCGATTTTTGTTGTGATGATTAACTTGCTGGTGGCAAATTATGTGGGGTATTATTTAGCGCGGGCGACGGGGCGGAAATTGGCGTTTTTGGATGTTTGTTTGCAGCTACCCCTGATTGTGCCGCTCATTGTTATTGCGGCGGGGCTGGATATTTGGTTTATTCGTTTGGATTTGACGGAAACAGTGCTAGGAGTTGTCTTGATTCAACTTTTGCCGACGTTACCTTATTCAATTAGGATTGCGCGGAATGCTTATTTGGCGCTTGATCAGGATATTAATCAGTATGTTTATTTGATGGGTGGAACGCGGTTGCGCCTAGCATTGGACGTCTATTTACCGCTTATGCGTCCGATGAATGAGACGATTTTGTTGTTTTCGGTCGTGATTTCGATTGGGCAGTACGCGATTACATCGATGATCGGTGGCGGTATTATTCAGACGGTGGCACTCATTTTATTTCCATACTTCACATCTTCGCAATTGCAAATCGTTGCGGCAGCTGCTTTATTCACGATTTTCATGGCGTTTGCGATGTTATTTATATTTAGATGGTGCTACAAAGGAATTGTGAAATTGGTTGGGGTGATGGGTTAATGGAGATAATCAGGGCTGAAAATATAACGAAACGCTTTGAAAATGAGACGATTTTGCACGAGGTTAGCTTGACGCTTAGAAGAGGTGAGAAGGTGACTATTCTAGGTGGATCGGGGAGTGGGAAAACGACATTTTTAAAAGTATTAGCGGGATTATTACCGTTTGATGGTGGTAGTTATCAGAAATCAGGGATTAAAATGGCGTATATCTCTCAAAAACCTGTGCTATTTTCGCATATGACGGTTTTGGAGAATCTTATTTTTCCACTGAAATGCCAAAAGGTAAAACGGAAAGAACGTGAGGCAATCGGACGCGTTTTCTTGGAGAAAAGCGAGCTGGCAAAATGGGCCGATGCCTACCCTTTTGAGCTTTCAGGTGGGCAACAGCAACGGGTTTCGGTGGCGCGAGCGCTAATTGGTAATCCAGATTTACTATTGATGGATGAACCGTTTAGTAGTTTGGATGTGAGGCTCGGACGCGATATGCGGCAGTGGGTTTTTACGCAGATTGAGGAGCGCCAAATCGCGGCGGTATTCGTGACGCATCATTATGAAGAGGCTAAAGTTTTCAGTGAGCGCGTTTTGTTGATGGACAATGGGTTACTGAAAGAGGCGACGGAGGCTGAAATCGATGTTTTTTTCGGAGATGGTCTGTTGTATGAGGATGCCTATTACCCGATTGGTGCTTGGCGGATGGCGGATTTTGGTGTTCCGGTGCGGGTCGAGCGCCAAGTTATGCTCTATGGGCAGGCCTATTGGTCGGTTATTTTGGAAGACGGGACACAGAAGTTTATTATCGTGGATGAAAATAGAGCGGAAACGGCTTATATTGCGCCAGTAAGGGGTGAAAAAGATGCTTGATACGAAAGCGAGACCATATGTCAGACCGATATTGGACAAAACGGCAGATTTCTTTTTGAAAATCGGATTTTCAGCGAATCAAGTGACGGTTTTGGCATTTGTGATTGGCGTCGTTGCTGCGATTTTGGTCGGATTTGGCTGGATGTGGACGGGTGTTTTAGTCCTTTGGTTTTCTGGGTTTTTGGATGCGGTTGATGGGACGATGGCACGAAAAACGAAGCAAAGCGGTTTTGGAACGGTGATGGACGTGACGTTTGATCGAGTGGTCGAAGCGGGGATTATTGTTGCGCTGGCCGCAAGATTTCCAGAACAGCAGTTCATCCTGCTACTTTTGATGGCATCGATTTTATTTGGAATTACGGCTTTTTTGACGATTGGAAATGTGGTGCAGAATAAAGGCGTGAAGTCATTTCATTATGCAACGGGACTCGCGGAACGAACGGAAGGATTTATTTTACTTAGTTTGATGGTATTAACAGCGCCGACTTTCTTATTTTGGACGACGTTATTGTTTTTTATCATCGAAATAATTTCGACAATACAGCGTTTAATCGAAGCGCACAGACAGCTCGATAAGGAGGAGTGAGGACGATGAAAAAGCATCATCAGGTGATTGTGATTGGCGGCGGTGCGGCGGGACTCTATGCTACGGCTGGCTTGGCGCGGCTTGGTGTGGATGTCGCGGTGGTCAATACAGATGCAAATATGGGCGGCGATTGTCTTCATTCTGGCTGTGTTCCTTCAAAAACGCTGCTACATATGGCGCAGGAAACGACGGATTGGACGGAAATTCAGGCGAAAATAAAAGCTGTGATTGCGGAGATTCAAGTCCATGACAGCGTTCCGCGTTTTGAAGAAATCGGCGCAACGGTTTACATCGGGAAAGCGCGTTTTCTGGACGCATATCAAATAGAAGTCGGAGATCAACAACTCAGCGCGAAAAAATTTATCATCGCAACCGGCTCGCGTCCAAGGATTCCGGATGTGGCAGGTTTGGATACATCAATGTATGAAACAAATGAGACACTATTCCAGATGGCAAAACTTCCATGCGAAATGGCAATCATTGGCGCAGGCCCGGTCGGACTCGAACTTGGGCAAGCGTTACAAAATTTGGGCGTTGAAATAGCGATTTTTGATCATAATACTGAATTTTTAAAACATTTTAGCCGTGATATTGCAGATATCGCTTTGCAAAAACTTGATTTAGATATCCATCTTGATAGTACACTAACCGATGTCACACGTCTGAACAAAGATGAAATCAGTCTTAAAATCACAGAATCAGGGATAGAAAAAACGCTAACCGTTGAAAAAATACTTTTTGCCGCTGGACAAATCGCGAATATCGACAGCTTGCAACTAGAACGAGCTGGTGTTACCTATGACGCGAAAATCAGCACCAATCATTATCTTCAAACAACAGCACCACATATTTATGCTATCGGAGACGTCATCAAAAGCCCCAGCCTCACGCATGCAGGAGGTGTCGAGGCCAGAACCGCTCTCACGAATATCGCATTTGGCAATTTCAGCAAAGTAAATTATGGCACACTCGCATCCGTTATCTACACAAAACCTGAAATTTATCAGCTAGCTTCGACGCACCAAGCAACTCGAATTCTAACCGCATCAGGCGCCAACATTGATCGTTTCAAAACCGACAACGAACCGGAAGCACTCGTCAAAGTCGGCATCGACAACAAAGCAAAAATCGTTCGCGCCGAGGCAATTGGTATGGATATATCAACGGTCATGCAACAAATCGCGCTACTAAAATCCAAAAACGCAAAACTCACAGACCTATCCAAACCAATCTACCCGTACCCAACGAAATCAGAAATCCTAAAAAACCTATCTGATCAACTACTCACCGAAAAACTCGAAAAACCAATATTACAACGACTGATCCGCAAAATCATTAAATGGAGGGGGTTATCATGAAGAAATTTTGGAAAGAATGGCGCGGTATTATTTTATTTATTGCATTCGTACTCACCGGTGTTCTCATCATTTACAAACTCGGAATTATCGACAGTTTCAACGTGGCGGAGCTTAGTCAAGTTGTTCGCGATATGGGCATTTGGGGCAAAATTCTCTACGTGATCACCTATATTCTGCGTCCGCTCGTCCTATTTCCCGCAACACCACTCACGCTTTTTGGTGGCTACACATTTGGCGCGGTACAAGGCACGATTCTAGATGTTATTGGCGCTGGAACTGGCGCGCTTCTGGCTTTCTGGATTGCCCGTAAACTAGGAAAAGATAAAATCGAACGCCTCATTCAGGGGAAGAAATTAGAGAAATTCGATCATAAAATCGGTGAAAATGGCTTTTTAGTCGTGCTCTATTTACGACTTATCCCACTTTTTCCTTTTGACAGTATCAATTATTCGATGGGGCTCAGCTCGATTCGCATGCGTGATTACGCCGCAGCAACCTATCTTGGCATTATTCCAGGCGCATTTACTTTGAATTTCCTTGGCTCTTCACTCGGACATCTCGATTGGCAATTTTATACGGCGATTGCTTTATACGCTTTTATGATTATTTTACCCCTTATCGTGAAAAAAATAAGAAATACCTAAGAATTGCGTAAACGTTACCATATCTTTCGTTGTTATGATAAGAGAGTAGAAAATAATAACGAAGAGGGGTAAAAATGATGAAAATAAAAACAGCAATTTTAACAGTAGCACTTGGCTCGACATTGGTATTGGCGGCATGTGGAGGCGCGGATTCATCAAGCAAAGATGACAAAATGGACGATACGAAGTCAGCGATGACGGACAAAAAAGACAGCATGATGAAGGCGAATCAGAAAGTATCGATGATGGCCACATTGAGCGGGGAAGGTGCACATAAAGTCAGTGGGACAGCGACAATCAAAGACAGCAAACTGATGTTGACTGATTTTGTGACAGATGAAGGCCCAGACTTGCATGTGTACTTAGCAAAAGGCAATGATGTGAAGGATGGTGTGGAAGTAAGCAAAATCGACCTCAAAGAAATGAGCCAAACATTTGATGTGTCGGATAAAGATCTCACGAAATACGATACAGTCATGATTTATTGCGAAAAAGCCCACGAAGTATTCGGTAAAGGCGCACTATCAGATAAAATGGACGATACAGCGATGACGATGATGACGGGTAATTTTGCAGGCGTTGGTCAACATAAAGTGAGCGGTACAGCGACAATTGACGGTGACGATTTGAAATTGATGAACTTTAAAACGGATGAAGGTCCAGATTTGCATGTGTATTTAACGAAGGATGGCGATATTAAAACCGGGAAAGAAATCTCAAAAATCGATCTAAAAGCGGCGGAGCAAAACTTCTCGTTGGCAGGCGTGGAAACAGGGGACTACAATACAGTCGTGATTTACTGTGAAAAAGCGCATGAAGCATTTGGTCAAGCGCCATTAAACAGTTAAGGAGTTGAATCAGATGCGTATTCTCAAACAAAGCGCAAATGTCTTGTTCTCACTTATCCGAATAGCTCTAGGTATCAGTTGGTTTCATGAAGGTTGGTTCAAATTGCAAGCCCACTTTGATATCTCGGGTCTCGTTCCAAGTGTGCTCGCCAATACAGACTCCCCAGATTGGTACAAAGCATTCATGGAAAATGTTGTAGCGCCAAACACAGGATTATTCAACATTTTGATTCCATGGGGGGAGCTCTTCGTGGGACTTGGCTTAATCACAGGAATACTGACATTGCCAGCTCTGATCGCCGGAATTTTTATGGGAATCAACTATTGGTTGGCGGATATGATTTATATTTATCCATTACAGCTGGCGACTGGTTTTGTACTAGTCCTCACAATACATCAAGCTAACTATTTTAGCCTAACAAATGCCTACAAAATCTGGCACAAAAAGCGGCATGCCATAGCCGGAGATAACCCTTAATGCAGAAAAAGAAGCTCCTAATCACGCGGGAGCTTCTTCTTAATTTTTATTTTAACTCTAAGTTTTTCGCTAAAGAATCGTGTAATTTTTGACGTTCTGCATCAGATACATTGTAATACCAAATGCCGTCCATCTTACCACCATCACCAGCAACTGTCATATTTTCAACATTTTTACGTGCAGAAAGATAGTTTTTGGTGATACGTGTAATATCTGTCATAGTTAAATCGGTTTGCATGTTCTTACCAACTGCGGAAAGAATCTCATCGAAGTTCCATAGTGTTTGCGTTGTTGCAATCTTCTCAACAACGGCTTGGATAACTTCTTGTTGACGCATTTGACGACCGAAGTCACCGCGCGCATCTGTTTTACGGATACGTGTGTAGGCTAAGGCATCGGTACCGTTTAGTTTTACATTACCTTTTTTGAACTCTTTATCTTTTAAGCTGATGTCCATGTCGTTATAAACTTCAACGCCACCAACAGCATCAACTAAATCTTTGAGGCCTTCCATGTTCATTTTGATGTAGTAGTTAATCGGAATACCATTTAAAAAGTGAGTTACTGTATCTTCAGCCATTTTTACGCCACCATAAGCGTAGGCGGCATTGATTTTATTTGTGGAATCATGTCCGATAATTTCGGTACGCGTATCACGAGGGATACTCAACATTTGTGCTTTGTTCGTTTTTCCATTAACGGTCGCAACCATTGTTGTATCGGAACGTCCAACATCGCCTTCACGTTCATCAACACCTAAAATAAGGACTGAAAACGGGGTGTTACCATCCAATTTTACCGGATTTGCAGCACCTGCAACAGGCGTGTGAATTGTATCCATGGTTGACTTTGTTTGGAACACGGCATAGCCAACGATGCCTCCTAGAATTAAAAATATACCCAAAACAGACCATAGGAAAATCTTCAGTCCTGTACGTTTCTTCTTTTTTGTAGCTGTGCGTTTTTCAGCGCGCATTTGCGTCTCAACCTCTCTAGAGTAATTTATGTCACTTCCTATTTTACTACATACTGACAAATAAGTCACTGATAATTCCATTAGTTTTTCATTAGAAAACACATATGCAAAATAGGATTATGGGTTTTCATTGTTTTTTTTCAGGATTGTGGGTATACTTGTAGAAGTATGAGTCTGTACATAAATTTTGCAAGAGGAGCACGAGGAATTATGTTGACAGTTATATTAATATGTTTTTTGGCCTCGCTGCTGTTAACTCCTGTGGTGAGACGAATTGTACTTAAATTTGATATTACGGATAAACCAGATAAAAGAAGAATTAATATAGTACCGATACCGAGCTTGGGTGGGGTGGCTATTTTCATCGCCTTTCTCATCGGAATGTTCTTATTACCAATCGATAAAACGCTATTATGGCCGCTTATTATTGGGGCAAGTGTGATCGCATTGACTGGTATCCTGGACGATATTTTTGAATTAAAGGCGCGTTACAAGTTGATCGGTCAGCTTCTCGCGGCAGGGATTATTGTTTTCTGGGGTGGCATTAACATTACGTTTATTAATTTGCCATTTGGTGGGGAGGTTTACTTCGGTTACCTATCGATTCCGCTGACGATTCTGTGGATTGTGGCGATTACGAACGCGATTAATTTGATCGATGGTCTGGACGGACTGGCTGCTGGTGTTTCGACGATTGCCCTGTTAACGATTATGGGCATGGCTTTCGTGATGGGTGATCCGTTAGTTATCATGATTACAGCGGTGCTCGCAGCTTCCACACTCGGATTTCTACCATATAATTTCTACCCCGCCAAAATTTTCATGGGTGACACGGGCGCGCTGTTTTTAGGATATATCATCGCAATTCTTTCGTTGATGGGTTTCAAAAACGTTACATTTATTTCGTTGATTGTCCCTGTACTTATTCTCGGTGTACCAATTTTCGATACGATATTGGCGATTATTAGACGAATTGTGCACAGGACACCAATCGCGATGGCGGATAAATCGCATTTGCATCATAGTTTAATGAAGCTCGGTTTCACACATCGACAAACGGTGATTTTGATTTACGCGATTTCGGCGCTATTCTCGCTGTTCGCCCTTATTTTCACGATGTCGACATTCTGGGGATCGTTCCTACTTATCTTGGTACTACTCGTGATTGTGGAGTTTTTCGTTGAGGTATTAGGACTCGTCAGCCAAAATTACCGACCAATGATGCGGCTTTTGCGAATGGAACGAATTGAACGTGAAGAGGAACAGGAATAGAGGACTTATCTCCATTTGGGGTAAGTTCTTTTTTTGTTCTAAAATACGCTTGATGCCTTGCTGTATCTATGTTACTCTATGTAAGTACATTTTAAACAGATCAAAGGAGAGATAAAACATGAATATTATTGCCACGGCAGAGTCGGTTTTGCAAGCTGAATTGTTGTTGGGCGCGGGGGTAGACACGCTATACGTCGGAGGAAGTCGATTTGGACTGCGCATGCCGCAATCACTGACGCTCGCCGATATTAGTGAAATTACTAACAAAGCGCACGAAGCAGGGAAGAAGGTCTTAGTGGCCGTGAATGCGCTCATGCATAATGAGCATTTGAAGGATTTACCTGCTTATTTACGTGAAATAGCTAACATGAAAGTCGACGCCATTACTGTAGGGGACCCAGGTGTTGTTTTTATGTTGCATGAAATGGCGCTTGATTTACCGTTTATCTATGATGCGCAGACGTTTGTGACGAGCGCGGAACAGGTCGATTTTTGGGTGAAACAGGGGGCAGTTGGGGCTGTCATGGCTCGTGAGTTGACGTTGATTGAGCTTGAAGCGATCACGGCAAAAATGGATGTGCCGATTGAGGTGCAGGTGTATGGCCCGACATGTATTCACCAATCGAAGCGGAAACTCGTAACGAATTACCAAAACATTGTAGAGATAAAAGATGATACGTCGAAGGATCGAGGGCTTTATTTGCGTGAACCGAATGACGCGGACAGCCAGTTACCGATTTATGAGGACGAGAATGGGACGCATATTTTTTCAACGGAGGATTTGTCGTTGATGCCTTATTTGGAACGTGTGTATAACGCGGGACTGAGGACTTGGAAGCTGGATGGTGTTTTGTTGCCGGGCGAGGGTTTTGTCGCGATTGTGGCGCTATTTGTGAAGGCGAAAGAGGCACTTGAGGCGGGTGATTTTGTGGCGGAAACTTTTGTGAACCGTTTAGCGAAATTACAGCCGGAGACGCGGACGCTTGGAACAGGATTCTTTTTGAAACAACCAGATGAGGTAAAATGAGGAGGGCATGACAATGACTGGAAGAAAAATATTGAAAAAGCCGGAAGTTTTAGCGCCGGCGGGTAATCTTGAAAAGTTGAAAATTGCGATTCGCTACGGTGCGGACGCTGTATATATTGGTGGGCAGGCTTTCGGGCTTCGTTCGCGTGCGGGGAATTTCTCGTATGAGGAGATGCAAGAAGGTGTGGCGTTTGCGCATGCGCGTGACGCGAAGGTGTATGTGGCAGCGAATATGGTGGCCCATGACGGTGACACGGAAGGTGCTGGCGAGTTTTTCCGGACATTGCGTGATATCGGGATTGACGCGGTCATCGTGTCGGACCCAGCGCTGATTAGTATTTGTTTTGCGGATGCACCGGGACTTCCTGTGCATTTGTCGACGCAGGCTTCGGCGACGAACTACAAGACGCTTGAATTCTGGAAGCAGCAGGGCTTGGAGCGCGTGGTTTTGGCGCGTGAAGTGAGCATGAGCGAGATTCAGGAAATCGGACAAAATACGGATGTTGAGATGGAAGCTTTCATTCACGGCGCGATGTGTATCTCGTATTCTGGACGCTGTACGTTGTCGAATCATATGGCGAATCGGGACGCGAATCGTGGCGGCTGTGCGCAGAGTTGTCGTTGGAAATATGACCTTTTTGAAATTGATAATGGTGTGCCGCGTAACCTTGTGGATGAGGACGAAGAGCCGTTTTCGATGAGCGCGGTAGATTTATCGATGATTCGCTTCATTCCGGATATGGTCGAAGCAGGCGTGGATAGTTTGAAAATTGAAGGCCGCATGAAGTCGATTCATTACGTTTCCACAGTAGCTAGTGTGTATCGTAAAGTCGTGGATGCGTATTGCGCGGATCCAGATAATTTCGTATTTGATCCAGCGTGGGAAGCGGAACTTTGGAAAGTGGCACAGCGCGAATTATCGACTGGTTTCTTCTATCAAGAACCGACTGAAGATGAGCAGCTATTCGGCAAAACGCGTAAAATTCCGCAATACGCGTTTGCAGCACAAGTATTGGATTATGACCCAACTACAAAAATCGCGACGCTACAACAGCGAAACAATTTTGGGATTGGTGAAGAAATTGAATTTTACGGTCCGGGTGAAGTTGGCTTTAAACAAGTTGTGAAGGACCTTTGGAACGAGCAGGGCGAACCGATTGAGCGTGCGCCTAACGCGATGATGACGGTGAAAATGACGGTAGAGCATCCTGTAGAAGAATTTTATTTTATGCGCAAGAAAAAAGAAGAACGGGTAGCTAAAAAACGCGCCAGAGCATAAATAAATTAAAAAACGTGCTATAATGGAAACAAACCAGAAAAGGAGTTGTTTGAACATGATAGGATGGATTATTGCTATCGCGGTTGTTGTCATACTTGTCTTGATTTATTTCGGACTGTATAACAGCCTTGTTAAATATCGCAACAGAGTAGAAGAAACATGGGCGCAAATCGATGTGCAACTGAAACGTCGCTTTGACTTAATTCCGAATTTAATTGAGACGGTGAAAGGCTATGCGGCACATGAGAAAGAAACATTGGCGCAAGTTGTGGAAGCTCGTAATATGATGACACAAGCCCCAGCAGATGGTCGCAGTGAACAAATGGAAGCAGACAACATGCTGACTGGCGCGCTAAAATCTGTATTTGCTCTTGCTGAGTCTTACCCAGATTTAAAAGCGAACACGTCATTTATCGAATTACAACACGAACTAGCGACAACAGAAAACAAAGTGGCTTATTCACGCCAACTTTATAACACAACAGTCATGACATATAACACAAAAATTGAATCAGTACCTTCTAACATCGTTGCCAAAATGGGCGGGTTCACAAAACGCGACATGCTTGCAACACCTGAGGAAGAAAAAGTAGTTCCAAAAGTACAATTCTAAAACACTGAAAGGAAGAATGCGCCATGTTATTTGAACAAATAGCGGCTAATAAGCGTAAGACAGTGTTCATTGTTTTAGGATTCTTCATTTTTGTGATGCTGGTCGGATGTGCTATCGGGATTTTGGTTTACAATAATTACTTGAACGGTTTGATTATGGCGGCTGTGATTGGTGCTATTTATATCGCGATTATGATTTTTTCAAGTTCGAAAGTCGTTATGACGATGAACCGGGCGAAGGAAGTCACATCCAAAGATCAAGAACCAGTGCTTTGGGATACAGTGGAAAGTATGGCGATGGTAGCAGGAATTCCAATGCCAAAAGTATACATTGTGGAAGATCCAAGTCCGAACGCTTTTGCAACGGGGATTTCACCAGAGAAGGGCGCGGTCGCTGTCACACGAGGATTACTAGACAAGTTGGAGCGCTATGAACTAGAAGGTGTTATCGCACATGAAGTGGCGCATATTCGTAACTACGATATTCGACTTTCGACGATTGCAATCGCGCTCGTAGCAGTCGTTGCGATCTTGTCCGATTTAGCGATGCGGATGCTCTTCTGGGGTAGTATCACCGGCGGAAACAACAATCGAAAAAGTAATGATAACAACGGCGGCGGTGGGGCACAAGCGATTATCTATATTGTCGCCCTCGTTTTCGTCATTTTAGCCCCGATTATTGCGACGGCGATACAGTTCGCACTTAGCCGTAACCGCGAATATTTGGCGGATGCAACGGCGATTGAGCTGACGCGGAACCCGACCGGTTTAGCCGATGCTTTGCGCAAAATTGGTGGCGACACGACCAAGATGAAACAGCCGAGTGCCGCCTCTGAATCGATTTACTTCACAACACCATCCAAAGGTGACAAGAAGAAAAAAGAGAAAGCTGGCCTATTTGATTCACATCCGCCAATTGCAAGCCGAATTGAGCGTTTAGAACATATGTAAGCACTGATAAGAAAGACTAAGAATTAGCTATTGTCATGTCAAACTGGCGGCTAGTTCTTAGTCTTTTTTTGTCTTTGTATTGAATATAAAAACATATAAAAGAATATTTATTCTTTTTGTTTTTTTCGGAAAGAGCAGATGTCATTTTCGTGAACAGTTATTTTTAGAGTAAAAAAAACCTCAGATTTTGCTGACGTACGCTACATTTTGCAAGTAAGATAGAAGTAGGAACAGAAGAAACAAGGCAGATAATTTAAAATCAAAATAGAATGAATGAGGTGTTGGGAGAATTGCATTAATCTAAGGCATATGCATGACTAAATATTCTACAGTAAAGGAAAAGATGGTATTTAGGAAAAAGAAAACTAAAAATATTTTTATGAAATAAGGATGCACCACTAGTGCGACCAAAAAGAAAAAATTCGAATCAAATAAAGGAGGAAATGACTGCTCATCATAAATAAATGATGCATAAAGTGGTTATAATTACAAACATGAAAAAGAAACTTGGATTAAAAATTTTATCAGTGGCAATGATTGCTGCCTTGATGGTACCGACTTCGCTCGGGAATATCATTACTTTTGCAGAAACGGCAGCACCAGCAGTAATAGGAAATACGGAACCGACTTTTGTACAGAAGAAAGAGTTTCAAATTAAGAAAGGGACAGAAGATGCTGAGGTTAGCGCTTCATCCGTTAATTTAACGAGTACTGGCCTTGATTTACATGGTGTAGTGAGTGGCGTACCTCAAGCGACTTATTTACGTTTTTCTGATGTAGAGTTGCCGGTCGATGCGAAAATATCAAACGCGTATCTCTCATTTACGACGCGTGATGCTTCCTCTGCAAGTCAATCTACAACGATTAATATAACAGGGGAGCTTGGAAGTCAAGCGGAATTCGCGAATACGGTGGCTTCTTTTACCAGTCGAACATTTACGAACGCAGCGGTTAGCATGACGACCCCTGTGGTAGCAACGAATACGATTTTCAATACGACAGACATTACTTCTGTGTTAAATGAGATGCGAGCTAATTCGACTGAAATACAAAACTATGTATTCAAAATAGTGGGTAACAATGTGGGTTCCTTTGTGATGCGTTCTTATGATTCAAGCGCAGCGATGGCGCCGAAACTGATCGTAGAATATACATCACCATCCGCAGATTATACAGCGAAAATTAGCAGTACATCCGATGATGCTGAAGAGTACGGCGTGAACAATGCGATAGAGTTGAACACAGAAATGAAGATTGGCGGTTATACATCAACAACGCTAACACCTGCTAATAAAGACCTTTCTGCGTTCCGATTTACGAATGTAACGCTTCCAGAAAACGCAAAAATTGATGATGCTTATTTGGAATTTACGACGAAAGCTACGACGGCAAATCGGGTATCCAACATGTCGATTGCGGCGGAATTAGGTAACCCAGTCGCTTATTCGACTGTTGCTGGAAATATCAGTGCGCGTCATTATACAGCGTCTACTATCCAATATCAGCAGCCCTCGTTTACGGTGGCAAATCAAGTCATTCGAACACCAAATCTTAAAAATATCATCGATGAAACACGTCTTATGGGATGGAGAAATGGCAATGCACTTGCATTCTGCGTGGATGGCGACAATTATATCGGCACCATTTATCAAGGCGGCGCGACAGCTGCATACCAACCAAAACTCGTAATTAAATATTCATACAGTGAAAAGGATGCAGTCGGTGCAGATGTCATAAAAGAGCCAGCGAAGATGAAAAACCTTTTTATTAATGAGGTTGCGAGTATGGGAACAGATCTCCAAGCAGCAGGCTGGATTGAAATTTATAATAACAATGATGTCCCTGTATTCTTTGAAAAAGATGTTTTCCTATCCGATGATGAGACTACATTAGGAAAATCAGCGTTGAAAAACCTCTACATTCCAGCAAAAGGATATCGTATTGTGAAAGCAGATGGAACGGATAACGATGCGGCGACTAATTTCACATTGGGAAATCGTGCAACAAAACTGTATTTATCTACAAAATATGATGCTAGTTTTCATATTGTGGACTCGTTTGACGTTCGAAAAATGAATTTTAACGAGACGATTGGCCGTCTTAATGATGCCGCTGCGGATCTAGTGACTTTTAAACAGGGGACTTATGAGCGTTCAAACAACGATGCGACTCCGATTGTCACGGTTGAAGCTAGCCAGAAAACGGGATTTTATGCGAAAGCTTTTGACCTAACACTCACGAGTGATGCGGTTAATACGATTAAATACACGACAGATGGATCGATTCCGAGCGAGACGAACGGAAAAACGTATACAACACCGATTACCATTGATAAAAATACGACGGTTAAAGCATACGCCTATAACGCCAAACAAAATAGCGGCGTGCAAACCTTCACGTATTCGATTCGAGAAGATGCCGACAAAGTACCACTAGCGAAAAAAGAATATAGCGTTAAAGCTGGAACCGATGACGCGGCGATATCCGCTTCATCTGTTAATTTAACGAGCACTGCGCTTAATTTACACGGACTTCTGAACGCGGCGCCACAAGCTACATTTGTACGTTTTGCGAATGTTTCGATTCCAGCAGATGCTGTGATTACGAAAGCATATATTGCCTTTACAACACTCACAGCCTCAAGTGCGCCAACGAATTTGACGGTAGCAGGTGAAATGGGAAATGGCGATGCCTTCGCGTCCACAGTCGCTTCATTCGATAGCCGTAAACTGACAAATTCTGTTGCTAAATCTACAACGCCAGATAAAGTAGCGGTCAATGATACTGTCAACACAGCTGATTTGACGCAAGTTATCGATGAAATGCGTGAAGCAACACCTGCTATGAAAAATCTCGTATTCAAAGTCGACGGCGACAAAACAGGGTCTTTCATCGCTCGTTCTTATGAATCAAGCGCTACAATGGCACCAAAATTAGTACTAGAATACTACTCCGAAGATGGCGATTTTAATGGTCAAGTTGCGACGGCAAACGACGATGCAGAAGAATATGGCACAGCAAAATCAATCGACCTAAACTCGAATTTAAGAATCGGCGGATACACATCAACTAATCTAACACCTAGTTACAAAGATATCTCAGCTTTCCGTTTTGGCAATGTCAGTATTCCAGAATCAGCAGAAATTGAAGATGCTTACCTAGAATTCACAACGTATGCAACGAATGCAGCAAAAGTAAGCTCCAATATGGAAGTTCGCTCCGAGCTTGGTAATCCAGAAATCTACAAAAATCAAGCTGGAAACATCACATCGCGAGCTTACAGCAATTTGGTTGTGAAATACAATCAGCCAGCTTTTACAACAGGCAACCAAATCGTGCGTACAGCTAATTTAAAAGATATTATTGACGAAAACCGTTTAACTGGTTGGAAAGACGGCCAATCGATGGCATTCCGCGTCGATGGCGATAACTATATTGGGAGCGTCTATCAAGGTGGAAACGCAAGTGCCGCCCGTCTAATCATCAAATATAAAAACAATGGCATAGGTCCGAGCATCGAAGGCGCACTCACAACACCAGATAAAATCAAAAACGTCTACATCAACGAGCTATCATCAGAAGGCACCGCGAACTCAAAAGAAGCGTGGGTCGAGCTATACAATGACAACGATGTCCCTGTAATTTTAGACAAAGGGATGTATTTGACAGATAAAGCGAAAACGCTCGACAAATTCGAGTTTTCCAATCTGGTAATTCCCGCAAAAGGATACCGCGTCATGTACTCTGATAAAGCAACGGAACTCGGCAATAATCACTTAAATTTTGAAATCGGCGGTAGTGGGGATGTTATTTTATCGGCTAAAGTCGGCTCTGAATTTAAAACCGTAGACTCGATTAAATATACAAAACAAGCGTACAATCAGTCATTCGGACGTCAACCGGATGTGAGTAAGAACCTCACTTTATTCAGCTCAGATACGTTAGGAAAGTCGAATGATAACGGTCAGAAGAATTATGCTATACAATTCAGTAAAAATCGCGGTATGTATGATAATGGTTTTGACTTAAGCATCACTTCTAAAGCTGGTATCACATTGAAATATACGCTAGATGGTAGCGAACCGAGCGCGACGAAAGGAACGATTTACACTGGGCCATTGACCATTAGCAAAACAACCGTTGTGAAAGTTTATGGGTATGATGCAATTGGGAATACGGGCGTACTTTCGAACACGTACATTTTGCGAGATAACTACAAAAATGAAGTGACATCAGGCTCCCAGTGGCAGTATAAAACGACAATCACGAGTGATGAGTACGCTCAAGCCATTGACGATTTTCCTGTTGTATCCGTTACTGGTGATGCGGCTAATCTAAATGGAACCACACACACACACGGCACATTTGAATATCTAGATTCCCATCTGGGTACTGGTGGAACGAATTATTTCAATTTTTCCGGTGCTAAAAAATTCGGGCAAGCAAGTGTATCACAGTTCAACTCCGGCGTCGCTATTAAATTCCATCGTGATTTCAATGGCAAAAAAGCAAAATACAACTTTTTCGATGCCATACCTGGCGAAGCATACCCTGTTGTAGGGAAGTTCAGCAAACTAGAGCTTAAAGAGGGGCAAGATGGTCCGCAGAATGACGTCTACAACCTCGGCTACAACCGTTACGATGAAAAAGTAACCAATACGTTAGCCGAACAAATGCATAAAATCTTTTTACACGCCAATTACGTGCATTACTATTACAACGGTAAATATATGGGTGTAAAAACGATGCGCGAAGATTTCAGCCAGAAAATGTTTGAGGAGTACTTCGGTGGTAGCGATGATGACTATACAAAAATTCGCTTCCAAGATGGCTATTTTGTGCCTGGCCATGTAGAAGAAGGCGATGGCGACACTGCTATTTTATCCAAAGTAAAAGCAGTAGCAGCAGCGAAAAACTTCCAAGAATTTAAAAACTATGTCGATGTCGATGATTTAATCAAAACACAAATACTATTCATGTTTACTGATACCGAGCAAGAAGTAGACGCAGTCGTTTCCAACGATATTCTAAACGGGAATGGCACGAAAATGAAGTTCAACATTAACGATACCGATGGCGCTTTTTATAATAATGGTGGAACTGGAACGAGCTCATCTGCCTTTGCGGGCGGTGGTGGAACGTATCGGTATAAATGGGCAGATGGCAACTCAAGACGTGGTGCTGGCGTTTTATTTGGGAATTTTTCAGGTGATAGTAGTACTGTCGCAACAGCTGGTAATCTTGAGTTCAAAACGCTCGTTAAAGACCAAGTTCTAAAACAAATCGGCCCAGCAAACGGTGATTTCGCAGGTGCAGCAGGCGCTCCATTATCTGTCGCAAATGTGAGACAACTGATCTTAGAAAACCAAAAACAAATTGACGCGGCGTACAAACTAGACGCAGCGTACATGGGTGCGAGAAAAACGATGTATGCTGATTGGTTAGCGGCTCAAGTAAAAGTACAAGCCCAAGTCCCTGACCGCGTGAAATACAACCTAGAAATGTGGACAAAATACGGCATGGCGCATACATTACAAAACGTTAATGTTGTACCAAGCGGCACGGGAGTTATTTTAGAAAATCCAAATGCTGGAACGGATGCTTATTACACAACTGACGGTACCGATCCAATGGGAGCAGACGGTGTTGTATCAAGCAGAGCAACCAAATACACACCAGGAACAATTCTTGATGCAAAAGTAAAACTAACTGTCCGCGCTTTTAAAACAAATAACTGGGGACCGATGATCGATAACGGTCTAGCCGCAGAACAAGCACAAAAAGAAGACGCAGCAACCAAAGCCGTGCAAGCCCTTTTTACAAATGACGATACAACATCAGGGTCACTCAAAAAAGAAACGAATCAAAAAGCGATCGATGTAGCCCAAAAAGCAGTAGACGCTGTAGCGGATGTTGCAACGAGATATGATTTACAAAATAATTTGGATAAAGCAAAAGAACTATTAGCAAACAGAGGAAAAACGTCGGGAACCATCACAACAAACGACTTTATCATTGGCACAGACAGCTACGTCAAAGGTACGTATACTGGTGATGTCGCAAAAATCGCTTTAGAAATAAACGGTACACTGCAACAAATCATCAACGCAACTGGCTCCCCGTACCAATATTACGCAAAAGGTAAAATCAGTGCGCCGACCGACGAAGTCAACATGATTGGCTACGATAAAGACGGTAACGAGCTACAAAAAACAAAAGTAAACGTGCAAAAACCAACAGTTGGACAATTCACCGTGAACTCGTTCTATCTTGGTAAAGACAACTACGTAACAGGACAATTTTCCGGCGATGTGGCTAAAATCAGTTTGACAGTTAATAATATAGAAGGCACGAGAATCAGTGTAAGTTCGCCAGACTTTAAGTATTATGCAAATAACGTGATTCGCAATCTCAATGATAACGGCCAACTGACAGCTTACGATAATGTTGGCAAAATCCTAGACACAAAAAAAGTCACCATCCTAAACGGTATCAGCCTTCCAGGAAAAATCGATACTGTCGCGCCATTTAAGATTGGTAAAGATAGCTATGTAACAGGTACATTCACAGGAGATATCGTAAAAGTGGAATTGCAAATAAACAAGGTGCCACTTCAACGTATCAATGTCACTGATGGCACAATCAAATATTATGCAAAAACCAACATCACAAAAGTGACTGATATTATCGAGCTTGTTGGTTATAACACAGCTGGCAACGTCATTAGCACAAAAGTGGTACCGGTAACTTCTTCAAATGGCAACGTAACGGTGAATTCTTTCCAGATTGGTACTGATAGTTACGTCAAAGGTCAGTTCTCCGGTGATGTAGCAAGAATCAGTCTTACCGTTAATAATGTAAAACAAACAACCATCAACGTGCCAACAACAGGACCAGACTTCCAATACTACGCAAAAACCGTCATTAAGAACCGGACAGACATCGTTTCACTGACAGCATATGATGTGCTAGGTGGCGAGATTCAGACGGTGAGTGTGCTAATTCTTTAAAAGCTAAGCATAAAGCTGAGAGATAACTACTCTAATGAGTAGCTTACCTCTCAGCTTTTTTTGTAGATATGTCGTATACGAAATTGCAAGAAATCCTATCTTATAGTTTACAACAAAAAAACGACCAGCTAGGGGAGGCTGGTCGAAAAAAGGAGTTTGTTAAGGGACACCACAATTAGAAAAAGGGGGGTAAAACTAATTGCTGTCCTTGCTTTACATTCTCTATAATAAAGCATATGCATGAAATTCCAACATTATTTTGATGAAAGTTTGATTAGAATTTTGGACAGAGAAAAAAGGTTCTATAATAAATGTTGGGGTAGAAATTAATCTGCCTCAACATTTTTTTGTTCTCATTTCAAGACAAAAAAATACACAGTAATATCAACATCCGTTAAGATAAAAGTGACGAAACCCAATCC
>NZ_JABJVM010000014.1 GCF_013820765.1 Paenilisteria rustica
TGGATTGGGTTTCGTCACTTTTATCTTAACGGATGTTGATATTACTGTGTATTTTTTTGTCTTGAAATGAGAACAAAAAAATGTTGAGGCAGATTAATTTCTACCCCAACATTTATTATAGAACCGAAAAAAAAGATCAAAATCATGTTTCTCGATTTTGATCTTTTTCGTTTGCTTCTAAATGTTGTTTATTTGACTGTAACTGTGATGCGTTTCACTTCTTTGTAACCTGCGTCTGCTGCTACAAGTTCTACTAAGTGCGTGCCGTCTGTGACAGATCCGTCCACGCCGTTGATTGTATAGGCACCGTTATTGAGAACGGCTGTTTTGACGTTGACGCCATCAACAGCTAGTCTCACGAAAGCGATATCTTTACCGTAGTTTCCTGTGATGGTTTTAGCGCCAATCGTGTAGGCAGCTCCATCCATTGTCAGCGTGTAATCTTTGACGATAGGATTGTTTTCGACGCTGATGGTCTTGCGATTGACTTCTTTGTATTGGGCATCGACGCCAACCACTTCTACTAGGTCTGTGGTTTGTTTAATATAGTCGGCAATGCCATTTAAGCTGTAGGTGCCCGCAGATGATACGGCTTGTTTCACAACGACGCCGTTCACTAGTAAGCGAACTTTAGATACGTTAGAACCGTACGTGCCCGTGATGTTGTTTGTGTTGCTGTTTAACACGTATGTCGGTGGGGCTGTTAAGGCGTTGTCTAAGCTGCTAAAACCTGCCGTTGGCACCGTGACGCGATTAACTTCGTTGTATTGGGCATTGACACCGACTACTTCGACTTTGTCGTCTTTGCTTGTGATAAAGCTTGCGATGTCACTTACGGTAAATGTGCTGCCGTTGGTTGTTGCTTGTTTGACTAAAGCTCCATTCACAAACAGACGGACTTTGCTAATATCTTTTCCGAATGTTCCAGTCAGATTGGCATCGCCCTTCGTATACGTGTTTGGTGTAAGGCTTGTATCAAGAATCGAGCCACCTTTTGTTACGACTGTTTTGCGTGCGACCTCTTTGTAGGCGGCATTCACACCGACTACTTCGACTTTATCGCTGCTTAGCTTCACCCAAGATGGGACGCTTCCGATGCTGTAGGTGCCATCTGCGTTCGTTGTTGCTTGACCTACAACCGTTCCGTTGACCCATAGACGGACTTTGGATACGTCTTTGCCGTATTTCCCAGTGATGGTTGCACCACCAAGGGTATAATCATTGGCTGTTAGGCTGTAATCGTAGACGGGATCTCCTGTTACTTTCACGGCTACGCGTGCGCGTTCGACATACCCGCCATCGACACCAGCGATTTCGACTTTATCGGTTGGTTTGGTGATGTAGCTGGCGATGTTCGCAAACGTGTAGTTGCCGTTGCTTGTTGCGCCTTGGACAATCAGTACGCCGTTTACAAACAGACGAACTTTCGCGATGTTCGCACCGTACGTTCCTGTTAGGGAAGTGTCACCGATTTTGTAGTCTTTGGCTGTTAGTTTGTAATCGGCAGCTACCGCAGCGACGGTTGTGCTTGCCGTGGATGTTTTACCGTTGCTTGCTTTGGTTGCTGTCGCGATGATGATGGAGCCTGCGACTTGTTTCGCCATCGTTAGTTGGTATTGGCCGTTACTTCCAACTGTCCCAGAAGCGATGATTGTACCGTTCTTTGTGATGACAATGGCGCTGTTGGCTTCGGCTGTTCCTGTTACCGTCGTGCTGTTGACGTTGAGGGCACCGATCGTTGTTTGGGCCATCGTTGTGTCAGCAATCGTTTGGCTCGCAGACGAGATTTTACCGTTGCTTGCTTTCGTTACGGTTGCTGTAATCGTGGAACCGGCGGCTTGTTTCGTTACGAAGAACAGGTAGTTGCCGTCGCTTGCGACTTTACCGGAAGCAATCGTTGTCGCGCCATTTTTAATCACGATATCGGCATTTGGTTCGCCTTTTCCGCTAACGGATGTGGAATCAACTGTGATAGCGTCTAGCGTTGTTTGGGTGATTTGGTCGTCTTTGACAACGCTACTTGCGCTCGATGTTTTACCATTCGATGCTTTCGTTACGGTTGCTGTAACCGTCGATCCAGCGGGTTGTTTCGGAATGGTGACGCTGTAATTGCCGTCGCTACCGATTTTACCAGTGGAGAGCGTGGTGCTACCGTTTTTGATGACAAGCGTGCCGTTTGGTTCGCCTTTTCCAGATACGGTGGTGCTATCTGTGGTTAAGCTGCTGATCGTTGTTTGAACAATCGCTGTGTCCGCGATCGTTTGACTTGCCGATGAGGTTTTGCCATTGCTTGTTTTTGTGACCGTTGCTGTAATCGTCGAGCCGCCAGCTTGTTTTGGAATGTAGAACATGTAGCTGCCGTCGCTTGCGACTTTACCAGACGCGATCGTTGTCGCGCCATTTTTGATGATGATATTGGCATTTGGTTCGCCTTCTCCGCTAACGGCTGTGGAATCTTCCGTTATGGCATCGAGTGTTGTTTGAACCATTTGCTCGTCTTTGACGATGCTGCTTGCGCTCGATGTTTTACCGTTCGATGCTTTCGTTACCGTTGCGGTAACCGTTGAATTTGCGGCTTGTTTCGAGATCGTGAAGCTGTAATTACCGTCACTGCCGACTTTACCTGATGCAATGATTGTCGCGCCATTTTTAATCGCGATATCCGCGTTTGGTTCGCCTTTTCCGGATACGTTCGTGCTATCTGTTGTTAGGCTACTGATTGTTGTTTGAACAATCGTTGTATCTGCGATTGTTTGACTTGCTGTTGAGATTTTACCGTTGCTTGCTTTCGTTACGCTTGCTGTAATCGTCGAACCGGCAGCTTGTTTAGGAATGAAGAACATGTAGTTGCCGTCGCTTGCGACTTTACCGGACGCAATCGTTGTCGCGCCATTTTTGATCACGATATCGGCATTTGGTTCGCCTTTACCGGTCACCGTTGTGGAGTCTATCGTTAGTGTATCCAGGGTTGTTTGGACGATTTGTTCGTCTTTCACGACCGTGCTTGCGCTGGCTGTTTTACCGTTACTTGCTTTCGTTACGGTTGCGGTAACGGTTGCGAGTGCGGGTTGTTTGGCAATCGTGAAGCTGTAGTTACCGTCACTGCCGACTTTACCAGACGCAATGGTTGTTGCGCCATTTTTAATGACAATCGTGCCGTTGGCTTCGCCTTTTCCGGATACCGTCGTGCTATCTGTCGTTAATCCGCCGATGGTTGTTGGTGTGATTTGATTGAATAACGTATTAGCTTTCGCTACATCAGCGGCTAATCCTGCTTTTTCTGGTGTTGTCGCTGGTAATGCGTCGACTTTTGCTTTCGCTGCGTCAATCATTGCTTGTGTTGTACTATCTTTCAACACCGAATTCGTTGGGGCATCGGCGAACAGGGCGTTTACACTCGCTGTTGCGTCATCTGTTACTTTTTTCGTATTGAGTTCGTTTTGTGCTTTGTCTACCAATACTTGCAGTTCTGCGCGTTTGGTTAGATCTGTGACCGTGTTGACTTTTGCTTGCGCCGCATCGATTTTGGCTTGATCTGTGGTTGGTTTGATGTGGTTGGCTGGGTTGTCATTAATGAAAAGATCATTGATGGCTACGGTTGCGGCTGCTTCGCGTGCTTTTTCTGCGTTCGTTGCATCCAATTCTGTTTGTGCTTTAGCGATTTCCGCGTTAATTTCGGTTTGTTTCGTTGGAACCGTCACTTTGCCTGCCGCTGTTTTCGCTGCGTCAATGGCTGCTTGATCCGTTGTGGCTTTAATGTGGTTATTTGGATCGTTGTTGATGAATAGCGCATCCGCTGTTGCTTTCGCTGCATTATTCGTGTTTAATTCGGTTTGTGCTTTGTTGACTTGGCCTTGTAATTCTGCTTTTTTCGTTGGGTCTGTGACAAGGTTTACTTTCGCTTGCGCGGCGTTGATGGCTGCTTGATCTGTCAACGCTTTAATGTGATTGGCTGGATTGTTATCCAGGAACAGATCATTGACTGCCGTGACTGCGGCTGCTACTTTCGCTGTTTGGTCTGTATTGGCATCCAATTGTGTTTGGGCTTTCGCAATTTCAGCATTAATTTCCGTTTGTTTGGTTGGAACCGTTACTTTGCCTGCCGCTGTTTTCGCCGCGTCAATGGCTGCTTGATTTGTTGTTGGTTTGATATTGTTTGTTGGATTGTTGTTGATAAATAGGGCATCTGCTGTAGCTTTTGCTACGTTGTTTGTGTTTAGTTCATTTTGCGCTTTCGTAACATAGCCTTGCAGTTCTGTTTTGGCTGTCGGATCGTTGGTAATCGCATTGACTTTTGCTTGCGCCGCGTCAATCGCTGCTTGGTTCGTTGCTTCTTTGATGTGATTCCCTGGATTGTCATTGACGAATAGGTTATTAACCGAGGTGCGTGCGATCTCTACCTCTGATGCAGTGACCGTTACGGGGATGACCTTTGTCAAAGATGGATTCGAAACCGATGTTACTGTAATCGTTGCTGAACCAGTGGCTAAAGCTGTCCAATTACCATTTGCATCTACGTTAATTACAGAGGTATTATTAGATGCAAAAGTGACAGCCTGATTTACGAATGAAGGAGCTACAGTTGTAGTTAATTTTCCTGTAGATGTACGGGTAGTATTAATACTTGATGCACTAACATCAAGAGCTGTGGCATTATAGGTGTTTGAATTATCCGAATCCGGAATACTTCTTAGAAGTGGACTTCCACCATTTTCAGATATTCTAATATCTCCATACTTAACCCCTGCTGGTAGTGTTATAGAAAAATCGCCATTTGCATCTATTCTTCCCTGAGCCCGCTGGGTTCCTAATCCCCCGTAACCTGAATCCACATCTGATAAAGTTATATCCCGGTTAGAAACGTTATCAACATGTCCACTTATTATTTTGTCCCCTAGTTTAAATTTATTGACATAACCAGAATAATCTTTATTTTCTCTAACAACAGTTTCTACTTTATACCCCATGCTTTCTACGGTGATGATTGATGGATATCCCCAAGAACTATTTAACTGAAATCCATTAGTTCCACCGTTTGTAGTTTTTGGAAATGTAGCTGCATAATCACCATTGGCATCTGCTGTTACTGTTACTGCCAGCAACTTATAATCTCTACGTGAGTCATCAATAGGATAGCTATAAACCCCCGCACTAACAGTTACAGATTGTCCGGCGCCATTTGGGATATGCCCAGTTATAGTCTTGTCTCCAACTAAAACTGGATTTAAAATACCTCCCTGACTAGCCGTCAATAGACTTCCTGTTAGCTTGTTCTCTGCCGCATGTGTCTCTACAGGTGGTAATCCTGTAATAATCGTGCTTGCTAATACATTCGTTGCTACTAAAACCATTGCTATTTTCTTCATGTTCTTATTCATTTTATAATTTGCTCCTCTTATTTGTATTATTTTGATCGAAATCCTTTGCTTAATGACTGCTCCTTTCTACCATGATTCTTAAAAAATGACATGTGTTGCTGTCGTTCAGGTAAGTATCATACTGACTCTTACATCCATTACTCTAACAGCTTTGTTCCTTACAAAAAACACAGAATTTCTTCTTTATTGAATCGAAATGTATCTATTTTGTGACGCTTTATTGTGGATTCAACAAAAAAGCAGTAACGGTTCAGCCTTTTATGCCAAACTGTTACTGCTTCTTTATATTGCTTCTATTTCATTATTGTACAAGTATACTAGCAAATTCTGCTGAGACGGCCTGCAATGGTAATTTATAGCGAGCGAAGTCTTTCTCAATGTTTTTAAATTGGCCGCGCTCATCGAACATCTCATCGGAAATATCGAGTGGTGGGTTGGTTGCCATATTATACATGTGCAAGCCTTGTGTCACAAGTTTCATGCTGAGCGCTGCTTGAAAGCCGCCGTGACCGCCGTAACACATGATGCTCACTGGTTTCCCGCGCCATTCGTCGTATAGAAAATCCAAGGCGTTTTTCAAAACAGCGGGATAGCCCCAATTATATTGTGGAAAAATGAATACGAAACCGTCGTAGCCTTTGATTAATTCGCTCCAAGCTTTGGTGTGCTCTTTTTGATAATTACCGTGCGCTGGAATTTCTGGTTCGTCTAGAAATGGGAGATTTATTTCGGCGAGATCGATGAGGCTCAGGTTCAGCTTGTCGTGTTCCATCTCTTTCATCGCCCATTCAGCGACTGTACGGCAGACGCGTGTTGGGCGGTTGCTTCCAATAATGAGGCCGATATTTGGTTTTTCAGACATTTTATTCACTCCTATGAAAAGAAAGTCTGCATCCTCCGAGACGGGTGCAGACTTCTTCTGAATTTAATTAACCTCCGATTTGGCTCATGCGCCGGGTCGTCGGTTTGTGTGATTGCATTTCGTCTTGCAGGGCAATCGCCATCTCGTGACTTTCTGGTTTGTTGTCGATTGATTTTTGTACGAGTGCCATTAGTTTCTCTGGGTCGTCGATGAACGGGCGGATATTCATTTCTTCATCCCAATACAGGCACGCTTTAATGTAGCCATCCGCGGTCAGACGCAGTCGATTACAACTTGCGCAAAAATGGGAGCTGACTGGGTGAATCAAGCCGAATGTCCCTTTTGCGCCTTCTAATCGGTAGTTTTCTGATGGGCCGTTGCCGCGAATCGAGTTTACTGGTTGGTACGCTAAGCCAGCTTCTTTACAGGCATCAAAAATGGTTTCTAGTGACAAATACTGCTTTTTCCAGCTATCGCCAGCGTGACCAATCGGCATGTATTCGATGAAGCGGATATTAATATCTTTGTCTTTCGTGAACTGCAGAAAATCGAGAATTTCATCGTCGTTCTGACCTTTTATCAAGACCACGTTAAGCTTGATTGGAAAAAAGCCGACTTCTTCTGCTTTCGCAATGCCATCTAGTACTTTTTGCAATCGACCGCCGCGTGTAATTGTTTTGAAACGGTCTTCTTGAAGCGAATCTAGACTGATATTGACTCGGGTTAATCCGGCTGCTTTCAAGGCTTCTGCTTTTTTGACGAGGTACATCGCGTTGGTTGTGACGGCGATATCCTCGATTTCTGGGAGCGCGCTAATGCCCGCGATAATATCTACAATGTCTGTTCGCAAAAGTGGCTCGCCGCCTGTGATGCGGACTTTTTTAATGCCAAAGCCGACCATGATTTTCATGAAGTCTACAATCTCGTCTTTGGACAGTACTTTTTCGTGAGGTAGGAATGTCATACCTTCGTCGGGCATACAGTAAACGCAGCGTAAATTACAGCGGTCAGTGACGGAAATACGGATATAATCATGGACGCGTCCAAAGCGATCGGTTAATAGTTGCATGATCCCTGCCTCCTATCGTTATTTATCGAAACGGAATTTTCCGCTTTTGCCTCCTGTTTTTTCAACAAGATGGGTATTTTCAATGACGATTTTTTTATCTATCGCTTTGCACATGTCGTAAACGGTTAGTGCGGTCACGGATACGGCGGTCAGTGCTTCCATCTCGACGCCAGTTTTGCCAATCGTCACTACTTCGGCGATGATCGTTAAGTGGTCTTTGCCGTCGTCTGTGAACATGATGTTAACTTTCGTCGTCATGATTGGGTGGCACATTGGGATGAGTTCGCTCGTTTTTTTGGTAGCCATGATTCCTGCTACTTGTGCAACCGCTAGCACATCACCTTTGTCGATTAGCCCGTCTTTGATTCGCGTCAAGGTCGCTTCTTCCATATGTAGCGTCGTTTCGGCGATCGCGCGTCGTTGGGTTTCACTTTTCTTCGTTACATCTACCATGTGGGCGCGTTGTTCGTCATTAAAATGGGATAGTTCATCAGTCATTTTATCGGCTCCTTCATCTCATCCTCCGCTTACTGGAGGGATTATCGCGATTTCTGAAACGTCTGTTAAAAGGCAATCGTCTGGCTGAAACTCCATGTTCACCGCAATCATGCATTTTGCCACGTCGGCTCTAATCGCTGGGATTTCTTTACTTACTAACTGTCTCACATCTGCGACAGTCTTGCAATCAGAAAGGTCGAGTTCTAGTTGCGTGACTCCTGCTTTTTGGACGAGAAAAGCGAACAACTTAATGGGCGTCATCTCGCTCACCTCCCCAACGAACACGATCGGTATCGACTTCTTCTTTCCAAATTGGCACGCGTTTTTTTAAGTTTTCAATTATAAAACGGGAACCTTCGTAAGAGGCGGCGCGGTGTGGTGTGGCAACTCCGATGAAAACGGCGATATCGGTCAGTTCCAACTCGCCTAAACGGTGTATCACGACCACATCGGCGTCATATTTTGCCTCGACTTCGTGTGCTAGTTTGGACAGTTCTTTAATCGCCATTTCTTTGTATGCTGTGTAGCGAATTTTCTCGGTTTGGATGTCGCCGGTCCATTCGCGAATCGTGCCGACAAACATGTTCACAGCGCCGAATCTGGCATTGACTAACTCTTGGTATGTGGCTCCGACATCAATCGGCTCCTGCTGTAATCTAACATTTATCATTGTAAAAATTCCTCGATTATTGTCTGACATAAGGCAACTTGTGCGGCTTGCGTGCTTATTTTCAAAATGTTGGCTGGTAAATCGTCGCGCAATGTTGCCATCGTATGGATTGCTGGTAGAGATTCTAGTGTGGTGATATCTTCTGCGTCCCGCACCATCACGATTTTTGGAAACGGCGCTTCTTTGTAGCCTTCGATTAAAATCACGTCGGTCGGTGGCAGTTGAGCAATCATGTTCTGAAGCGTGATGCCTTGATCCACCATAATCGCATGTTGGGAAGAGGATGATAGGGCGACAACATCCGCGCCGCTCTCACGAAACGAGTGGGAATCCGTGCCTGGATGGTCGATGGTGAACGCATGGGCATCGTGTTTGATGACTGCCACCGTGTAGTCTTGCGCTTTTAGTTGCTGCACAAAGCAATTCGTGAGCGTTGTTTTGCCGCTTTTTTTGAATCCTGTTATTTGGAGGATAATCGCCATATCTCTATCTCCTCTCCTTTATTTTTGCCTGTTTTGCCGCTGGGGATTTTGATGAGGCATTCGGTTAAGTGTAAATTGCCAAGCGCGCTCGACATGTCGCTGCCAACGGGAACCGCGGTTAATTCGCCGGCTTCGTATAATAATTGCCCGCGTAAAAAGCGATCGTAAGCGTTGTTTTTCGAATAATCCGCGCCCATTTTAGCTTTTTGAAAAGTGAATTGGGTTTCGATGTCACCGCTCATTTTGGCGAGTACTGGCGCGATGAGTAGGTGAAATGCTGTGAAACAGGCGCCGGGATTGCCGGACAAAGCTGCGACTAGCGTGTTTTCGTAGCGCATCGCTGTCGTGACGCTGCCGGGCCGCATTTGGATTTTGTTGTAGAGCAGTTCGGCGTCCTCTTTTGCGATAATCGCCATGAAATCGAAGTCCCCGACGGAAACTCCGCCTGTTGTGAGAATGAGATCGGCTTTTTTCGCGAGATCAGTGAGTCGATTTTTCGTCAAGGCTAGGTCGTCCTCGATTTGCTCGACTGCAATGACTTCCGCTCCTGCATCTGCCGCGAGCGCCGCCAACATCAGATGGTTACTGTTGAAAATTTTCCCGTCTGGTAGGGGTTCGCCGGGTTGGACAAGCTCGGAACCAGTGGATAAAATCGCCACGCGCGGCCTGCGGAAAACGGTCACGGTCGGTATGCCGAATGCTGCGAGTAAGCTGATGGAGCCGGGATTCAGATGGTGATGCGCTTGCAGTAATGGCGCGCCTGCCTCGAATTCTTCGCCGCGCTCTGTGATGTTTGTATTTTTATGCGTGTTGATGAGTGTGATTGTCGCCGCGTCGCCGGTTTCGCGTGACTGCTCCAACATGATGATTTTGCCGGCGTTTTCTGGAACTTTGGCGCCGGTCATGATGCGCACGGTCTCGTTTTCCTGCAAATCGTGATTGTACGCGGCGCCACAAGGAACGTCCGCCACGACTTGAAAGGTTCGCGGGTAATTTGAATCGTCCTCCGCGCGAATCGCAAAACCGTCGTAGCCTGAACGCCTGAAATACGGCATCGCCATCGTCGCGGTGACTTCTTCTGCCAAGATTCGACCATTCGCGTCTGCGGTTTGAATCTGCTCTGCGCCAAGCATGACCGCGTTATCTAACAATCTTTTCTGGGCCTCTTCCACCCGAATCGCCACTCGTTTATCCAACATGCCAAACACTTCCTTCTCCCACAAATTTCAGCTAGTTCCACTATACATCAAGCGCTGTAAAAATAACAGTGTAAGCGCTCACTTCTCGTTAGTTCGCTGCTCCAAATCCATACTTTTTCAAAATTTTCTGCGCTTGCGTTCCTTCCATATAATCCATAAATTTCGACGCCTCATCAGCCACGTCAGAATCTTTCACTGTCGCCACGTAATATCCAATTGGGCTGTGCGACGCGTTGCTCATTTTATAAGCCGTCTGCACCTTTTTGGAAATCATCGCATCGGTTTGATATACAAAACCAATATCCGCGTTGCCAGATTCAACGTACGCCAACACTTGACGCACATCACTCGCCTTCACCAAACGCGATTCCACGCCCGACATCAACTGCTCTTTCGTCAAAAATTCCGCTGCATATTTTCCGGCTGGTACAGAAGCAGGATCGCCAATCGCAATCACACGCGCCTTCGCAAGTTCTGTTTTAATATCGCCGGTTGGAACACTTTTTTTCGGCATCACAGCAACCAATGTATTTGAAGCAATTTCCTGTTTTTCGCTAATTAATTTCTTTTTCAACAATGTATCCGCATCCGCCGCGCTTGCGAGTACCACACCATCAATCGGTGCACCGTTCTCCACACGCTCCCGAACTTGCCCAGATCCAGCAAAATCAAATTCTAATTTTATGTTATCATGTTCTTTTTCATACAGCGGCTTGACGTCATCCATCACATCTTTCAAACTCGCCGCCACAGAAATATGTATCGTTTGCGGTTCCGGCGTGCCGCATCCAGCCAAAACTAGACATAACACCGCTAAAACCAAACTGCTTTTTATCCACATTTTCATCTACGTTTCCCCCTATTCCAGTCTACCCCTATTGTACGGAATTTCCTAAAAAAAAGACAGCGAAATAGTTCCACTGTCTTCCTTTTTAAGATCAGGTCGTTACGGTTGGTTTGCGCAAATAAACAGCCCAGACTGTCACAAGACAAACGAGTGCAAACACGCCAAGCAAGACAAATCCAAGCGTATAAGAACCTGTATTTTGTTTAATAATACCGAGTAAAAGCGGTGGGAAAAATCCACCTAGTCCACCAGCTGCACCAACGAATCCCGTCACTGCACCTGTATTTCCTTTTGAAACCATCGGCACCATTTTGAAAATAATCCCGTTACCAAGCCCAACAATCAGCGCGGTAATAAAGATAAGTGTCGTGAAAATGCCGTACTGCGTCAGTGAGAACGCAATCAGGAACGCGGCCACGGCAACGAGTGCAAAACCGGTTGTCAGCAATTTCGTTGGATTGAATTTATCCGCCAAAATCCCACCGACAGGACGCATGAATGTCGCTGTTGCAGCAAATCCAGCAGAGAATAGCCCCGCGTTAACTGCCCCAATCGAGAATTGGTCACCCATAAACGCTGGCAAATAATTGCTAAGCGCTACGAAAGAACCGAATGTGAGGAAATAAAACAGCGATAAGTACCACGTATTTTTATCCTTCACAACCGATAGCGACTGCTTCAACGTTTTCTTTTCCGTCGAGAGCTTCATTTCCTTCGCGAAAATAGCAAAGATAGCGACAATAATCACAATCGCAATCATCAAGGAATAGTAAATCCAATCGAATCCCCAGTTTGCATTTATACGCGGAATAATAAGACCAGAAAGCGCATTACCAATGTTACCCATCCCCGCAATACCAAGAATTAAGCCTTGTTTTTCAGCTGGGAAAAAGGTCGAAACGTAAGAAATCGCGATGGCAAAAGTTGTCCCTGCCATACCGATGAAAAACGCGCAAAGCATCAAGTATAAATAAGTGCTCGCGAAAGGTATCAAAACGAGCGGAATTAGCGTGAAAAGCATCGTGATAATGTATATTTTCTTCCCGCCGTACCGATCACTTAAAATCCCCATTGGAATCCGCATGATAGAGCCTAGAAGTACGGGTGTTGCAATAAGTAAGCTTTTTTGTGAAGCAGATAAACCAAATTCCGCGGCAATCTGATTGGAAACTGGGGATAAAGAAGCCCAGACCATGAATGAAATCGCCATCGCAACTGTAGCAATGGTGAGCGCGATATACGCGTCTTTTTTTGATGTTTGTTGCATTGTTTATTTCTCCCTTCTTATGTTGAAAATCTTATAAGGTGTCTTGTCTGGTGTCGTTGGATTTATATCCAACGACCTTCCACCCTTTTAACGTCGATAAATAATATAACTCCTCTTCAAATACGTCAGCGGCACGCTCCATGCATGCACCAGTCGTGTGTACGGGAACAGCGCGAAAATGATGAAGGCGCATATGATATGCAGTTGGAAAAATACCGGTACAGTCGCCATCAAGCTCGCGTCTGGTTGGAATATGAACAGCTGTCTGAACCAAATCGAAATTGTTTCGCGGTAATCAAAACCTGGATTCGCTGGGTTTGCAAACAGCGTACTTGCCATTCCTAGAAACAGCGTGACCAGCAGCGCCAAATTTACGATAATATCCATAATCGAACTCGTCATCCGCACGCGATCATTTGACAGGCGTCGGAACGTCAGTAAAAACATCCCTGCAAACGCCATAATCCCGAACACGCTACCAATTCCAACGGCTACAATATGATACATATGCTCGCTAATTCCAATCGAAGTCGTCCAAGTTTTCGGAATGACTAGGCCGATGAAATGCCCGCCAACTACGAAAATAATCCCGATATGAAACAAAATACTCCCAACCATCAACTGCTTCTTCTCAATCATTTCCGAAGACTTCGAGGTCACCGTAAAATGGTCATACCGATAGCGGAAAATATGGCCAAACACAAAGCTCGCCAAAACAAGATAGGGCAAAACAACCCATAAAAAATTATTCCACATGCTGCTTCTCCTCTCCCTGTTTCACGCAAACGCGCAACTCATTCCGCATCGCCTCAATCACAAAACGATATGGATTCCCAGCCTCTTCAAGCGCCTGAAGCAAGTGATACGAGCCATCTTCAATCACACCAATCAAAAGCTCGATGCTATCCCCCGAACGCTCGTCCATGTACCAGTCACCCGCATCAATAAACTCAAGCATCAGCGGCAAATAATCCGTCAACTCCGCATCATCCGGCAACAAACCGAACATCTCATACAAAACTTTCAACTTTGCCAGCATCTGCCCACGTTCCCGCGCATCTTCAAACTTATAAAACGTCATGTAAAGCGTCGTCTTTTTATTAAAATCAAACGTGTCCACATAAGTTTCCGTAATTTCACCGAACGTCAGCGCAGAAATCTCCTCCCAAAACGCCGTGATTAATTCCAGCGTTTTAGGATTCGTAAATGTTTCTTCAAGCAAAAACCGATCATTCATAAAGCGTTTTTCAGGATACGATAGCACTGCCGAAATAGCGCCAAAAACAGCACGTTTCTCGTCTAGCAAGGCATAATTAATCACGCCAAATCCCCCCATAAAAACTTTCTTCATACATGTCCTGCGTTGATTTCGAAGGCTGCTGGGTACTATTTCCCATCGGCATCGGCGTATTCGTCACATCTGGCTTATTAATCTGATCCGCCAAACTACAACCGCCACAAACATCCTCAGAAAAACCAGATGAACCTTGCGCTCTATACGTATCAATGTAATCCTCTTTATGACTCGCCGGAATCACAAAACGATCCTCATATTTCGCAATCGCAAGCAGACGATACATCTTCTTCACTTCCCGCTCCGTCATCCCGATTCGTTCCAATTTTGTCGTATCGAAATCTTTACCAGAACTCACCGCGCGCATATACGTCCGCATCATCGCCATTTTTTGTAGCGACGTTTTTATAACATCCGTATTTCCCGCCGTCAGCAAACTTGCCAAATAATCAACAGGAATCCGCATTTCATCAATCGCTGGGAAAATCATATCCGGATTATTAATCGAATCTTTTCCTTCAAAATAGTTCATGATTGGCGAAAGTGGTGGCACGTACCAAACCATTGGCATTGTGCGGTATTCTGGATGCAATGGGAACGCAATCTTGTATTCCTTCGCCATTTTGTAAACTGGTGAATTCTGCGCTGCCTTAATCCAATCTTCTTTAATACCATCTTTACGCGCCTGCTCAATCACGGCCGGGTCATGTGGGTCTAAAAATAGCTCTAATTGCTTTTCATACAACTCTTTTTCGTCCTCCACAGAAGCCGCTTCTTTCACGCCGTCCGCATCATAAAGCATTACGCCAAGATAGCGAATCCGACCTGTACACGTTTCCGAGCAAACCGTTGGCAAACCTGCCTCGATACGTGGGAAACAGAACGTACATTTCTCCGCCTTATTCGTTTTCCAGTTGAAGTACACTTTTTTGTACGGGCAACCAGTCATGCAATAACGCCATCCGCGACACGCTTCTTGATCGACAAGCACAATCCCGTCCTCATCGCGTTTATACATCGCACCACTTGGACACGACGCCACGCAGGAAGGATTCAAGCAATGTTCACACAAACGAGGCAAATACATCATAAACGCTGTCTCAAAATTCGTTTTTATCTCCGTTTCGATGTTTTTCATGTTCGGATCAAGTGGCATCGTTGTTGGTGCTCCCGCCAAATCATCTTCCCAGTTTGGTCCCCATTCGATTTCCATGTTTTTACCTGTAATCACGGATTTCGGACGCGCCACCGGTTGATTTTTCTTCTCTTTCGGCGTGAAAAGCGTATCGTAATTGTACGTCCACGGCTCATAATAATCCTTCAATTCTGGCATATCCGGATTGTAGAAAATTTTCCCAAGCATGACTTTGTTCCACTTCGAACCAGCCGCTAGTTCCAATTTCCCTTTTTTCAGTTTCCAGCCACCTTTGTAGCGTTCTTGGTCTTCCCATTGCTTTGGATAGCCAATACCAGGCTTCGTTTCGACATTGTTAAACCAGATATACTCAGCACCAGGGCGGTTTGTCCACGTATTTTTACACGTCACACTACACGTATGGCAGCCGATGCATTTGTCTAAATTCATTACCATTCCTACTTGCGCTTTAATCTTCAAGCCAATTCACCTCGTTCAGTTTCCGGACAGCAACATAGAGATCCCGCTGATTTCCAATTGGTCCATAATAGTTAAAACCGTAGCTAAGTTGTGCATATCCACCAACCATTTGCGTTGGTTTCACGTGGATTTTCGTCGGCGCATTGTGACTACCACCGCGTGTTCCTGTAATCGAAGTCCCGGGAACGTTGATGTGACGGTCTTGCGCGTGATACATGTACATCGTTCCTTTTGGCATTCTGTGACTAACGACCGCACGAGCCGTTACTACGCCATTTCGGTTATAAACTTCGAGCCAGTCATTATCTTTAATTTTGCCAGCTTCCGCATCTTCATGGTTAATCCACACGTTCGGACCACCGCGGAAAAGCGTCAACATATGCTGATTATCTTGGTACATACTGTGAATATTCCACTTACCATGCGGCGTCAAATAGCGCAACACAATCGTATCCGGCGTCTCCACAATTTCCTTATCACGAGGTGCAAAAACTTGCGGCGGCAATGTCGGCTTATACACCGGCAAAGCTTCCCCGTATTGTAAAAACATCTCATGATCAATGTAAAAATGCTGGCGTCCAGTAAGCGTCCTGAACGGAACTAAATGCTCAATATTCGTCGTAAATGGCGAATAACGCTTGCCGTCCGTATTCGAGCCCGTAAACACAGGCGTCGGAATCACTTCACGCGGTTGCGCCGTAATGCTCTGGAACGTAATCCGCTCCGCCTCACGAGGCTTCGCTAAATGACTAAGCTCCATTCCCGTCGCGTCCTCCGCCACTTCCCAAGCTCGAACCGCAACCTTCCCGTTCGTCGCACTAGAAATATGCAGAATCGCGTTCGCCGCTTGTCGTTCCGACTCCATAATCGGCATCCCGTTCTTAATCGTATCATCCTCATAAATCCCGTTGATACTCTTCATTTCTTCATACTCGCCACTCACCGAGAACTGCGTCCCATGCGCGCCGACCTTGCCTGTTCCAACGTTCGGACCAAGCGTCACAAACTTATCATAAATCTGCGTATAATCCCGCTCAACAAATTGGAATTGCGGCATCGTCTTGCCTGGAATCGCCTCAACCTCGCCTTTTTTCCAGTCCTTAATCTCACCATAAGGCTGCGAAATCTCCATTTGCGTATCATGATTCAGCGGCAACATAATCACGTCGCGCTGCACCTCGTGCAAGTGATCCTTCGCCATCTCAGAAAACGTCTGACTCAAATCCTTGAAAATATTCCAATCCGATTTCGACTCCCAAAGCGGACTTATCGCTGGGTTAAACGGATGCACAAAAGGATGCATATCCGTACTTGAAATATCCGTTTTCTCATACCACGTCGCAGCAGGAAGCACCACATCCGAATAAATTGGCGTCGCCGTCATCCGGAAATCAAGCGTCACCATCAAATCCAATTTCCCTTCCGTTTCCTCGTCACGCCACACCATTTCCTCCGGCTTAAACTCATCATTTGGCGTCGACAACAAATTATTCGTCGTCCCAAACAAATGCTTCATAAAGTACTCCTGCCCTTTTCCACTAGAAGAAACCAGGTTCGAGCGCCATACAAAAAGACCACGCGGGAAATTCACAGGATTATCCGGATCTTCCACCGCAAACTGCAATTTCTCCGACTTCAAATCATCGACAATACCCGACACGATTTCCGCATCCGATTTGTCCTTATTTTCCGCCGCGAACAGCAAACTATTCTTGTTAAACTGCGGATACGAAGGCAACCAACCAAGTCGCGCCGCCAACACATTGTAATCCGCCGGGTGTTTATAGCTCGTTTTTTGCGCCAGTGGAGATTTCAAAGCATCCGTGTCCATTTCCTCATAGCGCCACTGATCCGTTGCAAAATACCAGAAACTCGTCGCATTCTGCTGTCTCACCGCGCCCTGCCAATCCTTCGCAAAAGCAACCGTTTGCCAGCCCTCAATCGGACGACATTTTTCCTGACCAACGTAATGCGCCCAGCCTCCGCCGTTCACACCTTGTGATGCCGTCAAAATTACCAAGTTCAAAATCGAGCGGTAAATCGTGTCACTATTAAACCAGTGATTAATCCCAGCGCCCATAATAATCATCGAACGACCACCAGTATCAATCGCGTTCTGCGCAAACTCACGCGCGATCTGCGTCACGATATCCGCCTTCACACCCGTAATCGGTTCTTGCCAAGCCGGCGTATACAGACTCTCTGCATCATCCAAACCACGAGCAGCCAACGTATCCCCGTCATGCCGCGCCACACCATACTGGCTCAACATCACATCATAGACCGTTGCCACTAAGCGCTTCGAACCATCAGCAAGTGTAATTTCCCGAACTGGCAATTCCCGTTCAAAAATTCCATTTCCCGTATTATCAAAATAAGGAAACGCAACCGTATCAATCCGATCCAAGCCAACCGTCATCGCAGGCGCAATCACAGAACCATCCTCGCGTTCAAGCGACAGATTCCACTTCACGCCCTCTTCCCAACGCTGACCCATCGTCCCATTTGGAACCACAATCTCGCCCGTCGTCTCATCAATCAAACACGTTTTCCAATCCGCGTGCGCTAACTTTTCAAGCCCCGCATGCAAATCATCCTCACGCAAGAAACGGCCCGGCGTCAAGCCCTTATCCGTCTCGTCAAGCAACAGCAAAAACGGCAAATCCGTAAACTGTTTCGCGTAATCAATAAACTGCGATTCCGCGCGCTCCACATAAAACTCCTTCAAAATAACATGCGTCATCGCTTGCGCAAGTGCAGCATCCGTCCCAGGATTCGGCGCCAACCAGTTATCCGCAAACTTCACGTTCTCCGCATAATCCGGCGCAACCGCTACAACTTTTGTCCCCTTATAACGAACCTCCGTCATAAAATGCGCATCCGGCGTCCGAGTCAGCGGCACGTTCGAGCCCCACATCATAATGTAACCCGCATTATACCAGTCACTCGACTCCGGCACGTCCGTCTGCTCACCCCAAATTTGCGGAGAAGCCGGCGGTAAATCCGCATACCAATCATAAAAACTCAGCATTTCACCACCGAGCAGCGTCAAAAACCGCGACCCAGCCGCATAACTAATCATCGACATCGCTGGAATCGGGGTAAAGCCTGCCAAGCGATCCGGTCCATATTTCTTAATCGTATAGATCAGCATCGCCGCGACCATATAATACGCTTCCTGCCACGACACCCGAATTTGTCCACCCTTACCACGCGCACTCTTATAGCTCTCCGCCTTCTCAGGATCTTCCACGATACTCGCCCAAGCCTTAATCGGATCACCATACTGCTTCAACGCATTTTGCCATAGACGCCACAATTTCCCGCGCACATACGGATATTTCACACGCAGAGGACTATACTCATACCACGAAAAACTCGCACCACGCGGACAGCCACGAGGTTCAAATTCCGGCATATCCGGCCCACAACTTGGGTAATCCGTCGCCTGATTTTCCCACGTAATAATCCCGTTTTTCACGAAAACCTGCCAACTACATGAACCCGTACAATTGACACCATGCGTCGTGCGAACCACTTTATCATGACTCCAGCGATCCCGATACATCTTCTCCCAAGCACGACTTTTCTCCTCCATCACCGTCCAGTTTCCATTAAATTTCTCCGTCCGTTTAAAGAACCGCAAACCTTTTTTCCTCACTATGTACCACCTCATTTTTGTTATTATATTCACAAAGAAAAACAGTAAAATTCCTATCTAACCCGATAGTACAACTTCTCCCATTTTCGCGCATCGGGAGAATCCCTATATTTTATATTTTTAACCGACGAAATCTTCTTTGACGGCATTTTCAAATAGTGCTATAATAAATACGAAAAGAGAGCCAATAAAGATGGTAGCTCAAGTTAATTAAATAGGCTTTTTACGACCATCTATTATCTCGCCTAAAGCTAATAGATGGTTATTCTTTGTCCTTTTGTATTCATAATCAGAACGAAATACATATAATATTCGGAGGTTTTCCATGCTAACACCAGTCCTGCACTCACTCTTAGTCGCATTTGCGTCTACCATTCTCGCGTTCCTCACCATGCTCCCACTCAGCTACTACTTCGCGAACCGCAAGTCCAGATTCCAACTCCTCATCGAGATCATCATCCTGCTCCCACTCGTTTTACCGCCAACCGTTGTTGGTCTCATTCTACTTAATCTGTTCGGAAAAAATGATCTCGTCGGCGCTTTTTTATGGGACAACTTCAACTATAGCTTCATCTTCACGCTCGCCGGTGCCATCATTGCCACAACGATTATCATCCTGCCAATCATGTACCAAGGCCTTAAAAGCGCGTTCCTCTCCATCGATCACGACCTCGTCTGGGCCGCGCAAACCTTATCCGCAAACGCCAGAACTATCTTTGTCAAAATCATTCTCCCAAACTGCTGGCAACCCATTTTAGCAGGGATTTTACTGAGTTTTTGCCGGGCAATGGGGGAATTCGGCGCTAGTCTTATGGTCGCCGGTTACATCGAAGGAAAAACCGATACCATCGCGTCCAGCATTTATTTCATGGTTCAACAAGGCGACATGCGCACCGCCATTTATCTTGGCCTTATCAACGTCATCATTGGTATTTTCGCGCTGATGGTCATCCACATCCTGACCGTCCGCCAAACTAACTTAACGAGAGGAATGTAACCCATGGGACTACGCTTAAAATTCAAAAAGAAACTACCCTTTCACGACCTGGATATTAACTACGATTTCGTCGCCCCAATCACAGCGATTATGGGCGCGAGCGGCTCCGGCAAATCCACCCTTTTCCAATGCATCAGTGGCCTAAAAAAAATTGACGAAGGTATCATCGAATTTAACAACACCGCTTGGGACGATACATACAGCGATATCACCGTTCCAACCGCCGCCCGCAAAGTCGGCTACCTATTCCAAAACCTAGCCCTTTTTCCAAATATGAACGTCTTTCAAAATATCGCTTTCGGTCTAACCGTCAACAAGAAAAATCGCGCCGAAATCGAACAACAAGTCCGCAAAATAAGCGATTACTTGCAGATTTCCCATCTCCTTTTTTCCTCCGTCCAAAAATTATCCGGCGGTGAGAAACAACGCGTAGCCATGGCGCGAGCAATGATTATCAATCCAAACCTACTTCTTTTAGACGAACCATTCAACGGTCTTGACGAAGACACCCGCAACATCTGCATCGAGCTAGTTGGCCAAATGGCGCGCGATTTCGACATTCCCGTCATTTTCGTGACCCATTATCACCAAGAAGCCGAATCGCTCACAGGAGAAATTTTGAAAATAAAGGATGGTCGCCTTGTCAAAAACTAAAACAATCGCAGGAATCATTCTTGCTGGTGGAAATTCCCGACGTTTCGGCGAAGATAAAGCGCTGTACAAAGAGACACCCGACTCGCAAACATGGGTAGAGCAAACCGCCGAAAAAATGCGCCCACTTGTCGATCATGTATTCATCGTCACCAATCAGCGCCTGTTCGCAAGCATCAATTCCTTGTTTCCAGACGCCGATACCACCGTTTTTTCAGACAAAGAACCATTCCTAGACAAAGGTCCACTCGGCGGCATTCACGCAGTTTTGGATGCTAGCGATTACAAGCGTTACCTCCTCACACCGACCGACACACCTCAGATTACGACCGCGATTTTCGCCGAACTCATCCATCAGGGAAATGCCTATGCCGCGACCAAAACCGCCGACCACTATCTCACAGCCTGCATCCCGTCCTGCAAATCTGAAATCGAGGCCATGTTACACGACGACAATCTGCGCATTCGGCAACTTTTGCAAACCATCGGCACGCAAAAACACCTTTTTCAAAGCGATACCCCATTTCAAAATAGAAACTACAAATAAGCATCCCTCAGGAGGTACCACATGCGTTTCCTATCCCTACTCTGGCAATTCACCTGGATACAAATACTCTGTTGCATCTTCCCAGCCATCATTTTTCTCTCGCTCGCCTTTTCCAAATACATCGACATTCCCTTCATTCCAAGATACGATTTACTGCTCATCATCTGCATCATCGCCCAACTACTTTTGATCAAATTCGGCCTTGAAACATGGGATGAACTCAAAGTCATCATGCTTTTTCATGTCATCGGACTTGTACTCGAAATCTACAAAATCCATATGGGTTCGTGGGCCTATCCCGAAGACGCCTACACAAAAATTCTCGGCGTCCCACTTTACAGCGGCTTCATGTACTCAAGCGTCGCCAGCTACATTTGCCAAGCATGGAAACGCTTCGACCTCACCGTCAAAAATTGGCCCAAAAGCAGCTACGTCATCACGCTCTGCGCCGCAATTTATCTCAACTTTTTCACCCACCATTACATCTGGGACCTGCGCTACATACTCATTATCGCCGTCCTCATCCTATTCCTGCGCACCGTCGTATCGTTCACAGTCGGCGACAAACGCCTGAGGATGCCGCTATCTCTGTCCTTCCTACTCATCGCCTTCTTCATCTGGGTCGCAGAAAACATCGCCAGCTTCTTCGGCGCTTGGTATTACCCCGACCAAGAAGTCACCTGGCAACTCGTCGGCTTCGGCAAAATCACCAGCTGGTACTTGCTAATCATCATCACCGTCATGATCGTCGCCGAACTCAAATTCCTCAAAAAAGACCTACAAGAAGACAGCGAAAACCCACCGATTCACGACTGATTCGGTGGGTTTTCTTCACTTAATAAAATGGATAAATGAGTACTTTGTTGTTTTAATATAATTAAGACCTTATAAATTTTGTTCGAAAATGCGTTACCATTCCAAGTACTTGTCTGTAATCGTTTGGATTGATAACTCTTATATAGCCATTCAAAAAATTACCAAATCCATGTTCACTCCATATATGCATTATTTCTTTCGGAAGAGCATTTTCATATTCTTTTAGAACTTCTTTACCAGCATACTCCACTACCTTAAAGTCTGAAAAAATATTATCCATTGACCCTCACTCTCTCAAATCACTGTAGGTAACTTTGTCGTAATTTCTCCTTAGTAATAGGTTAGCCCGCTTCATTTAATCTCATGTCCATAAAAATACTTAGAGCCTATATTCCAACTATTCTTTGCGCGTTCATTCACGTAACTGGTAACAGAATTTAAGCTGTCTTGATTCATATAAATTCAGATAAATAGACCTCAAATACCCAATTTCTTTTGTATATTTTTCTGTGATAAGTCACTATCCTCATCAACTATTATTTCCACTGCTTTTTCAATATCTTCTTTTTTCATTAAACCTGACTTCTCAATATTTTGTATGAAATCTGTGATTCTATCTTCACTGATTTCCTCTAATGCTTGAGGTAAAAATTTCACACCATTCTCTTCATACATTTTCCAAGCCATATAAGCTACTGCGTCTAGAACTGTATACCATATTTCAATGTTTTTTGGATCCTCTGCTTGTTCAGCAAACTCACCTATATCATTATAGTCTGGACTATCTATCAGTACATAAATATCATCAGCAGTGATTTTTGTATCAATTAGACTCTTCCAGCATACATCTAACGCCATTCTTCCTTCATTATAATTAGAAGTCGTGGTATCCATAAATGAAAACATTTTTTCAGCCAAACTTAAATACAGCACTTTTTTTCTATTATCCTCTAATTCTCCCCATATTTTCTCCATGTCAATCCGCCTTTCTATAACATTTTTCCGTCTTTCAATGTAAATTCTAATATATCCCTTGCCTTTATGGTCTCATCTATTTCTGATGTTACTATAACTGTAACGTTAGGATACTTAGCACTAAATTGATAAAAGATTCCCGATTCATTTTCAGGGAAAGTGTTTATTAATCCTTTAGTACATTTATTACATACTCCATTAGGATTAGATTGATGTATTTTTAAAACACCTTCTACCTCTTCCGGTTTTACCCCTAACTTTTGAACAGCTATATCAAACTCATTCAAAACTCCCTCTTCGGCATGTTTAGTAAACTGCACCAATCTAGAATTAGATGAATCATAGGGTGCTTTAATCGCTCGATCAGGCATGATTTCGTCTAAATCCGGTAATCCTGCTTGCTTCCTCACTTTAGGGGAACCACCTTCAAAGACCATATCTTCTAAGCCTTTCACGTCTGTCTTACCAGCAGCTATAGTATCTGTTTCTGGAACTTTCCACTTATCTCTGAGCGCAGACAAGTCCTCTGAGCCTACTTTAATATCATCTGTGTGCTTGCCAATACTCTCTACAACCTCATCGCTACCACCAAATAAACCTTTTGCCATATTTTCAAAGCGATGTGTATTTTCTGCGCCCCCCATTACAACTTGTGTGGTACCAAAAGGAGATGCTACAACGCGCGGTTGAAAAAAGTTCTTAGCAGTTGTCTCTCCAACATCTGCTACCTTACCTAGCTTACTTGCACCATTTCTAATTTGATTTTTTGTGGCATTCGCAGTTGAACTCGCTACATCACTTATAACCCGCGGCACATTCCGAACCCGCTCGGCACTCTCACGCAATGCCTGTCTTCCCATCGCATCCACATGAGACAAGCCTTGTTTTGCCGTTTGGCGCAATGTCAATTTAGTCCCTACCTGCGTGGCATCCAACGCCAATCCGCCAGCCTTCGTCGCCGTACTAAACGCTCGGATTCCCTTCACGCCCGGAATGATATCCAACAACGCAAACGCCCCGCGTGTCGCGCGTTCGGTCCCGTCCATTTCGCGTCCCGTCATCCAGTCTTTTCCGGTCGCGGCGCTGCTCAATTCTAGTGTACCATACGCAACGCCCAGTGCCAAACCTGCGGGTGGACACACAATGCTGACGCCGATAATCACAATCGCTGCTCCAATATCTCGCCACAATTCGAGATTCTGCTGGCCATCTCGAATCGAATCATACTCAAACGCGCGCGAACTCGATACCGCCGATTGGTACTCCTCGTACGTGAATTCTTGGTCGGGATTTTGCTTACTATACTCCGCAAACGATGCCTTCAAGTTATCTGCGAAAAAGTTATCGCCTGCCATAATGTCGCTTAGCTTAATCTTGTCTTTTGGCACCGTTGTCGTCGTTGCACCGTAACCGCCATAATCATATCCGCCTGTTGTTATAATCGTCGTCGCGCCAATCGTGTTCTTCGTCTCATAATTATCAATCGACAAAGCTTCCATCTTCTCCACAAACGCATCGATATCCTTATAAAACGGTTCATCAATGACGCGCTCCACCATACTTCCCGCTTCCCCTGCATAATCATGAAGTACTTCTATTTTTTCAAACATTTGCTGATACTTATTTTCCATATCCGTGAAAGAAAACGAAATCACGCCATCACTATCATCTTTTCGAATATCTTGTTGAATATCCTCAAAATTAGCGTTGACTTTCTTCAACTGATCGATAACACCTTTTCCCCATACACCAAGTCCAATGAGCGTTCCCAAGGCTTCTTTGGACTTATCCCATTCACCGTCTCTATATTTTACATCCACATATTTTGCCCCCCATGTTAGTATTTTCCACACTTAGTATAACAAATGTAGGCAAAATAAAAAAGCCTATAACATTAATCGTAATATGACTCATTTAAAAAGTCATATTCCTTCACCAATAATTAACAAGTCTTAGAACAGTAGAATTTGATCATAACAAGAAAGTTATCCACCTCTCCATAGACTCATCCCGCACACTGAGAACCCCCGAAGGTAAAAGTACAATGACAGCAGCTGGTAACCACGTGTTGATTATTCCATGAGAAAGCTATCAACTCCTAGTGTACGCCGTTGAAAAAGCTAAATCCATTGCTAAGGATCATGGTACAGTCCTCCATCAAGATGATTTTATATTCAGAAATCCGACATCAAATAAACCGCTATTCTATGCGAATAGCGGTTCTTCCAAAATCATATAAAATCACTTAAAACGTGTTCTATTTTCTCACTTAATAAATCGTTCTACAGCATCAAGCCTTGGCGCACGTATATCGTATTTCCGAGCCTCCGCAATCACTTCACTTACAGCATAACCAACTTTGTAATGATTGTGGGCCACGAGTGCATAACTCACACTTTTAGGCGAAAACACGAGCTTACTCAGAAAAAAGCCCACAAGTTTTGGCGGCAACACATTTAAAATCTGACTTAACACATCCAACTTCGACCCCTTCGCCTTCAAAATCAGAACAATTTCCTTCATGTTGCTTCCAATTCCAGCTAGTGATACTGACGAAGAGACTACCCCTTTAAAACTCCCACTCTTCAACACCTCCACTTCCATTGCCGTGTTGAATGCGAAATGATTCCAGAGCCAACTTTGAAAATCCTTCGAAGTCTTAATTTTGAACCCAGCACCAGCAAAAAGAGCCTGAACCTCCAAATCCCTTTTGCTAAAGTCCGATTCAAACGTTCCCAAGTTCACCGCTTTGTAAAGCCCACCATAAACCTTATTGCCTTCAAATCCACCACCAGCATTCGGAAAACCGTACACAATTTGATTTGGTGGAATTGGCTGAAGCGCCACTTGAGGATCTGTCCAGAAATTACAGAAAAACAGCACAGTTGCCCGTCCAACTCGCGGAGCAAGATACTTCGCCGCAATTGCTACTTGCTCCGGATTAACACTCAAAAAAATAAGATCATAGTCATGATTTTCCGCTATCTCTTCATGCATGACAATCGACCATTTCTCTTTCACTAGCCTATCTTTTTTACTCCTCCTCGCATCCCAAATTTCCAAATCCACATACGAACCATATTCCACTTTCCTACCCTCCCGAACATAAAATTCTACAGTATGCCCCGCTTGCTCCAACGCCCATGCATATTGTGTTCCAATAGCACCGCGTCCAAAAATAAGTATTTTCATAGCAATTCTCCTCCTATTACATTGACTATACGACAACGTGTTGTATAATGAATTATACGGCGTCACGCCAGCCACATCAACCCACAATTTCTTCAAATCTGTTGGACGATGAAAGGAGATTAAGATAAAAAAACAACCTGAAATAACCAATAAAACACGGCAATCACTAGTCGACGTTTTCTGCGAACTGTATAGTCAAAAACCAGTAGAGAAGATTACCGTACAAGAAATCGCTAATAAGTCCGGATATAATCGCAGTACCTTCTATCAATATTTTACTGACGTCTACGATTTACTTAGCTTCATCGAAAATGATATTTTGGATTATATCCGCGAAAAAGTAAAAAAAACGGAGCAAATAGACGCAAAGTCAAAGGATATTCTCCTGCTTTTTGAAGAAAAAGAATTGTATCTAACTGCCTTATTGGGTGATTACGGGAACATTCGCTTTACCGATAAGCTAAAGAACGAATTTTTTTCTGACGGACTGGATCACTGTGTTCCAAAAGACAATGCGATGACACCTTATTTATTAGAATTCAACATCTCGACTGCGTTTTCTCTGATTCGTCTTTGGCAACGTCGTCAAAAAGATTTACCACCCGACCAATTATTTCATCTGATTGATACACTCGTTAATTCGGGAACGTCCTCTGTTAAATAACCAACGAAAACCCACCGATTCACGACTGATTCGGTGGGTTTTCGCTATTATTTTTTCGCGCACGGAGATACCTATTGATATAAAAATTAATCATAAAAACGGCCATGAAGATAAGAATGCGATACATATCAGGAAAGCCATAATCCGGAATAAAAATCAAAACTCCAATGATCCCCGCACTCATACATCCCAAAATATTCATCCAAATTTTTCTATTCATAACTACGCTCCTCGCCCTTAATCCGCTCCTCATAAGGAACCAACTCCAAATCTATCCCCTTTTTCGCTTTAAGTTTCGTGAATGCATCCAAATCAAGCGGACCATAAGGCTTCTCCCACTCCAAATCAAAAATCCAATACTGCGGATTCTGATGCTTCAAACGACGTTCCCCAACTTCCTCCGCGTCCTCCGATTTAGCAATCAAATACGCCTCATTCCAATCCACTTCTACAATATTCCCAATCATTTCTTCCGTATCATCCACGACAATCTTAAACACATTATCCATCGCCCCATCAGGATACCTCCGCACAAAGTCATGCTCCATCGTGTTAATCGCCACGATTTGATACTTATCATTCACAGCAATTTCATAATCACCAGCCCCTGAACAGCCCGCCAGCGCGAATATACTCAAACTTCCAACTAATTTCTTTATCATCTGAATTCACTCTTTTCTGCCATTTCCCTATGTAAAACTATCCCATTCCACTTTATCATAAAAAAACAGCGAAGACCAAAAACTGATCTCCGCCGCTCTCCTTATCCTCTTTTCCACTGCAACCAACTATACGAATCCATGATTTGCAAGAACCGGACTAACCTCGACAAACTCATCCCATCCTCGTTTCCAAACGTCCGCGAAAACCGCTCCTCCATCTCTGGAATCGATGTCTCCCCGTCCATTTGCGAAAGAATAAAATACCCATGTTCATCAAGCTTAATACGTCGTTCTGTCGGCTGCTTCAAAAGTTTCGTCGCCACGCGCTCGAGCCAAGCCGAACGCGGCACAATCAAATACTTCTCCTGCTCCGCCACTTCCAAAACTAGATTCTCCTTCAAAACTGGAATTTCCTCCAACATATTGCGCCGTTCTTTTTTTCGCATAGAATAATTCCCTCCCTATGTCCAAACATTTAGCACTACGAAACTATGCTGTACCTATAAAGCGGAGCGACAAATGATTAGATGCTAGGCAAAGGCAAGTACCAGCGCGGAGTGTACGAATTGTACATCAACTAAAAACAGGAAGGGAGTCTCACCCCCGACCATGTGAGAAGTTATGCGAAGTACGGCGTAGAAGAGCACTGGAACGGAGCCTTTAACGACGCAGCTGAGCGTTTGTCGTTACGCTTTCTTCTTTTTTGGTACTGTAGAGAAGTAAAGTAGCGTACACACAATCAAGAACACCAAGAATGGTAACCATTGATTCGAAAGCAGGTACTCGGTCGGAATAATGTTCGGGTTAATCGAAATCACAAACGCGATTATAACGCCAAGCAGCGATTCCCCCGCGATTAAACCAGACGCAAACAATGTACCACGCTCGATGCGCTCTGCTTTTTCCTTGTCCTTTTTCAACTTGATTACTTGGTTTACGATCAAACGTACAAATCCACCGAACATAACCGTCGCACTGATGTTTAGCGGCAAGTATAGACCTACTGCGAAAACAAGCGAGTTCATGCCTAGGAATTCAATCACAACGGCAATCGAAACCCCGATAAAGATGAGCGTCCACGGCAGATTACCATTCAAAATACCTTCTGCGAGAATTTTCATCAACGCCGCTTTTGGAGCTGGTAATGCTTCAGAACCCATGCCATATGCGTTATCTAGCAACGTCAAAATGTAACCCATCACAAGACCACTGGCGATAACACCGATCATCATCGCAACTTGCTGTTTCCAAGGCGTCCCACCAACGAGATACCCGGTTTTCAAATCTTGTGAAATATCACCCGCAACCGCAAGTGCCGTACAAACAATCGCGGCAACCGTCAATGTCAACACAATGCCTTCTGTACCGCTGTAACCAAACGATTTATAAGCAATCGCCACAATTAAAAGCGTCGCAATCGTCATCCCTGAAACTGGTGACGAAGAACTGCCGACAATTCCAACAATCCGTGATGCCACTGTAACGAATAAGAATCCGAAAATCGCAATCGCCAAGGCGCCAATAATCCCCACATTCGTGAACGGATCAAACGCGATAATCACGATTAGCACGGTAATCCCAATCAAAACCCATTTCATCGGAATATCTTTATCTGTACGCTCAATTTCAAGCATTTTCTGACCTTTATTTTTATTCAGACTAACCATCGTACTGCGAAGTGTCTGAATAATCGCCGGCATCGTTTTCGCAAGTGTAATCAGACCACCCGCAGCAACCGCACCCGCGCCGATATAACGAATATAATTATCCCAAATCATACTCGCATCTAAATTCTTCAACGCCTCTGTCGCTGGGAAAATAACATCCGAACTCCCAGCACCGAAAAACGCAATCGACGGAATCAAAACGAGCGATGCCATCAAACCACCGGCCACCATCTGACCCGCAATTTTCGGCCCGATAATGAACCCAACGCCGAGTAAGGCCGGATAAATTTGCGTCCCGATAAAGGCATTCTGGAAATTATAAATCCCCGTCTGCACATCACTTCGGAACACTTTGAAACCATCTGTAAGAACTTTTACAAGCGCACCAACTCCGAAACCAAATACGACGAGTTTCGCTTGCGCACCGCCACCTTTTTCACCCGTTTTCAGAACTTCCGCACAGGCCGTTCCTTCGGGATACGGCAACGTTTCATGTTCATTAACAATCAGCATTCTACGAAGTGGCACCATCATGAACACGCCCAGGAATCCCCCGGTTAGCACGATAAATACCAGCATAATTTGGTTGATATCCACGCCCATCATGAACAGCGCAGGAATTGTAAATACCGCACCAGCACCGAGCGCTTCCCCCGCCGTCGTCATCGTCTGTACAATATTATTTTCTAAAATAGAATCCCGTCTAAAAATACCACGCAAAATCCCCATCGAAATAACTGCCGCTGGAATCGACGCCGATACCGTCAAACCTACTTTGAGTCCTAAGTAAGCATTTGCCGCACCGAACAAAATTGAAAGAATAATACCAAGAATAATGGCAGTTGCAGTCAACTCTGGCAGTGATTTGGAAGCAGGTATGTAAGGCTGAAATTTCTTGCTACCCATTTTATCACTCATTTTGTAACTACTCCTTTTATGTTTTGTGTAATCTCTGTTCCTTTAAAGCAAAGATTCAGTTTCTATTTTAACGCTACTTTATTATTTTCGCAAAGGAAATCTGGACAAAAGAACAAAAATGTACAATCACTGCTTGAGTAATGACGCATCGCTATGTTATAATTAGGGTAAATTAAAAGAGAGTCGTGTTCCACCACAACTCCCTAATATAGAATGACGTAAGCCGCTTCAAAGACGGTGACTTTCGTTTAAAATGGTACGAACCCATCTAATCTCCTGTCAGAGTGTGTAGATGGGTTTTATTTGTCTTCTTTCATTGCTTGCACAATAACGATGACCAGCTTGATTAATGATATAACGAACATACCAAAACCAAGCGCCAAAGTTAACGATTCTGCAACTGACATTAGGCATTTCCTCTCTCCAGATTTGATAGCCTACATACATAAGCATCACTCCTTTCAATTAGAAAGCCACCATCCTTTACACACCTTACTCTACGCGACTATTATACCACGGTATTTCCAATATCTTTAAATAAAGATTATTCTATAAATCATTGTTTCCTAACTTTTCTCGTAACGAGTAGCTAGAGAAACATAAGATATGGCAATTTTAAAACACTATTACATTCGTCGCTTGAGTAGTGATGCTTATCTGTGCTATACTTAGGGTAATAAAAAGAGAGCCGTGGTGGTACACGACTCCCTAGTATAGAATGACGTAAGCCGCTTCAAAGACGGTGACTTTCGTTTACATGTTATAAAAACCATCTAATCTCCGGTCAGGGTATAATCAGATGGTTTTTTATTTGTCGTTTTTCATTGCTTGCACCATTACGATAACGAGCTTGAGGAAGGATAGAATAAACATTCCAAACCCAAGTGCCATCATAATCGATTCTGCAACTGACATCAGACATTTCCTTTCTCCAGATTTGATAACCTACATACATAAGCATCACTCCCTTCAATCAGAAAGCCACCATCCTTTACACACCTTACTCTACACGACTATTATATCATGTTTTTTCCAATATCTTTAAATAAAGATTATTCTATAACTCATCGTTTCCTAACTTTTTTCGTAACGTATTTAAAGAACGATCCTTGATACATCACTACCGTATCAAGGGTCGTTCTTTTGCGTCTGAAAACATTTTTAATGCATTCGTAAAAGCCCTATCAAAAGATTTGACACACATAAATATATAATATAACATATACCTATGATTACTATGCATATAAAACATATGCATCGGAAGGAGACTGTTATGAAGATTAGTAAAGAGTTGCTAAAAGGTAGTACCACCACTCTTATTTTAAGCCTACTGAATTCAAAACCAATGTATGGCTATGAAATTATTAAAGAGTTGGAAATGAAGTCTGAGGGAATTTTTAGTTTGAAAGAAGGAACGATCTATCCCATTCTGCACACCCTTGAAGATAAAGGATTTATTATCTCTTATTGGGGAGAAGGCCAGGGTAAGAGAAAGCGAAAATACTATAATATCAATGAAAAAGGCAAGGAATTTATACAGGAAAAAAAAGAGGAATGGTCCATCTTTAAAACTGCCGTGGACGAGGTGTTGAAAGGAGAGAAAACTGTATGCGATTAGAAGACGATTTTGAAGTATATATGAAAGAATTGTGTAAAAAAATAAGAAATAAAGATGTGCACGCTAGTCTAAAACTGGAAATAAGTGATCATCTTCAAACGCTTAAGGAGGAAGCCTTACTTGCAGGGCTCTCAGAAGAAGAGGCTACTGCTCAGGCGTTGGATCGTATGGGAGATGTGAAATCGCTTGGAAAACAGCTTAACAAAACACACAAAGCACCGATGGATATCAAAACCTTACTCCCAGTAATGATAGCCTCACTGTTTGGATTACTCGTCATGTATTATTTACAATTTCATTCTACGTTTACAGAGCTTCAGAATATGAAAGTATTTAATAAGAGTCTTATCTTTTACTTAGTAGGAATTCTGCTGATGCTAAGCTTTTCTAGGCTTGATTATAGAAAGTTGTTAAAGTATTCCAAACACCTATACGTGGGGACCGTCCTAATTCTATTAATAACGGTTATTTTTGGCGTTAGAGTAGATGGTTTACCTTTTTTAATCTTAGGTTTTGCTAATGTTAATTTTATCGAGATTACTCCATTTCTCCTCGTTATATCCTTTGCTGGAATCTTTCATTCTTGGAACTGGAACGATTCTCGAAAATCTTGGCTTGGAGTAGGTATCTTGGCATTTCCGATTTTGTTGCTCTTTACAACAAGTGCCTTAGCAACTTCTATCATTTGTATTATTGGTTGCATAGCCATTATGCTCAGTTCTAAAGCCAGCATTAAACAAACTGTAGCGTACGCAGCTGCTACTTTTATATGGCCAGTCTTCAACCTAGTGATTCTATTGCAAAATTATACATTAATCAATACCGTGGACATTAAAAATCTAGGCGCATCTAATTTTATCGGAAGTAGTCTTAATCTGACACCAAATTTAATTTCTGAGGTACATACAGATTTAATATTCATGTACATCATCTATTCATTTGGCTGGTTAGCCGCGATTATTGCTGTTGTGTTGATTGTCTTTTTTATCTGTAGAATATTGCGTGCGGCGAAAAACATTCCTTTCATTTATGGCAAAATGCTGGTTATAGGATTGGCGGTAACTTTTGCAAGCCAATTTATACTAAGCATATTGACAAACTTAGGCTTCTCACCTTTATCTGATGCGGCCATGCCATTCATGAGCTTTGGCGGCACACACATATTGTTCGAGATGATTGCATTAGGCTTGATTTTAAGCGTATTTAAAAGACGTAAAGTAGCTGATATACCTGGTTTGACATAATCTCACAAAACATCAAAAGCGCTAAAAAAGCTATCAAACCAAGCTTTTTTAGCGCTTTTCTATCAAACAGCCAGCTGTTCTTTTTTATAGTAATCCCAATCGCTGTAACCCTTTCAAAATCCCGTCATTATCCACGGAATCAGTCACGAAATCAGCTATCGCCTTCACTTCATCACGACCATTTTCCATCGCGACTCCCGTGCCGACTTCTTGTAGCATTTCGATATCGTTCAGACCGTCGCCAAACGCGTACGCATCCTCAATTTTGAAATCCAAGCGCTTCAGCATTTCGCGAATACCAACTGCTTTCGAACCGTTCGCCGGCGCCACATCCATCGACACATCGTGCCAGCGCAAGAATCCGTATTCAGGGAACTTCTCTTTATAAAAAGCATCATGGCTCTCATCTGCAAATAGCAAACATTGATACAACGTCCGCCCTTTATAAAATTCCGCATCAAGCTCTGGATACCCCTCTTTAAGCGAGTTCATGCCCTCGTGCACCTTATGATGATCCGGAATATTCGTACGCAACGTCTCCTCGTTCATAAATACAAGTGGATGATCGCGCTCTTCCGTCACTTCGATTAAACGCTCCATCGACGCCTGCGGTAATGGGTTATCAAACACCATTTCCCCTTCAAAAACCACATATTGCCCATTGAAACTCACATATGAATTAATATTCAGTTCCTCACATATATCCTTTAATAAAAAAGGAGCCCGTCCAGACGCAATCGCCACGTAAACGCCCTTATCCTGCAGATCCTTCACTGCTTTTCTGGCTGAATCTGGAATCTCCTTGTTGTCATTTACCAACGTACCATCTACATCAAAAAACACAATTTTCTTCATAGTTCAAATCTCCTCAGACCAAATTTGCGGGAAAAAATGCACCCATTTACTAATCTCACCATCCAGTATACCAAAAAAAGTGCGCTAGCGGGCAAAAACAGTATCTTCTATATCAGGCTTTTAAAATCACATGCAGTCACCCAAAAACACGATTTTCTAGCTTTCCATCACTTTTTCGAGCAATTTAAGTATATTGTAGTAGCATTTATCGTTTTTTATGGTATATTAGAACTCAAGGATAAAAGTTCGGATCTTGATTTCACAAAGAAGTGACTCGTTAAACCTACCGTGAATTGAAATCATTCTCTGCCCATTTTGTTTAAAATGCGTAGAATAATGGTATTCAATTGGAGTAGGCGAAAAAAACGCAGAATGTCATGTTATATTCTAAAATCGTAGCCAAACAGACGCGCGGCTACTATTGTTTCTTTTTGCCTTTTTAACGAGCCTCACCCGTCTTATCCATGAAACTGTTATGTAAATAGATTGCAAATGAGGAGCAATGCTATTTTTACTAATGAATAATAACGAAACATAAAGGAGAGAAAAAAATGATTTTTAAAGTTTATTATCAAGCAACAAAAACCGAAACACCTGTCAGAGAAAAAACACAATCAATCTATGTGGAAGCGAAGGACGTGCCAGAAGTGCGCGTTATTCTTAAAGACCAACCCTTCCATATTGAGCTAGTAGAACAATTGAGCGAGGCGCACCTACAATACGAAAAACAAAATGAAGATTTTCAACTGTGGGGGCAGTAATCCGCTATGAAATTCGTAAAAAATAATGAAACGGCTGTTTTCGCACTCGGTGGTCTAGGCGAAATCGGAAAAAACACTTACGGCGTGCAATTTCAGGATGAAATAATCCTCATCGATGCTGGTATCAAGTTCCCAGAGGACGAACTACTCGGCATTGATTATGTTATTCCTGATTACACGTATTTAATTAAAAACAAAGAAAAAATTAAAGGCTTGTTCATCACGCATGGTCACGAAGATCATATCGGTGGCGTTCCTTACTTGCTTCGCGAACTGAATATCCCCGTTTACGCTGGGAAACTCGCGGCGGCACTTATTCGTAACAAATTAGAAGAACACGGCTTACTGCGCCAAACGAAGATTTACGAGTTTGAGGAAGAGGACGTTTTCAAATTCCGCAAAACAAGTATTTCCTTCTTCGCAACGACGCATAGTATTCCAGATTCATATGGTATCGTTGTCAAAACGCCATCTGGAAATATCGTTCACACAGGCGATTTCAAATTCGATTTCACACCTGTTGGCGAACCAGCGAACTTAACAAAAATGGCGGAAATCGGCAAAGAAGGCGTTCTATGTCTCCTTTCAGATTCCACCAATGCGGAAGTTCCTAATTTTACAATGAGTGAGCGTATCGTTGGTGAAAGTATCAAAAATATTTTCCGCGATGTTGATGGTCGGATTATTTTCGCTACTTTTGCATCCAACATTTATCGTTTGCAACAAGTTGTTGAATCATCGGTCGCAACAGGTCGTAAAATTGCTGTTTTTGGACGTAGTATGGATTCTGCTATCACAATCGGTATCGAACTCGGCTATATTCAAGCGCCGAAAGATACGTTTATCGAATGGGGTCAATTGAATAAACTACCCGCGAACGAAGTCACGATTCTTTGTACTGGTAGTCAAGGCGAACCGATGGCTGCACTTTCGCGTATTGCGAACGGTACCCATCGCCAAATCCAAATTCAACCTGGCGATACTGTTGTCTTCTCCTCATCACCAATTCCTGGAAACACGATCAGCGTAAACCGCACGATCAATCTACTTTTCCAAGCTGGTGCAGAAGTTGTTCACGGTAAAGTCAACAACATTCACACATCCGGTCACGGTGGCCAACAAGAACAGAAACTAATGCTTCGTCTGATGAAGCCAAAATATTTCATGCCGATTCATGGTGAGTTCCGGATGCAAAAAATGCACGCTCAATCCGCGTTTTATTGTGGCGTTCCTCATGAAAACAGCTTTATCATGGAAAATGGAGACGTGCTAGCCCTAACTGCCGATACCGCGCATGTTGCAGGTAAAATCCAAGCAGCAAACGTGTATATCGATGGTAGCGGAATTGGCGATATCGGTAATATCGTATTGCGCGATCGCCGCGTCTTGTCCGAAGAAGGTTTAGTGATTGTTGTTGTTTCTATAAGCGCTGCTAAAAATAAAGTCATGGCAGGTCCCGACATCATTTCACGCGGTTTCATCTACATGCGCGAATCCGGCAACCTAATCAATGAGGCACAAGGCTTGCTACGCCGTCATCTCAACAAAGTGATGGACAGCAAAACAACGCAATGGTCTGAGATTAAAAACGAAGTCACAGACACGCTCCAACCTTTCTTATACGAAAAAACAAAACGCCGTCCGATGATTTTACCGATCATTATGGAAGTGTAGTATAAATAAAAAACACCAGAACAGTTATGAGCCCCAGCGCTCCATCTGTTCTGGTGTTTCTTTACGCTGTTTTACGTCTTAAATAATAAACACCGATTCCAACTAACACAAGTCCACCAAGCATTACGCCGGTTTGATCTTGATCGCCGGTTTGTGGCAAGTTCTCATTTTTTACTGGGACTACTTCTTCTGATACGACATCACCGCCAGTTGCAGAAGGAATAACTGGTTCTGGCGTTACCGTTCCGCCATCACCATTCCCGTCAACATCTGGTGTTTCTGTCCCCCCATTATTACCCCCAGGAACTTCTTCTCCGCCGCCATTGTCAATTGGATCTGCGGCCATAACTGCTACCGTGAATGCTTTACTATAGCCATCCGCATCTGTTATCGTCACGCCGAACGTATCGCCCTCTTTCAAGTTTTCACCGCTCATATCGATTTCAAAATTACCATCTGCGTCCGCTACGATTGGCGCTACTTTTGCCTTCACCGCTAACGTATCCACAGTAACCGTTGCACCAGGAACGGTTTTTCCTTTGAACACGGCATCTTTTTCTTTGTAAGACACGAAAACTGTGCTGTCCGTGATTGCTTGAATCGCCGCATCTTCTTTTTCCTTCGCTATTTCTGCCTCTGTTTTAAATGTTTTACGACCAAGCGCAGGCGTTACAAGTTGGCTTTGTGACTGAATATAATTAATAAATGTATCCGTGTCTGGATCAATAACATCGACTTGTTTCCCTTTCGTGAAGGCCGAGAATGAATCGCCGCCGCCAAATAGGAAATCATTGATGACAACGCGGTAAGTTGTTGCTGGGTCTAGCTTCGTGCCATCTTCTTTCATCACATCCACCACACGTTTTTCGCCAGCATCATTTTTTGTGTACGTGTACTTCAAGCCAGAAACTTGTAAAAAGTACTTCTCAGATTCATCATATTGCTGATTCAGCGCTTCGATAATATCCGCGCCAGACAGTTCTACCACTTGCAAAATGTTTCCGAATGGCTGCACGGCTTGCGCTGCGCCCCATGTCACAGCAAACGAGCCATTCGCGGCAGTTCCAACAAGATCGGAGCGAATTCCACCGTTATTTGTCATCGCAAAATCAACTGCAATTCCGGCTTGTTTCGCCATTTCGCGTTGACCATCCGTGATCAAATTACCAAGCGGAGATTCGTTATCTGCATTCGTATCACGCGTCATGACAGCACTATCCATTTGCCCGATTGGCTTACTAATGACTGGATTTACAAGCGCATATGCCTCGTCAATGACACTGCGAACCGCTGCATCAGGCGTCACATCTTGCAAATTATATTTGATTTCCGCACTCGGAGTTGTCTCGAAATCTTTTGTCGTTTTGTTTAGCACGCCAGTCACATTGGAATACGCCTTCCCATTGCTGTAACTTTGCACCAAACGCGTATTGCCAACTTTACCATTCGTATATTGGTGATTATGCCCCGCTAAAACAAGGTCTACACTATTGTTTGGCGCAATTTGGTTTACTTTATTGATCATGTCAACCGCAGCGCCAGAAACCGCGCCTTCGCCATTCGTCGGATTGCCCGGAGTAAGCGCTGGAACGTGCGACAGGACAACGATTGCATTCACACCTTTTGACTGTAACTCCGCTGAATATTTTGCGATTGTCTCCACTTCATCCAAGAAGTTGAAATCTTGAATATGATTCGCGAGTACTAAAGATGGAATCTCAGTCGTTACAACGCCGATAAATCCAACATTCACGCCACCCATATTTTTAATCTCATACGGTTTGAAACCATAAGGAATCGCGCCATCTGACTTATTTACCACGTTCGCAACGACAATTGACATATCCGATGCCTCATGATCGTAATTTTGCGTGATTTCATTGAAATTGATCGTATCTCCACCGTCTAAAATTCGTTTATATTCCGCTAAACCTTCGTCAAATTCATGATTTCCTAGCGTTCCAATTTCGAATTTCATCCGATTTAGCACTTTAATCGTCGGCTCATCTTGCAATAATCCAGAAACCGCTGGGCTCGCACCAACCATGTCGCCAGCTTGTACACGTACCGAATTGCTCGCCGTGTTATCCGCCAAACCATTCGCTGTTAAAAAGGCCGCCTCCGTGTTGTTCAAGTTAGTCGCCAAGTAATCCGCGCCGCCAATTTTTCCTAGTGGTGAACTAGAAGGTGTATCTAGTGCCCCGTGGAAATCATTGAGCCCCAAAATCTGCACTGGCACAAGATTTGGATCGACTGCCGCATCCGCCGAGTACGCATTGCTTCCAATCGCCGTTGCACCAATTCCAACCGTCAAACTTGCTGCTAAAACAATCTTTAATCCCTTTTTGTAGATATTTTTCACGTTTTAAAAGCCTCCCTTTTTTTGTGTGCTGCAAAACCGTGGCTATGTTATGTATATGAATTAGTGATTCCGCCTCACTTGTAAGCGTTTTATGCTCACCTCATCATTGTAACAAAAGCCCCAACCCTTTTCAACACCATTAAAAATACCTTAACGAAACAGTAATATTACTTCCTGTTTTCGCTAAGGTATCGCGATCTTATTTCAGTCTAATTTTGAACGTTTTCACCTCATATGGTGTAACCTGGAAAGCCCATTTACCCGTTTCTTGTTCGCCGATTGGACGCTCCATTAAATCACATTCTTGCCATGACTCCACTTCGAAATCACTCGTCATCGTTACGTGACAACGCCCGCCGGTAAATTCATGTAGCCTTACAATAATCGCATCGTCATCCTCTGCTTTTTTCACGGCATCGATTTGAATTTGCTCCGCGTCTGTTTTCAACAAAGAACGGTTATCATGAGAGCCAAGCGCCGCGCGGAGCGGATTATTTAACGCCCAGGCTTCTTGGACAACATCCCCATGCACAAAATCACCCGCATGTGGCAACAAGGCATACGTAAAGCTGTGCGCGCCTTGATCCTGTGTCACGTCCGGATATATTGCCGATTTTAGCAACGTCAAACGCATCACGTGATCCTTAATATCGTGGCCATATTTACAATTGTTCAAAATACTAACACCATACCCCGTCTCGCTCAAATCCGCCCACTGATGCCCAACCGTCTCAAAACGCGCATAGTCCCAACTCGTATTCCAATGCGTCGGTCGCTTCACATTCCCATACTGGATTTCATATGTCGCTTCCGTCGCCATCACATCAACCGGAAACGCGACTTTCAGCAGTTGCTGCCTTTCGTGCCAATCAAGCTCCGTTTCAAAATCAATCCGCGCACTATCACGGTAAAAATGAATCGCCTGCGAAATCGTCGAAGCGCCGTAAGTCCACGTCATGTGAAGCGTCGTTTGCAAGGCACCATTTTGCGTCACCGCCACACTTTCCAGCTGCGTCACCTCGCGCATTTTTTCCTGATAATAAATATCAATATCCCACGCATCAAAATTCAACGGCTTATCTTCAAAAACTTGCAATACATTACCACACTCGCCTTTTGCAAGCACATCTCGCTCATTTATTTTATCAAAAATGGTCGTAAATTGCCCCGCCTCGTTCCAAGTCACACGATAGCGATTCGTCTCCAGGAAACCATCACCATTTTGAGCAAGCGGTTTCGTATCAACCGGTTTTGCGATCACTTCATACGTCAGCGTCGCCGCTCCCATCGAAGGCAAGCGATCCACCGCCACAAGCCAACTATCCGCTACATTCCGCTCGGCATCCAACTGCTTCCCATCCGCATCCTTCCAAATGACCGGCTCGTCCGTCTGAATCGCAATCTCCGCCAAGCGCGGCCGCTCCCAAATCGAACTATTCAAAAGCGTCATCGCATTCGGCGCCTCCTCATCCATCGCACTCATCTCATCATAAGCCATCAACGCCAAATTCTCCGCTTCATCATACTCCTCGACACAATCCTCGTAAACCTCCCGAATCGAAGAACCCGGAATAATATCATGGAACTGATTCCGCAACACAATCCGCCAACTTTCCCGCAATAAATCACTCGGATACGCCGTAAAATCCCTCGTTTGCGCCGCCTGCAAAACTTGGAACCATTCCGCATCCCGAAGCAGCAACTCCAACTTCCGATTCATTTTCTTATTGTGCGCCTGCGAAGTATACGTCCCGCGATGATACTCAAAATAAAGCTCGCCATTCCACGTATGTACATATTCCTCCGAATTCTCCACCCGCTCATGCAAGCGCTCAAAATAAGGCCCCGCAAGTCCCGTCTCCACTTTTGGCATGCCCGGCATCTTGTCAAACCGCTCAATCATTTCCAGCATCTCGCGCGTCGGACCACCGCCACCATCACCGAAACCATACGAAACCAGCAGCTCATTGTTCAGATTCTTATCCCGATAACCATCCCAAACACCCTTCACCGTCCGCGCCGTAATATTCCCATTATACGTATAATAAAGATCATGCACATCCGGCGACGTAATGAAATGCGTCAAAATCTCCGAACCATCAATCCCGCGCCACCAAAACGTATCGTGCGGCATCCGATTAAACTGATTCCAACTAATCTTCGTCGTCATAAACGTCTCAATTCCCGACTTCTTCAAAATCTGCGGCAGCGCCCAACTATACCCAAACACATCCGGCAGCCACAAGAATTTACTCTCCTTGCCAAACTCCTCTTTAAAAAAACGCGTCCCTTGCAAAATTTGGCGCACCAACGACTCACCAGACGGAATATTACAATCCGCCTCCAGCCACATCCCACCATCCGCTTCCCAACGCCCCTCGGCAACTCGTTCCTTAATCTTCGCATAAATATCCGGATAATCCGCCTTAATATACGCGTACAACTGAGGCTGCGACTGCAAAAACTCATAATTCGGATACTGCTCCATCAACCGCATCACCGTCGAAAACGACCGCGCCGATTTCTCACGCGTATGCTTCAAACGCCATAACCAAGCCACATCAATATGCGTATGCCCGACACACGTCACCGTCACATCGAAATTTTTTGGCATCGCATCAATTTTTTCATTAAGCACCCGTCCAGCCTCATAAAGCGACGCCACATGCTCCGCACTCCCAGGATTCGCCCAATCAATCACGCGAAAACTATGGTCCAGCGCCTGCATCAAACCGTAACGCTCCGTGCTACTCTCCCCTAAATAATCGAGCGTTTGCAAAGCCGCAAAAGCCGTATAATACAGATCGTCCACTGCGACATCCAAATACCCAATAAACGCCTCGTTCAACCGATGCTCCTGCGTCCTCACCTGACCGCCACCCTCAAGCCCCGACCAAAGCCTAAAAATCAGCTCCACCCGCGTCCCAGCAAGCGTGTCATCAAAAAACACTTCCTTATGATTCTGATCCACGCCCTGATACGGCTCGCCATTCACAAACAACAGCGATTCAAAACCAGCATTATTCCCGTCCCCCGTCTTCCCGAAATCAAAGAACCCCAGAATCCGGCAACCCTCTCGTTTCGCAGGCAACACCACACTTGCCTTCAACCAAACATAGCGATCCCGTCCACGCCAATCCTCACCAAGCGCAATCGTCTCCGTGAAATCAAGCCCATCCGGGTAACTCCCAATCGCACCTTCCAGATCCTCCAAGATACCAAATTCCGCGATAACCTCCGATTTCACATACCGATATCCACTAACCTCCACATTCCGATTCTGCACCTTTTCCTTCGTCCAAAACATTCCATCACACCTTCCTGTTAGTTAAACGCTTTCATTAAAATATAGCATAGTCATATAACATGTCAAATAGACAAACTAAAGAAAAGCAGATGCCCAAATAGCAAACACCTGCTCATCAAAATCCACTATCCTAATTCTCCAAAAATAAACGAAAAAATACAGAGAAATACAACCACGCTAGTCCATAAAATCAGCTTTTTGAGACTAGCCTTCTCGCCTTCACGCAATACTTTTATTCCCAATGGTATAAAAGCAATACACAAACCAACAATAGCCACCAGCCCAGCCGTAGTCGTTCCCTTTAAAACGCCTAAAGGTAGCGATATCATCACAAACAAACCGATACATTGGTACCATCGAAGTTCTTTTGAAAGGTAAGCTCCGATCGCGAGAATAGGCCATCCAATCATGATAAAAAGGGAAAACGAATGAAAAATATGGAACGTCCCATACGAATTGGCAACAAAGTCCATCGCTTCCTCCACGCCTTTCTGGTGAGCTACTTGGAATGCCAAATAATCTGCACCCGCGTGAAAAGTCCGTGCAAAGAGCCCAAGAACAACAAACATTCCACCCCAAATCCCCCACAACGGCCTATCTACACAGATCCTCTTTGCCAGCAATATCACCCCAGGAAACAAGAGCACATTTCCTAACGCAAACAAACTATAGGCTAACGTCATTAATTCCGGATGGCCCACATAAGCTTTAAGCTGATCTGGAAAAAAGAAATGAAATTTGACGCGTAGAAGCATTCCAGTTAAAAGTAAAGCGGTGCTACTAGTAACGATATTCCCGATACCCATTTACCTGGAAAATCACTCTGACTGACTTTCGTCTCCATAAAAAAACTCCTTATCATATCTATTTCAGCGCATCCACAAACCGTTCCGTAATCAACTGCGGCCTCGTAATCGCCCCACCGACAACAATCGCAAAAACCCCAATCTCCTGAATATGTTGCGCAATTTCCGGCGTCAATACATTCCCTTCCGCAATCACACGCGCCTCTTTAACCTCACGCGCAATCTGACGCAAAAGCGCATAATCATCATCCGCAATTTTCTTCCCACTCGTCTCATCCGTGTAGCCAAATAAAGTCGGCGCCACAAAATCGAATCCCAATTTTTCCGCAGCAATCGCCTCCTCAACAGTCGCCACATCCGCCATAAAAAGCTGTTCCGGATACTTACGTCTAATTTCAGGAAATAAATCCGCAATGACTGTCCCATCAGGTCGAACCCGATCCGTCCCGTCCATCGCAACAATCTCCGCACCTGTCGCTACAATTTCATCCACTTCTCGCATCGTCGGCGTAATAAAGACCGGACACGCGCCGTAATTCTTCTTATAAATCCCGATGACAGGCAAATCCACTTCTGCTTTAATCGCCTCAATATCCACCGCCGTATTCGCCCGAATCCCAACAGCCCCACCAATTTTAGCGGCAAGTGCCATTTTCGCCATAATAGACGGACTATGTAACGGCTCTTCCTCTAGCGCTTGGCACGAAACAATCAGTCCCCGAGCCATTTTTGATACCTTTTCTTCCTCTTTCATGGCAAAATTCCTCCCATTTTATCATTAAATTCTAATTTGATTTATAGCCCTTAGAATGATAACATTGTGATAGTGTTAATTTTAACAATAATGTAGCATTTATACCACTTATAGCATTTATAAATAAGACGTGTCAAACACACACAGAAAGACAGGAAAAAAATATGGATACAATTCGCTTTCAACCCTTTGAGAAAAAACCATCCAGACTTATGCACCGACTCCAGATCTCCTTTGTTATCCTACTTGGCATCAGTTTCACACTAGGTGCTTTTGCGATTCATTATTACAATGGTATACAGCAGACTTTAAACGGTATTCACGTACCACTATCAAAGGATAAGGTCTCTACTAGTACGCTGACAGATGGCCATGCTTTTTCTATCCTGATGATTGGAACCGATGCCCGTGCTGGCGAGAAAACCGGTCGCTCTGACTCCATGATTCTTGCAACGATTAACAAAGAAAAGAACTCCGTCAAGATGCTTAGTATCCCTCGCGATACGAAAGTGACATACGATGACGGCGATATTGGAAAAATAAATGGTAGCTATTCAAAAGGCGGCGCAGAAGGTACTGTAAACGCCGTAGAGAAGCTTATGAACGTTCCCATCGATTATTACGTTACAATCAACATGAAAGGCTTCAGCGACCTCGTATCAGCTGTGGGCGGTGTTCGTGTCACAAATGATATCAATCTAACCGAAGTCAACAAGCGCTTTGTGAAAGGCAAAATTGACTTAAATGGAAAAGAAGCCTTGCAATATGTTCGAATTCGCCATGAAGATCCCCGCGGAGATTTCGGCCGCCAAGATCGTCAACGCGACGTCATCATGGGAATCAGTAACGAGCTTGCTGGAACTGCTTCGATCACACATTTCAATAAACTCCTAAAAGCAGTAGGCGACAATTTCACGACCAACCTCGTGATGGATGACATCATCGAAATTGCCACAAACTACTCGAGTGTTCGAAACAATGTCGACACACTCAAAATGGAGGGAGAAGGCGTTTCTATTTACAGTGAGGCTTACGGTTTCAATCTCTATTACTATGAACCCGAAGCCGATTCTAAAGCCGCTGCCACGAAAGCATTCCGAAACCATTTAGGATTAGACTAAGCAAAAAAAGTACGTATCGAAAAATCTGCGTTTAGATTTTTCGATACGTACTTTTTATGTCCTCAACTCTTAGCTTGGTGTATCTGATAACGTCCATGTCAATGACGTTGTATACGCCGAATCCGAGTATTTCGCACTTTTACCAGGTACATTTAACGTGACAGCATCGGCGGCTTCTGTATTATCTGCGCCAAAGTTATCTACCCAATGACCCATACCTTCCTCAGCTTCTGCATTCATAACCATAGCAGCCGTTCCATCTGGATTTAAGGTAATAGAAGTGGCGACTGTTGGAGCTGGAATATCCGAATCACTTCTTGTCACAGCCGAAGCTTTCGTAATCGTTATTGCCGCACCATCAAGCGCACGACTTGAGCCATCCGTTAACTGTCCATTTTCTGCTACAGTCAGCTGCCAGCCAGCGTTATTTCCGCGGTTATCTGTGACTTGGACATTATTCGGCACGTCGACCTTGGAACCGTCAACGGTCATTTGATCTAGTTTTGCCGTGTATGTTTTTGTTTCCCCAGAAATCGTTTGTGTCCCAAAATCAAAGGAAGAAGCGTAATCAATACTTAATGGGCCGCCTGTTCCTGGGTCCGTTGAATCTGGATCAACCGGCGTATCTGGATTTAGTGGATCAACTGGATTGTTGTTATCAGAGCTATCTTGCGCTTTAAAAACGACAGAACCCGTGGAATCCAGCGTACCAATTTCTGCGGCTTTTGCGATGGTGTTGTTCGGGGCGATAAGAGATGCGGCGAATGCGGTTGTTACTGCGACTGTTGCTAAAATTGCTTTTTTATTTACGTTCAAAATAGTAGTCTCCTTCAAAGTGTGCCGATTTGATGTTGCTATCAGCTTTTTCACTATCTTAATTATTTGCCAAGGCTTGATGGATTAGATAACTTGTGAAAGCTCTCTGTGCCTCACATCCTTTCCAAATATTCTTTTACGGGGTATCATTTAATGTCCACGTGATGCTCGTCTGATAATGACTATCCGCTTTCACACCGGTAGGATTGATTTTCATATGAATCCCTTCATCAGCTGCATACTGAATGGTCGTAATGTCATCAGAATTCGACGTACCTTCCCCGATAACGAACGCTTGATTGTCCATTATACGTGTTTCTACACCATCTTTCGTGTAAATCAAAGCATCATATAGTTTTTTATTACTAGGATTATTCACGTCGACAAAAGGCCCATTTACCGTTCCTGTCACTTGCCACTTCTCACCATTATTCCGCGTATCCTTGATTTGCAACTTCCAATCTGGATTTTGACGTGGAATATCTACTTCACCACTAGTAATTTCAGTCGTTTCAAAAACTAAATCCTCTGGTGCTTCATTGAATTCAAAAACAGGTTTGTCCTGCACTGTAATCGTACGGATCAATGTTGTTGTATTGCCATCACTATCGGTCACTGTATACGTTAGTTCATAATCACCTGGTTGATTTGTATCTACAGAACCGTCAATCATTAGTTGACTTGTCAAATCACCATCTTCTTTATCCGTCGCTTTGACGCCTGCAAGAGGGTCAAAGCTATCTCCCTCTTGAATCGCTACTTTCGTTGTAGCACTAATGACCGGTTTTTCTGCAACAGTAACGGTACGCCTAAACGAAGCAACATTCCCGTCAGAATCCGTTACATCATAGGTCAGTTCATACATGCCCGACTTGCTTGTATCCACGCTACCTGCCACGTTCACATTTGTTGTTATATCCCCATCTTCCACGTCAGTCGCTTGAATAGTACTCATCGGGTCAAAAGAGGAATCAGGCTGAATCATCGTTTCCAGTTCGCCTGTAATTACTGGTATATGATTATCTAAAATGGCTATAGAACTATCGGCTGCATTTGCATTATAGACATCTGTATCGAAGTTCTCATCGTTATACGTCACACTTGTAGTTGGTGTTGCCGCGTCCGTTATTTCTGTCCCTTTAAGAGGTATTTGTATCATTGCGGAGGCATCTTTTTTAAGGCCCGAGATGGCAAATGTAAGTTCACCTGTTGTAGCATTGTATTGTTCATTTGTAATCGAAGTGTCACTAGAAGAAAGCGTTCTAGGGCTGTAGCTCAACTCAGGAGGAATTTTAACAGTAAAGGTATTGTTTACAGCAGTCATACCACCAACATTCGCCACTTGTAATTGGTAGTTTGTAGTATTACGTACTTTCATATCCACCGTAGAAAAACTACCTTCTACATCTAAGATAGATTGCGTGGCAAATTGAATATTATCAAGTAAATTTCCGACACCATCGCCGCCTGTCGACGAAATGGAATCAAATTGAAAACGTGTTACAGTCTGTCCCTCAGGAATCGTATACACACCTGTGTAAAGGCCCCATTGGCTATTTCCGTCAGTCATTCTAGCCTGTTCAACCATTGCTCCACCAGGTGCCCCAAATGTGATAGAAGCTGTATCTGTTCCTTTTCTTCCTCTATGATATACATGCCAATGAACATTTAAACCAGGGGTCGTTGGTATATCTTGATATAAAGAGGCGACTTCAAATGATGCATTTAACTCAGCATACTGTTCCCCCGAAAATGGAGTTATACCTTGAACATCTCTTTGCAACTCAACTTGTCCGTCACTTGCGGTTGTATTCCATCCTGGTACACTTGCTTGATCAAAGACTTTATACGATCCACTGAATTGAGGGTTTTCAAAATCACCATTTGTTATCGAAATAACATCAGATGTTTCCTGTAATACTTGTTTCTTTTCTGTACTAGTTGCTGCTGTCACATGCTGCACGTTCCATGGATTTATAACTAAAGATGATGTTATAAGTCCGCCTATTAAGAAGACAGTTGGGATACTACGCCATGTTCTTTTAAAATTTTTACGCATTGGTCACCCTCACCTCCACTTGAATTAATCGATACTAAAAATATACCAAACAGGGAGTTTATGCGTTGTATATTTGTAACAGTATTTCATTCAAAAAACGACAAAATCGTGACGTTTTTTATTTTTGAGCACAAAGAAAAACCCTATGACAAATGCCATAAGGTTACCTCAAGTTAATTTAGTTTGCTGTCCTGTCTTGCTGTTCTACACTTTTATTATCCTCTTGATTTGAAATATATTTATCCAAATACTGCTTCAACTCTGCACCATCGAGCTCATTCAAATCTGGAATTTGGTCAATATCTAGCGTGACGTCCTCCAACCCATAGTCAGCTAAACTATCTTGAACACTCGCTACATCGCTTTTAGACATGTAATCACCTGATATCGTAACAACTAATTTTTGCGTCTCATCGTTGTAATCCTGATCAAGAACCACATCATCAGGAAACTCTTCCTTCACAAACTGACTAATAGCCGATGTCCGGATACTTTCCTGCACCAATGTTGCCGCTGAAAAAATACTTGGAACTACAACCAACAACGATAAAATAATCAGAATTACATTCATTCTTCTGTTCTCCTTGCTACTTTTCATTGTATGCAAAGGAAAACGCATGAAGCGAACACCGATGAACGTCGCAATCATAATAAATGCACTATTAATAATAAATAAATAGGAAGCACCTATAAAATAAGAAAATTGCAACGTAGCTATCGAATAACCAACCGTACAAAGCGGCGGCATCAGCGCTGTAGCAATCGCAACACCCGGCACAATATTCGTACTCGTTTTCTTTCTAGCGCCGATGATTCCAGCAACGCCCCCTGTAAATGCGATGACAACGTCCCAAATCGTCGGAGAAGTCCTAGCAATAAGCTCGCTGCTCGCGTATGTAATCGGCGAAATTGAAAAGTAAAGCGTAGCAACCACTAAACTGACAACAACCTCCACAAATAACAATAAAGCCGCCTTTTTTACAATCTGAAAATCAAAAACAGAAAGCCCGTAGCCAATCCCTAAAATCGGTGTCATCAGTGGCGAAATTAGCATTGCACCAATAATAACCGGAATCGAATTCATATTCAATCCCACCGAAGCAATCAATATCGCACACATTAAAATCATCGAATCGCTCGTCTTAATCACCAAATCGGAAAGAACTTTTTGCCGGAACTCTTGCGCATTATAATTTGTTGCATCCATATATTCACCTCATACGAATTTGATAGCTCCAACCAAATAGTAGACCCTCTATCAAATTATTTTTACTTAAATCCCGATTTCTTGCCTCACCTTTACATCCAGCGCATCAAACGCTTGCTCGTGATACGGAATCACTGCAATTAGTTCTGGACCTGGGTTGTCAGACATCGGATGATGGTATAAAACCTCCAAATTATTCATCATTTGTTCTAAATCATGAATCAGTGATAACATCGGCTCCGCTTCTCCTACTTTAGGCACAAAACTGCTATCATTCACAATCTTCATTCGCTCCTCTTTCAGCGCCTGTAAAGCTTTCCACGCCCCGACTAAATCATCATGCAACACTTCTTCATTTTGATACTTCGCACGAATTGTATCCATTTGCGTCAAGCAGGCTTTTGCATGGTCATAGAATACCCGGTTCATCTCTGTCTTCTTTTTCGGATAAAGGGAGTAGACAAGCAGACCGATAGCCAGGCCAATCAGCGTATCAATAATCCGGTTGTTAATATAGAGCACCGGCTGTCCCTCACCCTTTCCAACCAAAATCATGACCGTAATAACCGCGATAACTGGCGTAAATTTACCGACAAAAAGGTAACCCCATAATACCGCAATCGTCGCCGCAATCGGTATCATCAAAAAATGATTATCTGGAACGATAAAGTAGAACAGAACCCCCGTTGCACCACCGACAAGCGTTCCCAAAATACGCTCCATGCTCGATTTATACGTCGCGCCTTTCGTCAGCTGAGCCGTAATGTAAATCGCATTAAACACGTAAGTCGGATACACAATATACTTCCCGAAAAAAGGGTATAGCAAAATACAAATAAACATACTGATAAGCACTTTAGCAACGCGAGGGTCTAGCGCTAACCGTTCTCTTAATGTCGTTTTCATGCAACCTCACCCCCGTTTAGCGTTTGAATACTTCCTCGTATGGCTTCCATGCCTTTTGCGAACTCCTTAATATGGAACGACAAAATGGCATCCCCATTCGAAACAACAGGAATATCATCAAGACCTATGGCGCGCAACGCTCCCTGCACGGTTTCATCGACTTGATATTCGCCCAACTCAGAAATCGTCAATAGGCTGAAATAAGCTTGTAAATACGAAGCCAATGCTTTCTGGTAAATTTCAACATGCGCTGGGTCCTTCTGTTTTCCCGCCGCATATTCACGAATCAACATTTGTGACTGAACAAAAATACCATACAGAGGCTTCGGTCGGCCACCTTCTTTTTTCACTAAAATGTTATGCAATTCTTTTTGAAATAGTCCCATCGTTTGCTTCATCATCATCTGAATCGATTTCTCCACTGGGATATGCACAAATCTTACAATCAAGCGAACCACGATAAAGAAGACGGCCACATCAGCCATCATAATGATTAAAACGACCCAATATGGCGCGTTCATATCTGATGTATCCAAGAAAAATAACGCCGTCCCAATCGCCATCGTAATAACCATATATTTTTGCGGCATCATAAAGTTAATCGCAAGGAGCGCAACGACCATCACCACAAAATAGACATACACATTCATATCAAAAAATACCGATGAAGTCCCAACGATCACACAAGCGAATACGAACATAATTCCTATTTTTGACATTGCCTTTTTTGTAAAACCACTCGTCGGCTGAATCGAGATAATCCCCATCAATAACGCAATCGGAAGGATGCCAATAAATTGCGGTATGAGCAGTGTATGGACACCGACACAAATAAGCGCAAAAATAAAAACTTGCAACATATGTATTAAGCCCTTCGTCCCTAGTTTCGCTAAAATTAGTTTTTTCATTCTGCGTTGTCCCCTTTTCCTCTAAGTTTTAGTATCATATAGAAATTTTATCACAGATTACCTCATTCGGATAGCTGTATATCATATACCCCAGTTTGCCAGCACATAGACATGATATCTAGACAAAATAAAAAAAGCTAAGCACCCCTTTCATGCTTAACTTTCCATGTTATTGAATTTGTTCTTGCAAGCGTTCAATATCATCATCGCTACCAATGACAATCAAAACATCGCTCGATTCCAATATGTCGGTTGCTTCTGGTGTAATAATCATCTGTTTATCACGCTTAATTCCGACAATATTCACGCCATACGTATTTCGAAAATCCAGTTCGTGCAGGCTTTTCCCTAAGAAGCGGCGGTTGGAAACGGAAATTTCGACCAAACTGTACTCATCCGATAGCTCCAAGTAGTCCAACATATTTTTAGAAACGATATAATGCGCGATGCGGCGGCCCATATCACGCTCTGGATGCACCACGCGATCCGCCCCGATTTTATCAAGTAACTTCGCATGTTTATCGTTCGTTGCCTTGGCCGTAACGTACTTCACGCCCATCTCTTTCAAAATTAGCGTCGTCAAAATACTCGACTGAATATCCTCACCGATCGACACAATCACATGCTCAAAATTACGAATTCCAAGTTGGCGCAACGCATTTTCATCGGTTGAATTACAAATCACGGCATGCGTCGCAATCGACATAAATTCGTTGACGCGCTCCTCACTCGAGTCAATCGCCAGCACTTCCATTCCCTGCTCCACAAGTGACTTACAAATACTACCGCCAAAACGTCCTAATCCAATAACTGCAAATCCTTCTTTCATCGCAAAAATCCGCCCCCTTACTCTTTATCGACAAGGTCATGTTTAAACGCATAAATCGCCGCTTGCGTCCGGTCTTGCACATCTAGCTTCGATAAAATATTACTCACATGCGTCTTCACCGTTTTTAGCGTAATAAAAAGTTCGTCCGCAATTTCTTGATTCGATTTACCCTCTGCAATTAGCAACAAGATTTCGTTTTCCCGATTCGTCAAATCATCATGCAAATTCTTCTCCGGTTTCGCAGTCAAACGTTGCATCATTTTCCCGGTTACTTCTGGTTCTAATACAGAATCCCCGCCATATGTAGCACGAATAGCATCTGCAATCTCGCCCGCCGTCGACGTTTTCAACATATAACTCGATGCACCCGCCTCAAGCGCTGGATACACCTTCTCATCATCAATAAAACTCGTCACGATGATAATCTTCGCCGTTTTCCACTGACGCATAATTTCCTGCGTCGCCTCAATCCCGTCCATTTCATCCATCACTAAGTCCATCAAAATAATGTCCGGACGCAGCTCCATCGCAAGCTCCACGCCTTCGCGACCGTTCTCCGCTTCCCCAACGACTTCCATATCATCCTGCACCGAAAGATACGCAGAAACACCGATTCGCACCATTTCATGATCATCTACTAGTAAAACTTTTATCATTCGCCGTCCACATCCTTTTTCTTCACCAGTGGAATCTTAATTTCCACACTCGTTCCCTTCTTAGGAAAACTAATGATTTTAATCGAGCCGCCAAATTCAGCCACCCGTTCACGCATATTCTGCAAACCATACGAACCAGTCTGCGGTTTATTCATATCAAAGCCGACACCATCATCGACCACTTTTAAAACGACCAAATTATCGATCACAATCATCCGAACTTCCAGCAGATTCGCCTTCGAATGACGCAATGTATTAGAAAGTAGCTCCTGCACGATTCGGAATAAATGATCCTCGATGCCTTTTTGGAACGAAATATCCTCGATTTGCCATTCAACCTGAATCGGTAACTTCGTCGTCAACTCTTTCAACAACAACTCAATTCCCATTTTCAGCGACTTGCCTTCCAACTGAATCGGGCGTAAGTGTAGCAATAACGCGCGCATTTCCGACTGCGATTCATTGACAATCGATTCCACCATTTTCAGCTGCTTCTGCATCATCGGCGTCGCATTCTTCTCGCTTTGCTCATTAAGTGCCGACAAAAGCATCATCGCCGCGAAAAGCTGTTGACTCACCGAATCATGCAATTCCCGCGCAATCCGGTGCCGCTCCTCCGCCAAAATAGCCTCTTTCGTCTGCCCCGTCGTTTCCGCACGCTCATTCGCAATTTCCTGCGTCATCATCGTCTGTGTCTTCATTTTTTCACGCAACCGCTCAATCTGGCTATAAACCTGCTGAATCTCTGCATAAATTTCATCATCATCCGCCGGCTTCTTCTCCAATTCCCCTTGCTCTAAAAGCCGCAATGAGAAATCAATCGCCTCGAACTTCCGCTTAATAATGTAGCCAATCACCGCTCCAACAATGATTCCAACCGAAATCGCCATCAACACAATAAAAACAATAAACGGCAAGTAAAAGATCTTTTTGCCAATCAAAAGGTCATACCACGAAATATCGCCACCCGATTGATAAATCACCGTCGTTCCAAGCGAGGCAAGGAGTAACAAACCTGTCGTTGTCGCCATCGATGCGCGTGTAAACGTCATAGTGTAATCACCTCTAAATCACCAAGCACGACAGACGTAATGATCTTCACCTTACGCGGCGCCGTCTCATAATTATCCGAGTACAATTTAATCGTATCATTTTGCACAGCCGTACTTTCCTTATCATACTGCAAATGCCCGAAAATAGCTGAGTGCTCCAGACAAATCCCCAAATCAAACGGTACTAATAAGCGAATCTTGCCCGAAAAACTCCGAATCAAAACAACACTCTCACCCGTTGGCAAAACCGTATTACCAAGATCGATAATCGTATCACCAATACCTGTCTGAACGTTGATATCATCCCATTCATATACTACATCTAGCACCCGCTGATTACCAAACCACTGATTGCGAATAAACGTATTGCGCGGATTAGGATTCTCAGCCCTTTCCTTCGTTTTAACCATCAATAATTGTGGCGCACGCTTACGACTAACATAATAATATACCGCAAAAATTCCTGCGATTACGAGTCCAATTTTGAATGTAGCCGTTAAAAGCACCGAAATCAATATAAATATCGCTGCAATAAAAAGTCGCGTACGAGCCTTGTTCTTTGGAATACCCTCTTTGCGCGATGTGAATAAAAAACAAATCCCAACCGCAAATAGCACAAGTAATTCCCACCTAAAAAGCATCTCAAAAGCGATACCCACAGCAACTAATACAAGAAATAAGAAAATAAATGAACCTTCTAATTTTTTCATCTGAAAACACCCCCTTCCTGTTTTTTCTTAAACGGGTCACTAGAATATTATCTTCTGTTTCCATTATAAATAGTGAAGCACCATCAAAACAGCCGCTGTAGCTGGAACTATATCTCCACCTTAAGTCTTAGTTTCCAGATTCCGTCGCGTCCTCATTCTCGAGCAAATAGGTAAAGCCATCTTCTTGTTTAATACGACGTTCCTTCATTAGAGTCCCGAGAGCACGTTTGAACTGCGCCTTACTGACGCCAAATTTCGCACGAATCGCGTCGGGTTCTGATTTATCCCAAAATGCCATTTTACCGCCAACGCTCCGCAGATAAGTCAAAATCATCTCCGCATCATCACTCAGCACCTCATGTACGCGTCCTCGTAACGATAAATTCAGTGTGCCATCTGGTTTCACAGCGATAACACGTCCGTCTAATTTTTGCCCTAAACGCGGTTCCGACGTACGTTCCGTCTCATGGATAAATCCAATATGAAGATCCTCCGTGATCACAAATGTCCCCACTTTTAGCAAGCGATACACCGTTCCCGTCACGTTTTGATTGAACATATCTTGCGTTGCTCTAGTCGCGATTTCCTTGAACTCATGTTCCTCGCCCAAAACACCCCAAATACGTTCCTTCTCATCCACACGAAGCGCGATCATTAAACGGTCCCCTTTTTTCGGCCATAAATGGTTCAGCGCTGGCATGTCATCCATCGAAACAACGACGTCTTTAGGAATACCGATATCAACAAAAACACCGAGATCCTTCCGAACTTCCGTCACCGTTCCCCACGCGTAATGCCCCACTTGCGCCTTAGGTATCACAGTTGTCGCCACGATTTCATGATCATAATCACGATAAATAAACACGGTTTCCGTATCGCCTATCGCAAGCTCCAAATTCCCCGCATTCGTAAACGGTAACTTCACTTTTTCTCCGCGTTTTTCAAGTATATAAAATTCTTCTTCTTTTTCAATAACGGTCATCGTTTGCGCCGTTCCAATCATATTTATCAACTTTTCCACCTCATTAGTTATTCTTTTCTTATTATAGCTTAAATGGCGAAGTCGGTACAGCCTATTTCGCGAAAAAGCCGAACCTTCCTTTCTCGCTCCAAACGAAAAAAATAGATTCGACTCTCAAACTTATTTTATAGCTTCCTGTAAGGCCTTAATTTTAGCGGCATCAAGCCCTTTACTAAAATCGCCATCCAGCCGCGCGCCACCACCAACATGGTATTGCGTATTATGAAGTTTCTCGTGCAACAAGCCAATATTATCAGCCGTCACTCCACTCCCGACCAAAATTTCAAACGAAGTCATGTCCGCCTGGCTATCCGCGACCCATTTTTGCAACCGATCGATCGTGTCCGTCGCCTTCACACCGCCACCTGACGTCAAAACTTGCGTGATATTATTGCCATACTCGCGAAGTACCGCGTAGGCTTGGTCAATATCGCGCGCATCCTCAATCGCCCGATGGAACGTCAAATCCAGATCACCCTTCCAATCGATTACGTTTTCCAATAAATCACGATCAATTTCGCCAGATTTCGTAAGCGCTCCGAAAACAATACCAGCAGCACCAAGCTCCGAGGCCATCATAATATCCTCCTGCATAATCGCGATATCATAATCATCATAACAAAACGAATGGCTATGCGGCCGAATCATAATCATCGCCGGAACCCTAATATTCTCCGTAATTTGCTTCACAACACCATAACTCGGCGTCAAACCACCCTCACTAATCGCCGAAACAACCTCCAACCGGTCCACGCCAAAATGCTCCGCCTGCGATGCCTCCCGAATATTCTCCACAATAACCTCTAGTACCACGCCACTTCACTCCTTTATTCTATTCATTTATGTAGTTATCTATATTTTAGCTTAAATATCTCTCAAAAGAAACGAAAAGCATCATCCCGCAAAAATTACGAAACAATGCCTCTCTCCTAGTTATTTTGTTTTCGATTCAAATACAACCGTCTCGCCCGCAACAACATCTGTTACATTTGACCAGTCGAAATCAAATTTATTTTCCATGCTATTCGTCACAACAACAGGAATCACCGTACTGCTCGCATTCTTCTCGATAAAATCAAGATCAGCTTCCACAATTGGTTGTCCAGCCTTCACTTTATCGCCAAGAGATACCAAAACATTGAATCCCTCGCCTTTAAGCGCCACTGTTTCCAAACCAATATGAACCAGAATTTCTTGACCAAGTTCTGAACGAATTCCAAAAGCATGTTTTGTATCTGCCACTTGGATGATTTCACCCGATACAGGCGCTACAATCGTTCCATTCGAAGGTTTTACCGCAATTCCTTCCCCCATCATCTTTTGGTTAAAAACTGGATCTGGAACATCTTCTAATTTCACAAATTGGCCTGTTGCAGGTGCTACAACGGCTTCCTCTTTATCTTTTTTAAACATTTTTTTAAACATCTGCTATTCCTCCTAAAAAAATAAGTCATACCTATTGTAACCTAGATTTTCAAGAAGGTATAGGGAAACCAACTTTATTCTATAAGTATAATCGTATTAAGTACATAATTTCATCGTTCAAATATAAATCAACATTCACAAAATGGACACTTTTTTCTTTTAAAATGCGGAAATCCTGTGTTTTTTCTACATGAAAAGCATGGTATTCTTTATGGGTAAGGTATGCGAGACATAAACATTAGTCAATCTAAACGCATCACTTACAGCATAGTTAACACAGAATGGAATGGCATATTTTAGAGGAAGGAAATTTCGTGACAATATTTTTTCGCTATTTTATTTTTGAAAATTAAGAACATTAAACTATTTTTAGGTTAAGTAAAAAAACAAACACCATATTGGGTGTACAAACTTGGAGGAATTAAAAAACATGAATAAGAATATTAAAAAAGTAGCAACTGTCATTTTAGCAACAAACGTATTGGCAAGCACAATCATCTCAACATTACCGGTAGGAACACAAGCTGCAACGGTTGCACCGACATCGATTACAGAAGTAAGAGAAGCCGTTGCAGGGCTTTTTAATAAAGTTTCTTTCCCAGACAATACATCATATGAATACCTCAAAGAATCAACAACACAAGCCATGATTAATGAAGCACGAACTAAATTAAACAATTGTTCAGATATCACTCCTACAGAAAAAAATTCACTTAACAACAGAATTAACTTGGTAGAACAGCAGTTAGCAGTTTCTATGAATTTCACTTTGGACAAAAATTTTGATGTTACTAAGGATAATATAACCCATATATATAATTTACCAAGCAACAATCTTTTACCCGCTAATTTTTACCTAAGATCACGTTTGTATTTCTTCGATGCTAACCACAATAATATAGGTTTGATGAGTACAACCTCTTTGATCTCCGATGGCGTTTCTGCTCCTTTTAGACCTGACATACTACCAAACGCTAAAGATGTTAAATATATCCAATATTCCTATAGTGTTTACAGTGGTACTTTCAATTGTCAACTATCTAACTTTACGAAAGAGATATCAGTAGACGCGGCTAATGCTGTTGATTCTTTATTTATTGACGGAGACTCTTCCAAAGGTATTAGAGAAGATTTATCCCAAGCCGATATTGATAAAGCTCAAACAGTAATCAATACAATTACAGATGCTACACAAAAAGAAGACCTTCAAACAGAACTAGACAAAGCACAAACAGAGCTAAATGAAAAAAATAGTAATGTTATTAATGATGAAGCGAAAGCAGCCATTGACGCGTTATTCATTGACAACAACCCAGCAAATCATATCAAACCAACAACAGATCAAGTCGCAATTGACGCTGCGAAAGCAAAAGTAGATAAAGTCACAGATCTAGCCGTGAAAGCAGATCTTAACGCTGAAATCGCGAAAGCACAAGCAGAACTAGATGCAGCAAACACAGAAAAAGCACGTGAAGCCGCGGCAACTGTAGCGGTCAACGATCTTTTCATCAATGATAACTCAGCGAACCACATCAAGCCAACAACAGATCAAGCCAAAGTTGTTGCGGCGCAAGCGAAAGTCAACACAGTGACAGATCCAACGAAACGCGCAGAACTGCAAGTGTTGGTAGATAAGGCGCAAAACGAACTTAATACGAAAAAAGCCGTAGACGATGCAACAGCAAGTGTAAACGCACTGTTCGCGGATGCACCAACGAATTCCGTCTTGAAAGATAGTACAACCCAAGCGATGATTGACGCAGCGAAAGCCAAAGTCGATGCATTGCCAGCCACAACACCAGAAAAAACAGGTTTAGTTACCGATGTAGCTAAAGCCAATACGCAATTCAATCGAATCGCACCAACAACAATTGGTGGTCTAACAACAGATAGCACAAATGTATCTGGAAACGGCGAACCAAACAGCACGATTGTCATCCAAAATGGTGCGACAACTATCGCTTCTGGTAAAGTCGGCAGTGACGGTAACTATAACTTCACGATTTCGAAACAACCAGCACTAGCAACAATTACCGCAACGGTAACAAAAGCATCGAATGGTAAAACAGCTAGCGCAAGCACAATCGTCGTTGCCATCGCCAAAGATTACAAACTAACAGCCAAAGATTACAAAACCGGTGATACATCATTGACAGGAACTTATGGTGCCAATATCGCGAAAGTTCGTCTGTTTGTGAATGGCACACTGATTGTTCAAGGTACAACAAGCAACGGGAACTACACATTTGCGAATATCGCTAAATTCATCACAAAACCAACCGATAAAGTCGAAGTGGTTGGCGTCGATAGTGGATACGTAGAACGCGCACGAGTGACCGTAAAAGTAACCGGAGATCCCGTCTATGATTACAACCTAACTGCCAATGATTATACTCTCGGTGGCACAACTATCACTGGGAAATACGGCAAGGACGTATCCAAAGTCCGCCTTTGGGTAAACGATACAGTTGTTGGCCAAGCGACGACGAATGCAGATGGTACGTATAGCATCATAAATGTCCCTTCTTGGGTGAAATTAAGCACAGATAAAGTAGAAGTCGTTGGTGTCAATGCCGCGTACAAAGAAGTAGCACGCAAAACAGTCGTAACTAAAGGTGCCTCCATTCTTGATACAAGTCTAACACCTAAAACCTACACTAAAGGCGATGCAAACCTAACTGGAACTTTCGGAAAAGATATCAGCAAAGTCCGTCTATGGGTGAATGGCACCTTAGTGAAGCAAGCGACAACCAATGGTAGTATGTTCACCGTGAGCGATATCGCAAGCTTCATCACAAGCAAAGACGATAAAGTAGAGGTAGTTGGTGTCAATGCTCAATACAATGAGGTCAATCGCGTCACTGTTCCAACGACAGGGTTTAGCACATTGGATAACGCCTTAACAGCACCATCCGTATACCTGTTAAACAGCAACACAAGCAATATCATAGGTACGTATGGCTCTAATGTAGCAAAAGTCCGCTTGTTTGTGAATGGCGTAGTAGTCAAACAAGCCGTAACAACAGCTGGTAACTACAGCTTAAATGGCATTGCCGATTTTATTAAGCAAACAACAGACGTTGTAGAGGTAGTCGCAGTTGATTCCCAATACAAAGAAGTAAATCGCAAGACGATTAGCGTACAGAACAATCCAGTCATCAAAGATTACAATTTAACAATGGATAAAGCGTCGTACCTCATTGGTGATAAAACAATCACAGGAAGCTACGGCAAAGATATCTCTTTCGTGAGACTAGCCATTGATGGAGTCAATGTAAAAACAGCATCTCTCAATAACGGCATCTTTACACTAAACGGAGTAGACGGATCCGTAAAAGATGGTACACATTTAGTAGAAATTGTAGCAAGTGACGCAGGTTATAAAGAAGTCAAACGCATCACAGTCACAGTAAAATAAGCCACATTTAATTAGACATGAAAAAGCGCCTTTTCCATTCGTGGATGGCGTTTTTTTAAGTACATACCGAGGTGTTAAAATTAGTGAGATAGAAGTAATGCATGCGGTAGAATATGTGCCATTATAAATACATCAAAAGAACAACAAAATAAGCAAATATTCTAACCATGTTGTTATCAAACAAGCCGATCTAAACGGAGGCTGCTGAAAAACTAAGCATTTTTTGCATAAATCAGAGCGAAGCCAAATAAATAAGGTTTCTATCCAATAATTCGGATAGAAACCTTATTTATTTTCATCTATTAATGTTACTTTACACACAACATAACTTTCTGGATGATTTTTTTGTAGGTAGTCGAAGGTATAGGGAAACCAACTTTATTCTATAAGTATAGTCATAATAACAACATAACTTCATCGTTTGAATATAAATGAACATTCACAAAGTGTACACTTCTTTCTTTCAAAATGCGGAAATCCTGTGTTTTTTATACCTGTAAAGCATGGTATTCTTTATGAGTAAGGTATGCGAGACACAAAATTAGCCAACCTAAACGTATCACTTTACCGCACAACTAAAACAAAATGGGAATAACATATTTTAGAGAAAGGAAATTTATTGACCAGATTTTGCTCTATCATATTTTTTCAACATTATGAATATTGAATGTATTTTTCAAAAAAACAAACACCTTATTGGGTGTACAAACTTGGAGGAATTAAAAAACATGAATAAGAATATTAAAAAAGTAGCAGCAGTGATTTTAGCAACAAACGTATTGGCAAGCACAGTGATTACGACATTACCGATAGGAACACAAGCTGAAACAGTTGCACCAACGTCGATTACAGAAGTACGAGAAGCAGTTGCAGGGCTCTTTAACAAAGTTTCTTTCACAGGTACATCATATGAATACCTTAAAGAATCAACGACACAAGCCATGATTGATGAAGCGCGAACTAAATTAAACAATTGCTCAGACATCACTACTACAGAGAAAAATTCACTTAACAACAGAATTAACCGGGTAGAACAGCAGTTCGCAGTTTCTATGAATTTTACTTGGGACAAAAATTTTGATGTTACTAAGGATTATATAACCCATATGTATAATTTACCAAGCAACAATCTTTTACCCGCTAATTTTTACCTAAGATCACGTTTGTATTTCTTCGATGCTAACCACAAATTTATAGGTTTGATGGATACACCCTCTTTGATCTCCGATGGCGTTTCTGCTCCTTTTAGGGCTAACATACTACCAGATGCTAAAGATGTTAAGTATATCCAATATTCCTATAGTGTTTACAGTGGTACTTTCAATTGTCAACTATCTAACTTTACGAAAGAGATATCGGTAGACGCGACCAATGCTGTTGACTCCTTATTTACAGACGGCGACTCTTCCAAAGGTATTAGAGAAGATTTATCCCAAGCCGATATTGATAAAGCTCAAACAGTAATCAATACAATTACAGATGCCACACAAAAAGCAGACCTGCAAGCAGAACTAGACAAAGCGCAAAATGAGCTAAATGAAAAAGATGGTACTGGAATTAGTGAAAAAAATGCCGAAGCTTCTGTAGACTCACTATTTATCAATGGAGATACATCTAAAGGTATTAAAGCCGATCTTTCCCAAACTGATATCGATGCAGCTAAAGCGAAAGTCGATGCTCTTCCAGATTCAGCTAAGAAAACCGATCTTCAAGCGGATATTAATAAAGCACAAACTGAGCTAAACGCTGGAAATCCATTAACACAAGCAACTGATAGTGTTAATGCGCTATTCGCAGACGCACCAACAAATAGTAAGCTTAAAAACGATACTACGCAAGCCATGATCGATGCTGCAAAAGTAAAAGTAGACGCTCTATCACGCACACTTCCTGAACGCGCTGATTTAAATGCAGATCTTCAAAAAGCACAAGATTTTTTCAACGTCATCGCACCAACTACAATCGCGGCACTATCAACAGATTCCATCAAAGTAACAGGTACAGGTGAACCTAACGCCCCTGTTACTATCAAAAATGGCACAGCTACAATCGGTAGTGGCACAGTGAAAGCGGACGGTACTTTTGAAATCAGCATTGCGAAACAAGCAGCTAACGCAACCATCACAGCCACTGTCACAAAAGCAAGCAACAATAAAACGGCCACTGCTTCGACAAAAGTAACACAAAATATCGATTATTCGCTAACTACTAACGCATTCAAAATGGGCGATACGACGTTGACAGGTACAGTTGGTAAAGATGTTTCTAAAGTTCGCCTTTGGATTAACGGTGCTGTAGCCGTCCAAGGTGTGGTAAAGGCTGATGGCACATACTCATTCCCAACAGCTGGCAGTTTCATCAAACTAATCGGTGATAAAGTAGAAGTCGTTGCCGTAGATAGCAAATATGCCGAAGTCAATCGTAAAACTGTCACTGTAACAGGAACATCCACATTCGACAACGCCCTAACAGTGAACAAATTCAACACAGGTGACACGAAAATCGCAGGTACATTTGGTAAAGATATCGCTAAAATTCGCCTTTGGGTTAATGACAAAGTAGTAACTCAAGCCACAACAAACGCAAACGGCACATTCGAATTTGCAAATGCAGATCGCTTCATTACGAGCCCACTTGATAAAGTAGAAGTCGTTGCTGTTGATTCACAATACAAAGAATTGAATCGTAAAACCGTTAGCCTTCCTGGTTCAGATTCGTATGACAACACGTTCTCCGTAGATAACTATTTCATCGGTCAGAATACGCTAGGTGGTTCATACGGTCAAGGTACTTCGAAAGTTCGCCTTTGGGTCAATGGAGTTGTTGTCAAACAAGCCGACCTAAACGCTGCGGATAAAACATATACACTAAAAGGTATTTTCGGATTAATCAAGAGCAAAACAGATGTAGCAGAAGTCGTTTATGTAGATGCACAATATAAAGAAATTAAACGCGTTGCAGTAACGATCAAATAGACCTTTTTTCCACCAAGTCTCACGATTTCATTTTCGTGGGACTTTTTTATTTCGTTTCTCTTTGTTAGAATGGTACTAAGTCTTTATTTAGTAAAGGAAGTGACCTACTTGGGATTTATAACGCGATGGTTCGAGGGCATTGATTGGGATAAAATTTGGTTAGACTCCGTTTCAAAAATAATAAGCGTGATAATTTTGATCATCCTATATTTTATTTTCAGTTGGATTGGGCGTAAGTTGATTCGGAGTTTCTTCCGGAAATACCGCTCACAGCAAATGGTTTCAGAGAGCCGGGCTAAGACGCTAGAAGGTTTAGTCTTGAATGTTTTCGGCTATATTATGTTTTTCACATTTGCCATCCTTATTTTGCAGAATTTCATTAATGTGACGGCCATTATTGCGAGTGCTGGGGTCGCTAGTTTAGCTATCGCTTTTGGTGCACAAGGGCTCGTGAGTGATGTTGTGACAGGATTCTTTATTCTGTTGGAACGGCAACTCGATGTTGGTGATAGCATTACGCTTGAGCAAGTGAATGGAAATGTCGAGACGCTTGGTTTACGGACGACGCAGGTTCGTGATTTTGACGGGACGCTTCATTTTATTCCTAACCGTCAAATCATGATTGTTAGTAACCATTCGCGAGGAAACATGCGCATTTTAGTGGATATTCGAATTGCACCAACCGCTGATGCCGAGCAAGCGATGACCATTATTAAACGGGTTTGCGAGCAGGAAAAAGCCATGAATAAAAATATCGTGGATGGCCCGACTGTTCTTGGCGTTCAGGAAGTGAGCGCGACAAACACCGTCATTCGAGTGATGGGAAAAGCGGTGAACGGGGAACAATTTGAAGTGCAGCGTAATTTGTTGAAGGATATTCGCGAAGAACTTGTTCGTAATCAGATTGAACTTCCGTTATCATACTTAGCACCTTTGGAACCAGGAAAATAAGAAAATCCACATCTCGCCTAAATTTTAGGAAAGATGTGGATTTTTTATATACTTTCTAAATACCCAGTCAAAACGTCAATCGCGAATGGAATTGCCGCTTCGTCTGGATTTAATTTCGAATGATGCAAGCTATATTCTGAATCAACGCCGAGCCAGAACATGAAGCCTGGAATTTTTTCAAGGAAGTAGCCGAAGTCCTCGCCTGTCATTGCTTCTTTACACGCGACATAGCTTTCTGGATGATTTTTTTGTAGGTAGTCAATGAACTTGAGCGTTTCGGTTTCGTCATTATCTACCTCGACGTAATCAGAACCTGGGATAAAGTTCACCTCGCATTGGTAGGCTTCTTCCCAACCTTTTGCAAGTTGCTTGAGCCGCGTCCACACGATTTCCATTGTTTCCTTAGAAAGTGTACGAATTGTGCCGTCTAAATAGGCTTCTTCGGCGATAACATTCTGCACTTCACCGCCTCGGATTTGGCCGATTGTAATAACCGCCGCGTCTAATGGATCGATATTACGGCTGATAATCGTCTGCATCTGGCCGACAAAAGCGCTCGCTGCCACGACCATGTCATTCGCCAAGTGAGGATATGCCGCGTGCCCGCCTTTTCCTTTGAACGAAATGAATAACTCCGATGTGTTTGCAAAAAGGAGGCCTGGTTTAACCGCAATTTGACCAGCTTTGTATTCGGGTGCAATGTGAAGCCCGAACATGGTATCTGGCCACCACGCCTTGAATTCAGCGCTTTCCATAATCGGTTTCGCGCCACCTGGTCCTTCTTCTGCTGGCTGGAATACGAAAAGGAGATTATCACGCAGCGGTGTGCTGGAAAAATGGGTCAAGAGGCCAAGCGCAATACTCATGTGGCAATCGTGACCGCACGCATGCATCTTCCCAGGATGGAGGCTTTTAAACGCTAATCCGGTTTCTTCTGTAATCGGCAAAGCGTCGATATCTGTGCGGTAACCAATCGTTTTCGTTGGCGCTGTCCCTGCAACTCGGACTAGAATCCCTGTGCGCCATGTTTTTATTTGCAAATTTTCTTGTGGCAGTGTTGCTATGTAATCTAGTAGAAATTGTTGCGTTTTGAATTCTTCATAGCCTACCTCAGGAATCAGATGTAGTTCCCGACGAAGTTTTATAAACGGATTTAATTCTGTCATTATTATTTCCTCCTAAAAAGGCGCTTATTTCTAGCAAAAGCTCACACTTTCGCCAAAAATAAACGCCGAATCAATTCTTATAATTCGCGAAGTTCTTGCATAATTTCTGTTTTAGATTGTGTTTTCGCATCAATTTTCTTGATTTCTTTTGCAGGAATACCCGCAACAACCGTGTATGGAGCTACATCTTTCGTCACAATCGCGCCAGCTGCAACAACAGCGCCTTTTCCAACGCGTACACCTTCAAGAACCACGACATTTGCACCAATCACAACATCGTCTTCTACAAGAACTGGTTGCGCGGATGGTGGCTCTACAACGCCTGCTAGAACCGATCCAGCGCCAACGTGGCAGTTCTTACCTACAGTTGCGCGACCGCCAAGTACAACGTTCATATCAATCATCGTACCGTCACCGATCACAGCGCCAATATTAATACTCGCGCCCATCATGATAACCGCATTATCGCCAATCTCCACTTGATCGCGAATCACTGCGCCTGGCTCGATTCGTGCGTTAATATTTTTCATATCAAGTAATGGAATCGCTGAGTTACGACGATCATTTTCCACGACATAGTCTACTAATTTATCTTTATTCGCCTCAAGCAGTTCACTAACAACCGCCCATTCGCCGAAAATCGTTCCAGCTTCTCCCGTGATAAACGTTTTAATATCTTCCGGGAATGTAATATTCGCAAGGTCTCCTTTAACGTAAACCTTGACTGGTGTAGCCTTCTTACTATTTTGAATGAATGAAATAATCTGATGCGCGTCCATTTGTTTCATGAATGAAAAACCCCTTTCAAATATGTGCCTCCATCTAATAGTGCCACAGCTAGTAGTGAGTTTCAAGATATTTATCTACAATTTCGAGAAACGCCTTCACTTGTGGCAGCGCGAGTGACTGTTCATAGCCAATCAACGACGTATCTCGACTTAAAATTTCACCTGACTTATCGACGAGCGGAATCTTATTAATATCCTCGCTTGCCCCAATCAAAGTCACCTCTGGCAGAATCGCAAAACCAATACCGTTAAAAGCCATTTGGCGACACGTCTCGATTTGATCCATCACCATCGCCTGACGTGGCATCTTGCCAAAATTGCGTTGCCAATAATCCTGAATCACCTGATAATAATTCGAGTCACTTTGGAATTGGACAAACGGCCGTTCGGAATCCAACACTTCATCTAAACGCGTGATTTCTTTATCCACCAAGAACAGCTTATCTTGAAAAAGCGGTTTTTGGATACTTTTCCAAGCTACATTTCCGCGAACGATTCCAACATGCGCTGATCCGTCGACGAGCGCCTGATGAATCTCACTACTCCAGCCAGTGACGACAGAAATATGCACATCTGGGTACGCCTCGATGAATTGCTTCAACACGCGAGGTAGCCACATTTGCGCTACAATGCTAGCACAGGCGATTTTTAGCGTTCCACGGACAATTCCGTCTTGCGCCTCTAAACGTTCCTGAATTTGCCGTTCTCGCTCAATGACACGCTCTGCATGCTGGACGATCGCCTCACCTTCTGGAGTCAGCAATAAGCCCTTTTGTGTGCGCAGAAATATCTTGGTTTCCCATCTACTTTCAATCGTTTGCAAGCGTTGAGAGAGCGCTGGTTGTGACAGAAATAGTTTCTCAGCACTTTTTCGCATATTAAGTTCTGCCGCTAAGCAAACCAATAATTCATACTCTGTGACAATCAATCGACTCGCTCCTATCTACTCGTGAATATACCGCTGTACTTGCTTTAAAATGACATGCCTCGTAATAATACCTTCAAAAATACCTGCTTCGTCAACCACACAGACAAATGGATTGTCAACGAGTAGCTTCACGATTTTCTCGATATCGTGCGAATTCGTCAAAACTGGAATCTTCGTCTGCATCACACTTTCTACTTTTAACTCCTCTAAACGCTCATATTCAATGCGCTCCAAGCCAAGGATCGAATCCGTTATCATCGCGGAACTAATCAATCCGTGTAACTTAAATTCAAAATCAAGGACGGGAATAACCGAATACCCGCATTTCGTCAAAACTAGTAAGGCATGCTCTAAATTATTGCCCATTTGGACATGCGCTACTTTTTCGGCGGATATAATATAATTTTCTAATTTATCATTCAAAAAATTTCCTAGTCTACTAGAGATCATCTAAATCTCCCTCATCTCTGTTCTTTATTGGCGTGTTTGAAAGTTGACTTCCAACCTTTAGTCATAGCGATGGCTATTCTAAATCCCTTGTGTATTTATCCCAAAAGAGCATTGTTCAAACCTGTTCATGTCTATTTTACCATAAAGAAAGGTGTTTCAAAAGAAATGGGGCTGGGAATGAGGGTATTTGGGAGGGGTGATTGCGAATTGGAAAGAGGGTTTGCGCTGATTTAATTTGTGTGAATCTGGGTGTAGGAGTGGGCTTCTATATCTTATGTGGTTTTTGGTTTTTTAGAACCTTAATAGGCTGTTGAATGAAATGAAACTGTCTTCCTTTTTTGCCAGTCTCGTGGAATTTTCGTGGCCTCCGCACAGAACAAAACTCGTTCACATTATTAGTACAGAGGCATGTGTAGAGGGTTTGGTTTTTAGCTTTTGGGTTTGAGTTTCTTCATGCTCGGGCTATCTCGTTTGCGGGAACGCTCCGTGTTTTGACTTATCATCGTTTCCAGATCCAGCTGAAACAGCCAGCCTCTCGGAAATTTCGTGGCCTCCGCAAAAACCAAAGGAGGGTTTTCACTGCGCCCCCTAACAATTTCTGTCGAGGCTAAACGGGCTGTTTCAGCTTTTCGACTAGATCCAGCTTTGTTGTGGTTCTTGAAAAGCGTTTTTGGCTTTTTTAGAACCTCAATATGCAGTTGAATGAAATGAAGCTGCCTTCCTTTTTGCCAGCCTCTCGGAATTTTCGTGGCCTCCGTACAGAACAAAGGAGGGTTTGCTCGTTCAAATTATTAGCTTAAAGCCATGTATAGAGGGTTTGGTTTTCTGTTTTCTGTTATGAGTTTCTTCATGCTCGGGCTATCTCGTTTGTGGGAACGCTCCGTGTTTTGACTTATCATCGTTTCCAGATCCAGCTGAAACGGCTAGCTCCTCGAAAACTTCACGCCCTCCATAAAAAGCAAACACGGCTTTTTACTGCGGCCGCTCCAGTTTTTTTCGGAGCTGGACGAGCCGTTTCAGCTTTTCAGACAAAAAGATTACCAAAAGCAACAGAGTTTGTCGTCTTTGGTAATCTTTCCGTTACTATTCACTTTTTCATTGGAGACTAGTCTTGTTTCGTATTCGTCGCTTACTGTAGGATTTCGAAGATTTCAAGTGTTGTCATATCAATATCATCGAATTGATACTTGTTTTTATCTCCGTAAATTTCAATTTCATAAGAATTTGAAGCGTGGAAATATCGTACTTCACACAACGGCTCTCCATCTTTTTCGAATCTGCGCGATTGCGTATCCGACGTGTCATCCTCTTGCATTGCTTGTAAACGTTGAATAATTCCCAATAACTGAGACATTGTACATTCTCCTCTCTATTCAACCACCGATTATCATTTGTTTTAAACCGTACTAACAGATTTTATCGCACCTTACACCTATTTAGCAAGCGTTCTGTAAAATTTATAATAAACAAATAATTCTCGACTCCATATTACTGCTTTCCTCCTATCTCGTTCCTTGAAACCTATTTTTCCTCCAAACTACAAAAAAACCGCGAAATCAAGGGCACCTTCCCTCAACATCACGGTTTATTCTCTAAAATCTAACCTTGTTTCTTATTTTTATTTATATTCGTATCCAGCATCATTTTCACTGAACGCATAATTGTTTTTTGACGGTGAAAACCTTTCACGCATACTGTTTGCTCATTCAGGGTCGTGTAAACTTCGCCCCAGGAACCAACTGGATTAAAACCATATACATGCAATTTCAACATCCCGTCTTTTGTCGGGAAATAAAATGATTCTACTTTGCCTGTTTTATTCAATTTCCATCAAGCCCCTTCCAAAACGTTAACATCACCTTCTAATTGAAAATGATTATCATTATTGATAGTATACTCGAATTTTTAACAGAATACAAGTCTTCTCGAAAAAAAGTTGTCCGATAATTCAAGAAATGTTGCATAATTGAACGAAATGGGAAAAATAGCCGACACATTTACGATTTTTTTGATTTTTTTCGCCATTTTCCCTTTTTTCTCCACGCGTTTTCCGGTATAATTAGTTATAACTGGAAAGGAGGGATACAATGAATTATGCGAGCAAAAAAATTGCTGAAGCGATCTTTATTGTCAATCGCCATAGCAAAGCCGCAATCGATCCGCGCTATCTTTATCAATTGAAGAAAGCCGCGATTGAGAAACTAATACAAGAAGGCCACGCTAAAAAGCTAGGTCTACAATTTTCAAACAATCCGAAAAAGTCCTACCAACATTCTAACCTTCTTATTGATTGCCACGGTTTTCTGTTTCATCTTCCACCGCAAAAACAAGATATGAAAGACCTACCACACCTCGGGATTATGCAGCCTATTAAAACAACGAACCAAGTTAGAATGTCTCTATCACACGCTAAATCAACACTCGAGAACTACACTGGCGTAAAGCCAGATCCTCTCAAAAAATCCGCGTTTTATGAGAATGCCTCCCCATATTTCCGCTAAACTAAAAATTGGATTCTAACCGTGATAAATTGCTATAGAAAGGGAGTCTATCCATGTCAAAACAGTTAAGACAGTCTGTTCAAGAAATTGAAATTAGCGGTATTCGGAAATTTAATACCCGAGTTGCTGGGATTCCAGATATGATTAAGTTAACGCTTGGCGAGCCTGATTTTCCAACGCCTGAGCACGTGAAACAAGCTGCTATCGAAGCGATTAACAATGATTTTACAAATTATACGCCAAACGCTGGCACACCAGAACTTTTAGAGGCAGCTTCTGTTTATTTTCGGGATAAATACGATTTGTCCTATAGTACGAGCGAAATTATTGTGACGGTTGGTGCGACGGAAGCGATTAATGTGGCGCTACAAACCATTTTGGAGGTTGGGGATGAGGTCTTGTTGCCGGATCCGATTTACCCTGGATATGAGCCATTGATTCACTTGATGGAGGCTAAAGCTATCAAAATCGATACGACTGAGACGGCTTTCAAATTGACTGCGGAACAATTGCGTGCAGCCATTACGCCAAAAACGAAGGCGCTAATTTTGCCATATCCTTCTAATCCTACAGGTGTTACGTTGACGCTTGAAGAGTTAGAGCAGATTGCAGAGGTTGTTCGCGAAACGGGTATTTTTGTTATTGCAGACGAGATCTATAGTGAACTGACTTTCTTTGGAACACATACCTCGATTGCAACGATTATTCGCGACCAAACCATTGTTATCAATGGGCTTTCTAAGTCTCACGCGATGATTGGTTGGCGCATCGGCTTTTTAATGGCTCCTGAAGCGATTACAAGCCAAATGATTAAGGTTCACCAATATTCCGTAACATGTGCCTCCTCAATCTCTCAGAAGGCCGCTGAAGAGGCGTTGCTACGCGGTAAAGATGATGCCGTCCAAATGCGTACTGAATACAATACACGCGCCGGTTTTGTTCAAGATCGTCTCACTAAAATGGGCTTTTCAATCGTCGAACCCGATGGCGCCTTCTACTTCTTTGCAAAACTACCCGATTCAGTCCTAGAAAATTCATTTGACTGGGCCATTGAACTTGCAGAAGTTGCCAAAGTAGCCGTCGTTCCTGGATCTGCTTTTTCAGAAAAAGGCGACCGTTACTTCCGACTTTCATTTGCCGCTTCGTTTAGCCAACTAGCCGAAGCAATGGATCGGATGCATACATTCATGGAAAAATACGCATAACAAAAGCTCTGTACATGACGCCATATTTCGCGTTACGCACAGAGCTTTTTTGATTTATTTTTCGTAGTATTTAATCAATGCTTGTGTTCCATTTTCAGCAAATCCAGCCTCCGCCAATTGCTGATACATCTGTTCTGCCATGGTTAGCCCCGGTAGCTCAAGCCCCATTTGTTTCGCCTCATCTAACGCGATTCGCATATCTTTGATGAAATGTTTGATGAAGAACCCTGGCGAAAAATCATCTTGTAGCACCCGCGGAATCAAGTTCGATAACGACCAACTTCCTGCCGCACCACCCGATATCGATGCCAAAACTTTTTCAGGATCCAGCCCCGCTTTTTTCGCGTATACAATCGCTTCAGTCACACCAATCATGTTTGAAGCAATCGCAATTTGGTTCACCATTTTCGTATGCTGGCCAGCCCCCGGAGCCCCTTGTAAGATAACGCTTTGCCCCATCGCTTTCAAAACCGACTCGACCGCTGAAAAATCCTGTTCTTCCCCACCGACCATAATGGTAAGCGTTCCATTTTTGGCACCAATATCACCACCAGAAACAGGCGCATCAAGCACCGCAATCCCAGCCGCCTTGCCCTCTTCCGCAATTTGCTTAGCAAGATTCGGCGAAGAAGTCGTCATGTCGATCGCAAAAGCCCCAGAACGAAGCGTCGCCAAAAATCCATCCTCCGCCAAATAAAGCTGCTCGACATCTGTCGGATAACCAACCATCGTTATAAGTACGTCCACATTCGGCGCCAAAGCTTGCGGCGTATCATACCAAATCGCACCAGCCTGAATAACCGCATCCGCCTTTGATTTCGTCCTCGTATAAATATGTACCTCAAAGCCAGCCTTCATCAAGTTCTGAACCATACTCGCGCCCATAACGCCCACACCAACAAAACCAATTTTCTTCATTCCGAAATTCCTCCTCTATACAAACATTTCGTCTATAGAACAAAGTTTACCTCTGGCTGAAGAAAAATGCAAATTGCAACGGCTGCGGCGGTAAGGGGCATCATGATAGGTCTTACGAGTTCGTTTTTAGCATGCTCTAATCAGTCCTCTTCATGTCCAACACAAACAAAAAACCCGAGGAATCATCCCCGGGCATTCATATTTCCACGCAAATCATTTCTGATCCACCAAACTGTCAGCGGACCGACGCAGATGATCGTTTGTCGGTTTGCTGACCCGATTACTCCGCTGTGTATTTATTAACTAACGCCACAACATCTTCTTCTGTCGCTTGTTGCAAGGCTTCGTCCGCTAATTTCGCCATTTCTGTGCGATCTAAGCGTTTGATTAGAGAACGTGATTTAAGGATGCTTGACGCGCTCATTGAGAACTCATCTAAGCCCATACCAAGTAGTAATGGTACAGCCGTTTGATCGCCAGCCATTTCGCCACACATACCAGCCCATTTGCCTTCTTTATGCGCTGCGTCGATTACCATCTTCACAAGGCGTAAAATAGAAGGATTATATGGTTGGTACAAGTAAGAAACCTGTTCGTTCATGCGGTCTGCTGCCATTGTATATTGGATTAAATCGTTTGTTCCGATACTAAAGAAATCAACTTCCTTCGCAAACTGATCCGCTAGAATCGCTGCTGCTGGAATTTCAATCATAATACCAAGTTCGATTGTGTCAGAAACTGCCACACCTTCTGCTAAAAGTTCTGCTTTCGCGTCTTCCAAAAGAGCTTTGGCTTGACGGAATTCATTAACTGTAGCAATCATCGGGAACATGATTTTTAGATTGCCGTGAACACTTGCGCGCAATAAAGCACGTAATTGCGTACGGAATAAATCTTTATTTGCAAAACATAAACGAATCGCACGGAAACCAAGGAACGGATTCATTTCATGTGGTAAATCAAGGTACGGTAACGTTTTATCGCCACCAATATCGAGTGTACGAACAACAACTGCTTTTCCGTCCATACCAGAAAGTACGGCTTTATAAGCTTCATATTGCTCTTCTTCGGTTGGGAAGTTTTCGCGGCCCATGTACAAGAATTCTGTACGGTAAAGTCCGACTGCTTCTCCACCATTCGCGATAACACCTGTCAAATCTTCTGGCGTACCAATGTTGGCGCCGAGTTCCACATGATGACCATCTTTAGAAACGGTTGCTTCGTTTTTAAGCTTATTCCATTCTGCTTGTTGCGCCGCAAAATCGGATTTCACTTTTTCATAATGAGCAATTTGGTCAGCAGTTGGGTCAATGATAACATTGCCTTCCAAGCCGTCCACGATAATCATTTGTCCTTCCTTCGTATCGTGCGTAATTTCACCAGTACCTACAACAGCAGGAATTTCTAGTGAACGCGCCATGATTGCCGAGTGAGAAGTACGTCCGCCGATATCTGTTACAAAACCTTTAACGAAATTACGGTTCAATTGCGCCGTATCAGAAGGTGTCAAATCTTTCGCAACAACAACAACTTCTTCATCGATTAACGCTGGGTTCGGAATTGTCACATTCAAAAGGTGTGATAAAACACGCTTGCGAACATCACGAATATCCGCCGCACGCTCGCGCATGTACTCATTGTCCATCGATTCAAACATGCCAATAAACATGTCTGTCGTTTCTTGTAAAGCAGATTCTGCGTTTACTTTATTGTTTGTAATATTTTCAGAAATTGGTGTAATAAGTTCTGGATCATTTAAAACCAAAAGATGCGCATCAAAAATTTGAGCTTTATCTTCGCCTAGGCTTTCCTTCGCGATATCACGAATTTTGCCAAGCTCCGATCCAGAGACTGCAACTGCATCCTGAAAACGTTTAACCTCAGCTTCTGTATCAGCAACTTCCGTTTTGTCAAAAGACAAGTCTGGTTCCACTAATAAATAAGCTTTCGCGATAGCGATACCATCGGATGCTGCGATACCTTTTAATTCCTTAACCATTACTCAGCCAAGCCTTCTTTTTTAAGAACTTCAGTTAGGCCAACGATTGCGTCTTTTTCATCGCTACCTTCAGCGTAAATTGTGATGTCAGCGCCTTTACCAATACCTAAAGACATAACGCCCATGATTGATTTCAGGTTAACTTTTTTGCCAGTGTACTCAATTTGTACATCAGAGCTGTATTTGCTTGCCGCTTGAACTAAAAGAGTTGCTGGGCGTGCGTGGATTCCTGTTTCATCGATTACTACAAAGCTTGCTTGTTCCATAATTTACATTCTCCTTCATATAAGAAATTTTATTGTGACTCTTCTCACTAAAAAAAAATTCAGCAAAAAAAGACTATCCCTCAATTAAAAAGATTACCATGTTTTCGCACCCGACACAACTATTTGGTGCAAATTTATTATGAAATAACGTATTTTCTTTAAAAACGCTATCATTTAGTGGTAAACGTGACCAATTTCAGACATTTTCACAACGCTTACAAGGTCTTTCATTTGCATTCCTACCATCTTTCAGGCAAAATGGAGACAAAGTTTTATATTTAGTGAATTGCTTTTATTAACGTTTCTATGAATCGGGAGTGATAAACATGGCAAAAGCACAAGTAGGAGACATTATCGAGTTCAAAGATGGTCTGACAGGTGTCGTTGAGAAAATAAATGAAAACTCTGTCATTGTAGACCTAACATTAATGGAAAATTTCAAAAATCTAGCTATTGAAGAAAAAACAGTAGTGAATCACAAAAAGTACAAAATTATCCATTCAATAAGCGACGAAAAATAAAATAGTAATATAAAAATAATGAGATGTACTATGCTCAGCTAAAACTGACTTACGTATTTCCACAACCCCTTTGCACAGAGGTCTATAATTCCATTTTGAAATGGTTCATTGTATACCTTCGTGTTTTTTTGTGCCAAAACTGCTAATTGGAGTGAACAACAATGTCAAAAAAAATTATCATCATCGGCGCTGGTCCTGGTGGATTAGCCGCCGCCATGCTACTCACTGAACAAGGTCACGACGTACATATTTATGAAAAAGCTGCTGAGATTGGTGGGCGTACAGCACTTTTAAAGCAAGATGGTTTCTCTTTTGATTTAGGACCTACCGCTTTAAATATGCCAAACGTGTTGACCGCTTTATTTGCAGATTGTAACCGCAACATTCAGGACTATATCAAACTTGTTTCCTTAGATCCACTTTATAGCCTCTATATAGAAGACATTATTTTTAGCCCCTCTTCGGACCAAGATAGAACGAAAAAAGAAATCGCTCGTCTATTTCCTGGTGAGGAGGAACATTACGACCGGTTTATGCACGATAATGCCAAGAAAATGATTTACCTACTCCCTTTGTGGCAAGAGCCGTTCACATCTCTTTGGTCCCTATTTCGCCTGCGTACATTACGTGCGCTTCCGAGTCTCACACTTGGCAATCATTTAATCGACGAGCTTGCTAAATACTTTGAAGATAAACGACTGCGCTTAGCTTTTTCATTTGAAACGAAATTTTTAGGGATGTCGCCTTGGGAAACACCTGGTGCTTTTTCCGTCATACCATTTGCCGAGCATTATTTCGGTATTTTTCATATTGTCGGTGGCATCAATCGTCTTTCCTATGCTATGAACGAAATTGTGCAGGAAAATGGCGGTAAAATCCATCTGAATCAGCGCGTCCAACAAATAAATACTGCTTCAAAAAAAATCACTTCTATTACACTCGAAAGCGGCGAAACAGTGGAGGGCGATTACTTCTTTCTAAATGCAGATTTCGCTTATACGATGAGCCACCTTTTCTCCCAAACAAAAGCACCTGTTAATCTAAAAAAATTGGACAAAAAAAAATACTCCTGTTCCGGCTTTGTCATGTATCTCGGTTTAGACACAACACTTCCGCTGAACGTTCATACCGTCCTATTTCCAAGTGATTTCCGTATTCATATGGACGAAATTATGCGCCAAGGAATCATTCCAGACGATTTATCTATCCATATCACTTATCCTGTCGCAGTCGATAAAACGGTGGCCCCCAGAGATATGTCGACACTACGCATCCTTGTTCCCGTTCCTAACAACGAGAATGGTATTAATTGGGAAAAAGAACGTTCCGCCATGCGTCAGCTTATTTTAAAAACCATGGAGCAAAAACTTGATTTGACAGATTTAGAGTCCCACATCCTCACTGAAAAAATTATCACACCAGATGATTGGGAAAAAGATTATCATATATACAAAGGAGCCATTTTCAACCTAACACACCAGCTCTCACAATTAGGTCCGTTTCGCCCCAACAAAATACCAGCCATCAAGAATATGAAAATCGTAGGTGGCGCGGCACATCCTGCCAATAGCCTCCCTTTCATTCTGGAAAGCGCAAATATTGTCGTACGCCAATTCAATAAAGAAATCACTAAGAACTAAAAAACTGTTGCGCTTAACTCACGCAACAGTTTTTTTCTGTTTATCGCTTTCTAGACTAAAATAATAACAAGCAGTAAATATGATATTCCCTATCAGTGTCACTAGTAAAATACTCCACAATCCCATAAAGTAACCTAGCACGAGGAAGAATGACAGAACAATCCAATAAACAAGGACCAGTTCTGATTTTAGCGTTGGGAAATGTAGTTTTCCCCATTGATCCGTTAAACTAAGCATGAAGTAAATCATCAAATGGAGGATAAGTCCTAACATCCACCAATTCGCGGCATCTGTCATTTGAATAATAGTCAGTGTTGAACTATCTAGCGCGGTTTGCTTCACTTGCATAGCCACCGGTTCTATCAGCATCTCGAACACCATCACCATCGTCGCCCCGATAACCGCATAAATCCCTCCACGAATCCAATCTATTCTAATTTTCAACGTTATTTCCCGGGAAATAACATGCGTTCCAACAATCAGAACTAACCAAATAAACCCAAATGCAACAGGTATTCCATTGATGACAAGACCAAAATCCGTTGTGACATCGTTCGCCTGTCCAGCATTAGTGAGACTCGTTTGCATCCATTCAATACTCGTACTAACCGCAAAAACTAATATCGTAATTGCCGAACCAAGTCCCTTACCATATTGTAAAATTAAAAATATAACCGCAAAAATACCTGAAACAATAAAGAACAAAGCGTGGATCTCAGTTAAGCGAAGTGGCAGTACATTGAGAACAATCAATATTACTGCAACGAAAAAGAGCGCCATATAGAGCCAAACGCAAAATCGAAATCTTTTTTCTATCATGAAAGCAATCAACTCCTATCCCCTAATTATAAATGATTTCAGCAAAACTACAATCAATTACAAAAAAACATACATTTAAAAGAGTTCCTTGTTGCTAAATATCTTCTTTTCTATTAAAGTATTCATAGATGGTAATGGAGTAAAGAGGTGTAAAAATTGAAAAGCAGCAAGATTGATTACCGCCTTTATTTAGGCATCTTATTAGCAGCTGGTTTAATGTATGTCACATTTGAATATGCTTCTGTATTTTGGTACTTATACGGAGCATCCATGCTGTTTCTTATTAGTTGGGTCGTATTAAATGACGAATTAAAAAAACAATTTTCAATCCTAAAAAATATAATTCCAGGTATTTTTAGTGGTATTATCCTTTATATCTTATTTTATATCGGTGCGCTACTACTGAAATTTATTCCAGGCAATTTCGACGCACTTGTTGCTAAAGGATATGGAAAATATGAACCGGAATCACTACTCATTTGGCTTTTACTTGTTATCGCCATTGTTCCAGGAGAAGAAATTTTCTGGCGTGGTTTTGTACTAAAACGATTAGAGCATGACCTAATTCCGTGGGTTGCTGTTTTGATAATGGCCACTTTAAACGGGGCATTGATGTTGTTCAGTGGCAATTTCATTATTGCTTTAGCAGCAGCATTAGCCTCTGTATACTGGGGATTTATTTACGTCAAGCGTCCAAGTTTATCGCTCTTAATCATTTCGCATTTAACGTTTAATTTATTATTATTACTAATCTTACCAATCTATTAACTAGTACGAAACATAGTATCCCGAAATAAAGTCGGCATGTCTGTAACAGACGTGCCGACTTTGTTTTCATTCGAATCTGAAGCAAGATTCCTGTTATGGTAAATAATTATCTTGTCCATTATTTTTGGTAAGGCGTCCTGTATTCAGTTCTAGAAACCTTGTATCAACGTCTATTCGTGTTATTCATAGGTATATTGGGGTTGTAACTCATTTCATTTCGCACAGCCGGGAAGGATTACATGTTCGCTTTGCTCTCATGCATATTGGGGCTGTAGCTCATTTCATTTCGCACAGCCCCAACAATGCGAGCGCTTTTCGCCGATTTACCTAGGTTATGAGCTAAACCTAGTTTATTTATCGCGGACTTCTACGCGCCCATTTGAAAAGCCTATTACAATGGATGAGGCGTAGTTTAAGAATAAGCCATTCTCTACAACGCCTGGTAAATTATTTAGCCAATCATTCAGAGCTTCTGGTTGCGTTATTTCTTTCATTTGTAAATCTAGAATGTAGTTCTGGCTATCTGTTAAATAAATGCTGCCATCTTCATGATGGCGTAATATCGGGTTATAGCCTTTCGCTTCCAACTGACGTTCGACTTGTTTATATCCAAATGGAACCACCTCGACGGGCAATGGAAATGCTCCTAGTGTCGCGACTACTTTATCTTCGCCAACAACCCAAATACTTTTTTTCGATGCATGAGCTACCAGTTTTTCAAATAAAAGAGCCCCGCCACCGCCTTTTACGCCTCGAAACGCTGCATCTACTTCGTCCGCTCCATCAATGGTCAAATCAATTTCCGTGACGTCGTTCAAGTCCATTAAAGGAATATTTCGCTCCAACGCTAGCTTTTCAGTTGCCTTGGAAGTAACGACACCTGTCACATTTAAACCTTCCGCCACTCGATCACCTAATTTTTGAATCATGTAATATGCTGTTGATCCTGTTCCTAACCCTACAACCATACCATCTTGAATATACTCACATGCTTTTTCTCCCGCAATTTGCTTGCTATTCACTACTCCCATCCCCCTCAAAAATTTCATACTCCCTTCATTATATAGAATTTCCAATGATTCGCATAGCTGTATCCTATATTCCTCTAAATAATAATATTACAAGTCGACATATTACAGTATTTAAATACCAATTAACAACTATAAAAGACCTTTAATTGGAAAAAGAAAACTTTTTTAAAAAATTCACAAAAAGTTCATAATTACAGCTCCAAACCTAGTAGAATCGGCTTTGTATCGCTATTATTTTACTTAATTAATATCCAAGTGTGTTTTTCTATACTTTTAAAAGAGTTTTTTCATCTATATTTTGTTCCGAAAAAGCTATTTTTGACTCTCCTGTAGCATCGCTTGCACAACCTTACAAAAATGTAATTGGACATTTCGAGATAAATGCGTTACATTATATAAATACATGACACTCTATTTTAACAATTGTAATATTAAAGAAACATAAGAGGTGATTTGCGACATGAAGAAATGGAAAGCGGCGATGTTCCATCCAACGGCTATTTTTATCTGGAAAACATTATTTTATCTGGTTGTTTTACTTGGCTTGCTTTGGTTCTATGGCTTCAAAAATCCGAACGATACTACATTTATTTATAATGAATTTTAAAAAGAAAAGAGGCGATTACGAATGAGTGTATCTTTTTTCACCACTTCGATTAATGAACGTATTGATGAATGGGCACTTAAGACACCTAATAAATCTTGTTATGATTACAATAACGAGTCACTGACATACCGTGAACTGAAGGAGCAATCAGACGCATTAGCAGTCTTTTTATTGCAAGAGCTAGAGGATGATTTTGCACCTATCTTAGTTTATGGACATATGGATGCTTCACAAATTGTTACCTTCCTTGCTTGTTCTAAAGCGGGACGCGCGTATGTTCCAATCGATTCGTCCATGCCTACTGATCGTATCAAGCAGATAACAGAAGTCGCGCAACCAAGCGTCATTCTTTGTACAGCTGATTTACCCGCCGAGGCAAAAGTTGCAGAAATAAGTATCCTTGATTCAGAACAATTGCAAGAAATTATCGCGCGTAATGAAGGGCGAGCACCCGACTATTCAAACTTTGTGAAAGCAGAAGATAATTATTACATCATCTTCACATCGGGTAGCACGGGGGTTCCAAAAGGCGTGCAGATCAGTCACAATAACCTCGTTAGCTTTACGAATTGGATACTCCAAGATTTTCAGATTCAAGAAGGTGCTCGTTTTCTAAATCAAGCACCCTACTCGTTTGACTTATCTGTCATGGATCTTTATCCGTGTTTACTTGCTGGTGGGACGCTTGTGCCGCTAGATAAGACAGTTAGCACCAACTTGAAGAGTTTATATGAAGCCATCCCAAGTTTAGAAGTAAATGTTTGGGTTTCTACGCCTTCTTTTGTTGATATCTGCTTGATGGACAAGAACTTTAATGGAGAAAACAACCCATCTATTACACACTTCCTATTTTGTGGGGAAGTTTTGACTAAGGAGACAGCGCAAATGCTCCTTAATCGTTTCCCAGAAGCTACTGTTTACAACACGTATGGGCCAACTGAGGCAACCGTTGCTGTAACAAATGTAGTCATCGATGAAAGCAACGTCAACACGTATCCTAGCCTGCCTCTTGGGCGTATTAAACCTGACACGAGACTTGCTATCTTAGATGAAGATGGTTTGCCTGTTCCAAATGGTGAAAAAGGGGAAATCGTCCTGATTGGTCCAAGTGTTTCGAAGGGTTACCTTAATGAACCGGAAAAAACTGCTGCTGTTTTTTATACGGACGAGCCATTCCAAGCTTACAAAACTGGTGATTGTGGCACGATTATTGATGGTATGCTCTTTTTCCAAGGGCGGCTTGATTTCCAGATTAAACTTCACGGATATCGCATCGAACTTGAAGATATTGAAAATAATTTAAAAGAAGTAAGCTATATTCGCTCTTGTATTGTCGTTCCAAAAATGCGCGAGGGAAAAGTGGATAGTTTAGTTGCCTTCGTGGTTCCTTCTGAGCATGATTTTGAGAAGGAGTACAAACTAAGCGCAGCTATCAAAAAAGAACTCGCAGAATCGATGCCTAGCTACATGATTCCACGTAAATGGGTGTATAAAGAGGAACTCCCACTAACGATGAATGGCAAAATTGACCGCAAGCAGCTTTCCAGTGAGGTGAACACATGACAACGCCATACGGATCAATACTCTATTTTGCAGTATTGTTCGCCTTTTTAGCACCAATTGTGATTGCTGGCTTACTCGGTAAGAGAATGCCTGTTTACAATGCTTTTGTGACATTGGTCTTCATTTATATGATGTTTGCTAGCAACACAATTCAAGCTATTGCCTTGATTGTATTCGTATTTTGGCAATTAGCGCTCGTAAGGCTTTACTTTAATTATCGGCAAAAGAGCAATCATGGTGGCATTTTCGTAGTTGCTCTCATTCTCTCCATCTTGCCACTCTTCATTGTAAAAGCACAGCCGTTACTCGCAGCGAACGCAACTATGATTGGTTTTCTCGGGATATCGTACTTAACTTTTAAAGCCGCGCAAATGATCATGGAGACGCGTGATGGTTTGATTAAAGAGTTGAATTCGTGGGATTTCATTAACTTCCTACTATTCTTCCCGACGCTGTCATCCGGCCCTATCGATCGTTTCCGTCGCTTTAAAAAAGAAGCCGACTCACCTATAGATCCTGATAAATATGCAAATTTACTTAATCGTGGTATTTTCCTTATTTTCTTAGGTTTTCTATACAAATTCATTATCGCCTATGTGATTCAAACGAATGCGATAACTGGTCTTGAGTATAACCTCCATCATCACGTTCAATTTGGCTGGAGCTTAGTTGGTTATATGTATGCCTACAGTATGTATTTATTCTTTGATTTCGCGGGCTACAGTGCTTTTGCGGTTGGGGTTAGTTACTTGATGGGTGTGCAGACGCCGATGAACTTTAACAAACCATTCGCAAGTCGCAACATTAAAGAGTTCTGGAATCGCTGGCACATGACGCTATCTTTCTGGTTCCGCGATTTCGTCTTTATGCGTCTGGTTTTCTGGATGACAAAGAAGAAGTTTTTCAAAAGCAAGTTTACCGTGGCTTACATCGCCTATTTCGTGAATTTTTTAATCATGGGTATGTGGCACGGACTTCATTGGTATTACATCGTTTACGGGCTTTATCAGGCGGTATTAATTGTCGGATTCGACCTCTTCGAACGTTGGAATAAGAAAAAGAAATTCTATCCTAAAAATAAAGTCACCAACGTGATTGGTATTGTGATTACATTCCAATTCGTCTGCTTTGGCTTCCTGATTTTCTCAGGTATTTTTGACAAAATTAGTTTTTAAATAAAATGATAAGGTGGTAAAATATTATGGCATTTCGCGAAGACGTATTAGAAATTTTAGAAGAGATTACAGAATCAGAGGAAGTTGTGGAAAACACATCGGTGAATCTGTTTGATGAAGGATTATTGGATTCGATGGCAACTGTTCAATTATTAATAGAAGTAGAATCACGCTTGGGCATCACTGTTCCTGTTTCAGAATTTGACCGTGACGAGTGGGCAACACCAGATCAAATCATTGCTAAACTTGAGGAATTAAAATGAAAAAGAAACTTTGGATGACATTTGGGCCTTTGCTTATTGCAGGGGCTGTGTTCTTATTCATCCTGTTCGGCCCAAGCTCAATTTTTGGCGGTGTTTCAACTAATACCGTCAAAAAAAGCGCTACTTCTATGAATTCAGCTGTTGTGCAAGGTGTTGCCATTCAACAAAAAATGCTTGCGACAGATAAAACGTATGTACCTATTTTCGGCTCCTCGGAGTTATCACGTGTGGATCAATTCCATCCAAATGTCTTTACTGAGAAATACAATCGTGGCTATACGCCATTTCTTATTGGTCGTCCTGGTACGCAGTCCCTATCGCATTACTTAGATATTAAAGCGATGGGCAGTGAACTAAAAGGAAAGAAAGTCGTATTTGTATTATCACCACAATGGTTCCAACCAGCTGGCGTCGATGATGGTCACTTCGGTGGTAATTTCTCGCCACTTCAAGCGTATAAATTTGCGATGTCAGATGAGCGGCCTACTGCTGAAAGAAGGTACGCAGCACGTAGATTGCTAAGTTACAAAGTTGTTAAAAATGATACAACTTTAGCGGCATTGCTTGAAAGTATCGCATCTCCTGGACCAAAAACCGAGGTGGATACATTTACGAAAACGGCGGCTGCAACGCAAATGAAGATTTTGCAACGAAAAGATGATTTAGATTCGAAGTTTATTCAAGGTTCTCGTGAAGAAAAAGTACAGAAGAACTTGAAGCTGCTTCCTGATACGTTGGATTATACAAAATTAGATGAATTGGCGACAAAAACGGGTGAATCCAAAGTCGGTTCAAATCCATTTTTTATCAAAGATTCTTACTACAAGAAGAAATTAGAGCCTACCATTAATCAGTTGAAGGATAGTCGCACGAATTTAAGTTATGATGATTCGCCTGAATATAGTGATTTACAACTTGTCATGGATGCTTTTAAAGAGGTCGGCGCAGATGTGCTTTTCATCAATCCTCCTGTGAACGGACCTTGGTATGATTATATTGGCGCTTCTCGTGAGAAATTGCAGAAGTACTATGATAAGTCTGGGAAGCAAGTAACAGAGCAAGGCTTCCATTACTACGATATGTCGAGTTACAGTGATACCCCTTATTTCTTGGAGGACACGATTCATTTATCTTGGCGGGGTTGGGTTGCGATTGATAAACAAATAGATCAATTTATGAATGACAAAGCCAAACCTAAGTATGAGAAAACGCCAAAACAGTTTTATTTCAATCAGATTCTCCCTCCCAAAAAGGAAGATAATAAGTAATGGTTCTATAATAAATGTTGGGGTAGAAATTAATCTGCCTCAACATTTTTTTGTTCTTATTTCAAGACAAAAAAATACACAGTAATATCAAAATCCTTTAAGATAAAAGTGACCAAACCCAATCCAAAGGAGCGATATTACCATGCCAGACCATTTTATCATACAACTCATCGGTTTAGAAAATAAAAACGTCCAGCTCATCGAGCATTCCATAGAGAAGGATACCTGCCATATTCATATTCAATTAAAAAGAAAGAAACATACGTGCCCTCATTGTCAAACCCGTACAAATCGTATTAAAGATTATCGTACTCACTTGTTTCAACACCTTAAAATGGCCGA
>NZ_JABJVM010000015.1 GCF_013820765.1 Paenilisteria rustica
TACCAGCTGCTTTCAAACTGAAAACAGATACAAATGTGAAAGGTACTTTCACTGGAAGCGTGAAATATGTAGCGCTGAAAGTAGGCGATACTGTGTACAGTAAAGTAGCCGTTGTAGATGGCACTAACTGGCAGTACTATGCAAAAGATAAGATTACAGATGATAAAACAGCTGTTTCCGTTATCGGTTATGACAGCACAGGCACACAAATTGCAACTGCAACTGTAACGATCACACCAGAAAGTACTTCTACACTAACAGCAAGCACATACTTGTTAGGTACAGGTAATGTAACAGGAACATATACAGGAACAGTGAAATATGTGGCTGTTAAAATCAATGACACAACATACACTAAAGTCCCTGTTAACGCAGATGGCACGTACACTTACTACATCAAAGATAAAGTAACTAGTAAAGACGATGTTATCACAGTTCTAGGGTATGACTCAACAGGCGCTGTTGTCGCAGAAAAAGCAGTTACACTCGATCCAGGCGTTGCACCAACAATGAAAGCAGACGATTTCACGATCGGTACAACAAGAAATGTAACAGGAACGTTTACAGGCGGCATTAAATATGTCGGCATTAAAGTAGGCGACACAACGTACACTAAAGTCCCAGTAGCAGCAGATGGCACATACACTTACTATGCGAAGGACAAAATTACAGACGCAACAGAAGAAGTAACGGTTCTAGGCTATGACTCTGTCGGACTTGCTTTAGAAGTTAAAGTAACAGTTAAATAATTAAGTATGGAAGAGCAGAAGAAAGGATATGCCAGAGATGGCTATAACCTTTCTTCTGCTCTTTTATTTGCGCTTTTTTAGATTATAAAAAGAAGAATAGGAAATAAATATTTTGAGACATTATTAATTTTTTTAGCACAGATGACATGATGTTATGTTTTACTTCGTTTATAATGGATAAAACGGTTGAAAGTAGGGATTTGATGAAAGCGGTTATTTTAAATCAGCCAGGAAGTCCAGAAAATTTTATGTATACAGAAGTTGCTATGCCAAAAATAAAAGAAGGATGGTCTCTCATAAAAGTGAATGGCTTTGGAATCAATCATTCAGAAATATTCACACGGAAAGGGGAATCTCCAAGCGTTCAATTTCCACGGATATTAGGAATCGAGTGTGTTGGAATAGTGGCAGAAACAAGTGACGCGTCTCGTTTAGAAGTAGGTATGGCAGTGATATCAATCATGGGAGAGATGGGCAGAGCGTTTGATGGTAGCTATGCGGAGTATGTTCTTTTACCAAACGAACAAATATATCCTGTGGAGACAACGCTTTCGTGGGAGGAGCTTGCCGCTATACCAGAAACATTTTATACGGCATACGGTTCTTATTTATCGCTACAAATTAAGGATTCAGACAAAGTCTTAGTCAGAGCGGCTACGAGTGGCGTCGGGGTTGCATTCATGAAGATTGTGAAAGCGTTACATCCGAATATCCACATTGCTGGTTCCACGCGGCAGTTAGCAAAAGAGAACGTATTACGTAATAAAGGATTTAGCGATGTTATTGCAGATCAAGATGGGGATTTACAGACAGAAGAGAAGTTCGATAAAATATTGGAACTTATCGGCCCCGCTACTTTAAAAAATACACTGGGGTCCTTGCATGCGTATGGAATTATATGTAGTGTTGGTCAACTGGGCGGGAAATGGGAGTTAGAAGAATTTGATCCGATTTTTGAATTAAGAAATCATGCCTATTTGACTTCGTTTTATTCGGGGGATGTTTCTAATACTACGCTGAATGATATTTTGCGAATTATTGAGGAAAAGAAAATAGATGTGACACCAGAAAAAGTTTTCTCGTTAAACCAAGTAGCAGAAGCGCATCGTTATTTGGAGGTTGGTGGCAGTTTTGGGAAAGTGGTTGTGTTGAATAGTTGATTTTCTGTAAGTAGGTGCTGGATTAGCTGTTAAGAGACGATATTTAAAGATAAAGCTAGGATTTTCTCCATGTAATGAGGGATTCCTAGCTTTTTCTTCACCTTTCTAACCTCAAGCACTGTTTTTTCCTGCGTTAAAACGGTATAATTGACTGGAAGGTGAAAGAGGTGACCTAGATGTTAGATGGAAAAAATATCTTACTCGCGGTTTCTGGTGGAATCGCTGTTTATAAAGCTGTGGCGCTTACGAGTAAATTGACGCAGGCGGGCGCGAATGTGAAGGTGATGATGACGAAAAGTGCGCAGGAGTTTGTGCCGACGCTTTCGTTTCAGGTGCTGTCGCGGAATGATGTGTATACGGATACGTTTGATGAGAAGGATTCGGGTGTGGTGGCGCATATTAATCTTGCGGACTGGGCGGATCTTGTGATTGTGGCGCCGGCGACGGCGAATGTGATTGGGAAGATGGCGAACGGGATTGCGGATGATATGGTGACGACGACGCTGCTTGCGACGGAAGCGCCGGTTTGGGTAGCGCCAGCGATGAATGTGCACATGATTGCACATCCAGCTGTGGTGCGAAATATTAATCAGCTTTATGCGGACGGTGTTCGTTTTATTGAGCCGAGCGAGGGTTATTTGGCATGCGGGTACGTTGGGCGTGGCCGTTTGGAGGAGCCGGAGCGGATTGTCGGGCATTTGACGAACTTTTTTGCGGAGAAGAATACGGCGCTTGCTGGACGGAAGGTCGTGGTGACGGCTGGGGCGACGATGGAGAAATTGGACCCGGTGCGCTATTTTACGAATCATTCGACGGGCAAGATGGGCTTTGCGGTCGCGGAGACGGCGGCGAGATATGGCGCGGAAGTGTTGCTGGTGACGTCGTCGACGAAACTTGCGGTGCCGCACGGTGTTCAGGCGGTTTATATTGAGACGGCGCAGGAGATGTATACGGAAGTGATGAAGCATCAGGATTCGGCGGACGTTTTTGTGATGAGCGCGGCGGTTGCGGATTATACGCCAAAAGTGATTCATGAGCACAAAATTAAGAAGCAGCCGGGTGATTATGCGATTGAAATGGTGCGTACGAAGGATATTTTGGCGGAAATTGGTCAGAATAAGAAGGCGGAGCAGGTTGTGATTGGCTTTGCCGCGGAGACGCAAAATGTGAAGGAGAACGCGTTGAAAAAACTGCATGCCAAAAATGCGGATTTGATTGTAGCGAATAATGTGGCGCAAATTGGTGCTGGCTTTGGCGTGGATACAAATCAGGTGACTTTTTATGGGCAGGAAGATGCGGAGAAGGTTTTTCCGATGTTGTCTAAGCAAGAGGTAGCGCGCGAAATTATCGAACAGGCTGCGCGTTTGTTGGAGGAAAAATAAGATGGCAAAAGTGGCTCAAGTGATTGTGGATGTGCCGGCGATGCAGGTTGATCGGCCATTTGATTATCTGATTCCGGAGGCTTGGCAGGAGATTGTGCGGCCTGGGATGCGCGTTTCGGTGCCGTTTGGGAATCGGGCGTTGCAGGGCTTTGTTGTTGGAACGTCGGACACGAGCGAATTCGCGAAGTTGAAAGAGATTCGGGAAATGATGGATTTGGCGCCGGTTTTGAACGCGGAGCTTTTGGAGCTTGGGGATTGGATTTCCGAGGAGACGCTGGCTTACCGGATTACGGCGTATCAGGCGATGCTACCGGCGGCTTTGCGTGCGAAATATGAGAAGTACTTTGTGTTGTTGGATACGGAAAATGACGAGGCGGAGCGGCTTTTTGAAGGGTATGAAACGATGGATTGGAAACGGGCGGAACAGCTCGGAGCCTTGCCAACGCTGCAAAAGTGGATGAAGGACGGCATCGTTGAATTGGTATATCAGGTGAAAAACAAGGTGACGAAAAAAACGATGCGTGTCGTGAAACCGCGTGCGACTGTACAGCAATTAGAGGATGCGATCGCGGGGCTTTCGAAAGGTGCCAAAGCGCAGATCAAGATTTTGCAGTTTTTCCAGGTGTTTGATGAGGAATTTATTTCGGTGAAAGCGTTGCGGGAGAAGGTTCAGACGACGGATGCGACGATTCAGAAGGTGGCGGCGCTTGGCTTGATTGAAATAGTGGATCAGCATGTGTCGCGGGATCCGTATGAGCATCATGATTTTAAGGCAAGTACGCCGTTACCGTTATTGCCGGATCAGCAGGCGGCGAGGGACGCGATTGTGGCTTCGGCTGAGGCGGGAGTTCAGGAAACGTTCTTGTTGCATGGCGTGACTGGGAGCGGGAAAACCGAGATTTACTTGCAGTCGATTGAGGCGGTGCTCGCGGCTGGGAAAGAGGCGATTGTGCTCGTTCCGGAGATCGCGCTGACGCCGCAAATGGTGGAGCGTTTTAAACGTCGCTTCGGGAAATTGGTCGCGGTACTTCATAGCGCGCTTTCGGCGGGTGAGAAATACGATGAGTGGCGCAAAATTGAGCAGGGGAAAGCCAAGGTTGTTGTTGGGGCGCGTTCTGCAGTTTTTGCACCATTTTTGAAGCTTGGAATTATTATTATTGATGAGGAGCATGAAACGAGTTATAAGCAGGAGGATAATCCGCGGTATCATGCGCGGGACGTGGCGATTGAGCGGGCGAAGCGTTATGGTTGCCCGGTTGTGCTTGGTAGTGCGACGCCATCTTTGGAGTCGTTTGCGCGGGCTGGGAAGAAGCGGTATACGTTGCTCGAGTTGCCAACGCGTGTGAATGATACGGCGCTTCCAGAGGTTGAAGTGGTTGACATGAGTGAGGAATTGCGCAACGAGAACCGGACGGAATTTTCGCAAGTGTTATTGGAAAAAATCAAGGATCGGCTGGCGAAAAAGGAGCAGATTGTGTTGCTGCTGAATCGGCGCGGGTATTCGTCGTTTGTGATGTGTCGGGATTGTGGGTATGTCGTGGAATGCCCGAATTGTAGTATTTCGCTGACGTATCATCAGGCGCATAATCAGATGAAATGCCATTATTGCGGGTACCAGGAAGGTGTGCCGAACCATTGTCCGAGTTGCGAAAGTGAGCAGATTCGGTACTTTGGAACGGGGACGCAGAAGGTGCAGGAGAGTTTGGCAAAATTGATTCCGGAGGCGCGTGTGATTCGGATGGATGTGGATACGACGTCGAAAAAGGGCTCGCATGAGAAGTTGCTGAACCAGTTTCGGGATAAGGAAGCGGATGTGCTCTTAGGGACGCAGATGATTGCGAAAGGTCTGGATTTTCCGGATATTACGCTTGTCGGGGTTCTGAATGCGGACACGATGCTGAACTTGCCGGATTTTCGGGCGTCGGAGAAAACGTTCCAGTTGTTGACGCAAGTGAGTGGTCGCGCGGGACGGCATGAGTTGACGGGTGAGGTTATTGTGCAGAGTTATAACCCGGAACATTATAGTATCCAGTTTGCAAAGACGCATGATTATATTGGTTTTTACAACCACGAGATGCGCGTTCGTAAAATTGGCTCGTATCCGCCGTTTTATTATTTGACACTGATTAATGTAAGCGACGAGGATGAAATGAAGGCGGTTCGGACGATTCAGGAGATCACACAATTTTTGCAAGGGAAGTTGGGTCCGGATGCGATTATTCTGGGGCCGGTGCCGAGTTCGATTGCGAGGATTAAGAATAAATATCGCTATCAATGTATTATTAAATATAAAGTGGAGCCGGAACTGAAGACCGAACTGAAAAATATTTTACTGCACTATCAAAAAGAGCAAGTTAAAGGACTGACGATCACGATGGACGTGCAGCCGTTTGTGATGATGTAAAGGAGAAATGAGAATGACGAAAATAATTTTTATGGGGACGCCGGCGTTTTCGGTGCCTGTTTTAGAGCGAGTCGCGGATAAATATGAGGTGATTGCGGTCGTGACGCAGCCGGATCGTGCGGTGGGGCGTAAGCGTGTGTTGACGCCGCCGCCAGTGAAGGAAGCTGCGGTTGCGCGTGGGATTCCTGTCTACCAGCCGGAGAAGTTGCGCAGTTCGCCTGAATTGGATGAATTGATTGGACTTGGCGCGGATTTGATCGTGACGGCGGCATATGGACAGATTTTACCGAATGCGTTGTTGGAGTCGCCAAAACATGGTTGTATCAACGTCCATGCGTCGCTGTTGCCGGAGTATCGTGGCGGTGCGCCGGTGCACTATGCGATTTTGGATGGGAAAACGGAGACGGGCGTGACGATTATGTACATGGTCGAGAAGTTGGACGCTGGCGATATGTTGGCGCGCCGCAGTATTCCGATTACGGACGCGGATAATGTCGGGACGATGTTCGAGAAGCTGAGCGCGGTTGGTGCGTCGCTGTTGATGGATACATTGCCAGATTTGCTCGCTGGAAAATTGACGCCGGAGCCGCAGGACGCGAGCCTTGTGACATTTGCGCCGAACATTAAGCGGGAGCAGGAAAAAATCGACTGGGCGCGTGATGGTCGTGCAATTTTCAACCAGATTCGCGGGCTTTCGCCGTGGCCGGTTGCGTACACGACGCTTGCTGGGAATGCTTTTAAAATTTGGCAAGCGCGTATGGAAGAGACGGATAAACAAGCGTCGGCGGGACAAATTGTCTGGACGACCAAACATGATTTTGCGATTGCGACGGGTGATAAAACGGTTATCGTGCCGGAAATCGTGCAACCAGCAGGCAAGCAAAAAATGGCTGTTGCTGACTATATGGCGGGAGCCGGGCAACATCTAAATCTAGAAACAAGGTTCGGTGACATATGAAAAAACCAGAAACAGTCCGCGAAATAGCGTTGGACTTAATCGAGAAAATCGAAAATAATCAGTCGTTTAGTCATTTACTAATCAACGACGCGCTTAAAAATAGTGATTTAAATCAAATGGACCGTGGGCTTTTAACCGAGCTCGTTTACGGCACGACGCAACGACGTATCACGCTAGACTTTTACTTAGCGCCATTTTTGCGACAAACTCCTGAAAATTGGGTTTTGAATTTGTTGCGGTTATCGGTGTATCAGTTGGAGTTTCTCGATAAAGTTCCTGAGCATGCGATTTTGCATGAGGCGGGCGAAATTGCGCGTGAACGTGGGCATGATGGTGTGACGAAATTCGTGAATGGTGTGTTGCGAAATGTGATTCGTAAAGGTGTGCCAAAAATCGAGGATATTAGCAACGAAACGGAGCAAATCGCCGTGGAATCTAGTTTGCCGACATGGCTCGTGAAGCGTTGGATCGCGCAATTTGGTGCTGAGAAAACACGCGAAATCGGATTGTCCTTTTTAGAGGCGCCATCGCAGAGCATTCGTGTCAATGAAAATAAAGTGACGGTTGCGGAACTGCAAGCCGAGCTTTCCGCGCAAGGTATTGAAACGGAGCAAAACGCCTATATTCCAGAAGCTTTAATGATGGAACGCGGCTCGATTGCCGAAACCCAAGCTTACCATAACGGTCGTTGTACGATTCAAGATGAGAGTTCGATGCTTGTCGCACATGCTTTGCAACTCGAAGATGGTTTACGTGTGCTCGATGCATGTTCGGCACCAGGTGGGAAAACGACGCATATCGCTGAAAAAATGCATAATACGGGTGAAATTGTCGCGCTTGATATCCATCCGCATAAAACGAAACTTGTGAATAAAGCGGCGAAACGTCTTGATTTGACGAATATCACAACGGAAGTGTTGGATGCCAGAAAAGCGAGTGAACTTTTTGCACAGGAAAGCTTTGATCGTGTTTTGGTGGATGCCCCATGCTCTGGATTTGGCGTTTTGCGTCGTAAACCGGACATTAAGTACAGCAAAACGGAGTCAGATATCGATAATTTGGCGCGGATTCAGCAAGCAATATTAGCTGAGGTTGGCGCATTGCTTAAAGAAAATGGTATATTAATATATAGTACGTGTACGATTGACCAAACGGAAAACCGCGGTGTTGTGGAGAACTTCCTCAGAAATCATCCGGAATTCCAATTAGAACAAGTACACGTTCCTGAAAAAATGATTCCTTACGTACAAGGAGATTACCTCGAATTAGTGCCGACAGATATAGGAAGTGACGGTTTCTTCATCGCCGCATTCCGCAAAGTAACCAACAAATAAGCAATGGGAAGACCGTTTTTAACGTTTGAAATTTTCCCGGCAATGTGAGGTGTAAGTAATATGCATGCAGAATTTAGAACAGATCGAGGCAGAATCAGAAATCATAATGAAGATAACGGCGGCATTTTCGAAAATCAACTTGGAAATCCGTTAGTCATCGTTGCAGATGGAATGGGTGGTCACAGGGCTGGCGATGTTGCTAGTGAAATGGCTGTTCGTTTGCTTAGCGAGAAATGGCGAGATGTGGCGGATATGAAGTCTGCTGCGGAGATCGATTCATGGTTCCGCGAGGCTATTCAAGCTGTGAACGAGCAAATTTTGGCGCATGCAAAACAAGACCCAACACTTCAAGGTATGGGAACAACACTTGTTGCAGCCGTTTTTGCAAATAGTCAAATCATCGTGGCAAACGTTGGCGATAGTCGCGGCTACATTATGAAAAATGGCGTACTAGAACAGCTCACAGAAGATCATTCGCTCGTCAATGAGCTACTTCGTAAAGGGGAAATTACGAAAGAAGACGCGGAAAATCATCCACGCAAAAATATCTTGTTACGCGCGCTAGGGATCGAAGGAAATGTGGAGACGGATGTCTTTATTTTGCCATTTCAATCGAAGGATCAGTTGCTGCTTTGTTCGGATGGTTTATCCAATATGTTGACCAAACAGGAAATTGAAGCGATATTAACTAGTAAACGAACGCTCGCAGAAAAAGCGGACATTTTTATAACGAAAGCGAATGCCAATGGGGGAGAAGACAACATCACGGTGTTGCTTTTGGAACGGAATCTAGGGAAGAAAGGTAGGGATGTATCATGATGATCGGCAAGCGAATTAATGACCGTTACAAAGTTGTCAGCGCAATCGGTGGCGGCGGAATGGCCAATGTTTTTCTTGCACATGACATGATTCTTGATCGTAATGTGGCCGTGAAAGTGTTGCGTATTGATTTAGCAGATGAAAGTAACTTGATACGCCGTTTTCAACGAGAAGCACAATCAGCGACAAGCTTGGTGCATCCAAACATTGTTAGCATTTACGATGTAGGAGAGGAGAACGATCTTCACTACATCGTAATGGAATACGTAGAAGGAATGGATTTAAAGCAGTACATTCATGAAAACCATCCAATTCCATTCGAAAAAGCTGTGGATATCATGCTCCAAATCGTTTCAGCCGTTGCGGTAGCCCACAGTGCACATATCGTCCATCGTGATTTGAAGCCACAAAATATTTTAATCGACCATGACGGCGTTGTGAAAATTACCGATTTCGGTATCGCGATGGCACTCTCTGAAACTTCGATTACGCAGACCAATTCGCTACTTGGCTCGGTGCATTATTTGTCACCAGAACAAGCTCGTGGCGGGATGGCAACGCAAAAATCAGATATTTATTCACTCGGAATAGTGCTCTACGAACTGCTCGTTGGAAAAGTTCCGCATGATGGTGAATCGCCGGTTTCGATTGCAATCAAGCATTTACAAGCCAGCATCCCATCGATTCGTGATGAGAACGAAGCAGTTCCACAAAGTTTGGAAAATATCGTGATTCGCGCAACTGCCAAAGATCCATTTTTGCGCTATCAAACTGCCGAAGAGATGAAAGCCGATTTAAAAACAGCGCTCGATCCAGAGCGGCGCAATGAGCCGAAATACGTATTCCCGATGGATGATGGCGAAACGAAAACGATTCCCATTATTGCAACGAAAAGCGCGATGCAAAACCTCGATAATACGGTGGTTAGCGCCGCAGAAAAACCAGAAGAACCGACCGAACCACCGAAAAAGAAGAAGAATAACAAAAAGAAAATCTGGATTATATCCGCGGTTGTTCTTTTATTCGCGATTATCGTCGTTGCGCTCTGGCTCATGGGCCGTCCACCAGCTACGGTGAAAATTCCAAACGTGGCAAATGACACGAAAGAAACCGCTGTGCAAAAACTGCAAGATGCGGGCTTTGTCGTTGGAGAAACGTTTGAGAAGAACAGCGATAAAGTAGAGGAAGATAAAATCATCGAAACCGACCCTGAAATTGGAACAGGCGAAGAAAAAGGCTCGACGGTCAACCTATATATGAGTATTGGCGCGAAAAAAATCACAGTAGAAGATTATACTGGCAAGACATATGACACAGTGAAGCAAGTATTGGATCAGCAAGGCTATAAAAAAGTCAGTTACACCGAAGAATATAGCGATTCCGTTGATTCCGGCGTAATTATTTCGCAAGACCCATCATCCGGAAGCGAAGTCGTTGCCGCAGATACAGAAATTTCGTTTGTAGTGAGTAAAGGCCCGCAGCCGTTGACGTTAAAAGACTTATCAGGATTTAACCAAGTAGGCTTAGACGACTACGCGAGTTCCAACGACATTACTATTTCCGTTGGTAGCGAAGAATATTCCGATACGGTCGGCGCTGGCCAAGTTATTTCGCAAAAACCGGAAGCAGGCGCCTCGTTAAATAATGGCGACAAAGTGACCGTTGTGATGAGTAAAGGCCCGAAAGAAAAAGAAGTGAAGACGGTCAAACGGACAATTACTATCAAGTATGAGCCGGAAGACCCAGCTGCAAATCCGCTCGTACCACAGCATATTCAAATCTATATCCAAGACAAGAATAACAGTATGACGACAGCCTACAAAGAAATGGATATCACGAAAGATACAACCGAGACGCTATCCTTTGATATTGAAGAAGGCACACAAGGTGGGTATAAAGTCGTTCGCGATAATACCGTTATTTTAGAGGAAACCATTGATTATCCAAATTCATAAGAAATGAAGGTGACTTTTCTGGAAGGACAAATTATGAAGGCGTTAAGCGGTTTTTATTACGTTTATTGCGAGGGCAAAACCTATCAATGTCGCGCGCGTGGTAATTTTAGAAAGCGTGGATTGACACCACTCGTCGGCGATCATGTCGTTTTTCAAGCAGATAATTTAAAAGAAGGCTACGTGCTAGAGCTACTTCCTCGGAAAAATGCGCTAGTACGTCCGCCAATCGCGAATGTAGAGTTAGCCCTGCTCGTTTTCTCAGCAGTAGAGCCGGATTTCTCAGCTAATTTAGCAGACCGGTTCCTCGTAGCGATTGAGTTGGAAGATGTGGAACCCGTTATTTGTATCAGCAAAATGGACTTGGCGGATGAAGCGCGTAAAGCGGAGATCGCCGAGTACCAAGCGATTTATGAAGAAGCGGGATACCAAGTGTTGTTAACGAATACGGACATCGATAAAAAAGCTGTTCTTGACGTTATCGCTGGGAAAATTGCTGTGATTGCAGGCCAATCCGGTGTTGGAAAATCAACTTTATTGAATGCGCTCAATCCGAATTTAGATATTGAGACAGGCGTTATTTCCTTCGTATTAGGACGCGGAAAACATACGACACGCCACGTGGAATTGATGACAATTGGCGAAGGTTTTATTGCTGATACACCAGGTTTTAGCTCGATTGAAATGGACGACTTAACGACTGAAAATCTCCAATTTTGCTTTCCAGAAATAGACCGACGTCGCGGCGAATGCAAATTCCGCGGTTGCGTTCATGAAAATGAGCCGAAATGCGCTGTGAAAACGGCTGTCGAGAACGGCGAAATTGCAGCTTTTCGGTACAAACATTACATTCAAATTTTAACCGAAGTCAAAAACAAAAAAGAGAGGTATTAACATGGGAAAAATAGCTCCATCGATACTTAGCGCAGACTTTGCCAATTTAGCAGCAGACATTAAGGAAGTGGAAGGATATGGCGCAGACTACATTCACGTCGATGTCATGGACGGACATTTCGTACCTAACATTACATTTGGACCGAGCGTTGTCAAAGCGATTCGACCAGTTACGAAGCTACCACTAGACGTGCATTTGATGATTGAAAACCCAGATTTATATATTCCAGAATTCGCGAAAGCCGGCGCAGACTATATTTCTGTACATGTAGAAGCCTGCACACATTTACACCGAACATTGCAGTTAATCCGTTCCTTTGACGTGAAAGCAGGCGTTGTTCTAAACCCAGCGACACCGATTGAAACGATCAAACACGTGTTGGAAGAAGTCGATTTGATCCTATTTATGACGGTGAACCCAGGGTTTGGCGGACAGAGTTTTATTAAAGAAGTGCTACCAAAAATTACAGCCGCGAAACAAATGATTGAAGAAAAAGGCCTGAACATCGAGATTGAAGTAGACGGCGGCGTGGATGATAAAACCGCCCCACTATGCGTCGCAGCCGGCGCCGATGTCTTTGTTGCCGGATCGTATATATACGGGAATAAGGATCGGGAGAAAGCCGTGGATAAATTGAGAGAGATTGTGGGGGAATAATGAAAAGCTGAAAGAGTGAAAAGCTGAAACGGCCCGTTCAGCTCCGAAAAAAACTGGAGCGGCCGCAGTAAAAAGCCGATCTTGCTTTTTATGGAGGGCGTGAAGTTTTCGAGGAGTTGGCCGTTGAAGCTAGATCTGGAAATGATGATACGTCAAAAACCAGAGCGTTCCCGCAAACAGGATTGCTGAACTATGAATAACCACCCAATTATTATCAGTCCACCGCATCAGCTCCAGTTTTCGAAGTTTTAGCCAAAAGGAAGGCAGTCTCATTGCATTCCACTGCATATTGAAGTTCTAAAAAAGCAAACGACGCTTTTCAAGAACCACAACAAAGCTAGATCAAGTGAAAAGCTGAAACGGCCCGTTAGACCCGAAAAAATTTGTTAGGGGCCGCAGTGAAAACCCGCACTTGGTTTTTGCGGAGGGCACGAAAATTTCGAGGGTCTGGCCGTTGAAGCTAGATCTGGAAACGATGATACGTCAAAAACCAGAGCGTTCCCGCAAACAGGATTGCTGAGCTATGAATAACAACTCAACTAGTATCAGTCCACCACGTCAGCTCCCGTTTTCGAAATTCTAACCAAAAGGAAGGCAGTCTCATTGCATTCCACTGCATATTGAGTTTCTAAAAAAGCAAACTAGTATCAGTCCACCACATCAGCTCCAGTTTTCGAAGCTCTGGCTAAAAGAAATCACTTTCACCGCATTCTCATTCATATTAAGCCACTAATCAAGGAGGGGGAGATAAATCCAATGAAAACCTTACATATCATGGTCGGAGGTCCAGAGTCGGAGCTCCCTGATATATCAAAATACGACAAAAAAATTCCGTGGATCGGCGTCGACCGTGGCGCCATCCGCCTTACAGACCGTGGCATCACACCAATAATCGCGATGGGCGACTTTGATTCTCTGTCCAAACCAGAATTATCCCACCTAAAAACAATCACAGAAGTTACCGAATTCCCAGCCGAAAAAGACGAAACAGATACTGAAATAGGTCTCCAGTGGGCGTTGACACAAAAACCAGACCTCATTCGCATTTTTGGCGCAACGGGTGGTCGTCTCGATCACCTACTTGCTAACATTATGATGCTTATGCAGCCTCGGTTTCTAGACGTCATCTCAAAAATCGAGCTAATCGATCGCTATAACTACATCAAAATGTACAAACCAGGTGAATACACCGTCTCCCGAATGCCCGATAAAAAATATGCCGCCTTCATAACGATGGCAGACGTAAAGAAACTCACATTAAAAGACTTCAAATATCCACTCACAGAAGCCAATTATCCATTTGGAGCCGCACTCTCCAGCAACGAATTCACCGGAGAACAAGGCACATTCTCATTCCAAACAGGCTTAATCCTATTTATCCAAAGTAATGACTAGAAGGAGTATCGCAATGAAAGATAATACAGCTTTAATCGCAAAAAGATCCAAAATAGCCCTGATTGTTACGATTATCGGACTCGTTTTAAGCGTTCTTGTACAAATTTCCACCTTTATTAATCTCGGAAAAAGTAGCACAAATCCGTTATATAATGCCTTGATGAGCATGACCTATATTGGTATTTTCTTCATGATTATTGCGGCAGTTGGACTTGTCTTCCTAATCAAAAAAAGCTACTATAAAGCGGGATTGACACTAACTATCACTGGAATTGCATGCGCCATATTTGTCAATCCATTTCCAGGAATCGCTATTCTTATCGGTGGTGTCATTGTGTCAAATGTAGACAAATTAGAAAAAGGCGAGCGCTGATGAGAAAAAGTTTATTAATCTTGCTTTTTAGCTGCATGCTTCTCGGACTTTCCGCCTGTTCCACTGCTCCAAATGGTTTGAATGACAACAAGAGCGCGAGTCCTGATAAAGCGGCAGACGAACTAGCAACACAGACAATCGAAGCTATTTTCAATAAAGATGCAGTAAGTGTGCAAAAAAATTCAGTGGCGAATCAAAAATTTGACTTGCCAACCTATAAAAGCTCGTATCAAGAGGTGCAAAAGGAAAATGACTACTTGTACGGCGCATACTACCAAAAAGATAAGATTTATTATTTATTCACATTCATCGATAAAGAAAAGCCTGAAAAATTAGAGTTAACATTGCAAAAGGTGGACAATACTTGGCAACTGGTGGCGCTAACTCCATGGCATACAAAAGGAACCAACTTGACCGAAAAAGAAATTTACAATAAGATTGGCAAAGGAACCGGCGACGATATTCGAATTTTCGAGCGGGGCGCTAATTTTATGCGGATATAGGAAACTGGGATCTAGCAAAAGACACGATGTTAGATTCCGATTTTCTTTTTGCAGAAGGGAATTTATTTATACATAAATTTAGTAGAGAAAGCAAACGGTGGGATGCGGAAAGGAATAGATGTATGAATCAATCTAAATACCAAGTTATTGCGGAAGATATACGTACAAAAATCTTATCGGGAGACTATCCTCAAGATACGGCGATTCCGCCTGAATTGAAACTTCAAAAAGACTACGGAGTGAGCCGCCATACTGTTCGTCAAGCCATCGCGGTACTAGTTAATGAAGGGTTACTGCGAAAAGAAAAAGGCTCAGGCACCTACGTAGATAACCACTATAAAGCGGAACAGACAAATAGAAAGAAAAGTGAGCATAAAACAATCGGCGTTATTACGACGTATTTATCCGACTATATTTTCCCGTCAATCATCCGTGGCATCGAACAATCGCTGCGCAGTGACAATTATTCCTTATTGTTAGCGAGTACGAACAATGATTACGCAGCCGAAAAAGAGTGCCTGCAAAAAATGATTGATCAAGGTGTGGATGGACTCATTGTTGAGCCGACGAAAAGTGCGCTGTATAACCCGAATTTAGCGCTGTATGTTAGTTTACGTGAACGGGGAATTCCAATTGTTATGATTAATGCGCGCTACGAGGAATTAAATACCCCGTATATTTGTGTTGATGATGTTTCGGTGGGATATTTGGCGACAGAATTCCTCATTAAGAAGCAACATAAAAAACTTCTTTTTGTCACGAAAACCGACGATTTACAAGGGAAATATCGCTTAAAAGGTTTTATCGAAGCTTGTGAGGCCTATGAAATCCAATTTTCTGAAGGTGATGTTATTACGTATACGACAGAAACGCGGACACAGGTCATCCATCAAATTTTAGAGCGGCTTGGTCAAAAAGATGTGACGGGAATTGTTTGCTACAATGATCAAATTGCGAATTTGCTTGCCACGGAATTGATGGAGAGAGACTACAAAATTCCAGCTGATTTCTCGATTATTGGGAATGATGATTCGTCATTGAGTCGACTTGGTAGCGTTAAGTTAACGACGCTAAGTCATCCTAAAGAAGAGATGGGAAAAGACGCAGCGAATTGGATCGTGCGCACAATTGAGACGGGGATCCCAGAGGAAAATATTTGCTATAAACCGGTGCTCATTGAGAGGGACTCGGTTAAAGGAATATAAGAAAACAGGATGAAAAAAATCCAAACAAGATAAAATCGCCTTACCCATTATTTTGGGTAAGACGAAAATTATGCTATACACAAATCGAGCGCTTTCGCTCGATTTTTTTGGTTTGCCCAGCATGGGCAAACTCTAATGGGTGAAAGTCCCGAGTGCGACCAAGTAGTGGTAAGCACCTAGCCAACAGCAAGGGTGTCCATGGTGACATGGAATCTGAAGGAAGCTTGAGGCAAATCTCTGGTCCGACGAACAGAAATCACATAGAAGGCGTCATGCAAGGATAAGGTTGCCAAAGAAACTAAAGTCCAATAACTACTAGAAAAAAAATTGCATGGTGTAAATGTGGCGGATAGATGGAGAGAAAGAGTTTGCACCTTAACTGGGGAGGTCTCACGACTCTAACCCAAAAGCTTATAGTGATATAAGTCTGGATTGTGAGAAGTCAGCAGAAACCATAGTAGTGAAGACGTCTTCCGAAAGGAAGAAAGAGCGAAGGGTGGAACAATTTTATCGTTAGGATATTCGTGATTGGAAAATAGGAAAAGACCACTGGCAGAAGATGCAGGAAAGTGGATACTAATTTTACGAGAAAAGGAAGGAATAACAGACATGTATGAACCAACATTATTGGCACAAATAGTAAATCCAGATAATTTAAATCAGGCTTACAAACAAGTCATGAAAAACAAAGGAGCCGCGGGTGTAGATGATATGCCTATTACCGCATTAAAAGCGCACTTAAGCCTCCACAAGGAAACGCTTATTCATCAGATACAGCAAAGAGAATACCATCCACAACCAGTCAAGCGCGTGGAGATTCCTAAAGCAAATGGTGGTGTACGTTTGTTAGGAATACCTACGGTCACAGACCGCTTTATTCAGCAAGCGATTGCGCAAGTGTTGACACCGATCTTCGATAAGGATTTTCACGTTAACAGTTATGGATTTCGCCCCAAGCGTTATGCAGAGATGGCTATTCTCCAATCATTAGAGAACATGAATGATGGGTATGAATGGCTCGTTGACATCGATTTAGAGCGTTTCTTTGACACCGTACATCATGATAGACTCATGAACATTGTCGCAAGGACAGTGAAAGATGGTGATGTTATATCACTCGTGAGAAAATTCTTAGTAAGTGGTGTTATGGTGCAAGAAGAGTATCAAGAAACGATTATCGGCACTCCGCAAGGTGGCAATCTATCTCCACTCCTTAGTAATATTATGCTGAATGAGCTAGATAAAGAGCTAGCGAGTCGGGAGTTACGTTTTGTAAGATATGCAGACGACTGTCTTATTTTTGTGAAAAGCGACATGGCTGCTCGACGCGTCATGCGTTCTGTAAGCAAATTTATTGAGGAAACATTAGGGCTTATCGTCAATGTGACGAAGAGTAAAGTCAGAAGACCAGAAGATGAAGAAACGAAGTTTCTAGGGTTCGGATTTTATTATGATTGGCAGGACCGTTTATACAAAGCAAGACCACATAAGTTGTCCTTGCAGGAACTGAAATTTAAATTGAAGCGCCTCACTAGAAGAGCTTGGGGAATATCAACAAAGTGCCGAGTAGCTAGAATTAATTCTCTGATTCGTGGTTGGGTTAACTACTTTAGAATCGGAAAAATGAAGCAACATTTAAAACAGATAGATGCGAATACACGTGTGAGGTTAAGGATATGTATTTGGAAGCAGTGGAAGACTCCGAAGAATAGACGGAAAAACTTAATGAAGCTTGGGATGAGTCGGTACGAGGCTTACAAATATAGCTACACCAGTAAATCCTATGCTAGAGTTGCGTATTCATGGATATTAACAACAACTATCACGAATCAGCGACTCGCTAAATTTGGGTTAATATCAGCAACTGAGCACTATAGTAACATACATGTTTAGTATAAAATTGAACCGCCGTATACGGATCCGTACGTACGGTGGTGTGAGAGGTCGGAGCCGTTAGGCTCCTCCTACTCGATTTATGCCCAGCCTCTTGCCTTATATACGAACTTCTTTGGCAATCTGTTTACCATCTTGTTCAATTTCTTCAAGTGTACGCCCACGTGTTTCTGGAACGAAGAAACGAATGAATAACACGCCTAGGAAGCATATAATTCCAAAAATAGCGAATACGAGTTCTTGTGGCATATACGCTGTCATAATTGGGAAAAGTAGCCCGACAAGGAAAGAGCCAATCCAGTTGAAGGAGGAGGCTAGCCCAGATGCACGACCGCGAATCGCGAGTGGGAAAATTTCGCCGACAATAACCCAGGTTAATGGTGCCCACGTACAAGAATAGAAAGCCACATAAACACAGAGGAAAACGAGCATAATCATTGGGCTGGCATCGGATTTTACAAACGTATTGATAATGGCTGGCAGGATGAAGGAAAGTCCCATCACGGCTCCACCAACAGTCAATAAGGTTCGGCGGTTAAATTTGTCTGCAATGACTAAGAAGAAAAGTGCACCAAGAACAAGAATGACCCCTTGAATAATCGGCCACATAAGTGCTTCACTTGCAGAATGTCCGGTTGCTTTTTCAACGATTAATGGAATGTAGTAAAAAATAGCATTGGCTCCTTGGAATTGTTGGAAAGCAGCAACCCCAATTCCAGCGAAAACAAGTGCCCGGTAACGACCGGTGAGGAGGGTTCCCCAAGTGGTTGTGTGTGCTATTTTCTCCTCTTGCTGAGCGGTTTTAATGATTTGATCTAGTTCTTGGTCGACTTCTGTTGGTTTGCGAATATAGCCAAGAACTTTACGAGCTTCGTCCAATTTTTTAGATTTTACAAGGAAACGCGGTGATTCGGGAAGTGCCATGACGCCAAAGAAAAGAATAACTGCTGGAACCGCTGCCAATCCAAGCATCAAGCGCCAAGCCCACATCTCAGGTAGTCCTTTTAGAAGAAAGTCGATGATGTACGAAAGAAGCATTCCCGAAACTATCATCACTTGGTTGATCCCTGACAAACGTCCACGTAGCTTGGCCGGCGCCATTTCAGACATATAAGAAGGCACAAGTGCAGACGCAGCTCCAACCGCTAATCCAAGCACAACTCTAGCGCCAATTAAGTAATATTCGCCATTATGTGGAGCGATTCCACATAGAATAGACCCGATGACAAAAATAACAGCTGAAATTAAAATCATCTTGCGTCGTCCTAGTCTGTCAGATAGTATTCCAGCCATTGCGCCACCGAATATGGCTCCTAGCATGACCGCGGATGTGATCCAACCTATTAGTCCGGCATGTCCAGTGAGGTTCCAGTCATCTTGCAGAAATGGGAGTGCTCCGGTCATTACCCCGATATCGTAACCAAACAAGATTCCTCCAAAAGCGCCAAAAAAGTAAATAAATGATGCGGAAATTTTCTTTTCTTTTTTCATGTTGCGTTCAACCCCTTCTTTTCATAATAGTTTTAAAATAAATGGATTACGCTTTATGTAAGCATTTTCATTCTACAATATTTGTTCGTACATATCAAGTGATTTTATTGATTTTTTATATTTTATTATTGACATGTACGTACAAAAGAGTTAAATTTAGAGTGTAAGCGTTACTAAAAATCGTGGATTGGACTACGTTTTAAGGAGGTTTTTAAAATGAGTACAGAAGAAGTAAAAGCTCGAGAAATGTTGGACATTATTGATGGCCGTACATCTTTAGGCATTGAATTTGGATCAACGCGAATTAAAGCGGTTTTGATGGATTCTACCTTTAGCGCAGTGGCTACTGGAAGTTATGAATGGGAGAATCAATTAGAAAATGGTGTTTGGACATATTCACTTGATTCTATTTGGAAGGGCTTACGTATGAGTTATCGCAAGCTAGCATCTGAAGTTTTTGAAAAGTATGGTGAGACGCTTTCATCCGTGGGCGCCATTGGATTTAGCGCTATGATGCACGGTTACATGGCTTTTGATGCGGATAAGCAATTGCTGGTCCCATTTCGGACGTGGCGTAACTCGATGACGGAAGAAGCGGAAAAGAAATTGACGGAGCGCTTTAGTTACAATATTCCGCAGCGTTGGAGTATTGCTCATTTGTACCAGGCAATTTTGAATAAGGAAGCGCACGTTGGTGGAATTGATTATTTAACGACGCTGGCTGGTTACATACATTGGCAATTGACTGGTGAGCGGAACATTGGGGTTGGTGACGCCTCGGGGATGTTTCCAATTGATATGGAGACGAAAACCTACAATCAAAAAATGGTTGCAGCGTTCGAACAATTAGCTGAACAGGAAGGGATTACGTTAGATTTGGATGCGATTTTACCTCATGTATTTCTTGCTGGAAATGAGGCGGGTAAGTTGACGCAGGAGGGCGCTTATTTGCTTGATCCAACGGGTAATTTGAAGCCTGGGATTCCGATTTGTCCGCCAGAGGGAGATGCGGGAACGGGCATGGTTGCAACGAATAGCGTGGCGAAGCGAACAGGTAATGTATCTGTTGGAACGTCTGCTTTTGCGATGATTGTACTCGAAAAAGAGCTTCAAGCGGTCTATCCAGAGATTGATTTGGTGACGACGCCATCTGGGGATCTTGTAGGAATGGTGCATGCCAATAATTGTTCGTCGGATATTAATGCATGGATGAATCTATTTCAAGAAGTGACGGAGACGTTGGGATTTGAGCTTAGTAAAGACAGGTTATTTTCTGTGTTGTTAAAAGAGGCGCTAAATGGTGATTCTGATTGCGGTGGCTTGCTTTCTTACGGTTATTATTCCGGTGAAAATATCACGGGCATGAATGAAGGTAGACCGTTATTCGTTCACTCGCCAGACAGTCGATTTAATTTGGCGAATTTTATGCGCGTGCATTTGGCTAGCGCATTTGGTGCGATGCGAATTGGGCTGGATATTTTAAAACAAGAGGACATTCAAATTGATACATTAGTTGGGCATGGCGGAATTTTTAAAACGCCTGAGGTTGGACAGCGTATTCTTGCGGCCGCGATGAGAGCGCCGATTACTGTGATGGATACGGCGAGTGAAGGTGGCGCATGGGGTATTGCGTTGCTCGCTTCGTATATGAAAGCTAGCTCGGGAGAATCGTTGGATGAATTTTTGGCGCAGCAGGTGTTTAAAGAGGACCAAGGTGTGACACTTGAACCGACGGAAGATGAGATGGCTGGTTATGACGTGTTTTTGAAACGTTACCTTGCAGGGTTATCGATTGAAAATGAAGCGATTGAAAAATTAATTTAGACAGGAGGGGCTTTCGATGTTAGAAGATTTGAAAGAAGAGGTTTTCAAGGCTAATTTGGAATTACCAGAACGTGGACTTATTAAATATACGTGGGGCAATGTGAGTGCTTTTGACCGGGAATCGGGATGTTTTGTGATTAAACCGAGTGGTGTTAGTTATGCAGAAATGAAAGCATCGGATATGGTTGTTGTTGATTTGGATAATCGGGTTGTGGAGGGTGATTTAAACCCTTCTTCGGATACACCGACACATGCGGTGCTTTATAAACATTTTCCGGAAATCGGTGGCATCGTGCATACGCATTCAACATGGGCAACGATTTGGGCACAAGCTGGACTCGACGTTCCCGCTATGGGAACGACTCATGCGGATACCTTTTTCGGTGCGGTTCCTTGTGCACGAGTTTTAGCGCAGGAAGAGATTGATAGCGGATATGAGCATGAGACGGGGAATGTCATAGTAGAAACGTTTCAGGAGCGAGGCATCGACCCGATAGATGTGCCAGGGGTTTTGCTTCATGGGCATGGACCGTTCACATGGGGAAAAAATGCAGCTAGTGCAGTCATGAACGCAGTGGTTTTAGATGAAGTTTGCAAGATGAATTATTTTACGAGGCAGCTGAATAGTTATGCACAAGAGCTGCCAAAACGGGTGCTGGATAAGCATTTTTTGAGAAAACATGGGAAAAACGCCTATTATGGACAAGGAAAATAAAAGGAGCTGAAGTGAAAATGTTAAAAGTAGCTGAAAAAGAATTTTGGTTTGTCGTTGGTTCGCAACATTTGTACGGGGAAGAGGCTTTAAGAAGTGTGAAAAAAGATGCGGAAGAAATGGTTGATGCGCTGAATAAAAACGGGAATCTGCCATATCCGATCGTTCTAAAAGAGCTGGCAGTTACGGCGGATACGATTACGAAAATCATGAAAGAAGTGAATTATCGGGATGAAGTTGCTGGTGTTATTACGTGGATGCACACATTCTCGCCTGCGAAAATGTGGATCCGTGGCACGAAATTATTACAAAAACCATTACTTCATTTAGCGACGCAGTTTAACGAAAGTATCCCGTGGAAAACGATTGATATGGACTTTATGAATTTGAATCAATCGGCACACGGTGATCGTGAATATGGTTTTATTAACGCACGCCTTGGCAAACAGAACAAAATTGTGGTCGGCTATTGGCAAACAGAGCGTGTCATGACAGAGATTGCTGATTGGATGGATGTGGCGGTTGCTTATGAGGAAAGTTTTGCTATTAAAATTGCACGTTTCGGGGATAATATGCGAAATGTTGGTGTGACGGAAGGTGATAAGGTAGAGGCGCAAATCCAGTTCGGTTGGGTTGTCGATTATTTTGGAATTGGTGATTTAGTTCAAGTAATTGATGCCGTAACAGATGATGAAGTGGACGCTTTATTTGACGAGTACAAGCAGCTATATGACTTTGAATACGGCGATTACGATCAAAAGACGTGGGAAGCGCACGTCAAAGTACAAGCTCGCCAAGAAATTGGAATCCGTCGCTTCCTTGAGCAAGGGGAGTATAATGGGTTTACCTCCAATTTTGAAGACCTTTATGGGATGAAGCAATTACCTGGTCTTGCCGTACAACGTTTGATGGCAGAAGGATATGGATTTGCTGGCGAAGGTGACTGGAAAACGGCTGCGATTGACCGGTTGATGAAGGTTATGGCGCATAATAAAAATACAGGATTCATGGAAGATTATACGTACGAACTGGCAGCTGGGAAGGAAGCCATTTTGCAATCTCATATGATGGAAGTGGATCCTACGCTCGCTGCTAATAAGCCGAAAATTGTCGTTTCACCGCTTTCAATGGGAGATCGTGAAGACCCAGCACGTCTTGTTTTTGATGGGAAATCAGGAGACGGCGTCGTCGTTTCCATGGCGGATTTTGGCACGCATTATAAGTTGTTGATTAATGAAGTATCCGCATTTGAACCGACAGAACCAGCACCAAATTTACCAGTGGCGCGAGTTTTATGGGAAGTGAAACCGGGTTTCCATGAAGGTGTGCATGCCTGGATAGAAGCAGGGGGCGGACATCACACGGTTGTTTCGCTAGAGTTAACAACCGATCAAATTCTAACTTGGGCAAAATTAGTTGGATTAGAGACGACTGTGATTAAGTAACTAGATAAAACAGGATTTCCATCAATTTGCAATGGAAATCCTGTTTTTATTTTTTGGACAAAGAAAAAATGCAGCATCCGAAGACCTGCATCCATTTTCTTATTAAACACGTTCAACTTTACCGGACTTAAGCGCACGAGCTGAAACCCAAACTTTTTTAGGTTTGCCGTTTACTAAGATACGAACTTTTTGTAAGTTTGCTTTCCAAGTACGTTTGCTTGCGTTCATCGCGTGGGAACGTTTGTTACCCGAACGAGTTTTACGACCTGTGATTACGCATACTTTTGCCATCGTTATTTCCCTCCTTACAGAGCTACTTCAAAAAAGCTGCTAATTACCCATCTATCGCATAAAAATAGCTTTTTGTTTTTCATATACTACAATAATTTATCACAAACCAACCTCAATTGCAACCTCTTAAGCGAAAAACCTGCAAAGAATTTTTACTTGACAGTACGAAAAGCTGAAACAGCCCGTTAGCCTCGACAGAATTTGTTAGGGGGCGCAGTGAAAACCCGCCCTTGGTTTTTGCGGAGGCCACGAAAATTCCGAGAGGCTGGCTGTTGAAGCTAGCCCGAGCGTGAAAGCGTCGCAAACGAAAGCAGAACATGATGTACGCTGTGCCAGGAGTAGTGCTTGATTTTTAAGAACATGGAACGAATGCTCGCTACGTTCGTACTCATATTGAGGCTCTAATTCAGCAGAAGAGGCCTCATAAAAGCCACAACAAAAAGCCTACAAACAAACGCAGAACATGATATAAGTTGTGCTAGGAGTAGTGCTTGATTTTTAAGAACATGGAACGAATGCTCGCTTTGCTCACACTCATATTGAGGCTCTAATTCAGCAGAAGAGGCTTCATAAGAGCCACAACAACAAACTCCTTCCCAACCCCCATTAATTATAGTAGAATAGAAAGGAACAGAAATGTTAGTGTGATTTTTAAGTATTGATAGCGAGAAGTGCAGGCACGAAATCGGCTTCTTTCACAAAACCTACTTAACAATAAGGAGGAACTATAAAGATGACAATTGAAATGGAAACAAAGCTCGGCAAAATTGATATCACAACGGATGTGATCGCAACGCTTGCTGGGGGTGCAGCAGAGGAAAATTTCGGAATCGTAGGAATGGCAAGTCAGCATCAAATCCGTGATGGCTTGACTGATATTTTACGTCGTGAAAACTATACGAAAGGTGTTATTGTTCGTCAAGAGGATGACGGTTTAAATATTGATATGTATATTATTGTTGGTTTTGGTACCAAGATTTCGGAAGTGGCTCATAACGTACAAGAGCGCGTGAAGTATACATTAGAAAAAACGTTGGGCATCACAGTTGATTCTGTGAATATCTATGTCCAGGGTGTCCGTGTGACGAACGAAGCATAAGGGAGGATACGTAATCGTGAGTGTGTATCAGTTGAATGGAGAAAAATTAGCGGCAATGATTGCAGCTGGATCAGAAAATTTAGCAAAGAACGCAGATTTCGTGGATTCTTTGAATGTATTCCCAGTTCCAGACGGAGACACAGGGACCAATATGAATCTTTCTATGACGAGCGGTGCGCAAGAGGTTAGTCGAAATAGCATGAGCACGGTGGGCGCGGTAGGAAGCAGTTTAGCAAAAGGACTTCTAATGGGAGCGCGCGGTAATTCGGGTGTTATTTTATCCCAACTTTTCCGTGGCTTTTCAAAATCTATTGAAGGTAAAACCGAGTTAAATACGAAAGAATTGGCAGCTGCATTCACGGCTGGTGTTGAAACGGCTTACAAAGCAGTAATGAAACCAGTCGAGGGCACGATTTTGACGGTGGCTCGTGAAGCAGCCAAAGCGGGTGTTATCGCGGCCAATGAATCGGATGATATCGAATTCGTGATGCAACAAATCCTTGAAAAAGGTAGAATTGTGCTTGCCAAAACGCAAGAAATGTTGCCAGTTTTAAAAGAAGTTGGCGTCGTGGATAGTGGTGGGCAAGGTCTGATTATTATTTATGAAGGATTTTATGCGGCTTTAACAGGCAATGAAGACGGCATAACGAACTATACGGCTTCGATGGGTGAGTTAATTAACGCCGAACACCATCGCCATGTGCAGGACGTCATGTCAACGGAAGAAATCGTTTACGGTTATTGTACAGAAATCATGGTGCAAATCAATGAAAATAAACCGGGACAAAAGAAATTTGATGAAGAGAAATTCCGCGCTGATCTTTCGGAAATGGGCGATTCCCTGCTGGTTGTTGCAGATGATGAAGTAGCAAAAGTCCATGTTCATACAGAGTATCCGGGAAATGTTTTCAATTATGGTCAGCAATACGGTAGTCTAATCAAAATGAAAGTCGATAATATGCGAGAACAGCATCGCGAAGTCGTGAAAGATACGCCAGTAGAAGCATCTGAAAAAGCAGCTTACGGCATTGTAACGGTCTCAGTGGGAGACGGCATTAAGCGCTTATTTGAAAGTGTTGGTGCTACGGTTGTTCTTTCAGGCGGTCAAACGATGAATCCGAGTACCGAAGATATCGTGAAAGCGATTGAATCAGCAAATGCCGAGCAAGTTTTTGTGTTGCCGAATAATAAGAACATCCAAATGGCCGCAGATCAAGCCGCGCTTATTTTAGGCGAAGATAAGGTCAAAATTATTCCGACGAAAACGATTCCACAAGGTTTAGCAGCATTGCTTGTTTTCCAAGCAGATTTCACATTTGAGGATAATGCCAATGAGATGATTGCTGCTATTCAAGATATCGCAAGTGGGCAAGTGACGACAGCGGTTCGTGATACGACGGTGGACGGTGTGGCGATTAAGAAAGATGATTATATCGGGATTGTAGAAGGCGATATTAAAGTATGCCACCCGAGTCTGGAAGCAGCGACGGTTGCGACGCTTTCTGAGATGGTTGATGAGTATAGTGAGATTGTGACATTGCTTTACGGGAAAGACGTGACAGAAGCCGATGCTGAAAAAGTGGCGGAAGAAGTGTCTAATAAGTTTCCTGATATCGAATTCGAAATTCACTCGGGTGGGCAGCCGGTTTATCCATACATCTTCTCCGTCGAGTGACGAGAGGCGCGGCAAACGCTCATTTTCGTCGTTAAAGCCTGTGCTCCGATGCTCACGTACAGTCGTACGCTACGCTTCGGTGCTCGGCTTTGCCTAGAAACTAAGCATTTACCGCGCCTCTCTCAGCTTGGTAATCTACAGCGTGTTTGTAGTTAGATCGTTGTTATAATAATTATGAAGGGGTGATGTGGGATGAAATTTAATAGTGTGTTTGATATTATTGGGCCGGTGATGATTGGGCCTTCGAGTTCGCATACGGCGGGGGCTTGTCGGATTGGTGCGGTGGCTCGGAGTGTGTTTAATGAGATGCCGATGCAGGTGGATATTCATTTGTATGGGTCTTTTGCGAAGACGTATAAAGGGCATGGGACGGATGTGGCGCTGATTGGTGGTTTGCTTGGGTTCGAAACGGATGATGAGCGGATGCCGGATGCGATTAAACTGGCTGAGGAGTGGGGCATGCATATTAATTTCATCGAGGAACGCGAGGAAGCGGCTCACCCTAATACTGTAAAATTGGTGCTTAAAAATGGTATGCAACAAACGACTCTTGTCGGGGCATCGATCGGCGGCGGGAAAGTCGAGATTGTGCGCTTGAATGAGTTCGAATTGGAATTTACCGGGATGTCACCAGCTGTTTTAGTGTTACATAAAGATCGGTTCGGTGCGATTGCTGCGGTTTCTGGAGTTTTTGCCAAGCATGAAATTAATATCGGTCAAATGAAAGTTTCCAGAAAAGTAAAAGGTGATGAAGCCTTGATGGTGCTTGAGGTTGATCAGCTTGTCGAGCAGGTTGTACTAGATGAGATTAAGGAGTTACAGGATATTTATCAGGTGGCGAGTTTTGTTTTATGAAAAGCTGAAAGAGCCCGTTTAGCCTCGACAGAAATTGTTAGAGGGCGCAGTGAAAGTCCTTTCTTGACTTTTGCGGAGGCCACGAAATTTCCGAGAGGCTGGCTCTTGAAGCTGGATCTGTTGAAAAGCTGAAACGGCCCGTTCAGCTCCAGCTTTTGAAGAGTTGACTAAAAGGAGCGCAGTCTCGTTACATTCAACTGCATATTGTGGTTCTAATAAAGCAAACGATGCTTTCCAAGAACCACAACAAAGCTAGATCCTAAAGGCGCCAAACACGATTAAAAACATGATGAGGAGGTTAAAAAATGTTCCACTCAGTGGCAGAACTTATTGATATTGCAAATCGCGATAATAAGCCAATTTCGGAAATCATGATTGAGCGCGAAATGAGCGTAACGAACAATACGCGCGAAACGATTTTAGCCGTGATGGATCGTAATTTGACAGTGATGGAAGAGGCGATTGTTCGCGGGGAAGAGGGCGTTGAGTCTACTACTGGGTTGACTGGTGGCGATGCGGTTCTGATGCGCGACTATATTGCAAAAGGGAATATGTTGTCTGGTGAGACGATTTTAGATGCGGTTGCTAAAGCGATTGCGACAAATGAGGTCAATGCTGCGATGGGCGTAATTTGTGCGACACCAACTGCTGGTAGTGCTGGCGTTGTTCCTGGTGTGCTCTATGCGGTGAAGGATCGCTTGAACATGTCGCGTGATGATATGCTACGCTTCCTTTTTACAGCTGGGGCATTTGGATTTGTCGTGGCGAATAAGGCGTTTATTTCTGGTGCGGCAGGTGGTTGCCAGGCGGAAATTGGGTCGGCGAGTGCGATGGCGTCGGCGGCGATTGTGGAAGCGGCAGGCGGGACTCCCGAACAATCGGCCGAAGCAATGGCGATGACGATGAAAAATATGTTAGGACTTGTTTGTGATCCGGTGGCTGGTCTTGTTGAGGTACCATGTGTGAAACGTAACGCGCTAGGAGCTTCACAGGCGATGATTTCAGCGGATATGGCATTAGCGGGTATCAAAAGTAGAATTCCATGTGACGAAGTGATTGAGGCAATGTACCGTGTTGGGCTACAAATGCCGAGTTCGTTACGTGAAACCGGCGAAGGAGGTCTAGCGGCAACACCTACTGGTAGGGCAGTACAAAGAAAGATCTTTGGTTTGTCGCCGCAAGAGGAACGTGAAGAATCTGAATGATATTCCAGTGACTGACGTAAAAGGAGTCGGCGCTGAAACGGCAAAAACGTTAAAAGAATTGGATATAGAGACAGTAGCTGATTTACTTTTCAATTTCCCGTATCGGTATGAGGATTATCGGTTGCGGGATTTGTCCGAAGTGGCGCATGAGGAGCGGGTGACAGTGCAAGGAGAAGTCCTTACCGAGCCTACTCTCGCCTACTATGGAAGGAAGAAATCGAAGCTGTCTTTTCGCGTTGCATCAGGGCATCAAGTCGTGAAAATCGATTTTTTCAATCAGCCGTACATAAAAGGAAAGCTGGCAGTTGGTGATGCTGTGACGGTTTCGGGAAAATGGGATAAAGGTCGCGCGCAAATTACGGCGAGTAAATATAAGTTGGGACACCAAACCTCGGAGGAAGCGCTAGAAGGGGTTTACAGGCTAAAAGGTACAATTCGCAATAAAACGTTGCTGAAATTCACGACGACAGCTTTTGACGCGTACGGGGAATTGATTATTGAAATTTTACCTGAAAAATGGTTGCAAAAATATCAGCTGATTTCCAGACAGGAAGCGGTTCAATTTTTACATTTTCCAAAAAGTCCGGAAGAGCTAAAGCAGGCGCGGCGTCGGATGGTTTACGAAGAATTCCTGTTGTTCCAATTGAAAATGCAGCTATTTCGCAAAATTGAGCGGGAACGGTCTGGCGGGGTGTCGATTGATTATGATGTCAATAATCTGCGTCATTATATTGAGAGCTTGCCATTTCCGCTTACTGGTGCGCAAAAACGAGTGGTCAACGAAATATGTGGCGACATGAAATCGCATTTCCATATGAATCGCTTGCTTCAAGGGGACGTAGGATCAGGAAAAACCGTCGTGGCCTCGATTGCACTTTACGCTGCAGCAAAAAGTGGTTTTCAAGGCGCACTCATGGTCCCGACGGAGATTTTGGCAGAGCAGCATGCGAATTCTTTAGTCGATTTACTGCAACCCTTCGATGTGACCGTCGGACTCCTAACGAGTAGTGTCAAAGGAAAGCGGCGACGTGAAATGTTGGCGTTACTGGAAGCGGGAGAAATCGATGTTCTTGTCGGCACGCATGCCCTCATTCAAGACGAGGTTATTTTTAAGAAGCTAGGACTTGTTATCACGGATGAGCAACATCGATTCGGCGTTGAACAGCGGCGAGTTTTACGCGAAAAAGGCGAATTTCCCGACGTGTTATTCATGACGGCGACACCCATTCCGCGGACGCTTGCCATCACGGCTTTTGGTGAAATGGACGTGTCGGTTATCGATGAATTACCAGCTGGTCGGAAGCAAATCGAGACCTATTGGGTGAAACATCAAATGCTCGAACGCGTCATTGGTTTTATCGAACAGGAAATCACGAAAGGGCGTCAAGCTTACGTGATTTGTCCACTTATTGAAGAATCTGAAAAACTAGACGTTCAAAATGCTATCGATGTGTATAATATTCTAAATGGCAAATGGCAAGGCAAGCATTCCGCGGGCTTGATGCACGGCAAACTTCCATCGGTAGAAAAAGATCAAATTATGCGAGACTTCAACGATCACAAAATCGATTGTCTCGTATCCACGACGGTTGTCGAAGTTGGTGTTAACGTTCCAAACGCAACGATGATGGTTATTTATGACGCCGACCGCTTTGGTCTCGCGCAACTTCACCAGCTTCGTGGACGCGTTGGGCGTGGCGCTGAACAATCCTTCTGTGTTCTCATTGCTGATCCGAAAACGGAAGTCGGCAAGGAGCGGATGACGATTATGACCGAAACAAACGATGGCTTTGTTGTCAGTGAGCGCGACTTAGAACTCCGCGGTCCCGGCGATTTCTTTGGTAAAAAGCAAAGCGGTATCCCGGAATTCAAAGTCGCCGATATGGTGCACGACTATCGGGTTTTAGAAATTGCCCGTCAAGATGCTGTTGAAATCATTTACCACGATGGCTTTTTAGAACAAGCAGAATACACTCCATTACGCGACTTTTTCGAGGCAAATGGCGTCTTCGGTGAACAGAAATTAGACTGATTACTGAAATACGCCTAGCCTTATAACTTGCATGTTGGGAGCATTTTTTATATATTACTCTTAGTATCTGGTGTTAAATTTCAAAGAAGAAGAGGAGGGAACGCAGATGAAAAAATATCCGAAAAAAGAAAGACAAGCGCGGCTGGCCCAGGCCATTGAAGATAATCCATTTATCACGGATGAACAACTGGCCGAAAAGTTTCAAGTCAGTGTGCAGACGGTTCGACTAGACCGGGTTGCGCTTGCGATTCCAGAACTTCGCGAACGAATTAAGCATGTGGCTTCCGAAAACTACGCAGATGCCGTTCGCTCCCTTCCAATCGAAGAAATTATCGGTGAAATCATTGATATTGAATTAAATAAAGGCGCTATTTCGATTTTTGAAGTAGGTCCAGAACATGTTTTCAAACGAAATAAAATTGCCCGCGGACATCATTTGTTCGCCCAAGCCAACTCGCTTGCAACGGCTATTATCCCGAACGATTTAGCCTTGACAACGCAGGCAACCGTTCGATTTATTCATTCTGTAAAAGAAGGGGAACGCGTGATTGCGAAGGCGAAAGTACGTGATGATCGCGATAGTAAGTCCATCACAATTGTGGATGTCAACAGTTATGTCGGTGATGAACTGGTTTTAAAAGGAAAATTCGAGATGTACCATACAACAGAAAAAAGGAGTGACGTGAAATGAAAATTGCAGTAGATGCAATGGGCGGCGATAATGCGCCTAAAGAAATTGTGTTGGGTGTTATGAAAGCCGCCGCACAGTATAAAGATGTAGAATTCCTCCTTTTTGGTGATGAAGTGAAAATCAATGAATATTTGGCTGATAAAACGCGTATCCAAGTCATACATACGGACGAAAAAATCGAAAGTGATGATGAACCGGTCCGTGCTGTGAAACGTAAAAAGAAAGCGTCGATGGTTCTAGCCGCACAAGCCGTGAAAGATGGCGAAGCGGATGCCTGTATTTCTGCGGGGAACACAGGAGCCTTAATGGCAACTGGCTTGTTCGTGATTGGCCGCATAAAAGGAATCGATCGTCCAGCCTTAGCACCAACATTGCCAACCGTTACCGGAAAAGGCTTCGTTATGCTTGATTTAGGCGCGAATTCCGAAGCAAAACCCGAGCATCTTTTGCAGTTTGGGTTAATGGGTTCGGTTTACGCTGAGAAAGTCCGCAAAATCGAGCGTCCACGCGTGGCTTTGCTCAACATCGGAACCGAGGAAACAAAAGGAAATGATTTAACAAAACGTGCTTTTGAATTGATGAAAAATCAAGAAGCGTACAACTTTGTCGGCAATGTAGAAGCACGGGATATCATGATGGATGTCGCGGATGTCATCGTAACAGACGGCTTTACGGGCAACATGGTTTTGAAATCCATCGAAGGGACAGCTGGCGCCTTCTTCAGTCTTATGAAAATGAGTCTACTAAATGGCTTCAAAAATAAAATCGCCGCATCGTTCTTGAAAAAAGATTTGACGGAATTAAAAGCGAAAATGGACTACAGTGAATACGGTGGCGCCTGCTTATTCGGCGTTCAAGCCCCGGTTATTAAAGCACACGGATCATCGAATGCCAGAGCGATTTTTTCAACGATTCGCCAAGCGCGTGATATGGTTCAAAAACAAGTTGTCGAAACAATCGTTACTGAGGTCGCGAGCGGTCACTTAAAAGCAGAGCAAGATAAAGCAAATCAAGGAGGCACGAAAGATGAGTAAAATAGCATTCGTATTCCCAGGTCAAGGATCACAAAAGGTAGGCATGGGGCAAGATGTTGCAGCAGAATATCAAGAAGCGCAAGCCGTTTATACAGCTGCTGACGCTAAATTAGGCTACGCTATCACAGATATCATTGCAGAGGGCCCGATGGAACTTTTAACAAAATCAGAAAATGCTCAACCAGCGCTTGTTTCGACGAGTGTGGCGATTTTAAAGGCGCTGGAAACGTATGGCGTAAAGGCGGATTTCGTTGCCGGACATAGTTTAGGGGAGTACAGCGCGCTTGTTGCGGGTGGATTTTTAACTGCAGAGGACGCGATTTATTTAGTACACCGACGCGGTAAATTGATGGAAGCAGCCGTGCCAAATGGTCAAGGTGCGATGGCCGCTGTTTTAGGCTTAGATCGCGAAACACTTGGAGCTATAACGGATTCTGTCACAACAGCAGGCGACGATGTGCAGTTAGCGAATCTCAATTGCCCAGGTCAAATCGTTATTTCAGGAACCGTAGCAGGCGTTGAAAAAGCTGGTGAACAAGCGAAAGAAGCTGGCGCCAAACGTGTGTTACCTCTTGCGGTAAGCGGTCCGTTCCACTCGAAATTAATGGTTCCAGCAGCCGAACAATTCCAAGCCGAACTAGACCAAGTGACTTTTCAAGATGGCACAATTCCAGTCGTAAATAACGTTGATGCAAAAGCAACCACGGATAAAAACGCCATCCCAGAAAAATTAGTGCAGCAAATCTATTCACCTGTTTTGTGGGAAGATATCATTACAAATCTCGTAGCACAAGGCGTGGATACATTTGTTGAGATTGGTTCAGGAAAAGTACTTTCTGGCCTAATCAAGAAAATTAATCGCGATGTAACGATTCTTGCAGCAGGTGATGTTGCCTCTGTCAAAGAAGTAGCAGAACAATTAAAGGAGGCAGCCAAACAATGACTTTAACAGGAAAAGTAGCCCTAGTAACAGGCGGATCACGCGGAATTGGTCGCGAAATCGTCATGACACTAGCCAAACAAGGCGCGACGGTATTTTTTAATTATAATGGTTCTCAAGAAGCCGCAGAAGCAATCGTTAGTGAGATTGTGGCAGCTGGTGGAGAAGCCGCAGCGATGAAAGCCAATGTTGCTGTCGAGGAAGACGTACAAGCCTTATTTAAAGAAGCGGTAGACAAATATGGACGAATCGATATTTTAGTCAATAACGCAGGTATTACGCGCGATAACCTACTGATGCGCATGAAAGTAGACGAGTGGGATGCGGTTATTGATACGAATCTAAAAGGTGTTTTCCTTTGCACAAAAGCCGTTTCTCGTACGATGATGAAACAGCGCTACGGTAAAATTATTAATATCACATCTGTTGTTGGTTTGATTGGAAACGCTGGTCAAGCGAATTATGTGGCAAGTAAGGCCGGCGTGATTGGCCTTACAAAAACGACGGCGCGTGAATTAGCGACGCGCGGCATTAATGTGAATGCGGTCGCTCCAGGTTTTATTGCTACAGAAATGACGGATGAGTTAGATGAAGCGACGAAAGAAGCAATGTTAGCGCAAATCCCGCTTGGTAAATATGGTTCGGTGGAAGACGTTGCGAATGCGGTATTGTTCTTAGCGAGTGATGTTTCAAGCTATATGACGGGGCAGACGATTGCAATCGATGGCGGCATGACAATGTAATCTTTCAGCGCGACGAGAAACACCTATCTTCGTCGTTAAAGTCTGTGCTCCGATGCTCACGTACCACAGTACGCTCCGCTTCGGTGCTCGACTTTGCCTAGAATCTGGGCATTTCTCGTCGCCCAGCAGTTTGGCGGCACGGAGTTGGATTGGGAGTTAGTCGAAAATAAGGCTGAAATACGCCAGTTTCCGAGCTTTTGCGCATATTTTCATGTCTTTTTTTAATTAATAGTTTACGAATACGAAGAAATCCTATATAATACTTGGAGGGAGGTGAAGTAAACAATGGCAGAAGTATTAGAGAAAGTAACTAAGATTATCGTTGACCGTTTAGGCGTCGAGGAATCTAAAGTGACTTTAGAAGCTTCCTTCAAAGACGATCTAGGTGCAGATTCACTAGACGTTGTTGAATTGGTTATGGAACTTGAAGATGAATTTGGTGTAGAAATTTCAGACGATGATGCAGCAAATATTGAAAAAGTTGGGGACGCTGTGAAATACATAGAGGCGAACGCATAATTCCGACTTGTTTTAAACAAATGAACGAGGGTGTCTAGGTAGCACAGACTGTTTTAGACGGGTATTCCGGTTAAAAATTCTGTCGCACACCTAGACATCCTCTTTTTCCACATTAAAGTTTATTTTCTAAGCAGACTCTTCTCTTAAAAGATGTTTAGAAAATAAAGCTCTGATGTGTCTAGTTGATTGAAATGGAGGGCTTTACAGATGGATCTTTGGGAAGAATTACAGGAAAGTGTTGGTTTTACATTTACAGATACGAATCTTCTAAAAACGGCTTTTACGCACTCGTCTTACGTGAATGAACATCGCAAGGAAAAAATTCAGGATAATGAGCGCTTGGAGTTTCTAGGGGACGCGGTGCTTGAGGTGACGGTTTCGCATTACTTATTCACGAAATTTCCAAGTATGGCGGAAGGGCAAATGACGAAAATGCGTGCAGCAATCGTATGTGAACCTTCGCTCGTTGATTTTGCGGAAATGGTGAACTTCTCGCGGTATGTGAGACTTGGACGCGGGGAAGAGCGGGCTGGTGGTAGAACGCGCCCGGCGTTGCTTGCAGATGTGTTTGAGTCCTTTATTGGAGCGTTATTCCTTGATCAAGGGCTGGACAAGGTCGTGCGATTCCTCGAGCGCGTTGTGTTTCCAAAAATCGATGCTGGTTATTTTGAGCAAACTGTTGATTATAAAACGCAGCTACAAGAAATTGTGCAAAAAGACCGTGATGTCGTGATTACGTATACGATTCTAGATGAAAAAGGGCCTGCGCACAGCAAGGCTTTCGAGGCAATTGTTGCCATCAACCAAGAAAAACGCGGCGCTGGAACGGGTAAGACGAAGAAACAAGCGGAGCAAAATGCCGCCAAAAGCGCTATCCAAGCGTTGCGCCAAAACTAAGCGGTGAAGGAGTCCGGACATGTTATTAAAACGATTAGAAATGAATGGTTTCAAGTCATTTGCTGACAAAATGGTAATTGATTTTGTGCCGGGCACTACAGCGATAGTAGGCCCAAATGGAAGTGGAAAAAGTAATATTACCGAGGCGATTCGCTGGGTACTTGGGGAGCAGTCTGCCAAAAGTCTTCGCGGTGGTCGGATGGGTGATGTTATTTTTGCAGGAAGTGATTCGCGAAAACCAATTAATTTTGCGGAAGTGTCGCTTGTTTTTGAGAATGAGGATCGGTTTTTACCGCTTGATTATAGTGAGGTTTCGGTGACAAGGCGTATTTTCCGTAATGGGGACAGCGATTATTTGATTAATAAGCAGTCTTGCCGGCTGAAGGATATCGTGGATCTGTTTATGGATTCGGGCCTTGGACGCGAGTCGTTTTCAATTATTAGTCAAGGGAAAATTGATGAGATTCTAAATAGTAAGCCGGAGGAACGGCGCTCGATTTTTGAAGAAGCGGCGGGTGTTTTGAAATATAAACATCGCAAGAAGCAAGCGGAAAACAAGCTTTTTGAAACAGAAGAGAACTTGAACCGAGTGCAGGATATTTTATACGAGTTAGAGGGGCAATTGGAGCCGCTTGAGATGCAGGCGAGTGTGGCGAAGGATTATTTATTCCAGCAGGAAGAGTTGGAGAAATATGAAGTGACGTTACTCGTGGCTGAAATTGAAGCGTTCACGGAAAAAATTGCAATCCAAAAAGCGGAATTTGCGAAGAACGGTGAAATTTTGACGGCGATGCAAGCAGAAATTAAGCAGGAAGAAGCCCAGATTTTCGCGCAAAAGCAACTGCTCGCGGAGATGGATGAGCAAATGGACGTGACGCAGGCCGAACTTCTCGTTGTAACGGAGCGACTGGAACAATTGGAAGGGCAACGAAATGTGGCGCTGGAACGGAAGAAACATAGCAACGAGAACGAACAGGCAATGCATGCAAATCTGCAACAACTGGAAGCGAAGATTAAGACTTTTGAGGAACAAAAACAAGTACTTTTGCAAGATAAGCTAGAAAAAGAAACGGCGCTCGAGATTTTCCTGAAAGAAAAGAAGGTACTTGAGGCCAAATTGGCGGAGTATAGCAACTTATCGGAAGAAAAAATTGAGAACATGAAAAGTGATTATATTGAGTTACGCCATACGCAGACGACGATGAAAAATGATATTGGTTATTTGGAGCGGCAGTTGTCGCAGATGCAAGGTCGTTCGGAGAAACTGGATCATGAAAATCAGCAACATATTTCAGAGCGAAATGAAATTATTGCGAATGTCGAAAGTTTGACGAAACATCTAGAAGAAATGCGGACAAAACTGACGGATCAGATGGGAAATTATCAGTCGGTTCAGCAGGAATTGGCGAAACAGGAAGCGGTTTTCACGAAACAAGAGCGTGAAATGTATCGGCAATATGAAACGATTCAACAAGCGAAGTCGCGTCAGGAAACATTGGCGGAACTCGCGGATGATTACGCTGGATTTTTCCAAGGTGTTCGTGAAGTTTTGAAGGCGAAGAAGAAGTTGAACGGGATTATGGGCGCGTTTGTGGAATTAGTCGAGATTCCAGAGCATTACCAGAAGGCGCTTGAGATTGCGCTTGGTGCGAATGCCCAACATATTATTGTGCGCGATGATCAAGCGGCACGTGAAGCGATTGGTTATTTGAAAGAGACGCGAGCTGGACGGGCGACATTCTTACCGCTGACAACGATTCAGCCACGCCAAATTCCGATGGCGACAAAACACAGCTTAGAGCAACAACCAGCTTTTGTCGCGTTGGCAAGTGATGTTTTAACGTACGATGCCCAAGTAGAAAACGTGATTTTGAACGCGCTTGGTACGACCATTTTGGCAAAGGACTTAAAAGGCGCGAATCTACTCGCAAAATTGGTGAACTTCCGATATCGTGTGGTTACGTTGGAAGGTGATGTCGTGAACGCTGGTGGTTCGATGACTGGTGGAGCAACGGCGCAAGGAAAATCATCTATCATGACGCGTAAACACGAACTGGAAAACTTGAGCAAAACGATTGCACAAATGACAGTCTCTGTAGAGAAAACGGAGAAACAATTTACGGCATTGAAAGAAGAAGTCAAAGGAAAACGAGAGCAGCTAGAACAAGCACGGTCCATTGGCGAATCGCTTCGTTTGCAAGAGACGGAATTGCTCGGGAAAAAAGAGCGAGCGGAAGAACGTTTAGCCGTAGCGAACAAACAGCTCCAAATTTACGATATGGAGAAAGCGGAAGGCACGTCGGAGCATCAGCAATTGACGGAACGCAAAGAGAAATTGCAACAAGAATTAACGGTGCTGGCGCTAGAGATTATTGATAAAGATGAACAGATTCAGCGGATGACGAAGCAAAGCAAAGAGCAAGAACATAATCGTGCGAGTGATCAAGAAAGTTATTCGACACTTAAATCCCGCGTGGCAGTGAGTCGTGAACAGCTTCAAACCGCAGAACAAGCCTTGCTGACGCTAGAAACGGATATGACTGATTACTATAACCAAAAAGAGGCGATTACGTCAAAACTGGCGATGCTTCAAACGAACCTCGAAACGGTGCATACGAGTACGGAAGAGTTAGCTGAAATCATCGAGCAGGCGCGCTTGGCGAAGGAACAAACGGCAACGAAACGTGATGAATTACGCGAAAAACGCCTGGCGCTACAAGAAAGCTTGGCCGTTCAAGAAGAAGCCCTACAGCAAAAGCATAATCAAGCAAGTTTTTACATGGAGCAAAAAACAACCGTAGAGGTCAGTCTGAGTCGTTTAGATGCGGATGTAGACAATCGTTTAGAACGCTTATCGGAGGCCTATGTGCTCACTTTTGAGGCGGCTAAAGCTCGCAAGGTGGAAGACATGGACATCGATAACGCGCGGTCCAAAGTCCGGTTATTGAAACGTTCCATCGATGAACTTGGTGTCGTCAATATTGGCGCTATCGATGAATTCGAGCGGATTAAAGAACGTTTTGACTTCCTAAATGGGCAGCAAACGGATTTGCTCGAGGCTAAATCAACCTTGTTCCAAGTGATGGACGAGATGGATGAAGAGATGAAGAAGCGATTTGATGCCTCTTTCACAGCGATTCAGGCGGAATTTGCGATTGTTTTCCCTGAACTTTTTGGTGGTGGGCAGGCGCGACTTATTTTACAAAATCCGGATGAAGTTTTAACGACAGGCGTGGATATCGAAGCGCAACCACCAGGCAAGAAATTGCAGAACTTGAGTCTACTTTCGGGTGGCGAGCGAGCGTTAACGGCGATTGCTTTATTATTTGCGATTATTCGCGTGCGTCCGATGCCATTCTGTATTTTGGATGAAGTGGAGGCGGCGCTTGATGAGGCGAACGTGACGCGCTTTAGTCGTTATTTGAAGAAATTTGAAACGAATATTCAATTTATCGTTATCACTCACCGCAAGGGCACGATGGAGGAAGCGGATGTGCTGTACGGTGTAACAATGCAGGAATCCGGCGTCTCGAAGCTCGTTTCGGTACGCTTAGAAGAAACCGCAGAACTAATCAAATAGAGGAGTTGCAAACCGGATGACATTTTTTAAGAAAATAAAAGATAAACTAACGCAACAAACCGATTCTGTTACGGAAAAATTTAAAGATGGTTTATCCAAAACACGTGATAATTTCTCAGGTAAAATGAATGAACTTGTGGCGCGTTATCGTAAAGTGGATGAGGAATTTTTTGAAGAGTTGGAGGAAATTCTGATTCAGGCAGATGTTGGTTTTGAAACGGTGATGGAGCTTGTCGAGCAGTTACGCGAAGAGGTGAAGTTGCGTAATATTCAGGATCCGAAAGAAGTGCAGGAAGTCATCGTGGAGAAATTGGTGGCGATTTACCACGGCGAAGAGAAAGAATTACCAGAGTTAAATATCCAACCAGAGGGCTTGACTGTGATTCTTTTTGTCGGCGTGAATGGTGTTGGTAAAACAACGACAATCGGAAAACTAGCACATCATTTGAAAGCACAAGGCAAGAGCGTGCTTCTAGCGGCTGGCGATACGTTCCGAGCTGGGGCGATTGATCAGTTAGATGTTTGGGGTGAACGTGTCGGTGTGGACGTTATCAAGCAAGCTGAGGGCAGTGATCCTGCAGCGGTGATGTTTGATGCGGTACAAGCGGCCAAAGCGCGTAACGTGGATGTCTTGCTCTGTGACACGGCTGGACGTTTGCAAAACAAAGTGAACTTAATGAACGAGCTAGAAAAGGTGAAACGTGTCATCACGCGTGAGGTGCCAAATGCGCCACATGAGGTCTTGCTTGTCTTAGATGCGACCACTGGGCAAAATGCGTTTGTGCAGGCAAAACAGTTCAAAGAGGCGACAGATGTAAGCGGGATTGTGCTCACTAAATTAGACGGTACAGCAAAAGGTGGGATCGTGATTGCGATTCGTAATGAGCTGCATATCCCGGTTAAATTTGTTGGTTTGGGTGAAAAAATGGATGACCTTCAAGCTTTCGATGCGAATGAATATGTATATGGTTTGTTCGCAGATGTTATTGACGGTGCTAAAGACTAATACTATTTAGGCGATAGAAAAACCCGTCTATCAGAATTGTTTTTCTGGTAAACGGGTTATTTCCTATGCTTCGCTTTTTTTGTAATGTAGCTCGACAAACTGGCCGAAAGAAGTAGTATCAACTAATTCAAGGCGTTCTAGATAGTCGCCCTCTTCGAATAACCGTTTTCCTTTACCAAGCAGGATAGGCGTAATTTGAATCCACCACTCATCGATCATATTGGCTTCTAGAAGTGGTTTTAATAAGTTGCCGCCACCTACAATCCAAATGGGTTTTCCATCTTGTTCTTTTAATTCGTTAATAAAAGAAACTGGGTTTTCATGGATGGTATGGGTATCTTCAAAGGTTTTAGTCGTGTCTCTTGTGAAAACGTATACCTCTTGGTCTGGATAAAATGGTTCGCCTTTTTGTAGCTTTAGAACTTCTTCGTACGTGACGCGGCCCATGACGACTGCATCGATATTTTGGATGAATTTTTCGTAGGTGGTCCCTTCGCCTGTGTCTGTTTCGAATAGCCAGGTTAAACTATTGTCTTGGTCGGCTAGGTATCCGTCTAGGGTAACGGCGCCGTAAAAAACTACTTTTCTCATGATTTGCATAGCTCCTTTAGCGTTGAGATGTTTTTATTATAGCACAAATGTTTGGGGTTGGGGGTTTCTTCACGCTGGGTCTAGCTTTGTTGTGGCTCTTATGAGGCATTACTCGCCGATTTAGAGCCTCAATACGAGTGCGAACAGAGTGAGCATTCGTTCCTTGTTGAGATTCTTGAAAAGCGTAGTGTGCTTTTTTAGAACCTCAATAGGCAGTTGAATGCAATGAAACTGCCTTCCTTTTAGCTAACTCCTCGAAAACTGGAGCGGCCTCCATAAAGAGCAAATACTATTCTTAGTGTAGCGGAAATCATGCTCTGCGTTCGTTTGGCGGTTGCTTCACGGTCGGGCTAGCTTCAAGAGCCAGCCTCTCGGAAATTTCGTGGCCTCCGCAAAAATCAAAAGAGGATTTTCACTGCGCCCCCCCTATGTTGTGGTTCTTATGAGGCATTACTCGCCGATTTAGAGCCTCAATACGAGTGCGAACAGAGTGAGCATTCGCTCCTTGTACGCGTTATGGCCTGTGCCTCCGATCTAGCTTTGTTGAGATTCTTGAAAAGCGTAGTGTGCTTTTTTAGAACCTCAATAGGCAGTTGAATGCAATGAAACTGCCTTCCTTTTAGCTAACTCCTCGAAAACTGGAGCAGTCTCCATAAAGAGCAAATACTATTCTTAGTGTAGCGGGAATCATGCTCTGCGTTCGTTTGGCGGTTGCTTCATGGTCGGGCTAGCTTCAAGAGCCAGCCTCTCGGAAATTTCGTGGCCTCCGCAAAAATCAAAAGAGGATTTTCACTGCGCCCCCTAACAATTTCTGTCGAGGCTAACGGGCTCTTTCAGCTTTTCAATGCTTGACATCCCCCATTTTTCCACGTATTCTTATATAGTATAAGCGGGTTTTGGCTAGGGAAGGAACGATGCGGATATGTTTGAGAAAACGACGCGGATGAATTTTTTGATTGATATCTATGATTCGCTTTTAACAGAGAAGCAGCGGTCCTATGTTTCGCTTTATTATTTGGAGGATTTGTCGCTTGGTGAGATTGCTGAGGAGTATGAGGTGAGTCGGCAGGCGGTGTATGATAATATTAAGCGGACCGAGGCGGTGCTCGAGAATTATGAAGAAAAGCTTGGCGTTTTAAAGAAATATCAGGAGCGTGAGCAATTAATTGAGCATCTGGAACGACGATTACAGGAAGAACAAGTGTTAGACAATGAAGTGGCTGGGCTGCTTCAACAACTTAAAAATATGGATTAGGAGGCGGCGCACATGGCATTTGAAGGATTAGCCGGCCGATTACAAGAAACGATGAACAAAATCCGCGGAAAAGGGAAAGTGAATGAGGCGGATGTAAAAGAAATGATGCGTGAGGTCCGACTTGCTTTGCTGGAAGCGGATGTTAACTTTAAAGTAGTCAAACAATTTATCAAAATAGTAAGCGAGCGTGCTGTCGGTAGCGAGGTTATGAAGAGCCTAACGCCTGGTCAGCAAGTCATCAAAATTGTCCAAGAAGAACTGACGACGTTGATGGGCGGCGAGGAAAGTAAGATTGCCGTTGCTGATAAGCCACCGACTGTTGTCATGATGGTTGGACTTCAAGGGGCCGGTAAAACAACAACTACTGGTAAACTTGCGAACTTACTACGTAAAAAATATAATCGTAAACCACTTCTCGTGGCGGCGGATATTTATCGTCCAGCGGCCATTAAACAATTGGAAACGTTGGGAAATCAGTTGGATATGCCAGTCTTTTCTCTAGGTGATCAAGTCAGTCCTGTCGAAATTGCCAAACAGGCGATTGCGAAGGCGAAAGAGGATCATCTGGATTATGTGTTGATTGATACGGCGGGGCGTCTTCATATTGATACGGAGTTAATGGATGAATTGGTAGCGGTGAAAGAAATCGCTAATCCGTCTGAGATTTTACTCGTTGTCGATTCGATGACAGGGCAAGATGCGGTAAATGTAGCGGAAAGTTTTAATGCGCAGTTAGATATTACTGGTGTTGTCTTAACAAAACTTGATGGGGATACACGTGGTGGTGCGGCGCTTTCTATCCGTTCTGTGACGGAGAAACCTATCAAATTTGTCGGTATGGGCGAGAAGATGGAGGCACTCGAAAGTTTCCATCCAGACCGAATGGCATCTCGTATTCTTGGCATGGGTGATGTGTTATCTCTCATTGAGAAGGCGCAGGTTTCAGTCGACGAGGACAAGGCGCGTGAGCTTGAGCAGAAAGTCAAAGATATGTCGATGACGCTGGATGATTTCTTGGAGCAACTGCAACAAGTACGCCAAATGGGGCCACTTGATGAGCTTCTAAAAATGATGCCAGGTGCGAATAAAATGAAAGGTCTCGATAATATGAACGTTGATGAAAAGCAATTGACGCATATTGAGGCAATCATTAAATCGATGACAAAAGCGGAGAAAGACCATCCGGATATCATTAATGCAAATCGACGCAAACGTATTGCACGCGGTTCAGGACGTCCAATTCAAGAGGTCAATCGACTTTTAAAACAGTTTAATGAAATGAAAAAAATGATGAAACAGATGTCCGGTGCGGGTGGAAAAGGCAAGAAAAAACGTGGCGGATTAGGTAATTTTAAAATGCCGTTTTAATAAAAAAGAAATAAAAAAACATAGCGAAAAGCTATGTTTAAAGTGGTACCCATGTCAAGGATACTTATAAAAAAAGAATTAAGCACTTGTTAGAAGATGGTTTCTGTATTATACGGGAGCCATCTTTTTGAGGTTCCATTGATAGCGATAATTATTATAGTAAATCATATAGTAGTCTATTTTCGATTTCAGGGCGGCTAGGGTATCAAACAATATCATCTTTAAAATGGCCAAATAAGGACTCCTGCGGAGCGTTATCCCAGCAGTTTCCTCGGTGAGACAAGATTGGCCTAAGTCGTATTTTTTTAAGATCTTTTGATAGATAGGGCTAGTGTAAAGGCTTCCTTGATCGGAGTGAATAAAGGCATCTTTGTGTAAGTTATATTTCCGTTTTTTGAGCTTTTTAATCGTTTGTATCGCAATGTCTAATGTGATTCTATCGGACGTGTGGTAAGCTAAAATCTCATTGGTGGAACCATCTTTAATGGTCGATAAATAGGCCATTTGTCGCTTGCCGTAGGGAAGATAGGTAGTGTTTGTGAGTAGGACCTTTCCGGGAATAGCTTGCTTAAATTGGCGTTTCAATTGATTTGGAATGACGCGATGCTTTTGGGTTGCCTTGGCAATTCGTTTATAAGGATTCGGTTTACGATGTGGGCAAACGATGTCGTACTTCCGCATAATCCTACGGATTTTCTTACGGCTATAAATGATGCCAAATTCATTCTCTAGTATCATTTTGATACTTCTAGCGCCCTTTTTGAAACCGCGACGATGGAAAGCATATCACGCGATGCTTCGTCTTGATTTTCTCGCTGTGTTCGCTGCGATTGACACTGTAGATACCGATAATAGCCAGATCTAGACACCTCTAATAAACTACAGAAATAGCTAACGTAGCGAGAAAAGTTGTTATTTGAGACCAGTGTTTGAATCCATTGAAATTTCATAGCCGTTGTTAATTTATTTTTTCTTATGAAGCACCTTCCTTCTATCTTCTCGAGCTTTTTTAGAACCTCTACTTGTTCTTCTAATACAGCTATTCTTGCTTGTTGTCGTTGGATTGTCTCTTCAGGTGTCAGTACTCGCTTGAGATTTTTTTGAGCCCCTTTACGATTGTCCATCAAACCTATGACACTGTCTTTTTCATAGGCTTTTTTCCAGCGGCTGGCACATTGCTCGACACGTTTCATCCCAAGGATGGCAACATCAAAATGGTGTGCTTCAAAAATAGCGCGTGGTAATTCTCCTGCTAAATAACGCTCTACAAAGATACGCTTGAAAGCGTCGGAGTATGTGATGGTGCGTGGCGAAACGTTTCTTACATTTGGATTTTGTTTTAATTTTTGGATTTCGGCGTTCGAGAATAGTTTTTTGCTCATGATTGCTTCCTTTCTGACGGAGTCATTGTTTTATTGAGTATACAAAAAGTACCTATAGAATGAACTTCTTTTTTGAAGTGTCCATTCTATAGGTACCATTGTAGATGTCCTACCCTTTGCTATTAATACAAAATGGGATTACTAATTGGTGAAAATAATATGCTCGGTATATACTGTGCCATTCGGTTCTGTTACAATAATCACAATTGGCGTCCCTTCTGATAAATACGTATGGAATAGGAACTCAGCAAACGGGCCATTAGGGTGAGCTTCTAACGTGGCTTGTTCATGAAACCCAATCGATGGCACGGAAACATCGATTACAGATCCAAGAACACCTCCCAAAATATCTAGGTAGGTACCACGGTCACCGCCTATAGTAGAATATTCTGCAAAGAAGTAGTCAAGATGTGGGCCAACTACATCTAAAGTTGATACCGCGCCACTAGCCCCTAATAATGGCAAATTGATCAGTCCATCAGCTGTGACTGCTTTGAATCCATATGAGCCAGCTGGAATTGTAATATCTCCACTTAGCTGGTAGGTTGCTGTTCGGCCAGCAGCAATGGTCAACAAATTTAATGGAAGGCGTGCAGAAACCACGCCAGTGTTTGCGTCCACGGAGAGATTTGTTAGTGTACCAAATTTATTACCAAGTAGAGTTGGTACGTTATAATAAATTTTAAATGAGCTTGCTACTTGTGGATTAGCCAGTAACGGTTTGAGTTGGTCATCTACTTTAAAAGCTACGTACTGCGATTGTAAAAGTGAGATTTCTAGTGGTGTCTCCCCGGTTAGAATTAAATTAAGCTCGGAATTATCATATGTCGATGTCAATGTGCTATTTTTTAACAAACTAACACTTGCCGCTTTCGTATCTGTACTAAAGATAGAAACCCCAATCAATAATGCGAATAAAAAGAGTAATCCTAAGAAACTTTTTTTCTTGCGCTTTGTCATTACATTTCCCCCTCAATCTAATTGAAATCATGTTACTAGGATAAGATACCCTGTACGTATCTGATGAAACCCTATTTTGAGATTGTATTGAAAAGAAATTATTTGAAATCGGAATATAATATATTTCAATTTCATGATTCAAAAACGTTGCGGCATAATGACTTTCATAACATCAAAAATGGCTACCTCCCCATGCTACTCAGATAAATACCAAAAAATAACTAGTATCAAGTTTTCAAATCTCTTTGCCTGCGCTATCCTGAAATAGACTGGGTTATTATTCCTGTTAAAACAAAAGTGGAGTTATGAAATTGATTCAAATAGACAAACACGATGCTCATTTTAAAATTGACGCTGCTTACCAGTTCGAGGCGATGCTTTTTTCGGAATGGAACGATATGGCGCTACATACGAAGAAAAATTATTGCCGTCTCGGTGTTTCATTTGATAAGGGCTTTCACACGGCTTTGTTGGAGCAAGAAGTCAATGGAAACGCGATGATACAGCCGAACGAGGATGGATTAGCGCTGAATGTGGAGAATTTAAATCGCTATTTGATACAGTCGCATAAGGAACGTGGGAAATTAGAAATCGAGGCGGATTCGGAAGTCATTGTTTTTGATACGCTTGGTTTTTATTTTGATGGAGAGGTTGTTTTGCCGCTTTATAGTGGGGAATTAAATCATGGGCGACGCATTATTGCACAGTTGGAACCTTCAGAAGTGGAGGAGCTCATCCAGCAATCTGGTGCGTATTTGGCAGATCAAGTTGGTGTGGATGGCGAATTTATCTATGGTTATTTCTCTTGTTTTGATAAGAAAATAAAACATTATAATAGTTTACGTCATGCGAGTTCCACGTATTCGATGCTGGAATCCTATGAAGTGTCTGGCGATTCTAAAATTTTGCAGGCAGCTGAAAAGGCATTGCGCTTTTTGGCTATTGACCTGATTCGGGAGCTGGAAAGCCGCGCTTATGTCATTGAACGCGATAACAATGAGATTAAGCTAGGCGCGAATGCAGCAGCGATTTTGGCTTTTTCGAAATATATGCAGGTGACTAACGATAACACCTATTTGGCGCTTTCGCAGAAATTAGCCAATGCAATTTGTGATCAACAACAGGAAGGTGGTCGGTTTATTCATGTTTTGGAATACCCAACCCTCGCAGTAAAAGACGCTTTTCGGATTATCTATTATGATGGAGAAGCTGTTTTGGGCTTGCTACGTTTATATGATCTTGATCGTGATGCACGCTGGTTGGACGTTGCTACGAAAGCCTTTGATCATTTTATTGACAAAGAGTACTGGAAAAATCATGATCATTGGCTCAGCTACTGTACGAATGAAATAACGAAATACTTGCCGGAAGATCGCTATTTTGAATTTGGTTTAAAGAATGCTTCCGGTCGTTTGGATTTTATTCACGATCGCGAAACAACATTTCCAACCTTTTTAGAGCTGACTGTGGCCACGCATGATATGTGCGAACGGATTGAGGCGGAAAACAAAGCTTATTTGCTCGAAGGTTTTAATCGGGAAAAATTAGAACGTACCATCGAAAAACGTGCGGATTATCAACTGAATGGTTTTTTCTATCCAGAACTGGCAATGTATTACAAAAATCCGGCGCGTATTCTGCATAGTTTCTTTATTCGCCACCATTCGTTCCGCGTTCGAATTGATGATGTGGAACATAATATTTCTGGCTACTGTCGCTATTTAAACCGAATAACAAGCAGTTTGCCAGAAAAAAATAAAGAAAAAATGAAGCTGTAAAGAAAAAACACTTTACAAACAAATCCTTTACTGGTAATATATATACTTGTGTAAGACTTTATGGAGGTGTATATATAAATGGCAGTTAAAATTCGTTTAAAACGTATGGGTTCTAACAAGAAACCTTTCTACCGTATTCAAGTTGCAGATTCTCGTTCTCCACGTGATGGCCGTTCAATCGAAACAGTGGGTACATACAATCCACTACTCAACCCGGCAGAAGTGAAAATCGACGAAGAAGCAGTTTTAAAATGGTTGCATAACGGTGCGAAACCATCTGACACAGTTCGTAACTTGTTGTCAAATGAAGGCATTATGGAAAAATTCCACAATTCAAAACTAGGTAAGTAATAAAGGTCATGGCTATGGAGGATTTAATTCTAACCATCGTAAAGCCTCTTGTTGATCACCAAGATGACGTTGTTGTCTCGGTGGAAGAGAGCGCTACAAGCCTTCTTTATAAGTTATCAGTAAACAAAGATGATATGGGCCGTGTGATAGGCAAGCAGGGACGGATCGCGAAATCGATTCGTACCCTTGTCTACGCCTCAGGCAACCGTAGCGAGAAGAAAGTACGTCTCGAAATCATTGAATGACCGCCCCACATTAAATTGTGAGGTGGTTTTTGTTGTGGTTCTTATGAAGCGTAGTATGCTGAATTAGAACCTCAATATGCATGTGAACGCAGTGAGCAGGTAATCCATTAGTGCTCTTAAATACAGAACAAGAACAAACTAATAGACGAATAAGAAGTCAGCAGACTAAGAGAACCCCAGTATGCATGTGAACGCAGCGCTGGGACTTATGGGTGAATAGTGATTGGTGTTTTTTCTGATGCTGGTTTCCAGTTTCTTTGAGTGGGGAGAAAGATTGGCTTTCTGTGATATCGCTTTTCGCGCCTCCGGATCCAGCTTCAAGAGCCAACCTCTCGGAAATTTCGCGGCCTCCGTAAAAGTCAAAAGAGGACTTTCACTGCGCCCTCTAACAATTAAATTGGTTGTCAGTCTCGCGCCGCTCTACTGCCTATTGACTCACAACATCAAACCAAACGATGGTTTGAAAGCTCATCAACATAAACGTGCTCTTTCAGCTTTTCATGTGTTACAATAAAAGAAACACGCAATCACCGGATAAAAGGAGGGTTCCTCATGAAAATTATCCAAAAAGTGACTGTGAAACAAATTCTTACGGAAAAAAGTAAAGAGAAATTGTTTCAATTCTACTTAGAACAACGGCAAACGTTACAAAAAGAAAGTGATCAGCTGCATTTTGAACAAAAAAAGATGGAGCACAAAAATAAGTTTAATCAAGAATCGGTAAATAGTTATTTTGCGAAAGAAATTGAAATGCGGCAGGAGAAAGTAAAAATTATTGAATTCCAAGTCGAGCAGCTAGAAATTTTACCGATTGGAAGTGAAATCAAAGAGCGAGAATTGGAGGCAATCCTAGATGTTGCGGTTGGCGATGCTTGGGATGAGACCATTTTTGCGAAAACGATTGTAGTAAAAGATGATGTTATAATAGAAATACGCTAGAGGTGAGAGCATGGAGCAGATGTTTAATGTAGGAAAAATAGTGAATACACATGGTTTAATGGGAGAGATTCGCGTTATTTCGCAGACAGATTTTGCGGATGAGCGTTTTGCCGTAGGGAATGAGTTATTTTTATTCGCAAAGGATAGCAAGAAGCCTGAAAAACTGGTTATTAAGACGCATCGGAAGCATAAGAATTTTGACTTGTTGACGTTTGAGGGGATTATTGGTATTAATAATGTCGAGCGAATGAGGGACGGGATGCTGAAAGTGCCGGAATCGCAGCTTGGTGATTTGGAGGAAAACGAGTATTATTTCCACGAGATTATTGGGTGTGAGGTGTACACGGAGGAAGGCGAACTACTCGGAACGATTAGTGAAATCTTGACGCCTGGCGCGAATGATGTGTGGGTCGTGCAGACGAAGGGCCAGAAAGACAAGCTGATTCCGTATATCGCGGACGTTGTGCAGTCGGTTAACATCAAGGATAAGAAAATCACGATTTCGGTCATGGAAGGATTGTTTGACTAAATGAAAATGGATGTTTTGTCAATTTTTCCAACGATGTTTGATGGCATGACGGGGAATTCGATTATAAAAAAAACAATTGAAAAAGGACTCGTGGATGTTTCTATTACGGACTTTCGGGAATATGCAGAAGGAAAGCATCAAACGGTTGATGATTATCCATATGGCGGCGGCGCTGGTATGCTTTTGAAGGCGCAACCGATTTTCTCGGCAGTGGAAGCGCTACGGGAAAGAACGCCAGACACGAAACCACGGATTATTTTGATGGATCCAGCTGGCAAACGATTCGATCAGAAATTGGCGGAGGAATTTGCGCAGGAGGAACATTTGATTTTTATTTGTGGTCATTATGAGGGCTATGATGAGCGGATTCGCGAGTTTTTGGTCACAGATGAGGTTTCGATAGGTGATTATATTTTGACGGGTGGCGAAATTGGAGCGATGGCGATGATGGATAGTGTGATTCGTCTGCTTCCTGGGGCGCTTGGAAATGCGGATTCGGCAGTGACGGATTCTTTTTCTACAGGCCTGCTTGAGCACCCGCACTACACGCGACCAGCGCAGTTTCGCGATATGGAGGTTCCGGAAGTACTTTTAAATGGGAATCATAAATTGATCGAAGAATGGCGAGAACGCGAGTCATTGCGCCGTACATGGGAACGCCGACCAGACTTACTTGAAAGTTATACTTTATCTGACCAGCAGCAAAAATGGTTAGAGGAGATAAAAAAAGGAGTGGACTAGGCATGGGGATTTTTAAAAATGAAGAGGCTGAAAATCGGGATGATGTGTTGAATCGTGATGTGGAATCGGTACTTGTATCGACTGGGCCAACAGCAGTAAACCACGATGTTGTACAGGTTGTTTTTGTTCGCAATTATGTGCAAGCGGAGGCGAAAGTAGGTTGGGCCGCGACGTCGGATTTCTCGGGTGTTGTTCGGGGATTGCAAGAACAGGCCCATGAGCTCGGCGGGGATGCGGTACTTAACTGCCACTTCGAGGAACAGTTTATTCGAGAAGAAGATGGCAAACTACTCATGAGTCAACTTGGTTATGGAACGGTTGTCATGACGAAAATTACAAGATTTTAATAGAAAAAACGAATGGAGAGCCAACGCGTGACGGTTCTCCATTCGTTTTTAGTTGAGGCGTTTTTTCGCACGTGCCACGGCTTTTTCGAGGAATGGCATTGGGTTTAGAATCATTTTTCCGTGGCCAACTGCGAGAATGCTCGGATCGTGAAGCATTATTTTTTCAGTGGAGGCGATGCCGGTTTCTAAATCCCACGTTCCCATCGTCGGAAAAGGGAAGAAGGGACGCGTATCGCCCGCAACTGCAATGCCGCCTTGTGTTTGTAGCAAATCTCCGACAATGACGGCTTTGGTGCGATTATCAAAAAAGGAAATGGAGCCAGGCGTGTGACCGGGTGTTTCAATCACAGATAAGGAGCCAATCATGTCACCTTCTACAATTGTTTTGTCCACCTTGACCGGAAATATTTTCGGATAGGAACCTTTGATTGGTTTCTGGGCTTCAAACGCATACGTTGCTGGATTTTTGATTAGTTGTAATTCTCGGTTGGAGATCATAATTTGCGCATCTGGATGGGCTTCTGCAATCGTTTGTAGCGACCCAATATGATCGCCGTGTGCGTGTGTCAAAATAATATACCGGAGCGGCAAGCCAGTGGCAGCGATGTGTTTTAAAATTTTGTTAGCGCTCATTGGTAAGGCTGTATCAATGAGTGTGAGGAAATCGCCGTCTGTTACTAAATAGCAGTTTACTGGGAATAGGAAAGGCAATGTGGTGAGTTGTGTGAGGTTATTTTGCGTCACCGTTTTCATATTGGAGCACACCCTTTCTTTTTTGAAATAGCTAGCGTTATTATACCATATTTTAGCCATCAAGAAAAAACCCTTTACACACCGTGATAAATGTGATAAATTAGATGAGTAACTGGACAGATCCAGTTTTATAACGATGTTCCGCTTCATTACATATGTTGAATGAAAGAATGTCTGTTGGAAGGAGATGAAATGTAATGAATTTGTTAATCAATGAAATTACTAAAAGTCAATTAAATCCAGACGTACCTAGCTTCCGTCCTGGTGATACTGTTCGCCTTCACGTGAAGGTTGTCGAGGGAACTCGCGAACGTATTCAGCTTTTTGAAGGTGTTGTAATCAAACGCCGTGGAGCAGGAATCAGCGAAACTTTCACAGTTCGTAAAATCTCTTATAGTGTTGGCGTTGAGCGTACATTCCCTGTACACACACCGCGTATCGCTAAATTAGAAGTATTACGTCGTGGTAAAGTACGTCGTGCGAAATTGTATTACCTACGTGATCTACGTGGTAAAGCAGCTCGTATTAAAGAAATTCGTTAATTATAAAAAGACGGTCGGCATTGCGCTGATCGTCTTTTTATATATCCCTTGCAAAAAAAGAACCAATCGCGTATTCTGATACTATCAAATAATGGAAAGGAAGTTAAACGATGAAAAAGTTAATTCCTTATTTAACGACGGATCACTGTAAAGAAGCTGTAGCCTATTACCATGCCATTTTTGGAGGAGAAATTCAAAATTTTCAAATGTCAGATGGAATTCCTGGTTTTGAACAGTACCCTAATAAAGTCCTCCACGCAGAAATCGTCATTAACGAAAACTTGACACTCTACCTCAATGATATTTTCCAAACACCGGTTACGGAGGGGAATAGCGTTATATTAGGCTTAGAGTTTGATTCAGAAGAAGAAATCACGAAAATCTATAAAGCACTTGCGGAAGAAGGTAGCATTGAAATGGAACTCCAAGAAGCTTTCTGGGGAGCCGTGCACGCGAAGGTTGTCGATAAATTTGGATTTAGTTGGGAACTGAATTGGGAGAAATAAGAATGAGTCTGAGACAAAACTCAAGATAAAGCAAAGCGCCCTCCCATTTCTTCGGGTAGGACGAAAAATTCTGCTTTATACAAATCGAGCGAAAGCGTTTGTATTCAGGGGATTTGGCGGAAGCCGGAAGCGGAGCATACTGGTGTATGTGAGAACCGGAAGTCCGCCAAATCCCCTGAATGCGAGCGCTTCTCGCCGATTTATCTGGGTTATGTCCCAGACCCATTATGCATTTATTTATACGTTTCTAGTATTGGGACAATCTTATCCGCGTGATTGTAAATATCCAAGACTTCATTAATATCAATTGTTGTTTTTTCTTCATCATTTAGTGTGATAAATTTTCGACTATTATTCACGTGCAGTCTAAGTATCCATTTGCGAATATTATCATCCAAAATGATATTGAAGTACGAACGATTATCCCGGAAGAAAATACGGCTAGTATCAACGGTATCTTTTAAAAGAAGTTTGACAGTTGTAAATGCTTCAAGCTCTTCGTGAGTCGTTTCAATCTCAGCTTCCTCAGCCAAGGAATCTTGTAAAATTTCCTCTATCTCAACGGATGAACTCACATTATTGTTTAGTGCTGCACTCAATTTATTGTTGACTTGATCCGAAATATATTGACGGAACCCGCGCTTGACAACGGGGGTAAACTTATCAATAACAGTCTTTGTTTTCATTCCTTCATAGACTTCATTAATGACAAATTTTACAAACTCTTCACTTGGATTATCAATTTCTTTTTCAATGAATTTCTTGATGTGTCCTAAGTACTTTAAGTCAGAGGCGTTTTTCGAAATGGCTTCCACATCGAAGTTATCCTTATGGAACTTAATAATTTCAGGAATTTGTACATCTTGCAAGTCTGTTAGCGAGAATGTGAAGAATGGGGTAGGGTCCATTTTGTTGGGAGCCTCTAAATCCGTATAAATACGATACTCATCACCATTCGTTAAGATTCCAAATTTTGCAGTTGTGGTACCAAAGTATCTAAAAAGTTGCGAGTCGTGCTTTTTAAGCTGCTCATTAATTGATTTGGCTTCAATCAAAATCAAAGGCTTACCATCAGCCAAGATAGCATAGTCTACTTTTTCACCTTTCTTTATGCCTACATCCGCAATGAATTCTGGTGTGAATTCTAGCGGATTAAAGACATCATAGCCTAGTATTTGAAAAAAAGGCATGATCAAAGATGTTTTTGTGGCTTCTTCAGTGATAATGGATTCTTTCAGTTGCGTAATACGGTCTCCAAGTACTTTTACATTTGCGGTAAATTGGTCTTGTTCCATTTTTATTTCGCTCCCTATTCTAATCTATTTTTGGAAAGTGCTATGTAAGGCCTCCTCATTCATTATAAAAGCTAGTATAATTATATCATGGAATACACATTTTTACATATCTTAGGTGGAGGAGAGAAATAAAATGTATATATTAACAGGTCACAACAACCATATCACGGTCGAAAATCAATCAGGCCAACACTTCCAATTAAACGGCGAACTCGTCCGTGGAGGCTTCATCGCAGACCCGACTTCCATCCGAAACTGGCATAAAGCGGACGAACTAACACCAATCCCCCAGCCTGAAAAAGACGAAATCATGGCGCAAATTATGCAACAAACCATCCACAGCCCATTCAAAATCCTTTTCTCTGAGCCGGGAATTTGAAAAAGTTTCAGAAAGTCCTTGAAAAGCATCCGAAACTTTGATATGATAAGTCTCGTAGTCGAATGAGTAGGTGATTTGACATATGCAGTCTAGCCGTGGTACAATAACTTCTGGTTAATGAATGACAAGAAAGAAGGAGCATCCCGCTTCTCGCCTCGTAAATGTATTTTTGCAGGCAAAGAATTGGAATTATAATTCACGTATGACGTATGTGAATTTTCTGATGTGCGGGTTTGTAATGAAACCGGCGCTTTTTTTATGCGTACTTTCACTTGTTATGAGTAATAATTTATGGAGGTGGCTCACCATTAGCAAAGACATGTTGGTAAACGATGGGATTCGTGCACGTGAATTAAGATTGATTGATCAAGACGGCGAACAGCTTGGTGTAAAAACAAAAGCTGAAGCACTTGAAATTGCGGAGAAAGCCAATTTGGATGTTGTTCTAGTTGCACCGACAGCGAAACCGCCAGTAGCCCGTATTATGGACTATGGTAAATTCCGCTTCGAGCAACAGAAGAAAGACAAAGAAGCTCGCAAGAATCAAAAAATCATCGTAATGAAAGAAGTTCGTTTAAGTCCTACGATTGACGAACACGATTTCGATACGAAACTACGTAACGCGCGCAAGTTCCTTGAAAAAGGCGATAAAGTAAAATGCTCTATCCGCTTTAAAGGGCGTGCGATTACCCATAAAGAAATCGGTCAAAAGGTGCTTGACCGTTTTGCGAAAGAGTGCGAAGACCTTTGTACAATTGAGCAAAGACCAAAAATGGACGGACGTTCAATGTTCTTAGTCCTAGCGCCAATTCAAGAGAAGTAAAGTTCTGAGGAGGAAAAATTCATGCCAAAAATGAAAACTCACCGTGGCTCTGCTAAGCGTTTCAAAAGAACAGGTTCTGGTAAATTAAAACGTTCGCACGGTTACACAAGTCATATGTTCGCAAACAAATCTCAAAAACAAAAACGTAAACTACGTAAAAGTGCGTTAGTTTCAAAAGGTGACTTCAAGCGTATTCGCCAAATGGTCGCTAAAATGAAATAAGCAAGTTTTAATTCGGAAAAACACAGAATCTATTTTTGTGAAAACCCATTAGGAGGTAATTTATATGCCACGCGTAAAAGGCGGAACAGTAACACGCAAACGTCGGAGAAAAGTAATTAAATTAGCGAAGGGCTATTACGGCTCGAAGCATACACTATATAAAGTAGCAAACCAAGCGGTAATGAAATCTTACCAATATGCTTACCGGGATCGTCGTCAAAAGAAACGTGATTTCCGTAAATTATGGATCGCACGTATCAATGCGGCAGCTCGTTTGAATGATCTTTCTTACAGCAAATTCATGCACGGTTTGAAATTAGCCGGCATTGACATGAACCGTAAAATGCTAGCAGATCTTGCTGTACACGATGAAGCAGCTTTCACGCAAATCGCGACACAAGCAAAAGACGCTTTAGCTAAATAATCAATGACATAAGTGGTGGACAGAGAATTTGTTTCTCTATTCACTGCTTATTTTTATGTCTAGAAGTGGTTTTGCCAGAAAAAATCGCGTATACTATAGAAGGAAAAGATGTAATTTCGAGGAGGAACGAAAGATGGATAAACAGTTAGAGATGTTAAAAGAGCTGACCGATGCGAAAGGTATCTCAGGAAATGAGCGTGCGGTGCGCGAAGTATTTAAGAACTACATAGAGCCGCTTGCAGACACATTTGAAACGGACGGCCTTGGCAGTGCGATTGCTACAAAAACCGGAGATGCGAACGGTCCTAAAATCATGATCGCGGGTCACTTAGATGAAGTTGGATTCATGGTGACACAAATCGATGACAAAGGTTTCATCAAATTCCAAACGATTGGTGGCTGGGTCAGTTCTGTGATGCTAGCGCAGCGTGTAACGATTGTGACGCGTTCTGGCGAAGAGGTTACGGGCGTTATCGGTTCGAAGCCACCACATTTGATGAGTGCAGCGGAGCGCCAAAAAGCTTTTGATATTAAAGATATGTTTATCGATGTTGGTGCGGCGGATAAAGAGGAGGTCGTAAGTTGGGGAATTAAGCCCGGCGATATGATCGTTCCTGCGTTCGAATTCACCGTGATGAAAAATGAGAAATATCTCCTTGCGAAAGCGTGGGATAACCGGATTGGACTTGCGATTGCGATTGAAGTATTGCGAAATTTACAAGGTGAAAAGCATCCGAATATTGTCTATGGCGTGGGAACTGTGCAAGAAGAGGTCGGTTTACGTGGTGCTAAAACGTCGGCACATCAAGTGATGCCAGATATCGCATTTGCTGTTGATGTTGGTATTGCAGGAGATACGCCAGGCGTGACGGTGAAAGAAGCAGTCAGCAAAATGGGAGAAGGTCCGCAAATTATTATTTATGATGCATCGATGATTAGCCATACACCGTTGCGGAATTTTGTGACAGATGTGGCGGATGAATTGGAGATTCCATATCAATTCGAGGCGATTGCTGCAGGTGGGACGGATTCTGGTTCGATTCATTTGACTGGTAATGGGATTCCATCGCTGTCGATTACGATTGCGACGCGGTATATTCACTCACATACGTCCATGCTACATCGCGATGACTTCACAAATGCGGTAAAATTGATTACGGAAGTTGTGAAGCGTTTAGATACGGATAAAGTAAAAGAGATTCGTTTAGGTTAAGAAAAAGAGCACCACTTCAGACGAGCTGGGAGGGTTTACAACAGTGAAATCCGTATTTATTCTAGGCGGAACAGGCTTGATTGGTTACGCCGCAACAAAAGCGTTTCTAGACACGGAGGACTATCTGGTCACCACATTCTCCTTGCCGCCAGTGCCAGCAGACGGTGTGCTAGATGCGCGCGCAAAACATCATTTTGGCAATATAAATGATATGTCTGATGCTGAGATTGTGAAATTTTTAAAAGGGCAGGATATTTTTATTTTTGCAGGTGGGGTAAACTCGCATTACATTCCGAAAAAGCCAGCGAAAGCGTTTTTCTTTCAGGCGAATGTAGAGCCTGTGGAACATCTGGCACAGCTCGCGAGACAGGCGGGGGTATCGCGATTTATTCTCTGCACATCGTTCTATAATTATTTTCACGCGTTGTGGCCTGAAATGCAGTTGACGGAGCTTCATCCGTATATTTATGCAAGTGTGGAGCAAGAGATGCGTCTATTGGCTGAGAATGGGAATGGCTTGGAAACAGTTGCTCTGCGCCTACCTTATGTTGTGGGATTGGTTCCGGATCGTGTTTCTGCTTGGAAAATGTACGCCAAACGCTTGCAAAAAAGGGAGTTTCCGCTATACATCGATCATCATAACAAAGCGACGGGTGGTTCATGTTATATGACCGCAAAACAGGTTGGTCAGGCGCTTGTTGGCGCGGCGAACGAGGATGTCGCGCCGAAAAGTTACACACTTGGCTGGCGAAATATCTCAAACGAGTCTTTCTTAATGCAAGCGAAACGTGCTTTACAGTCGGATATCAAAATTAAGACGCTAACATTTCGCGAGATTCAAGCGGTAGCAAGAAAAGAGGCGCATGAGATTGAACTAACGGGTCGCGAGGCAGGGCTTGAACCAGTGGCTTATACAGAATTATTAACCCGAGCCCTTTACGTGGACCCAATCGAGGCGTTAGACGTGCTAGACTACCATACAGACAATGTAGAAAAAGCGATTCAAGAAGTTTTCACAAGTTTATAACGCAAAAAACGATGATGCCTGGACTCTACATCATCGTTTTTGTGTTTATAAAATTCCTAGTTGCTGTAAGAATACAAGGAAAATCGCGATTGGGCATACATATTTTAAAATTAATAACCAAGCCGCGAAAAGTTTGAAGCGAAACGCACCGCCTGATGTAATTTCATCCAGTAAAACTTGGCGTGGCATTCGAAACCCAACAAAGATAGCGATTAAGAAAGCGCCGATTGGAAGTAAGATATTCGATGCAAGATAGTCCGCGATATCGAATAAATTTTTCCCGAAAAGGGTGACATCGGCTAGAACGCCAGTACTTAGTGATGTTGGAATGGCGAGTAATGTAACAATCGCAACAACGATGAGAAGTACGCGTTTTCTGGCTTCAGGTCGTTTTTCGAGGAATGCTGTGACCGGCACTTCGAACAAGTTGAAGCTAGATGTGAGTGCCGCGAATAGGAATAAAACTAAGAATAATAGTAGGAACACAATGCCGAACGGTACTTGGTTAAAAATTGCCGGTAAGACGATAAATAAGAGTCCTGGCCCTGCTTGTGGCTCAATTCCAAATGAGAATGCAGCTGGGAAAATGGCAAGCCCAGCGAATAAAGATACAAGTAAATTCATCAAAGCGATGGTCAGCGCGCTACTCGGCAAGAATACGTCGCGTTTTAAGTAAGAAGCATACGTGATCATCCCGCCAACGCCGACTGCCAGCGAGAAGAAACTTTGTCCAAGCGCTTGTAGAATCCCATCGGACGACAAATCATCGAATTTTGGCTCTAAAAAGTAAGCGACGCCGTCCAACGCATTCGGCAAAGTCAGAGCGTACACAATTAATATGAGTAAAAATAGGAATAAGGCGGGCATCATCCAACGATTTGCGCGCTCAATCCCAGCTGTAATTCCTTTTAGCAATACGAAAAGATTAATCGCAATAAATAGAACCGTCGCTAAAATAACCTGCAGCGGATCATTAGAAGTTGTTACAAAAGCTTCTGTCAATGCATCCACAGACAGCCCTTGAAGTGCTCCGGTCGCGGCTTTCCATATGTAAAGTATTGCCCAACCACCAACCACGCAGTAAAAAGCAAGAATGAAGAAGCACGTGAGAACACCGATGCGTCCCGTCCAATCCCATTTCGTGTTTGGCGCCAATTTTCGATAGGCTGCAATGGTTCCACTCTGCGTATTTCGACCAATAACGAACTCGCCAAGTAAAACGGGCAAGCCGATAAATATCGTAAAGATTGCGAAAATAAGAAAGAAAGCACCACCGCCAGCATTTGCTGTTACATAAGGCATTTTCCAGAGCGCGCCTAATCCGATTGCAGAGCCCGCAGATGCTAAAATAAATCCTAATTTTGAAGTCCATTGTTCCCGATTTGTTTGCATAATAGTTTTAATCTCCCCTTTAGTGCGTTTCATCTTTAACGTATTATACCAGTTTTGCGTAGTAGATAACAACCTGAAAATAAGCTTTTCACGAAACAGGAGGCAATATGCTATAATAGACAGGAATGGGAGCGTGATGAATCGTGGAAATGATCAAATCAACGAAAAACGACCGCGTCAAAAATTGGCGTAAATTGCAAACGAAAAAAGGGAGACAGCAAGAGTTTTCCTACCTGGTAGAAGGGTTTCATCTTGTGGAAGAGGCGCTGCGCCAAGATGGCTTAGTAACGGAGCTAATTGTGGCGCCAAATGTGAAAATACCGGAAGAATGGAATATCACGAATATCCCTGTGTTTTATGTGAATAAAGAAGTGGCGACAAGTATCAGCGAAACAATCACCGACCAAGGCATCTTCGCCGTCGTGAAAATGGAAGATCCGGAAATTATGATGTTATTCGGCAAAAAGTTCTTGTTATTGGATGGTGTACAGGATCCAGGAAACGTCGGGACTTTGATTCGTACAGCCGATGCGGCCGGATATGATGCCGTTGTTCTCGGTCGAGGGAGCGCGGATTTATACAATCCAAAAGTGATTCGCTCGACACAAGGAAGCCATTTCCATATTCCGGTTTTGCAAGCGAGTTTGTTAGACTGGATTGAGCGTTTAGAAGAGGATGGCGTGCCAATTTTTGGAGCTGTTTTAGACGATACCGCGACAAAATTACAGGACGTGGAGCCGCGCGAAACGTTGGCCTTGATGGTTGGTAATGAAGGAAACGGTATCCAGACAGAACTCCAAACACGACTAACGCACAAGGTGTACATACCGATATACGGTGCAAGCGAGTCGCTGAATGTTGCGGTAGCTGCGGGGATTTTGATGTATGGGTTGAGGAAATAGGTCATTATCTGGATTGCGAGTTCTGTTTAAAGCGTGTTAAAATGAAACTAATAAGAATAATGCAGAAAGGAGTGATTTGATATGAGCAGATTTGTTTCCCTATATCGGAAATTGGTTATTCAGTATAAGCAGGTGAAATATCTACAAAGAAGTGAATCTCAAAATACGGAGAGATATCGCGAGCAAGTGCAGGTTTTACGCAAACTCTTACTACATCCGAGTAAATTATTGACTGTAAATAAGCAGGATCGGGATGCAGATTGGCTGAACAAATATATCAATCACTTAAATATGCTTGTTCAGAACGATGCGCTTTATAAAGTTGCAAAAGAAGAGCTGACAGCATTATGATAAATAACACCAATAGATATTTATAGACTTTGCTGGAAGAAGCGAATAAAGAAATGGTTACAAATAACGTCCGTGCGGGCGTTATTTTAATAGGCGGTTTATTAGGGAAATACCTTTTGCAAGATGAATTTCGAGAAACTTTTGATATCGATATTATGATACGGAAAGTGGAAGATGCTACCGGCTTTAGAAAGGTGCTAGACCAATTTTCAATTGATGAGGTTACTGTTGTGGAAATTCCGCCCAAAGAAGAAATAGAATTTGCGGATGTCTTACGTTTTTCTAATCTCACAGTTTATATCCCTACGATTGAATATTTTGCTTTGACTAAACTATTTAGTACTCGTGTCAAAGATGAGGAAGACTTGCAGAAGACTGGAATTTTAAAGCAGTGCAATATAATCGAATTACTGGAAATGATAGATGACTATAAAGCGTTTGTATTGAACCCTAAAAATCGGGATTACAATTTTTATAATATTGATTCTTACCTAAAATTGAATCATATAGATAGAGTGTCTATTATTGAGAAATAAGAAAAACAGTACGAACCTAAAAATCAGGTTCGTACTGTTTTGTCTAGTCTCGCATCTTCACTTCTTTGATAAGCACAGGTTTCAAAGCTGACCTAACACCGCCCATAATACCTTTTGCGGCACTCCAATCGATATTGAATAGGGTGCCAGAGCCTCCTGTTGTAATCATGGTGACTTCGGTGACGTGGTTAAAATCATGCACGACGATGAATAAAGCGGTATGATTACCAGGGCGCAGAGATGTCTGGTCATAGGTTAGCATCCCTTGATGGAACTCGCCGAATTGGCGTAGTTCTTCAAAGCTAAGCTCATTTGTTGATTGGGATAATTTAATTAAATCCATGGTTTCGGCTACGCTACTTTTTACAACATATCTGGATTGAGTCATGATTTACGATCCCTCCAATAACGTTTTACTGCGTCAGCTTATCTGATACTTCTATTTTACGCTTAAATGAGGGATTTTTCAATGCATCTATTCGCTTATTAATTGTAAGCTGGTGAGTTTAAATGAGTTACTTTCTAGCTCGGAATATGATATAATACATTTAGAGGTGAGAACAATGAAAGAAGAAACGCATACAATGTGTCCGAAGTTCGAGAATGCCTTTTCGCTACTTGGTAAGCGTTGGACTGGTCTGATTATTAATGTTTTGCTTGATGGACCGAAACGCTTTAAGGAAATTGCAGGCGAGATTACGCAAATGAGTGATCGTGTCCTTGCAGAGCGCTTAAAAGAGTTAGAAGAATCCGGAATCGTCGTGCGTCATGTGTACCCTGAGACACCTGTTCGCATTGAATATGTACTGACTGAAAAAGGTAAAGGCTTGGAGAAAGTGATGGAGCAAGTGCAGAACTGGGCGGAAACTTGGGTGGAACTAGATCCAGTAGAAAAGTAGTGAGATTTGTGGCACATTGGCATTTCAAACAATGTTTATGTGCCACATTTCTTTTTTTACCTTGAAAAACTTAGCAAAACATACTATAATGGAACGTATCAACTAAATATGCTTAAAGACGTTGAAGGAGACAAGTAGCTTTACGGATTCATTTTTAGGGAGAGGTTATCTCAGACTGCAAATAACCTCACATGATACGTAATTGCGAAAAGTTCAGCTCTGGAGTCGCTGTCGGGACTTATTTGATAAAGAAAGACAGATCGGTGTGAAGCCGTTATTGGAATGAAGTGGATGGCTTTTTGGGCTGTCTATTAGGGTGGTACCGCGTGATTATAACCTCGTCCCTTTGTGGATAAGGTTTTTTATTTTGGCTAAAAATAAGGAGTGAAGTAGCGTGTTAGATCAGTTGGAGCAATTGAAACAAGAGGCTGTGAAGGAAATTGCGGCTGTCGAAAGTTTAGAGACGTTGAACGATTTACGGGTGAAGTATTTAGGTAAAAAGGGACCAATGACGGAAATTATGAAGCAAATGGGGAAATTATCTGCCGAAGAGCGTCCGAAAGTGGGAGCAATCGCAAATGAAGTTCGTGAGCAATTGACGAGCGCGATTCAAGAGAAGCAAGAGGAATTAGGCGCGGCGGAAATCAAGAAGCAACTCGCGAATGAAACCATTGATGTCACGCTTCCTGGAACGACTGCGAAAGAAGGCACGGCGCATTTATTGACGCAAGTTATCGAAGAGATTGAAGACTTGTTTATCGGAATGGGCTACACGATTGCTGAGGGTCCAGAAGTTGAGAAGGATTACTATAATTTCGAGGCGTTGAATTTGCCGAAAGATCACCCAGCGCGCGATATGCAAGATAGTTTTTACATTACGGAAAATACGTTATTGCGCACACAAACGTCTCCCGTTCAGGCACGCGTGATGGAGCAACACGATTTTGTGAATGGACCGATTAAAATTATTTGCCCTGGTAAAGTGTACCGCCGTGATAACGATGACGCAACGCATTCCCATCAGTTTACGCAAATTGAGGGCTTGGTTGTAGATGAGAATATTACGTTGGCTGACTTAAAAGGAACGCTGACTGTGCTTGCGAAGAAAATGTTTGGAGAAGAGCGCGATGTTAGATTGCGTCCGAGTTTCTTCCCGTTCACAGAGCCTTCTGTTGAGATGGATATTTCGTGTTTCAAATGTGGCGGTGAAGGTTGTCGCGTATGTAAAGGCACTGGTTGGATTGAAATTCTTGGTTCTGGTATGGTGCATCCGAATGTCCTTGAAATGTCAGGAATCGATTCAAAAAAATATAGCGGTTTTGCCTTTGGAATGGGTCCAGAGCGTGTCGCGATGTTGAAATATGCGGTGGATGATATTCGTCACCTGTACACAAACGATTTGCGGTTTACAAAACAATTTTCGGTGAAAGAATAAGGGGGCGAAGAGGCATGTTAGTATCATATCAATGGGTAAAAGAATATTTTCCAAATCTGGCGGTTTCAGCAGAAGAGCTAGGAGAACGTATTACGCGTGGCGGGATTGAAATAGAAGGCGTGGAACATTTAAACGCTGAAATCTCGAATGTCGTAGTTGGGGAAGTCATCACATGTGAGAAACATCCGAATGCGGATACATTAAATAAATGTACGGTGAATGTTGGCGAAGTGGAGCCGATTCAAATTATTTGTGGCGCGCCAAATGTTGCTGTTGGTCAAAAAGTAATTGTTGCTCGCGTTGGTGCGAAATTGCCAGGGGGCATGAAAATTAAGCGTGCGAAATTGCGTGGGGAAGTCTCGGAAGGCATGATTTGCTCATTACAAGAGTTAGGTTTTGAAGGGAAAACGATTCCGAAAGCAGTGGCAGATGGGATTTTTGTATTGCCGGTGGAAGTGGAAGTTGGCGCGGATGCGACGGTGCTACTTGGCTTGGATGATGCGATTTTGGATATGGCCATTACGCCGAACCGAGCGGATGCGCTTAGCATGACGGGTGTTGCCTATGAAGTTGGCGCGATTGTGGATCAAAAACCGGTGTTTGATGCGATCCCGGAAGTAGCTACGCAAGGCGATGTGGCAGAATATGTGCAAGTGAGCGTGAAAGATGCTGATACGACGCCATTTTATGGGATGCAAGTTATTAAGGACGTTGTCGTTCGCGAATCGCCGCTTTGGTTACAAACGAAGCTGATGAAAGCCGGGATTCGTCCGCATAACAATGTTGTTGACGTGACGAATTATATTTGTTTGAAATACGGTCAGCCACTACATGCTTTTGACTACGCGCGACTTGGTAGCAAAGAAATTCTTGTTCGTTTGGCTACGGATGGGGAAGAAATCGTAACACTCGACGGAGAAGCACGTACGCTTAATACAGGACATGCAGTGATTACGAATGGGACAACTCCGATTGCGATTGCAGGCGTGATGGGTGGCGAAACGTCAGAGGTTATCGAAACAACGACGACGGTTGCCCTTGAAGGTGCCATTTTTAGCAGTAGTTATATTGGACGCGCGTCTCGGGAGCTTAATTTGAGAACCGAGGCGAGTATCCGTTACGATAAAGGTAGCGATGCGTGGAAAGTGGAAAAAGCGTTGCAACACGGTGCGGCATTGATTGCTGAACTGGCAGGCGGAACACTTGTCGGAGGTATGGCGGCTGTGGATAATCGCTCCAAAACCGAGAACGTTATTGAAACAACATTGACGCGGATTAATCGTGTTTTAGGAACTGAAATCAGCCAGGCAGAAGTACAAGCCATTTTTGCAAAATTACAGTTTGATTTGGCGGTGGAAGGTGATACATTAACAATTACCGTTCCGTCGCGCCGTTGGGATATCCTAATTGAAGCGGATATTTTTGAAGAAGTCGCGCGTATTTATGGCTACGATAAAATTCCATCGACATTGCCGAACAGTGTTTCAGCGGGTCATTTGACAGTGGAACAAGCAGCTAAAAGAACGATTCGTCGCTATTTGGAAGGCGCTGGGCTTAATCAAGCGCTGACGTATTCTTTAACTACTGAACAAGCGGCAACAAAATTAGCGCTCTCAGAAGAAAAAGCCGTATCACTTTCTATGCCGATGAGTGAGGAACACAGCCATTTACGGACGAGCATTGTGCCTCAACTTTTAAAAGCAGCGAGCTACAATGTGGCGCGTAAGAATAGCAATGTCGCACTATACGAATTAGGTACGGTTTTCTATGCGACAGAAGGCGATAATTTACCGCTTGAAACTGAACATTTAGCGGGACTTATCACAGGAAACTGGCGAGAAGCAGACTGGCAAAAACAAGAGAAGCAAGTCGACTTCTTCTTATTAAAAGGTATGGTCGAGGGTGTCGTTGCGAAACTTGGACTAGAGGAAACTTTGGAATGGGTGCAAACAGAAAAACAAGATTTACATCCTGGAAGAACAGCATCGATCTCACTAGCCGGCGAGGAAATCGGTTATTTAGCACAAATACATCCATCACTCGCCGCTGACCTTGATTTGAAAGAAACGTATGTGTTTGAGCTGGATGCCGCCAAACTTTTAGCAGCACCGAAAAAAGCAGTGGCATACCATACGATTCCTAGATTCCCAAGTATGACGCGCGATATTGCTTTGCTGGTAAACAAAGAAGTGAGTCAAGCTGCGCTAGAAAATGAAATCAAAGCACAAGCTGGAAAACTCTTAACGAACATCCAACTTTTCGATATTTTTGAAGGTGAAAAACTTGGGGCAGATAAAAAATCAATGGCTTACACGCTCACTTTCCTCGATCCTGAACGCACATTGACGGACGAAGAAGTGACGAAAGCCAACCAAGCGATTGTTACAGCGCTTGAAACGAAATTTGACGCGGTAATTCGATAATATGTGAAACTGTTCTTTTCCTACCCTGGAAGAGAGCAGTTTTTTTGCACCATTTTGTTATTTAGGGTATAGTAAATAAATAGTTTAGGGGGTGAACTTGTTTTGGAGAAAAATAAAGTAAGACAACTAATTAAAAGCTACGAAGAAACCTACATATTTGCTACAAGGCAACTACATGACGCGATTGCGGAACAAATTTTAGGGAAGCAGGGCATTTCCTTTGAACAATTTTTGGTGTTGCGTTATTTAGCGGAGCATGGTGAATCTAGTCCAAATGATTTGGCGACGGCGCTTAGCATGCACAAAAGCGCGATTACCGCTAAGATTAACCGGCTAGTCGAGAAAGAGCTCATTCATCGCATGAAAAATGCAGAAGATAAGCGCGGATTTAGGTTAACGGTAACGAATAATGGGGAAAAGGTATACCAAGAGTGCGAACAAAAACTAGAGGAACTCGTTGCCAGCTGGCTTGAAATATTAGGCGAGGAAGACAGCGAACAATTTTTAGCGTTGTATAAAAAAATAACGGAGTCAGTCATCGGGAAATAAAAAGGGAGGACTGTATCAAATGAAATGGATTGTAAAATTTAGATGGCCTATTGTAGCAGCTTGGCTCGTAGTCATGGCTGTACTCATCTTCACGGCGCCAAACATGGCTGATTTAGTCCGCGAAAAAGGAGAAATCAAACTCCCAGATGGCTACCCGTCATCACTTGCGACAGAAATGGAGAAGAAACATAATCCTGATAAACAAGGTCAGGCTTACATCGCTGTCTATACATCCGATAAAAAACTTACGAAGACGGACTTGAATAATATCGAAGGCTCCCTCAGCGATATCGAAAAAAATAAGAAATCGCTACATATTACGAGTGTTGTCGACAGCTTTAATCAGCCGGAGCTAAAAGATAAATTCCTATCGAAAGACGGCAAAACGATGGTCGCGACATTCAATGTGGACGCAGGGGACACGCCAGTCAAAGAAATTCGCATCGATATCGACAAAAAAATGGACATCAAAGGCGTGGACACATATTTAACAGGAAACGCTTTGATTCAAGAAGATGTTGTCCAGAGTTCCGAAGACGGTTTACATAAAACAGAAGGCATTACCATCGTCTTTATTCTAGTCGTATTAGTCTTGGTTTTCCGCTCTGTTGTGGCGCCTTTTATCCCGCTCCTAACAGTTGGGGTCAGCTATTTAACGAGTCAGGCAGTCGTTTCCTTCCTAGTCGATCAATGGAACTTCCCAGTCTCGACATATACCCAAATATTCATGGTTTGTATCCTATTTGGAATCGGAACAGATTATTGTATCCTATTGATGAGCCGTTTTAAAGAAGAAATCGGCAACGGTTTATCCGGAAAAGAAGCGGTGTTTGCAACATATCGCACCGCTGGGAAAACCGTTATTTACAGTGGAATCGCGGTACTCGTGGCTTTTGCCTCACTCAGCTTCGTTCAATTCGAACTATACCGCTCGGCAGTTGCTGTTGCAGTCGGAATCGTCGTGCTACTCGCCGCGCTGTTCACCATCGTTCCATTTTTCATGGCAACACTCGGCACGGCGCTATTTTGGCCACTCAATAAGAATGTTGGGCACAAAGAAAATAAACTATGGGGCGCAGCAGGCAAGTTCGCGTTCGCCAGACCATTTCTCGCGCTTCTCATTGTAGCCGCAATCACTGTACCACCAATCATCATGCATACGGGGAATTTATCCTTCAACTCTCTCGACGAAATTAGCGACAAGTACCCATCTAAAAAAGGCTTCGACGTCGTTTCTGACAGTTTCGGAGCAGGTCAAGTCGCACCAACAACTGTATATTTGGAAAACGATGATTCTATGAAAACAACCGAATATTTAGCGCTACTCGAACAAATTTCGACAGACTTATCCCACGTAGACGGCGTTGATATGGTTCTAAGTGCCTCAAGACCAACCGGCAAGCGTCTGGATGACATTTATATCAAAGATCAAGCTGGCAAAGTTGGCGATGGTCTCGATACCGCAGACCAAGGCGTTGGTACGATTCAAAAAGGCTTATCCGATGCTAGTTCGCAAATGGCAAAATCAGAGCCGCAACTAAATGAAGCAGTCAAAAGTGTGGGAGAACTCCAAGCAGGAACCGTCGCAACAAAAGATGGCGTTGACCAACTACAAGCGGCGTTAACTCAAATCTCCGCAGGTATTAAAGCAGGGGCATCAGGTGCAGGCGATTTAGAAAAAGGTATCCAAGAAGCACGCGTACAACTTACCAAATTACAAGACGGACAACAACAGATCCAAGCAGGCTACAACCAAATCGGAACCGCATTACAAAAAGTTGCCGATCAAACAGCGAGCTTCCAAAACCCAGCACAACCAGCGATCGATACGTCGGCTTTAAATGCCTTATTCAGCAACATGGAGGGCTCCTTAAAAGCGTATATCGCAAGCCATCCAGCTGCAATGACCGATCCTGATTTTAAAGCAGTAATGGCTGATTTCGCGAAACTCGGTCAAGCAACGAAAGCGCTAGGGTCGCAAATCCAAGCGAGCATCGACAAAGAAATGGCAAAAGCCAAGCAACAAATGACGGCTCTGAATCAGGGCATCCAAACATTAGCGGCGAATATGGCCGAACTAAACGCTAAAAATGCAGAAATAACCCAAGGGCTTGGCGCCTTCAACAGCGGTTTAGGTCAAATTGAAACAGGCTTAACACAACTGGAAACAGGCTTAAATCAAGCTGCAACAGGCGAAGACCAAGTCATAGCCAAAATGCCTGAAATTTCATCCGCGCTAACGCAACTTGCCGCTGGACAAGGCCAATTACAAACAGGCTTCACTGCGATGTCAGGTCAAATCGGACAATTAACAACAGGCTTGAAACAAAGTGCAGATGGGCTAGGAAAAATCCAAACAGGCTTAACAGACGCCAACGATTTCGTGAAAAATTGGTCCAATGTACCGTACGACGAGTCAGGCATCTACATCCCAGAACAATTACTAAGCAACGCCGACTATCAAAAAGTACTCGACCAATACATGTCCTCCGATGGCAAATTAGCTTCCTTGAACTTAGTTTTAACGAAAAATCCATATTCCGATGAAGCAATGGACACTATCGATGGAATAAACGATCAGCTAAAATCAAGTTTACAAGGCACAAAACTTGAAAATGCCAACATCGGAATTGGCGGAATGACAAGCATTAACTATGACACAAGAGACATGTCGAGCGCCGATTACCAATTAGTATTAATTTTCGTACTAACCGGCGTATTTATTGTCCTAGTCATCGTGCTACGTTCACTCGTGATGCCACTTTACCTCATCGCATCGCTCGTATTAACGTATTTCGCATCTATTGGAATCGCCGAAATCATCTTCGCCAGAATCATTGGCTATGACGGCTTAACATGGGCGACACCGTTCTTCGGATTTGTCGTACTCGTCGCGCTCGGAATCGATTACTCGATCTTCCTGATGACACGATTTAACGAATATCATGGCATGCCAATTCGCGAGCGCATGATTTTAACAATGAAAAACATGGGTGGCGTCATATTCTCCGCCGTGCTTATTCTCGGAGGAACATTCGCTGCGATGATGCCAGCAGGAGTACTATCCCTACTAGAAATCGCCTCCGTTGTGCTTATAGGACTGTTGCTCTACGCATTCGTCGTCCTACCACTATTCGTCCCGGTCATGGTTCGACTATTCGGAAAAGCAAACTGGTGGCCGTTTATCACTAGGAAAAATGATCATCATGAAAACATGGATTCGAACGATCGTAAATAAGAATGAAGGCTGAGCAGTGTAAAAGCTGTTCGGTTTTTTTGTAGGCTAATGGTTGACATAGACGATAATTTATTATGAAATACGAACATTGGTTCTTGTTAGGTGGGGTGTTCCGATATGAATGGAAAAGATATTTTACACGGAGAATATGAATGGCACGATATCATGCAAGATTTAATAACAACGAAAGCAATGCAAAGGCTTCAAGGTGTTCATCAAGCCGGGGCTGCGTATTTGATTCATGAGAATTGGACCGTGACTCGGTTAGAACATTCTATTGGTGTAATGTTGCTCGTCCAGCGATTTGGAGGCATTATAGAGGAGCAAATCGCAGGATTACTGCACGATATTTCGCATACGAGTTTTTCTCATGTTATAGATTATCTCGTGGATGATAAAGCGGAAAGTTATCACGATCAAATTTTTTTAGACACGATACAAAATAGTGAAGTTGCCAATATACTAACTGCTGCCAACTATAATTTGTCGTTAGAAGATTTGGGACAGTATCCATTACTAGAACAACCAGCTCCTAATCTTTGTGCTGATCGAATTGATTATTTTCTAAGAGATATGCGGACGTATGGATATATTAGTGAAAGGGAAGTCACTGATTTTTTTGACGATTTATCTGTTGTTGACGGCCAGTTTGTGTTGCAATCAGAAACTATTGCGATGTGGTATATCCAGAAATACCAAGAATATGTCGCACTAGTTTTGCTTGACCCGAAAAATATATATAGTGCTTGGAAAATGACGATGATTTTACGGTACACTTTAGAATCCGGCTATATAACGCTGAAATTTTTAGAAATAAGCACGGATAAAGTTGTTATGGAGAAATTACGTGGAATTCCAGATGAGAAGCTACAGGGCATGTTAGCGACTTTATATACAGATGTAGAGGTAGTGCTTGATAAGCAGAATTACGATTTCTATATGCGAGGTAAAACAAGAGTAGTGGATCCGCTTGTACGAACTATAACGGGTGTTGTTCCAATCTCAACTATAAACGAAGAGGCGAAATCGAGTATCAAAAATTTAACGGAAAAGTATGAAAACGGTTCATTTATTCGAGTGATACATGTATAATTGTCGTATCAAGAATAACTGGGGGAAACAACATGATTCAATTAGGAAATGATTGGGATGCATTACTAAAAGAAGAATTTACGAAGGATTACTATTTGAAATTACGGGCTTTTCTGAAAGCGGAATATGGGAATCAGAAGGTGTATCCAGATATGTATGATATTTTCAATGCGCTGAAATATGCGGCTTATAAAGATGTGAAGGTTGTTATTTTGGGGCAGGATCCTTATCACGGAGCGGGGCAGGCACATGGGATGTCTTTTTCTGTGAAACCTGGTGTCAGAACGCCGCCGTCCCTTGTTAATATGTACAAAGAATTAGCGGATGATTTGGGGTCAGCTATTCCGAATAATGGTTATCTGCTTCCATGGGCGAAACAAGGCGTATTATTGTTAAATACCGTTTTGACGGTGCGGGAAGGGAAACCAAATTCCCATGCGAATCAAGGATGGGAGAAGTTGACGGATACGATTATTTCGCTACTCGGACAAAAGACTGAGCCGATTGTCTTTTTATTGTGGGGGAATAACGCGAAGTCAAAGCAGAAATTGTTGCGAAATCCAAAGCACAAGGTATTAACTTCGACACATCCAAGTCCAAAATCTGCTAACCTAGGTTTTATGGGATGCCGACATTTTTCGAAGGCGAACCAGTATTTAACGCAGAATGGTGTCGCACCGATCGATTGGCAAATTCCGAACATATAGAAACGATATCTTTACTAGGCAACTGATATGCGAAATAAAAATATCGTTTGCGGTTGGCTAAATTAATTTCTTCGCGATAACTTCCGAGCTTTGTCAGTATTTGCGAAATGCCATTTTGTATAGCGTTGAAGTGTTTCTGCGCCTTTTGTATCGAGAATATCAGCGGCAACTTGATCGACTTTGGAGCCGGCACCTTTGGGGATTTGGAGACCGAGTTCTCGCTCCATCTCACGGAACGCCTCGACAAAACGCGACCTAGCAATAATGGATGCAGCGGCTACAGAAAGATGCAGGCCTTCCGCTTTAGTAGCGAAGAAAACATCTTCACGGACGATCGAAGCTTCTTTAGCAAGGTAGCGATAATAGGTGTTTTTTTCGGCAAATTGGTCGATAAGAATCGCGTCTGGCTTGATAGGCTCGATTTTTTTCAAAACGTTCTCCAGCGCGCGATTATGTAGAATTGCTTTCATTTGACCTTGGTTCATGCCGTTTGCTTGTAACTCGTTGTATTTAGGGTTAGGCAATAACAAGAGACTGTGAGGGACGACCGGTATGATTTTTTTAGCAATCTCGCAAATCTCTGGATCGGTCATTGTTTTTGAATCCTTCACACCGAGTTGTTTCAAAAGAGGCATCATCGCTTGGTCGACGTAGCAAGCCGCGACAATCATTGGCCCAAAATAGTCACCTGTCCCAACTTCATCTGAACCGGCGACGTTTTTTGATGCGAAACCAGGCGGGAGAACGGAAGTGCTTACTTTTGTGGATTTGACTTTTGGTGTTGTAGCCGTGCCCCATTTGGCGGCTTCGCGTTCGCCGGCTGCGCCTTGGAACATGACTTTGCCAGATTTATAGGCGGTGATAGAGAGACCTGTTTTTTTTACAGCGAAAATTGCACCGGCTGGTATTTTATCGGACATATGAGATAAATAAGCTTTTTGCATGGCTTCGATTTGTTTTGGTGTGGCTTGAATAACGGTGTTTGCGATTGGAATCAACTTCTTTCTTTTAGGTTCATTGCTTTTTATTTTACCATAATTCGCGGAATTGTTTCATACTTAAGACTGAAATCGTTCTAGATTAGAACATTTGCGCTTTTCTTCGTTTGCTTTTCATGATAAGATGGGGTACAAGTAGGATAAATGTGTGCTGAGGATATTAATGAGGAGGAAGACAGATGGCGGATAATACTAGAAATAAGCTGACAACAACAATATATGGAAGAGAATATACGATTGTTGGTGTAGAATCTACCGAACATCTTCGTCTTGTTGCGCGTCTTGTCGATGAAAAAATGCATGAGATTGGTGCGCAGAATCGGTCTTTGGATAGTGGTAGACTTGCTGTTTTGACTGCTGTTAATGCCACACATGATTATCTGAAATTAGAGGAAAAATATCAAGAGCTGGAGAAAGAGTTGGCTCGGATTAAAGGACGCGAATAAATTGATTTTAAATGCTATTATACTCATTTTGTTAATTGGAGGATTCGTCAACGGCTATCGTAACGGTTTTTTGCGCCAGCTAATTATCACGATTGGTTATCTATTAAGCTTCTTTGTGGCATACAAGTACTATGAAGAGTTAGCGCCGCATATTACGTTCATTCCATATCCAGAATTGGATAAATCAAATGACCTGTATGCGTTACTCGATGCGCTTCATACAGAGAATGCGTATTATAATAGTATTGCCTTTCTGATGATTTTTCTAGTTGCGATTATCGTTGTACACATGATTGCTTCTTTGTTTAAAGGAGTCACAAAAGTACCTGTTTTACGTCAAGTGAATGGCTTGATTGGTGCTGTATTAGGTGTTTTACAAACGTATTTAGTTATTTTCTTGATTCTGTACATTGGTGCAATTTTTCCAGCAGAGTGGGCGCAAAATGCGATTACTGGCTCGTCAGTCGCTACGTGGATTCTAGAAAATACACCGTTATTATCTGAATCATTCTATAAGTGGATGACCGGAATGTTACCTAAATAGTTTCTATGGATGTCAGCGAAAAGCTGGGGCTGCTCAGTTCCAGCTTTTCTGCTTGTTTTTAGAGGGAGTGATGGGGAAAATGAATAAAAAGAAAATTATTAATTTATTAGAGACAATCGCGTTATATATGGAGTTAAAAGGTGAGAATCCTTTCAAAATATCGGCATTCCGTAAAGCAGCAATTGCTTTGGAACAAGATGAACGCAGTCTGTCGGAAATCGATGACTTTACAAAGATTAGTGGAATCGGTAAATCAACAGCAGTAATTATTCAAAATTATCTCGAAACTGGTGAGTCCGAAGAGTTAGAGTCGTTGAAGAAAGAGGTTCCAGAAGGCTTAGTGCCACTTTTGAAAGTGCCGGGGCTTGGTGGGAAGAAGTTATCTCGCTTGTATCAGGAGCTTGGTGTTGTTGATCGGGACTCGTTGCTTGCTAAAGCGGAGGAGGGTAGTATTTCTGCGTTAAAAGGCTTTGGACAGAAGTCTGTTGATAAGATGGTCGAGGCTGTTCAGGAAATGGGAGAGCGGCCGGATCGATACCCACTGAATGATGTGTTACCGATTGCGAAGAGTTTGGAAGCTTATCTGGCTGGAATCCCTGAAATTGTACGATTTTCGCATGCGGGAAGTTTTAGAAGGTTGCGGGAAACGGTGAAGGATTTGGATTTTGTCATTGCAACGGATAAACCAGATGCGGTAGCCAAGCAACTTTTAGCGATTGAGACGATTGACCAAGTGATTGCGGCTGGGGATACAAAGGTTTCGGTAGATTTGAATGAAGCTATCAAAATTTCTGTAGATTTCCGGATGGTCGCGCCAGCTGAATTTGTCAGTACACTACACCATTTTACAGGTTCGAAAAATCATAACATCCGGATGCGTCAAATTGCCAAGCAACAGGATGAGAAAATCAATGAGTATGGTGTGGAAGACAAAGCTGGAAATGTGAAGCAGTTTGAGACGGAGGAAGCATTCTTTGCCCATTTCAATATTCCCTTTTTGCCGCCTGAGGTGAGACGTGACGGCACGGAAATTGACCGAATTAAAGCGGATACTGCGTTCGTGCAACTAGCGGATATAAAAGGTGATCTGCATATGCACACGACTTGGTCTGATGGTGCGTATTCGCTGACTGAAATGATTGAAGCGTGTATTGCGAAGGGCTATGAATATATGGTGATAACGGATCATGGACAGTTTTTGAAAGTGGCGAATGGTCTTACGGAGGAACGAATCCGGAAGCAACAAGCAGAAATTCGAGCGTATAATGAGCAGTATTCGGAAATTGAGATTTTATCGGGAATTGAAATGGATATTTTGCCGGATGGAACGCTCGATTTTGATGATGATTTGCTGAAGGATTTAGATTTTGTCATTGCTTCGATTCATTCTAGTTTTTCACAATCAGAGGAAGAGATTATGAGCCGGTTGCGAGTGGCTTGTGAAAATCCATATGTGCATTTGATTGCGCATCCGACGGGACGTGTGATTGGTCGGCGCGATGGATATCGTGTGAATGTGGAGGAATTGATTGAACTGGCTGCGAAGACTGGCACGGCGCTTGAGCTCAATGCGAATCCGCAGCGGCTGGATTTGACTGCGAAATATTTGGAGCTTGCGGCGGAACAGAACGTGCCTATTGCGATTAATACCGATGCGCACGATACGAAACATCTTGATTTTATGGAGATCGGCGTTCGAGCAGCAACAAAGGGCTGGCTGAGTAAAGAAAATGTACTGAATACGATGGGAAAAGAGGATTTTCTCGCGTTTATTAAAAATAATCGTCCGTAATAGAAGGACGCTAACTGGAGTTAAAATAATATGAGTAAAAAAGTAGAAACGATTTTAGAATTCGATAAAATAAAGCAACAGCTCCTCGAATTTGCTTCTTCTGCATTAGGTGAGGAGGCCATTCGAGCGTTACAACCAACATCTGATATAGAAAAAGTGAAATTAGCGCAACGGGAAACCGAGGAAGGTGCAAAAGTCATTCGATTACGTGGTGCGGCACCAATCTCGGGGATTTATGATGTGGCAGGGCATATGAAACGTCTGGAAATTGGCGGAGATTTAAGCGGTCTGGAACTTTACCAAACCGGGAGCAACCTTCGTGTGAGTCGCCTGATGAAGCAGTTTATTGACGGCCTCGTAGAACAAGGCGTTGAAATAGAATTGCTAGATGAACTTGCTGGGAAGCTTGCGCCAATGCGCGATACGGAAGACACGATTGCGCTTACGGTGGATGAAGCTGGTGAAATTTTGGATACGGCGAGTGAAGCTTTACGCAATATTCGTCAAACGCTGCGTCGTACAGAAGGCCGTGTTCGTGAGCGTCTGGAACAATATTTACGCGATAAGAATGCGTCTAAAATGTTGAGTGACACGGTTATTACGATTCGAAATGATCGCTACGTTTTACCGGTAAGACATGAATATAAAGGGCATTATGGCGGGATTGTACATGACCAGTCGGCCTCGGGTCAAACGCTATTCATCGAGCCGCAAAGCGTGGTGGATATGAATAATGAACGCCGAACTTTACAGGCAAAAGAAAAGCAGGAAATCGAACGTATTTTAGCGGAGGTTTCTGCCGTTTTAGCGGAATTCATCACAGAAATTCGGCAAAATACGTATGTCCTCGCTCGATTCGATTTTATTTTTGCAAAAGCAAGATTTGGAAAGTCGATGAAGGGTGTTACGCCGCGTATTAATCAAGACGGTATCGTGAAGCTGCTAAATGCGCGTCATCCGCTACTTGATCCGGAAACGGTGGTTAGCAATGATATCCTGCTTGGTGGGGATTACCGCGCGATGCTGATTACGGGACCAAATACTGGTGGGAAAACGATTACGCTGAAAACACTAGGTTTGCTTACATTGATGGCACAGGCTGGATTGCAAGTTCCGGCAGAGGAAGAATCAGAAATTGCTGTTTTCTCGCAAGTTTTCGCCGATATTGGAGATGAACAGTCGATTGAGCAGAGCTTGAGTACGTTCTCCTCGCATATGACGAATATTGTCTCGATCCTTGACAAAATGGATGCCGATTCCTTAATTTTATTCGATGAGCTTGGTGCGGGTACGGATCCACAAGAAGGGGCGGCGCTTGCGATTGCGATTCTTGATGCGGTGGCGGCCAAACAAGCGAGTGTTGTGGCGACGACGCATTATCCTGAACTAAAAGCGTATGGGTATAATCGGGAATTTGCGACGAATGCATCGGTGGAGTTTGATGTCGAGACATTGAGTCCGACTTACCGGTTATTGATTGGTGTCCCTGGGCGAAGTAACGCTTTTGCGATTTCACGTCGCCTTGGTTTGAGTGAGGCGGTTATCGAAGACGCTAGAAGTCTGGTAGACACGGAAAGCGCGGATTTGAACGATATGATTTCGAGTTTGGAAGAGAAGCGTAAGGCTGCGGAATTGGAATACGAAGAAGCCTACCAAATGAGTCGTGACGCCGAAAAACTGCAAAAAGACCTCCAAAAAGAGATTATCGCGTATCATGATCAAAAAGATAAATTGCTTGAAAAGGCAAACGAAAAAGCAGCAGGTGTCATCGAAAAAGCAGAAGTCGAGGCCGAAGTGATTATTCAAGAGTTGCGCCAAATGCAGCTTCAAGGTGCCGCAGGACTCAAAGAACATGAACTAATTGAGATGCGAAGCCGCCTAAATCAAGTGAAGCCAAAAACGATTCAGAAGAAAGTCGTCCATGATGTGCCAAAAGTGGCGCATAAATTCGCACAAGGAGATCAAGTCCGAATTTTGTCATTGGGGCAAAAAGGTGTACTTCTCAATCGGGTGAACAGTAAAGAATGGAACGTTCAAATAGGGATTATTAAAACGAAGGTGAAGGAAGCGGATCTGGAGTATATGAAACCGGAGCAGCCGAAGAAATTACGCCATGTGACGACGGTGAAAAGTGATAATTCAGTGACGAAAACCGAGCTTGATTTGCGTGGTGTCCGTTATGAAGACGCGCTACAACAAGTGGATAAATATATCGATGCAGCCTTGCTCGCCGGTTACCACCAGGTCAGCATTATTCACGGTAAAGGGACGGGCGCGCTACGACAAGGAGTTACCGAATTTCTGAAACATCACCGGATGGTGAAGTCGATTCGATTCGGAGCCGCGGCAGAAGGCGGAAATGGGGTAACCATCGCCGAGCTGAAGTAAGATTTTGAGCAGATTATTGGCTCCATACGCAGACGCAGTGCTATACTAACGATACAATATGTGTAAGGAGGTAGAGAAATGGCTATTCAAGAAATTACAGACGCGGATTTCGAGAAAGAAACGAGCGAAGGTCTAGTGCTTACTGATTTCTGGGCAACTTGGTGTGGTCCTTGCCGTATGGTTGCGCCAGTTCTAGAAGAAATTGACGCAGAACAAGGCGACAAATTAAAAATTGTTAAAATGGACGTGGATGCGAACCAAGAAACACCAGGAAAATTTGGTGTGATGAGTATCCCGACATTGCTTATTAAGAAGGATGGCGAAGTGGTTGATACAATTATCGGCTACCGTCCAAAAGAAGAATTAGACGAAGTTTTAGCGAAATATCTATAAAATTGTCGAAGAGCTGGTTAAAAATGAGAGGAAGCGCGAATTAGTTCACGTTTTCCTTTCGTTTTTCCTAGCTTTTTTTGTTGCAACAAAGCCGATTTATGCTACACTAAAGAGGAAGTAAAAGCAGTGATGTGGAGTGATAACTATGACGACTGAACATATCCGAAATAAGCTTGCCTTTTTGCCTGATCAGCCTGGTTGTTACTTGATGAAAGACCAGCAGGGTACGATTATTTATGTTGGCAAGGCGAAGGTTTTGAAGAATCGTGTGCGTTCCTATTTCACTGGTTCGCATGATGGTAAAACTCAACGATTAGTCCAAGAAATTCGTGATTTTGAATATATCGTGACATCCTCGAACGTTGAGGCGCTGTTGCTCGAAATAAACTTGATTAAAAAGCATGATCCGCGCTACAATATTATGCTAAAAGATGACAAAACCTATCCTTTTATAAAATTGACGAATGAAAAGCATCCTCGGTTGATTATTACGCGGAAAGTTAAACGTGATAAGGGAAAATATTTTGGACCGTATCCGAATGTGTATGCGGCAAATGAGACGAAGCGGATTTTGGATCGGTTATATCCGTTACGCAAATGTACGACGATGCCGAGCAAAGTGTGTTTGTATTACCATTTGGGGCAGTGCCTTGCGCCTTGTGTTTTCAAAGTGGAAGCCGATACGTATAAAACGATGACGGACGAGATTGTCCAGTTTTTAAATGGTGGATATAAAGAAGTGAAGCAGGATTTGATGGGTAAAATGCAAGAGGCGGCTGAGTCGATGGAATTCGAAAAGGCAGCTGAATTTCGCGATCAAATCACTGCGATTGAAACGACGATGGAGAAACAGAAAATGACAATGAATGACTTTGTGGACCGCGATGTGTTTGGCTACGCGATTGATAAAGGCTGGATGTGCGTACAAGTTTTCTTCATTCGGCAAGGGAAACTGATTGAACGTGATGTGTCGCAATTCCCATTTTATAGCGATGCGGATGAGGATTTTTTGACGTTTATCGGGCAATTTTATCAGAAGGCAAATCATATTCCGCCGCAGGAAATTTTTCTTCCCGACGATGTGGATGAAGAGGCGATTCAGGCATTATTACCAGACACGAAGATTCTCGTTCCAAAGCGTGGCAATAAGAAAGACCTCGTTAAACTGGCTTACAAAAACGCTGAAATTGCGTTAAATGAGAAGTTTCTGTTGCTCGAACGCAATGAAGAACGGACGGTCGGGGCTACGGAAAAACTTGGGGAAGCGATGGGAATTCCGACGCCGAACCGGATCGAGGCTTTTGATAACTCGAATATTTATGGAACAGACCCAGTTTCCGCGATGATTACATTTCTCGATGGGCGCCCAAGCAAGAACGATTACCGCAAATATAAGATCAAAACGGTTGTCGGACCCGATGATTATGCAACGATGCGCGAAGTGGTGCGTCGTCGTTATTGGCGCGTACTCAAAGAAGGTTTACCGCTCCCAGATCTCATTTTGATAGATGGAGGGAAAGGTCAGATTGATAGTGCGAAAGATGTGCTGGTCAATGAGCTCGGACTGGACATTCCGGTTGCGGGACTTGCCAAAGATAGCAAACACAAAACGAGCCAACTGCTGTTCGGTGATCCATTGGCGGTCGTGCAATTACATCGAAATAGCCAAGAATTCTACCTACTACAACGGATTCAGGATGAAGTCCACCGGTTCGCGATTACATTCCATCGCCAACTACGAAGCAAAACTGGCTTCCAATCCTTGCTCGACGGTATTCCAGGCGTTGGCCCAGGCCGCAAAAAAGCGATTTTAAAACATTTTGGCTCGATGAAAAAATTAAAAGTGGCATCCGTCGCAGAAATCCAAGAAGCAGGTGTACCAGTAGCCGTTGCTGAAGCAGTCCACGCAAAATTTGCCAAAATGAATGAAGAAAAACCGAAATAGGAGGGGTATTTTTGGGAAGAGTAGTTTTAAAATTCGGCGGAACCTCAGTGGGCACCATCGAAAAAATCAAAAAAACCGCAGACCAAGCAATCCGCGAATTTGAAAAAGGGAATCAAGTAGTGGTCGTCGTTTCAGCGATGGGAAAATCCACAGATCGGCTAGTCGACATGGCGCTAGAAATCAGTGAGCATCCAAGTAAGCGCGAAATGGATATGCTACTTTCGACTGGCGAACAAATCACGATTTCTCTATTATCAATGGCCCTTCACGAAAAAAACTATGAAGCGGTTTCCTACACAGGCTGGCAAGCAGGCATCACGACCGAGCCGATTGCGAGCAATGCCAGAATTCTAGACATTGACACGGAAACGATTCAAGATGCGCTAGCCAAAGGTCAAATCGTGATTGTTGCGGGTTTCCAAGGTGTTAGCGGAGACGGCGAAATCACGACATTAGGAAGAGGCGGATCCGATACGACGGCCGTTGCGCTTGCTGCAGCCTTAGAAGCTGATAAATGTAGCATTTGCACAGATGTCATCGGCGTTTTCACAACAGACCCGCGTTATATCAAGAATGCACGCAAGTTGAGCCGAGTGACCTATGATGAAATGCTAGAATTGGCGAATCTTGGAGCTGGCGTTTTGCATCCGAGAGCGGTGGAGTACGCGAAAAATTACCGCATCCCGCTTGAAGTCCGAGCCAGCCATGAAATTGAAGCAGGAACGATGATTGAGGAGGAAATGACCGTGGAAAATACGAAAGTCGTGCGAGGAATCGCATTTGAAGATAAAATAACCCGCGTAACGATTCACTGGGATAAGAAAGAAAACATGCGCGTGTCAAAAGTTTTTACAACGCTCGCAGATAATAATATCGACGTGGATATTATCATCCAAGGTATCACCGGACTTGGCCACGGCAACCTTTCCTTCACGATTAAAACAAAAGCACTGCTCGAGACATTAGCTGTGTTGGAAGATCACCAGGAAGCGTTACAGTACGCAAACCTAGAATCTGAGCAGAACTTAGCGAAAGTATCGATTGTTGGGTCTGGGATGGTCTCTAACCCAGGAGTCGCGGCGCATATGTTTGAGGCGCTGACGGATAACGATGTCGCGATTAAAATGATCAGTACATCGGAAATTAAGGTTTCAACCGTGGTGGATGAGAAGAAGATGATCAAAGCCGCGCAGGTATTGCATGATCGATTTGAGTTGGAAGATTGAAAAATGTGTGTGGGACATACCCCAGATAAATCGGCGAGAAGCGTTCGCGTTGTTGGGGTTGTACGAAATGGAATGAGTTACAGCCCCAATATGCCTGTGAGCATCGCGAATAGGCGGTCCTCCATTACATTTAGAACTTGGAAACCATACACCTTTGCTGTTCTGCTACACAAGAGCAGTTTCGCTTAACTTCTTACATGGTCGAGGAAACAAACTACCCTCTCCCTGTTTTTAGTCATCACATACACCAGTATGTGCAGCTCAGACTTCCACCAAATCCCCTGGATACAAACGCTTTCGCTCGATTTGTTTGAAGCAAGGTAACACCTACCTGAAAAAATGGCTCTATGTCAATTGTTGGGGTGAAATATCAAGGTGCGAGCTAGGGAGTCAATAGCTCGTGCCTTTTCTTAACCTACAGAGATGTCAAAATCTTTGATAAAGTGTTGTGCTAGTATTTTGGCTCGGAATCTTTCGAAACATTGAAAGCCATAAGCGCCACGTTTTAAAACTTTGGTTCGATTGTTAATGCCTTCTACGAAGCCATTAGATAAATGTGGGTAAATAAAAGCGTTAATAATTTCTGTTTCCCAGCGTTGAAAGGTTC
>NZ_JABJVM010000016.1 GCF_013820765.1 Paenilisteria rustica
GAGCCAAAATACTAGCCCAACACTTTATCAAAGATTTTGACATCTCTGTAGGTTAAGAAAAGGCACGAGCTATTGACTCCCTAGCTCGCACCTTGATATTTCACCCCAACAATTGACATAGAGCCGAAAAATCATAGTAATACTATGCAAAACAAAAAATCGTTAAACTGCCTAGACCGCTTGTCATACCAACAAGTTATCCGCAGTTTAACGACTTCTTTTTTCACTCAGTTATGCCCTCGATAGGAATCGAACCTATATTTTGAGCTTCGGAGGCTCACGTGCTATCCGTTGCACTACGAGGACGAATCTTTACTACACTCACAATCAATAATTATAGCGGAAAACTGCCAATTACACAAGCTTTATCTTACAGGAATATTTCATTCGAGCCTTTCGTTTGACCTAGTTTGACCATTCGTGTAATATAGAAGCATCAAGTAAGAAATAAAAGGCAAGAAAGTCGTGCTTTTTAAATGAAATATACCTAAACAGGAGGGTTTTATTATGAATTTAATTCCAACAGTAATCGAGCAAACTAGCCGTGGGGAACGCGCTTATGACATCTATTCCCGTCTACTTAAAGATCGGATTATTATGTTAGGTAGTGCGATTGACGATAACGTTGCTAACTCGATCGTTTCGCAATTGCTATTCCTAGACGCGCAAGACCCTGAGAAAGATATTTTCCTTTATATCAACTCACCAGGCGGCAGTATTTCTGCTGGGATGGCGATTTATGACACAATGAACTTCGTAAAAGCGGACGTTCAAACAATCGCAATGGGTATGGCAGCATCGATGGGATCTTTCCTACTTACAGCTGGCGCGGACGGCAAACGTTTCGCACTTCCAAACGCTGAAATCATGATTCACCAACCACTTGGCGGCGCACAAGGCCAAGCAACGGAAATCGAGATCGCAGCTCGCCACATTTTAAAAATCAAAGAGCGCATGAACACAATCATGGCAGAGCGCACAGGTCAACCAATCGAAGTTATCTCACGCGACACAGATCGCGACAACTTCATGACGGCAGCAGAAGCCAAAGAATACGGCCTAATCGATGACATCGTAGTCAACAAAGCCGGTCTAAAATAAGCAAATAAAACTCCCGAGCCAACTTATAGCTCGGGAGTTTTATTGTTTTTTAATCTATGTCCCCACGACGCCTCCGAATAAAGTCACGAAAGTCCCTATTTGATCTCGTAGAAAGCAGACATTCCTCTTGATTCACCATCGTGATAATACCACTCACATAATTCACCGATACAATTTTGTCCGTATTCACAATGAAAGCCCGATGCGTCTTATAAAATCGCTCGTCAAGACTGTCTTCCAAACTCTTAAGCGTACCATAAAACTCGACTTGGCGTTCTTGCCCGTGCAAAATAATCCTCCGCGCTTTTGATTTCAACGTACTCAAAAACAAGATATCATCGTAAAGTTCATGAATCACTTTTTCATCCGTTTTCATTGTAAAAAACTTGCCGACCTCTTTACGTTCCCTGCCAACTCTTTCCTCCACACTTTTCATACAATCAAAAATCCGATTGCGCACTTTGTCGAAATCGTCCTTGATAATATAATCCATGGCCTCCACTTTATATGTAAAAGTTAAGTAACTGAGTTCTGCGTGAGTTGTGATGAAAACGATAAACCCTCTCGGATCGTATTCCCGAATCTTCTGCGCCAGCTCCAAACCGTCCAGCCGCGGATGCTTCAAGTCAACATCTAGAAAGTAAAGACCCATACCTTCGCCACCAAATTGGACGTAAGATAACAGCTCTTCAGGATCACCTGTGGATAAAGCGAGTTCCATGTCAAAATTCTCCATCATGATGTAATTCTCAACATGTTTGACAAGCTCGCTTCGTTGATTAACCTCGTCCTCACAGATAAAAACCTCAATCATCTCCTCACCCTCCAGTTAGCCTATTTCCAGTTCCTGCACAAAACCATGTTGCGTTATCTTCGTGTCCAGAGATACATTCGGATATTTCTTTAACGTCTTCTTCAAAGTCGAAAGCCCAATCCCGCGGTTCTCACCCTTCGTTGAAAATCCTTCCTCGAAAAAATGATGAATCGGCGGCGAATCTTCCGGTAAACTATTAGCAAAAATGAGTACAATCGCCTCTTTTTTCTGAATAATTGCAACACGCACAGTTGGATCAGCAGTTTCAACGACCGCCTCAATCGCATTATCCAATAAAATCCCCGTCACCCGACATAAATCAATACTATCCATATTCATTTCATCAATTCGCTTATAAACCTCAACCTGCGCATCCACGCCCAATTCCTGAGCCCGAATCATCTTCGTAGCAAACAGTCCCTTCAGTTCAACAACCTCCAGATTCTGCAACGTCGAAAGCTTCGAAATATTAACTTCCATATCAGAATTCATCGGAATAACCTTCGTCCGAAAATAAACACTGAGCCCATCCATGTCCGAGTTTGTGATGAAGCCGTTGATGCCGGATAAGATATTCACATAATCATGTCGGAAAACCCGCATGTCTTTTTGAAGCGCTTCGAGTGCCCCGACATATTCACGGAGTTGGCGCATTTGGAGAGCTTGAGCTTCGACTTTTGCGTTTTTGACTGCACTTTTGACGATAATGGAGAGTATGACTGCCATAATTCCTGTATAAGTTAAAAATACTACAGCATTTGTTTTCAGTGATTGATCTGAAAATCCTGAAACACTCCCTTGCCATATATATAGATAGAATAAGCATAGTGTAATAGAGCTAACTATAACTATTAGTAACAGATACTTATCCTTAATATCTACATCATTTCTAATCCTCCCCAAAATCATATCAAGTATCTTAAAGAAGATACTAACATAAAGAAGAATAAGAACACCTTCCACAAATGAATCATCTTTAACAGGTAATTCCATGAATAGCGACATTCCCAACATAGTAACATAAGCAAATGCGTATGCAACAATTGTAATAATGAATGCCCCAACTACGCTTATTATAGACAATTTAATACTCCTGGATTTTGAATATAGAACCGAAAACAAAACTATCATAATGAATATAACTGACAAGTAGCTAATATAGAAAAATAGCGGTACTGCAGTTACCATTAGTAAAATTGCCAAGATACATATTAATTTCCATGAGAATCTTATTCTACTAATAATCTGGACACCCACCACAAAGTAAATGATTTGCGTTATACAGCTGATTACAGTGGCCATACCTCTCCCCCTATGTTATAAATTATAAGCTATTCTATTTAAATTATAGATGAAAAAGCTCTAATTTACAAATCACAAAGGTACTTACTGTTCTTCTTTAGGAAAAAGTAGGGCATTAGGTACTTTCGGTTCATATATATACCCTGGACAACTTTTTTTGACTGAATCTTCAGCTAATTTGACTGAGTATTTTTCTATATGCTTCCTAAAAACCATTTTAACTTTATTCTCTCTACCTATTTTCATAATTATTATATCTCCTTTTTAAAATTTTGTATGTCCATGGGTGAATCAAGATTACTTGTAATAAGCATCCCAATAAAATCAATGACTTAATTGACTCAATAGGAATACAAATCACGAACAATAACACACAAAAAGAATTTTTTATAGATTTAACCCTCAATTCGTGTCTTTTTTTAGCGTTAAAAAGCGGCATATTTTCAGTATCCGAAGGTGAAAATATCGCAATATTCAGTAAAATAAAAGCACTTATAAGTACAATCATCCATCCAGACAATTGAACTTCCTTCACAAAATAAGGTAAAACCACAAACACTATAACACTCGTTATTGTGCACCCCAAACTAGTCTTCGCATGCAGACCAAACGAATGCCTACGAATCATCAAGTAAGAAAGATGTACAACCAACGTCTGCCAAATCATCCCTAACAAGGCAGCGGAGAGGTATACGGTAATTCCCTTCGTCACGTTCACTAAAAATATTTCTACACCATACTTTACAATCGCAAATCTGTCTTCGTCAACTTCCCTATCGCGGAAAATCGTTCTGGTAATCTTTGCTGCCATATTGGGGACGGTCAAACTAAACATTCCAATTCGCCTCCCTATTCATCGAGTGCTAATTCCCAGACAGAGACTAACGAGATTTCACTAGCTCTGTCCGAATTAACAAACTCTGCAATTTCTACCCTATCATTTGGTATTTCATTCTCATTCAATATTTTCTCTATATTTTGTGTGACTCTTCCGTCTTGAGAGAGAAGATTGTGCTTCCCTCTCAACGGCTTACTATACAGTGCCTCATCCCGGTAAACAATCATGTACAGCCTGTCGCGATTAAGTCCTACCAAAAACCGATTATCACTGATCCCAACGTGCCCTGTGATGCTATCCAAAAAATAGATGTAACCACGGTATGTAATCAACATTTTATATTTTGGTTGACGGCCAGCTACTGGAAATCGATCTAAAAAGTAGTCTTCTTTATTTATATAGTCACGTCCAAGCTTTGAAAATACTGCCAACATAAGACAATCCCATTTCGAATCCTCACTATTACGCTCTACTAAATTAATTTTAGCCAAGACGGGGCTAAAAAATTGCAAATCACGAACAATTTCCTTTTGGAAAAATAAGCATGGTTGTGTGCTAGCCATTTTTGCTTGAACAAACGGTTTCATCATCTCGTGATCTACTCCTTTCAGTATCGAATAATGTGGTTCAAAAAGCTCATCTCGGTAAGCCTTATTTCCATAAACCAATTATACGACAGAAAGGTAGAATTTTTATCATTTTGTCGTGAACGTAGCGATTCCGTTCGTAAGCGCGAAAAAAGCGATGTTTTTGAGTTATATATATAACATTAATTTTTTAGTAAACCAAAAAAAGGATAAAAAATCGGAAGCGAGCCCAATGTTTTATCCTTATTCTTATTTTTTAATCCTTTTATTTTCCATGTGGAGACCATACATTTTTCACCATTGGCCATATGCACCACGATTTTATTTCACTGCATATGGTTAGTAAAATATCAATCCAACAACATAAAATTCCTTCACATCCTTTTCAAGTTGCGCTTGGAAGGTTTCTGTATCTAAGACTTGCGAATTATTAGCTGTTTCTTCTTGTTTCTCAATAATCGCTTCGTCTAGGTCACTAATATCCTTCTTCTCGTGTAAGCTTGGCTCCGTGTCACCGAATTTTAACGTCGTGCCACCATCAACGAAATAAGTTCCATTCACTTGACCTTTAATCCAAAATGTCTTGCCATCACCTGAATCCATTAGCATCAAAATATAGGTTTCGCCTGATTGGAATAGAGGATAATCTTCAATCTCCATCCCATCTTTCCCCTCCTGTAAAACATATATAGCTTCATTTTTTTCTTGTTCCCGGCATATACTTTTTCTAGTGAGCCTTCAAATTTTGTTTTTGCGACAATATTATTTCCGCCTTCTACAATATTGTTTACTGCACCAATTTTAACTTCTGCAATTAAATCTGCTTCCTTAATTGCCTGATCATATGTAACGTCTTCAATCGATGTATGCACACTGGCTTTTAGCTCGTTGTTCGGTTTAGTAGTCTCCTCGACCTTTTCCTTACCACATGCAGCTAGTGCCAAACAACTTAAAATTAGGATACATATTTTCTGTTTTTTCATGCAAGCACTCCTCTTTGTCAGTGTTAATACGCTTTCATCTTAACACACTTTAAGCCTGCAAAACGGGTTTTTATCGTGAAATGACATTTATCTATCTTAAACGCTTCCATATTAGTGATACCAACTATTTTCTTAGTTTTAACTCGAATTTAAGTTAGGCATATTTGAGTAAAGATGTTATCATGTTTAGACATGGTGGAAAATAAAACCTAAAGGAGTCGTTACTCGTGAAAAAAATCGCAATGCCAAGCATTTTATTCGTATTTTTTGTAGCTGGATGCTCAGCAGATGTCACTACAAAAGAGCAAAAATTAGAAATGGTTGATGAAAAAACCATGATCTCATCCTCTGGAAAATACGTTTCTCTTGCTTCCAGTCTTGAGGAATTGGAGAACACTTCGCCAATCATTGTAGAGGTTGTTAAAAATAATGAACAACAGACTGTAACGAAGGAAACCGAGCAAAATATCATGCCGACCGAATTTTATACCATGAGCGGTGTCACCATAAAGAACATACAAAAAGATGCCACCAATACGTTAAAATTTGGTGACAATATTGAAATTCTGGAAGATGTAGCGATGAATGTTCCTGTTGAAGGCAAAAAGATTACGCTGACTTTGAATCATTACAAAAAAATGGAGATAGGGAAGTCTTATTATCTCTACCTCAAAAACAGTAAATCCGATGATAACTATGTCTTGTCAAACGCATTTCTAAGTAAGTATCCCATTAATAGAGAACCTAAGAGTGCGCTTTTCTTGGCAGAAGATGACGCGACCCTTAGTTTAGAAAATACCGATTATCAGGATTTGTATGCAGACATATACGCGAAAATTTTACAGAAAAACCAAGCATTTAAAAAGTAATAATCTCGATTAATTATCTGAAGTTAGACTTTGCTCTTACGTAATTAGAAGTAGGGAAAAAGCATTTAAACTCAAAAAACAGAACAGCAAGAATCGTTGTATAAAGCCATTTTAGAAATGGAGTATACAAACGATTCCTGCTTATTTTTTATTCTAGAAAGCCTTTATCCTGGGCTCCCTTCACATTCTATATAATACAAAATACTCATTTGAAATGCACTTTATTTAAAGTACATTCATAAGCCATATAACAATAACGATGGCAAATACTATTACAGTCCCCCAAATAACTTTAGCATCTTTCCATACAACTTTTCCTTCTGGAATTTCCTGTTTTTCTCGATGCGTTTCTATATTTAGATTTGATGGGCTATCTCCAATAATTTGCAATATAATTGGTAATTGGTTATGTATATCTATTTTTTCATTCAAAACAAAACGATATGGTTGATTATCCACTAAAAATTCCAACTCACAAGAATCTGAAGCTGGTAGGTATAAGCTTCTTTTTTCGCCAGCCTGAAAGTTAGCACCATTTTTCTTCTGATTACCACTCAACAAAGATGGTTGAGAAATTGTATAACCTGTTTTATTTTCTATTTTTATTTCATGGGCAACAATTGGGCCAGTAAATAAATTGTTTAAATTAGACATTTGCCTCACTCCTTTAAATACTCTAGACTTATCAAGAGTATACAATAAATATCTTATAAAATCCATTACTTTCCTTTTCCATCTCTAATTGCCTCATCTTTAGTACGTACTGAACTCCACAAAAAAGTCCAGCATCCTAATTATTTCTTAGAATGCTGGACTCTTATTTCCCCTCTATCTCCTCACCAACCACCACGCGAATACTGCTCAGGCGGCGTCACTTCTCCACGAACATCTTTCGCGGCTGTTCTCGCCCAATACGGATCACGCAACAACTCACGCCCTAAGAAAATCAAATCGGCGCGGTCATTTTGCAGAATTTCCTCTGCTTGAACGCCCGTTGTGATCAGGCCTACTGCGCCTGTCGCGATTCCTGCTCCTGTGCGAATTTTCTCAGCGAATGGTACTTGATAGCCTGGGTATACTTTCGGAACGGTATTTACTAGTGCGCCACTGCTGACATCTAGTAAATCGGCTCCGTCTGCTTTCATCCATTTTGCAAACGGGATGTAATCGTCTACGGTCAAACCGCCATGTGCGTAATCGGTCGCGGAAATACGAACGAAAAGTGGACCATCCCACACTTCACGCATTGCTTTAATCACATCTCCTAAAACGCGGTAACGGTTCCCTGCTGGGCCGCCATACTCGTCTTCGCGTAAATTCGAAATTGGCGATAGGAATTCATGTAATAAATAGCCATGCGCTGCGTGAATTTCAATGACATCAAATCCTGCTTCTTTCGCGCGGAAAGCTGCTTTTTTGAAATCAGCTACAACTTCTTCTATTTCGGCTGCAGTTAGTTCATGCGGTTTTTTGCTTTCATCATCAAATGCGACTGGGCTTGGTGCGACTGGATCTACGTCTAAAACAGCTTTTCGACCAGCGTGTGCCAACTGGATTCCGACTGCGCCTTTGTGATAATGCACGCCATCAACAATTCGCTTCAAGGCTGGAATCTGGGCGTCTTCCCACAATCCTAAATCGCCGTGAGAAATTCGGCCAACCGCTTGTACCGCTGTTGCCTCCAAGATGATAAGGCCAACTTGACCTGCCGCGCGGGAAACGTAATGGGCAAAGTGGAAATCGTTCGCCACTCCGTCATCCGTCTCTACAGAATACATACACATTGGTGACATTGCCACACGGTTTTTCAAAGTAAGACCTTTCACTTTATACGTAGAAAACAATTTTGACATGATTTGATCGCATCCTTTTCTTAGTTATATTTATTTCGATGGTATTCTAAGTCCTAATTGTGACGGGGATTCGCCGCTTCGCAATTGGTCCGCGATTTGGTCGAGTTTCCGCAAACGGTGGTTGATTCCTGATTTGCTGATTGGCCCGCTGGAGAGCATGTCGCCGAGTTCTTGTAACGTCACGTCTTCATATTGAACGCGCAGTACCGCGATTTCTCGCAATTTTTCAGGTAACGCTTCTAAGCCCACCGCCGCCGCGATAAATTTAATATTATCGATTTGTCGCACCGCCGCATTAATCGTTTTATTCAAGTTTGCCGTCTCACAATTCACGAGACGATTCACCGAATTCCGCATATCACGCATGATCCGCACATCTTCAAAATGAAGCAGCGCCCCAGTTGCTCCGATAATATTCAGAAATTCCGTGATCTTCTCCGCCTCTTTCAAGTACGTAATATAGCCATTTCGGCGCTCCAACGTCCGCGCATTAAGCTTGAAACTGTTCATCAAACTACAAATCGCGTCATTGTGCTCCTCATACACCGAGTTGATCTCCAAATGATACGACGACGTCTCCGGATTATTCACCGATCCACTCGCCAAAAATGCTCCGCGAAGATAGGCCCGGCGCGCGTTCTTCGTCTTTATCAGCGCTGGATTAATCGCATTCTGAAATACACCATCATTTAAAATCGCCAAATCGGCCAGAATCTCTTTCGTCTTAGCCTTCAGACGCACTATATAGACGTTATTTTTCTTCAATTTCATTTTTTTTCGTACCAATAATTCAATCGGAACTTGATACAATTCCTTCAAAAGTCGATACATTCGGCGCGCAATCGCTGCGTTCTCCGTCTGCACATCCACAACCATCATCTGGTTAGAGAACGAGACGGCACCATTCATGCGGATAAAAGCCGACAGTTCCACTTTTGCATCCGTCTTTGTAATATCTAAATTGGTTAACTCTTTCTTTGTTTCCGAGGCAAAGGACATAGACCCTCATTCCTTTTCTTTCAAATTCATCAGAATCTGTAATAATGTATTCGTCACTTTATCCGCAGCATGTCGCACCAAACCGCCTTCTGTGGAAAGTAGGTCCCCAGCAATGACGTTAATATTCAGCGCATGATCCTTCTCAAAATTCTGCTCGACTTGCATCACATCATCAGGGAACATCAAATGACGCGGCACTTCCGCCGTATTAATCATCATCGCGTCGATAATCGGCCGCCCCACATGGTTCAAAATAACCTGCGCATGATCCGCATCCGTGAAGAAATCCGTTTCCCCGACCTGCGTCAAAATGTTGCAAATATACACCTTATACGCCTTACTTTCAAAAATCGCATCCTGCAAATCCTGCACCAACAAACTCGGTAAAATACTCGTATACAGACTTCCCGGCCCAAGCACAATCAAATCCGCATCATGAATCGCTTCAATTGCAGCCGGCAATGCCTTCACATCATCCGGCGTAATAAACACGCGGTCAATAGGCTGGCCCTGCATTGGAATCACCGACTCCCCTTGCACGAGTGAGCCATCCTCCATAATCGCATTCAAAATTAGCGGCCGATCCGTTGCCGGAATCACTTTCCCCCGAATCCGCATCGCCTTGCTGAGCACTTCAATTGCCTCCACGTAACTATCATTCAGCTGCGATAACGCCGTCAAAATCAGATTTCCAATCACGTGGCCCGACAAATCACCCTCCACTTTAAAACGATATTGCATCAAAGCCTCCATCCGCGGGTCCGTATTCGACAGCGCCACCATCACGTTCCGAATATCACCAGGCGGCAATACATCCATTTGCTCGCGAATCTTGCCCGAACTTCCACCATCATCAGCAACCGTGACAATCGCAGTCAAATCAATAGGTTGTTTTTTCAAGCCTCGCAGTATGACCGGTAAACCTGTCCCGCCACCAATCACGACCACTTTCGGCTTTTCCGTCGCTGTCATCTCAGTTTCCCTTTCTGCGTTTCATATCCCGATGCGAAATTTGTGTTTCATATTTCGTTTTCAAATTATTACCAACGTACTCAGAAAGCGCCACAGACCGGTGTTGCCCGCCCGTACAGCCAATCGCAATGACAAGTTGCGTCTTCCCTTCCCGCTTATAATACGGCAATGTGAACAAGACCATATCCATCAATTTATTCAAGAAAGTCTCCGTCTCCGGCCATTTCATCACATAATTATACACATCTTTATCCAGTCCAGTCAGCGGGCGCATCTTATCAATATAATGCGGATTCGGCAAGAAACGCACATCAAACACTAAGTCCGCATCAATCGGCAAACCGTATTTAAATCCAAACGACATCACCTGCACGTTGAAAATTTCCCGATCACTCGTCTGAAACTCATTATTCATCCGCTCCCGAAGCTCACGCGGCGCCAATGTCGACGTATTAATCACAAGTTGCGAACGACCTTTCAAGTCCTCTAGCAAGTCCCGCTCCTGCTTAATACCCTCCAACACAGAACCATTCGGCTCGAGTGGATGATGACGTCTCGTCTCCTTATAACGCGATACCAAAACCTGATCATCCGCATCTAAAAACAGCATTTTCGTCGTAATAAATGACGTATTATCCAACTCATCCAATGCCGGCTGAATCGAATCAAAAAATTCACGTCCACGCAAATCCATCACGAGCGCAATCTTATTCATTTTTCCAGATTCCTTCATCAATTCCCAGAACTTCGGCAATAAACTAGGCGGTAAATTATCCACACAAAAATATCCTAAATCCTCCAAAGATTGCATTGCGACAGTCTTTCCTGCCCCACTCATCCCTGTAATAATAACTAATTGCAAATGATTCGTCGCCATCACTAGCCCAACCTTTCCTATCTCAAAAAGTAGTCACACGCTACACCTTTAACCACTTTCTTCTATACTAATATACAAATCCATTCTAACATACACCACCCCAAAAACCTAACAAAGTAAATCAGCCGGGCGTTTCATTTTTTTTCGTTAAACAGTCACAATTTATACACACTATTTTTCCATTTTGCAGAAGTACTGTATTTTTTAGCCGATTCAACCATGATACTATATAGAAGTGGTAAGGACAGCGCACATGAAGCTCCACACAGTAAATAGATTGAAGGAGGAAATCAGCAATAAGCTCGTAACTATCTTTCACTCACAGATCCAGACATAATAAAAACAGAAAATACAAAATTAAATGGAGGAATTAATAAACAATGAATAAGAATATCAAAAAAGTAGCAACAGTAATCCTAGCAACAAACGTCTTAGCAAGTACCGTATTAACAACATTACCAATTGGAACGCACGCATCAGAAACGCCTGTAACTCTAGCTGGTCCCTTCGTAGATACTATCGATATCACTTCGACACACATTACTGGTAAAGCAGACCCTAACGCAACATCAATCAAAGTAGAGTTGCATAACGAGTATACAACTCTATACAAAACTATCGAATATACATCTATCTCAGCTGATGGTTCCTTTAGTATTTCAACTAGCGGCTTTGATCTTCCCCCAGCTGGCTCCGTATTTATTAGTCAAGTAGTAAACGGTGTTGAGAGCTCTGTCACAAAAACACCAGTTAGATATCCACAACTGCAAATCGGCGATGAAGCTGTAACTACCTCTACCAAGAGTATTGTAGTAAGTAACGCTCTGGCTTACAGCTCAATACGAGTATACATTTATGATGCTAGTGGAAAATATATATCAAGTATAGCTAAGACACCAATGACTAATGGTCCAGTGGAATTCAAGCTAGATTTATCCAATTACGCACCAGGTAGTTATATGGTGATTAATCAAGGTTATGCTGGCTCTCTCCCTGAATATCTTAGCTCAAGTATACCAACAAAAGCCATTATCTATGATGGTTCCCTAGACAAGTCAAAATCTCTAGTCGACGCTTTATTCATCGATAATGACCCAGCAAAAGGTATCAAACCGACAACAACGCAAGCAGATATCGATGCCGTTCAAGTAGCATTAGACCTAGTTGTTGACACAATCGACAAATCTACCGTACAAACAGCTATCGATAACGCAAAACAAGAGCTTGCAGATCAAGCCACAAACCTAGAATTAAAACAAGCTGCCCAAAAAGCAGTCGATGCACTATTCGTTGATGGCGATGCTTCAAAAGACATCAAATCAGACCTTACACAAGCTACAATCGACGCAGCACAAGCTAAAGTAGACGCCATCACAAACACAACCGACAAAGCGGCCATCCAAGCAGAACTAGACAAAGCCATCACAGCATTCAACTATATCGCGCCAACAACGATTGACGCCCTATCAAACAACGCTACAAAAGTTACCGGTAAAGGTGAAGCAAATGCACCAGTAGTGATCAAAAACGGCGCAACAGTAATCGGTAGCGGTACAGTCAAAGCAAACGGCACGTACGAAATTACAATCGCAAAACAAGCCGCAGAGGCAACCATCACTGCCACAGTTACAAAAGCATCGAACGGCAAAACAGCAACAGCTTCCACAAAAGTAACACAAGCCTTCGATTACGCTTTAACAACAAATCCATTCAAAATGGGCGACACAAAAGTTACCGGAACTGTTGGCAAAAACGTTTCTAAAGTTCGCCTATGGGTCAACGGTGCCATTGCCGTTCAAGGTGTAATCAATGCTGACGGCACATATGAATTTCCAACAGCAGCAAACTTCATTAAATTAGTTGGTGACAAAGTAGAAGTTGTAGCCGTAGATTCAAACTATGCAGAAGTGAACCGCCAAGACGTCGCCGTTTCAGGAACATCAACTTTTGATAATACATTAACTGTTGATAAATTAAATGTTGGCGACCAAAACATTACTGGTAAAGCCGGCAAAGATGTTTCTAAAGTCCGCCTATGGGTTAATGATAAAGTCGTAACACAAGCATCGATGAATACGGATGGCACTTACACATTCCCTAATGCAGCTAAATTCATCACAAGTCCTCTAGATAAAGTAGAAGTTGTAGCCGTAGATAGCCAATATAAAGAAATCAACCGCAAAACAGTAAGCGTTCCTGGCTCCGATTCTTACGGCAACACTTTTACAGCTGACACTTACTTTATCGGTCAAAATACACTAAACGGTTCATACGGTGAAGGTACATCTAAAGTTCGCCTATGGGTTAACGGTGTTGTCGTGAAACAAGCAGATTTAGATACGGCAAATGGCACATACACACTTAAAGGTATCTTCGGACTAATCAAAAATGCAACAGACAAAGTCGAAATCGTATTCGTGGATGCACAATACAAAGAAATCAAGCGCATGAACGTTACAGTAAAATAAATCGCAATAACCAAAAACCATCGCCCCGTATTATCGGAAGCGATGGTTTTTCTACATATTATAAACCAGCCTGTTCCCGTCGTCTCTTCGCGGCGGCATTCACCTGCTCATCCGCATGGTAACTCGAGCGCACCATTGGGCCTGACTCGCAATGAATAAACCCTTTTTTCCGAGCCACCCGTTTCAATTCACGGAACTCCCGCGGATCATAATAACGCACCACCGGGAAATGCTTTTTAGACGGCTGCAAATACTGCCCAATCGTCAAAATTTCAACACCATGCGCTAACAAATCATCCATTGTCTCCAATATTTCCTCGCGCGTTTCGCCAAGCCCCACCATAATGCTTGATTTCGTTGGCAACTCAGGTTCCATATCCCGAACCCGTTGCAATAACTCAAGTGATCGATCATACGTCGCGCGATGCCGAATGCTTGGCGTCAAGCGCCGAACCGTCTCAATATTATGATTGAAAATATCCGGTTTCGCATCGAGCAACGTTTTCAAGCTCTCATAATCACCCTTCATATCCGATGGCAAAACTTCGACCGTCGTTTGCGGCATCCGATACCGAATCGCATTCACCGTATTCGCGAACACCTGCGAACCACCATCTGCCAAATCATCCCGCGCCACCGCAGTAATCACGACATGGCGCAATCCCATCGCTGCAACCGAATCCGCCACACGCTTAGGCTCACCCAAATCCAAATGCGTCGGCGCTCCCGTCGTTACCGCACAAAATCGGCAAGCCCGAGTACAAATATCACCTAAAATCATGAACGTCGCCGTTTTCCGATCACCAAAACACTCTTGAATATTAGGACATTTCGCCTCCTCACAAACCGTATGTAGCCGATTTTCCCGCAAATTATTCTTAATCGCTTTAAAACCTTCACTGTTACTGATCTTCGTTTTCAACCAATCCGGTTTCCGTACATGCTCTTGTTTTTTCTCCACTGCTTATTGCCCCTTTCAACGCGAAAATAAATAACTCTCCTGCCTAAACTTGTTCGCGGCCAACGCATGAATCTCATCCCACTGCGCATCCGACAAAGTAAACTCCTCAAACGCCACATCAAAAACCTGTGCAAACCCATCTTGGAAAGCCTTCTTCATCTCATCAAGTGGTATCTCTCTACCGATCAAATCCAGAATTCCCGACGCTTTCCCACCGAAAGCCCGCAACATTCGCTCCTTCACCCGTGCATTTTCAAATACAAAAAGGTCAAACAGCTCCGTCGCGTTCATATGTAACGGAATCGATCCGTGCTGTAGCAAAATCCCCTGATGCCGACCTTGCGCGCTACCAATAATTTTGCGGTCCTGCATCGTAATCTCATACCAAGACGGCTCCTCAAAACAAATTGCAGTCCCGCTTCCCGTCTGTTTCGCCTCAGGTATCGCAAAGCTCGCCTCGATATCAAGCTTGGCCAATCCTACCAACAACGCCTCAGAAATCAGTTTATGCGCTGCTTTAATAGTTTTTGGAATGGCTTCATGTTCCTCTGAAATAACAAAACTATACGTCAGCTCATCATCGTGCAGCACCGCCTGACCACCCGTAGGCCTACGAACCATCTCAAAACCATGCTTTTGCACAGCATCATAATCAATCTTGCCCTGCGTCCGCTGAAAATAACCAACCGAAAGTCCCGCTGGCGCCCAACCATAGAATCGCAAAACTGGCGGAATCTGTCCAGCTCGGTGCCAATCCGTCAACTTCTCATCAATCGCCATATTCACCGCCGGTTCCAATTTTTCCTGATTCAGAAGCAACCACCGTTCCACCCTCATTTCCCCTCTCAAAAACGCATACTGCTTGAATTTTAATCGTTATCCCTTATACTAAGGAAGAATGCGCTATCTTTCAAATGACTATTCGCATAAATTGATCAATGAGGTGACGAACGATGACAAAAGAACTCGGAAAGAGCATTAAACAATTACGAACCAACCTGGAATTAACGCAAAAACAACTCGCAGAAGGCATCTGTTCCCAAAGTTTGCTGAGCCGCGTTGAAAAAGGCTTGGAAATTCCCAGCGTGCTGATTATACATAATATTTGCCAGAAACTCGGCATCACCGTTGATTCTCTTTTGTCCTCATCCCAACTTGACTCCCCATTTATCCAATTAAAAAAAGAGCTACAAGAGCTCTTTTTCCGGCATGATTTTGAAACGCTTTATCCTAGTCTACATAAGAAAACACTCGCCTTGTTTGAGACACACTCCCAAGCCACCCATTACTATTTTTTCCTCGGTGTTTGCGAATTGCTTTATAAAACCAATCCTCAGAATGCCATCGCCGCTTTAGAAGAAGCACTTTCGCTTAATAGTCGTCGCTCTAATTCCCTGACGACACACGATATCTTAATCAGCAGCTACTTAACGCTCGCCTATTCCGAAGTGAGTGATGAGATTCACGCCTTAAAACACCTCAATCAATGTCTCCTTTTTTTACATAAACAAGTCGAGCCATCCGAACTTATGCCGTCTATTTATTTAAATATCGCCCGTTTCTATGCACAACAATCGGAAAGCCTAACAGCCATCGAGTACGTGCACCTCGGCATCGCTTGCTGTCAGAAGCAAAACAGCACGTTCCAGCTGAGCCATTTATTTTTCGAACTCGGTGTCCTCTTCATCCAAACCGACAGAAAACAAAGCGGCATCCGTAAAATCAAATTCAGCTTGGAGCTATCTTCCTATCTAGACGAACAATTCGTCACCGCTGAACTCACCAAACGAAGAAAGCTACTGTACTAAATATGCAAATAATCATATTAAGCGATACCAACTTTTAAACAGTCCGATTCTAATGGACAACCGCTACAAATCGGTGTTTTCAAGCAATATTCTTTGCAGTGCATCAGAACCAAACCGTGGAACGTTTGCACAACCGCCAATTCCCGTGGCAAGCCTTCCTCTAACATCCGCCGAAAATCATCATACTTCTTAGGCACTTCAAATCCAACTCGTCCAAAAATACGTCTTGTGTACGCGTCCACAACAACCACCGGCTTATCGAACGCATACGCCAACATACAATCCGCCGTCTCAGGCCCAATTCCCTTAATCGCAACTAATTCGGCGCGCAACACATCAAATGATTGCTTCTTGACCTCCGCAACATCAAAATTATACATGCCAAACCACGCGACAAATGCCTTGAGCTTCATCGCCTTCTGATTGTAAAAGCCACTCGGTCTGATACGCTGCCCCAACTCCTCGAGCGGCATATCCCGAATTTTCTCTGGCTCCATAAACGTGGCTAGATTCCCAAGCGCCTTCTCCACATTTCGCCAATTCGTGTTTTGTACCAAGATCGCGCCAAGCAGCATTTCGAAATCACTCTCCGCCGGCCACCACTGCTGCATCCCTTGTCTCGCTAGCAATTTTTGATATATTTCGTGTACCGTTATCATGTCATAGTCCTCCATAATAGCAAACATCGCCCGACCATTTCTCGGTCAGGCGATGTTTGCATGCATTATTTTTCAACGATTTTCAGTAAGCCTTCACGAACGCGTTCCAATTTATCAATTGCCGCAGCCTCTGTCTCATCTTTAATACTGAAATAAAACTTGATTTTCGGCTCCGTTCCAGATGGACGTAGGCAGAACCATGAACCGTCTTCTAAGAAACATTTGATGACGTTCGATTTCGACATATCAATCGCTTCTTTTTTATCAGTCTCGATATAATGACGCTCACTTAGCTGGTAATCCTCGACTTTTGTAATTTTCTCGCCGCCCATTTCAGCAGGCATTGATTCGCGGAACGACTTCATAATATTGCTAATTTGTTCCGATCCGTCCTTACCACTCATCGTCAAGGAAACTAAATCATCTTTGAAATAGCCAAACTGCTCGTAAATTTCCTCTAAATCTTCCGCCAGCGTTTTCCCAGCTTGTTTACTATCAAGCGTCACTTCGCAAATCGCAAGCAGCGCCTGAATCGCATCTTTATCACGCGTAAACGGCTTCACCATAAACCCATTACTTTCCTCATAACCGAACTCATACGTATGCGAACCAGTCGTTTCGAAGTTATGAATCTGCTCCGCAATAAACTTGAATCCAGTCAAAACTTCAATCATCTCTACATCAAAATGCTTCGCGATTAAGGTTCCTAAGTCAGATGTAACAATCGATTTCAAGACTGCCGCATTTTTTGGAAGCTCATTTTGTGCTTGTTTCTGCTTCAATAAATAATGCAAAATCAGCGCGCCAATCTGGTTCCCGCTAAGCACATCATATTTTCCAGATTTCGTACGAATCACAACGCCAAGACGATCGGCATCCGGATCCGTTCCAACAAGTATGTCCGCATCGTATTTCTCGCCATAGCCAATCGCAACTTCAAAAGCTTCCCGGTTTTCCGGATTCGGCGACTTCACCGTCGTAAAGTTTGGATCAGGCTCGAACTGTTCGGCAACTTGAATCACATTTGTGAATCCAACGCTTTCCAAAGCTTTCAAGCCTAGCATGCCACCAGTCCCATGAAGTGGTGTGAAAACAATCTTCAAATCCTTGCCATGTTTTTCAACCAAATCATTGTTCACAATCACGGTTTTTACATCTTCTAAGTAAGGCGTATCAACTTTCTCGCTAATCACATCAAGCATCCCATCCGCAATCAACACATCTTTATCCGCGACCTTGACGGCAAAAATATCAGTGATTTCTTCAATGTAACGCGTCACCGCATCCGCACCATGTGGCGGCATTTGCCCACCGTCTTCCCCGTAAATCTTGTAGCCGTTATACTCCGCAGGGTTATGGCTCGCCGTAATGACAATCCCGCTAAACGTATTCAAGAAACGCACCGCATACGACAATTCTGGCGTCGGACGCAACGTCTCAAACACATAACTCTTAATCCCGTGATAACCGAGCACGCGCGCCGATTCATACGCGAATTCCGTCGACATATGGCGGCAATCATACGCAATCACAACGCCACGCTTCTTCGCCTCTTCACCATTTTCCGCAACGTAACGCGCCAAACCCTCAGACGCCTTGCGAATCGTATAAATATTCATCCGGTTCGTCCCAGCGCCTAACACGCCACGCATCCCAGCCGTACCAAATTCCATATTGCGATAGAAACTATCCTCTAGTACTTTCTCATCTTTCTCCGCATGCAATGTCTCTTTCAAGCTAGTTTCAAGCGCATCATTTGCCAACCATTTCTCGTACTCTTCTCTCCACTTCATCATTTCTGCCCCTTTCACAAACTACTTTCCCGAATGACTAAATCCGTAGATAGCGTTACTTTTTTCGTAATCGACCGGCCAGCAAGCAAGCGCTCCTGTAAAAGTTCCACGCCCGTCTCACCCATCAATTCAGTATATACTTTCACCGTACTAAGCGGTGGAAAAACATATTTTGAAACACTCACATCATTCAGACCAATCACGCTCACACGTTCCGGCACAGCGATTCCCTGCTCTTGAAGCGCCCGTAAACACCCAATTGCAATCGAATCATTCGCCGCAAAAAATGCCGTTGGTAAATCCTCACCAAGTTCCGCGATAGCCTTCAACATTAACTCATATCCTGTCTTGACGGAAAACTTACCCGAAAAACAGTACTTCTTTTCATAGAGCCCTTTTCGCTTCATATAATCCCGAAAAGCAAGCCATCTCGCATCAATAATATTCGCCGAATCGTCGCTAAACTGCTCTTCACCAGCGATAAATCCAATATTCCGATGACCATTCCCAATAAAATGATCTAACACCGATAGCGTTGCCTGCTGAAAGTCGACAATCACCGAATCATATTTCTGTACAGACTGATCAAAATCCACAAAACAAATGTTAGCATTCCAGTTCGTCAGCGCCCGTATTTGTGCCTGGCTGAACTTCCCAATCGCGATAATCCCCTCAACATTGCCAAGCGTTTGCTCCGGAATATCTTGAAAAACTCGCAACACTTGATACCCTTCCTCTTCCGCTTTACGTTCCGCACCGACCCGAATGGACAAGTAATACAAATCATTCAATTCTTCTTTTTCTGAATACCAGTGCACGATTGCGATTTTTGCATTCTTCTTTTGCTGCTTCCGTTTATGTTTCGTATAAGAAAGCTTTTCTGCTGCCTCAAAAATACGTTTCTTCGTATCATCACCTACAGAAAGCGTCTCGTCATAATTCAGCACCCGTGAAACCGTAGCAATGGAAACGCCAGCCTGCTCTGCAATATCTTTAATTGTTGCCATTATCTAACACGCCCTCCTGTCCGCATTCCATGAAGCTTCACCTCCATTTTATCAGTTAAGCCTCACCGCGTCTATTTTTTACAATAAAAGGGCTAGGAACATCACATTCCTAACCCCGATGCTTATAATGTCTTAAATGTAAAAATTGTCTCAGATTCAAAAAGTTCGTCTTTCTCGATAACCGCCGAGCCGAATCCCTCATGATTCATCGAGTCTGGCAGTCCTTGCGTCTCCATCGTCACACCCGCATATTTGGGAACCGTAACACCATCTATTGCAAAATTCCCCGTCAACTGATTTCCCGAATAAACAACGACAGAATCACAATCAGTACGCATTTCCACAACGCGCCCACTCTCTGGGTCAACTAAACGCGCATCCGGCAAACTATCATCGTGCTCTAGCACAAACGCGTGATCATAACCATTTTTGATAATCACATTTTGCGGATGTTCACTCGTCGCACCATCGCGAATCGCACGTGGCGTCCGGAAATCAAACACTGTCCCCGTCACATCCACTAATTCCCCAGTCGGAATCAAGTCCTCGCGCAGAGCTACAAACCGACTACTTCTCATTTGCAATTCCTGATCCAAAACGGTCTTCGCCACATTTCCCGTCAAGTTAAAGTAAATATGATTCGTCGGATTAAACACCGTCTTCGCATCCGATTTCGCCTCATATTTAATTTTCCACTCATTCGCATTGTTCAGCGTATACGTCACCCGAACATCCAATTTCCCAGGAAAACCATTGTGCCCGTCCTGACTCGTAATCGCGAAAACAACACCAATCTCATCCGTCGTTTCCAAACGTTCCGCACGCCAAATCTGCTTACTAAAATTATCAGGTCCACCGTGCAATATATTCTCGCCCTCATTTTTCGCCAGTTGATACGTCTTCCCGTCCAGCTCAAAACGCGCGTCACCAATCCGCCCAGCAACCCGTCCAACAAGCGCACCAAAATAAGGAGAATGCGCCAAATACTCGTCCAGCGTCGCAAAACCAAGCGAAACGTTCGTAAAATCACCTTTTGCGTCAGGAGCCCACGTTTCCGTCACAATCCCACCATAATCCAGCGCCCGAACTCGCACACCGTTATCATTCTCCAAACAATACTCCGTCACATCTTGCCCATTTAACGCACCAAATTTACGCTCACTAATCCTCATCCTCTATTCCCCCGTCTCCATCACCGATTTCATAAATCTTCCAAACGCGCTGTTGCCATTCTCCGTATCCTTAAAAACACCAGCATCCGTCAACACTTGCAGAAACACCTTCCCAACTTCCTGTTGCAAAAAGTGTTCTACCGTCTCCTCGTCAAAGCCACCCTCACGCCTCAATTGGTCCGCCCATTCCCTATGGTAATCCGCCATCTCATTCGGCTGATCCATCAAGTAACGCGCAACCTCCTCAAGCTCCGGCTTCAAACGCGGTGGCAATACCGCAAGCCCCATCACCTCAATCAGGCCAATATTCTCCTTCTTAATATGATGTAACATTTGATGTGGATGAAAAAGCCCGTCTGGGTGCTCCGCTGTCCGCCGATTATTCCGCAACACCAGCGACAACTCAAACAACGATTCCCCGTCCACCACACAACGATTCGCAATCGGCGTAATCGTATTATGCCTTTCCTTACCACTATACGCCAAAATTCCAACCGATGCATCTGAATAACCCTTCCATTTTTGTAAAATCGCATCCGCCGCATCCACAATCGCCGTCGGACTCGCCGAACGCAACCGAATGACTGACATCGGCCATTTCACAATTTCCACCGTCACATCCGGAAAAGCCTCCCACGAATAATCCGGAAAAGCCTTATGTACAGGCGCTTTCACCATCGCGAACTTGTGCCCGCCACCCTGATAATGATCATGCGATAAAATCGACCCACCAACAATCGGCAAATCCGCATTCGATCCCACAAAATAATCCGGAAACTGCCTCGTAATCTCGACTAACCGCGCAAACGTCTCCCGCTCAATCACCATCGGCCGATGCTCCGCCGAAAGGAAAATACAATGCTCATCATAATACGCATACGGCGAATACTGCAATCCCCACGCCTCATCACCAACCTGCATCCGTATAATCCGGTGATTCGTCCGCGCCGGAAAATCAACACGTCCCGCATACCCTTCATTCTCCACACAAAGCGCACACAACGGATAAGCAACCGTTTTCATAGATTTCTCCAGGGCAATCTGCTTCGGATCCTTCTCCGGCTTCGACAAATTAATCGTCATTTCCAGCTCGCCATACGCCGTTTCCACCAAATATTCAATGTTCTTCGCAATACTCCGTGTCTTAATATAATCACTCGCCTTACTAACCTCATAAAAATAATCCGTCGCTTCCCGAGGAGACCGTTCATATAATTCCCAAAATTCAGCATTCAATTCCGACGGTTTAGGGACAAATAAATCCATCACCTTACTCTGCCAAATTTCCCGCTCCGAAAGCGTCTCGCCAATGACACCCGATTCCATGGCCAATTCCGTCAACTGATCGAGGATTACCAAGCGATCTGCGGTGACATTTACTGCCACCGCACGCTTTTCCGACCAGCCTAGCAAATCGAGCAACCGGTTCGTCGCATAAATCCGATCCAATTCCGCCAATTCGCCCCTTTTGACCGCTATATCAATAAACTGATCTACTATCATTATTTTTGCACCCCATCGTTTTTAGTTAGCATAACCATCCGGATTCTTAGAGTGCCAATTCCAAGCATCCTCAATAATTTTATTAACATCCGTAAACTGAGGATTCCACTTCAAAACGGCCTGCGCCTTATCACTCGAAGCAATCAACGTACTAGGATCACCCGCACGTCTCGGCACGATTTTCGCAGGAATCTCTTTTCCAGTCACTTTTCGAGCAGCCTCTAGCATTTCCTTCACCGAAAAACCTTGGCTACTACCCAGATTGAAAATGTTACTTTCGCCGCCATTCTTCAAATATTCCAATGCCAAAATATGCGCATCAATCAAATCCACCACATGCACGTAATCACGAATACACGTCCCGTCCGCTGTCGGATAATCGTCACCAAAAATTGAGAGTTCCGAACGTTGACCAAGCGCTGTTTGTAAAATAATCGGAACCAAATGCGACTCTGGATTATGATCCTCACCAATCGTTCCATCAAACTTCGCACCCGCAACATTGAAATAACGCAACGCTACAAAACGCGTATCATAAGCCTTATCACACCACTTCAGAATTTTTTCCATCATCAATTTCGTTTCGCCATATGGACTTTCTGGATTCGTTGGTGCATCTTCTGTAATCGGAATCACTTTCGGTTCGCCATACGTCGCTGCTGATGAAGAAAAGACGATATTTTTCACGCCAAACTCTTCCATCACCTCAAGCGTAACCTGCGTCCCATACACGTTATTATTAAAGTATTCCAGTGGCATTTCCACCGATTCCCCAACCAAAGAATTCGCCGCAAAATGAATCACGCCCTCAATCGCTTCCTTTTTGAAAACATCTTGCATAAAAGCTTTATCACGAATATCACCTTCATAAAATACAGCATCCTTGTGTAAAGACTCCGCGTGACCCGTTTGTAAATTATCGACGACAACAACCTTATAACCCTTGTCTACCAATTGATCCACCGCGTGCGAACCGACATAACCTGCGCCACCTAATACTAAAACACTCATTTCCTATTCCTCCTTGATGGCTTTTGCTCCATCACTAATATTTGCAATATAAAACGCTGCTGGATAGCCAATTTTTTGCTCGTAGGCCGTTCCAACTTCCTGAATAAACGCATCCACTCGAGCTGTCTCCACGATGGCAATCGCACATCCGCCAAAACCAGCTCCGGTCATCCGCGCTCCTAAAACGCCTGCTTGCTTCCAAGCCGTTTCTGCTAGCATATCTAATTCTACACCAGTAACATGATAATCGTCACGTAAAGACATGTGAGATTGATTAATTAATTCACCAAACGTCACTAAATCTTCATCTTTAAGCGCTTTCGTTGCTAAAATTGTTCGCTGATTTTCACTCACAGCATGACGAGCCCGCATCACCAGCGTCTCACTCGAAATCAAATGTTGATACTTTTCAAACGTTTCCATATCCAACTCACCCAGCGACTTTATCGATAGTTCGGCTTGCAACTCTGCCAATGCCTGCTCACATTGACTACGCCGCTCATTATACTTCGAATCCGCCAACTCACGCCGTTTATTTGTGTTCATAATCACAATCGTATAGCCATCAAGCTTCACCGGCACCATTTCATACTCAAGCGTGTTACAATCCAGCAAAATCGCCATATCCTTCTGTCCCATACCGATCGCAAACTGATCCATGATTCCCGAGTTCACACCGATAAACTCATTTTCCACCCGTTTCCCCGTCAAAACCAACTCCAAATTCGCCAGTTCCAATCCAAACAAATTCTCTAAAACAACACCAGTCAGCAACTCAATCGAAGCCGAAGAAGAAAGTCCCGCCCCATTTGGAATATTACCCCAATATAGAATATCCATTCCCTGATCAATCGCATGCCCCGCCTCTTTCAAGTACTTCATCATGCCCTTCGGATAGTTCGTCCAATTATCCGCCTTCCGATAATCCAAATCTGCCAAATCAAACGAAATAACCCCCAAATCCTCAAAATTAAGCGATATCAATCGAACCAACGTATCCTCCCGCTTCGCCGCCGCCGCATAAGTTCCCAACGTAATCGAACACGGAAAAACATGCCCACCATTATAATCCGTATGTTCCCCTATTAAATTAATACGACCCGGTGCAAAAAACAACGCACCATCCGTCCGATCAAAAATCCGCGCAAAATCCGCTTTCAGTTTTGAATAATCCATTTTCCCAATACCTCCACCTTCAAAATAAATCTCTTGGCTTCATTATAATTTATTTAGTAAACTTTATCAACTAATTTTACTAAATATTTTTAGTAGCGTCTGACATTGGTGTTAATTTTCTTGGTATCGCTCATCCAATTATTCGTTATAATAGCTTTATCAACCAATTTAGAGATGTTAAAATGAATCTATATACCAACGAAACGAGGCGAAATTATGATTACGGAACAAGCAAAAATCGACCATTTTTACGACATGCTTGTAAAAAAAGAGTCCAATTACGAAGGTATCTTCTACGTTGGCGTGAAAACAACCGGGATATTATGTCGCCCAACCTGCCCCGCCAAAAAGCCTAACAAGGAAAATTGCGAGTTTTTTGAAACAGCTCAAGAAGCCCTTTTAGCCTCTTATCGGCCATGCAAAAGATGCCAGCCGCTGAATAATCCTAGTAAGCTATCCAAAGAAGTTAAACTCCTCGTCCAAGCAATCGAAGCCAATCCCGAGCGTAAATGGAGCGATAAGGATTTTGACGAGTTAGCTATCAGCGCGAATACTGCGAGACGCCAATTCAAAAAACAATTCGGCATGACGTTCATTGAATACGCCAGAGCTAGACGACTCGGTTTTGCTTTCAATCATATTCGAAACGGCACACCAATTATCGAAGCACAGCTAGATGGTGGCTACGATTCAGGCAACGGTTTCCGCGATGCTTTTACAAGAACCATGGGTATCATACCTAAAAAAGCAAAATCGCTAAATATGTTTGTATCAAAATGGATCGAAACACCGCTTGGATCCATGCTTGCAATCGCAAACGACGACGCCTTAATTTTGCTGGAATTCGTTGACCGGCGCGGGCTTGAAACAGAAATCGAAGTCCTACGAAAAAAATGGCATGCCGCTGTGATTCCAGGAGAGAGTCCTATTTTTGAGCAATTAATATTTGAATTAAATAGCTACTTTAGCGGCAAACTTCAGACTTTCCAAACGCCACTCGCCTATATCGGTTCACCATTCCAGCAAGACGTATGGCGCGCATTACAAGCGATTCCCACTGGTACCACTATCTCCTATGCACAATTAGCCGAACAAATTGGGAATCCGAAAGCATTCCGCGCCGTGGCCAGAGCAAATGGCGCTAATCAAATTTCAATTCTCATTCCCTGTCACCGCGTTATTGGAAGTGACGGCACATTAAGTGGTTATGGTGGCGGCATCGCGCGCAAAGAATGGCTACTTGCACACGAGAAAAAGAATGCATAAAAATAGGAGCGCCGAATCATATCTAACATCGATTCGGCGCTCCTATTTTCAATTATCTTATTTACGTACTAGTGGCTTGCCAGCATAAGTATTCTTCAAGGCTTCTTTGATCATTTCTGCGTTTTCTCGCTTTAGTTCTTCCAGCGTCTTCTTCAGTAATTCTTCGACCATATCAACCACTCCTCATCTCTCATTGTACCATCTCTCCTTCCTTAAGTCACCTTCCTACTCAACAATTGTTCTTTTTTCTGTTCTAATTCTTTCATTATTTCGTTGCATTTCTGAACGCTTAAATTGGCGAACAGTATAGACCAGGGCGATAATTCCAAGTATTGTTGTAGCCTCAGTCAATATGGAAAATATTTCTCTACACACGATAACCCAATCTGCCAAGGCTAACTCCCTACCTTCATTTTTAGCCATTATATCACGCTATCTTAACAAATAAAAATCACTAAAATACGATAGTTATCAAAAATAGCACGCAAAAAAACAGCCAACTCAATCTAAAATCTAGATTTCATCGGCTGTTCTATATTTTTGACCTTATAATTGTGTTTTTTCTACTAAAGCTTCTTTTAATTCTTCCACAAATTTTTGTGCATTTTGTCCAGCTAAACCACCATCACCAGTCGCTGTAACTACTTGGCGTAGCGATTTCACGCGAACATCTCCTGCTGCAAAAATTCCCGGAATCGATGTTTCCATTTCTTCATCTGTGATAACATAACCTTCATCATCCAGAATTCCAAGTCCTTTAAAAGCACTCGAAAGCGGTACAAGACCGACATAGATAAACGCACCATCCGCACTTAATTCAGAGGTAGAACCATCCACCGTTGAAACAAGACGGGCACCCGTTACTTTCATGTCATCGCCCACAATTTCCTCCACTGTGCTGTTCCAAACAAATTCGATTTTCTCGTTTTTGAAAGCACGATCTTGCAAGATTTGTTGCGCACGCAATTTATCACGACGATGTACAATCGTTACTTTGCTTGCGTAACGCGTCAAATAGGCGCCTTCTTCTACAGCCGAATCTCCACCACCGACAACAATTAGCTCCCGATTTTTGAAAAATGCACCGTCGCACACCGCACAATAAGAAACGCCGCGACCACTGTATTTATCTTCGCCGTCCGCGCCTAGTTTACGATGTTCCGCACCTGTTGCAATAATAATCGAACGTGCTTTGAACGTCTTGGAACCCGCGACAACCGTCTTATATTCCTCGCCATTCTCCACAGATTTAATATCACCATACGCATATTCCGCACCAAATTGTTTCGCGCCAGAAAACATTTTTTCCGACAAATCTGGACCCAGAATACTGTCAAAACCGGGATAATTTTCAATATCCGCCGTGTTTACCATTTGACCACCTGGAACACCGCGTTCGATCATTAAAGTATCTAAATCAGCACGGGAAGTATAAAGCGCCGCAGTCATTCCCGCAGGCCCAGCACCGATAATAATAACGTCATAAATTCTCTCTTCACTCACTGTTATTCCTCCAATCTAACTCTAGAACTATCGTAAACCCTCACGCGTTTTCCGTCCATTTATCTGCTCAAAACCCTTTGATTTCAAGCGTATATTTACGAAGTGTCGCAACTGAAATATCAAATAAATCCGCAACCACTTTCTGCGTTCCAAATTTATAACGGTACAAAATCGCCGCAGCCACTCCATCTAAATTTTTGATTCGTAAATCATATTTCTGATCAATCGAACGCTTCATAAAATCAAGAACGAACAAATACATCGGAGCCGTCTCCACTGTCGCAGGAAAATCAAGCTCTTCAAAACGTCCCAATATCGCAATAGCAGCGTTACAATTAGCAGCATCTCGACTATCTGGCAAAAACTCGAACTCTGAGAAAATCAAATGCTCGAAGAAATCCCACCCAGTCATATCGAAATAATCATTGAACATAATCAGCGCTGGTTGTTTATCCGAAACCGTCAGCAAATACACGCCAAATAAGTGCTCTGCCCGATTATTACTCGCCAACTTCTCCAAAACCGCACGCTCATCATTCGCCAATAAACCAGGATAATCCCACGGAAAATCAAGCTCTTCCCCATCAATCTGCTTGAAATGCTGCCAAAAATCCCGAGCCTCATTTAAACGCCCCAAAAAGAACGCCGTCTCCGCTTGATAGTAATAATACGCATACCGATCTAGAATTTCCAGCTGATCCACTTTTGCAAAGAGATGATCTGCATGTCCATAATCCCCAGACATCGCATAAATCCGCGCCAACTTCTCACGCTGCGACGACATAAACGGCTCCACTTTTACAAGCTCATTCAAAACCGCATCTGCCTGCTCCCACTCCGCTTGGTAGTACGCATACAAATAAAGCTCGCACAACGCCATGAAATTTCCTGGGTCACGTGCCAACACATCTTCCAATATCGAAAGTCCTTCTGCAAACCGTTCTTCTTTAAAACGAATACCCGCAAGCTCAATATACGCCTGCCAAAAAGTAGGTTTATCCTCGATTTCAGCAATAAGAAACTGGCTGACCTCATCCAATTTATCCTCCGAAACAAGCTCGTCTACCTTCGCTTTGAACGCAAAAGATGCTTTCTCTAGTTCTGACATATCACTCACACCAAAACTCGCAAGGGGCGCCTCTTCCATAATAAGCTGGATTAAGTCTTTCGCTTCCTCGACATATTCCCCTTCAGAAACGAGCGCTAAATACTTATTCGCGTGCTGTAATGCCTGTTTAAAATCTTTCGTATACGCATAATTATTCGCCATGAAATAATAACAATAATGAATATCATCCGCTTCATCCAAAACACGACGCAAAATCTGATTCGACTTATCAAACTGGCCTAATTCCGTATAACAAATCGCCAGTTGACACATAATTACAGGTTCGTCCGGCTCAAAAAAAGCTGCCCGCTCCAAATACCGCAATGCTTCTGGCATCTCCTGATTACGAAAAGCCTCAATGCCTCGCTGAAAATAAAACTCACCATTCGGCCTAAACGGATAAATTTTGTTACTATCTTCTTTACTATTTTTCAAATTTTTAACCTCCGCGCATTTTCCAAGTAAGTTGAGTATACCATATATTACAGCAATAAAACGAAAAATGTCTCCATAAAAAAACATCGTTCGCTTCCAAGCCGATTAATTCTCTAATTCACTTATAATAACCGGATTCCCTCGAGCAAAACATCGAGCCGGTACATCCTTCGAAACAACTGTACTCGCACCAACCACCGCACCATCGCCAATACTAACGCCTGGCAAAATCGTCACATTAGCACCAATCATAACCTCATCGCCAATCACGACTTCACCAATGCGGTACTCTCGAATCAGATACTCATGCGTCAAAATCGTCGTATTAAAACCAATCACCGAATTCCGCCCAATCGTAATTTTCTCCGGATAAAAAAGATCCACCGTCACTTTGTAAGCAATCGATGTATTCTCGCCAATCTTCATTCCTAATCCATGCCGATAAAGCCATCGTTTTCCGCGCATAAAAGGAAAAATACGCCCGAATTCAATCACAAGCGTATTCTTCAATGTACGGCCAAACGACACGGTTTTATATACGTTCCAAAGTGGATTAACACCATCATTCGTCTCAAACCGTTTCGTTCTGCGCACTAATCTTCCCTCACGATATCCAAAAGGTCACCCATCGATTCCAAAATATACGTTGGATTATAGCCTCGTAAATAATCTGCACCACGAATCGCCCAAGAAACACCCGCGCTTTTCACGTTCGCATTATGAGCGGCCTCAATGTCATGATAATTATCCCCGACCATAATCGCCTCATCCGCCGTCGAATTTAGCAATTTCAACGCCATATTAATTCCTTCTGGATCGGGTTTTGGCGATGCCACTTGATCCAAACCAATCACCACTTGGAAATACTTGTCCAAGCCAGTCGTTTTAAGCCCTTTAAGAATCATATCGTACATCTTAGTAGAAACGATTGCTAATTTATAATCTTCCTCATACAACGCTCTAATCGTCTCATACACACCATCATACTCCAAAATCAATTCATCATGATGCTCCTTGTTAAACGCCCGATAATGATCCACCATCTCCTGCGCACGCTCCGGATCAAACCCGGTAAACGTGTCAATCAACGAAGGCCCAATAAACGGTAAAATATCTTCACGTTCAAAAGTCCGCTCTGGATAATAAGCTCCAAGCGTATGTTGAAACGTTTTAATAATTAATTCATTCGTATTAATCAAAGTCCCGTCTAAGTCAAACAACAATGTCGTAATTTTCCTAGTCATGTGTACTCCCTCTCTAAAACCCTATTTCTTCTTCGCAATTCCGTACTTGTCTTCCAAATAATAAGGACGATCCCGCTTCACTCGGAAATAAGCGATCAATGCCACCGAAAGCGCCACAAGCACAATCGAAATGAACTGCGCCATCCGAAGCGTATCCGTTAGCATCAAGCTATCCGTCCGCAAGCCTTCGATAAAATAACGCCCAACCGAATACCAAATAACATACGACAAGAACAACTCTCCACGCAAAATTCGCGTCCGACGCAATATAAGCAACACAATAAAACCAAGCACATTCCAAATCGACTCATATAAAAATGTCGGCTGATAATAAATACCGTCAATATACATCTGATTAATAATAAAATCAGGTAAGTGTAAACTCTCTAAAAAAGTACGCGTCGTCGGCCCACCGTGAGCCTCTTGATTCATAAAGTTGCCCCAACGCCCAATCGCTTGCGCAATAATCAAACTCGGCGCTACAATATCTGCCAACTGCCAAAACGAAACTTTCTTAATGCGAGAAAAGATAATCGCGGTCAACACAGAGCCAATCAACGCTCCATGAATCGCAATCCCGCCGTGCCAAATTTTGATAATCTCATTCAAATGATCCTTATAGTAGCTCCATTCAAACAACACATAATAAATACGTGCACTGATAATCGCAATCGGAATCGCCCAGATAAGCAAATCCACCAATATTTCTTTATCTACATTACGCTTTGTCGCTTCCTGTAACGCAATAAGTAATGCCACAACAACAGCCGTCGCAATAATAACGCCATACCAGCGTATCGATATTCCACCTAATTGAATGGCCACTGGATCCAGCGCCGCAAAATTCAAGTTCATCATGCCCCTACTTTCTAAAACAGACTATCCTCAATCTGTCATACTACTATTTTGACCAATAAGGTTGTTTAAATCTTGTGTAAAGCGCTCCGCCGCATTGTAACCCATATTTTTCAAGCGGAAGTTCATCGCGGCAACTTCGATAATAACCGCCAAGTTACGTCCAGGTCGAACCGGTACCGTAATTTTTGGCACATCAATATCAAAAATCCGAATCTTCTCTTCATCCAGTCCAACGCGGTCATAATGCTTGTCCGGATCCCAGCTTTCAAGATGAACAACAATCGTGATTTTCTTGCTCGAACGCACCGCACCCGCACCAAATAGTGTCATCACGTTAATAATTCCTAATCCACGAATCTCCAATAAATGCTCGATAATCGGCGGTGACTGACCAATAAGCGTCAACTCATCTTCCTGTCTAATCTCCACATTATCATCCGCAACCAATCGGTGTCCGCGCTTCACAAGCTCAAGCGCCGTCTCACTTTTACCAACACCACTCGATCCCATAATCATCACGCCGAGACCATAAATATCGACCAATACTCCATGCATCGAAATCACAGGCGCCAATCTACTTTCCAAATAATTCGTAACATATACCGATAAACGCGTTGTTTTCAGCTTCGAGCGCAAAACAGGAATTTTTGCTTCCGTCGCGGCTTGCACCAACTCTTTCGGCGCTTCCAAATGGCGCGACACAACAAATGCCGGCGTCCGATTCGTACACATTTGGCGGAACCGTTTCAAACACTCATCGCTCGACATCCCCTCCGAAAAAGAGATCTCCGTCATTCCAAAAAGCTGCACCCGATCCTCTGGGTAATAAGAAAAGAAGCCAGTTAATTCTAAGCCTGGACGTGATAAGTCACTCGTCAAGATTGGTCGTTCCAATCCCTCTTCCCCACAAATCAATTCCAAATTTAGACGTTCCATTAAATCTTTCACCGTTACTGATTTTGTCATGAAAGTACCTCCATTAAGTCAACAGGCACAAAGCTCAAAACACAGCCCATCCCGCTAATCCTTTTTGTCTGCAATCTATATCTCATTTTAGCACTTTCTCATTTTTAAGGCTACCTATTTTTGTACATGCGAAAAGAAACCCCGAAAGTAAGCGATTCTTCATTTTGCGAAGTCCTGCTATTTCGGGGTCTCATCTTATCGTGGTTCTTTACTCCAAAGTACTGAATTGATTACCATATTAGCAAGCGACATCAGTAGCGCGATTAATAACGCTGTCCCAAATCCATCAATTTGAATGTACGTATCTAGGAAGAAAGATGTCAATTCTAACATCATCGCGTTCACGACGAATGTAAACAATCCTAGTGTGAAAATATTGATTGGCAATGTCAAAATGAGGAGAATCGGTCTCACCAACATGTTCAAAATCGCCAATACAAAGCTCGCTATCACGGCTCCTGTAAAGCCTTCTACATGAAAACTATCGAAGAATCCAGATAGAGCGACAAATAATATCGCATTAATTAAAACTCCTGCTATCCAACGCATTTACTTGGATCACTCCCAACTTGTATTAGCTGGCATAAGAATGGCTAAAATAATGTAGATTAATATTCCAGTTCCAAAACTTAGGAAAGATAGTAACACATAGGCGATACGCACCCATGTAGCGTCCCATCCGAAGTATTCAGCAATTCCGCCACATACACCTGCTATCATTTTTTGTGATGATGATTTCGTTAATTTTCTCATGTTAGTTCCTCCTAAAGTAGATTATACTTGTTTTTCTTCTAATTCGGTAATTTTAATGATGCCATTGTCCACTGCTGCTTGCAATGTCGCAACGCTCATCTCTTCTGAATTTTGTGTGAACACAAGGGATTTATTAGACTCATCCCAAACTTTAGCATTTTTCAAATCAAAATAAATTTTTTCGCGCTTCGTTCCAAGTGTTCCATCGACGTTCCATGTTGCTGGAATTTGGATACGAATATCGCCATGTGGTGCCTTCAAATCAGCCGCTGTCGCTTGGTCATTTTGAAGAATATAGCCTACATCACCATTTTCGGCGACAGCGACGGTTGTTTGGAAATCTCCTGTAATAGAGACATCACCTTTTGTCGTGTGCAACTCGATGTTTTCAACTTTACCACTCTTGAATAGAATTTCGCCGTCCTCCGTGCTAGCAACGAGGAATTTTCCAGCAGTACCAGTCGATCTGATATCACCGTGACGAACTTTAAGCGTACTATCATCCACTTCCATATCGTCATACTTCAAGTTACCATTCAACAATTGAATTCTCACTTGCTCGTAGGCACGTTTTGGAATAGTTAACACGACATCAGTTTTCAGTGCATCATTTTTGGATTCAAAAACAAAACGATCATTGGTCATTTCAAGCGTTGTTTGGCTGAAGAAATAATCCCATAACTTCTCTTCACTTAATTGTTGGATCGCTCTAGCTTTGTTATGAACAGAGAGCACCGTACGCATCTTCACATCGTCTTTATCCCAAGCACGAATAATGATGTCACCCGTTGCGATTTTTAATTCCATCGTACGGAAAGTTGTATTGTTAAACTCAAATTCACGAATTGGTCTTGGACGTGCAGTCTTTGGTTGCCCGTGGATTTTATTTTCTATGTTTCTACGATTTTGATGATGGTTACCGTGGCGTTCACGAACTTCTCTTGCACGCTCGATATGACGCTGTTGCATTTCTTTAGCGCGCTCTGTATGCATTGCTTGCGCTTGTTTGATACGCTCGCCTTTTGATTGCATTTTTCTTTCATGACGATTGTATTTATCTTTCATTTTCTGCTGGTGGCGATCGATTACCTCATCATAACTCGTATCCTCGGAAGGGATGATAAACAAGGCAATAATATAAGCAATAACCCCGATCATCGTTTTCCAAGAAATAATAATAAGTACAACATAGATAATACGTAAAATGTTAGCGTCAATGCCGAGATATTCAGATAATCCGCCAAAAACCCCACCTATTTTACGATCTGATCTGGATCTCCTTAATTTTTTGTCCATCATTGTTCCTTCCTTTCATTTATAAATATGTAGCAAAACGCGCTATCCCTGAAACTATTTCGAATGAGATAATCCCAAGCGATAGCGCGGCTTTCTTATTTCACGTCTTTTACTCTCACGTTACCAGTCGTTGCTTCTGCTTCGATTTTCAAAACAGCTTCGTTCGATTTTGGTAGTTTTGTGAAAAGAATCGTTTTGTTTACAGAATCAGATGTTTCGTCAAGCACGTCAGCATCTGAAATTCCTAGATTAATCTTACCTAGATTCGTATGCAGTTTACCATCCACACCTAGTTCGCTCGGCACTTGAACATCGATGTTACCAACACCCGTTTTTGTTTTCAAGAAACTAGAATCATGGTTCGTTAATGTGAATGAAATATTTCCTGTTTTTGTTTGTAGATTAGTTGAATCGAATGCACCTTTAGCAGAAACATTACCGTGGAATGTTTTTAGCGATAAATCACGAACCGTACCACTATTGACACGGACATTTCCATTGATAGATTCGATCTCTGTTAGTGTCGTATTCAACGTACCAACGCTGATATTACCATTCGTTGTTTTTGCAAACATGTCGCGACCTGTCAAGCCTTCAATATGAAGATTACCGTTCAAAATCTTGATAGATACATAATCATATTCGCGTTCTGGCAAGTAAACCGTCAAGTTCGTTACCACTTGTTTCGATGGCGATTGGAAACGCAAAGTCTCTTCGTCTACACGCAATGTCGTTTTGTCAAAGAAGATTTGTAATGCTTCCTCTTCTGGATACTCTTTGAAAAGCTTGATATTCGCGTGCACCTTCACATCGTTGCTATCCCATGTCTTGAATTCCACATTACCGTTCGCAATTTCAAACTCTAAAATCGATAAAGTCGTGTCATGATAAACAAAATCGCGTTCTAATTTCGTAGATGTCAAGAATGGAATCGGCATATCCTTCACTTGCTCAAAAGCACTGTTCAAGAATTTACCGAACTTTTCTCCTGCTTGAGAAAGCTCATCCATGATTTGGCGACCAGTGTCTTGCTGTTTCTCTTGACCAGCTTCTGGTTTTTGTTTTGGCTGTGGGCGTTTTTTGTAAGAAGCACCACCACGATAAGGATTTTCTTTCGTATTCCAGCCTTGCGAATAATCGTATTCTTCTTCCACAACCTCTTCTTGCACATCTTCTACTGTTTGAGAAGAACGAATATCCTCTGCCGCTGCACTTTTTCCTTCTTTTTTGGAAATGTTCTCAAGTAACGTTAGCGCTTCTTCCGTAGAGATAATACCTTGTTTCACTAGTTCTAAAATTCGTTTGCGTTCATTTTCCATTGTTTTCTTCCTCCTCGTGGAAATATAGCGATATCCATTAAGTATTTGTAAACTAAATTATTGGTTTCTAACTGATAACTCTATTATGAAGGACAAGACGATTTCTGTCATACAACCAGAGTATGATTATTTCTTTAGACTTTCGGCACTTGGGAATAGGTGTATACGCAAAAAAAATCGGCGGCAAGCGTTCGCAATGCGGTCGTTTCGTGGACTTCCGGTTCTCACATACGGGGGTATGCTCCGCTTCCGGCTTCCACGAAACGACCGCATTACAAACGCTTTCGCTCGATTTGTGTAAAGCTTAGTTTACATCCTACCCGAAAAAATTGGGTTGGGCGCTCTTCGGCTTATTTTGCTAGTCTGCTTTGCTTGCTATTTTTTCTTTCATTCGGGCTTTGTCGCGAGTTAGGATTGGCTTAAGGTATTTTCCAGTGTAGGATTTGGCTACTTTTGCGACTTGTTCTGGTGTGCCTTTTGCAATGATTTGGCCGCCACCATCTCCGCCTTCTGGTCCTAAGTCAATAACGTGGTCGGCTTGTTTTATAACGTCTAAGTTGTGCTCGATTACCAGAACGGTATCGCCATTCTCATCTACTAAACGCTGTAGTACTTTTAGTAAGCGCGCGATATCGTCGGCATGTAGACCAGTTGTTGGTTCATCTAAAATGTAGAACGACTTGCCGTTGCTGCGTTTGTGCAACTCGGAAGCTAGTTTCACACGTTGCGCTTCTCCGCCTGATAGCGTCGTCGCGGGTTGTCCTAGACGAATATATCCTAGTCCCACATCTACTATTGTTTGTAGTTTACGGCTTATACGTGGAAGGTTTTTAAAGAAATCTAGGCCTTCTTCTACCGTCATATTTAATACTTCAGCAATATTTTTTCCTTTAAAACGGATATCTAGTGTTTCACTATTATACCGTTTACCGTGGCAAATTTCGCATGGTACATACACATCGGGCAAGAAATGCATCTCTATTTTGATAATGCCATCGCCTTTACATGCTTCACAACGACCGCCTTTTACGTTGAAGCTGAAGCGACCTTTTTTGTAGCCACGAATTTTTGCTTCGTTTGTGGACGCGAATAAATCACGGATATCGTCAAATACTCCTGTATAGGTAGCAGGGTTGGAGCGAGGTGTCCGCCCAATTGGTGATTGATCAATATCGATAATCTTCTCTAGATGCTCCATACCATTTATGGTTTTGTGTTCACCCGGTTTTGCGTGTGCCCTATTGAGATGTCGCGATAAAGCTTTACGCAGTACTTCATTCACTAGCGAACTTTTTCCTGATCCAGAAACCCCAGTCACACATGTAAAAGTTCCTAACGGGAATGTTGCGGTCACATTTTTTAGGTTATTCGCTTTGGCACCGATAACTTCTAGCTTATTGCCACTGCCTTTACGACGATCAGAGGGGATTGGGATAAACTTCTTCCCAGATAGATAGGCTCCCGTGATAGAATTCTTATTATTCCGCACTTCTTCAGGCGTTCCAGCAGCTACAACTTCTCCACCGTGTTCTCCAGCGCCTGGACCAATATCAATTAAATAGTCCGCCGCAAGCATTGTATCCTCATCGTGTTCTACTACAATCAGCGTATTACCGATATCACGCATGCTTTGAAGTGTATGAACCAGTCGATCATTATCACGTTGATGCAACCCAATTGAAGGCTCATCCAAAATATACAATACGCCTGTTAAGCGTGAACCAATCTGTGTCGCTAATCGAATTCGTTGTGCTTCTCCACCCGAAAGCGTTCCGGCAGCGCGACTCAATGTTAAATAATCCAATCCAACATTCTTCAAAAATCCTAAGCGCTGTTTTACTTCTTTCAAAATTGGTTTCGCAATCTGCGTTTCTTTTTCAGATAGGGATACTTCATCAAAAAAGTTCAGCGCTTCTATAATAGAGAAATTACTCACGTCACCGAGATGCGTCTTATTAATTTTGACGGCTAGCGCTTCTTCTTTAAGACGATAGCCTTTACAAGATGGGCACGGTAAATCCGTCATGTATTGCGCCATTTGCTCTCTAGTGAAATCCGAACTTGTTTCACGATAACGACGCTCCACATTGGGGATGATACCTTCGAACGGTATATTTGTTTCACGCGTCATTCCAAAATCATTTTTATATTCGAAATAGAACTCTTTACCGTTTGAGCCGTTCAGAATAATATCTAAATGCTCTTTCGGTAAATTTTCTAATGGCGTATCCATGTCAATAGCGAACTCTTTACAAGCCGCCGCAAGCATTTTCGGATAGTATTGAGAGCTAATTGGCTTCCAAGGAATAATTGCCCCGTCGTTAAGTGATAGACTCATATCTGGGATAACTGTATCAATATCTACTTCTAGTTTAGTTCCAAGGCCGTCACACGTTGGACAAGCGCCAAATGGGCTGTTAAAGGAGAACATTCTTGGCTCTAACTCACCAACAGAAAAACCGCAGTATGGGCAAGCGTAATGTTCGCTAAATAGCAATTCTTTATCGCCAATAACATCAACAACAGCATAACCATCTGCTAATCTCAATGCCGACTCGATAGAATCAAATAAACGGGAAGTAACGCCTTCCTTCACAACGATACGGTCAATCACGATATCAATGGAGTGTTTCTTGTTCTTTTCAAGCTCAATCTCGTCTCCAATATCATACATATCTCCGTCGATACGAACACGTACATAGCCCTCTTTTTTGATACCTTCTAACGTCTTCTTGTGCGCACCCTTTTTCCCTGAAACGATTGGCGCTAAAATTTGTATACGCGTTTTGTCTGGCAATTCTAAAACACGATCTACCATCTGCTCAATCGTTTGTGATGAAATCTCAATGCCATGATTGGGGCAAACCGGATGTCCTACTCGTGCATACATTAAACGTAAATAATCATGGATTTCCGTCACAGTTCCTACCGTCGATCGTGGATTTCGACTCGTCGTCTTTTGGTCAATAGATATCGCTGGTGATAGACCTTCAATTAAATCTACATCAGGCTTATCCATTTGCCCTAAAAATTGGCGTGCATAAGAAGATAACGATTCCACGTAGCGTCGCTGTCCTTCTGCATAAATCGTATCAAAAGCTAACGACGATTTCCCCGAACCAGACAAGCCTGTCATAACAACAAGCTTATCTCGTGGAATTTCGACATTAATATTCTTTAAATTGTTGGCTCTTGCGCCTTGTATCACAATTTTATCTTTTTCCAACTCTAATCATCCTTCCGCTTTTAACTCGAGTAAGGTATCACGAAGTTGCGCTGCACGTTCAAAGTCGAGTGCTTTTGCCGCATCTTTCATTTCATGTTCTAATTCTTCGATAAATGCCATTCGTTCTTTCTTATTCATCTTGCTAAGGTCTTTCAGGTGCTCAGCCTCTCTTGTTTCAGCAGCAGTTGTTGCAGCGATGACCCCACGAACATCCTTAATAATCGTTTGCGGCGTAATACCATGCTCTATGTTATAAGCCTCTTGTATCTCACGACGACGCGATGTCTCACTAATAGCAAATTTCATAGAATCCGTCATCTTGTCCGCATACATAATAACTTTACCGTTCTGATTACGCGCGGCACGGCCGATTGTTTGAACAAGAGCACGCTCTGAGCGAAGGAAGCCTTCTTTATCAGCATCAAGAATTGTGACTAGCGAAACCTCTGGTATATCGATTCCTTCACGCAACAAGTTAATCCCGACAAGGACATCATACACACCAAGTCGCAAGTCTCGAATAATCTCTATCCGTTCCAACGTCTTGACCTCTGAATGAAGATACTGTACTTTAATACCTGTTTCTTTCAAGTAATCCGTCAAATCCTCTGACATTTTCTTCGTTAGCGTTGTAATCAAAACACGCTCATTTTTCTTGATACGTTCATTAATCTCGTCTATTAAATCATCAATTTGTCCTTCGATTGGTCGAATTTCTATAATCGGATCAAGCAGACCTGTGGGACGAATGATTTGTTGGATAACATCTGGATTTAAGGCCAATTCATATGGACCTGGTGTCGCCGAAATGTACATAATTTGATTAACATGCTTCTCGAATTCTTCCAAACGCAACGGACGATTATCCAGCGCCGATGGAAGCCTAAAACCATGGTCTACCAACATCTGTTTGCGCGCTTGGTCCCCGTTGTACATACCACGAATTTGCGGCATCGTTACGTGGGATTCATCAATCACGATTTGGAAATCATCCGGGAAAAAGTCTAACAGCGTATAAGGTGTGGAGCCAGCTTCTCGCAACCCTAAATGACGTGAATAGTTCTCAACGCCTGAACAATAACCCATCTCTTCCATCATTTCAATATCATAATTCGTACGTTGCTCCAAACGCTGTGCCTCGAGCAGTTTATTATCTTCACGCAGTACTTTCAAGCGGTCCTCTAACTCCGCCTTAATGTTCACGATTGCCTTCTTCATAATGTCTGGACGCGTAACAAAGTGGGAAGCTGGGAAAATAGAAACGTGTTCCCGTTCTCCAATTATTTCACCTGTTAAGGCATCCACTTCACGAATCCGCTCAATTTCATCACCAAAAAATTCGACACGCATACAGTGTTCATCACGTGACGCTGGGAAAATCTCCACAACATCTCCGCGGACACGAAAACGACCGCGCTGGAAATCAATATCATTGCGATCATATTGTATCTCTACTAAATCGCGTAACAATTGATCGCGACTAATCTCCATTCCAGGTCGCAGAGAAACAAGCATAGCGCCATATTCTTCTGGAGAACCCAACCCGTAAATACAGGATACACTGGCTATAATAATAACATCTCGTCGTTCAAACAACGATGCTGTCGCAGAATGTCGCAATTTATCAATTTCATCATTTACACTGGAATCCTTTTCTATGAAGGTATCTGTTTGCGGTACGTATGCCTCTGGTTGATAGTAATCATAGTAACTCACAAAATATTCCACTGCATTATCTGGAAAAAACTCTTTAAATTCACTATATAATTGTCCTGCCAACGTCTTATTATGAGCGATGACTAGGGTCGGCTTATTGACTTCTTGAATTACATTAGAAACTGTAAACGTCTTCCCTGTTCCCGTTGCTCCAAGTAAGGTTTGATGTTTTGTACCACTTCTAAGTCCTGCAACCAACTTCTCGATAGCTTTCGGTTGATCCCCTTGTGGCGTATATTTCGAAACTAGTTGAAATGTATCCTTCACCTTTTTTCCTCCTTTAGCAAAACGAAAGTGAGTCTAGGCAAATCCCAGACTCATCACTTGTATTCATTTTATCATAATTGTTCCAAATCCGCTAGCAAAAAGCGAACGTATTTTCGCATCCGTATAACACGAAGAGGATGGGACATAATCCAAAAAAATCGGCGACAAGCGTTCACATTCAGGGGATTTGGCGGACTTCCGGTTCTCACATACACAAGTATGCTCCGCTTCCGGCTTCCACCAAATCCCCTGAATACAAACGCTTTCGCTCGATTTGTATAAAGCAGAATTTTTCGTCCTACCCGAAGAAATGGGAGAGAATTTTTGCTTTATCTTGAGTTTTGTCTCAACCTCTTTCATCATATACACGCGCCTTTTTCACGCTTCTTTATCTGCCTGACGTAATCTACCGAGCATTCGTGTTGCTAGGAAGAAGCCCATCGTCATCGAAATCGCGTCTAAGCATATAAGCCACCATGTATTCGTGAAACCCATGCGAGCGGAAACAGCTATTAAAATCACGGTGAGTCCTAAACCTACAAAACGTTGGTACGTAATTCGCGATAATATAATAACCAACAATCCTGGAAAAAATAATGCCGAAATTAGCTGATCCCACATAGGCTTCGCTCTCCCTTTTTTTTAACTATCCGCTTTTAAAACGCGTGCTTTTATTTCATCTGTTAGGGCTGGTAAATCCGTTTTTTCAATCCCTTTTTCTGCGAGTAGATCTGGCAATATTTCACGTAAGAAGTACTGGACGCAGTTCATGTCGCGGAATTGATAGATGGTTTCTAGTGCCTCACTGTAAATTTTGGTGAAGGTTGGTTCTGGATTGCCTTTCTGGATTTCGCCGAATGATTCGTACAGCAAGTCTACTTTATCAGCTACTGCCAAAATTTGTCCTTCTAGTGTATCGTCTTTGCCTTCTTTAAGTAAAACGTGATAAATCGCTTGAAACTCTTTCGGAATCTCATTATTAATGAAGTTTCGCGTCATCGTTTCTTCTACTTCGGACAGCATTTCGCGAAGTTCTGCGGTGGCATATTTGACGGGTGTTTTGATATCCCCAATGAACAATTCTGGATAATCATGGTTCAGTGCTTTTTCATATAAAGCGCGCCAATTAACGGTTTGACCGGCTTGTTCCTCTACATTACCTAGAAACTGTGCTACTTGAGTAACTTTGAATGAATGCTCAGCAACAGAGTGTTCTTGATATTTGAACTTGCCTGGACACCGGTAAATATTCTCTAAATCTGATAAGCTACGAAAATATTGATGAATTCCCATTTTGCTTCACTCCTCATTGTTCTTCTTGTTTTTTATTGTCTGGATGCGTATTTTCTACTTCACGCATGATTAAAGCTGAACTGAAGCCGAGTAAGGCGATAATAGCCGCCGAATATTGTCTGAAATTGTCTGCTGCAAAAATATAGATAAGTCCCATAAAAATAAGCGTTGTCAAGATGCCCCATGTAAATAATTTATGCCCGCGCGTGACTCCAACTTTCATAACGGAATAAATCCCCACATAGCAAACCGCTTGAATCAAAATGAATTGAACGATAGAAATGATAATGACCGATGTTAGATCATCATTGAACATCACTGCTGCAACAGAGACGGCTAGTAGAACTATGATGCCTAAAATAACGATTATTTTTTTACTATTAGATAGTTGCTTCATGTTCTTCCCCCAAATGGTTTTCTTTTTTTACTAGTATAACGAGGATACGTATTGATAGCAACCTAAAACACTTGATGGTATGCGGTTTATCGGTTTATTTCACCAAAAACAAGAAGCATTGCTACTCCTTGTTTTTGGTTTGCTTATTTGATTTCCTTTTCAGCCTTACTTCGGAACAAGATGGAGAGCCCGAAGATGGTTACAACGATGGTTGCGCCCATATCTGCCATGATTGCCATCCATAGGGTTAGATAACCTGTTAGAGCGAGTAATAACGCTACTATTTTGAGGCCTAACGCGAAGGCGATATTGAATCCTACGACGAAACGTACCTTTTTAGCGATTTTTACTGTAATTGGTAATTTGCCTAAATGGTCCTGCATAAGTACGATATCTGCCACTTCAATCGCGCTATCAGTTCCTTTCCCCATTGCGATTCCAAGGTCAGCGGTTGCTAGGGCCGGGGAGTCGTTGATACCATCGCCAACCATTGCAATACTACCATTTTGAGCCTGAAGTTCACCGATTTTGGTTAATTTATCTTCTGGTAGCAAGCTCGCATAATAGTGATCGATGCCGATTTCGTTCGCTACTTTTTCAGCAGTTTTTTCATGGTCACCGGTTAGCATAATAATATTGGTTATGCCCTCTTTATGAAGCTCTGTCACGAGTTGTTTACTTTCTTTGCGCAAGGCATCTTGAATACCAAACATGCCGAGAACTGCGGTTTCTGATGCAGTAATAACGACTGTATATCCTGTTTCTTTCAGTGCTTTGACGTCCATTCTAGCCACGTCTGTCCAACTCGATTCTGGGATTTGTTGCTCGTTACCCAAGAAATACTGTGTTCCTTCGAATGTGCCGACAAGTCCTTTTCCGCCAACCGTCGTTAAGTCATCCATTTCCGCGCTTACTGAACCGATACGAGCGATGATGGCGGCTGCGATTGGATGCCCTGAGCTCTGTTCCATCATACTGGAAATTCGGAAAAATTTCGCTTCATCATACACAATTTCTTTCTCAACAACTGGTTTTCCTTCTGTTAGCGTCCCTGTTTTATCAAACGCAATTTGTTTTGTTTTGGCAAGTTGTTCTAAGAAAACGCCACCTTTAATCAAAACACCGTTCTTGGCGCTGCGCGTAATTCCAGAAACAATCGCAACGGGTGAAGATAAGATTAGCGCGCATGGACAACCGATAATTAATACGGCAAGTCCTTCATAACCCCAGTGACTCCAAGCTCCACCGAAGAAAAGTGGGGGCACGATAGTCACTAATACGGCAAACATCATAATAATTGGTGTGTAATATTTCGCGAAACGATCGATGAATAGCTCCGTCGGTGTCTTCGTTTCCTGTGCTTCCTCTACTAAATGCAAAATTTTAGCTAAAGACGAGTCCTCATAAACAGCAGTGATTTCAGCTTTTAGCGTTCCTTCATTATTGACCGAACCGCCAAACAAAGCGTCACCAATTTGTTTTTCAACGGGCATCGACTCACCCGTAATTGCAGCTTCGTTCACAGAGCTTTTTCCATCAACAATCACAGCGTCAGACGGTACTTTTCCGCCTGCTTTAATCAAAATCATGTCGCCAAGTTGGAGGTCAGTAATTGGTACTTCCGTTGTAACACCATCTTTCAAAAGGTTCGCCGTTTTTGGCACAACTTTCAATAATTCAGCCATCGACTTGCGTGCTTGGCGCATTCCGAAGCCTTCCAAATATTCATTCACGCCGAACAATATCGCCACGACCGTCCCTTCGCGCCAGTCCCCAATAATAAAGGCACCGACTAGCGCAACCGTCATCAATGTATCGATATTAAATTTCAAACGGAATAAATTTTTGAGCCCTTTGAAAAATGTTTGGTACCCGCTGAGTGCTGCCGCAACGAAATAAATACTAAATGATCCCCACGTTGGCATATATTTGTCCGTAAAAAAGGCGAGGAAGAATAGCAACGTTGAAATGACAATCTGAACGATGAGTTTCGTGTCACCATGGCTATGATCGTGATCGTGCTCGCCATCTGGTTGCACAATCGAAACACCTTCTTGTTTCAATATTTTTTCTACGTCCGGCATCGCCATCTTATTCGAAATAATCATTTTCCCAGAGTTATAGAGTACTTTCGCATCCTTGCCATGCTTCAATTGCTTCATTTCGGCTTCCATCTCTTGCGCGCAGTGTGCACAAGAAAGCCCACTTAATTTGAATTCTGCCATTGTCCTCCTCGTCCCTTCTCAATTTGTGTGTTCCACGTGCCTAATCGCTTGCGAGAGCAGTTCCAGAACGTGGTTGTCATCTTGCGTATAATAAATCGTCGTGCCTTCACGTCTTGATTTCACTAAGCGTAAATTTTTTAAAAAGCGTAATTGATGGGAAACTGTCGTCTGATTGAAACCCAGTGTCCGCGCAATATCGTTCACCGAATACTCTTGATCCTGCACCAAGTTTAAAATTTGAACGCGCGTCGGATCAGCCAATGCTTTAAAAATTTGCGTTACACCAAAAAGTGTTTCTTCGCCTAATAGTTGTTTGCTTTGTTCCATCTCTTATCACTCCAATTCTCGTATATGTTCACATACACATATAATAGACCAAAAAACGAAACTTAGCAAGGTTTAGCCAGCACAACTTTTAATATATGTTTATATACACATATATTAATATAGATTTGATAAAATTGCAAGTATTTCAGTCATTATGTACAAAATGAGTTTATTTATGTAAAAAAAGAGCTCAATCCGCAAAATCATGATATAATTTACACAAAGGAGTGATAGCATGCCAGATTTAAGCGGACGATTGACAGTTTTAAGGGAAAAGCAAGGCTGGTCGAAAGCCGAAACAGCAAGAAGACTCGGACTGAAGGCCCCTTCTACATACGGTAACTGGGAGTATGGCATTCGAGAACCGGATTTGGATACGGTTCGCCATATTGCAACGTTATTTGATGTTTCGGTAGATTATCTAATTGGCCAAAATAGTGAACCCTCATATAAACCGGTCACAACGAAAGAAAAGAATGACATCGCAAAACGAATCGAGAAAATAATTGAGGATTTGCGTTACGAGGAACATCAACATTTAAACGGGGAATACTTACAAGAAGAAACAACAGAATTTATTATGGATTCCCTTGAATTCACTTTGAAACAAGCTCGGAAATTAAATAATTGATACATGAAGAAAACCTCTGCCGCAGTGATGTGACAGAGGTTTTTTGCGTATTAGTTATTCAACTCTTCAATTTCGCCACTCTTCAAATACACAATCCATTCGCAGACGTTTGTTACATAGTCCCCAATCCGCTCCAAATACTGTGCAACAAGGAGTAAATACGAAATTTCCTCTAAATGATCTGGATCTTCTTGCATGAAATGAATGCATTTTGTATAAATGACGCGCTGGAGTTTATCTACTTCATTATCACGCGTCGCTATTTCGCGAGCCGCCTCTTCGTCCTCTGCCAGATAGGCTTTGAGAACGTCATGTACCATTATTTTGACGATATCGCCCATCTCTTGAATTTCTGGAATTGGCTTCACGACTTTTGTTCGCCCTACTAAAATGGTGGTTTTGGCAATGCTGACGGCGTGGTCACCAATTCGCTCCAAATCAGAACTCGCTTTTAAAACCGTGACAATTTTGCGAAGGTCGATGCCTACTGGTTGTTGAAGCGCAATGAGTTCAAACGATCTTTGCTCCAGCGCCAGCTCCATATTATTGATAGAACGGTCGCTTGCAATCACGTTTTCCGCTAGTTCATGATCTCGGTTAACAAGGGACTTCACGGCTTTATAAATCGCCTCGTTGACTAGCATTCCCATCTCGAGTAAGTGTTGGTGCAGCTCATTTAACTGTTCATTGAAAATTTTTCTAACTGGCATATGCTTCGCTCCTTATCCAAATCGTCCTGAGATATAGTCTTGCGTTTGTTGCTCTGCTGGATTTGTGAAAATGGTGGTTGTATCGGTGAATTCAATGATTTCTCCGTTAAGGAAAAAAGCTGTCTCATCAGAAATCCGCGATGCTTGTTGCATATTATGCGTCACGATAACGATGGTGTACTCTTTTTTCAGCTCTAAAATCAGATTTTCCATTTTAGCTGTGGAAATTGGATCGAGTGCAGAGGTCGGCTCATCCATCAGGATAACTTCTGGTTGTACTGCCAGAACCCTCGCGATGCAAAGCCGTTGTTGCTGTCCGCCAGACATGCCGAGCGCTGATTTGTGCAAACGGTCATGCACTTCATCCCAAAGTGCCGCCTGACGCAAGCTACGTTCGACGATTTCATCAAGTTTTTTCTTATTCTTGACGCCATGCGTTCTCGGACCGTAAGCGACGTTATCATAAATCGAAAATGGGAATGGGTTCGGTTGTTGGAAAACCATCCCGACTTTTTTACGCAAATTTACCGTATCGATTTTGGAACTTTGAATGTTTTCGTCGGCAACTTTAATCTCGCCTTTGATCGTGACATTTGGAATTAAGTCGTTCATTCGATTCAGTGTACGAAGAAAAGTTGATTTACCGCATCCAGACGGCCCTATAAGCGCCGTCACACGATTTTTTTTGAAGTTTAGGTTTATCTTATTTAGCGCTTGTTTTTGTCCGTAGAATAGGTCTACGTCTTTTGTCTCGATGACGAATTCCGTGTCGGTTATTGTTGACATTGCGATTTCCTCCTTTGTTGAGTCTCTTATGAAGCATCCCTTGCCGATTTAGAAACTCAATGTGCATGAGAACGTAGTAAGCATGTAATTCTTTTTTTGTGTCATGTCCAGCATCTTTGAATCTAGCTTCGACGGCTAGCTCCTCGAAAACTTCACGCCCTCCATAAAAACCAAGAGCCGTTTTTTTCGGAGCTGAACGAGCCGTCTCAGCTTTTCATTATCCGAAATTCCCAGAAATATAGTCCTGCGTCTGTTTATTCGCTGGGTTCGTAAATAGTGTTCCTGTATCGGTCACTTCTACTACTTTTCCGAGATAGAAAAAGGCAGTGTGATCGGATACCCGAGCGGCTTGTTGCATATTGTGTGTTACGATAATAATCGTGTATTTTTTCTTCAGTTCATGGATTAAATCCTCTATCTTACTCGTTGAAATCGGATCGAGCGCAGAAGCTGGTTCATCGAGTAGTAAAACTTCTGGTTGCATCGCAATCGCGCGCGCAATACATAGGCGTTGTTGCTGTCCGCCAGATAATGATAAGGCACTTTTGCCCAAATCATCTTTGACTTCATCCCAAAGTGCGGCGCTACGCAAACTTTTTTCGACACGTTCTGCGAGCTCGGCTTTATTTTTCATACCGTGGCGCTTCAAACTAAAAGCAATATTTTCAAAAATCGATTTTGTGAATGGATTCGGCTTTTGGAATACCATCCCGATTTCTTTGCGAACGTTGTATAAATCCACTTCTTTGCGGTTAATGTTGATGCCGTTATATAGAATTTCGCCTTCCATTCGGCAGCCATCGATTTCGTCATTCATTCGATTGAGCGCGCGGAGATACGTCGATTTCCCGCATCCAGACGGGCCGATGAGTGCCGTCACTTGGTTTTCATGGAATTCTAAGTCGACACCTTGAATCGCGTGGTTGTCGCCGTAATAGACGTGCAAATCATTAGTAGCCATCGCGGGCGCACCTGCTGTCACGATTTCATCTTTTGCTTCATTTATCGCGAACGACATATTAGTAGTTGCCATCATTTTAAAAAACTCCTTTTGTCCGCCAAATCAGGAAGACGTCATCTTTTTAAATACGTATTTCCCTAGAATGCGGGCTAAAATATTGAAAAGTAGCACGGAAAGAATGAGTACGGCGGACGCTCCCGCGGACACGGCTGCAGCGTCTGGCATGATTCCTTCCCCATTAATTTTCCAAATGTGAACGGCAAGTGTTTCTGCTGGACGGAAGATGTTAAGCGGTGACGTTGGGTTCATTGGATTCCAGTCCCCGAAGTTCAGTGTTGGTGTACTTTGTCCAGCAGTGTAGATTAAGGCGGCTGCTTCACCAAATACGCGTCCTGCGGCTAAAATAACGCCGGTCACGATGGCTGGTAGCGCGGCTGGAACTAGAACCCGTGTTATGGTTTCCCAGCGCGACAAGCCTAGTGCAAGTCCTGCCTCTCGTTGCGTATTTGGAATAGCATTGAGTGCTTCCTCAATAACGCGAATGAGTAGCGGTAGATTAAAGATGGTTAGTGTCAGCGCCCCGGAAATAACCGAGAAACTCCACCCCATCTGTAACACGAAAATTAAGAAGCCGAACAAACCGACCACGATCGACGGTAAAGAAGACAGGACTTCAATCGTTGTCCGGATAAAATCTGTAATCCAATTTTTGCGGGCGTATTCTGCCATGTAGATACCGGCTCCCAGCGCAATTGGAACAGATAAAATCATCGTGATAAGTAACATGTAAAAAGAGTTCCAAATTTCTGGACCAATCCCGCCGCCCGCTTTGAACGATTCTGGTGGGGAGGTTAGGAAATGCCAGCTCAGATGAGGCACGCCTCGAACTAGGATATAGCCAAGTAATCCAGCCAAAATAACGACAATGAGTAGCGCAATCAAATAGAAAACGGAGGTCGCAATCTTATCTTTTGTTTTTACATTCATTTGACTTTCCTCCTACGGCCGATAAAGCGGATCATAATGATAAAGAACAGCGACATTGCCAGTAGCACCATAGCTAGCGACCAAAGCACGTTATTATCAAGTGTCCCCATGACGGTATTTCCCATTCCCATTGTTAAAATACTAGTTAACGTGGAGGCCGGTTCGAATAACGAAGTCGGGATAACCACGGAGTTTCCAATAACCATTTGTACAGCAAGTGCTTCACCAAACGCGCGCGCCATTCCGAAAACAACGGCGGTCAAAATGCCTGGTCGTGCACTCCGCAAAATTACTTTCCAAATCGTCTGCCAACGCGTTGCACCAAGCGCAAGCGAAGCCTCACGATAATGACGTGGTACCGATTGAATCGCATCCACTGTCAAGCTTGTCACAGTCGGCAAAATCATGACGGTCAAAACCGCGGTCGCCGCTGCAATCCCAAAACCACTTCCTGAAATATGTTCCCGAATAAACGGGACAACCACGCTGAGTCCGATAAACCCGTAAACAACGGACGGAATCCCAACAAGTAACTCCATCACCGGTTGCAAAATTTTCTTACCAAACTTCGGCGATATTTCCACCATAAAAATTGCCGCGCCAATCGCGAGCGGTGCAGCAATACAAGCTGCGAGTAACGTCACACCAAAAGAACCAAGAATCATCGGCAAGGCGCCAACGAGTGGATTTCCAGCCGCATCTGTTTTAGAAGGATTCCAATCTGTCCCTGTAATAAAGTCAACAAATGAAACATCATTGACAAAAAAAGTAGCCAGTCCTTTCGAAATAACAAAGAAAAGAATGGATGCCGCTGCAATCACCATGATGCTGATGCAGATAAATGTTATGATTTTCCCTCTTTTTTCAAGACGGGCTTTTTTGGAAGTTTGCGTTAATGCTTTTTCTCGTGCTTCCACTGCGTAGACTCCTTTCCAATGCTGAGTTCTTATTTTTATACCCAACAAACGGGTTTGCGCCCACTTCTATACTTAGAAGTAGACGCCTTCCCCAATATATTTTTTATTTAACGTCTGTAATATTTCCTTTAGCGTCGCGTTCTACTTTCATCGAGTGAATCGATTGGTAACCAAGTTGTGGCACCAAGTCATTTTGAACGTCTTCGCTCGTGATGTAAGCTAAGAATTGTTTCGCAAGTCCTGTCGCTTCACCATTTGTGTACATATGCTCGTAAGCCCAAATTTTCCAATCGTTTGTTGCTACGTTTTCTTCTTTTGGCTCTACATTATCAAGGGAAAGTCCTTGGATTGAATCGTCAATGTAAGAGAATGCTAGGTAACTGATAGCTCCTGGTGTTTCGCTTACGATTTTACGAACGGTACCTGAGGAATCTTGTTCTTGCGCCTTAATTGGAGTCGCGCCATCTAAGCCCCATTTTTCAAAAGTTGCGCGTGTTCCGCTTCCTTCTGCACGGTTGATGATGGTGATTTTTTCGTCTTTACCGCCAACATCTTTCCAGTTTGTAATTTTGCCAGTGAAGATGTCGATTAATTGTTGTTTTGAAATATTTTTCACGCCAGCGTCTTTGTTAACGACTGGTGCCATGCCGACTACTGCGACTCTGTGATCTACAAGTTTAGAAGCGTCAACGCCATCTTTTTCTTCAGCGAAAACATCCGAGTTGCCGATATCCACTGCGCCTTGTTGCACTTGTGTTAGCCCAGTACCAGATCCGCCACCTTGCACATTGATTTGTGCTTTAGGATTTTCAGCTGTAAATTGTTTCGAAGCAGCTTCGACAAGAGGTTGTAGTGCTGTTGAGCCGACCGCCGTGATAGAACCAGAAACTTCCTTGCTATCTGAATTTCCGTTTGCTTTATCTGATGATGTACTCGAATTCCCACATCCTGCTATAATCATTGTGAATGCTGCAATAACAGCTACTATTCCTAAAAATCTCTTCTTCATAAACTGTAAACCACCTTTTTTATCGATTTAACTTACAAACCTACTATACCTCTTCTGGATTAAGGTGATGTGTAGCTAATGTTAAGAGAATGTAAAGATGATGATTGTGTAAATTTCTTTATCAGAAAATGACAAAAAGACCGCAGAATGGGCGGTCGGATGGTGGATTTTATGTAAAGAAAAACGCAAGCCGCTAAAATCACGACTTGCGTTACATCTTTATTTTGGAAGTGTTACGGTGAAAGTTGTGCCTGAACCTTCGATGCTTTCCACTTGAATTTGACCGCCACAACTCTCCACAATATGTTTTACGATAGAAAGCCCCAGTCCTGTACCACCAGAATGTCTACTACGCGCACGATCCACGCGGTAAAAACGCTCAAAAATCCGATCAATATCCTTAACTGGTATACCAATCCCATTATCCGTGACTGTGATAGCAATCGTATCATTCGCCTCGTTTTCCGTCACACCAACCGACACTGTACCATCCTGTGGTGTATACACAATCGCGTTGGAGATGAGGTTAATCAAGATTTGCTGCAACCGATCACGTTCTGCTTGGATAATAACCGGTGAGGTCAAATTTGGCGGCACGAGCTGAATCCCTTTTTCGAGTGCCATCGAGCGAACCGTATCCATCGTCGTGATTACCACGTCCTCAACATCCACCTGCTCCAAATTCATCGATACATGTTTCTGCTCAATTCGCGACAATTCCAAGATATCCATGATTAAACGGTGCAAACGATCGCTTTCCTCTTTTATAATGGTGAGGAATTTCTTGAGTAGCGCTTCATCATACATCGCACCATCAAGTAGCGTTTCTGCAAAACCTTTTAGCGCGGTTACTGGTGTTTTCAGTTCATGTGACACATTCGCGACAAACTCCGAACGTACATTTTCCAATCGTCTAATTTCTGTAATATCGTGTAGCAGCAAAATCACGCCTGTTATGTTACCCGTTTTTGATAAAATTGGCGAAACGTTAGCATCTAAAATAAGCTCCCTCGGGAAATAAATCGTAATCTCCTCTTGTTGGAAAACTTTCTGCTCTAAGCATTGATCGACAAGCTGCGTCAACGCAAAACTTTTTAAAACCTCGTAATATGCTTTTCCAGTGAGGTCTTTTTCCCCGATAATCTGTTCTATCATCGGATTCGTCATCACAATCAGTTTTCGTTGATCAATCAGCATCACGCCACTCACCAAGTTCTGCACGATGCCGCTTAGCCGCTGTTGATTAAGCTCGATTTCCTGCATCTGCTTCTCTAAACTTTGCGCCAATTGATTCACACTTAGCGATAGATCCTGCAACTCGCCGCTCGTTTTCCCAGTAATTCTGCTGTAATAACGATTGTTCGCCAAGTCCATTGACACATCGATAATTTCATTGACTGGTCGCGTAATCCGCCGCGCAATCACCGCACTTATGAAGCCAATAAACACCAACGCCAAGCCAAATATCAAGGTGAGGCTGAGCCATAATTGATGGACTGCTTTTTCGACTGATTCTAGTGAAATCGAAATCCGAAGTACACCGTCCGTCACCCCATTATGCGTAATTGGAACCGCCACATACAGCATACTATAGCCAAGTGTAGAACTTTTTCGCGTGGCAATCCCAACCTCTTTCCCTTGCTTAAGAACTTCCTGCACCTCGGGACGATCCATATGACTGCCCAAACTGTGCGGATCTTCCTTCGTATCAGCAACCACGTGCCCCGTCCGATCAATGACCGTAATTCGTGCGTCAATTTTATCCTCCAGCGGTTTTAAGTCCGACTGAATTTTATCCGCATCCTGATCTAGATCAACATCTTCCAGCTTCGTCGTTGTCAGCAATATTTTCGCATCATCCTGCAGCTGGCTTTCTTTCATATGCAAGTAAACGCTCTTCATCAGTTCCCCCGAAAAGAAACCCACAATGACCATGACAATAAAAAATAAGATAAAAAAAGACAGTCCTATTTTCAGCCATAATTTTTTCATGATTTCACGTTCTCCATTTTATAGCCAAAACCACGAATCGTCTTAATGTACCGAGGTTGCTTCGTATCCGCCTCGATTTTATCCCGCAAATGACTCACATGCACATCCACAATCCGCGTTTCACCAATATAATCATAGTTCCAAACCGCGTCCAGCAGCTGATCTCGCGAAAAAACCTTGCCCCTGTGGTTCGCCAAATATACCAACAACTCGAATTCCTTCGGTGTCAAATCCAGCAACTCATCCTGTAAATACACCTCATAACTATCCGTCAGAATCTTCAACTCGCCAATATGCAACGCCTTCTCTTTCTGCGAGTCTTCCGGTTCCACATCTGCCGCTTTCCCAGCACTCCGTCTCAAAATCGCCTTGATTCGCGCCACAACCTCACGCGGGCTAAACGGTTTCGTCAAATAGTCATCCGCACCAAGCTCCAGACCAATAATTTTGTCCAATTCGTCATCTTTTGCCGTCAACATCAAAATCGGCGTCTCCACCTTATCTTGGCGCAACTGCTTACACACTTCAATCCCGTCCATCTCAGGTAACATCAAATCGAGTACAATCAAATCCGGTTTTTCCGACAAAGCAAGCTCGTATCCTGTCCTACCATCCTCCGCCGTCACTACATCAAAGCCAGCCTTTTCAATGTTAAATTGCAGTAAAGTTACAATAGAAGACTCATCATCCACTACTAAAATCTTGGTCAATGCTCTTTCCTCCCCATTCATAACGCGCGGCCATTACATTCTCGCCACAACTTGTTATGTATTCTTCCACTAAAATATAGCACGAATTTACCTTTTTCGGGTAGAAAACGGTCACTCTTAACACAATCTTAAAAGTCAGGGGCACGAGAACTACTCATCTCCGTCGTTAAAAACTCCGTTCCGATGCTCATGTACAGTCGTACATTCCGCTTTGTTGTGGCACTTTGAAACAACGTGAGTTAGAGCCTCAATATGCAGAGGAGCACAGTGAGTCTGTAGTCCTTAACTCGCTTTTGCCTAGGAGCTAAGCAGCTCTCGTGCCCCTGAGTCGCGGTTTGTGGCTACTTGTAATCACGTTTTTATTTGGATTCTACCATGAATAGACCTAGTTCGAAGGAGTCTTCTTCGTGGATGGCGGTTTGGACGATTCGTGGTTCGCCGTTGTTGTCGCGGACCTTTAGTTTGCAGTAGGCTCGGTTTTCGTTTAGTGCCTCATACAAATCTTCGCGATCCATCACTGGCATGCCATTTACCTCCATTATTACTTCTCCTGCTAAAATTTCCATTCGGCTAGCTGGCGTATTTTCCCGAGAGCCTAAGACCATGATGCCGTCTGTTTGTGGTGTAAACTTAAACGCGGCATCCCGTTCCTCGTTACGATGACGATAAGAAATCCAGAACCGACCCGCGATTGCCACGATAAAGGCGAGCAAACTCAAAATTGGTATCACAATACTCACGACGCCAAGTAGCGCAATCAGAATTGATAAACTTGTCACTCGAACCGCGATTTTATGCGTGGCTTGTGCTGGTAGCTGAGACTGGACTTGTTGCTGGAATCCAATCACAATCGGCAATACCATTATGGAAAACGTCTGATTCCCAATTTGAAAAATCGGCCACCAATCAAACAATGCTGCAAAACCATGTCCTGGAATGAAACAAACGAGTGGTAGCAACCATAAGCGGCGTAACTGAAATGCGCCAATCCATTTTCCACGGCCACTTTTCCGAAGCATTGGTGAGGCCTGGTTTGCTCCTGAGAATTGAATCAAGAATGCCTCCACCGCAAGTAATAATGCTAAGACAAACACGATGACAATCATGAAATTATCGATATACAAATCACGAATTGGCAACATCCGATCCTCAAACGGTGCCAACTGCCAATCAAAATAATAGGCCGCATAATAAACCAGACTAGCAATACCAATCGTATATGCCGTCGAAGCCATCCGAAATAGCCCAACTATTAGCAACACAATGAGTACAACATTAAATATCGCTATCCATCCAATCGTCAATGTAAAGCCCACAAACACCATGATAATCGAAAGTGCCACACCGAAAACAATACCTAATCCGAAGAATCCTTTTAATTCCTGCCAAGGTGAATGTATCCGTACATGAAAAGATTTCCGTTCCCATTTTATTCGATTAAATCCAGCAATAATCGCTATCAATATCGACACATATAATGCCGGTTGCACCAATATACTGCCAATCCCTTTTACAACTTCTACTATTATTGTCTCCATCTTATCCACCTCTTATAGTATCGGAGAGAGTAGCCGCGACACCGCCTCTTTCACTTTTATCCAAAACGATCGCTCTGCATACAGCTCTTCCGTCAACTGATATGATTTTAAAATATCCTGCAGAAAAATATCTTCCAACTTTTGTGCAATCTTCTTCTCATACATAAACGCATTCACTTCAAAATTTAGTCTAAAACTGCGAAAATCCATATTAGCCGTTCCAACCGAAGCAATTTCCCCGTCTACAACGAGCGTTTTTGCGTGAATAAAGCCATTATCGTAAATATAAACCTTGGCACCACTCTCAATCAATTCCCCGCAATAACTCGTCGTGGCACGATAAACAAAAGCATGATCCGGCTTGTTCGGAATCATCAAACGCACGTCAACACCAGACAGCGACGCAATCTTAAGCGCCTCGAGCAAACTCACATCCGGAATAATGTACGGCGACTGCAAATAAATCGATTTCTTCGCCGAATTTATCATTTTGATATAGCCATTCTTGATTTGCTGCCATTCCGTATCAGGACCACTCGACACAATCTGCATACTTGTCTGCCCTTTGCCATGAAAACTTGGAAAATAGCGCTTTTGGTAATCCAACTTCTGACTAGCAGATGACGCTGAATTCCAGTCCATAATATACCGCGTTTGCATCGCAAAAACGGCCTTTCCGCGAACACGCAAATGTGTATCACGCCAATATCCGAAGCTATCATCAAGTCCTAAATACTCATCTCCAACATTGAATCCGCCAATATAGCCAATTTCTCCATCGATAATCGCCAGTTTACGATGATTTCGATAGTTCAGTCGGAAATTTATCAATGGTAATTTGGAAGGGAAAAACGGCCATACTTTGACACCATTCTGCTTCAGTTTATTCCAAAAAGCATTTTTCGTCGTCCGGCATCCCATCGCATCATAAATAACACGAACGTCGAGACCTTCCTCCGCCTTTTTAATCAACGCTTTCTGCAAACGATTTCCCAGCATATCCGAATGAATAATATAGTAAATCAAATGAATATGATCCGTCGCCATCTCGATATCTCGCATCAACGCATCAAACTTCTCATGCCCATCTGTGAAAATTGTCACTTCATTATCCTGCGTCAAAATCGCGCCATCGTTCACCAATAATAAGTAAATTAAATCCCGATGTTTCGCTACATTTCGATCGCTAAAAGGAAATTCTTGCTGCCTAATCATGCTAATCTGATTATCCGTCGACTCTCGCAATCCAATTTTCTCCTGTCCCTTCCAGTCAAAAATTTTGCGATGTGAAAGCTTTCGGCCGAATATTAAATATATAATAAATCCAAGAACAGGTATGAAAGTCAGTACAAGTAACCAAGCCCATGTTGCCGATGTGTCTCGTCTTTCCAGAAACACCATCACAGCAGCAAAAAATAGATTGATTACTAGTAAAACAATCAGTAATCCCGCGATAATCCCCATAATGTACCTCCCAATAATATTGCTACCTTTTTATCATATCACAAATTAAGAGTTAAGTATTGCCTTAGTATCATACAAAAACTCGGCTACCAATAGCGGTTAGCCGAGTTTGATATTAGATATAAGGAGATGGGTCTACAGGAACACCATTTTTATGAATCTCAAAATGAAGATGTTGTCCCGTTGATTGCCCAGTCGAGCCCATCATACCAATGCCTTGCCCTTGAGAAACGCTTTGTCCTGCAACGACTTGCAAGCTTCCCGCTCTCATATGACCATACAATGTTTGATAGCCATTACCATGATCAACTTCAACAACATAACCGTAGCCGCCATAACCACTACCAGGAGCCCCGAAACCAGAGAAAACGACTGTTCCGCCAGCAGCTGCATAAATTGGTACACTACCACCCGCAGCAATATCTTGCCCTTTATGGGATTCATGTTGACCAGTTACTGGATTCGTTCTATCGCTAAACCCAGACGTCAAGATTCCTGCTGCTGGTTTAATAAACATTCCGGTCTGAGAACCAGCACTGATCGACGGGATGGAAACAGGTGGTGCTTCTGGTGTTGGAGTCGCAGCAGCCGTTTCTGTCCGCGTAACAACTTTTGATCTTGCTTGTGCCGCCGCTTCTCTTGCCGCCCGTTCTTCACTCGCTTTACGCGCTGCAGCCAATTGTTGTTGTGCTTGGCGATTTTTCTCCGCTTGAATATTGCCAGCGATTGCTTGTTCATTCGCCGCTAGTTCACCTTGTTGTGAGAGTAAATCATTCTTTTGTTGTTGTGTTAAGTCTTTTTCAGCCGCAATGGCCAAGATTAACTCATCTTTTTGACTTTTTTGGCTCTCTAAGTTGTTTTTGGAAAGCGCGATTTCAGTGGAAAGTTTCTTCAAACCCGCCAATTTCGTCTCTGTTTGCTTTTGCTTTCCGTTTAGCGCATCCTCATCTTTTTTCTGATCATTCATAATATCTTTATCCGCGTTGACAAGCGTCGATACCATGGTTGCGCGATCAATAAAATCGCTGAAATTATCTGATGCTAAAATAACATTCATATACTCTTGACCATTTCCATTCACTTGGATAGCACGCGCACGATCTTTCAATAAATTAAGGCGATCATCTATACTTTTTTGCAACACGACGATTTCATTTTTAAGCTTACTTACTTCCGCATTCGTTACAGCTACTTCTTGCTGCTGCTTTTGCAATTTTTTATTCGTTTCTGTAATGCTTTTCACTAGACTTTCTAGTTCCGCAGCTGTTGTTTGTTGCTTTCTTTCAAGAATCGATACTTCGTGGTCCTTCTCGTCAATATGATTATCTACCGCAGATCGCTGTTGCTGGATTGCTTGTTGTTGTTTCTGGAGTTCATTTAAATCAGCAGCCTTTACATTAGTTGGCACTGTACTAAAAAGTCCAACTGCTACAGTTATTGCAAGGCTGTTTACGAGTAATTTCTTATATGTCATGTATTGTTTCCTCCTATATCAGATTCATATATTACTATTTTTCCCATGCGTTAGAGTAGAAAAAAAGTACCCTCGTAAATAATCATACAAAGGTACTTTTCTATTTTCAAGAACGCTTGTTATATTTTAAGATTAAAAGTTAGCTACGCGACCAAAGCCTACAAGAGATTGAGCCCAGAAACTGCTTGAAAGGCTATCAATTTTAACGCCGTCATTTTGCGCGTTAATCATTTTGCCTCCACCAATGTAGATACCAACGTGAGCAATCCCGCTACCATAGCTGAAGAATACTAAATCACCTGGTTTTGCTTGGCTTGAACTAATTTTAGTAGATGCTGCATATTGAGCACCTGACGTTCTTGGAAGAGAGATTCCAGCTGAACGGAATGCATAAGAAGTGAATCCAGAACAGTCAAATGAACCTGGTCCAGTTGCTCCTAGTGAATATGGTTTACCTAATTGCGCATAAGCAGCTGAAATCATTGCATCATAACCAGAACCAGTTGGTGCTGCGATATTATTATTTGTTGAGCTAGAAGTATTTGATGATGATGATGATTTTTTCGCTGTAGTGCTTTCAGATTTAGAACTGCTGTCGTTTGAAGAAGATGCTACAGATGAAGATTCATTTGTAGAACTTGAACTTGCATCTGATGATGATTCAGCTTTCTTTTCTGTAGTAGCTGCAACTGGTTGAACAGTTGTTGCTTCTTTCGCTGCTGCCGCACGAGCTGCTGCCGCCGCTGCTTCTCTATCACGTTGCGCGATTAAAGTAGATTTTTCTTGTTGAGTTGTCGCTTGTTGAGCTGCTAATTGTGCTACAACAGCTTCTTTCTCAGCTTTTTGAGCTTCGATTTTATTTTGTTGTTCCTCATAACTTGCAATTGCTTTTTGTTGTTTTTCTTGTTCTTTTTTAACAGATGCAGATTTTGATTTCAAAGCATCTTCGTCTTTTTGTTGCTCATCAAGAATAGCTTTATCAGAATCAACAATTGTATTTACTGCAGATACACGATCCACTAAGTCTCCAAAGTTGTCTGCACTTAGAACAACGTCAAGATAAACGTTTGAGTTTGAGTTTACTTGCATAGAACGAGCACGCTCTTTAAGCACTGCTTCGCGTTCTTTAATACGTGTATTAATAGCTGCAATATCAGCATTTAATTTCTTTAAATCTTCTGCTGATTTGTTGAAGCTCGCTTGTAGTTCCTTCGATTTCGCTTGCGCTGATTCTAATTTCGTTACTAAAGATGATAGATCAGCTTGTAAATCAGCTTTCTTAGATTTAAGGTCGTTTAGTTTTGCGTCCTTCTGTTGGATATCTGTGTTCACGTCCGCAAATGCATTTGTTGTAAAAACTGGTGATAAACTGATTACAGCTGCCATTGACGCAGCGATTAAAGTATTTTTTTTCAAAGATTTTACCTCCTAAAAAGCTCCCTAGGCTTTTCTTTCATAGAATTTTTTTTATTTTTTAGAATGCGTTCATTTCTCTGATACGCATTTAATTGTTAAACTTTCAAGAATCTACGGATGGATATTGCGCTTCCCCATATACCAATCAATACTCCAATAGCAATGATTAGCCCAGATATTTCATACATGAATGGGCTTGGCGATAGTAAGGAAAGGTTGGTGCCTTCTCCAAGTCTTGGGTTGATAAGATTGTAAGTGTTAATATAACCTACAAATGTTAGTATGACTGGCACAATAGATCCTAACAGACCTAGCCAAGCGCCTTCTAACACGAACGGCCACCGGATAAACCAGTTTGTCGCTCCTACCAATTTCATAATCTCAATCTCGGTTCGACGCGAGTAAATCGCAATCTTAATCGTATTGGAGATTAGGAACATGGCTGTTAATAAAAGACCAGCACTTAATATGATACCAGCATATCGTCCCCATTTCAAGACATTAAACAATTTTTCTACTGTTTTTTCACCATAGTTCACTTTTGCGACATATTTCATTTCCTGAATCTCGGATGCAACCTTGGCCGTTTCACTCGGCTCCTTCGCTTGAACAATGAACACATCGTAAAGTGGATTATCTTGTTGGAACAACTCGAAATCCTTACCATATGTAGAGACTAACTTCTCCATTTGCTCATCTTTGGAAGAAAATGTGACACTATCGACGCCGCTAAGCTCTCCGATATTGGCTTTTAATTCATCCTGTTGATCTTTTGTCGCAGTAAGTTGGATATGCACGTTAATTTCAACGTCATTCTCCACATCATCTGCTAACTTGTTCATGTTCATCATAATTGCGAAGAACACACTGACTAAAATCAAAGTTACTGTTACCGCACTAGCTGCAGCGAATGTCATCCAACCGTTACGATAGAGACTCTTAAAGCTCTCTTTAAAATGCCTACCTACTGTTCTAAATTTCATAGCCATAATCTCCTTGCTGTTCATCCCGAACAATTCTACCGTTTTCAATAGCGATTACACGGTGCTTCAGAGTATTAACAATCTCTTTATTGTGTGTCGCCATCACGATTGTCGTTCCGCGATTACTTATTTCTTCAAGGATATTCATGATTTCCCATGAAGTATCAGGGTCGAGGTTACCAGTTGGTTCATCTGCAATTAAAACCTGTGGCATATTTGCTATCGAGCGAGCAATCGAAATCCGTTGTTGCTCCCCGCCAGATAACTCATCTGGTAGCATTCTGACTTTATGTTTCAAATTAACTAGGTCTAGCACTTCCATGACACGGTCCTTGATGACTTTCGGATCTTCTTCTACTACTTCCATCGCATAAGCAATGTTTTCATAAACGGTTTTGCTCGGAAGCAATTTAAAATCCTGAAAAACAACGCCAACATGTCTTCTTAAAAATGGTACTTCGCGATTCTTCATATTGAGTAAATCAAATTTACCAACATTAATCGTTCCTTTTGTCGCTCGCTCTTCGCGGTATATCATCTTGATAAAAGTCGATTTACCAGCACCACTCGGTCCTACGACATAAACGAATTCTCCCTGGTCAATCCGAATGTTCAATCCATTCGCGGCTGTAATACCATTGGGATACTTCTTGTAGACATCTTCCATAATAATCATTTTATCACCTAACTATGCCTTTCTTAAATCAAGTTCGAATGATACAACATGTAAGATAACCCGAATTGCACAGTGAAGTCTCAAACAAGGCTCACCATTTTTAGCTGAAGTACTTAAAGTCACAACGCATAGTACAATTATAACACTTCAATCTTTCAGGTTCGGGTTAATTAGGTTACAGTTATATTTCAACCAATGACAAGTTTTATTTTATTCGCAACATACTTATTTACATTTTTACATTTCAATCGTTAAAAATCTTACGTCATTCTCTTTCTGTAAAAGACCATAAAAAAACGTGCTCGAATTTCCGCACTGTTTTACTACTCTCCTATTGTACCGCGTTTTCCAGTGAATTAACATTACAGGGATATTAAAAATAGTTACAGTGAAATCAATTGGAATAGACCACTTCCGTCACCCAAATACCTTCCTAGGTACTCCGAATTAACTTCTTGTTACACAACTGTTATACAAAGGACACTCTATTTTAGAACTGTATTATAAAAAAGCAGCATTAACATGATCGGTCAATGCTGCTCTATTTTGTAATCTAACTATAGGTTGAAGCCCTCTCCCATAACCTCACTTGCGCTCATAACAACCACAAATGCATTTGGATCAATCTCTTTTATAACACCTTTTAGCCTCGAAAATTCTGACTGAGCAATGACACACAACAAAATCTGTCTATCATCTTCTGTATAGCCGCCTTTTGCCGATAACCGTGTAATGCCTCGATCGATTTTGTAAAGGATGGCATGACGTATCTCATCTTGTTTTTCAGAAATAATAAGCACGGTCTTCGATTGATTGAGCCCGACTTGAACAAGGTCAATCGTTTTACTCGTAGCGAACAAGCCGATAAGCGCGTATAGACCCGACTCGATATCAAAAACAAACATAGCCGCAATAACAACAAAGCCGTCAATCAACGCCACACAAATGCCCAGCGAAAGATTCGTGAATTTGTGCAAAATTTGGGCGATAACATCCGTACCACCAGTCGACGCTCTTCCCCTGAAAACAATGCCCAGACCCATCCCGACTAGCACACCGCCAAATAATGCGGCCACAAGTGGTTCATGCGTCCAAACCGTCCAATCCGATGTCAAATAAACGAATAGCGGCATAATCATCGTACCTACAAAGGTCTTAATCCCAAACTGATAGCCAAGGAAAAATACCCCTGCAAAGAATAGCGGGATGTTAAAAGCCCATTGAATATAAGCAGGCGTCCATCCAGTTAAATAGTTAATAATCGTACTAATCCCACTCACACCACCAGAAGCAACATGATTTGGAAGTAGTAAGACATTAAATGCTACAGCAATAATGAATGCGCCTAAAATAACATAGATATACTCCATCGCTTTCGCCAATTTAGGCGGCAGTTTACGCCGTTTGACTACTTTCATCTCTTTCATCTTTTCACCTTAATCGATCCGCGAGCGCAGATAACCATTGATAAACTCATCAATATCGCCATCCATCACCGCTTGTGTATTTCCTGTTTCAACGCTTGTACGGTGGTCTTTTACCATCGAATATGGATGGAATACGTAAGATCGTATTTGACTTCCCCAGCCGATTTCCTTTTGTTCCCCGCGAAGTTCAGCAAGCTCTTTTTCTTTCTCCTCTTGCTCTTTTTGATACAATTTCGCTTTTAACATCTTCATTGCTTGGTCACGGTTTTTAAGCTGTGAACGCTCAGATTGACAAGTTACGACAATGCCGGATGGAATATGCGTCATTCGAACAGCTGAATCGGTCGTGTTAATATGCTGCCCACCTGCACCGGTCGCACGATACGTATCAATTTTCAAATCCTCTGGACGAACTTCGATTTCAATATCGTCATCCATTTCTGGCATTACATCACACGATACGAAAGATGTGTGGCGACGTCCTGATGAATCAAATGGTGAAATCCGGACGAGACGGTGAACGCCTTTTTCCGCCTTTAAATAGCCGTATGCGTTATGTCCTTTGATGAGCAATGTGACACTTTTGATTCCAGCCTCATCTCCTGCTTGATAATCCAGCATCTCGACTTTGAAATCCTTCTTATCAGCCCAGCGTTGGTACATGCGCAGTAACATCGAGCCCCAATCTTGTGACTCCGTTCCGCCAGCTCCTGGATGCAATTCTAAAATTGCGTTATTTTTATCGTAAGGCTCGCTTAACATTAATTTCAATTCGAAATCGGTTAACTTCGCCACAAATTTCTCTAATTCTGATTCTAGTTCTGTTTGCAACTCTTCATCTGCCTCTTCACGTAACAGTTCCAAGCTAAGTTCTAGGTTTTCTTGCTCTTCCTCCAACTCATGAAACGCATTGTACGTCTCTTTGTAACCATTCGCCTCATTGATGACTTTCTGTGCAGCTTGTTGGTCATTCCAAAATTCAGGATCCAACATTTGATCCTCTAACTCAGCAATTCGAACTTCTATGCTGTCTAAGTCAAAGAGACCCCCTAAAGTCTTTGATTTGTTGGGTTGTCTTTTCTAGTTCATTGCGAATTTCAGCTAATTCCATTCTCAACACCTCTTTTTCAATTTTCATGCATAAAATAATGCACCTTTAATAATATAGCATACTTGACTGGAAACTGCGATTAGTATAGCGATTCCAAACAAAAAACCAGGAAAACTCCTGGTTTTTTTCTGCTTACTATTTCTCTTTCCCGTGACAATTCTTATACTTTTCGCCACTTCCACAAGGACACGGATCATTACGACCAATGTGTTGATCTTTGTGAACGGGTTGTTTCTTAGCAAGTGGTTTGCCTTCATTCGGGTCAACAGCGTCACCCTTAGCCACTTGTTCACGTTCAAGATTTTGACGAATTTCAGCCTTCATAATGTAGCGTGCTACTTCTTCATCGATAGAATTAATCATCGCTTCAAACATTTCGAAGCCTTCTGATTGGTATTCACGTAACGGATCAATTTGACCATACGCACGTAAATGAATACCATCACGTAAATGATCCATTGCATCAATATGATCTACCCATTTCGTATCCACTACACGTAGCAATACTACTTTTTGGAACTCATTAAATTCTTCTTCTGGAAGCAATGTTTCTTTTTCATTATAAGCTTCATTCACTTTTTCTAAAATGAATTTTTGAATATCGCTAGTTTCCATATTTTTAATGTCATCTACACTGATCACGTCTTCTGGTAGCAAGTTAGCTTCCACGAAATCGATAATTCCTTGTAAATTCCATTCTTCGCGATCCTCTTGTCTTGGTGCATTGGACTGAACCACAAAATTCACGACGTTTTGAATCATTGGTTCGATAACAGAGCGTAAGTTATTCTCAGCGGTAATAACTGCATAACGCTGTTTATAAATAACTTCACGTTGCTGACGTAGAACATCATCGTATTGAAGTACTTGTTTACGTGAATCGAAGTTATTTCCTTCGACACGTTTTTGAGCAGATTCAACTGCGCGACTAACCATTTTACTTTGAATAGCCTCGTCGTCCATTCCAAATCGTTCCATCATTGATTTCATATTATCTGAACCGAAACGTTTCATCAATTCATCTTCCATTGAAAGATAGAATTGTGTCACACCTGGGTCACCTTGACGACCTGCACGACCACGCAACTGATTATCGATACGTCTTGATTCATGGCGTTCTGTACCGATAACAGCTAAACCGCCAGCTTCAATTGTACCTTCACCAAGTTTAATATCCGTACCACGACCAGCCATATTCGTTGCAATCGTTACAGAGCCTTTTTCCCCAGCAAACTGGATAATTTCAGCTTCTTTTTCATGTTGTTTCGCATTCAAAACACTATGTGGTACACCTTTGCGTTTTAATTTATGGGAGATAACCTCAGACGTTTCGATTGCTACTGTACCAACTAGTACTGGTTGCCCATTCGCATAACGTTCTGCAATATCTTCTACCACGGCATTAAATTTCGCATCAATCGATGTGTAGATTAAATCAGCTCGGTCATCACGAATGATTGGCTTGTTCGTTGGAATTTCGATAACACGCATATTATAAATATCACGGAATTCTTCTTCTTCCGTTTTAGCAGTACCTGTCATACCAGATAATTTCTTATACATACGGAAATAGTTCTGGAACGTAATTGTCGCCATTGTTTGTGACTCATTTTGAATTGTAACGCCTTCTTTAGCTTCAAGCGCTTGGTGCAAGCCTTCACTGAAACGACGGCCTTTCATAATACGACCAGTAAATTGGTCTACAATTAGTACTTCGTCATCTTGCACAACATAGTCAACATCAAGATGCATCGTATAGTTTGCTTTCAAAGCCTGTGCAATATGATGTAGCAAAGTGGAGCTTTCTATGTCAAATAAATTCTCGACGTCGAAATACTTCTCACCTTTTGTCATACCCTCTTCAGTCATGTATACTGATTTCGTCTTGATATCAACTGTGTAATCTTTCTCGACTGTCAATGTCTCAACGAATGAATTAGCACGAACGTATAGAATAGTCGATTTTTCTGCTTGACCAGAAATAATTAACGGTGTTCTAGCTTCATCGACAAGGATAGAATCGACCTCATCAATTACAGCATAAGAAAGTGGACGCTGAACCATCTGCTCTTTATAAACAACCATGTTATCACGCAAGTAGTCAAACCCTAATTCATTGTTCGTACTATACGTAATATCCGCAGCATATGCTTCACGCTTTTCCTCGCTGGAAAGGGCATTCAGATTAAGTCCAACTGATAGACCAAGGAAATTATATAGAACTCCCATCTCTTCAGCATCACGTTGCGACAAGTACTCATTGACTGTAACAACATGAACACCATTGCCTGAGAGCGCATTTAAATAAACTGGTAGCGTTGCTGTCAAAGTTTTACCTTCCCCAGTTCTCATCTCTGCGATATTACCTTCGTGTAGCACAATACCACCCATTAATTGAACACGGAACGGGAACATACCTAATGCACGCTTTGCTCCTTCACGCGCTACAGCAAAAGCCTCAACCAAAAGGGAATCCAATGTTTCCCCATTCTGAAATCGCTCTTTAAACGCTTCTGTTTTCTCACGTATCTCATCATCAGAAAGCTTTGCTGTTTCTTCAGCTAGCGCCTCAATCTGATCTGCTTTCTTCTCTAGATACTTAACATCTTTTTTACCAGATTCAAATATCTTTTTTAATAAACCTGCCATGATCTTATTCTCCTCTACTGTTTCTATACTTTCCCTGAAGTTCAAATCGTTGCGTTCTTCCCATTTTCTGACGCAACTGCCTTATCACAGGCACACTAGACAATTCTACCATCTTTCGCCTGCCTTTTACAACCTGTTTTCCTGTGAACATTTCGACGCATTTCCTTTGATTCTGTATAAAAGCCTAATCTATGCGCTTTATTTAAATAAAAAATATCTTCTCAAGCTCATTTTTTTGTCATTCACTTTTTTATTTCTGATTGGGTATTGACAACAAAAGCCGAGATCCCCTTGTTTTGGATCCCGGCTTTTAGAAGTCAATCTAAGTTAATTGGTTTCAATCAAACCGTATTTCCCATCTTTACGACGATACACAATGTTTGTCGCGTCTGACTCTGCATCTGTGTATACAAAGAAACTATGGCCTAATAAATTCATTTGGAGTACAGCTTCCTCACTATCCATCGGCTTCAAAGAAAATTCCTTTGTACGAACAATGTCTAGCTCACTGTCATTCTCAAATTCATCTGATGCAGCGCTAGCGTTTGATTCAGAAAAAGCAAAGTAATCATGCTCAGCACCTTTATCACGGAATTTACGATTTACTTTTGTTTTATGTTTACGAATCTGTCTCTCTAATTTATCTACAATTAAATCAATACTTGCATATAAATCCCCGCTCGTTTCTTCAGCACGTAACACTAAATTTTTGAGAGGAATGGTCACTTCAACCTTTGCGTTTTTATCGGAATAAACTTTAAGATTCACATGAACATTAGCATCTGGAGCCTCGCTGAAATAGCGTTCTAACTTGTCGATTTTCTTTTCAACATACTCTCTAATTGGCTCCGTTACTTCAATGTTTTCGCCACGAATGTTATACTTTAGCATAGCAATTCCTCCTTTGAAATAAAACAAATCATACTTTACAAGAAGTGAATGACTTCTTAGATACAGTCTACGTTATAATGTAGTATTTTGCAAACATTTACACGGAGCAAAATTACTATATTCCAACCGTTTACATAGTCTGTAAGTATGATGCTGTTACTCTATTCATTCCACAAATCCTCAAATGCAAACCTAAAATAATTGAAAATTTCGCTTTAACGGAAAATAGTGAGTGCTGATACGCTTTTAGCACCTGCTTTTATAAGTGCTTCTGCCGCCAAATGTAATGTTGCTCCTGTTGTATAGATATCATCGATCAGCACTATTTCTTTGGATTGGACAGCTATTTTATTTTCAACAAAAAAGAATTGCTCTTGCTCAATTCTCTCCTTACGCGTTTTTTTAGATTGCTTTTCGGTATGCTCTCTCCTAAGATCCGTTTCAAATGAAATATCAGCTAAACAAAGAAGCCCTTCTGTTTGATTAAATCCGCGCTCTTTTCTTCGCTCTAAACTGATTGGAAGCGGTATCGTCATTTCTTTGTTCATTTCCGTCCACTTTATTTTCAAACGCGCTGCAAAGACTTTAGCAATCGCGTAATCGCCCCTATATTTATAGAGCGTCATTAAATCTTTAGCAAATTCATTATACGCGTAGCAAGCTATGTTTTTTTGCAAGTAGCCCTGCCGCTCCTTTGTTGCCCATTTTTGACAATCTTCACAGACTGTTGTTGGATCAGAATCCTTCATCTGCCTACCGCACTTACTGCACATAATACCTTCAATTCGACTCAACTTAGATTCGCAGCTAAAACAAATCACACGTTCCTTTTCTAGCGTAAATAAACTACCCCAAGAAATCTCTGATACCAACTCAGCTCTACATAGCAGGCACTTATTTTTCATCTAATAACCCCTGACGAATTCCAAGTTGGTTCATCATTTTAATCTGTGAAATCGCTAATGCCATATTTTTAGAAACACCATTATGAAAAAATAAGACGTCTCCTCGGGGGTAATCAAATTTCCGTCCAGCACGACCAGATATTTGGACAAGCGCTGATTCCGTAAAAATTCTTCCCTCACTTCCAAAAACACCTACTTGTACGTTTGTAAAGGTTACGCCTCGTTCAAGAATAGTCGTTGTGAGTAATAATTTAATAGTACCGTCGCGCATCTGCTGTACCTTTTCTTTCCTTTCTGGATCAGCAGAATGTACCGTCAAAAGCGGTTCGAAATCTAGTTGTTCAAGAATGACCGCTACTTCTAACATAACTTTTATTTCTGGAAAAAATAATAAGACGGGACAACCTTCGTCCAACTTCTGTCGCATCCATCGGAGTATTTTGCTAGGTATTTTTTGCTTTTGTATTCCTTTTTTCCATTCGCCTATCCATATTTTCTGAGGAACAGGGAGCGATTTTCTATGGTATCTTGCTGGAACTTTAACAAAATTACGCTTACCATTATCACATTCAATTTGCCATTTTCTATCTGGGGTTGCTGTGATAAAAATGGAACACCCCGTAAGTAATTGCGCCTTTTTAACGGCGTACTCCAAAAACGGATCTTTAGCGTACGGGAATGCATCCACCTCGTCTATAAAAACAACATCAAACGCTTCATAGAATCTCACGAGTTGATGAGTCGTTGCCACTACAAAGCGTTCTCCGTCGTAGACATCTGTCGAATCCCCATATAAACAGACCATCGCCACATCTGGAAATACTTCTTGTAGACGCGGAAACAGTTCCAAACAGACATCTACTCTGGGTGAAGCAACGCATAAACGTCCCCCCTTAATGAGCACTTCATTCATTCCTTCAAACATCATTTCTGTCTTGCCAGACCCTGCCACAGCCCATAAAAGCAAATCTTCTTTCTCCACCACAGCCTGATGTACTTTTTTAGAGGCGACACTTTGCCCTGGTGATAGCTCTCCTTTCCAAGCTAAGTAAGTACTCCTCTGATGCGGAATGCTAGTCATACTCGGTAAAAAGAAAAGATTACTGCACTCTGTCATTTTGCCCATTATGATACAGTTTCTGCAATACCAGCATTCTTCACTGTCACACCGACTACAAGGAGATTGAAAAAAAAGGTCCTCTACATTATTTCCACATCTAAAACACATTTTCTTATTTTCAGTAATTTCAATCGCTTTAACTTGTTGCATATCAGTAGTATCAAGGATTTCTTCTTTTGAAAATAACCGTCCCTCTATTTTTCTTTGCAACATCCTCACCTCGTACATCCATTTATACACGAAAGAAAAAATAATTGCCAATTGCCATATTGCGATTCTCACCCCTTATTAAGCCTTTATCAATATATATACAGGAACAACATTTACTTTTTTGGCTGCTTTTCAAATTTTTTGTGATTGATTTGAACTTTTTTATGCTTTTTATTTTTTCTTACTTGTGCGTTATACTAAAAAAACCCCCTAAACTAGGAGGTTTGAAATATTTATTTTATTGTCCACACGAGAGCTAATGAGCCTTCCCCGAGATGCGTTGCGATAACCGGTCCAAAATAACTAATATGAAAAGCTACATCAGGGTGAGCCTTTTGTAACTCCGCTCTCCAAGTCTCTGCTTTTTCGTAACAGTTGCCATGAACAATATATGCTTGCTGTGCTTGACCATTTTTTATAGCTTCCGTTAAGAGACCTTCAATTCTCCGAAAAGCTTTTTTCTGTGTTCTAATTTTTTCAAAGAGGACAATCTTCGTCTCTTCAAAATGAAGGATTGGCTTAATTTGTAGAACACTCCCAATAATCGCTTGAGCATTGGAAAGTCTGCCACCTCTTGCAAGATGATTTAAGTCATCCACGATAAAATAGGCACCCATAGCATCACGCATAGCATCTAATTGTCTCAAAATGGCGTCTAATTTAGTTCCTGTAGCTACTAGTTCCGCTGCTTTCTCTACCAGCATTCCCATAGCCATACAAGCTATTTCTGAATCATAGGCAACAACATGAATACCATCCACCGTTTTTCCGGCAGATATAGCGTTTTGATAAGTACCACTGATGCCACTACTAAGGTGCACGCTAATTACAGTATCATAGCCTTTGTCACGTAATTTTTCATATAGCAGAACAAAGTCACCTGGCGCTGGTTGCGAAGTTGTTGGAAAAGATTTCGCCGCCTTCACAATACTATAAAAGTTGCTTTCATCGATATCCTTATTCTCCACATAAGACTTCCCGTCAATTGTCACAGAAAGCGCCACACTACAAATCTCAAACTTATCGATTACTGCTTGGGGTAAATAAGCAGTACTGTCCGTCACGATGGCAATTTTCTCCCCCATAAAGTCACCTCAAATTTAACGATTTTATCTAATGAATACCCAGCCATTTTTGATTGCAGTCACAACAGCTTGCGTACGATCGTTTACTTTCATTTTTTGTAAAATACTACTCACATGATTCTTAACAGTTTTCTCACTGATGAAAAGTGTCTCTCCGATACCACGATTACTCTTGCCGTCCGTCAGCAATTGCAAAACTTCACATTCTCTGTGTGTGAGAATATGTAATGGCATTTTGACTTCTGGCTGTTGATAACCATAAGCGCCCTGTGCATTATTTGTACTGGCTAAATGACGGTATTCACGAACTAATTTAATAGCAGCTTTCGGGTGAATATACGCGCCACCATCTTCTACTGTTTTGATAGCATCTACGAGATCCTTAGCATCCATTTCTTTAAGTAAATAACCTACAGCTCCAGCACGTAAAGCTTCTGTAACAAATTCGTCTGTATCATGAATAGTCAAAACAACTACTTTTATACTTGGAAATTGTCTTACTAGCATTTCTGTGGCATCCAGACCGTTTACAGTAGGCATGTTTATATCCATAAGTACGATATCAGGTCGATATTCTCGTACCTTAGCAACAATATTTTTTCCATTTTCGGCTTCTGCAACTACTTCAAATGAATCTTCTAGTTCTAGTATACGTTTTATACCTTCACGAAATAATTGATGATCGTCTACAATCATGATTTTTACAGTCATAATGAGAAATCCTCCTTCAAAATTCTTATTTTCATATTCGTTCCCATTTTTTATCCCTTAGTAGCTCTAAAGGCTACTCAGTCTAATCTATCGACTATATTCCTATAGCTTTTTCTGTATCAATTCATGCTTTTCTAGAAGCCATTGTCCTTTAATTTATGTGGATTTACTAAGCATTTTCTAACTAATGAACGAGAGATGATTCACTTGATATATTTCAAGTCTCCCATAAAAATGCCTAGACGATAGAAGTTTTATCTATCAAAAGTAACAACGACATTCATTATACCATGAATTTGCTACCACTTCACCTTTCAAATATGCTACAAACGTATTTTCTAACTATACACGCCTCCTTTTTTCCGTTAGAATGTGACATAAGGTGATTAAATTAACTATTGGAGGCCTATATGCTAGAAAAATATTTAACGATTAAGGTAGCTGGGCAACATGAAATAATTATTGAGAAATCTAGATTTATTTGCTCTATCATTCGGGCTACAGACGAAAAAATGGCGCAAGATTTCATTCTCAGTATCAAGAAGGAACACTGGAATGCTAGTCATAATTGTTCTGCCTATCTGATTGGCGAGCGTGATCAATACCAAAAAGCAAATGATGATGGTGAGCCCAGTGGTACAGCTGGTGTCCCAATGCTTGAAGTTTTGAAGAAAAAGCAATTGAAGGATGTCGCTGTTGTTGTAACAAGATATTTCGGTGGTGTCAAACTCGGAGCGGGTGGTCTGGTACGCGCATATAGTAATGCAGTCAACGAAACCTGTAACACTCTAGGCGTTGTAGAGCGCTCACTTGCCATTATTATCTCATGCACCCTTGATTACTCATCTCACGCAAAATTTGAAAATGCCTTGGAGAAAAAAGGGTACCAAATTGCAGGCACTACATTCACCGATAAAGTTGTTCTTGACGTATATGTTGACAGTACCGATGTTGATTTATTTCAAGAGTGGGCTACAAACTTAACGAACGGGCAAGTTGAAATGCTTGAAACTGGAAAGAAATATCGTGAAAAGGATGTAAACTAAATGCTAGTAGATATATTACAAAAAATACCTACCGAATTCGAAACGGCACGTACACAAAATCGAATGATGCGTCGCGATGATGCCGCACAAATGCTCCATGTTTGGTCAGATCCAGATGTAACACGCTTTATGAACATTGAAAATTTTAGCACAATAGATCAAGCACGCGAAATTATCTTAGCCATACTCCAAGAAAAAACTGCCAATAGATACATTATTATGGACAAAATGAACAGTGAATTAATTGGTTCTTTTGGTATCAATGAGCTAGACCTTAACACGCTGAATGCCGAAATTGGTTATGAATTAAAAAAAAGTTACTGGGGCTCTGGTATTATGTCCGAGGTGCTCCAAACATTTATGCACATAACCCAATCGACAACCGGCATCCTTACCTTCACAGCCAAAGTGGACCCAGAAAATCGAGCTTCCATAAAACTATTAGAAAAGCTAGGATTCGACTACGATAAAACGGTAACGGAATTGGACATGAACACAAAAACACTAAAAAATGTAAAACAATACAGTCGTGGAATAATTTAACTGGCTTGCCATTACATACGACTTATTTTGCTTTACTTTTGATGATTTTAATGTTCTTTTACCGCTTACTTATGTATAATAGAAAAAAGCACCTTTGTTTTGCAATGTTCTTTACCATAACTTTAAAACAACCGTAAGTTTACTGTAACAAAACAAATTTCCTATCATGGTACAATTACATCTATTGCATATGCAAATAATTTACTTCGGGTTTTAGCTAGAAATTTAATTATAAGGAGAAAATAATTCATGCCTATAAACAAAAGCCCAGCTCCAAGAAGCGCGAAGTATAAACGCCGCCGATTGGTACTTTTTTCAGTCCTGGTTCCATTGATGCTAATCGTACTTGCGTGTGCTGGATATGCTACATATTTGTTCAGTTCGGCAAAACTTGCTGTAGACAATTCCTATGATAACGTACGGAGTGGAGAGGCCTCATCACTTCGCAATAAAGATGTTGATCCAATTAAAGACAGCTTTTCCTTTCTAATTATCGGCGTAGATGATAGTACAAAACGACAAGCAAATAACGGTGGAAGCCCTCGTAGTGATGCACTCATTTTAGCAACACTAAATGTAAAAGATAACAAACTTGAGATGACAAGTATTCCGCGTGATTCTTATGTCCATATAGAAAGTAAAGATGGTAAAACTGACAGATACACAAAAATAAACGCTGCCCATGCATACGGTGGTCCTGAGTTAACTATGAAAACCGTTGAAGATTTGTTCCAAGTTCCTGTTGATTACTATGTTCGTTTTAATTTCGATGCTTTCCTAGAAATAGTTGATGCGCTTGGTGGCGTTGAAGTCGATGTTCCCGTTGATTTCACAGAGCAAAACTCAAAAGACCAAGCAGGAACTATCACACTGAAAAAAGGGAAACAAAAACTCGATGGCGAACAAGCATTAGCGCTTTCTAGAACGCGTCATATAGATAATGACATCGAACGCGGCAAGCGGCAACAGCTCGTTATGAAAGCTATCATCGATAAATCGACCTCTATCGGTTCCATAAACAAATACTCAGATGTTATTAAAGCTGTTGGAGATAACATGAAGACAAATATGACTTTTTCACAAATGCTGTCTATTGCTAAATATGGTATGACTAATGATATTGACATGAAGTCTCTTGCACTAAAAGGGGCTGATTCGCCACAAGATGGTGTCTATTATTACCAGCTAGATGAAAACTCTGTGCAAAGTGTTGCTAATGAGTTTGCTGGACAACTTCAAGGAGTCAATAAGCCATTCCCTAATGCATTGCCGTATAGTGAAGATAATTAAATAGTGGTTCTATAATAAATGTTGGGGTAGAAATTAATCTGCCTCAACATTTTTTTGTTCTTATTTCAAGACAAAAAAATACACAGTAATATCAACATCCGTTAAGATAAAAGTGACGAAACCCAATCCAAAGGAGCGATATTACCATGCCAGACCATTTTATCATACAACTCATCGGTTTAGAAAATAAAAACGTCCAGCTCATCGAGCATTCCATAGAGAAGGATACCTGCCATATTCATATTCAATTAAAAAGAAAGAAACATACGTGCCCTCATTGTC
>NZ_JABJVM010000017.1 GCF_013820765.1 Paenilisteria rustica
AGTGAAACTGACAACCTTTTAATTGTTAGAGGGCGCAGGGAAAACCCGTCCTTGTTTTTTTCGGAGGCCACGAAATTTCCGAGAGGCTGGCTCTTGAAGCCGGATCAAGAGAAGTGCTGAAACGGCCGCTCCAGTTTTCGAGTAGTTGGCTTAAAGGAAGGCAGTTTCATTGTATTCAACTGCCTATTGAGGTTCTAGCAAAGCAAACGACGCTTTTCAAGAAGCACAACAAAATAAGGAGGTAAAATCAAATGTTTTGGACTATACTCATGCAGCTGGCTTTTAGTTTTCTAGCCACACTTGCATTCGCTATCATCACCAACGTTCCCCGCCGCTCGCTCATCGCTTGTGGTCTCACGGGTACATTTGGCTGGATGACCTATTGGATTCTCATGCATCTCGAAGCTGGCACGACAATGAGTACGCTCGCTGGTGCTTTTGTTGTCGCTATAGCTAGTTTCTTCTTTGCAAAATCAAAAAGGTTACCTGTCACGATTTTTAATGTTCCAGGCATTGTTCCGCTTGTACCAGGTGGTCTCGCTTACCAAGCTGTGCGTAATTTCGTGCTTGGTGATTATCTCGAAGCTATCTCGTTCTCCGTTCGCGTTGCCCTAGTTGCTGGCGCGATTGCTGCAGGGCTAGTGCTTTCAGAGGTTTTAAATCACAGTATTCGACGTTTTCGGGAACATAAAGAAAATATTTGAGTCTAAATCATTGACTTACTTTTTGTAAGTTGTTAATATTAAGTTATTAACTTGATGAAATGAGGAATATAACAATGAAAGTAGCCATTTTAGTAGGTAGTTTAAGAAAGCATTCCTTTAATAAAACGTTAGCCGAATTTATTCAAAAACGTTACGCGGATAATTTAGATAGTGATATTTTAGATCTTAACTTACCACTTTTTAATGAGGATTTAGAGGCAGATCTACCAGCGGATGTCGTAGCTTTTAAAGAAAAAGTTCGCGACGCTGATGCCGTTCTTTTCGTGACACCTGAGTATAATCACTCTATTTCTGGTGTGTTGAAAAACGGTATTGACTGGGCTAGCCGTATTACGCCAGATTTGACAGAGAAGCCTGGATTTATTGTTGGTGCCTCGATGGGTGGTCTTGGAACGGTTCGGGCGCAGATGCATTTACGTCAAATCTTAGATACGATGGGAATGCGAATTTTGCCAGCAAATGAAGTTTTCATCAGTTCAGCTCACACGAAATTCGATGAGACTGGTGCACTGATCGATGAAGGAACGGTCGCTTTTATGGATTCTGTCGTTCAGAACTTTGTCGCTTTTTATGATAGAAATAAATAGTTAGAACTTAGAGCAGGAGATAATCTTGCTCTTTTTATATAGAAATAGGCAATACGATACTTGAATACGTGTACACTATTATTGAAAAAAATTCGGCGACGCCTCGTGCTTGAGGTGCCGTCGAATTTTTCTATACAAAGGAGTTAACCCGATTATTTTTCGTGAATTTGTAGCTCGCGATGCAGAAGAATAGCAAGGCGTATCCCAGTATAATTGCGATATTCAAGCTAATCGATGCCAAATCGCCGTTTTGTTGTAGTGTCGTAATCGCGTTCATCACCCAATATTGTGGCAGGAACTCCGCGAATTTTTGCATGAATGCTGGCATGATTTGAACTGGAATAAGCGCGCCAGAAAGTAGACTTGTTAGCGTGAACAGGATCATTTGTAATCCGCTGACGCTCTTTCTGCTTGTCGCTGTGAACCCGAGTGCTAATGATAGCAAGACCGCCATGATTGAGAAGACAAACAACACGCCGAATAGCGCAAGGTAGGATACCCCTGGATCGATACCAAACACGAAGTTCATCGCCGTTAAGCAGATCACAACCTCCGTGACAACGACAGTAAGCGCGAATAATGCATTGCCAAAAAGATACGCTTTGCTGCTAAGCGGTGTCGACATCAACCGATAAAACGTGCCATCTTCCTTTTCCTGCAAAATGAGTTCCCCTAGATTTCCCGCCGCATATAACAACATCATACATAGAAAACCAAGGATTTGCGTCGACATCATCAGCACCACATCGTGTTGATTGCTCGTCGTTTTTTGCGTCACGCTGATTTCTGACTGATCAAAGGTTGTTGCATACTTCGCAAAATCTTGTCCGCCTTTTTCGCTCGCCTGAATCATCGTCATGATATTACTAAGCGAGGCATCCACTGTTCGCTTCACGGTATTATTAACGGCATCGCCCTGCATCGATTTCACCTTAATATGTTGCGGATCAAGTGCTGCGATGCTTTTTTCCGAGCCTTTTTCAAAAATCACGAGCGCGTCTAATTGTCCGCCAGTCAGCTTCTTATCACCAGTCGCCTTCGAAACCGACTGCACACTGTCACTATCCTCTTTCATCCATGTCACCATTTGGCTCGTATACACGCCTGGATCCTCATTTACTAAACCGATTTTCAGCGTTGTTGTCCCAGATTGAGTCCCGTATGAAAGAAAATAAATTAAAATACTCAAGATTGGTAAACCTATAATCATGATTAATTTCGCCTTATTTTGCGTCAGACTTTTCAAGTTATGCCTGAATATCCAACCAATTTGCCGCATCTTAATACACTTCCTTTCGTCTAATCCACAGGCTCATTCCGACTACTAGAACCGCTGTTACAAGCAAGTTCACACCTATCGGAAACACCGCCGCTGTTACATCATGATTATATAATACATCTCTGACCCCAACTCGAACCCAGCCAATCGGTGATAATTTCGACATTAGTCCGTCGCCAGTTGGGAAATACGCGCCACCCAAGAAAGCAAACACTTGAACCAAAATAGACGCAACACCGTTCGCCGCTGGATTCCCATTACTAAACACATCGACCGCCATACCAAGCGCTACCGATAAGAATAATAAACTAAAATAAATCACAAAAATGACGAGCGCGTAATCGCCCCAATGAACCCCGAAAAATAAATCTGAAATCACCATCAGCAAAATAAGGGACATAGTCTGCATAAAAATCGCGCCCATAAAATTCCCAATAATCGCCGTCGATTTCTTGATCGGCGCAATAAAGAGCCTCACATCCGTATGACGCACCTTCTCCTCACGAAACACGTTAATCCCGCTATTAATACCGAACATCATCACCATCGCAATCATCGCAATCGCATAATATTCAAAAGCACTAATATTATTTCCCGAAGCCAATTTCTCCACTTGAATCGCCGAATCCGATGCCTTTGGAGGATTCTGCAAGACGCCAGCCTGTGTCGGGTCTACTTTTATGATCGTGCTCGCCAGTCGATACTGCGATGTAAAGCCATCCAAATAGCCATCTAGTACGCTCATCTCAATCTGACTCGGAGAATTCGTCGTCACCGTCAAATCATCCTTCACGTCCACAAAACCGACCGCATCTCCATTCTCGACCGCATCCTTGCCAGCCTTCGCACTGTCCGCTTTCTTAAACGTCACCTGCTTACCACTAGCCTCCGTCGCAAACTCACCGAACGCCTTGCCAACCGGACTATCCTTTTGCACCGTGTATTCCACCGTCATTTTATCCAGTTCCACATCGCTACTAAACGCATCCTGCAACACACTTCCCAGCACCAAAATCAACGCCAACGGGAAAATCATCATATAGAGAAAATAGCCCTTGTCACGCAGCGTCAGCTTGATTGCCTTCAACATTATATGAAAAATCATCATCACAAGCTCAACTTCCTCTCTAATCCCTTAATTTTCGGCCCGTCAAATTCAAAAAGACCGTTTCCAAATTCAACGTCTGCTGGTTCATCTCCATCACTTCTACCGACTGCCCAATAAGCATGTCTAAAACTGCATTCAAATTGTTCACTTCGCTGTTAGACGTGATGTTAAGCGCATTGCCCTCTGTCACTTCCACCAGCAAAATTCCAGAAATAGCCCGCAACGCTTCCAAATCAATTTTCGACGCATCATCCACAACTAAACGCATCTCTTTCCGATCCGAAACAAGGCTCACCAACTGTTCCTTCGTGCCTTCCGCAATCACTTTTCCATGGTCGATAATCGAAATATAGTCACATAACTCCTCGACTTCTTCCATATAATGACTCGTATAAATAATCGTACAACCCGATGCATTCAATTTTTTAATCGATTTCAAAATATAATTCCTCGACTGCGGATCAATCCCGACCGTCGGCTCATCCATAATAATCAGCTCCGGTTTATGCGCAATCGCACACGCAATATTCAGGCGTCGCTTCATCCCACCCGAGAAAGTTCCTGGTTTATCCTTCGCCTTATCCGCCAAACCAACGAATTCCAAAGCCGTGTTCGCAGCCGCATCCAGTTCCTTCCCACGAATCCCATAAAGCCCCGCGAAAAAGCGCACATTCTCAAACGCCGATAGATCACTGTAAAGCGCAATATCCTGTGGCACCAAGCCAATTCGCTGCTTAATCTCCAAACTATGCGACTCCTGCTCCTCCCCAAACAACCGAATCTGCCCACTATTTTTCTTCAAAAGTCCACACAAAACGCTGATTGTCGTACTTTTCCCAGCTCCATTAGGTCCAAGCAAGCCGAAAATCTGCCCTTGTTCTATCGTCAAATCCAGATTATCCACTGCAATATTCTTTTCAAATTTCTTCGTTAACTGCTCAATCTCCACAATTTTCATGACGTTCCCTCTCTTTCATTATCCTCTTATTTACTAGTATAGAAAAAAAACGAGCATCACACTAGTGCAATTACTCATTTTCTTCCCGTGAGAATCTCACGAATTTTGCTGCCTATGAGGAATCAATCAGGCGAAATCGGCAGCAATGTCACAACAACAAAGCCATCTGCCCCGTCGATAACTAGCTTCCCACCGAGTTTCGCAGTTCGCTCCTCCATGCCCGTCAAACCAAGACTTTTCGTCATAGAAACCGCCCCGATACCATTATCCCTGAACTCCAAACGCACAAACTTATTCAAAATCCCCAGCGACACTTCGACTTTTGTTGCCTGGCTATATTTCAGAACATTCGTCAGCCCCTCCGTCACATTTTGGAGCAACACATACCACATCGCTTGCGACACTTTCCCAATATTCCCTTGCGTATTAAAAACCGCGCGAATCCCGTACTGCATCTCAAAAACCTCCAATTGAGCCCGCAGCCTATTCACGCCCAAACTCTCCTGCGCAGGTTTTGTCATTTTTAGCGTTTTCCGAATCTCCTCGATCCCCGACTGATTAATCAAAATCGCATTATTCAGCAGTTCCGTCGCTTTCTCAAGATCAATAGAAAGTAGCGCCTTCGCAGCCTCCAATTGCATTAAGCCCCCCGTCAGCGAGTGCCCCAACTGATCGTGTATTTCATGCGACAATGCATTTCGTTCCTCCAATTTCGCCAAATACGCCTGTCTAATCCCATTCATCTCAGCAGCCTCAAGCTTTGCCGCAAAACCATCCGACTTCACCCGTAACGCCTCATTCTCAACCATTAAATCGTCCAATACATAAGCTGTTCGGTTTAAATACCAATAAAATACCCCTACAAAAATACTAACCCCAGCATAAATTAACGCAAATGAGCTGAAAAAAACCGGAATCCCCGTCAAAATCACACTTCCCCAAAACCATTTAGCACTGATCTTCCGGCCTTGTAATAAAAGCGATAACGTGCAAAACGGCCACAATAATCCCAGCACCGGCAAATACCACAGGCTCGCAACACCTATAAACACAATCAGCAAACTACGCAACGCCAACTGATAGCGAACGAAAACAAAAGACAATAACGTCACCGATAAATATAATATAAAGTGCAATAAATAAAGCGCCAGAAGCTTTCCGCTCACATTCACCTCAAGCAAATAAACAGCTAATAATCCACAAAAAGCCACATCAAGCATTAACTTGTATTTCGTCACATCTCCCCGCCTCCAACACGTCCCGTCAAATACAAAATCGCGAGTTGCGTCCGGTGATCTAATCCAAGTTTTCCAAGCAAAGCTGAAATATTATTGGCTACCGTTCCTTCCGAAATAAACAAATTCTTCGCAATCTCCTTATTCGATAATCCACTCGCAATCGCCTTCATGACATCCATTTCACGCGCCGTCAACCCCAAATCACTCAAATCAGGCTTCGTTTCACTAATGAGTGATGTCTTCACTTTATCCCAAATCTCATCCTGAATAATGCTCTGATTTTGCATCACACTCCTAATCGCATGCCGAATCGTCTGCGGATCATTATTTTTCAGCAAATAGCCCTTCGCACCATTTTCAATCGCTTTCAAAATAAATGCATCATCATCAAACGTCGTTAAAATAATCACTTTTGTAGCCGTCGTTGCTGTAATTTCCTTCGTTGCCTCAACCCCATCCATCACCGGCATCCGCACATCCATCAACACCACATCGACCTCATGATTTTGACAGAAAGTAACTGCCTCCGCACCATTTCCCGCAGCACCCAACACCTCAATGCCGTCCATCGTCGCTAGAATAATCTCCAAGCCGCCCGTAATAAAAGGATTATCATCCACTACCAATATCTTAGTCATACCTATTTCCCCCACCATAAAATTCATAAAGCAAACATAGCATACTTCCACCCAATTCTCCACTCATAAAAAAAGCCGCCCACCCATAATTCAGGTAGAACGACTCGACATATATTAGTTAGAAACAGGTACGACTGCACCCTTCCACTCTTTTGTAATGAAATCTTGAATTTCTTTTGACTGTAAAACTTTCACTAGTTCTTTAATATCTTTATTGTCTTTATTTTTCTCTTGGGCTGCAACGATATTCACGTAAGGAGAATCTGTTTTCTCAATCGCAATCGCATCTTTCTTAGGGTTCATGCCTTGATCCACTACGAAATTCGAGTTAATCGCAACAATATCGCCCTCTTCATTATTGTATGCTGTCATCAAATACCCAGCATCCACATCGTATTTGAATTTAATATTTTTCGGATTTTCAACGATATCATCGAACGTTACATCTTGACGCTTCACGCCGTCCTTCAATTTAATAACGCCATTATCCGCTAAAATGCCAAGCACACGCGGCCAATCCGATTTACTATTAGACATGATAACTTGCGCATTTTTCGGTAGGTCCTCTAACGAATCAATTTTCTTAGAATAAAGACCCATTGGCTCGATATGAATACCGCCCATATTCACAAATTTGTAGCCTTTTTCCTTCATTTCTAACTCCATGTACGGAATCGTTTGGAAATAGTTCGCATCCAAGTCGCCTTCATCCAACGCCACATTCGGCATTACGTAGTCCGTATATTTTTTAATATCTAAATTGATACCTTTTTTCGCTAAAATAGGTTTCGCTTTTTCTAAAATGACAGCATGCGGTGAGTTAGATGCACCAATAACAAGCGTTGTTCCTTTATCGCCACTCGCATCATCTTTCGAACCTTCGCCACAAGCCGCTAAAACTAATACTAACGTCAGTGTAAATAATCCTAATAAAACTTTTTTCATTCGTTAACTCCCCTTTTCCTATCGTTTGTCGACCCATTTGGTCAAGATGTCCCCAATGAACTGGAAAACAAATACTATAATTAAAATAATAATAGTCGCAACTAATGTGACTGCTGGCTGAGCCCGTTGGAAACCTTCTAGATAAGCTGCGTTTCCGAGTCCACCTGCTCCGATAACACCCGCCATGGCCGTGAAGCCAACCAGTGAAATCGCCGTCACGGTAATGCCTGAAATGATCGCTGGTAGTGCTTCTGGAATCAAAACCTTTCCAATAATCGTGAATAGGTTCGCACCCATCGCTTTTGCTGCCTCAATAACGCCCTTATCCACCTCACGAAATGCGATTTCCACCATTCGTGCATAAAATGGAGCCGCCGAAATAATCAAAGCTGGTAGCGCCGCTTTAGGCCCAATAATCGTCCCGACAAGCGTTTTTGTCATTGGAAGTAGTAACACGATTAAAATAATAAACGGAATCGATCGGAAAACATTGACTAAAATCGCTGTTATCCAATAAGCCGTCCGTGATCCAGCATCCTTTTTGCGATTCGTTAAGAATAAAACGAGTCCCAAAGCCAAACCTAGGAAAAAGACGGCAAACAGTGAAACAATCGTCATGTAAAGCGTTTCTTCTGTAGCTGTTTTCATCATGTCCCAATCTACATTTGCAAAGTATCCTGTAGAATCGTTCATCCTTCAATCACTTCCGTTTCTATCTCAAGCTCGCGTAACCGGGTGATTGTGGCATCCACTTGCGATTCCTCACCTTGAATTTGAATATATAAAGTCCCGTACGCCCCATTCTGTGTTTGCGTTAGGTTCCCGTGTAAAATATTGAGTAACACCTTATTATCTTGCGCTACCTGTGAAATAATCGGCTGCGTCGCTGTGCCGCCAACAAAAAGCAGCTTCACTAGTTTACCTTCCGAATAATTTTCGAGCAACATATGAATCAATTCTTCCGTCTCATCCGAATCGGTTACTTGGCGCACAAAGCGTTTTGTCACCGACTCTTTCGGATGTTGGAATACTTCAATAACATCACCAAGTTCGACCACACGCCCCGCTTCCATGACCGCCACACGATTACAAATTTTGCGAATAACGTGCATTTCGTGTGTAATCACGATAATCGTCAAGTTCAGACGGCGATTAATGTCTAGCAATAACTCCAACACTTCATCCGTCGTTTGTGGGTCGAGTGCCGATGTCGCCTCATCACACAGCAATACTTTCGGATTATTAGCAAGCGCCCGAGCAATCCCGACACGCTGCTTCTGACCACCACTTAGCTCAGACGGATACGCATCTTCCTTTCCTTCCAAGCCAACAAGTCGAATCAACTCATTCACCCGAAAACGTCGCTTCTCACCACGCACTCCCGCAATCTCCAGCGGAAACGCGATATTATCATACACCGTACGCGACCAAAGCAAATTAAAATGTTGAAAAATCATCCCGATTTGCTGGCGCGCCTTACGCAATTTACTTCCTCTAATTTGAGAAATAAATAAATCATCCACTTCCACCGTGCCCTCTGTCGGCAATTCCAAACCGTTAAACATCCGAATCAGCGTACTTTTCCCAGCGCCAGAATACCCTACGACACCAAAAATTTCACCATCCGCGATATCTAAATTAACATCGTCCACTGCTCTCACATTGTTTTTCCGAGTCTTATAATCCTTCGCAACACTTTTAAGCCTTATCAAAGTAAACTCCACCCTTATTCTCTGTCTTAAACAAAAAACCTCTCTTGCTACTTGAGCGAAGAAAGGTGTAATTACATGCATAATTTACGCTTTTCTCTCATCTCTCAGAGTCTTACACTCTGTATGATTTAGCACCTTGCAATGGATAACAATCATTCATCCACTTAGGTTGCTGGGTTTCTTCGGGCATATCCCTCCACCACTCTTGATAAGATTATTTTTCGACGCATTTACTTACGCGCCTTGTGTTTATTAATATTACATGTTTTTAGTCGGATTTGTCAAGATTCAGTCTCCAATTTATTTCGAAAAGCCGAACTCCATCATTTTTTTAGCATCCTTTGTTCGTCCTGCATCCGACGAACTACCCAACGTAATCGAGATTATCCGCTCGCCATTTTGAACCGCCGTTCCGATAAGACAGTAACCAGCTTGATCCGTATACCCCGTTTTCAAACCGTCCATCCCACTTACCACATCTTCTTCAAGCGCCCCGTTCGTCGTATGAATCGTGTCGCCATTTTTCGTCACATAATCCGTTCGCGATGTCGTATCCAACACTTCCGGAAAATCATGCAACAACCGCTTCGTCAAAATCATCAAATCCGCTGCTGTTGATACCGACATTTCGCCATTCTTATCCAAACCACTTGCACTGCTAAAATACGTCTTTGTCGACATACCGAACTGTTTCGCCTTCGCATTCATCTTCTCCGTGAAATGCTCCGCGTCGACCCGTTCCGCTAAAGCCTCAGCCGCATCATTGGCCGACGTAATCAACATCGCTGCAAATAAATCCTCTACCGTATAATATTTCGTTCCCGTCTTCGCATAGAGACTCACTGCCTGCGGATCATCCACTCGCTCAAGCTTCAACATCTCATCCCAAGAAAGGGCCTTCGTATGTATCGCCTCTAAAACTAAATAAGTCGTCATTAATTTCGTTATACTGGCAATCGGAACCGCACGATTCACATCTTTTGCAAAAAGCTCCTTCTCCTGCTTCGTATTTATAACCAGTACACTACTAGCCTCAATCGATGGCGTTGCACGAATATCTTTTCCCATTAAAACAAAAACTAATATAGCAACTATCGTCAAACAAGCGAGAATTAAAATCAATGTCTGTTTTTTCATAATTTCCCCTCCTTGCCTACATCTTATCTAAAAATGATAAAATGGAGAGTAAGAAATTAGAAAGAAAAGCTTAAGATTCAGCGCGTAATCTAACAGTTCCGTAAGAAAACGAGTCGTTACACACTGAATCTAGAGTACAAACCTGTCACTAGCCCTCGCTGATCGGCAATTGCACTGTAAATGTGGTTTTTCCTTTTTTACTTGTAGCGAAAACATGCCCGCCATGACGCTCAACAATGGACTTAGCAATCGCTAAACCAAGCCCAGTTCCCGTAGTCGTCCGATTTTTATCCACTTTATAAAACCGATCAAACAACTGCGGTAAATCACCAGCAGGAATCTCAGCTCCGTAGTTCGAAACCTCAATAATCGCCACACCAGCTTCTTTTTTAGCGCTAATATCAATTTTCTTCCCAGAGGCACCATACCGAAGCGCATTCGAAAATAAATTCTCAAATAAACGCATAATCTGCATACCATCCCCCATGACTTTCAGGTTCTCTACGGCGTACATCTCAACAATGCGAACCTCTTTTTCCGCAGCAGGTCGCTCATATTCTGCAACAAGCTGACGTAACAATTCCACCATATCAAGCATATCCTCTTTAATGTGGAATTCCGTACTCTCAAGCCGCGTATAATCAAACAAATCATCAATCAGTTTATGCAGTCGTTGCGCCTTTCCATACACCAATTCTGTATAATGACGCAATTCCACTTCATCACGATAACGATCCTCATGAATATAACTCAAATAACCCAAAATCGAAGTAAGCGGTGTACGTAAATCATGCGACACATTCGTAATCAAGTCGTTTTTGGCCTGTTGCGCCTCCTGCTCCTGCTTGATAAGTTCCGCCTGATGCCCCCGCATTTTCTCGATGCTCTCCTCCAACTGCACAATCTCCGGAATCAAACTCTCCTGCTCCATCGGCTGATCTTGGAGAATCGCATCATTAATCTGCCGCAACTGTTTTCTAAGTAAATTCTGCTTAAAAAGCCAATAGAAAAAGATGAAAAACACGAGTGCTACACCAGTCATACCGAGATATTTCAACATGATCATCCACGGTGAATTCAGTAATTTATCATAGCGACCGTAGCCGAATAAATCAATAAAACTCTTCGTCGTTCCAGTCAATACAACCGAATCCTGCGTCACCGAAACGAGCCACAGACCAATACTCCGCAATGTCACAAAACCCGCGAACCAAGACAGCACTGCTAAAACAATGATTTGCAATGGATGCATTTGCTGCCAAATTCGCCATATGAACTGCTTAAACTTCAATTTTATAACCTACTCCCCAAATGGTTTTGATCACATTTTCTCCGTCCATCGCATCCTTCAACTTATCGCGCAAATTGCTAATATGCACCATCACGGTCTTACTCGCACCCAGTGCCTTCTCCTGCCAAATCCGTTCAAAAATTAGCTCGGAACTGAAAACACGACCCGGCTCATTCGCCAGCAAAAATAATATATCAAATTCCGATGTCGTCAAATGCAAATCCTTCTCGTTCACCATCACCGTATGCAGCTCCCGGTCAATCACAATTGGCCCTAAAATCAGCTGATTGAGCGGCGTACTACCCATACTACCCTGACGCATCAACTGCACCCGTCGTAAAATCGCCTTCACACGTACCGACAACTCCAGCGGGTTAAACGGCTTCACCATGTAATCATCCGCGCCAGTCAAGAGTCCCATAATTTTATCATTATCCTCCGCCTTCGCGCTCAACATCAAAATCGGCGTCGTAATGCCCTCCTGACGCATCAAACGGCAAACCTCCAAGCCATCCATTTTTGGCATCATAATATCCAGCACAACCAAATCCAACTGCTCCTTTTGCACCGTTTCCCATACCTGAGCGCCATCATAAGCATAATGAATCGTGTAGCCCTCATTTTGAAGATATAATTTCACTAAATCCACAATTTCCTTATCATCATCCGCAATTAAAATCGATGTCATCTTTGCGCCACCTCACTTTTCGTTTCACATACATGTATTGTAACATAAAGACCAGCGTTATTTCGTCAAGATTCGTTCCTCTTCCGGTTCCAAATGAATCAACACTTGCGCCTTCGCATAAAAATCATAAATCTCCTTTTCAATCACATCACACAGCGAATGCGCCTGCTCGATTGTCTGATTATTCGCCACAACCAAATGAAAATCAATATATTCCTGCGCACCAGCACGACGCGACCGAAAATCATGAAACTCAATGAAATCCGCCTGATGCGTCATAATAATCCGCTTAATCTCCTCTTCCTCACTCGGCGATAAACGCTTATCCATAAGTGGCGGAAACGACTCCTTCAACAACTTCCAAGCCTCATACATAATGTAAAACGCCGTCAAAATCGCAATCACCGGATCAAGCCATAACCAGCCCGTCAAATGAACAAGCAACAAGCTAAACGCAATGCCTAGCGACGTAAACACATCCGTATACAAATGAAGCGCGTTCGACTTCATCGCCACCGAATTCTCCTTATCCGCCGCCTTCTTAATCACCTTAGAAACCACAATATTCACCGCTGCCCCAAACAACATCACAGCAATACCAAGCGCCGGAAACCGAATCTCATGCGGATTGAAAAATTTGTTCATCGACTCATAAATAATCCAAATCCCAGCCACAAAAATAAGCAGCGTCTCAATCGTCCCAGCGATATTCTCTGCCTTCCCATGCCCATATGGATGATCATCATCTGCCGGCCGGTTCGAAATCCGAATCGAGAAAAACGTAATCACCGACGCAAACAAATCCATCGACGAATGCACAGCCTCCGAAATAACCGCAACCGATCCCGTCAAAAAACCCACAATAAATTTCAAAATAACGATAACAAAATTACTTATTACCGATAGAATAGTCAAATTAGAATTACTCATCACTTACCCCCGTTAACATAAATAACTACCTAAAGTATAGTACCACAACCCTTTCGTGTGGGTCTATAGCAACCTTTTTTAGGCGACTCATTTCTATATCGGGCACGAAACTTTGTTGGGCTAGCGAAACAATCACACCCGTTCATTCTCGGGTAAAAAAGTATTCCGAAACGTAGTTAGTAATCCTCGATATAAAAGACCTCTCTAAGCAGAAAGATACTCTTCCACCTCAAAAAAAGCGAGCGCACAGCCCACTTTTTTAATATATCAACATAATAGTCTTTCTCCACAATAGATTCCGATAGCGATCTAGCAGCACTCGTCGCAATGATAAGTTGCTCAAATGTCTCTTTGTCCTCGAATAAGTGCATGATATAACCCCGTTTCAATTAATTCTTTCGATGTTTTACTGGGATACTTAGCAATAATTTCAATAATCTCCGCTTCCGATAAAGTCACATCTTCCAAATAGGATTGAAGTCGCCCTATCATAATTTCCCTCGGTACTTCGCTATAAGAAACCTTGTCTGTCAGCAAATCAAACACTTGTAAGACCTTATAATTTTCGAATGTGATTGGAGCACGCGGTTTTTTCAAGGTTAACTCCGTATTCTTTAGTGTCACCGTTCTTCTTTTACTCGCATTATTCTCGGTTACGATTTCAAGCATAGCAGGGACTTGTGTTGTTAACTGCAATTCATTCGCCAATGCAAGCCCTGAAAAATAACCATAACGCTCCGTTTTATCTTGAATATATTTCCTCTCAATCACGATTCGTTCACTAATTTGCGTGTTCTGTTGCAACATATCGTTCCATTTCGGAAAATAATAAACACCTTCACAAAAACGTACCATTTCCTTCTTCTCCACTAACCGATTAATATTTCTACGCAAACTATCCGGCTTCACTCCAAAATTCTGCTGGCGTATATTCATCGTCACAATAGGCTCATTATACCCATACTCATCCAACAAAAGCTCTCTTATTGCCATACTTCCACCTCCGCCCCTCATACTCCACTTCAGTATACAACATCTAACTAAAAAAGTAAAAAATCGAGACAAAAAAACTCAGAAGCGCTCCGCTCCTAAGTCCCTCACCCCTTCAAAAAATCATACACCTCTATCATATTTCCCATTCGATAACTCGTCTCTGCAATCTCCCCATCCTTAAAAACAAGCAACACCGGCACATTCGTAATCGCCCAGCGCTCCGCCAATTCGGGTACATAATTCAAATCCATTTTACCAATTGTAAGCTCTGGTATCGCCTCATGCGCCAAATCCACCAACTTCATCGCCTGTTGACATCCTAGACACATCGGCGTGAAAAAATATACTGCAAAATCTTCCCCAGCATCAAGCCGCGCCATCAACTGCTGTTTATTCCAAATAGCTACCAAATCCAATCCCTCCAAAAGAAGAAAACCCTGTCGCATAATGCAAGCAGGGTCCTCTATGTATCACTATTAGTCTAACGTTTTCTCGTAATCTTCCGCCGAAAGCAATGCCGCAACTTGAGCCGCGTCCGCATCTTCCACTTTCAACAACCAACCAGCATCATATGGTGCCGAGTTAAGTAGTTCTGGTGCATCTTCTAATTCCTCATTCACAGCAACCACTTTACCAGTGATCGGTGCGTAAAAATCAGATACTGTTTTAACGGATTCAATACTTCCAATCGAATCGCCCTGTGTAATCGTATCGCCCACTTCTGGTAACTCAACGAAAACGATGTCGCCTAGTTGATCTTGCGCAAAATCTGTAATCCCGATAACGAAATTTCCTGCGTCATCTTTCACCCATTCGTGCTCTTCTGAATAACGTAAATCCTTTGGTAAACTCATCTTAAAAAATCCCCCTTCAAGTCAGTATTTACTTCCAGTTTTCTACAAATTCGCTTTCCTTGAAGCCAAGTGTCACTTTTTTGCCATCTGTAACGATTGGCCTCTTAATTAGTTTACCATCTGTAGCTAATAATGTAAACGCTTCATCCTCTGTCATTTGGTCCACTTTATCTTTTAAGCCCATTTCGCGATACAAAATGCCACTTGTATTGAAGAAACGGCGAATTCCTAGGTCACTATTTTTAAACCATTTCTGTAATTCCTCTTTTTTCGGTGGTGTTTCAATCATGTCTACTTGATTATAAGCCACATCGTTCTCATCTAGCCACTGTTTTGCTTTCTTGCATGTCGAACACTTCGGATACCAGTAAAAAGTAATCATATTTGTTTTTCCCCTCCCAAAATTGTAGTACTTCCTCTATCATAATGGATTTTGATGACAATAACAAATGGTTCCCTAAAAAATACATAAAAAAAATTACCTTATCCGCATAATCCAGACAAGGTAATCTATTCTAAAATTTCATATTAAAAAAATTCTCGTAACAGATGACTTTTGCAAGTATCTATAACAAGAATCTTTTCATTATTTATTCTATTAATTCATATTTCCTCAAGATTGACTGCATCGAATTGAAGAGAAGTACGCCTAGAAAAGTTCCGATCGTATTAAAAATTAAGTCATCAATATCAGTAGCTCGATAATTATAACCTAAGTAAAGCCCTAAGAGCCATTGTCCTAATTCAATCGAAAGGCTTATCAAAAAACCAGTCAACACAACTTTTTTCCAACTAAATTTCTTAACAATTATCGGCAAAGAAAAACCTAGTGGGACGAATAAGAGTATATTTCCCACTACTTGCCTCAGAAAAATAGCCAACATCATTCCTAAATCTAAATCTTTCATGTCATAAAAAATTTTTAAAGGTATAAAGTTATGTTCAAGTCCTAGCTTGTCTGCAATCATACTCTCAATTAGATACCGTTGAACTGGCAATGGAAAGAATGTTATAGCAACAACACTACTTAGATACATAAAAAAACAGAATCAAATAAAGTAATTTCAATCCAGATATCTTCTTCATAAAAAATAAAATCAAGCAGAAAACGCTAGGGAAAACAATAATGATGAAAACTGGTGCTACAGATGTAATCATATTTATATGCTCGCTTTCTATATTATCTACGACTTATACACTAAGTTTGAATAAATTAGAGCCATACTTCCTAACAAAAAAGTCCTTACTATATTTTATCTAGCAAGGACTTTCTTTCATTATTCAGCCAGCTTCTCTTCCTTCACCGTAAACATCGATTTCTGGTAATTGTACCTAATTCCGAGAACCAGACCAATCGCCATCATATTTCCGAGTAACGCACTTCCCCCGTAACTAATAAATGGCAATGGAATACCCGTAATTGGTAGCAAACCGATGTTCATCCCCACATTCTCAAAAACGTGGAACATAATCATCATGACAACGCCTGTACAAATGTACGAATAGAAAGGAATACCGATATCAAGCGCCACACGAATAATTTGGTAAATCAACAAGAAATATATCGCTAGCAAAATACTCGCACCGACGAATCCAAAATCGCCACCAATGACTGTGAAAATAAAATCATTATGGTTTTCCGGAATCGCGATGGCATTGTAACCCGCACCGTTCCCGCCAATTTGACCAGAGCCAATCGCCGTCATCGCTCGCAGCACTTGATAACCGCCGCCTTGAGGATCCGATTCAGGGTTAATCCACGTATGAATCCGCTCAAATTGATAGGATTTGAAGCCTAATTTTACGAGCCAGCTTTCATGATAGAGTACTAAGTAGAGTAATGTTCCTCCAATTGCAATAATCGAGCCATAAATCGGCACAATGAGTTTCCAGGTGATGCCTGATACGAGAATCATACCTGACATAATCGCAATGAAAACGAGACCTGTCCCTAAATCGGGTTGTAACATGATTAAACCAATTGGGATAATCGTAATGATGCCGATTTTGACTAATAATAGAAAATCGAGTTTTACTGTGTGCAACTTATATTTCCGATTATGATCCCAAATTACTTTTGCGAGGACGATAATTAGGATAACTTTCACAACTTCCGATGGTTGAAGGCTTCCTAAAAACGGAATGATAATCCAACTTTTCGCGCCGTTTACTTCTTTTCCGAAGAACAGTACGAAAACCAACATTAACAGACCAGCACCGTAAAAATAGTAGGCCCATTTCGTCAAACGTTCATAATCTAATTGCATAATAACGAAAATAGCAAAGCCACTGACGACAAACCAAACAGCTTGTTTCATGACAAAGTTGGCGTTGTATTGCTCATTTGTTAGCTGTGCGCTGTATATTGAAATCATACTGATAACACACAATAACATGAGGGATAACACGATACCATAATCAATTCTCGCAGAAATTTTGTTTTGCGAATTCATTCTTAACGCTCCTTACTGGATGGAATAAGTTATTTTTTCCAAACCTCTGTTACTTTCCATACAGTTTTAAAAATTTATAAATCCATTGCTTTTGGCGCATTGTAGCGTGCAGATAATACAAGGCCAATTGCCATCAAACTCCCTAACATTGCACTCCCGCCATAACTAATAAATAGTAGCGGAATCCCCGTAATCGGCAACATACCGATCGTCATCCCAATATTTTGTAACACATGAAAGAAAATCATCGCTACGACGCCTGTACAAATATAGGAATAAAAAGGTATTCCTACATCCAAAGCGACACGAATAATTTGGTAAACTAATAAGAAGTATAACACAATTAAGACGCATGCACCAACAAAGCCGAAGTCCCCGCCGATAATTGTGAAAATAAAGTCATTATGGTTCTCTGGTATTTCAATCGCTTCATACCCGATACCACTTCCCTGTAATTCCCCGGAACCTACCGCCCGCATCGACTTCAAAAGCTGCATCCCCGTGTCTAGCGGATCTTTTTCAGGCTCCAACCAAGAGGTAATCCGGTTAAACTGATATTTCTTAAATCCAAGCGAAGTCAGGGTACTTGGACTTTTTAGCACGAGCAGAATTAAGGTCGTTCCAATCGCTGCAATACCTCCGAAAACGGGCAGTAGCAAGCGCCATGTGATTCCGGATATAAACATCATTCCCACCATAATCGAGATAAGTACGAGCGAAGTTCCCAAGTCCGATTGTAGCATAATCAGCGTAATCGGCGCTAAGGTCATGAGACTGATTTTTATAAAAAGGTGAAAATCGCTTTTTAGTGTGCGGATGGATGTTTTCTTTGTGTGATCCCAGATAAGCTTCGCGAGCGCGACAATCAGGAAACTTTTCATCAATTCGGAAGGTTGGATGTTGATAGCCTCCGTCCCGACCCAGCTTTGTGCCCCTTTTCGCTCGATACCGATGACCGGTGCAAAAACTAGCAGCAATAAAAAAAGACCGCCGCCGTAGAGATAGTATGCCATTTGTTGCAGTCTGTCATAGTCGAAATATTTCACGATAATTATGATAATAACGGTTCCAGCGACAAGCCAAACAAGCTGCCTAACTAGAAAATCCGTTGCGTATTGATTGTTCGTTAAACTTGCGATGTAGATTGCTGCGATGCCGATAAGACACAGGCACATAACCAATAAAATGATGGAATAATCTATTTTGGTGCTACTTTCTCGACTGGTATTCATATGCGGCCCCCTATGTCCTAATTCTCTTCAAATCAACCCTTCTATTATATAAAATTCCAGCCAAGATAGGAAGCTTTTTCATCAAATTCTAATGAAGCGAAAAACGGCTCTAGAGGACAAAACAGGGTGCTGTCTTGGTTTCCTAGAACCGTGCTTTATGAATCTTTAAATTATCTTTAACTTTACGCATGAAATTTCGTCGAGGCAATTGGCAAAACGCGTAATCCGCGCTCGGTGGAATGAATTTCAGCTTCGATTTTGAAAATATCGCGTAACAGGGGTTTTGTGAATACTTCTTCGGGCGTGCCTGTTTTTTGGATCGCGCCTTCTTCGCATACAATGACGTGATCGCTGTACCCTGCTGCTTGGTTTAGATCATGGAGAACGAGAATAATCGACATGTTGAAATCTTGATTGAGTTGTTTTAATAGGTCGAGTAATTCGAGTTGATGCGAAATGTCAAGATACGTTGTCGGTTCATCTAACAGCAGAATTGGTGTTTTTTGTGCGAGTGCCATCGCAAGCCAAGCGCGTTGTTTTTCGCCTCCTGAAAGCGTGTGTAGTGGCCTGTATGCGAGTTCCTCTAGGTTGCAAACATTCATTGCCCAATCTACAGCGAGCTCATCCTCTTTTTCCATTGTGCCGAGCCATGATTTGTACGGCATCCGGCCATAGCTAACAAGATCGCGGACGACGACATCGATTAGGCCGTCTGGTGACTGGGAAAGCATCGTCATTTCGCGTGCTAGTTTTTTGGCGCTGATAGCATCAATGTCCGTGCCGTGAAGCATGATCTTGCCTTCATTTGGTGCTAGGAGGCGCATAATCAGACGCAGAATGGTGGATTTACCCGAGCCATTTGGACCGATGATTGTCGTGATTTTACCTTCTGGAATCTCAAGCTCGAGGTTCTTCATCTCGAAGGAACGCTTGCGAATGAAAGTGACATTTTGTAGCGTTGTGATGGCGGTCATGATGCAACCCTCCCTCTTTGTAATAGGAATAGGAAGAATGGTGCGCCGATCATGGCGAGCAAGATGCCGACTGGGAGTTCGATTGAGCCGAACCAGCTACGCGCGGCTGTGTCTGCGAACCCGACGAGTAGCGCGCCGCCAATTGCTGACATGGGCAGAAGATAGCGATAGTCATTACCAATGATGAGTCGGAAAATGTGTGGGACAACGAGTCCGACGAAGCCAATGAGGCCTGCAACGCTTACTGCGACGCCGCTTAGGAATGCCGCCAACATGATGATGAAGAATCGGTGTTTTTCGACGGAATACCCGAGCAATTTTGCAGCATCATCGCCTAGTAGTAGAACGTTTGACGAGCGAATCGCGAAGATGCTGAGTGCGAATCCGACAAGCATATATGGCAAAATGAGATTGAGATGGTACCAGCTTTTCCCTGATAGCGTACCGGTCATCCAGGAAATGATGCTTTGGACGCGGTTGCTGTAGAGGACCATGATGCCTGATGTCATTGCGCCGATGAAGGCATTGATGGCGACACCGGATAAAATAACTCGAAGTGGTGCCACGCCTTTATCCCAAGCAACAGCGTAAATAAGTAACGCGGTACCGAATGCGCCGAGAAATGCGCCTAAAGGGACGAATTGGCTCAGGGACGGTAACACGATGGTAAGGATGATGGCGACAAGCCCACCGCCGGCCGAGACGCCGATCACGCCTGGATCAGCGAGCGGATTTCGCATCACGCCTTGCAATAAGCAGCCTGCAATCGCGAGTGCTGCCCCGACAAGAAACGCGAGGAACATCCGTGGCAAACGTAGATTCCAAATGAGCTGCGTGGAGAGATCATCGCCGTGCCCCATCAATGTTTGCCAAACCTCGGAATAGCTCACCTTCACCGAACCTGTTGTTAAGCCATAAAAGAACACGACGACGAGCAGTAGAATCGTGACGATAAATGTGATGATTCTTCTTTTTTTACGTGGATCATGCATTATTTACTAACCTGATTCAGTTCATTTGCCATGTAATCGAGCGCTTTTGTAATACGGATGCCAGGATTTGTACCGAAAAGATCAGCAGGAAGCACAACGATATTGTTGTTTTTCACAGCAGTTGTGGAATTCCACGCATCGTTTTGCTTCATTTCTTTTTGGAACGCGAGCTCGGTTTCCTTTTCATCGCCACCGTGAATCATCAAGAAGATAACCTCTGGATCCGATTCGACGATTTTTTCAATATTCAAAGATGCATATTGCGGAAAATTCTCGACCCCTTTAAAATCCTTAGCCACATTGACACCACCAGCTTTTTCGAGGATATCCCCGCTAAGCGAATTCGGCAATGCTGCATAATTACTGCCTGGCGCACCGAGTATAAGTAACGCGCGAACTGCCTTTCCTGTTTGTTCTTGCTTTATTTCAGCAACTTTTTGATCGATTTCTTTTTGTAAATTAGTCGCATCTTTTCCTAGTAATTCGGCCAAAATCGCTTCTTGTTTCTTAATATCCGCGATAGAATTAGCTCCTGTCAAAACGACTTGCGCACCGATTCCTTCCAGCGCTGGCACGTCTTTCAAATTCTGCTCAGAGCTTGCAATAATAACGTCTGGCGTCAAGGAGGCGATTTTCTCCAAGTTTAAATCGTGCGTATTGCCGACTTCCGTAGCTTTTAGCGCCGCACTTGGTTCGACACCACTAGCATCCATCGTTTGGCGGCCGATAACCGAGCCTCCAAGCGCATAAACAATCCCCATATCAGAATTGGTAAGTGTAATTATTCGTTCCGGTTTCTTCGCAAAGTTGACGGTTCTTCCCGCCATATCGGTAATCGTTAAAACCGCAGCTTCCTTAGATATCTTTTGTTTGCTAGTTGTTTCACTAGTGTCCCCAGAAGAATTCACATCTTTCGGTCCGCATGCCGCTAAAACGAGAAGTAATGAAAATAGACTTATAATTAGAATTTTTTTCATGCTTTCCTCCTTTTCACGCTCCTTTCTATTGTACTAAAAATCGGGCGCAATGTCTCGCTCTTCTTTCAGTAATACAAATAATGCGGCATCTCAACACCTTTGTAATACTTCACATACTGCTTATGCCGTGTCATACCAATACGTTCCGCGACTTTTTGAGAAGCCAGATTTGTATCGCGAATCGTGCACGTCACCAACTCCGCACCGAGCGTTTCCAGCGCATACTTCTTACAACCAAGCGCAGCCTCTGTCGCAAACCCCTGATGCCAAAATTTCTGCTTCAACAAATAGCCAATTTCGAGTACTTCCTCGTCCTCCACTTGTTGCATCGTCAGTCCAATTTGACCAACAAATTCGCCAGTATCCTTCTTAATCACCGCCCACAAACCAAAGCCCCAGCGCTCATAATTATCCATCTGTTTCGTGAGCCAGCGCTGCACTTCCTCATCTGTAAAAGCACCCTCATAGGCCGTCATCACGCTATCATCCTGCAATATCTCACACAAATCCGCAAAATCCAATTGATCCAATTCGCGAAAAATAAGTCGTTCCGTTTCTATCATCAAAAAAATCCCTCCAAATCAAAAAGAGCTTCCGCATCAATGTGCTTGGAAGCTCCTCTCATTATATTACTTACTAGTGAAAATGACAATCGCATCACGCAAAAATGCCGCTAAACCAGGTTGATTTTTATCATAATAAGCCGTGAAGCGTTCATCGTCCACATACATTTGGGCAAGTCCCGCGTGCGCCTCTTTGCTGTACGTATCCCAATACGCCGATAGCCATTCTTTATGCAATGCCGCAACAGCTTGCGCTTCTTCACCCGCTGGATCACCCGTCTCAAACGCCACCTGCAAGTCCGTCAAAATCGTCTCTGCAAGCTGATTTATCCGTTCCATCTCAGCCTCACTCATACCTTTAAGCTTGGCATTCGACTTCTCAATCTTCTCATCGCCATACTTCTCGCGAATTTCTGCGCCATATTTTTCCTCATTATCATCTATCATTTTTTGCTTAAAACCTTCAAATTTTTCTTGATCAGTCATTGTTATTCTCCTTTCCGAATGCGCAATCGATTTCTCCACATTGCGAATCAGTTCGTCTAATTGTTTTCGTTTATCAAGCAGTTCGACGCGATGTTTCCGGAGAGCTTCTGCCTCGTCAAAATCAGGTTGTTCTAGAATCGCCTTAATTTTTTCCAAGCTCACATTCATTTCCCGATAAAACATAATCTGCTGCAATCGGTCAACCTCGGTTTGCCCGTAAATCCGATATCCCGATGAATTGATTCTAGCCGGCTTCAGAATCCCAATTTCATCATAATACCGCAGCGTCCTCGTGCTAACTCCCGCAAGCTGTCCTAGCTTTTGAACCGTATATTCCATGCGTCTCTCGCCTCCTTGATAACTCTACTTTACACCTTGACGTAACGTGAATGTCAATAACTTTTTCAAAAAAATTCTACCGATCAAAAACCCACGCATAACTAATCGACAAAATTTCGCGAGGTACACCTTTAAAAAGCGCCCCAGTCTGCGTCTTCGCAGGTAATCCTGTTGCATCGATATTTTGCCGTCCCGCGAGCATCAGCGCGCGATACAAATGATAGTCACTCGTCACGATGACCGTTTTCCCGAGATCGAATTTGGCCTTACTATTCGCTAAGTTTTCCTCGGTACGCATCGATTTATCCTCGACCTCAATCCGAGTGGCCGCAACGCCCTGCGCCACTAAATACTCCTTCATCACACTTGCCTCCGACGCCGATTCATCATCTCCTTGACCGCCCGACACAACCACTTTCGCCGATTCGTGCTTCTCAATAAATGGAATCGCTGCATCCAATCGTTCCCGCAAAACAGGCATTGGTCGCGCTGGATCATCGATTACTTTTGAACCTAAAATAAGGATTGTATCCGGGCTTGACGCTGGTTCCGTCCGCACCCCACTATACATAAAGCCGAGCACGACAGCCACATACACCACGCCAATTCCCACTAATGCCAAAATCACTTTTTTCCACAAATTCATCCTTGTCCACTCATTTCTGTTCTATTATATGTTTATGCGAACTTGAAAAAATACGGATCATCACGTACCCAATCATAATTCCAGATACATTCAAAAAGACATCTCCCGTATCAAAATACCCTACATGTAGCGCATATTGCAACCCTTCCACGATAAAAATCATAATCCCCGCTGAAAACAACGCCATCAGGGGTGATAATTTCTTCATCAAAAACCCAATCGGTACAAAAGCAAGTACATTTCCAATCGTAATCACCCGCAAGTTCCCCGAAATAAACGTATCCACAAAACCAAACGTATCCGTTGAAACTCCTTGCGCACCAGACGCTTTCCCAAAAAGAAGCCCAATCATAACACCGAAATAAATCACATACGTCAAAACGAGCAGCGACTTATTAATTTTCCAATTGACGAGCTGCACAGCACTTAAATAAAGCATTAACGCCGTCACACCCACCGTTATATATCCCATGTGATCCACCACTTCCATCACATCTCTCAAATAAAATTGCAACCATCCTTGAAACCAAATATAGTACATCATGACCGCCGCACAAAGGGATAGCACTGGCAGAACCGTCCATATCGTTAACTTTTTCATCCTATCTCCTCCTCGTCTTTCTTTCTAGTTCCTAGCATATCATCCAACAATCAAGGCTTACTAAAAACTTTTTAAAGAAATGTTAAGGTTTTGCCAGCGTAAAAAAGAAGCCTAAGAGCAACACACGCCCCTAAACTTCCTTAAAATCAATAACAATCCCAGTTATGGATGTCACAGAATGCTAACGTGGTGCCTAAATATTATCCATTTGAATTGAATCTTCTCTGATAATCCTCTCTAATAATTCGATATATAATTCTGTACCATACTAATTACGGCGTAGGATCGGTTTATAAGATGCTCAAGAACTCCCAAAATCTAGCTAACATATTATAGGATTCTTCAAAAGAGTGCCTCGTCATTTGCACTCATTTCTGTAGTTAACAACACACAAACGCTATATCAATAAGCGATAATTTCAATATCTTGTACTTTCGTTTTCTTATCATCTTTGTCAAAATAGAATCTTAATTTTATTTTATTTTCTTTATCCCTGTATTCTACACCAAATCCATACATTTCTAAAAAATTCAACTCTTTATATGATTCTCCATAAGCTTGCGTAACGTCAGCAAACGTACTTGACAGATTAATACCCCTACTAGTCAAGACAGAAATATCTGTTGAATCAGCAGGAAGAGTTAATTCTGTAACCTCACCATCTTCTATTCGCACATATATCCTATTATTGTCTGTGGCTCGATAAAAATCATTCCTATCAATTTTTTCTGTATCCGCTTTATTCATTTGAGATAAAATCTTAATTTGATTTAGACCCTCATTGGACAAATTTATTGATTTTTGAAAAATTCCAGAAAACATAATCGCCCATATTAATACGCCTATAAGTAAAATTATTGCTCCAATTATAAATAACCATTTTTTCTTCAGCCACAATAGTACTATGCTTATAATCAATAAGATAACAATTAAAATAATCCCTATTCCAAATATACCAATCACCTCCGTTACTTACTAGGACTAAACCAGCCTATATGTTTTTGGTACCCTACTGCATTTTTTACAATATTTTTAGAGTAACGCCTGTTGTTGAACTATTTTTTGTAGAACAGCAACGTTTATTAATATCTGAATCATAATCACTTCGAAAAAAATGGTCAATAATTCTCCAATACACTTTATTTGAATAATTACTTCCACCACCAATAAACCTATTGAATCGATGAGGAGTTCATTACAATATCTTGCTTCTTTTTTGTGTATTATGAGGTTTTGTACGATCCTTATTCTACAACAAGTACTCCACCATCACCTTCGTAGTTTCAAAACCATTATGCGTCGAAGAACCAATGAATTTTTCATCGCTGTTGCTCTAATATTTTTTCCAATCCCCCTCTCAATTAAGAAAAAACTCACCCCTAAATTTCCTCAAAATCAATAACAATCCCAGTTATATAACACATTCGAGAAATCTTTACGCTTCAAATCTTCTCGGTTAATAAAGAAATTCCCAACACCCATATCGCCCCACATAATACCCTCTTCTGAATCCAACTGAAATAACAACGTGTCGTGATGTGACTTCTCATCACCAAGCCGTGGATCTTGTTGCGTGAAAAACGGATAACCGCCAAGCTGACTACTGCTATTATCTAATTCAAATAACGCGTCCATCTTCTCCTCATCCTCACCAGTCCACGCATCGAGCACATCATAAAACTCACCATCATATGCCTGCTCAAAATCATAACTTTCTTTCAAAGCCACTTGCTTCACGACTTCCCCACGCAAACGAAATTGACCATCCACAACTGGATAAAAGTCCTCATTCACCGACTCAAACCATTTATCCTGCTCCTCGGCAGAATAGCTAGCCTCATCCACCTTTTCAAAATACAAAACGCGGAAACCATTTGGACTCGTCTGATCATCAAAATCAAGCCCAGTCAAATCATCAAAATAATCAATATAAAACGCTAACAATCCCGTTTTCGGAAAATCTCCCAAATGAGGCATCTCTGAAAAATTAATCTGAGCCAACAAACTAAGTGGCCCGCCATCTTTATTACGCGGATATTCCATCGACTTTGGCACATAGCCACGTCCACCAGCCTTACTAACCGTCAAATCTAACTTCCCATCCTCTTCACAAGACAACAAAATACGTTCTTTTTCTGTTGCAAGAATCTGCTTTACAATTTCAGGTTGCACCAATTTTTCAAGTTTCTCTTTTAACATGGAAAAGCCTCCCTTTTCATATATGATAGCTCCATCATAACACACCATAAAAAACTTTCAATCTAGACTTTTATTGCCGCTATAAATGTGCTAGAATACCCAAAAAGGAGTGAAGAAAAATGGAAAGCTACACCTACTTACTCGCAGAAAATCAAATCATCAAAACCGAGCGGCTCATCTTGCGTCCAATCACGCTCGCCGATGCAAAAGCGATGTTCGATTATGCTTCTGATGAAGAAACCACGCGTTTTGTTTTTGATACACACCAAACCATCGATACGACCCGTCAGAGCATCGCCGAATTTTTCATTGCCGCTCCGATCGGGAAATATGGGATTGAAATCGCTGAAACGAGCAAGTTCATTGGCACTATCGATATTCGCGTGGATCAGCTGAACAAAAGTGGCTGCCTTGGTTACGCGCTGAATAAAAGCTACTGGGGCAACGGTTACATGACCGAAGCTGGTTTTGCGATGCTTGATCTTGCTTTTAAAACGCTCGAGTTAGAACGCGTTACCAGTTTGCACGACGTTCGCAATCCCGCATCTGGAAATGTAATGAAACGCTTAGGCATGACATACGAAGGCACGCTACGCAAAAATCGCTTTGTCAAAAAAGAATTCGTAGACGATGCCCATTACTCCATTTTAAAAGAAGAATACCAACATTAAAAAAGCGCAGCGACCTCGTTTTCACACGAAATCGCTGCGCTTTTTGATACTCCGCTAAACCTCAGCGTGCCGACAAATGCTTAGATCTTAGGCAAAGTCGAGCACCGGAGCACAGACTTTAACGACGGAGATGAGTATTTGTCGGCACGCTGATCTTTATTTCAAACTATCGCCAACCTCTTTTACCATCTCAGAAACAGACTCAAGTCCACCACCAGACAGGTACCAATACTCGGGATTCAAATAAACAATATGGCCGTCTTTATAAGCATTTGTCTTCTTCACTAAATCGTTCTCCACAACAGATTTCGCAGATGATTCCCCACCAATCGCTGCACCGCGGTCAATCACATACAAATAATCCGGATTCTTCTCCGCAATATATTCCGAAGAGATACTTTGTCCGTGCGTGGATGCTTCAATTTTCGGATCCGCCGTCACGCCAAGCACATCATGAATTAATCCAAAACGCGAACCAGGGCCATACGCGCTCATTTTTCCATCGTTCGCCAAAATAATTAAGCCCGTTTTTCCAGCCGGCACACTCGCTTTTACATCTGCAACCTGCTTGTCAATCGCGTCCAACTGCTTCTTCGCCTCGTCTTCTTTCCCGAACAAACTAGCCACCGTGTTCACATTCGCTTGGAACGACTTCATGTAATCCTTCGTATCCACACCTTGATAAATCGTTGGTGCAATATCGGAAAATTTATCATAAGAATCGGATTGGCGACCAGAAATAATGTTCAAATCCGGCGCCGCCTCGTTTATTTTCTCAAAATCAGGTTCTTTCAAACCACCAAGATCCGCGTATTTATCGCTCGCGAAATCATCTAAGTATTTCGGCAAAGATTGTTTTGGTAAACCAGCCACATTTTTAGATAAGTCTAACGCCTGCAATGTATCCAGCGTTCCAAAATCAAAAACAACCACTTTCCCAGGGTTTTGCTTCACTTTCGTTTCTCCAAGTTCGTGCTTAATCGTCAGTTCCTTCGCTGTTTTTTCCTCGTCCGCGTTCGTCTTTTCATCCGTCCCACAAGCAACCGCAAACACCGCCAAAAACACCAACATTGCGACCATTACTAATTTCTTCATCTACTTTAACCACCCTTATTTATCTATTTTTGAAGCTATTATTCCTTGTCATACCAACCATTTCGCGCTCCTCACCTCCTTTATTTGAAATACACACCAATCCGGTCATTATTAATCAACGAAATCGGAATATGCATATCAAAAACCTGCGCCAACACATCTTCCTGAATCATCTCCGCCGTGCTACCATTCGCTACAACCGCACCATCTTTAAGCGCCACAACCGAATCCGAATAACACGACGCAAAATTAATATCATGCAAAACGAGCAACACCGTCTTCCCCAGCTCGTCCACCAATCGCCGCAACAACTGCATAATTTGCACCGAATGCTTCATATCCAGATTATTCAGCGGCTCATCCAGCAAAATATAATCCGTATTCTGCGCAATAATCATCGCAATATAAGCGCGCTGCTGCTGACCACCACTCAGTTCATCCAAATAGCGCGATGCCAAATCCCGCAACTCCATATAATCAAGCGCCATCTCAATAAATGCCTCATCTTCCTTTTGCAAGCGGCCTTTCGAATGCGGAAAACGTCCAAATGCCACCAAATCCCGAACCGTCAAACGCATGGTCACATGATTACTCTGCTTCAAAATCGATAACCGTTTCGCCAAATCATCCGACTTCCAATCACCAAGGGCCATTCCATCCACGAAAACCTCGCCACTATCTGATTTCATCAACCGCGCAATAATCGATAACAACGTACTTTTTCCAGCACCATTCGCCCCGATAAACGACACAATCTGCTTCTCAGGAATCACCAAATCAACCGCTTGAAGCACATTTTTTGCCCCATATTTTTTTCCCAAATTCCGTACTTCAATCATAATTTCGCCCCTCTCAAAAGCAAATACAAGAAATACACGCCGCCACAAAGATTAATAATCACACTAATCGGCGTATCGAAATGGAACACCCGCTCCGCCAAGAACTGCCCACCGACAAGCGCCACCAGGCTTATCAAGCTTGCCCCAACAAGCAATGTCACGTGCCGATGCGTTTTCAAAAACTGATACGCCACATTCGCGACAATCAATCCTAGAAACGTAATCGGTCCAACGAGCGCCGTCGCAACCGAAACCAACACCACAATAATGAGTAGCAACTGCTTCACAATCTTGTTATACGGAACGCCCAAATTCACCGCATGATCCTTGCCCAGCGCCAGCACATCCAAATACTTCACAAATCGCAACAAATAAAGCATCGCCGCCACAAAAATAAGGATTGCAATCACCAAAATCGACGTATTCACATTATTAAAACTCGCAAACATCTTATCCTGCACAATCTGGAACTCATTCGGATCAATCAACATCTCCATAAACGACGAAAAACTAGAGAAAAACGTCCCGCAAACAATCCCAACGAGCAACAAGAAATAAATATTCCGACCATTCCGTTTAAACATCAACCAGTATAAAATAAGCGCAAATCCCATCATCAAAACAACCGATAAAAAGAAATTCCAGCGCCCACTTCCAGCCCGCATCAACGCCTGTGAACCGAAAATAAACACGAGTGACGTCTGTAATAACATGTATAACGAATCCAATCCCATAATCGAAGGCGTCAATATTTTATTTTGCGTAATTGTCTGGAAAACCACTGTCGAAACCGCAATCGCAATCCCCGTAAACACAATGGCAATCAATTTCGTCGACCTAAGTTCCAGCGCAAAAGCCGGACTTCCACCCATAAATAAAAACAAATAACCGGCCATCAAAACCACAACAATACCTGCTAAAATCCAATTTTTACGCATAGGCTTTTCTCCTCATTAGCAGATAAATAAAAATCGCGCTCCCAATAATCCCGACCATCAAACTAATCGAAATTTCGTACGGATAAATAATCACCCGACCAAGCACATCACAAAACAGCAAGAAAGTCGCACCGAAAACCGCCGTATCAAACAGAGTTTTCTTAATATTATCCCCACGATAAATCGACACAATATTCGGTACAATCAATCCAAGAAAAGGTATCATGCCAACCGTCAAAACCACAGACGCCGTAATGAATGCGACTATCACCAAACCAATTCGCATAATCGCTTTATAAGACAATCCTAAATTCCGCGAAAACGTTTCTCCCATCCCAGCAACCGTGAACTGATTCGCATACAAATACGCAATCACAATCAACGGAACCGCAACGTAAAGCAACTCATATCGCCCTTTTAGAACCATCGAAAAATCCCCTTGAAGCCATGAAGAAATATTTTGAATTAAATCAAACTTATACGCAAAGAACGTCGTAATCGAACTAAGAATCCCGCCGAACATCAAGCCAACAAGCGGAATAAAAATCGTATCTTTAAACGGAATTCGCTCCAATATTTGCATAAATATAAACGTTCCGAGGAGCGCAAACAAGAAAGCCACACCCATTTTCACCAGAGGACTTGCCGTTGTGAAGACGAGTAAAGACACCAATATCCCTAATCTCGCAGCATCCATTGTCCCCGCTGTTGTTGGCGAAACAAACTTATTTTGCGTCAAGCTCTGCATAATCATCCCGCAAATACTAATCCCAGCACCTGCCAAAATAATACTAATCAGCCTTGGAATCCGACTTATCCAAATAATGTCCCACTGTTCTCGCGTCAATTCAAAAATATGTACAATAGAAATCTTCTGCACGCCTACGAATACCGAAAGCAATGCCAATAATAAAAACACAATAATAAGTATCGCTCTCTTCAAATAATCACCCGCCTTTTAATTGAGAATGATTTTCATTATCGTTTACAGAACCTATTCTAATAGAAACACTTCCGCTTGTCAAGAGCATGTTTCCATCTGAGCAAACAAAAAGAGCCACCATCAAAAAGACGCTTCCAATCAAATATTCGTGTTTTAACTCCATCACCTCAGGGTAAGGAACAACAAAGGAGGTTTTAAAAAATGACCAATTCTAAAAAAAGTCAGACCTCGCAAGCGATTCACACACCGAAAATCAGTGACGCTCTTCCAAAGGACAAAGAGAAAAAGCCATTCGCCGAAAATTTACATGGGAAACCGCATCAACAAGTACAGGACTCCCATCAACAGTTCCATAGAAAAATTCTAAAATAAAATACTAATCGCCAAAGGCTACGGAATAACCTTTGGCGATTTTTTGTACATATTCCTACTCTAGTGCCAAGTTACAATGAATGTGATTGCTATTATTCGACAATTTCACTGGAAAAGAAATGCTCGCAAACTTGAGAAATCCGCTCTAAATCAACATTCCCACCAGAGATGATACAAACAACATTTTTGCCCTTCACATAATCTACTATTTTATCAGAAACGAGTGCAGCCGTACTAAGTGCCCCAGCGCCTTCTACAACTGCTTTTCCGCGCTGTAGCAAGTCTTTCATCGCCTGTTCTAACTCGTCTTCTGAAACCGTGATGATCTCATCTACCAATTCTTTCACAATTGAAAACGTGATATCGCCAGGAACTTTCACTGCACAACCATCTGCCATCGTTGGCGCTTCGTAATGCGGCGTTATTTCTCCAGCATCAAACGACGATTTCATCCCATGCACGTTTTCAGCTTGCACACCGATGATGCGAATATTCGGATTAAACGATTTCAGTGCAATCGCAATGCCCGATATTAAACCACCGCCGCCAATTGGCACGATGACCGTATCGACATCCCACATATTGTCCAAAATCTCCAACCCGATAGTTCCCTGCCCAGCAATCACCGCTGGATCATCGTACGGATGCAAAAATGTCCGTCCCGTTTTCTCGGCGATTTCGATGCACTTCTCTTTGGCCTCGTCAAACGTTTGCCCATACAAAACAACGTCCGAACCATAACCCCTTGTTGCATCGATTTTAGCTTGTGGCGCGGTTTCTGGCATCACGATTTTACTATTGATTCCGAGTAATTTGGAGGATAAAGCAACGCCTTGCGCATGATTCCCTGCCGAGCAAGCGATGACGCCATGTTCTTTTTCTACCGTCGTCAGGGCCGCAATTTTGTTGTAAGCGCCACGGAATTTGAAAGAGCCTGTTAATTGCATGTTTTCTAACTTTAGGTAAACGTTTGCTTCTGTCACACTTGTTAAGTAGAATGATTTTACAAGCGGTGTTTTGCGGGCATTATCTTGGAGCGTTTCCTTCGCTTTATTAATGTCCCAAATAGTCACAAATTCATCCGTTTTCATCATTGGAATACCTCACTATATTCCATTCCTAACGTGTCAGCGAGGCTTTTTGACATGATATGACCTTGGTGAATGTTCAAGCCACTTGCTAAAGAAATATCCGCTAGCATAGCTTGTTCCAGTCCCTTTTCTGCAATAGCTGACAGATAGGTGAGATTCCCAGTTGCGAGCGCCATTGTCGAGGTTCTAGGCGTTGCGCCCGGCATATTCGGAACCGCATAATGAAGGACACCATGCTTGATAAAAATTGGATCATCATGCGTCGTATAATGCTCGATGGTTTCCACGGTTCCGCCTTGATCGATAGCAATATCAACAATGACGCTACCCGGTTTCATCGATTTCACCATGTACTCCTTGACAATTTTTGGAGGTTTCGCTCCAGGAATGAGGATTGTCGAAATAAAGACGTCCGCTTTCTGGATTTCCCGCTCCAAATTTTCCGTTGTTGACGGCAAAATAACGACTGATTTCCCTGCGTAATGTTCCGTCAAATACGCAATACGTCCCGGGTTCAACTCCAAGATTGTCACGCTACAACCAATTCCAATCGCCATGTCGCACGCATTAATTGCCGCATTTCCCCCACCAAGAATAACCACTTCACCAGCCGGGATATTTTCAATACCAGATAGCAAGATTCCCTCACCTTGATGTTGTTTTTCCAAATAATACGCACCCATGAAAATCGCTCGACGTCCTGCAATTGCGCTCATTGGTTTTAGCAACGTAAGCACACCATCTTTTTCAATTGTTTCTCCACCAATCGCTGTGGCACCTGCTTTTAGAAGAGCTTCCACACACGGTTTCGAAGCGGCTAAATGAAGAAATCCCCAGATAATCTGGCCTTGTTTGAAAAATGGATATTCAGAAGGTTGCGGCTCTTTCACCTTTACGACCATGTCCGCCATCCAAGCCTCTGCCTGGTCCACAAGCGTGGCGCCAGCATCCACATATTCTTGATTCGTATAACCAGAACCAATCCCAGCATCTTGTTCTACTAATACAACGTTCCCTTGATTCACCAATATCGCCGCGTTTTCAGGCGTCATTCCGACACGTGCCTCGCCTGCCTTGATTTCTTTCACGACACTAATTTTCATCTTCGTTCACGTCCTTCTTTTAGATTGTGTTTGCGAGTACAGAATAGCACCCTCACGTAAACGCTGTCAAATTGAGTTTGATAAATTTTTCACAATATAAAATAGCAATAAAATCCCGAAAAGCATTGCGCGCCAACACCTGCAAACACTAGGAAAAGCACTCATTTCGTGGCTTGATATAACTTTGTCCAACTTTTCAATTTCAAAACTGGACAAATTAGCAATATGTTTGTATTGCTTATATGCAAGCGGAGTCATAGTATAAGGGTGTAAGGTGAATCTTTAGCAGCGAAAGAAATGAAACGCATACGTAGCTTTTCATAGGGAAAATTTCTGCGAAAGGAAGAAACATAATGTACCTATCTGCACGCTCACGAATCATTTTAGAAAAAATTCTATCGGTACCCGGCGACATTTCGATTGCACAGCTCGCTTCTTATCTGGATGTCAGCGAACGAACCGTGCGTCGCGATTTAAAAGAAGTCGGCGAAACATTACAGGATTTCAAATTAACCTTAGTCAAACACGGAAGTCGGCTCACCGTCACAGGTGCCTCTGCCCATCGCGACCGCATTCAAAAAAACATATTGGAGCTCGTCAATAATGAGTTTACACCTTTTGAGAGACAACAAATCATCTTGCGGGTGCTTTTAAGCGAGTCCGAGCCAGTGAAATTGATTGCGCTTGCCAACGAACTTTCCGTCACCGTAGCCACTGTAAGCAGTGATTTAACCCGATTAGAAGAAGACTGGAACGGCAAAATCCATATTAAACGAAAACGTGGTATCGGCGTCGAATTAGAGTCTTCTATCTTAGAAAAACGCGAACTGCTTGGAGAACTACTTTTAATGACAGTTCCGAAGATTAAGCTCTATCAAATGTTCAGCGACCTCCTAGACGATAACGAAGCCCAAATCGATGAGCGTATCGCGGATTTCGTCGACCTATCTCTTTTGCACATGTGCGATCCGATTATCACTAAATGGCTGAAAAAGCTTTCCTATGAGATTAGTAATGATTCCTACATAAACGTGCTGACCTACCTCATGATAACGATTCAGCAAATTCCAAAAGGGAAAATCATCGCGAAAAGTGAGGGAAATCATGTTTTCCTACAAGAATATCCTGAATACGACATCGCCGAACGAATTTTGCGTGATTGTTTGCCCGATATGGTCGAAATCCCAGATAGTGAAATCGCGGAGCTGACGATGCTCGTGCTCGAATCAGAAATTCGCCGCGGACAAGACGTTTTTTACCGAAATGAGAAAGTACAAGCCATTCGAATTGCGAAAAAGCTCATTTCTCGTGTCGCGAAAGAAATTGATACACCGCTATCACAAATCAATGTTTTAAAAGGACTCACCGAACACATCCAGTATTCCATCATCCGATTGAAGAAAAAAATGCCGATGAGCAACCCGCTACTAGAAATGATTAAAGCGGAGTTCCCAGATCTATTTGATATCGTGCATACAGCAGCCTGTGACGTCTATCCCTTCAAACAAATTCCGGAAGAAGAGACCGGATTCATCGTCCTTCATTTCGAAGCCGCGATTATCCATTCAGAAAATATGCGACCGTATAGCGCACTTATCGTGACCTCCCGAAGTAGCGGCATCAATACCTGGCTACAAGCAAGATTTCGGAAGCGCTTACCTAAGCTAAAAAAAATGAAGTTTATCACGCCAATTGATCTTATGAAAGAAACCAATCTAGAAAAATACGATATGATCCTCTCGACATCACACTTAGAGAATTTCACCCATGATTATCAATTTATCAGTATTTTTTTCACAGATAATGAAATCAACGCTATCAATAAGAAGCTCGAAAAAATCGCAAACCGTAAGCAAAACGAGACTTTTCCAATGGATGCCGTTGCAACGACCGATTTCGAGACTGCTTTATCAAGTTTAACTGCGATGCAAACCTATTATAATTTAATTATCTCACTCATTAAGGAAACCTATTTTACAGCGAGTAGCGTGATGACCCGCAATTTAGAAGATAACCTTCGCAGCTTCAGTCAAGAAATCGCGCAAAAAACCAATCTAGCCGCGGATGACCTTTATGAACAATTAAATAAACACGAAAATCAACGCAAAGTCTTGGCCTGCGGAACAAACACGGCCATGTTTCTTATCAATACAGAGGTTGAAACTGCCTCGATTCACGTTTTCGGCTCCAAGCATAATTTAGAAATGCACATCGCATCAGAAGGCAAAGTCAACATCACGAATATCCTCGTCTTCTTACTTCCAAATACCCTAACAAGCGAAGAAATCGAGATTTTCACCTACTTAATCACGATGCTGACAGAGGATGAAATCGCGACTACCATGATTGAATCAGGCAACTCAGAAAAAATTAAAAATCTGATTCTCTCCATACTTCAAGAGTTTTTGGAGCAAAAAAATATCAATCATGTGGTGACTGATCGATCGCTTGGTTTCTAGTTTTAGTTTGGCATTACCGCGCCTGTCCTTCTCCCAACCCCATCCGGCGATAAGGACGCGTGATAATATATAAAAAATTTTTTAGGAGGAATCTCTCACATGACGAACAAAGTTTTAAACGACTTTCTAGAACCGCAATTACAAGCATTACGAGATCAAGGACTTTACAACACCATCGATACCGTTGAAGGTCCAAACGGCGCGAAAATCAAAGTGAACGGCGCTGAGTTGATTAACCTTTCTTCCAATAACTATTTAGGCTTTTCAAATGACGACCGCCTGAAAAAGAAATGCATCGAAGCAACCGAACAATATGGCGTCGGAGCTGGGGCTGTGCGTACTATTAACGGCACCATGACCATCCATAATGAGCTGGAAACACGACTTGCAGAATTCAAACACACGGAAGCTGCAATCGCTTTCCAGTCTGGTTTCAACTGTAATATGGGAGCAATATCCGCCGTTATGACGAAAAAAGATGCCATTATTTCCGATGAACTAAATCACGCATCAATCATTGACGGGTGTCGCCTTTCCGGTGCCAAAGTACTGCGCGCCAAGCATCAAGATATGGACGATCTTCGCCGCGTCGCCAAAGAAGCAACAGAAAGCGGACTATATGAAAAAATTATGTACATCACGGATGGCGTTTTTTCCATGGATGGCGATGTTGCCAAAATCCCTGAAATCGTTGCTATCGCAGAAGAATTCGGCTTAATTACTTATATAGATGACGCACATGGCTCAGGCGTAATGGGCAAAGGTGCTGGAACCGTGAAACATTTCGGTATGTCTGATAAAATCGACTTCCAAATGGGCACACTATCCAAAGCAATTGGCGTTGTCGGCGGCTACGTAGCAGGCTCTCAACAACTTATCGACTGGCTAAAAGTTCGAGCTAGACCGTTCCTATTCTCCACCTCTTTAACACCAGGTACCGCGGCTGCCTGTATCGAAGCTATCGATATCATGGAAAGCGACCCAGAACGTATGGAAAAACTGTGGGAAAATGGCACGTATCTCAAAGCTGGCTTAGCGAAATTAGGTTTTGACATCGGACATTCAGAAACACCAATCACACCTTGCATCATCGGCGACGAAAACCTAACACAGCAATTCTCTCGCCGCTTATTAGAAGAAGGCGTGTACGCAAAATCCATCGTCTTCCCAACTGTTCCAAAAGGTACCGGCCGCGTTCGTAATATGCCAACCGCTGCCCACACAAGAGAAATGCTCGACGAAGTACTAGCAACCTACGAAAAAGTCGGCAAAGAATTAAAAGTCATCTAAAAACAGGCTGGGAGAAAGTGATTCCAAATGCACTTTCATTCCCTTCCAAAGCACAATACCAACTCAATACGTGTGAATAAAGAACAAAAAAGAGCAGCTGAGTGCACATTCGTCTCAATGTTCACCCAGCCGATTACTCTTTCTAACACCAAACTTAATTATACCACTAAAGCGAACAGAACATATAAAAATACGATTTCTAATCCAATGGAGGTTTTTTAAATGAAAAAAGTACTTATTACGGGTTGTCTAGGTCAAATTGGTTCTGAATTAACGATGCGTTTGCGCGCTGAAAACGGCACGGATAGTGTTATCGCTACAGACATCCGCCGTATTGCTGGCAATGAAGTAATTGAAAGCGGTCCCTTCGAAATTTTGGACGTTACCGATAAAGATAAGATGATGGATATCGCGCGTGAATATGAAGTCGACACGATTATTCATTTGGCGGCCTTACTTTCTGCTGTGGCCGAAGAAAAGCCACAACTCGCGTGGAGCCTCAATATGGGCGGCCTTGTCAACGCGCTTGAAGTCGCTCGCGAACTGAACCTAAAATTCTTCACACCAAGCTCCATCGGCTCATTCGGACCTGGTACGCCGGCGGACAATACACCACAAGACACCCTGCAACGCCCAACGACCATGTACGGCGTTACCAAAGTCAGCGGTGAGCTCTTATGTGACTACTACTTCCAAAAATTTGGCGTAGATACACGCGGCGTCCGTTTCCCAGGCTTGATTTCCTATAAAACATTACCAGGCGGCGGAACCACCGATTACGCTGTAGACATCTATTACGAAGCACTGAAAAATAAGAGTTACACCTCATTCATCGATAAAGGCACACACATGGATATGATGTATATGCCAGACGCGATCGATGCCATTATCAAATTGATGAAAGCGGATCCAAAACGTTTAATTCATCGCAATGCCTTCAATATCACGGCAATGAGCTTTGAACCAGAACAAATCGCTGCTTCGATTCGCAAATTTATTCCTGATTTTGAGTTAAAATACGACGTTGATCCAGCCCGCCAAGCCATCGCAGACTCATGGCCCGATTCACTTGATGCAAGCTGCGCTAGAAACGAATGGGATTTTGACCCGCAATATGACCTAGACCGTATGACAAAAGATATGCTGGAAAAGCTGACAAAAAAGCTAGAAAATGATACAGTAGTAAGGCATTAATAAATTTCTATTTTTAATAAAACAACTGTTGCGTAGGGATCGGTGTTCAGAGGGAGCGCTGATTCCTGACAACAAGCGAGGGGAAAACACATGGAAAATCAGAAACTAAAAAAAGAGATTGGCTTTTTTACTGCACTAACCATTGTTATGGGAACTGTTATTGGTTCCGGCGTATTCTTCAAACCTGAGGCCGTTTATTCAGCAACAGGAACCGCGAGTCTTGGTTTACTAGCTTGGATTCTCGGCGGTGTTATCACCATTTGTGGAGGGCTAACCGCAGCCGAACTCTCCGCTGCTATCCCACAAACCGGTGGAATGATGATGTACCTTCAAAAAACATATGGCAAATTAACCGCGTACTTACTTGGTTGGGCACAAACCGTGATCTATTTCCCAGCAAACATCGCGGCATTATCGATCATTTTTGCAACACAAGTCGCTAACCTTTTCGGAACTGGTGACGGCATTATCGTTCCAGTTGCCATCGCTGCCGCAGTGTTTATTATGCTCATGAATTTTATCGGTGCAAAAGTTGCTGGATCCTTCCAAGCAGTCACAACAATCTGTAAACTGGTACCGCTTATCTTAATTATTATATTTGGACTTTTTCATCAAGGTGACGTCGCGTTCCGGTTATTCCCGATAAGCGTAGAAGATCACCCATTTTTGACAAGCTTAGGATCAGGTCTCGTAGCAACAATGTTTGCATATGACGGCTGGATTCACGTTGGTAACATTGCCGGCGAAATGAAAAACCCGAAAAAAGATCTACCAAAAGCAATCGTGTTCGGGCTAACAGGTGTTATGTTGGTTTACTTATTGATCAATATCGCTTACCTGTTCGTGATGCCAGCCGCTGCACTAGCTGCTACAGCAACACCAGCGTCTGACGTTGCGAATATCATTTTCGGCTCGATTGGTGGTAAATTGATTACTGTTGGTATTCTGATTTCCGTATTCGGAACGATCAACGGCTACACAATGACCGGAATTCGGATTCCATATGCAATGGCTCTTGATAATCAACTGCCATTCAGTAACTGGTTTAAGAAACTTGGTGTCAAAAGTAGTGTCCCTTACAACGGTGGAATTGTCATCTTACTTATCTCCATCATCATGATTTTCACAGGGCAATTCAATCAACTAACCGATATGCTTATCTTCGTTATTTGGATTTTCTACACACTTACATTCATCGCCGTCTTCGTACTACGAAAACGAGAACCAGAACTCGCCCGGCCATACAAAGTTCCACTCTATCCAGTGATACCAATCATTGCGATTCTAGGTGGTGCCTTCATCGTCTTCAATACCCTATTCACACAACCGATGAACGCCGGAATTGGACTAGTTCTAACAGCAATTGGACTACCGATCTATCTTTATAAAAAGAAAAAAGGTCATTTTTCTGAATAACAGTAGTAAAAGCATTGGAAACTGGTTTTCACACCAACTTCCAATGCTTTTCTTACTTCACCCAGAGACTCTTATTGTTGAAATAGGCATCTAATTCACTACTAAACCATCGCCCATTTAATACATCATGAATTATTGTATTTTTTGCGTTTTCAGGAATGGTCTGATCCTTTTTTATCGCATCAATGATTGTTTGGTTTGTTTTTGTTTCTTTTGTCATCGTAGCCTTCGCATCAACTTCATTTGCGTCAAGCACTAGGCTTGCCTGATTATCTTTTTTCCATGCCGACCAAGTTGTTAGGGCAGCGCCGTTCGGATTGCCTTCATGCAAGAAATTTTTCAAGTAGCCGCGGAACAGTTCTTTCAATTGCTGCGCTCCTTCTAGTCCGTATGACTCACTCATCGTTCCTAAATAGCTCTCATTATTCGTATCTAACAACGGTATGAAAACACCATGAAACGCGCCTGCCAAATCCATATCATCCGTCTTCGTCAAATGCGTGCCAAACTGCATTTCCATATTATAAATCGGTGCCGAATACTGATCTGCCAATTTCTCAGCTGACTTCTGTGTATTAAATAATCGGTAAAAATCGCTTCCGTATTTCTTCGCAAAATCAAATTCCGCCAGTTTGCTCGCATCACTCGGTATCGTCCCATCTCCAATACTTGCGGCAAAATACGGATCTCCCATCGCGAAAAATGAAAACTCGGATGCGCCAGTAAACATCATCAATGGAACATCTGAATAATTCGCATCATCAAAACCATTTTTCGGCAATACGGTCCCATCTGTGTACAAATGAGGAAACGCACTCATTCGAATAGCAGCATCCCCCATCAAACCACTAAGCCGTTTGGCAGGTAGTTGATAAAGATAGTCACGAACATCTTTACCGCTTGTTTGTAACCATTGATATGCCTCATCCTCGTCGTTTTTCATCTTATCTTCTACAACGAGTGGTGCAATCGCTTTTGCAAATACTTTAATGCTATCCTCTTCACTCGCTGTCGTCATCCCACCGCTGAATGCAATCGCTTTTTGATATTTATCTTTAAAGAGTGGAGAAGCAAGTGTTGCCATCACATCTCTACCTCCAGCCGAAAATCCTGAAAGCGTAATATTGTCTTTATCTCCACCAAAAGCCTCAATATTGTCTTTTACCCAATCTAGAGAAGCCGCCATATCAAGCATCGCATAATTCCCTGAATCCTCTAAATCGTCACCTGTATTCAGCGCTGGCAACGGGTTAAAGCCTAATGGACCTAATCGATAATTAACCGAAACAAAAACCGTCTCTAAATCCTTCACAAAAGCTTCCCCTGATAGTTCAGCCGATGTCCCACCTTGATTATTTCCACCATGAAGATACACCATTACGGGGAGCTCTTTCTTCTCCGTGTTAGGACGGTAAATATCTAGGTTTAAATTGTCTTCACTGCCGATTACACCATCAGCACCTGCCTGTATAAATGCCTGGCTATCTTTTTTAGAAGCATCGAATGTGCCCTCAAATTTTTCAAGCTCATGAGGCTTTTTCCAGCGTAAATCCCCTATTGGTGCCTTCGCGTAAGGAACGGCTTTCCACGCTAAAACATTCTCATCCGTATTTGTGTATCCTTTGATATTTCCATATTGTGTTTTTTGGACTTCTCCCATTTTATACGTTTGATTTTGCGCCGTTTCATTATCCTTCTTTTCCCCACTTAAATTACCACAACTCACAAGTACTAACATGATTAAAACAAAGAGCAATATTGAAATAGTTTTCTTCATTTTTTTTCCCCCTTAAATTGAACTTAAAAAGAAACCGCTTTCACTATATTATATCATGGGAAAATGCTTATAAATATGTACATTTTGTTACGTTTTCCAATGTATATTTACCTATTCCGAGTAATTTGGTAATTTAAACGGAGATTTACTCACTGTTTTTTTCTAAAAAGCAAAGCAAAAAACGCTTGAAGCATATTATACATCAATGCTTCAAGCGTTTCTCCATTTAATGGAGACGGTGGGAGTCGAACCCACGTCCAGAAATAACGGCACTTAGACTTCTACGAGCGTAGTCGTCGTATTAGATTTTCGCATATACATCAGCCCGACAACAGGCTTCCATAAAGCTAGTCTGATTAAGCTCTTCTCCTAAGCCCCAGACGGAGAGTTAGAATCGTATCCCACTTAATTTGAGACCCTTACCGTAGCACATGGGCGATGCACGGAGGATCAGCTATCGACTGTTCTTAGGCAGCGAAAGCTAGGTTATTATTAGTTTTGCCAGTTATTATTGGCTTTGACGTTTGTAACGAGGCCGATCCCCCCGACTCGCAATCCAAGCTCGAACTATCCCTGTCGAATCCGTAACGTCCCCGTGATAATAGAGCTTACTCTTAGTAAATTGGCGACAACCGCTCGCATTCAGCGAGTTTTGCAGACTTTTCGGTTCTGCTACACAAGAGCAGTTTCGCTTAACTTCTCACATGGTCGGGGATAGTACCCCCTTCCTGTTTTCAGTCATCATGTACAGTCGTACACGCAGCTCTCCGGCTTCTGCAAAACTCGCTGAATACAAACGCTTTCGCTCAATTTGTTTAAAGCATAATCTTCGTCCTACCCAAAAGATAGGTTCCGTGATTCTGCATAATTTAGAGTTAAGATCAGTGTACCACGAGAAAAATGTTTCTTTTTGCGAAACACCAAACGTGACAGTAACTAGTATTATACACGAACGGCTCGCAAATGGCAAATTAAAGCCAATCACGAGCAACATCTAAATCTTATCGCTGTCTTTCTTTAAACGCCCGCTCCACATCACGTTTCGCTTCTTTATTCTTCAAATCTTGGCGCTTATCGTATTTCTTCTTACCTTTCGCCACACCAATCAGCACTTTTGCATAGCCGTCCTTGATATACATTTTCAGCGGAATAATCGAGTACCCCGCCTCTTTTGTCTCACCGATCAACTTGCTAATTTGCTTCTTGTGTAACAATAACTTACGCGTTCGTAGCGGATCATGATTGTAGCGATTTCCCTGCTCATACGGACTAATATGCATATTATGCAAGAAAATTTCGCCACGATCGATTCGCGCATAGGCATCTTTCAAATTCACGCGCGCATTACGAACCGACTTGATCTCCGTTCCCTGAAGCACAATCCCAGCTTCAAAAGTTTCTTCAATCGCATAATCATGACGCGCCTTCTTATTTTGCGCTAGTAAACGTCCATCACCTTTAGGCATATTACATCTTCCCTTCTAACGGCGTGGTTTCTTCGGCTTCGTGCCCTTTGCCACACCTTGGTAAAATGGTTTTTTCTTTTTCTTCTTCGGTTGTCCAGCGTCCCCACCATCTTGCTTGCCTTTCTTACGCGAGGTATCGTTGTCCTTCCGTTTCTTATCACCACTCGGGCGGTTTTTATTTTTCTTAAACGATTTCGAGATTTCAACCGTTTTCTTACTCCGCTTAAAGCCAGGCGTTTCCTTACCAAGACTACGAAGCGCAAAGTCGATTTCGCGGTGATCCACGTCCACCTTCGTTACCTCAACCTCAACCTCGTCACCAATGCGGTAAACCCGACCAGTACGCTCACCAATCATAGCAAGCTGATTTTGATGGAATTGATAATAATCGTCCTTCATCGTACTCACGTGAACAAGGCCCTCAATCGTATTTGGCAACTCAATAAACAGACCGAAATTCGTCACCGAACTAATAATCCCTTTAAAAATTTCACCAACATGATCCACCATGTATTCCGTTTTCTTCAGCTCATCCGTCTCACGTTCCGCCTCTACAGCCCGGCGCTCCATTTTAGACGTATGCTCTGCGATCTCAGGAAGGCGCTCAGCCCATTTCGCCATCGTTGCGTCATCAATATCCCCATGAATCAAATACTCACGAATTAAGCGATGTACAATCAAATCCGGATACCTGCGAATCGGCGACGTGAAATGCGTATAGTATTCCGTCGACAAACCGAAATGTCCTAAGTTCGCCGTATCATATTTCGCCTGTTGCATCGAACGAAGCATGATTGTCGAAACCACCATTTCCTCCGGTTTCCCCTTAACCTCTTCCAAAACTTGCTGCAAAGCCCGCGGATGCACATCATTCGCCGTTCCCTTCACAACCAAGCCGAAGTTCGTAATAAACTCGAAGAAACGCTGCAACTTCTCTTCTTTTGGATCTTCATGGATACGATAAATAAACGGTACTTGCATCCAGAAAAAATGCTCCGCGATACATTCATTGGCCGCCAACATGAACTCCTCAATCAAGCGCTCACCAGCCGAACGTTCTCGCGTCACAACTCCCGTCGGACGCCCCTCTTCATCCACAACAACACGCGCTTCCTTAAAGTCGAAATCAATCGCCCCACGCGCATCCCGCTTCTTATTCAAAATTTTGGACAAAGCGTACATATCCTCAAGCATCGGCACAATCGGCGCATACTTCTCGCGTAAATCCGCATCCTCCGCCACTAAAATATCATTCACATCCGTATACGTCATCCGTTCTGTCGTATTAATCACACTTTCAAAAATCTCATGCGAAACAACAGCTCCCGACGCATCAATCTCCATCTCACAAGACATCGTAAACCGATCCACATGCGGATTCAGCGAACAAATCCCGTTCGACAAACGATGCGGAATCATCGGAATAACCCGGTCCACCAAGTATACACTCGTGCCACGCTCCGCCGCCTCGCGATCAAGCGCCGAGCCCTCCGTCACATACGAACTCACATCCGCAATATGTACACCCAGTTTATGGTTGCCATTTGGAAGTTGCGATACCGTTACAGCATCATCCAAATCCTTCGCATCCGCGCCATCAATCGTAATAATAACCTGGTCACGCAAATCACGACGCGCCCCAATCTCGCTCTCCGCGATTTCAGCAGGAACTTTATTAGCCTCCTCCATCACATCATCCGGAAACGCAATTGGAATCCCGTGCTTATGAATAATCGACAAAATATCGACACCCGGATCATTCCGATGCCCAATAATCATTTTGACAATCCCACGCGCACGATTACGCCCCTCAGGGTATTCCGTCAATTCCACGATAACCTTATGACCATCCACAGGTTTCAGACCACTTGCAAGATCAATTTCCACCTGTCCAAAAGTCCTTTTATCATCCGGAATCACAATCGGATCCCCCATCAAATCTTCCATATACGTCCCAACAACTTGCGACGTTTTCCGCTCCACAATTTTATGAATCATACCCTCCGCTAAATTATCACCCTTAATCTTCGTGATATTAGCAAAAACAATATCCCCATTCATCGCGTTATTCACTTGCGTTGGCGGGATAAAAATATCATCCATCTCTTGGTCCTCAGGAAGCACAAACCCAAAGCCCTTCTCATGTGCCCGGAAAGTCCCCTTCACAAAATCAAGCTCCTCTGGGAACGCATAGCGGTTCTTCTTGGTGCGAATCACATCCCCGCGATCCTCCATTGCCACAAGCGACTTCACCATCGCCTTAAAATCATCCGCATCTTGCAAACCCATCTCCGCCTCTAAATCATCCAGCGAAAACGTCTTTTTCGGTGATTCCTTCATAAACTCTAAAATCTTATCTTCTATTTTCTTCATTGTTTCCCTCCTCTCTCTTCGTAAAACTTAAACATGCCAATCAAGCGTATCTAAAAAGGCCAAAATATCATCTTGCAACTGCGCCTTTTCCTTGTCAATCGTAATAACATGCCCAGAATTCTCGTACCATTTCAGTTCCTTTTGATCTGACTCTACCTTATTATAAATCAATTCCGCTCCATTTACATCCACCATCAGATCTTTTTTTCCTTGAACGACCATCATTGGCGCATAAATCAAATCAATTTGCGGAATAACATCCTGAATCTCATCCTTCAATTTCGCAATCGTGTCCATCGGCGCATCCTTATACGCCAACATCTCCGCATCAATAACGTCCGGCGACTTGCCCTCATACTTCTTATAATTACGGACATAATCCAAAAACCCTTGAATAATCGGCGAAGAACTATCCATCCGCGTCGGCGTACTCATCGCAACAATCCCCAAAAGCGGCCGATTATACCCAAGCTTCAACGAAAACAGCCCACCGAGCGAAAGCCCAGCCACCGCAATCTCCTCGTAACCAAGCGATTTCAAGCGATCATAAGCCGCGAGCACATCCTGCCACCAATCATCAGGCCCCGTCGTCAAAAGCACATCAGGCGACACACCATGCCCCTTATACTGCGGCGCGTAACACGTATAATTATTATCCTGCAAAAATCGACCCAACATCCGCACATCCGCCGAACTACCCGTAAAACCATGCAACAACAACACCGCACGTTTCCCCGTCTCAAATAAAAATGGCTCTGGCGCCTTCATCTTCATATCAAAAAATCCCCTTCATTCTAAAAATATCATTACTCCCAGTGTACAGCCTCCGCACGTAAAATTCAAAAAGAAGGTGCTGGGCGAATCAAGTTAGTAGCATCGGAGTTCAAGACAATTGGTTTTGCGTACTAGAATTCGTATTTACACTTGATAAATTTGGTAGTAATCAAGTTATGCTACTCTAGACAGATTAAACGCTCACTATGTTCACGCTTATAATGGTACCGTCGCTCATTACATTTCGAACAGTTCCAACAATACTCTCTTCACTCGCACTCATGCTATGCCCGTTACAGCCCCAGCAACAAAAAAACCACCCGAAATCAAGTTCAGGTGGAGTTCACTGCTTTTCGAAATTACAAGAAAAATCCTAAAGCAATCAATATTGCAAAGAAGATTACCGCTAAAACGATCGTTGTACGATGTAATATACGCTCAAGTCCTCTTGCTTTTTGTTTACCAAATAGTTCTTCCGCTCCACCAGAGATAGCTCCGGATAACCCGTTACTCTTACCTGGTTGAAGAACAACTACGATTATTAACAATACTGATACAATAACTAATAAAACTGTTAAAGCTGTATTCATGCTCTTTCCTCCTAAAACCGTCCTCTTTTTGACTACCTTTTATGATAGCATATTTTGCATAGAAGGTAAAGCCTAAAAAAGAGGATTCACCATCAAAAACGGTAAATCCTCTCATCTGTTATTTATCTGCTTTTGGTTGCATTTGGCTCATAACACCCAATCGATTATATGCATTAATCGTCGCAATCAGCAAGTACAATTCTCCAATTTCCTTCTCGCTATACAATCTTTCAAGCTCTGCGTAAACCGCATCAGAAACACCATGCTGATGAATGAACGTCACTTCCTCAACAAGTTCCAACACAACGCGTTCTTTATCCGAATAAAACGGAGCCTCACGCCAAGCATTCACACCTACAATACGCTGAATCGTTTCACCGTTTTCTAGCGCCTCTTTCGTATGCATATCAAGGCAAAACGCACAGTGATTCAAGCTCGATGCATAAATCTTAATCAATTCCTGTAAATCTTTCGGAATGCTGCTTTCCCGACCTAACGTGTCCAAATTCCCCAACGCCGCATAGGCCGCTGCATTTTCCTTCATCAAATTAAAACGTATACTCATTTTACATTCTCCTTTCGTCTCTCACTAATAAGACAAATCAGCTAGCAAAAACGTGACACAATTCCTCAAAAATTTTTCAATTTATCCGGGTTCGTCACGACAAAAACACTCTGAACCTTGTCCCCGTCTACATTTAAACCAAGAAAAATAATCCGAACTAATTTCCCATCTTTCTTAATTAGCATGCAAATTTGCTCATCAATGACTTGAAGTTCACGCGAATCCCCAAAGAATTCATGTTCCGTAACCCCACGTAAAAAAGCCCCAATTCGAAGTGGCGTATGTATAACCCGTAACGGCGCCTGTCTCCTTTTTCCACCATCGATCTGCATCGTCGCCTCACTCGTAAGCATCTCGATAAATGGCGCAATATTACCATCCTCAATACTCTTCACAAAAAACGCAATCATCGACTTATTGGCGCCTGGCTCACGCTCCAATTGCAGTTCCGATTTTGCAATAATTCGCTTCGCCCGCGTCAAAACCTGCCGACTATTCAACACCGAAATATCCAATAAATCCGCAATTTCCTGATGCGAATAACCAAACACATCCTTCAGCAAAAACACCGCTCGATCTTTCGGTTCCAAACTCTCAAACACGACCATCATCGCATAATTGACCCGTTCCTTCCGCTCCAATTGCGCCTCCAGTTCTTCCGAAAGCGGCTCCGGAATCCAAGGCCCATAATACTCCTCACGCGTTTTCCGAGCCGACTTCGCCAAATTAATCGACTTGTTCACCGCAATCCGTGTCAAGAAAGCCTTCCGATTCAGAATATCCTCATCCTTATGCTTCTCCCACTCTATGTACGTCTCCTGAACAACATCCTCCGCATCCGCCATCTCACCAATAATCCGATACGACACCGTCAACAATAACTTCCTATACTCTTCCACCGAACAAACCTCCCATCAAAAAAAGGAACACCTCACGCTCAGGCATTCCTCACTTATCTTATACCACGACTTCTTCTAGCCACATCAAATCATCCAAGAAATAAACTAAATCCTCCGCTAAAATATCCTTCTCGCAGTCCGTTGTAATATCGTGACCCGAGCCCGCATAAAAGCATAGTTGCTTATCATCCGAGTGAATATTTTTGAAAATATAGTTCGCGTCATCAGCTGAAATTTCTTCATCCTGACAACCTTGTCCAATCATCGTTGGCACTTCAATTCGCTCGATATCGCTCGCCACCGCTTTATAAAACGCAGAACGCGCGTCTGTCATTGTTTTTATCTCAGGCGCATAATTAGCAAGCATTACTTCTGCTTCCGCGTCTGCAATTCCTTCTCTACTCATACTCTTTAATAGGTATTTCTCCACTGGAATATATCGCATTTTACGGTTCACGTTCGCACATAATGGAGCGATTGCTTTCGGATCAAATGTTTCCGCCATTTTCAGAGCAAAAACACCACCCATTGCAGCGCCTACTATTGCTATTTCGTGATATCCTTGGTCCTGTAAATGCTTGTAACCCGCCTTCGCATCCTCATACCACATTTCTGGTGTGGTTTTTAAGAAGATTGCCGGTTCCTCGCCATGACCGCGATAATTTGGTGCATACACTGTATAACCATTCTCTGCTAGATATTCACCTAATTCTCTAACATCCTCTGTCGTTCCTGCAAATCCATGCAGTAATAGAACAGCACGACTGCCTGCTTTTAAAAGAAAGCTACGATCCGTACTCATGATTAATTGCACTCCTCCATCTTCCTTAACTTGCCCTCATTGTACGCCATATTGACGCCAATTGCCAGTTTTTGATTCGGATCCCGAAAACCCTTGCTATCAAAGGATTCAGCACCGTTCACAATCTCTATTTTTGGGGTAAGTAATTTATACAATAGACATATGATAACGCCAAACGGAGGAACTGTCAATCTAATTCTCACATAATAAACAGAAAAACATTATTTAGCTACTTTGTCCCTAGATTTACGTCACATCTTCGTCAAAAAAGGAAACAATAACCTGATGCAACTCACGCGTTTTTTGGCGAATCAAAAAATGCGTCCCATTATGAATAACAGTCATCTTACCGCGCTGAACCAAATTCACCATATTCCTAGTATCAGCCTTTGAAATCACGTCATATTCACCAATAACCGCCAGCATCGGCGCTGAAATCCTCGCCAAATCTCTTTCTTTAATATGCGGATGAAAAATCATCAATCCCATCTGCGCCTTAACACGCCTAAAAAAGAAGCTGAACGGCGTCAGAAGAATCGAAAATAAATAACCAACAAACGTAAAAATATTCGCCCACCATTTAATCTGACTCGTATCATAATTGGTTCCAATCACAACCATCTGCACCTGCCGTTTTGGCTGGTACATCGCCATTTCCAACGCAATAATGCCACCATCACTATATCCAATAACACGATACCTATCAATTTTCAAAAAATCTAATAGACATAAAATATCCAGCGCCATAACCTGAAAATCAAGCGGCCGAAAACCCAGCTCAGACTTCCCATGACCACGTGAATCCACCGCAATTACTTGATACTCTTTTCGAAAAAAGTCAATTTGTCGCTTCATCGCACCGTGGCTCTGCCCATTTCCATGCAGCAAAACAAGCGGCTCACCTCTGCCATAAATATGATAAGAAAGTTCAATTCCGTTCACATGTGCTTTCATTGCCCTCACCAAACCTTTAGTCACGAAGTCTTAGTACAGTAATTATAGCAGAAAAAAGATTTTTACCAAAAGACTAAGGATAACGTCAAAAAGCACTCCAGAAATTCTGGAGTGCTCTCGGTTATTCACAGCGATTATTTTTTCAAGTTGTAGAAAGTATCTTCGCCGTGATATTGTGCTAGGTTACCTAGGTTGTCTTCAATACGTAGCAATTGGTTGTATTTAGCAACACGGTCTGTACGAGTTGGAGCACCTGTTTTGATTTGTCCAGCGTTTGTTGCAACAGCGATGTCAGCGATTGTGCTGTCTTCTGTTTCACCAGAACGATGGGAAACTACTGCTGTGTAACCAGCGCGTTTAGCCATTTCGATAGCGTCTAATGTTTCAGTAAGCGTACCGATTTGGTTAACTTTGATAAGGATTGAGTTAGCGATGCCGTTGTCAATTCCTTCTTTCAATTTCTTAGTGTTTGTAACGAACAAGTCATCACCAACTAATTGTACGCGATCGCCAAGGCGTTCAGTCAATAGTTTGTGACCTTTCCAGTCGTTTTCGTCTAAACCATCTTCAATAGAGATGATTGGGTATTTGTTAACTAACTCTTCGTACCAAGCAACCATTTCTTCAGAAGTACGAGTTACGCCTTCACCTTTAAGTTCATAGTTACCAGTTTCGCGGTTATAGAACTCAGAAGATGCTGCATCCATAGCCAATTTAACTTGCTCGCCTGGAGTGTAACCAGCTTTTTTGATTGCTTCGATGATTGTTTCTAATGCTTCTTCATTTGATTTAAGGTCAGGAGCGAATCCACCTTCATCACCAACACCAGTGTTAAGGCCTTTGCCTTTAAGAACTGATTTAAGGTTGTGCAAGATTTCAGTACCCATACGTAATGCTTCAGAGAAAGTTTTAGCTCCGACAGGCATAACCATGAATTCTTGAATGTCTACGTTATTGTCAGCATGTTCGCCGCCATTAACGATGTTCATCATTGGAACTGGTAATACTTTAGCGTTTACTCCACCAATGTATTCGTATAACTCAAGGCCTAATTCTTCTGCTGCTGCACGAGCTGCTGCTAAAGAAACACCTAGAATTGCGTTAGCGCCTAATTTACCTTTGTTTTCAGTACCGTCAAGCTCGATCATTGCTTGGTCTAAACCGATTTGGTCTGTTACGTCAAAACCGATAATTTTGTCTGCAATAATGTCATTTACGTTTTCAACAGCTTTCAAAACACCTTTACCCATGTAACGGCTTGAATCGTTGTCGCGTAATTCTACTGCTTCATATTCACCAGTAGATGCGCCACTTGGAACTAATGCGCGACCGAATGCGCCAGTTTCTGTGTAAACTTCTACCTCGATAGTTGGGTTACCACGGGAATCAAGAACTTCGCGTGCGTATACTTCAGTAATAATAGACATAATTTATACTCTCCTCTAAAATTGAATTTTGTAAGGAAGTGACCGAATTACCGGTTGCTTACCTTCTTATTTTAGCCTTGTTTCGCGGAAAACGCAAAGCAGACCTGTTTATTTTTGAATTAAACTTTCACCAGTCATTTCTGCTGGTTTTTTCACGCCTAAAAGATCAAGCATCGTTGGGGCTACATCGGCTAAACGACCGCCTTCACGCAAGGTTGCGCCAGCTTTTGTCACGATTACTGGAACCGGAACTGTCGTATGCGCTGTATGTGGCTTGCCTTCTGGTGTTGTCATCGTTTCAGAATTACCGTGATCGGCGAAAATAATCGCAGAACCGCCTTTTTCCAAAATTGCATCGACAACGCGTCCAAGGTTCTCATCCACTGCTTCAATCGCTTTAATCGTTGGTTCAACCATGCCTGAGTGACCTACCATATCCGGATTCGCAAAGTTTAAGATAATCGCATCATGTTTATCATTCTCGATATCTGCTACCAGTGCGTCCGTTACTTCATAGGCGCTCATTTCAGGTTTCAAATCGTACGTTTCCACTTTCGGCGAATCAATCAGAATCCGGCTTTCACCAGGGAATTCTTCGTTACGCCCACCGTTCATGAAGAAAGTAACATGAGGATATTTCTCTGTTTCAGCAATACGCAATTGCGACAAGCCTTCATTAGATAAAACTTCCCCGATCACATTCGTCATTGGCATCGGAGCAAAAGCAACTTCTGCCACGATACTCGGATTATAAAGCGTCATCGTCACGAATTTCACGTTTTTCGGATGTTTGTCGCCACGGTCAAAATGTTCCCATTCTGTATCCGTGAACGCATTCGAAAGTTGGATCGCGCGGTCAGGACGGAAGTTGAAGAAAATAACAGCGTCGTTATCTTTCACAGTTGCGACTGGTTTGCCATCTTTCGCTACAACAGCAGGAACAACGAATTCGTCATTTTTGCCATCCGCGTAAGAAGCTTCTACCAATTTCACTGGATCTTCAAATTGCGCGCCTTCCCCTTTAACAATCGTGTTATAGGCTTTTTCGACACGTTCCCAGCGCTTATCACGATCCATCGCGTAGAAGCGTCCAGAAACCGTTGCAATTTCGCCATAGTTAAGATCAGCAATGGCTTTTTGCAATGTTTCTAAATATCCTACTGCAGATTGTGGTGCCACGTCGCGTCCATCAAGGAAAGCATGGATGTAGACGTTTTTCACGCCTTCTTTCTTCGCTGTTTCAAGCAAAGCTACTAAATGGTTGATGTGACTGTGCACGCCGCCATCTGATAACAAGCCGAACAAGTGAAGATCGGAATTATTCGTTTTTGTATGCGTGAAAGCATTGTTTAACGCTTCATTTTTCGCGAATTCGCCTTCTTCAATGGCTTTGTCAATACGCGTCAAACTTTGGTAAACAATACGTCCAGCGCCGATATTTGTATGTCCGACTTCTGAGTTACCCATTTGGCCTTCTGGAAGACCGACATCAAGGCCGGCTGCTTTCAGTTGTCCATGCGGGAAGTTTGCCCAGTAGCGGTCAAAGTTAGGTTTATTAGCTAAGGCAACAGCATTCCCAACTGTTTCGTTACGTAAACCGAAACCATCAAGAATGATGATAGCTACAGGTGATTTTGCCATTTATTTCACTGCCTCCAATAAAGCTAAGAATGATGCTGGCTCAAGACTCGCGCCACCAACTAAAGCTCCATCAATGTCGGATTGTGCCATATATTCGGCAATATTTTCAGGTTTTACACTACCGCCGTATTGAATACGAACAGCATCTGCCGCTTCTTTAGAAACAGCTTCTGCAACAGTTTGACGAACAACAGCACATGTGTCGTTAGCATCTTTACTTGTAGAAGATTTACCAGTTCCGATTGCCCAGATTGGCTCATAAGCAATAACAGATTTAGCAACTTGCTCTTCCGTCAAGCCTTTAAGCGCTGCACGGATTTGTCCACTAACCCATTCGTTCGTTTGGCCAGCTTCGCGTTGTTCCAATGTTTCACCACAGCAGATGATTGGCGTCATGCCGTGTTTGAAGATTGCGTGTGCTTTTTTGTTGATATCTTCGTCTGTTTCGTGGAAATACTCACGACGTTCAGAATGTCCGATAACAACGTAAGAAACGCCAAGATCAGCGACTGCAAATGGGCTGATTTCGCCTGTGAAAGCACCTTCGTCTTCAAAATAAGTATTTTGAGCTGCGATTCTAAGATCAGTTCCCTCAGTCAAGCCAACTAATTCTTTTAAAAATAAAGCTGGTGCTGCGATTACGGAATCCACAACATCTTTACTTGGAACTTTATTCTTAACGTCCTCAGCAAATTGTCCAGCTTTAGCAGCTGTTTTATTCATTTTCCAGTTTCCTGCAATGATTGGTTTGCGCATAATTTAGACCATCCCTTCCTCTTCAGCGCGCCGACAAACGCTCATCTTCGTCGTTAAACCTTCCGTTCCGATGCACTTCTACACAAAAGAGTTACGCATAACTTCTCACATGGTCGAGGATACTACTCTCTCTCCCTGTTTTCAGTCACCATACCCAAGTATGCTCCGCTTCAGTACTCAGCTTTGCCTAAAATCTAAGCATTTGTCGACACGCTGAGGCTCGCAGATACTATCATGACCTGCGAAATACGAGAGGTTAACAGTTTTAATTCTTATTTATCGCTAATAGATTCAACGCCAGGTAGTTTTTTGCCTTCTAGGTACTCTAGAGAAGCTCCGCCACCAGTTGAAATATGGGTGAATTTGTCAGCGTAACCTAGGTCCATCGCTGCAGCTGCACTATCGCCACCGCCGATGATTGTTGTTGCGCCTTCAAGATTCGCGATTGCTTCACAAACGCCGATTGTTCCTTTAGCAAAGTTGCTCATTTCGAATACGCCCATAGGACCGTTCCAAACAACCGTTTTCGCGCCTTGCAATTCTTTTGTGAAAAGTTCCACTGTCGCAGGACCAATATCCAAACCTTCTTCGTCAGCCGGAATGTGGTTCGAGTCAACCGTGTGGAATGGTGCGTCATTGCTGAATTCATGAGAAACAACATTGTCGATTGGAAGTACTAATTTGTCGCCTGCTTTTTCAAGTAAGCTCTTCGCAAGATCGATTTTGTCTTTTTCTAAAAGGGAAATGCCGACTTCTTTACCTTGCGCTTTGAAGAATGTGTATGCCATTCCGCCACCGATAAGTAATTTGTCTGCTTTTTCGATTAAGTTCTCGATAACGCCAATTTTGTCGGAAACTTTCGCGCCACCAAGGATTGCAACAAGTGGACGTGATGGGTTATCCACAACGCCACCGATGAATTTAATTTCTTTTTCCATTAGGAAGCCTGCCGCTGAATCTAGGTTAGAAGCGATTCCAACGTTAGAAGCATGCGCACGGTGAGCAGTTCCAAATGCGTCATTTACAAAAACATCACCTAGAGAAGCCCAGTACTTGCCTAGCTCTGGATCGTTTTTGCTTTCTTTTTTACCGTCAACATCTTCAAAACGCGTATTTTCGAAAAGAATAACGTCGCCGTCTTTCATTTCGTTAATTGCGCCTTCAAGTTCTGGTCCACGAGTTACAGGCACGAATTTTACTTCTTTACCTAATAATTCGCTCAAACGTTCAGCAACAGGGCGAAGTGATTTATCCGCTTTGTCTTCTTCGGTCTTCACTTTACCTAAGTGAGAGAAAAGAATTGCTTTACCGTTTTGTTCAAGGATATATTGAATCGTTGGAAGTGCCGCTACGATACGATTATCATTGGTAATTTTACCGTCTTTCATTGGAACGTTAAAATCAACACGTACTAGAACTTTTTTGTCGTTTAAGTCTAAATCGGTCACAACTTTTTTAGCCATAATTCTTTTCCTCCATACTTTTCAAATAAAAAGCGGAAACAAAAGACCTGTTCCCGCTTATTTGTTTATTATTTAGTTCTTAGCAATCTTATTTAGCAATTTTAGCGAAATATTCAAGTGTACGAACTAATTGTGCAGTGTAAGACATTTCGTTGTCATACCAAGCAACAGTTTTCACTAATTGTTTGCCGCCAACTGAAAGGACTTTCGTTTGCGTTTCATCGAATAAAGAACCATAAGTGATTCCTTGGATATCAGAAGAAACGATTGGGTCGTTAGTGTAACCGAATGTATCTGCATCACTTGCAGCTTCCATTGCAGCGTTCACTTCTTCAACAGTAACGTCTTTCTTAAGAACAGTTACAAGTTCAGTTAATGAACCAGTTGCAACTGGAACACGTTGAGCAGCACCGTCTAATTTACCAACAAGTGATGGTAATACAAGACCGATTGCTTTAGCAGCACCAGTCGTGTTAGGAACGATGTTTTCTGCTGCAGCGCGCGCACGACGGAAGTCTCCACCTGGGTGAGGACCATCAAGAGTCATTTGGTCGCCAGTGTAAGCGTGAATTGTAGTCATAAGACCTTGTTCAATACCAAATTCTTTTTCTAATACGTTAGCCATTGGAGCAAGACAGTTAGTAGTACATGAAGCACCAGAGATAACTGTTTCAGTTCCATCTAAAGTATCGTGGTTTACGTTATAAACGATTGTTTTCATGTCGCCAGATGCAGGAGCTGAGATAACAACTTTTTTAGCACCAGCTTTGATGTGTAGTTCTGCTTTTTCTTTCGCAGTGAAGAAACCAGTACACTCAAGAACGATATCTACACCTAGTTCGCCCCATGGTAATTCCTCAGGGTTACGGTTAGCTAAAACTTTAACTTCTTTGCCGTTCACGTTGAAATAACCATCATGTACTTCAACATCGCCATCGAAACGACCTTGAGTAGTATCATATTTCAACAGGTGAGCTAACATTTTAGCGTCTGTTAAGTCATTGATTGCAACAACTTCAATACCTTCCACATTTTGAATACGACGGAATGCTAGACGTCCGATACGTCCAAAACCATTAATACCAACTTTAACTGTCATAAGTCAATTTCCTCCTTGAAAATAATGAAATTTTTTATTTCAAAAGGGTGTTTTCCCCTTTTAAAAGCATCGTTGCGGCTCCTTCGTCTGTTACTAAAATCGTATGTGCCGGAGCGGTTTTCATATACGACTTGATTGCTTTGGCCTTCGAAGTGCCTCCTGCTAGTGCAATAATGTTCGGTATGCGAGGTAGGTCTTCAAATTGTAAACCAAATGTTGGGACTTTGTACACGACTTCTCCTTCTTCATTGAAGTAATAGCCAAATGCTTCTCCCACGGCTTGTCTATCCGTGATTTTCTGCATTGTCTCGGCGTTCGTGTGCCGGCGCTGTGCCATCGTCATCGCATCGCCAATACCATGTAATATCGCATTTGCCGATTGAACGAGTCGCAGTCCTTCTTGAATCGCGGGCTCCTTCATCAATGATTGATACGCTTCTTCGCCAAGTTGTTCCGGTACATAAAACATACGGTGTTTGCCGTTCGTCTTCGTTGCCATCCTGTCACAAATCGTGTTCGCTTGATTATTAAGATCCTCACCAAGCCCACCACGCCCTGGGACAAAAAGTAGTTCGCGTCCATTTGAAAAATCAGGTGTCATCATTTCGGCTAGCGTCGCCATTGTTGAACCACCCATCACGGCAATTGTATTCTTCTTCCCCGTGAGTGATATATCCAGCTGTTCGAGTGCCACACGTCCCATTTCTTCCAGAACCCATGGCGTCACATCGCTATCACCTTGAACGACAAAACAAGCTTTGATCTTTAATTTCTCGCGCAGTCTATCTTCCATTGTATGTATTCCCGTCAATTGATTCATAACGGATTCCAATTCGCGAAATACGACCAGACCATCCTTCGTCACTGTCATCCCAGCAGGAGCAATGCCAATCAACCCTTGTGCTTTCAAAAATTCAACCTCACCACGCAGCACCCGCTCACTCATTCCCAACATCTGGGCAAGTGTCCGTCTACCAACCGGCTCCGCAAAATAAATCGAACGCAAGATCTGATAGCGCTTCTGCATTACTAGAAGCATGTCGGGTAACAATTTCTTTTGAATGTTAATAATATCTGACATTTCAAAGTCTCCTAACTATCTTGGACTCTTCTTGACCCGCTTAGTCATAAGACGTCCCGATAAAACTAAAAAAACAAGAGAACTAAGTCTTTGCTAGTAAACTATTGTGACCATCGCCCACTAAAACGCAACGCCAGTCATCTTTTCGTTTCTAAACTAACCCATCTCTTCTCGTAAATCGCCTGCCATAAAGCAAGTAGCTATTTCATTACCCTACAACAACCATTCTACCAGTGATTAGGTCAAAATTCAAGCATTAAGCTATCATTTAAAGAAAAATTCATGATTTATTAACACTGTGTTCCTACTATATAATAAGCACACACTACCATATTCCACGAATCGAGTTTGTTAAAACATGAACAATTCAAATTGAAAAGAAAACCTCCCGTCACATAGACAAGAGGCTAAACAAATCTTTTCCGTTTCGAGGAAGACAGAATATTTAACTCACCGCGATATTTCGCAATGGCACGGCGCGAAACTTGAATACTCTGCTCATCCAACATCTCCACAATTTTTTGGTCAGAAAGTGGTTTTAACTTATTTTCCTCGTTCACAAATTGCTGGATTAGCTTCTTAATACTTTGACTTGAAACATCGCCAGCATCCGATTCTTCGCTCGCTTTCTTCGTCAGGCTCGATGAAAAAAAGTACTTCAACTCATACACACCCTGCACCGTCTCCATATATTTCCCGTTCACCGCCCGGCTCACCGTCGATTCATGGACATCAATTTCCTCCGCGATTTCCTTTAGAGTCAGTGGCTGTAAATGTTTCCCCTCATGCAAAAAGAAATCCCGCTGATGCCGCACTATCGCCTCACCAACACGACCAATCGTACTTTCCCGCTGCTCCAAGCCCTTCTTCAACCAATCAAATTCGCCAGCCTTTTCCTTCAAAAATGCCGCCACATCTTTTTCCTGTGTCGCCTGCATCATATTGAAATAACCCTCTTGAAACTTCATCCGTGGCAAAAATTGCTTAGCTACCTTGACCCGTAGTTCATCACCGTCTCGTTGCAACACAAGGTCTGGTACAACATATTGCACCCGCTCCGATTCAAATTCCGCACCTGGTTTCGGGTTAAGTGTAATAATGAAATCCGAAATCGCTTGAATATCCACCATTTCGATACCTAAGCCATCCGCTATCTTTTTCCAGCGTTTATTCGCAAAGTCCTCAAAATAATCATGAATCAGCGCGTAAGCCTTATCCGGCGCCCTCTCATGCCTTTGGATTTGCAATAAAATACATTCTTTTGCATCACGCGCACCGACCCCAGCAGGTTCAAAGCCCTGCAACGTCTCCAGCATTTCCAACACATCGCCCTCAGAAATAAGCAATGCCGAAGCCACAACATCCAGCTCCGTCTGCAAATAGCCATTTTTATCAAGACTTTCAATTAAAAACAACAACGCCAACTTCTGCTGACTCGTCATATCTAAAAACTGCATCTGTTCCTTCAATGCATCCGCAAGCGTCATCGTCGTATCCGCAATCTGCTCCAGCCAGTCTGTATCGTCCGCCCCTGCCAGCTTATCTTTTTTGCGCGTCGTCGTTATTGTATAATCAGGAGCCGTATCCACACCCGGAATCACCTCAATCAAAGGATTCTCCAGTGCCTTATCTTCCAGAAAAGCCGTCAAATCTTCCATATTAAACTGCAACATCGCGATAGATTGCGACAACTGTTGTGTCATCATCAACTTCATCGATTGCGTCTGCTGCTGCTTCTGGACAAAATTGGACTCTAATCTCATGAGATAACTCCTCCTATTTCATACTCGTCTCCTCTATTATAACACGCGAAACCCCACACGATAAGACCTAAATAAAAACACCTCCCAATGATGCTAGGAGGCGTATCGTACTATTTCGGTAGATGCGCGATAAAATTATCATAGCAAAAACCTTTAATTTCTTGTTCTGTAAAATGTTTTCTGAGTTCCGCGATAAACGCCGGATATTTCGAACAATCTTCCAGCCCCTCAATGTGATATGGAATACCATCGAAATCGGAGCCAAATCCAATATTTTTAACACCGCCAAGATCGCAAATATGTTTAATATGGGCAATGATATCTTCCATATAAACGGTATCTGCTGTCTCCTTCACGAATAATGGATAGAAAACCAGATGAATCATCGCGTCTTTTTCAAGTAGTGCCTTAATCTGTTCATCAGACAAATTACGAGGATGCGGACAAATCGCCTTCGCATTAGAATGGCTGGCAATCGGATAATCCGCGAGTTCCATCACATCCCAAAATGCTTTCTCACTCAAATGCGATACGTCCGTGAACACTTTCCGATCATTCAATCGCGCCACAATCGCCTTACCAAAGTCCGTCAAGCCAGCACCGCGTGATTCCTCGATACCATCAGCCGCCAGATTCGCATTATTCCAAGTTAAACCGACCGAAAGTACGCCATAATCCAACATTTGATCCAATTTGCGCAAGTCCGTCCCAATCGGCTCCACACTCTCCAAAGTAAGGAATGCCGCAATTTTCTCCTCTGGCACACGATCCACATCAGACCACTGTCTAAGCGGTTTAATCACGCCATTCCGGTGCAATACATGTTGCTTATAAATATTCACCTGTTCAATCGCTTTCTTCCATTTCTGTTCGACAGGTGTCGTCGGCTCTAGAAAAATCGCAAAAGCCTGCATTTTGATGCCACCCGCAATCATTTTTTCAAAATTCACATCTAACTGCTCCGAATCCTGAAACGTAACTTTGCCAGCACCGGCCTGTAGCTTATAAAGCGCGTCACAATGCATATCCACGATGTTTATCATTACACCCACCTCCAATTAATATCTCTATTATATACTTTTTGGAGGCGGAAACAAGACTTATTATCAGAACCCAGAAAACACCGCTAAATCCAAGCGCGCCGAGAAATGATTAGATGCTAGGCAAAAGCGAGTACCGAAGCGGAATGTACGACTTGTACAAGAGCATCGGAACGGAGGTTTTAACGACGCAGATGATCGTTTCTCGGCGCGCGTGCTGGCCAGAATGCCCATTTTCCAAGTAGCATCGTAATTGCGGGAACTAAGAATGGACGAACGATGAATGTGTCAAGTAGAACCCCAATCGCTGTGATTAAGCCAAATTGGACGAGCAATTGAATCGGTAATGTAGTCAAAACAGCGAACGTTCCAGCTAAAATAATACCTGCCGATGTGATAACACCACCAGTTTGCCCAACGCCTTCTGTAATCGCCTCACGAAGCGGCAACTCCCGACTTTTCTTCCAGATGCTTGAAATCATGAAAATGTTGTAATCCTCACCGAGCGCCACGATAAAGACGAACGCGTAAATCGGTATCAAACCAGCGATTGCCTCAACGCCCAAAACGTAATGAATGATGAGCCAGCCAAGTCCGAGTGCACTGAAGAATGACAGCAAGACCGTCGCCACGAGATATACCATCGCGGTTACAGAACGCAAGTATACGAGTAGCAGCAACGCAATCAATCCGATAACAAGTGGAATAATCAACGCCTCATCTTGTTTCGTCACAGCACGTGAATCGTATTGTGTCGCCGTCTGCCCAGCAATCCAAACATTGTTTTTCGAAATTCCAGCATCAGCAAGCGTCGTTTCCGCTGTACCGCGAATATCCGGAATAACATCCATCGCCTCGTTACTATAAGGATTATCCGCAAGCTCAATCGTATACATCACATAATCCGGATTTTTTGCGCTTGGAGTACCGATAGAAACATTCGCAACGCCATCCTCTTTCTGCAAATTAGTCCGAAGATCCGTTTTTTCACCATCTGTTTTCACAATCAAGTCCACCGGCGCTAACTGCCCAGCACCAAAATGATCGCTAATCAACGTGAAACCTTCACGCGACGGCATATCTTTCGGGAATGTCGAAAGCGTGTCATACGTATATTTCACCTGCGTCGCAAAAATCGCACAGCCACCCAGAATCAAAATCGTAATCACAAACGTTTTAATCGGATGTTGCGCTGACATTTCACCAACACGGTGCCAAAAACGGTTTTCGCGATGTGGTTTTACCGTTTTGCCCTTTTTAGCAGCATGCGCTTTTGCCATCTCCTCTGTGCGCGGAACGAACGGCCAAAACGAAATCCGACCAAAAATACCGAGCAACGCCGGAACTAGCGTCAACGAAGAAATCATCATAATCAAGATTGACAAACTAAATGGCACCGCAAAATTGTGAATCGAACCATATTTTGCGACCAATAGGATAAGTAACGCGGCCATTACTGTGAAACCGCTAAGCGCAATCGCACCCGCCGTATTACTAAAAGCCTTTTTGAAAGCCGTATAGCGATTTTCATCATGGTGCAACTGACTGCGGAATCTTGCAATTAAGAACAAACAATAATCCGTCCCGGCCCCAAATAACAACACCGTCATAATCGAAAGCCCCTGCGAACCGTACGTAATAATGCCCTCTTTTCCAAGTAACGCAATAATCGGCGTCACCGCCAAATAAGCAAAACCAACCGCAATGAGCGGGATAAAAGCCAAAATCGGCGAACGGTAAATCACCAACAAGAATATCAAAACAAGCAAGACCGTCCCGATTAATAGCGACACATCCGCATCACTAAACAACTCCGTCGCATCCACGCTAATCCCCGCAGGCCCAGTCGTGCGCGCCGTCAACGTATCCTTACTACTTACTTTCTGGTCAAACGGCTTATCCACAAAAATCCCATTCGCCGTTTTTTCTAACTCCTCAAAACTCGTTTTCAGCTCATCCGAAGTCGCCTCCGAATCCATCAAAACCGTCTGAATAAACGTCGTACCATCCTTCGAAACCTGCTGCTTCAAAACTGGAAGCGGCATTTTATCATACGGGACCACCGTTTTCTGATGATCGACTGGATTTTGCTGCAACTCCTTCGAGAACTTCTGAATCTGCGCCAAATCAACATTCGTCAGCCCCGTACTCCGGAACCACGTAATCAGAGCCGGCGTACCTTCTCCCGTCGGAAACTGCTCATCCATCACTTTTTGCGCCACAACAGAAGGTTCTGACGCTGCTAAATCAGGCGCCGCATCGTCCTTATAATCCGCCGATTTCGGCAAAAACACCTGCAAAGCGACCACTATCAAAATCCAAACAGCAAGCGTAATCCATCTACCGCGCTCCCCTCCTACTGCGTTCGCAATCTTACTAAAAATCCCATGACTCATCTCAACTTCCCCCTAATTCATTTATCGATTGATCAATATTTTCGCTTATCAATTGATAAATTTTTATTTATAAAAAAAGAGACATTCCAATTATACCTCTTTTTCACAAATCCCAAACATCATAAAATCGATCAGTTCATCCAAACGATCCGACATTGACCCCGTACGAAATGGGCTGTCACTAGCGAATACTGGGCTAATCGCCGACAAACAATAACGCGCCGCCGTCTCACTCGTAACCCCTTCACGTAATGTCCCATCAGCCTCCATCTTTTCAAAAAGCCGCTTAAACGGATCCAAATACGTCGACTGCCATAGTTGGAACATCAAAAACTGATTTTCCTTCTTCAACTCATTTAAGATATCATGAATCATCATCAAAATATTCGTCGGATGATTCTCAATCAACATCATTAGCATAGCCTTTAATTGCACTTTTGGCGAGACATTTGCCTGCTCAATCGGAATCATATCCGTGTGAATCTCGATCGTCAGCTGCCGAACAACCTCGACATAAAGCGATTCCTTATCCTTGAAATGATGGTAAAGCCCAGGCTGCGTCATCTGGCACTGCGCCGCAATATCCCGCGTTGAAACCGACCGATAGCCCTTTTCCATAAACAAATCACGAGCCGTCGTTAAAATTTTATTACGCGTAAAAATCAATTCCTCCGCACGAGTCCGCTTCTTCATCCTGTTTCGCCTCCATCACTCATTCCTCCATCATTTTATCACGACTTCGCCAATCCGTAAACCTCACGTCATAACTCCTCCCGCAACACCAAAACCGACTGCTCCTTGCGCTTCGCCTCAAACATAATATCCACGTCCCGCCCAGCCAATAATCCCAGTAATCGCTGGAAATCCTCCAAATGAATCAAATCATGATGCGAACGATCCGTAACACTCGTTTTTCCAGAACTAATATGCATTTTCGGCGTCGTTTCCCACGTTTTGAAGACATCCGTCACAATTTGCGCCACATCCGCATCCGGCTCATGATTACAAATATGATGATGAATATCAAAACAAACCGTTGCCCCAGTAGCCTTAGCAATCCCCAAAACATCATTCGCCGTATACATCTTATCATCATTTTCAAGCCTCAACAACCGCTTAATATCATCCGATAAGCCGTTATATGCCCGAATAAAGCGCTCACTTGCCGTTTTCTTATCCCCATAAGCCCCACCAATATGCAAAATCATATCCGTGCCACCGACCAAATCCAACAACTGCTGATGATATGAAAGTTCCGCAATCGCCTTCTCCACAACATCCTCACGCGGCGAATTAATAATCGTATACTGCCCAGGATGCATCGACAACCGCATTCCATGAAGCTCCCGCAACCGACTAATTTCAGTCGTCAACATCAAAATATCCGTATCATGCTGCCAATCCCACGTCATAATCGGATGTGATGCAAAAGGAATCAAATCACTCGACATCCGGAAAAAATAAATCTCATGCGCAATATTCCACTCCAAAACCCGAATAACCTCCGCCAAATTATGTACCGCAATCTCCTTCACCTTCGCGAGCCCCTGCTCCTCCACCGTCCGCAACCGACACGTCCGAAACTTCGAAGGCATCGACATATTAATACACGCATAACCCAATCTCATAATCCCACCCCTTTTCGCATCCCATCATAGCAAAAAAGCAACCACCACACCAAACAAAACGGTTTTGATGGTTGCTTTTACTATTTCCTAATGTATAAACCCAGCCAAAATACTCGTAACCACCACCGACAAGATAGTCACCGTCGAAAAACCAGCAACAATCATTTTCGGTAATATTTCGCCCTCAATCGCCGCGATTTCCTGCGCGTTTTCACCAGCACTTTTCGCGGCCTCTTGACTCAAAATCATTGTTCCAGGAAAACCGTAAAGCGTCGTGAGCCCGATTGCCATCGACATCGCCAGACTATACCCAAGAAGTTTTCCCAAAGCGGCCGAAAAAAGAACGCTCCCTGTAACCCCAATCGCAAACGCAATACAAAGCGGTCCAATCAGCGAAATTAAATCGTCCACAGAAGACGTTGCAAGCGGTCCAAAAATAATGAGCAAAATCCCAATCATCATCAACCCGTATGCATCGATGCCAGTAAGGATATTCGGTTTTAAAATACCCAACGCACGAAGTAAAATACCGAGCAACAACGCCACAACAAATTGGTTCAGAATTCCATTCGTAATATCAGCAATAAACCCAGCCAACATGACCACCGCACCGACTACAAACAAAGTCCCCGCCGTCGTTTGAAACGCTTGTGGCAAGATTGTTCGCGGTTCCTTACTCATCTCTTTTTCGGCCGGCGCCTTCACTTTCAACTTACCAGTCCGATATTCTCCCCGTACACGCTGCGCCTCTTTCCGCAAAATAATCGATGTAAGCGGATACCCAATCAAGCCCTGAAAAGCCGAAATCAGCACAGCCAAAACAGCAACCAACACCAATCCAGATGCCAGAGCCGCTTCTTGAATAAGGATAACTGCGACCGTCGTACCACTAATCGCCCCAATCGCCGAAATAATGAAATTTTGATCCAAGAAGAAAGAACCAATCGTGAAAAGAAAAACGATAATGCCAAGTATCGCGGAAACACCAATCAGAACAGTTCTCCACTGCTTTTTCAGCTCATCAATACTAATCATCGTCCCAATGTGAACAATCAGCATGCCAATAACCGTCTGACCCAGCGCGAGTAAAGACGAACTAGTCAACAAATCTTCCGGAAATAAATTCGTTTTAAACCCGACAATAAAAATAATCGCCGCCACAAGTAAAGAAGAAATAAGCGACTTCGTTTTCTTAGCCACAAAATCACCAATAGTCCAAATAAGCATGATAATCGTAAAAGCTGTAACCGGATTCATATAAATCCCCCATCTCATTAAATTATTCCAACCAATCTATTATCCCGAGTAATATCCTCCTGTTCATATTCCCGTTTTGTTCATTATTAAACAAATTAGTAAGAATGTTCTGAAATCTTAAAATGTCGATAAAAGTAAATTAATTACTGTTACATGAATTGTAGCATGATATGTAGGAATTTATCAAATAAAAATCACGAGCAGTTATTATAAAAAAACCGTATGAATGAGCCCAATAATGAAAATCTCACATAATCTCCAAAAGGTTGCTTTCATACGGTTTTAATATACAGGGCATGCCCGTTGCTACGCAGGACTTTCAAAATATCTACCATGATAATTGCCACGTTAAAATTATTAACTCAAATCAAAGATACATGGTTATTCAGTTTCCTATGGTATTTCCTGCTCAGTTGGCGCAGTGACTCTTTATAGGCCGATAGCTTTTTTCTTATTCATTTTACCACCCATGTTTTTTATCAACTTCTTCCTGATGAAGCTCTTTTTGTTTCTCTGTAAGTGTTGCGTCCTCTTACCAAATACGTTATCCATAACCCAATTTAAGAAGAAATTTTTCCGGATTCTCTAACCACTGAATAGGAAAATCTACCACTATTACAAATACCTTCTAAAGTAGCTGACAACTCTCTGACTCTATTCTTACGATTAGTCAATCAATCCTAAACTTTTTTTCCACGTTAACACTCTGGTTACTGCTTGATTAATTTGGTCCTCAGTAATTGTTCCATCTTGCACTGCTTTAATCACAGCCTCTGATTGAACAACAGCATCAGAACTCAGTAACATGTCATTCCCGGACAATACAGCTTTTACAGCTATTTCCTCACTTGTCCCATAAGCTTTGACACCCTCCATAATCAAATCATCTGTCATAATTACTCCAGTGAACTTGAGATCATTTCTTAATATAGCGTGAACACTTGGTGATAGTGACGAGGGATTATTTGAATCCACTTCTTCCATAACATTATGAGATACTAAAACACTATCAGCTCCAGCCTCAATTCCAGCACTAAATGGAAGAAAATCACTTTGTTGAAACGATTGTAGCGAACGGTGATCATGAGCAACCTCGGTATGCGTATCTATATTATTCCCATAACCAGGAAAATGTTTTAAAACGCTTCCTTCATTTGCTTCCTTCATCGCAGTAACTACTGTTTGTGCATAAATTGACGTTTGTGTCGCATCCTTACCAAAAGCTCGTGGATATATAAAATCATTAGGATCAGTTGAGACATCCACTACTGGAGCAAAATTAATATTCAATCCTAAATTCTGTAAAAATGCCGCCTTATCCTTCGTATCTGCTGTTATCGCATCAAAGCCTCCACTTTCATAAATATCTTGTGGTGATTGAAAGGGCTTGCTTCTTAAATATAGGCTAGCACGATTAACCGTTCCACCTTCTTCATCAGTTCCAATTAACATTGGAATTTTAGAAACCTCTTGGTAAGATTGAATGTTTGCTTTCACTGTATCCTCAGATTTATCCTCAAAATCTGCGCCAAATAAAATATATCCTCCAAATTGGTAATCTTGAATTAATTCTACAGGTGCAACTTCCGGAACTCGAACCATAAACATCTGTCCTACTTTTTCTTTTAAAGTCATTGTACTTATCATATTTACAGCAGCATCATGTTTAACCGCTGTTATTACAATCTTTGTTACCGCAACTTTTTGCACATCTTTCTTTTGTTCATCTAAATCCCCTGTGTAACTGATGACTGCTTTATTTCCAGTAACCGCTTCATCCCCCTCCAACTCTACTTTACTTGTATCAAAAATATATGTTTTATTATCTCCGGTTTTAATCTCAATTGTACTATCTGCCTTATCAACAATTTCTCCTTGAATATTATTGATAACTTCTCTAGATTTATCATCATGCCCCATTGAAGTCGCAAAATAAATAGCTCCACCAATAAAGATAGTTAAAACAATAAGTACAACAAAGATTTTTTTCCCTTTATTACTTGTTTTCTTTCGATGCTTTGACACCTTGTGACTCATAGTATAAGCCCTCCTTGATTTTAAGTTTTAAGAACATCAAATATATTTGCTATACATTCTGCTAATTCTCTACTCATTATTCAATAACATACCCATACATTACCATCTTCTTTATAATGAAAAAACTAAATCTATACAAAGTATTATACACCGTATTATAAGATGTTGGAATGGCAACCCCTTTTCGAACAAAATGTACAAGATATCGATCGATTAAATTTGGATCTTAGAAATGAGTGGATTTTCGGTAGCATTCCTAATGGATTTCGCGATGCAAAAACTAACAGACCCCTGATAATTCAAGGTTCCGTGGAATCGAATATGATTTCTTAGCGGAGTTTGAAAAGATTGCATAGGAATAAAAATACATGAAACTACGTAAAAAAAGAAGATCACGAGGCTTCTATTTGTAATTTTTATTACCAAAATAAACCTTTAATCAATGTTCATAATCTTGTATAATGAAAGTAGCAAGTAATTCTCAAGAGGAGGAATTAAAAATGAAAGCGCTAACTTTTTTAGAACCCCAAAAAATTGATGTAGTAGAGAAAGCGCGCCCTGAGATTAAAGAAAGTACGGATGTTATCGTAAAGATGTTGAAAACGACGATTTGTGGAACGGATTTGCATATCATTTCTGGAGATACACCAGAGGTACCTAAGAATTTAACCCTTGGGCATGAAGGGGTGGGTGAAATCTCAGAAATTGGTGAAGGTGTAACTAATTTCAACGTAGGGGATAAGGTGCTTATTTCATGTATTACTTCTTGTGGTCGCTGTGAATTTTGTAAGAAGGGTTTATATGCACACTGTAAAGATGGTGGATGGATATTGGGTCATCTGATTGATGGCACACAGGCAGAGTATGTGAGAATCCCGCATGCTGATAATAGTTTATATCTTATCCCAGAAAATCTGGAGGACGAAGTGGCTGTTATGTTGAGCGATATTTTACCTACGGGATTTGAAATAGGTGTACTCAATGGACAGGTGAAACCAGGAGATACGCTAGCTATTATTGGAGCTGGACCAGTGGGCATGGCGACTTTACTAACGGCTCAATTTTATTCCCCAGCGAAGATTATTATGGTGGATTTAGACGATCATAGGTTGGAATTGGCAAAAAAACTTGGCGCGACAGATGTTATCAATTCCACTGATTCTGAGCGAGCTATTCAACAAATATTTGAATTATCCAATGGGATAGGTGTGGATGTAGCGATGGAAGTCGTAGGGATTCCATCCACCTTTGATTTATGTCAAAGAATACTGGCACCTGGTGGACATATCGCGAATGTAGGCGTTCATGGGAAGAGTGTGGAATTACATCTAGAAGAACTATGGATTAAAAATATTACATTAACCACCGGACTAGTAAGCACAAGTAGTACCCCAATGTTACTAAAAACGGTTAGTGCTGGCAGAATGGCACATGTGGATGAATTAATTTCACATCATTATACCTTCGATGAGATATTGAAAGCACACGATACGTTTAAAAATGCATCTGTGACAAAAGCATTAAAAGTAATCATTCATTTTTGAATAATGGTGGACGCATCTTTGTTAGCTTATAAATATATGAAGAGCACATTCTATTTTTGTGAGTGCTCTTTTTTGTTGGAGAAATAGGTATGCTGGAGATTAGGTTAGGGATTGCACAAACCGTGTCAAGATGTACAAGCCAACAACAGGAGCTAAAGCGAAAGGTATTAGTGAAAAGATAAAGAATTTGGTGAGATAGTATACATCGGAAAGATTAGGTCATGCAAACATTAATACTACATTAAAATATTATACGCACCTTAGTAGAAAACTTCGTGACTCCAACGAAGAAAAAGTAAACGCCTACTTTTCAAGAAAAATTTCTGCCACAAAAACTGCCACAAAGGATTGAAAAATCGGTTCTATAATAAATGTTGGGGTAGAAATTAATCTGCCTCAACATTTTTTTGTTCTCATTTCAAGACAAAAAAATACACAGTAATATCAACATCCGTTAAGATAAAAGTGACGAAACCCAATCCAAA
>NZ_JABJVM010000018.1 GCF_013820765.1 Paenilisteria rustica
TTTGGATTGGGTTTGGTCACTTTTATCTTAAAGGATTTTGATATTACTGTGTATTTTTTTGTCTTGAAATAAGAACAAAAAAATGTTGAGGCAGATTAATTTCTACCCCAACATTTATTATAGAACCAGTTTTTTTATTTAATAAAACTATCCACACGCTTTTGGTCATATACACCACTTTCGACCATCTCTTTCATCTGCTCGCTGAAAATAACTTTCTCAGCACTTTGCAAGGCTTTTTTCACCGCAGCAACTTGTAACATGATATCTTCATAAGAACGTTCTTCATCCGTCATTTTCTTGATGGATTTAACATGTCCTTCGATTTTCGCAAAACGATTGGAAATAGACTTTCTAACCTCAGACATAGATATACCCCCTAATAATAATTTTGCGCTATTTTCTCAATCAATCATAACGACTTATATAAAAGCCTTCGCGATAACCCCCTACCAGGGATACAATTGAGCATACCATATAGGGGTATACTAAATATCTCTTCTTGCTATCTTTTCATCCGCTACATTTCCATCCACATCAAACTGCAAAGCACGATAGAAATAATCATGATAAAATAGCAACCATTTCCCCGTTCCATCCAACTCATTTCGAATCCGTTCTTTCGCGAAAATAGAGTCCATCGGATAATCATCATACGCCGTCACCCACAGAACATTTTGATGCGCGTGCGTCGGAAAAATATCCGCCATATGGATAGCCGATTGACCTTGACTATCTATCCGAATCACCGAGTGCCCATTACTATGCCCGCCCGTTTTCTCCAAACGAATCGCGTCATTTAATTCCAAACACTCCGAATACGTCTGAATTTGGCTCGCAATCCCCTGCCAATTTTCAGGCCAATATGTCGCTTTGGAACGAATATTCGGCTCGCGGATTTCTTGCCATTCCGTTTCCGTTGTATAAATCGTCGCATTCCTGAAAATACTTTTTCCACTCGTATCCGTCAAACCGACAATATGGTCAAAATGCAGATGCGTCATCAAAATATAATCAATGTCTTCCGGTTGCACACCCAGCGTCGCCAAGTCTTCTAAAATAAACGATTCTTCCACAACACCGAAATTACGTTTTTGCTTCTCCGTCAGCCGGTCAACGCCGATACCTGCATCAATAAGATAATGTTTTCCTTGATACATAAAATACATAGGATCCGTCACACACTGAATCTGATTTTTTTCATTAGGCTCATATTTCTTGCTCCACAACGCTTTAGGAACTACACCAAACATCGCACCACCATCAAAATGAGTCACACCACCGCGCAACCAATGAATCGTTATCTCCCCTACTCGCAAAGTATCCATCTTTTTATCCTCCTTCATACTAAAAAAGCCAGAGTAACCACGATTTCTGGGAACTCTAGCCTTTCAGTTACGCTTTAAATCTAGCCTCTAAACGATAAATCGGAAAACCTTGTGCTGAAAACTTCTCTTCGTACTCTGTCATAATATTCCCCTCGAACTCGCTGTTATGGAGATCAAGCGATAAATAAGTCAGCAGAACACCATACTCCGAGAATGCCACAAGCGAGTACTCAAACAAACTACGATTATCCGTTTTAAAATGAATCTCGCCATCCGCCGGCAACAAAGCTTTATAAATATCCAAAAAGTTAGGATGTGTCAAGCGACGTTTCGCGTGTCTTTTTTTCGGCCATGGATCAGAAAAATTCAAATAGACCCGCGCAACCTCCGCCATTTCAAAATACTCTAGTAAATCCGCCCCATCCACAGACAGCAAGCGTAAATTCGGAATTCCCGCCGCAAGAGCCTTATCAAGCGCCGTGATAAGAACACTTTCCACAACTTCAATTCCAATATAATTAATGTCAGGATTCGCCTGTGCCATACCTGTCACAAACTGCCCTTTTCCCGTTCCGATTTCAATATGAATCGGGTTTTCATTTCCAAATAGTTGATGCCACTTCCCATTTAATTCCTCAGGATTTGCCACACACACTTCTGGGTGAGCCAGAATTTTGTCCCGCGCCCACGGTTTATGTTTTACTCGCATAACGTTGCGTACACCTCATTATCCTCAATTATTTTGTTCAAAAGTAGCTCCAAACGGGCAAGTTCAGGCTTCCGATCATGCTCAAACTGCCAATTCATCGCCATTAAAACCTGGCAAATGGAAAACCATTTAATACGCGTATAAAAAGCTTGTGTTAACGTCTGACCATATTCAGCAAGCCAATCACTCCACTCCGAATACGGAATATATTGATACAACAGCACGCCAAGATCATTCGCCGGATCAGCAAGCATCGCTCCGTCCCAATCGACCAAATAAAGCTCCTCACCTTCTGAAAGCAGCCAATTATTATGATTGACATCTCCGTGACAAACGACGTGGCGCCCTTCCTCCAAGCTATCCACATTTTCTATTAAGTAACGATACGCCTGGGCAACCTTCGTATCGACTTGATTTAAATTGTCGATACTCTCCGTCACCGTTTCCAATAAATGAGAACTAGAATAATCCTTTTTCTCAATTTTTTGTAACATATCCCGCAATGCCTCCGATTGATGAATCTTGCCGAGCAGCTTGGCCACACGCGTTTCCCGCATCTCTTTGGGCGTCAATGTCTGACCATTATTAATCCATTTTTGAGCTGTGATAACATCCCCATTCTCCACTCGCCGCGTCCAAATTAATTTAGGCACAATATTTTCAACAGAAAGCGTAGCTAAAAAAGGCGAGGAATTCTTTTTCAAAAAGAATTTTTCGTCTTCATGGATTGCAACGAAAGCTTTTCCCGTTTCACCGCCCGCTGGCTCTATTTCCCAATCTTGCCCAAACAAATTATCTTCCATTTACATTCACCTTCACTTACGTCGTTGTCTTTTTCCAAACCTGTTCCATCACGATTATATTTCATTACTATTAACGACGATTCTAGCTATCACACAACACCCGTTGGCACGCCAAATTTTCGAGATATAATAAAATTTCAGCGCAAAAAAATTATGTATTTTAGAAAGATGGATAAAAAAAAGAGCCATCACAATTAAATAGCTACCTTTTAAATTTTACTTCTCTTCGCGCCTCCCGTCAAGTCAACGTATGTTCGTATTTGTTGGAAGCGTTCGAATGAAGATGAGTTACACTTCCAATATGCATGTGAGCAAAGCGAACATGTAATCCACCAGTTGCTGTTCGAACAGACATAAGCCAAAACCCCGACACACCCAACCAACTCCCCCTCACTACCATTTCCCCACACAAAAAAAACCTCCAAACCCAGCCAAAAGCCAAATCCAGAGGTCCGTATCAATGTTCCATAACTTCTGTTTTATTCACAATTGGAGCCAATGATTGCTTTTTCTTCTTAATAAAGATGGCCAAAATAACCGCAATCACCGAAAGAATAGACGATACTAAGAATGCAGTCTCAATACCATGAATCAACACATGATTCGCAATCTGTTCTTTTGTTTTACCCGCCACATCTGCCGCGGTCAAATTCTCACCAAAGCTTTTCGCACTTTTAGACATCGTGGTGATAAGTAGCGCCGTTCCAAGCGACCCCGCAATTTGCCGGACAGTGTTAAACATCGCCGAGCCGTGCGCTGCCATGGAAAGTGGTAACGAGTTGAGCGCCGCCGTTTGCAGTGGCATCATTACCATTGCCATCCCACTTGCCCGGACCGTTTGCACCACAACGATATACGTTAAAGTCGTGCTTTCATCAAGGTTTGTAAACATAAACGTCGTCACAGCCATGATAATAAGGCCGATTAAAGATAAATATTTCGCACCAAATCGGTCAAACATAATCCCTGTTATCGGCGAAAGCGCTGCGGTCATCACAGCCCCTGGCAAGAGCACAAGCCCCGATTCCAGCGGTGTAAAATGTCGAACACTTTGCAAGAAAATCGGGAATAAAAGCATGCCGCCATACAATCCCATCATTACAAAAAAGCTGATTGTTGTTGTCAACGTAAAGGTTCTGTGTTTGAATACGTTGAAATTGAGTAAAGGTGCTTTCGCGCGACCTTGATACCAGATAAATACAGCTAATACGATAAATCCTAATAATACGAATCCTAACACTTTTGCGGATAAGAAATCGTGATCCCCCGCATTACTGAATCCGAGTAATAAACTACCAAATCCGATGGTCGATAAAATAACACCGAGAAAATCCAATTTTGGAAAAGTACGTTTCCCGACATTTTTTAGTAGAAAAAAAGCTACAACAACATCAAGAATCGCAAATGGAATGATGATGTAGAAAAGGTTGCGCCAATCATATTCTTGCACAATCCAACCAGATAAAGTCGGTCCAATTGCTGGTGCAAAGTTCATCGCAAGGCCAATTAGCCCCATCGCTCTGCCGCGTCGTTCCATTGGAAAAAGATTCAACACAACAACAGTTAATAGTGGCATCACAATACCCGCGCCGATCGCTTGTACCATCCGTCCAATAATAAGTACTGTGTAATCCCCCGCAAAACCGGAAATTGTTGTCCCAATCGCAAAGGTAATCATCGCGAATAAGTATAGTTGTCTCGTCGTAAATCGCTCAATCAAAAACGCCGTCATTGGAATCATGACCCCGTTGACGAGCATAAATCCAGTTGTCAGCCATTGCCCCTGACTTGCCGTAATATTAAAATCTGTCATAATACTTGGAAGCGCCACATTCATCAACGTTTGATTCAAGATTGTGACAAATGCCCCCATCAGCATCACGATTAAGATACCGTTTGTTTTAATTCCATCACTTGCTGCTTTCATGTTCATTATTCTGCTTCTCCTTTTCGTTCTAATAACGCAATCATTTTGTCATGTGTTGCGAGCATTGCCCTAAATTCTTCTGAGTCTATTTCTAAAACCGCCTCTAAACGGTCAAAAAAAACATCGTACGTTTCGTCCACTTTTGCGAGACCTTCTGGCGTTAGCTGTAAATTGAGCGCTCGCCGATTACCTTCATCACGTCCCCGCGTTAAGTAATTCGCCTTCACTAGCCGATCAACAATCCCGCTCATGGTACTTTTATTCACGCGTACACGTTCTGCCAGTTCGCCAAGCGTTAAATGTGGCTCCCTCTTCAATGTGCCTAGCGAAAATAATTGTACCGTCGTAATGTCACGCTTCGTCGCCTCTTCTTGTAAATAATGGTGTATTTTACGCTGCATCGTTCGAAACGAAAGCACGACCTCGCGTATTAATTTCTCATCCAAATTCTATTCGCCCCCTTTAATGTTCAGGAGCGAAAGATTCGCACACGAACTATTAACAAGGCTTATTATACGCCTAATCAAAAAGTTGTCAAGCGTCATTTTTCATGAAAGCGAAAACAATAACCGTGTATCAACATTTATTTTTTTATATGTAATTATTTATATACATTTCGTTCCCTGATGAAAAACAAGTTGCCATCTAGCATCCTTGAATTTCCAGATGGAACTTCGCAAGGTTTGTTGCTGTTGCGTGACGTTAAAAATTCGATACGTCGCTAAAACAACGTCGTCTGCTAATTCCTGAATTTCAAAATCGCGCAATTGCATCTGTACTTCGCCGATTCCTTCCTCGCCAATCGGTTCATTTTTATAAAGCACGCGTCCAGAACTCCCAAATTCGAAAAAATCCTCCGCTAAAATTCGTTGCAAGGCTTCTCGAGATGATCGAATTTCCGGTTTTAATAACTGCTCCTCCAAATGTTGCAAATGCGCTTTTAGTGAACGGTCCATTTTCAAAACCTCCCAATCAAAAAAACGACCGAGTTCCATTACTCATGAACTCAGCCGATTTCATCATTTTTAGTTTACTGCTAATTCTCCACATTGTTTCATAATTTCTTTTGTAAAGGCATCATGGAGTTTTTTCGTTATCGGTCCACGTTTGCCATCACCGACTAGCTTGCCGTCAATTTCGATAATCGGCGTCACTTCAATCGTTGTACTGGAAATAAATACTTCGTCCGCGCCTGCCAAATCAGTTAGCGTAAAGCCTGATTCAACAACGGGGATATCGTTCTCATCCGCCACTCGCAAAATAACTTGGCGTGTAATCCCCTCTAAAATCAGATTATTAGAAGCATGCGTTATCAGCTTGCCATCTTTAATCATGTAAGCATTTGCCGCAGAGCCTTCCGTCACGTTCTCCCCGCGGTGCAAGATTGCTTCAAACGCTCCTGCTTGGTGCGCTTTATTTTTTGCAATGGAATTCCCTAGCAAGTTAAGGCTCTTAATATCGCAGCGTAACCAGCGAACATCCTCTTCCAGAATCGCTTTACGACCATTCTCAAACAGCGTCGTATCACGCGGAACTTCACTAGCGGAGGCCGTGAGCACAGCTTCGGGCGGTGTGCTCGGAATAACATGATTACGCGGCGACTGCTCCCCACGCGTGATTTGAAGATACACATTACCAGTCCCAATATTGTTCGCTTTCATCAAGCTATCCACAAGCGCGCGCAATTCCGGCTTGCTATAAGGAATCTCAAGATCAATTTTGGCCGCGCTGGCATACAAACGCTCGATATGCTCGTCATATGTAAAAAATTGGCCGTTGTACATACGAATAACCTCGTAAACTCCGTCTCCGAACTGGTAACCTCTATCTTCAACATCAACCTTTGCTTCATCACGTTCTATTAATTGGTTCTTCACTAATACTTTCATCTTTTCAGCACTCCTTCGCGAATGTTTTTGCAACTATCTAAAAATTCCAATCAAGACCAGGGCAGAGGCCAAAACCGACGTTTCGTTCCTCTGCTACCTTCAGTCCGAATCTTAATTTTTTTCAATTATATACTTTACTTCGCTAATTTGTAAAGCGCTTCGGCATAAATTGCGATTGTTTTAATTAAATCATCGAAATACGCGAACTCGTCTTTTTGATGCATCGTGTCTTCGCGACCTGGGAATAGCGCTCCAAAAGCGACACCAGTCTCCATGTGACGCGCATAAGTTCCTCCACCAATAGCGAGCAATGTTGCTTCTTCACCCGTTTGGTTCGTGTAAACTTCTTGCAGCGTTTGGATTAGTGGATGGTCTTTTGGTACGAATAATGGTTTAGAATCGTCGTAATGCGTGTATTGGCCATTATATTCGTTCACAACAGTCTCCATTTTAAGCTTCAGCTGATCCATGTTTGCAGTCACCGGATAACGGAAATTCAAGCCAAAACGACCGCCTGCATCCACGCTATAACGAATCACACCAACGTTCATTGTCAACTCGCCGCTCTCATCATCTTCATAGCGAATGCCAAGTTTCATCGCACGTGAATCGCCATACAAGTAATCTTTACCAAATGTTATAAAATCACTTGCAGCACCAGTTTGCGTGAATTTGCCAAGGAATGCTACTAAATGAAGTCCTGCATTAATACCATTGTTTGGCTCCATCGCATGTGCAGCTTTACCAACCATAGAAATCGTCACTGTATTACCTGATTCCACCAATTCACCAGCTAATTTTGTTTCTTTTTGATACGCTGCGAATTTTTTAGAGAAAATATCAAAATCCTTCACGTTTTCCAAAACAGCTTTCGCGTGATCCGGAACCATGTTATAACGCGCGCCAGATTCAAAACTGATTAGACGGAAATCAGCGTTCCCTTCTTTTTCACCATCTTTGAAAGAAATATCTAGTTCAGAAATACCTTTTTCAGCGTGGATAATCGGGAATTCGGCATCTGGAACAAAGCCCATTGTTGGCTGTTCTTCCGTTTCGAAATAACGCTCGACGCATGACATACCACTTTCTTCATCTGAACCGTAAATCATCCGAACACGGCGAGATAGCGGTAAATCTAGTTCTTTAATAATTTTCATTGCATAGTAAGCAGCCATCGCCGGGCCTTTGTCATCCGCTGAGCCACGCGCGAATACCTTACCGTCTTTCAAAATTGGATCGAACGGATCATGTGACCAATCGTCGCCAACTGGTACTACATCGACGTGACCAAGCGCTGCGACTAGCTCTTCGCCTTGACCAAATTCAGCATGACCTGCAACATTGCCAACTTCTTTCGTTGTAAAACCGTCTTTTGCCGCTAGTTCTAAAGCAAAATCCAATGCTTTTTTCACATCTGGGCCAAACGGTGCGTCCTCCGTTGCTTTGGAATCATCGCGCACACTTGGAATGCTCAAAATCGCAAACAAATCACGTTTGAAATCCTCGCGGCGTTTCTCTACTTCCTCTTGCCAATTGATCGTACTCATATTATAACAATCCCTTCAACAGTTAATTTCTCCAATGTGCCGTCAACTACTTATCATGCAACACACTGATTTATCTATTCCATTGTATACTCTTTCGCGCCTGTATGAAAGCAATTTGAGGCGAATTACGACATAAATCCTTTAATCGCTTCAAAATCCCATCGTACCATCCGTGATGCAAACACAACATCCATGCGTTCCAAACTGCTCGCATCAAGCGGAAACCACTCGTACGCTTGGTGTTCACTCGAAAGCCTGACATCGCCATCTGGTTTTTCACACAAGTAAATCACGCCTGTAATTTGATATTCTGGTTGGAAAAATTCCCACGTATCGTAGAGGATAAATGGTTGCACTTGAAGCCCCGTTTCTTCTTGGACCTCACGGAATAATGTCTCACCTTTCGTTTCACCGAAGTTCATCCGACCACCAGGAAGCTCCCAGACGTCCCCCTCTACACCCGCTTTCTTCAAAACTAAAAATTGGCCGTTATGTATAATGACTGCTTTTACTGCTGGAAAAATTGGTTTCATTACTTTCACTCCTTTTGTAGCATAGATTATACTAAATTGGACATTTTGGCAAGTAGGTTTATAATGAATACTATACATAATGCAAAAAATCGAGAAAGGGTGTTGCATAATGAAAAAAATCACGCCGAAAGTGATCTGCGCTTGGATTAAGCAACGCGAAGATGAGTCGAATAAAGGGGATTATGGTCGTGTTTTACTAATCGGTGGTAATGAACGGCTTGGTGGTGCGATTATTATGGCTGCACAAGGCGCGATTTACAGTGGCGCCGGGCTTGTAACTGTCGCGACGCATCCGGTGAATCGTTCCGCGCTCCACGCAAGACTGCCCGAAGCGATGTGCCTTGATTTCAATGATATGGATTACTTGATAGAGGTTTTGCCACAATTTGATACGATTTTGATTGGTCCTGGACTCGGTGTACACGAGACAGCGCAACAGCTTTTAGAGATGGTTTGCGAATATGCGCATGCCGAGCAGCGGGTTGTTATTGATGGCGACGGGATCACGTTATACGCATCGCAAAATTTCAAAAAACCGGATGCCACGCTCATTTTCACGCCTCATCGTAAGGAATGGGAACGGTTGACGCATATGGAGACCGAGGATTTGGACGATATGAAGAATCAGGATTTTGCTACGGATTTGGATGCCATTGTCGTTTTGAAAGATCATCGTACGCGCGTTTATGTCGGTGAAGATATTTGGCAAAACATTTATGGCACACCAGCGATGGCGACTGGCGGCATGGGCGATACACTTGCTGGGATGATTGCTGGGTTGCTTGGACAATTAGAGAAACCGAAACATGCCGTCCTCACCGCTGTATTTTTGCATAGTTATATCGGTGAGACGTTGGCGAAAAAGAAATATGTTGTTTTGCCCACGGAAGTCGCCGAGCAAATTCCTTATTACTTGAAGAAATTCAGTGAAACAGATGATAATCCTTATTAAATTGTAAAGCCTACACGTTTTTTGTTGCGCGTGTAGGCTTTTTTGCTATTTTTTAAATCCCATAAGCGTTTTGACATGATTCGTATTCGCGCGCCCTGTCAGCTCTTCTAACACGAGAAAAGCGACGTCGAAACCTGTAGATGGATTGTGCGATGTGATGATATTCCCGTCTCGAATGATTGGGTCTGGCAGAACTTCGGCCCCAAATGCCTGTAACTGCGCTTGTCTGACGCTCCCTTCCCCATTGTATGTCGTCGCCTGCTTCCCTTGTAAAATCCCACTTTTACCGAGCGCCAATGCTGCCACACAAATCGTCGCGATAAGTTTGTCCTGCGCATAAAAATAACGAATCACATCTAAAAATGCCACGCTATAAGCATCTTCGTAAAACCCCGCTTCGTAAAAACCGCCGGGAATGACAAGTACGTCAAATTCCGACAATGTCACCTGATCCAATGTATATTCTGGCAACACCGTGAAGTTCCACGTACAGCGCAGTTTTTCGCGCAACCCGACTGTCACGAGCTCCGTGCCACCTGCTCCTTCCATCTGATTCCATCCAAGTACATCGGTAAAAACGCTTGCTTCTACTGCCTCAAAACCATCTGCCAATAACATCATAATTTTTTTAGCCATTTCCGCGCCTCCTTTTTCTACTTTTATTTTAGCGAATAAACGAAGCGATTCACAGGTATTATATAAGTTGTTTTCTATGCTATACTATTGAAAATAAGGATTATTCTGCTTAAGTATTTATTTAAATGAAACGAGGTATGAAAATGGATCAAACAGATATGAAAATTTTAGCGATTTTGGAAAAGAATGCGCGGATATCAATGAAAGAATTGGCGGAATTAGTTATGTTGACACCTCCCGCGACGAAAGAACGCGTTTTAAAACTAGAGGAAAAGGGCGTTATTACCGGCTATACGGCTACGATTTCTTTAGATGCATTAGGACGAAGAATGACGGCTTTTATTTTGTTTGAAACGCACAATTGTAAAGCTTTTTACGAGTTTTGCGTGCAACAACCTGACGTATTGGAATGCCACAGATTAGCCGGCCAATATAGCTACCTCGTCAAAATCAGTTCGCTTAGTATGGAGGCACTCGAATTATTCATTGATGAGGCGATCAAATACGGAAAATCATCGACACATCTCATTTTTTCTTCCACAGAAAAACCGATTTTCAGCGCGGAATAGTTGCTTTTGGATCTCGTTTTAATTTTGTATATTGATATGTAAAAAAGCCCAATCCGATCCAAAGGCAGACGATAATCGTGTACCCGAGCCACATATCGGTTGGCTGGCCTTTCATAATATCCATTGTGGACGCGGACGTATTGTAAATATCGCCAATTGTCAGCAAAAGTAGATTTTTAAGATCAAAACCACCTAAGTTCGGAATGAGGAGCATGTAGATTACTAAAACAAGGATGCTGATTTTTTGCGATTTCGTCCATGTTGCCAAGAAGAAAAAGAAACTTGCGAATAGCGTGAAGACAAGGCATTGATAGGCAGTTTGAATCGGCAGTTTGGCGAGGTCTGGCGCTGGCGTATTTACGTGGATACCAAGCATCGCGTTGGCTGCGAACTGAACAAGAATTGATAGAATTGTGGTGAAAATGACAACTCCGATTCCAGTGATGCAAAGCGCGATTAGTTTCCCCAGAAAAGAACTGCCATAACTCCGATCGGCGCGCGCCGCTTTATTCGCGCCTAATGTTGTTAGAATACAGTAAAGCCCCCAGATAACCGGCAAGACAACCACAGCCAGAGAGGTGAAAAACTGGTTTGGCGCATTCCAAGGATTTAAAGCTGCTTTTTGCGTCTTAGCCTCGTAATAAGCATATTTAATCGGATTATTGCTAGTTTCAACGCCATCCTCTTTCGTAATCACTTGATCCGTCGCGAGTGCTTGCTCTAGTGTATAACCGATGCTTTTATTCGCTTCTAGCATTTCCTTCAAGTCCTCATTCGGTGCCTTCCAAGCCTCATATTGATTAAGGCTGGACAGGCAACACGTCACTAAAATACCAAGGAGCAGCCAAAGAAGCCGTCTTGATTTCCGTTGATAGCTGAACTGTTCTGTGATTACATGACCTAAATTTTTCATATGTATGCTCCTTTTTAAAATTTTCCATATTCTAAGTATAGCATCTCCGAATCGTTTTTAATAGCACAGAAAAAGCTTGCAAAGTCTAGATTCGACCTGCAAGCTTTCTTTGTTATTCTTTCGTTCTTGGAAGTTTTAATCCAATCGTCATGCCAAATAATAAGGAACCTAGAATGGCGAATGGCATTGCAACCAACGTGTAGTTTAGGTATAGTGCACCCAGTCCTGCTAAGACGCAGATAATACCAAGCGTCAAAAATACGCGGGCCCGCCGTGCTTCTTTTGACCGCTTTCTTGTTCGTTTTTCCATGATGTGTTTGCCTCCCTTTTATGCTTTCATGCGTAGTTTCCGGCGAATTGTTGCGGCTCTTGGGCCAAATACTTTGTCGAAAAGGCGTAGTCGCAAGCTCAAATAGCCGTACACGAGCGCGCCAACCCCACCGCAAATGATGAGTAGAATCATCGAATTTAATTTCGTTTCTGGGTTAATAAACATTGTTAAACCTTGATATACCAGCAATACGGAGACCGCCATCGCTAAATTAAGGAGTAACATCAAGACGGTTCTTCTCAAAATAACGCTGAAATTGTAGTTCGCATATTTCCGAATGATAATCATCGCAAAAATAACGGATACGGTATAGCCAAGTCCTGTTGCTGCAACGGAACCGCGCGCTCCCATCCACATCATCAGTGGCATTTGGAAAACGGATTTCGTCAATAAACCGATCAGTAGGCTCAAAATCGTGAATCGCTGTTCATCAATTCCTTGCAAAATCGCCGCTGTTACGCTGAATAAGGATAGTAAAATCGCGACTGGCGCATAGAACGCCAAGATTTGAATGCCTGCAGGATCATGCTCATAAAACACGGTATAAAGCGGTTCTGCAAGCAAGGACATCCCGATACAAGCTGGTAACGTGATGAAAAGTAGTACTTGGAAAACATCGTTTAACTGTTTTTTCACATTTTCCTGTTCGCCACGTGCATACGCCGCCGTCACGAGAGGCACGATGGTCATCGAAAACGCAGTCGCTAAACTAACTGGAATGATGACTAATTTTTGCGCACTAAAGTTAACGATACCGAGTAAATTCTCCGCTTCATGGCCACTGTAGCCAATCCATGTCAAAATTCGGCCAAACGTGAACTGGTCGATTTGTTGGTAAAGTGAGCTGGCAATGCCGACAACAACGAATGGCACCGCGGTAATGAAAATATCTTTATACATCGACGGTAATGAGACCGTAACTTCGCCTTTACTGGTTCGTAACAGGGCATCGAGGCCTTTTTTGCGTTTGAAGAAGTACCAAAGTAGGCATGCTAGACTCGCCAATGCGCCGATGAAAGCTGCGAACGTGGCGATACTAATGGCGCTAACGATTGTGCCGTGTAAAATGTAAAGAACCGTTGCCGAGCCGACAAGTAGGAACGCAATACGGACAATTTGCTCGATAACTTGTGAAACCGCAGAAGGCCCCATCGATTGGTACCCTTGGAAGAAACCGCGAATCAGACTCATAACCGGGATAACGATAAGCGCAAAGCTGACCGCTCGGATAACCCCAGTCACGTCCTCCACCGTATAACCGCTTCCCTCAATCGATTGCAGCCCAGCGAGTACAGGCGCTAACGCATACATCGCGATAAAACTGACAACACCCGTTGCAAGCATTAGATACACGCCTGTTCGGAATAATCGACGCCCGATTTCATACTCGCCAATCGCGTTATATTTCGCGACATATTTCGCCACCGCCAATGGAACACCAGCCGTTGCGATTCCTAGAAAAATTTGATACGGGACATACCCGAAATTATACAATGTCATCGGTCCGGCGCCACCCATAATCCAATAAAACGGAATGACGTAAAACAGACCTAAAAATTTAGAAATAAAAGTTCCCAACGTTAAAATGAAAGTTCCTCGAAGTAGTTTTGATGAAGACATAGACCTCGTCCTTTATTGTGAAGTGCTCTTTTTGAGCCGATTAATGACACTCGCTTTTTCATGAAATAATGATTTGTTTAAAACTCAACTAAATTTTAGTTTACTCCTTCTTGCACAAGCTTGCAATGATTAGTTGAAAATAAATAGAAAAAAAGCTACTTAATGATAAATTTCAAAAGCACCTATAAAATAGATACCTCGTTTTGAAGCATCTATTTTATAGGAAATCTTTTAGATTACAACATTATTCAACTAAATTTTCCAATCTTATAGTACTCTCACAAAAAGTAATGAAAGAAAACATTCTTCACTGATAGGCAAGCCATCAAATATCTTCATCATATTTATCTAAATCTTCCCATGGCCAATTTTTTGTTTTATGTTTCCGATAAAATAATAATTGCTTATCATTCAATATTATTAGCTTACGCGATTCATCATAGCTGAGGATAATATTACGCCCATCATCGTCAGCTTGTATTTCCTCAAGCTTGTTTAGCATGCTATCAAAATTAGGTCGAATTATTTTTGGATTTTTTTCATTTAAAATTTTGAATAGATCATCCTTCGGATAGCCTTCAATTAAAATTTGATCCCCCATTGATAAAATATTTTCTATTGCTAATTTATACGAATCAGTCGAATTTTTCCTTTTCCGAATACCTTCTGATACATTTTTGGCGAAATTTTGATATACAATTTCTAAATCCTCAGCCTGCCTTTGAGCTATACGAAGATAAACACCAAAATCATCTATAACTACTTTACTTTTTTGTTTTCCATAGATTTCATATTCAAGTAAAATATTTTTAATTAAAGTCTGTAACAGGGCAACATTGCCGAAACTATCTTTGACAATTATTTTTTTTAGCTCATCCCCCACTTCAACATTTAGTAATTGTTCTCCTTTTTGGATAACCTTGCATAAATCTTCTTCACTCCAGTTTATCGATAAACTATTAACCCTGTGTAACAAATCATGATTTAAACTCACCAGTAAATCTCTTTGCGACCATACTCCTATGACTACAAAAAAACATCCATAATCCCAAAAACTTTTTAAATCAAAAGCAAAATTTTTTCTTTCAGATGGAGCTAAGTAATGGAAATCCTCTAAGACTACCCTTCTATCTGAAGCAATTATTAATTCTGCAATGTATTTTATATCTGTGAAATCTTTTCCAATAATTTTGTTTTCAACATTTTCTGTGTTAGTATAACCTGCTTCAACTCCCCCTTCTACTTTAGCTATAAGTTTCACCCCAGCCGACCCGTTAGCCTTTATGGTCCCACTAAATTGAGCTGTTTTTGTGCGCTTTATTATTAATTCAATATCTAACTCTGACAATATCGCTGTGTATATATCTTGATAATCCCATCCTCGCCTGCATTGTACAATAAGTGATTCTTTAATTACTCTTCTTCTGAGCCAACTCTTACCGGATTTTGAAGAACCATGAATACATATGTGGCTACGTTCTGTTAAAAGGTATTCAAATCTATCATCTAAATTATCTCTGTCAACATACGATTCGAGCACTTTATCAGCAACTCCAAATACGTCATTAAGCATACGTTTACTCATATATATCACCTTTCACAAACTCTATATTATTCTTGTTAATATTACTTTAATCCATTCCGTACCTCTTGAATCATAGGAATTATTTCCCCACTCCTCACAAATGATATACTATTTTTCTAATTTCAATTCAGAAATAAATGTAGCAAACGAAGTTGTCAACTTATATACATTCTCTTCATCACTTGATCCCTCTATTTCTTGCCCATTATCCCAAAAATATACTCCCTCTTGATCTCCCTCACATATCAAAACAAATAATCCAGAGCCATACTCTGTTCCTATAATTAACGACGATTCCATCAATTCATCGCCATACTCTTTATGCCAGCTTTCTAAATCAAAATTATCATTTTCGTTAATTCCCAATAATGCCCCTAAAACAATCTCTTCACCATTAGATGGAATTATCATGGACAAATAATTTTCTTCTGGCACCCCACCATTTTTATTCATCAAAAATTGTTTATAGTCTTCTGGAAAATTAGCATTAACCTTTTGTTCTAATGCTTCAATTTCTTGTATTGAAAGTGAGCCAAAGCCTTTAATTCTATTCATTATATACGTTCTCCTTTATTTGTTTTTTAATGAGAAGCCACCTTTATGAGTGAATCTCGAATGTATCCTCGTCTCAACTTCTTGTAATGTTGTGCCATCTTCTTTATGATGCCATGTACTGTCTGGACTTTTGGCTCCATTTGGCGCAATTTTATCTGCCTCTCTGAAATCTTTTGGTCTGGTTATAAACTCTTTTAATTGAACTTCTTGTTTCACAAAACCGTTCTCTTTAAAATCTGGGAAACCATTTCTATAGCTAATTGTGTTCCCTTCCCAATCTGTGTACTTCCACGTGTCGCCATCTATATCAAGTTTTCCGCCTTTATTCAGCCACTTATCTGGTACCGGTGAATTACTTGGTTTATTTTTAAGTAGTTCTTTTGGAAACTTATCTCCACTTTTATAGGAAGCGCTTGTTTTCTGCTTAACATCCGGTGTATCTTTAAGAACTACCCTACTTGTTTCACCTTTGTAATTCTTTCCTTTTAACACCAAATTACTTTCTATTTTATTCAAACTACTTTTTGGGATTTTTACGCCTCTCCCCTTCATTGCAATACCGCCAAGTAATACAGCAGATATGATGGAGAAACTTTGTGCCTTCGTAATCTCTTCCCCTGTTAAATAATTATAACCTTCCATTGCCGCAAGCATATTTGCCGTATCAAAGTCTAAGTCCTCATCTCCAGCTTCACTCTTTATTGTACCATCTTTTAAGCCGTCATTGTAGGCAATACTCGCTTCTGCGGTTTCGCGATTCGTGATGCCATTTTTACTTAATATCCAATAACTACCTTCCAGCGTCTTCGTGTAGTCATCGAAATTATACGTTTTCTTCGGCTTCTTCTCTGGTACTAGATGATTCAGCCAACCTAATTGCATTTTGCTGGAATCGTAGGTGTGTGTCGTGCCATTGAACGCTTTTCCAGCTAGGATTTCATTCACACCGGTCTTGACTTGATACATCCGCGATAAAACATCGTGCATCACGTTCGTATGGCTATGTTCAAAATCCAGATAGCGTTCTAAAATCTTGATTTCTTCTTTAATTTGAATCATTGACGTTTCCAGTCCCAGCTTCATGCCTATCTGTTGTCCGATGTTCAAGTTCCCCGTCATCGAATCCATCGCATGTGTGAAGTCATCCAACAAATTCTCTGATCGCCTGATTTCGGCGTACAACGCATCCAATTTATCCGAATCCAATCGGGAGTCAAACGCATCATCCACCTGCATTTCAAAGTCCTGCACATACTTCTTCAAAATCCTATCCGCTTCACTCAAACACTCGATGGTCGTGTCTACGATGGGATAGTGCACCGTTTCATAATAGATTTTCGCACTATCGACAAATTCACCTTGGATCTCACCATCTGCCACTAATTTCGCAACGGCTTTTCGATAATCCCGCAATGCATCCCGTAATCGTTTACTTTCTCTTAAAAACTGTTCCACAAAATAACGTACTTCCCCAATCTCAATCCGTGGCATGCGCATCAGCCTCCTTCGATGCAAATTTAGCTCGCTGGTGGGCGCGACGCGATTCCTGTTTCACATCATCCACGGCGTACATCTGTTTTTTCCGTTTCTGCCATTCTTCCGTCATCGTTTCTTCGACGAGTCCTAATCGCTGCCGTGACCGGTTTCCCTGCCACGCATCCTGAAAAGTATGCAAAACATTTTCCTGTGCCCGTTTCGCTTTTGAAAATAGTTGCTCCAACTCTTCAAACTGCCGCTCTTTCTTGATTTGTTTTTTCCAAGCATCTTCTTCCCGTTGTCTTGGTTGCATTGCTATGTATCCCCCTGACCTATTTTTTACTGCTCACCCATTCAATTCCTTTGTGTAGCATATCGCCCAGCGCTTTTTCCGAGGCAACAAATGCCTTCTCCACATTTTTCAAATTCGCTGTATCTTTTTGAAACGCAGCGGGAGCGGATGCTGTCATTTGCGCAAACTCCATCACGCCTTCTACCAGTTGCCGCGCGCTACCTGTAGAATACGAAACGCTTGGCTTAGGCTGTAACTTCAACGTGCTTGTTGTCGCTTGGATCGCACTCGCATGTTCGGCTAATCGACCGCTTGGTATTTGTATTTTTTTCGCCATTTTATCCATCCCTTCCCATTGTTATTTTCTTCTTAATCATACCATATTTCATACAAAAAAAAGCCCATATCTGTGAATAAATAACACTAAATTATTTTTCAGATATAGACTTTACAATTTTGATTAATTTCTCATAAAAAACAGAGATTATCTCTCGAAAATGCCACCATGTTAAGAAAATTATTTAATTTGACTCGCACCACTAATAAATTCACTCAACTCTTCATACTTCCCATCATGCAACAGCTGCACGACCTTACTTCCCACAATCACACCGTCACACACGGCGGCAAATCTCGCCACGTGATCCAGATTAGAAATGCCGAAACCTGCCAAAACCGGTACAGGGCTAATCGTTTTTAAGTACGTCAAATTTTCGTCAATCTTATCGCCGAATACTGCGCGCTCGCCTGTTGTCCCGTTCACTGTCACCGCGTAAATGAACCCGTGCGCTTGTTTCGCAATCAATTCCATTCGCTCTTTTGGACTCGTCAGCGAGATCAACGGAATTAGGGCAATATCGGTATTTTCTAAATACGGCAAAATTAAATCGCGATGTTCATACGGTAAATCAGGAATAATGAGTCCTTTAATCGGTGTTTTTTTAGCAAGTTCGATGAATTTTTCAACGCCAAGGTGATAAATCGGATTGAAATAACTCATCACAACTAGCGGAATCTCGATTTTGCTCGTTGTCAGTGTTTCTAAAATCTGCTCGAGGCTAATTTTCGCCACCAAAGCACGCGCACCTGCTTCTTGAATCACCGGCCCGTCGGCTACTGGATCTGAGAAAGGTATGCCGAGTTCAATCGCCGTCGCACCTGCATCACTCAGTAGCTGCATCTGATTTTCTAGCTGGTCGAGGCCGCCGTCCCCCGCCATAATGTAGGGAACTACGGCTAAATTAGCTTTTTCGATTGCGTTTTGTAACATCATTTGTCATCTGCTCCTTTCAAACGTGCGCGGATTTGGTCCACGTCTTTATCGCCACGGCCAGATAGGCAAACGACGATGCTTTCTTCTGGGTTCATTTTGCTGGCGAGTTCTACGGCGAAGGAGATTGCGTGTGAGCTTTCTAACGCCGGAATGATGCCTTCTGTACGGCAAAGCAATTGGAACGCTTCTACGGCCTCGTCATCGGTCACAGAGGCATACTTGGCGCGTCCTTCGTCTCTTAAAAAACTATGTTCGGGACCGATTCCCGGATAATCCAAGCCTGCCGAAATAGAATAAGCTTCCTGAATTTGACCGGCATCGTCTTGCAAAATATGCATCATTGCGCCATGCAGGACACCAATTTCACCTTTGGATAGCGATGCTGCGTGAAAAGCGGTATCCAGACCAGAACCAGCCGCTTCGACACCGTACATTTTGACCGTCGTATCGTTCACAAATGGATAAAAAAGTCCCATCGAATTACTGCCACCGCCAATACAAGCTACTAACGCGTCTGGCAAACGGTTCTCTTTCTCCAAATGTTGCGCGCGAGCCTCTGCTCCAATCACGCTTTGGAAATCACGAACAATTTGCGGAAATGGATGCGGTCCTAAAACGGAACCCATGATGTAATGCGTATCTTCCACATTCGCCACCCAATAGCGCAGCGCCTCATTGACAGCGTCTTTTAGCGTGCCATTCCCACCTGAAACGCTGACCACTTTCGCGCCGAGCAACTCCATTCGGAAAACGTTCAACTGCTGCCGTCTAATGTCCTCTTCTCCCATAAAAATTGTGCATTCTAAGTTAAATAAGGCCGCTACGGTTGCCGTCGCTACACCATGTTGCCCAGCGCCCGTTTCTGCCACGACTTTCTTTTTCCCCATTTGGCGCGTTAATAAGGCTTGCCCGATGCAATTATTGATTTTGTGCGCGCCGGTATGGTTCAAATCTTCCCGTTTCAAATAAATCTTGGCGCCGCCCGCATGTGCCGTCAACTGTTCCGCAAAATAAAGCGGGGACTCGCGCCCAACATAGTCGTGTAAATAATAGCTCAATTCTTGCTGAAACGCCTCATCCGTTTTCGATATTTCGTACGCCGCCTCTAGTTCTGTGACAGCTTTCATCAATGTTTCCGGGACAAATTTCCCGCCATAATTCCCATAAAAACCTGCTTTATTCGGTGCATCATAACTCATTTTCAGGACTCCTTCGCTTTTTGAATGAATTTTATTATTTTTTCAGGGTCTTTCGTTCCGTTCGTCTCAACACCCGAGGATACATCGACGGCAAGTGGTTGGAACTGCTCGATTGCTGCGGTGACATTATCTATGTTCAAACCTCCCGCAATAATCAGCCGTTCCTTTGGCAATTCTTTTTTCACAATCGCCTGCCAATCAAACGTTTCACCAAGCCCTGCAATTGGGGCGTCGAGTAAAATCAAGCTATCTGGAAATGCTGTTACATCACCATTTATCTGACCATCCTTGACTTGGAAAGCCTTGATTGTTGGATGGTTTATTTCCGCTAAATCCGCCGCCGTCTCCTGTCCATGGCATTGCACAATATCAAGCGGTACCATCGCCGCGATTCTGTTGATTTCCGCAGGACTTTCATTCACAAAAACGCCTACTTTTTTAACCGAATCTGGCATATGCTGCGCTAAAATTCGAGCTTGATCCGGCGTCACTTGGCGCTTACTCGGCGCAAACACGAAACCAATCATATCCGCCCCATTCGCGACCGCAACATCGATATCAGGACGGTATTTCAGTCCGCAAATTTTGATTTGTGTCATATCCGACTCACCTTCAATGCACTCGCGGCTTGCTCGACATTTCCTGCCCGCATCAACGCCTCACCAACAAGCACCACACTAAATGCCTTCGCCACGCGTGCCACATCTACCGGTTCACGGAAGCCACTTTCACTGATATAAAACGTATCCGCGAGTGAAAATTCTCCTGCCACGCGTTCACTCACCGCAATATCCACCACAAAACTATGTAAGTCGCGGTTATTCACGCCAATCAATTTTGCGCCTAGTCGTTCGGCAATCTCCAATTCCGCTTCATTATGCACTTCCACAAGCACCTCTAAATCAAGCGCTGTAGCCTGTTTGTAAAGTGACGCCAAATCTCCCTCCGACAAGGCTGCCACAATCAACAACACAATCGAAGCCCCCGCATTTTTGGCGCGAATCAACTGTTTTTCACTAATAATAAAGTCCTTACACAAAACCGGAATGCTCACCGACTCTGCCACTGCCCGCAAATCCTCTATATCCCCTTTGAAAAATTGCTGATCTGTCAGGACTGAAATCGCGCCCGCGCCCGCCGCTTCGTAACTTTTCGCCTGGGCAACCGGGTCCACATCAAGATTAATCGCGCCTTTCGACGGAGAAGCTCGTTTTACTTCCGCAATCAGCTGTACCGCCTCTTTATTCGCCTTTAAAAAATCATGAAAATACGGTTTTTGTCTGTCTAATTTCGCTTTTTCAACCGGCATTTCCGCCACTTCTTGCGCTTTTTTTGCTAAGATCTCTTCTAAAAATGTCATCCTACTAATCTCTCCTTTTGACAAGCTAATAATTGTGTTAATTTTGCATAAGCCTCACCACTATCAATCAAATCACGCGCCATTTCGATACCCGAAACAAGCGTTGTTACTTTTCCATGAGCCAGCAACCCGAGGCCAGCGTTCAAAATTACTGTATCGTAATACGCACTCGGCTCCGCTTTTAAAACCGATAGCAAAATGTCCGCATTCCGTTTCGCATCGCCACCTTGAATCGCCTCCAAATCACGACTTTCTAAGCCAACGTCCTCCGGCAAAAAGCGATGCATTGTCACCTCGCCATTCTCAAGGAGCGCGTAATGATTCTCTCCCGCAAGCGACGCCTCATCCATGAAACCACCGCCGTTTACTACAATCGCGCGTTTCCTACCTAATTTTCCAAGCACTTGCGCTGTTTGTTCCAGCAAATCACGACGATAAATTCCCATCAATTGCGTCTCCAGCTTCACCGGATTTGTCAGCGGTCCAATCAAGTTGAAAATCGTCGGTGTATTAAGCTCCCGTCTCACTTCCATCACATATTTCATATTTGGATGCACGTGCGGCGCGAATAAGAAAGCAATACCAGCATTCTCCAGTAAATATACCATATCCTCCGTGCCAAGCGAAATATCAATGCCCAACTCCTGACAAACATCCGCGCTTCCCGACTTACTTGAAATACTGCGATTCCCATGTTTCGCCACCTTAATCCCAGCAGCCGCCAACACAAAAGCCGAGGTCGTACTCACATTAAAGCTAAGCGATTTATCCCCGCCAGTTCCGCAATTATCCATCGTATTTTCAGATGCCATCGGTAACTGTAACGCCACACCCTGCATCGTTTCAGCAATCGCCTGCATCTCCTCAATCGTTTCTCCTTTAATTTTCAGAGCCATCAAGAAAGCCGCGATTTGCGCCTGACTTAATTCTCCTGCAAAAATCGCCGAAGCAACCTCCTGCATCTCGAATCGCGTCAAATTCTGCTGATCATACACTTTTTGCAAATACGCTTCCATCTCGCTCACCCTCCTTTTCCACAATCGCTACAAAATTCGCCATCATCCGTTTGCCATCCAGCGTCCCAATCGATTCTGGATGAAACTGCAACCCATAAACCGGAAATCCGCGCAACTGCATCGCCATAATCTCATCATCATCCAGCGACCGCGCCAAAACCTCCAAAGCCTCCGGAAACGCCTCCTTCTCCACAATCAGCGAATGATACCGCATAATTTCCAGTTCCTCATCTAACCCCGCAAAAATCGCGCTACCAGCCGTTTGTCGCATCATCGAAACCTTACCGTGCCTAATCGCGCCAGCCCGACTCACCGTCCCGCCAAACACCTCACCAATCGCCTGATGTCCTAAACAAATCCCAAGCATTGGCTTCTTATCCGCGAACTGCCGCACAACCTCTTCTAGAAGTCCTGCCTCACTCGGCTTCCCAGGCCCAGGTGACAACACAATTCCCGTCGCACTGGCCGCTAGCTCCATCAAATCCGCCGCATCATTCCGGCAAACCACAACCTCATCCGCAAATTCCGCCAAATACTGCTCCAAATTATACGTAAACGAATCATAATTATCGACTAATAAAATCATTTTCCAACCTCCAGTAACGCTTTCGCTTTTTGCAGCGTTTCTAAATATTCACTCTCCGGATCCGAATCATAGACAATCCCAGCACCAGCCTGCACATACGCCGTTCCCTGATGCAACACCATCGTTCGAATCGCCAGCGCGAAATCACAATCCCCTTGATGCGTCAAATATCCAACCGCACCCGCATAAGGACCACGCTTCACATTTTCCCATTCATAAATCCGTTCCATCGCTCGAATCTTAGGCGCACCACTCACCGTCCCAGCCGGTAGCACCGATTTCAGCGCATCCATCGCCGTCAACCCCGGTTTCAGCACACCATCCACAACCGACACCAGATGCATCAAAAAGCGATATCGCTCAATCGTCAAGTAAACCGGAACATTTACGCTTCCCGTCACCGCAACTTTTCCAATATCATTACGCCCCAAATCCACCAACATCCGATGTTCCGCGAGCTCCTTTTCATCATGCAAAAGTTCCTCCGCTAAACGCTCATCCTCCTGCTTCGTCGCCCCACGTTTTCGCGTCCCAGCAATCGGATTCGTCACAACCACATCACCCGTCACACTCACCAAACTCTCCGGAGAAGACCCAATCAACGTCGTCTCATCAAAATCAACGAAAAACAAGTACGGCGAAGGATTCAACAATCGCAATTTTCGGTAATAATCAAACGCATCACCCGTAAATGGCGCCTCCAAACGCTGCGACAACACAATTTGGAAAAAGTCACCGTTCCTAATATGCGCCTTCGCCCGCTCGACCTGCGTCATATACTCCGCTTTTGTCACATTACTCGTATATTCCATCGGCGTCACCGCAACATCCCGCATCTCACGTTCCCCCGGCGTCACCAACTGCCCCTGCATCCGATCAAGCGCCTCCCGCATCTCACTCGCCGTCCGACCCGAGTAGCAATTATCCTGCACAAGCGTCATTTCCTCCGCCTGATGATCCATAATCAAAAACGACTCATATACCATAAAATGAATATCCGCTAATCCCGCGCGCGTTTCCCGTGGCATCTCGCCCAAATCCTCATAGAGTGCAATCGTATCATAGCCAACATAACCAATCGCACCAGCCTCAAAAGGAAGCGAATCCGCATGTTTTGGCGCCGTCCGAATCACCTTATCAAGCTCCGCCAACGGATCGACCACCGTTCTCTCCACTCCATCCAACACGAATCGCTGTCCATAAACCTTTATCTCATGCACCGGATCCATCGCAATGATCGAATACCGGCCCGCATCCGCATCTCGCGCCGCGCCCTCAAGTAACGCCTTATTTTCCCCATCCAAACGCTCATAAGCCAAAATCGCCGTAATCGTATCCGCATTTATTTTCCTAGTTAATTTCATCGCTCATTCCTCCAATTCTAAAATACAAAAAAGCCCCCTAAAGAACCCAGCCAAATCACTGTTTTCTTTAGAGGGCGAATAATCAAATACCGCGGTACCACCTCATATTGGAATCATAAAAAATTCCATCTCATTCGAGTACGAATCACATACTCTATCTCAATAACGGGAGAACCCGGCAGCTCCTACTTTTTAGTTCAAAGCCGCACACGCAAGGACCACTTCAGCAAACTAACTTTATCAGTTCACACCAACCACTGACTCTCTGGAAAAATTATGTTTGCTTACTCTTCTTGCTTTATGTTTTCGTTTATTATTTTTTATTCTCTTCGTATAAGAATACTTTATCGCTTTACACAAATCGAGCGAAAGCGTTTGTATTCCACAAGTTTGGTGGAATCCGGAAGCGGAGCATACTGGTGTATGTGAGAACCGGAAGTCCGCCAAACTTGTGGAATGCGGACGCTTGCCGCCGATTTACCTCGCCTAAACTCTGTCAAACAAAATAGGGCCTCCCTCCTTATCTAATAAACATTAGATAAGGACGGGAGACCCGTGGTACCACCTTAATTAATCGAAAAACGATTCACTCAATCCCACAATGATATGGGGTGCCTTGTGTAACGATAAGGCCTAATCGCTAACTCCTACTGAGGAAAAATCCCGTTCAGCTTAGTTGCTCCGAAGTCCATTCACATCATCTCTGCTACTGATTCACACCAACCATCAGCTCTCTTGAAACATCCATCATGTTACTTACTCTTCATCCACGCATTCATTTAATATAACACTCATATTAGCCGATATTCTTGCTAAAGTCAAGTATTTTTTACAATGAATTCTCCATGAACCGCTTGTGAATATAACCACATTTTTCAAGAATATATTCGAATGTCCTCCTGTCATCATCCAAGAAAATATACACATTCTGCATTCTATTATATCCCTTTTCAATCTCTTTGTCGCTTCCCAAACAATTCCAATAACCGAATGCACAAATGGACTTACCCAAAGTCTTAGCCTCGTGCCTCAAGTCCTGCTCTATCCTCTTTTGCTCCACGATAAAACGTAATTCAGCCCCTGATTCCAATAGTAATTTTTGAATGGAAGGCAACTCAAATAATATAATTAAATCATATAAATGCTTCCCCATTTCAATAAATCTTCCTGCTCCAGTAGACCCTAAATAATAATCCTCTACAGCGAATAGTTTATCAACAAATATCCGTTCCACTTTCATCACATTCATTTGAAATGGCTTCATATTATATTCCACATTCAAAATTTGCTTAATCGAATCTGACGCTAATGTTAGTATAATCGGTTCCATCAAATACGCAGAATAGGGCTCAAATGTCGTAAAAGCTGTCGTCTCAACCTTAACTGTCCCAACTCTTCCCAACGAATCTCTCTTCGAAAAGCCCGTCTCAAACAAAGTATCGTACTCATAAACCGATGTCCTCGAACCACTTCCAGAGACACTTTGCGGATGTGCCGTGTTTATACTCAATTGTGCATAACACGAAGTCACCTTTTTCAACGCATTACCTTTACTCGTTTTAGAAATAAATTTTTCATTATTAAATGTTAAATCGATGTCCTCTGAAAAACGATTAATCCTCTTTAAACATTTATATAATGCCGTCCCACCTTTAAAATATACGTCATACTCTCGTTGTACAACAGCTATTTCCTGCAACATTAAACATACATAATAATCTTTCTCTAAAATCTCTGGCAATATATCATGCTCATTAAAAATAGATTCTAGTAAATCCCTAAATACATGTCGATCATGATGCAGAGTACAGTACATTAACCAATCAGCTCCCTGTCTAGAACAGCCTCCGCTAGTTCATCCAGTATGTGCATTACTTTTTGATTATAGTATTTTTTTGCATAGCCAAGTAGTTTGAACCCATCGATCCGCTCTCGTTCCATATAATCGTAGAGCGATACGTAAAAAGAGGCATCCAATACATGATACTGCTCAATATCTCTTAACGTATCCAACAACTGGAAATAACGGTAATTGTACTTAGAAATTGGCACTTTAGGCTTTTTAATGATTGGTGGGTTACTAAATTTATGGATTGGTTTCTTCACGTTATAATTGTTTGTCACGATTTCCTGCCGATTCGTCATATTATTAGAAAAACCATTGGCGTTAAGAAAAGCAGCCCCCGCAATGTATCCAATCACTTCATCCTCTTGTTCATCGACGATATATGCCTTCTTAACAAGCTTTTCTTTGTCGATAGCGCTTCGTCCAAACTTAGTCTCTTTGCTACGAAAATAAATACCATCATCATATTTAGAAATAACGCCTCTTTTTTCCAATCTACGCAAATATTCATTCACTGTCCTCGTAAAACTATCATTACTTGCTACTTCAAAATGTTCATTTACTTGCTGCTTAATCTCCTTCGTGAAAATCGGCTCCCCAACCTGATATCCCAAGGCTAATCCTTCAATTTCTTCAATTAATACTTTCTTCTCACCCAAGTCGTCCCCCATTACTATCACCTTCTCCATCGAGTTTCCCTTATTATATCACAATCTTCCCATTTTAGCGAAAAAGGCAACAAAAAAGATAAGCCGTTTTGACCTACCTTTTCAAATTATGTAGCAAACAAATCAAGATTCTCTAAAACGATTCGTCGCTTCCCGTGATGTCCTTATCTGCTCAATCATTTCCTCATAATGATGCGAAGCGTAGAAGTAGAACAAGATATCAATCACTAAAAACTGCGCTTGCCTCGAACTTGTTGCCGCACTCCTTAGCTCGGTTTCCGGCGCACGTGACGTTTCCAATGCAACTGACGCTCGTTGTTTCAATTTATTCTGTCCAAAACGGGTTAAACTAAGTAATTCTAGACCATTGTTCAGCGCCTCATCGGCCAACTGCAACACTTCGCTCGTTTCCCCACTATTCGAAATCGCAAAGAAAACCGCATTTTTAGAACCCGCCGCAAAAGCCATGGCTAAAATATGTGGATCTGCAATCGCAATCGCATGTTTGCCAGCACGCATCCATTTTTGTGCAATATCCTCGGCAATTAACCATGAAGCGCCAACACCATATGCGTAGATCGTATCCGCCTTGTAGAGAATCTCGCACGCATCCATAATTTTTTCTTTCTCTAACTGCCCAACTGTGTCATTCAATGTTTGCACGGTGTTAGAAACAAGCTTTCTCGTGATCTCTTCAAACTCCTCATTTGGCTCAATATCATAGTAACCTATCTTTTCAGGCCGAGCTAGCTCAACCGATAGCTTCATCTTTAGCTCTGGAAAACCCTCTAACCCCATTGAGTGGCAAAAACGAATCACCGCAGCGCCACTCGCGCCAGAACTTTCAGCCAGTTCATGAATCGACATTTTTACGATTTTACTTGGATCTGCTAATATCGCGCGACCTACTTTTGCCTCTGATTTCGGCAATTCATCTACAATACCTTGAATTCGATTAATCACACTTCCCATTATATTGGTTGCCACCTCCTTTGAATAAATTCCATGCTTAATTATAACATGTCGGATGACCATACAACAAAAAAAGTGAGACACATTCGTCCCACTTTCTTCACTTTACTCTTCTACAGCTTCCATCGCATCTTTTGGCACGCCCCACAGATAAGTGAGGATGAAACCGCCAAGATATGCTGCTAGTAAGCCGATAACGTATTCTAACCATGAATTATTAGCGATAAGCGGGATAAGCGCTACGCCTGATGGGCCAATTGCAATGGCACCAACATTACCGAAGAAACCGATAATAGCTCCACCGATACCTCCGCCGAGACATGCCGTGATAAACGGACGACCAAGCGGAATAGTAACACCGTAGATTAATGGTTCACCAATACCAAGAATACCTACTGGCAACCCACCCTTAATCATAGTGACTAAAGGTTTATTTTTGCGACAACGCATCCAAATTGCGATTGACGCACCAACTTGTCCAGCACCTGCCATTGCAAGCATTGGTAACAAAATCGTGTACCCTTGTTGCGCTATCATTTCAACATGGATTGGCGTTAACACTTGATGAAGTCCAAGCATAACCATTGGCAGGAATAGCGTCCCTAGAACGAATCCGGCGAACAGTCCACCTTTTGCAATAATCCAGTTGATACTTCCTACTAGGCTTGTTGAAATAACGCCTGCAAATGGCATAATGATGAAAATCGTGAACAAACCAATGATGAGTAACGCTAACATCGGTGTTAAAATGATGTCCAGCGAATTCGGAATCCATTTACGTAAAAATTTCTCAAGAACACAAAGTAAGTATACAGCTAGAAGTACACCGATAATACCACCTTGTCCTGCGACCATGTCACTACCGTTGAAAATATTCTTGATTGGGAATTCTGGCGTCACGCCCATAAGCAATGTCACACCACCGATGGCTCCACCAAGTACTGGCGTCCCACCGAATTCTTGCGCTGTATTAATCCCTACATAAATAACAAGGAATGAGAAAATACCATTTTTAATAACATTTAAAACAGTAACATATTGCGACCATGTTGCAGCATCTAGATTCCCAGCTTGAATATTATTGAATAGAATCGCCGCGATACCAGCAATTAAACCGGCACCCACAAAACCTGGAATTAGAGGAACAAAAATGTTTGCAACGGATTTCAATAAACGCTTAAATCCAGATGAATTATTTTGTTTCTTTTTCATGTCTGCTTTCGTCGCCGCTGCTCTTTCTTCCACCAATTCTTTACCGGTTTTCGCAGTCGAACTTTGTGTCAAATTCTCATCTAAGTTATCTGGTAATGTTTCACCTAATTTCACGCCTGCCATATCACACATCGCGCCTGCTACTTTGTTTACAAATCCTGGTCCAACAATGATTTGGAGCGTATCATCTTCTACAACTCCAAGTACGCCTGGTGCTTTTTTCAAGCCTTCCACGTCGACCTTATCTGTATCTTTAATTCCTAATCGTACACGTGTCATACAATGCGCGATTTTAGAAACGTTTCCCATGCCGCCAACTTCTTCAAAAATCTTTTGGCCTAAATCTTGCTCTTTACTCATGTTTCGTACCTCCTCTTAGTCTAAAGTGCGTCTGATAAAACCATCCGCTGATGCTAATTTTTCCGTGGCTGTCGCAAGGTCTGTGTTCGTTAAAATCATGACAATTGCTGGTTTCACATGCTGTCCTGCTAATTCAAAATGCTTTTCTGCTGTCGCGTAATCACATTCTGTCGCTTCCATGATGATACGTTTCGAACGTTCTACCAATTTTTCATTCGTTGGCATCACGTCGACCATCAAGTTCTTATATACTTTCCCTATTCCAATCATCGAAATCGTCGAAATCATATTTAAAACTAGTTTTTGCGCTGTGCCGGCTTTCAAACGCGTCGATCCTGTCAAAATTTCAGGTCCGCAATCTACTTCGATCGCTGTATCCGCATGTTTTGAAATCGCTGCGTTCGTGTTACAAGACAAAGCTCCTGTCTTCGCACCAACTTCTTTTGCATAATCAAGCGCACCAATCACGTAAGGTGTACGGCCACTCGCCGCGATTCCTAACACATAATCATTCGCTGTCAATGCAATACTTTCTAAATCTTCTTTACCAAAAGCGACCGAATCCTCGGCACCTTCTACCGCTTGTAAAAACGCTTTCTCGCCACCGGCAATTAAACCAACGACCATTGTAGCGGGAACTCCAAACGTTGGCACACATTCCGCAGCGTCTAAAACACCAAGACGTCCACTCGTTCCTGCACCAAGATAAATCAAGCGTCCACCTTTTTTAAAACTCTCTATTACACCAGTGATAACGGTTTCAATTGAAGCGAGATTCGCCGCAATAGCAACCGGTACTTTCGCATCTTCTTCATTCATAATCTGTAATGCTTCTTTTACAGTTAGGGTATCTAAAGATGTTGTCTTTTCATTTCGTTTTTCCGTGGATAAATTCTCTAACATAAAAACACCTCTTTCATACGTTTATTGTAACTCATTCGGAATTATATTTCAATAACTATTTTAAAATAATGAAATAAAGTTTCAAGTTCATAAAAAATAAAAAGCAGCTTAACCTTTGCGCTAAGCCACTTTCCAACTTTATTCTGCTGTTGCTAATTCTTTTACTTTAATATGTTTCTTGAAATTTTTCGCTAATTTTTTATTATAATTCGTATTTTGATCCGTCCAATCGGTTCCGCGTTGGGTCGGCCAGCCGGATGTATTGGCAATATAAGTAAGCATCGCAATACCTTCCAAACCTTTCACCTGCGCACGGTCGTAAGCGCGCGTCATGTTCGTAATTGCGATTTCAATATTTTCTTCGGGTTTCAATAGTTCCTCCTCGGTCATTTCTTCTGGCGCTAAACCACCGCGATGCAACTGAAATAAGCCATAGGAAGTTCCCGAATCGCCAATCGTTTCTGGGTCAAATCCGCTTTCTGTTTCGGCAATCGAGAGTGGTATCCAAGCTGGTATATCGTGTTTTTTCGCCGTTTCTGTAATCATGTCCTTCATTGCCGCGCGTTGCTGGTACTGATCATAGAAGTGAAACACGAGTGCGCCTGCCGCTAGTACGCCTAATATAAAAATAAATGTTTCTCTTTTCATAGCCTTAACCTCTCAATTGTTTGTATTTTTGTAGACCCTTGCGCTGGCATCGCCTCATGCGGTTGCCAGATTTGCAAAATCAGTAAGATCGCGATGAGAAAGACAAGTACAACACTCACGACGATATTTTTTATTTTCATACTTGCTTTCCCCTCCCTTACTCGACCTTATCAAAAATCAGATAAAACGTAATCCAGCCATCTTCCAGTTTCGCGCCGTACTCAAATTCATGTTGTTCCATGACCGTTTGCACAATGGCGAGCCCAAGCCCAGTTCCCGAAAAGTTCTTATTTCGCGAAGCTTCTCTCACATAAAACGGCATCCAAATATGCTCTAATGTTTGCGAATCGCGAATCGTTGTTTCATTTTTAATGGCGAAGTAAACTTTATTATTCTGCTCGGTCCACTCGATTTTAATTTGATTCGTTGTTGCGTATTTCACCGCGTTTGTGATGACATTATTAAACACCATCTCTAGTTTTGCCTTATCCGCCAAAATAACGATTTCTGGACTGATTTCCGATTTTGTCCGAATATCTAGATCTGTCGTTTCTTGATAATTTGCAAGGATTTCCTCAAAAAGCATCCGAACTTCGATTTTTTCTAGGTGCAGTGGATCTACTTCCATTTTGGAAAAACGCAATAATTCTTCAATAATCACCGAGATTTGATTGGTCTGTTTCACGATTGTCGCCATGTAAGTCCCGTCGTCCAAGCCATCCTGAATCCCCATGCTATAGGCTTTAATCAATGCGAGCGGTGTTTTCAATTCATGCGTTAAATCCGCCATAAAATGCTTCAACTCTTTATTTCGCCGAAGCAGGGCATGATGCGCCTTCTTCAAATCATCACTCATCACATTAATACTCGTCGCCAAATCTTCCAATTCATCGCGCGTTTCAATGCTCACCTTCTCAAATTCCAATTTCGAAATCTGGTCAGCAACAATTTTTAATTCTTCCAGCGGTTTCGTGATTTTTCGAGATAAAAAGCCAGTGAGCGCAACGACTAAGATAGAACCGAACAGCATCAACATCAAATTAAATTCATTGATGATTTTTGCGGTTTCATCGTAATTGGCAATCGAAATTCCCGCCACGATAAGCAGTCCGTCCTTCTCATTTAAACTCACTAAAAAACTCGATTTTTGCTTGCCTTGGTCGTATAACTTCGTAATAATCGAGCCTTTTTTTAAATCCTCTAGCGTCTCACCAGTCACCCAAAAGCGGTTCAGCGCAATGCGTTTCTGTGCCAAGTCGAGCCGCAACATTTCATTGAGATCGTCCACATTGTTACTCATTTTCTCAGCTACAATCGTCACATCATATTTCGCTTCCAGTATGCCAAGGTCATTCTCAATCCGCTTCTTATCCCACTTGTCGACCTCTTTCATCGCCTGCGTCACTTTTTGATTCATCTCAAAATGATAGTATTTAGGTAAGAAAAACTGATTCACGAGCATCGATAGCGCAAAAACACCGATAACCACTGCCGAAATGCGCCACGTCAGCTTACGACCGAGTTTACTCATTACCGACCTCGATACTATAGCCCATCCCGCGGTGCGTCTTAATCAGCCCGTCACCAACTTTTTCGCGAAGCCGCCTAATATGCGTGTCTACTGTGCGCTCTTCGCCTTCATAATCAATCCCCCAAACAATATCCAGCAGCTGATTTCGATTCAGAATCGCACCTTTATTTTGATATAACACACGCATTAATTCATACTCCGTTTTTGTGGCATTAATATCCATACCTTGTTTAAATAATTTCTTGGCATATGTATCAATCGTAATATCCGCCACTTCGAAACAGTTCTGAAAACCCGTCAAATTCTTCGCGCGAACCAACAACGCTTTCGGGAAAAATGGCTTCTTGACGTAGTCATCCGCTCCAGCTTCTAGCGCATAACATTCATCCTCGCCCTCACTTTTCGCCGTCAACATCATCACCTTCACAGAGCTCGACGCCTTCATTTCTTTGCAAACTTCCATACCATTTACGCCCGGCATCATCCAATCCAACACCGCTAAATCCAATTTTTCACGATAATATATTTCTAAAGCCTCTTCTCCATTTTCCGCTTGAAAAACAGTAAAGCCCTCTTTTTCAAAATAAGCACATAAAATTTTCAACATATCTTTTTGATCATCTGCAATTAATACATTCATTATTCATCATCCTAGTGGTTCATTTTTTCCATCATACCATAGATTTATGACGTGAATTTGACAAAAAGCAAACCTTTAGAAATTCTTTAGAAACAAAATAGTCCACCTAACCATGAATGGAGTTAGATGGACTGGTTATTAAGTTTAATTAGCTACAATGTTTACCAATTTACCAGGGACAGCGATGACTTTACGGACTGTTTTGCCCGCTATTTCTTCGGTGATTTTATCATTGCTTCGAGCGATTTGTTCTAGCTCATCTCGGCCCAAATCTTTCGCTACTGTGACTTTAGCTCTCACTTTACCGTTCACCTGTAGCACGATTTCGACTTCATCCTCCACCAATTTGGAAGCATCAAATGTTGGCCATGACTCATACGTAATCGTTTCGGTATGACCAAGACGACTCCATAGCTCTTCTGCCAAATGTGGCGCGATTGGCGAAAGGAGTTGAACGAAACCTTCTGCATTATTTTTCGGAACGGTCGTTGCTTTATACGCATCATTTATGAAAATCATCAACTGCGAAATACCTGTATTGAAACGTAGGTTTTCATAGTGCTCGGATACCATTTTCACCATTTGGTGGTAGGATTTCTCAAGGTCAACATTGGCTTCTGTCGTGATCTTAGCGTTGATTTCGCCTGTTTCTTCCTCGATAAACAAGCGCCAAACGCGGTCTAGGAATTTGCGCGCTCCTTCTAGGCCATTTGCGTTCCATGGAATCGATGCTTCAAGTGGACCCATGAACATTTCGTAAAGGCGTAGCGTGTCCGCACCGTATTGTTCAACCACGTCATCCGGATTAACAACATTGCCGCGAGATTTACTCATTTTTTCGTTATTATCGCCCAAAATCATGCCTTGGTTAAACAGTTTTTGGAACGGTTCTTTCGTTGGTACAACACCAATATCGTACAGGAATTTGTGCCAGAATCGCGCGTATAGCAAGTGCAATACCGCATGCTCAGCGCCACCGATATATACGTCAACTGGAAGCCATTTTTCAAGCTTTTCTTTATCCGCCAAAACGTCCTTGTTTTCTGGATCGATATAGCGCAGGAAGTACCAGCTAGATCCAGCCCACTGCGGCATTGTATTCGTTTCGCGAACCCCTTTACGACCATCTGCATCGACAACGTTTACCCAGTCAGTCAGGTTTGCAAGTGGTGATTCGCCTGTTCCAGATGGTTTGATTTCGGTTGCTTTTGGAAGGAGTAGTGGCAATTCTTGTTCTGGAATCGTTGTTGTTTCGCCATCTTCCCAATGAATCACAGGGATTGGTTCGCCCCAATAACGCTGACGGCTGAACAACCAATCGCGCAAACGGAAACTAATTTTACGCGTTCCAGCTTTATTTTCTTCTAGCCAATCAATGATTTTCGCAATCGCATCGTCTTTATTCAGACCGTTGAGAAATTCTGAATTAATGTGGTCGCCATCGCCAGTATAGGCTTCTTCTTCGACATTCCCGCCAGCCAGAACTGCTTTAATGGCCAAATGGAATTGTTTCGCAAACGCATAATCACGCTCATCATGTGCTGGAACCGCCATAATCGCACCAGTTCCGTACTGAATTAGGACATAATCGGCAATCCAAATCGGCATCTCTTCACCGTTCACTGGATTAATCGCGTAAGCTCCCGTGAAAACGCCAGTCTTATCTTTCGCAAGATCGGTACGCTCCAACTCGCTTTTAAGCTCCACTTGTTTCTGATACGCCGTCACCGCTTCTTTTTGATCCGCCGTTACAATTTTATCCACCAAATCATGCTCTGGCGCTAGAACTGCATACGTTGCCCCAAAAAGTGTATCTGGACGCGTCGTAAATACGGTGAAATTCGCGTCGTTGTCTTTTACTTGAAACGCGACTTCCGCACCTTCTGAACGCCCAATCCAGTTGCGCTGCATATCTTTAATATTTTCTGGCCAGTCTACCAAATCCAAATCATCTAGCAAACGGTCCGCGTACGCCGTAATTTTTAGCATCCATTGACGCATCGGCTTACGGAAAACAGGATGTCCACCGCGTTCGCTTTTGCCATCGATAACTTCTTCGTTCGCAAGCACCGTACCAAGCGCTGGGCACCAGTTCACCGCAACCTCAGCCTCATATGCGAGTCCTTTTTCGTATAGTTTCGTGAAAATCCATTGCGTCCATTTGTAATAACTCGGGTCGGTCGTGTTAATTTCGCGATCCCAGTCGTAAGAGAAACCTAGCGACTTGATTTGGCGCGTGAAATTCTCGATATTATGCGCTGTAAATTCAGCAGGATCATTCCCTGTATCAATCGCGTACTGCTCAGCAGGAAGTCCAAACGCATCCCACCCAATCGGATGAAGCACGTTAAACCCTTGCATCCGCTTCATTCGTGAAATAATATCCGTCGCCGTGTAGCCTTCTGGATGTCCAACGTGGAGTCCTGAGCCTGATGGATAAGGAAACATATCGAGTGCATAAAAATTCGACTTATCCGCGTCCTCCGTCGTTTTGAAAATCTTCTCGTCTTCCCATTTCTTCTGCCATTTCGGCTCCATCTCTTTGTGATTAAATGTCATAATCCAAAACTCCCTTTCTATACTTGCTGCATAACAAAAAATCCCACAGCAAAAAAATGCCATGGGACGAGAGTAAAAACCCCCGCGGTACCACCCAAATTAGTGTCTCCACTCAACTCAAGAATTCCTTAACGCGGAAAAGGACGGCGGTTTTCACCACATCTATGCGTGCCGAGGCAAGTTCGTACATCTTCGCGTGTGACTCACACCAACCGTCACCTCTCTAAACGCCAAGAACCTGTACTACTACTCCTCTTCTTTTGCTTCATCAATAGCTCTATTGTAGCCTATAAGCCGCACTTTGACAACCCTCTAAATCGGAGCTTTATCAAGTGCCGTCAACCAAATCATCTCAACTTTGTTATCCCAAAAACCAAAGCGTAATTCGATATTATTATCCTTATCTTCATACACAAGCTCCTGCTCATAGCGATCAGACTTCGTTAAATTGCGATACGCCGAACCATACGTACTAGTCACTTTATCAACAGAATCGCCGAACTTGATGCCACGGCTCGTTGTTAATTTATCGCTACCATATTCGATATGTATCACACGATTTTTGTCAGCGTCCTCGATAGATACCCAGTATGTGGCCTTTTCTTTTTTCTTTGGAACGAGTACTTTAATCTCTTTTTGGAGACTTTTATCCGTGACTTCCTTCGATTTAAAATCTTTTTTCTGCGCCGCGGTTGACAGCACTTGGTCGATTTTAACCCCATTCACCGACTCCGAAGAAAGATCTGTCGAAGCAACCTGCTTATGAATTTCGTGATACGGACTGCCCGTCACGAAAAACGTTTGCCTGAAAAAAATCGCCATCATCGCAACTAGTAAAACAAGTGCTGCGAAACCAATCCAATGCTTTCGAATATTTATTTTCCCATAAAAAGCTGTGATGACCATCAAACAAATAATCGCCAGCACAAGGTATACAATTATCATTTCCCCACTTCTTTCGCATTCCCAAAGTAACCTAAAGATGTCTTAAAAATAGCATAAATACGCGGATAAAGCAACGATTGTCATTTCGCTAACGGCTTGTATTTCATCAGTGGATATAATAGGAATCCTAGGAAGAATAGACCTAGACTAAGAGCGAACACGCGCCAGTCCTCTGTTCCACTTTTGATAATCCAACTAGCGTACGTTAGTGCAAGTGCTGCGATAAAGCCATCGAACCAACGTTTTCCTAGTGAATTCGTCTCGTATGTCGCACCGGTTAGCGTCAATTTTAATTGGAATAGCGGTGAGATGAAATATTGGACGAGAAACGCCAGCGTCGAGACTTTGACCACGAAATCGTAGGCTGTTGCGATATTGCCAGAAAGCGTTGATAGGATGAATAATTGGGACGCACAACATGTCAAAATGAGAACAAGAACTGGCGTACCATTTTTATTCGTTTTTGCTAGGAATGGGAGGAAAAGTCCATTTTTCGCGGCTTGGTACGGCGCTTCGGAACTCATCATAATCCAACCAATCGCTGAGCCAAATAAACAGACAAGCGCGAGCAACGCCATAACTGCTGATCCACCGCTACCAGTGACAACATTTAGTGCATCGGCTAACGGACTTGCGGAATGTAATAGTTTGGATTTAGGGATAAGTCCGAGTGCCAGAATCGTGATTGTCGTGTAGAGACAAACCGAGATGACAAGCCCAGAAATCGTTGCAGCACGAACCGTTTTACCCGATTTCGCGCGTCCTGCAAACATCATTGCCGATTCAATTCCGATGAACGCCCATAAGGTAACGATTGCTGCGCTGTTCACTTGAGATAACAAGCCGTTTTCTAGCCCACTCGTGTCGACAACCGGATGATACCACTCGCCCATTACAGAGGATTGGAAAGCGAATAAACCAACGACGATGAAGAGGAAAAAGCCGACGATTTTTGCTGCTGTCGCGATAAAATTAATCCGTCCAGCCCCACTTACGCCTTGAATGATGATCAGGCAAACGCCCCATAAAAGTAGTGAACAAATGAGAAACGTCAACAATTGGCCGAGCCCTAACTGATAGGATCCCATGGTAAACACGATTTTTTTACTATTAAGTACTGGGAAAAAGACGGATAAGTAACCTGCAAAAGAGGTGATAATGGACACGTTTCCTGCCCAGTTAGCGACCCAGTAACTCCAGACGGCGATAAATCCTGCCAGCCGTTTTAGTTTTGGATTGCGGAACAATTCGAATGCATGGCTTTGCGCACCACTTGTTAAGTCTGGTCGTCGCACAGCCAAATTTCCGAATACGAGCGCGATCATTAACACACCGGTTCCTGTTAAGATCCATGCCAGCATAATGCCGAGCGGGCTTGCTACGGCCGCCATTTGCCGTGGTAACATGAAGATTCCTGAACCAATCATGTTTCCTACTACTAAAGATGTCAATACGAGATAACCCATTTTTTTGTTTGTTTTGTTCATATTCTCTGCCCCCAAGTCAATTTAACACATTACCAAGTTAAAGTATTTTTATATCATAGCACAATGATAACTCCTCCGCAACCCTGAAAAATATGATAAAATAACAAGGATGATTATTTCAAGTTTGAAGGAGTTTGACGAAGATGAACCCATTTCCATATACGAACGATAATAAACGATACCACACATGGAATTACTGCTTGCGTGACCATTTTGGCTACAAAGTTTTTAAAGTGGCGCTCGATGGTGGTTTTGACTGTCCAAATCGTGATGGTACGGTCGCGCATGGTGGTTGTACTTTTTGCAGTGTGGCGGGGTCTGGTGATTTCGCAGGCGATCGGGTGGACGATTTGCAAACCCAGTTTCACGCGATCAAGGACCGGATGCATACGAAATGGAAGGACGGCAAATATATGGCTTATTTCCAAGCGTTCACGAACACGCACGCCCCTGTTGCCGAACTCCGCGAAAAATACGAATCCGTGCTGAATGAGCCTGGCGTCGTTGGTTTGTCAATTGCAACACGCCCTGACTGCCTTCCTGATGACGTTGTGGACTATTTAGCCGAGTTAAACGAGCGAATCTACCTCTGGGTGGAACTCGGTCTCCAAAGCGCGCACAACGAGACTGGCGTGCTTATCAATCGGGCACATGACTACGATTGTTACGTCGAAGGTGTCGAAAAATTACACGCTCGCGGTATTCGTGTCTGTACGCATATTATCAATGGCCTACCTCGCGAAACACCAGAAATGATGATGCAAACCGTACAAAAAGTCGTCGAAAGCGGCGTCGCGGGCATCAAGATCCACTTATTACATCTGCTAAAAGGCACACCAATGGTTCAACAGTACAAAAATGGCGAACTAAAATTTTTAACGAAGGACGATTATGTCAGCCTGGTTTGCGATCAGCTCGAAATATTACCTCCCGAGATGGTCATTCATCGCATTACGGGAGACGGCGCGATCGAAGACTTGATTGGCCCGATTTGGAGCTTGAATAAGTGGGAAGTTTTGAATTCGATTGATGCGGAACTCGTTAGACGTGATAGTTGGCAAGGAAAATTTTACAACACAGCGAAGGTTGGGAACGAAGCATGAACTTAAAAAGCATTTTACCATTCAGTCACGACCTGCTGACTCGTCTTATTTTGCCTGGCGATACTGTTGTTGATGCCACGATTGGAAATGGCCACGATACAGCATTTTTAGCCAATCTGGTTGGTGTGAATGGCCACGTATTTGGTTTCGATATCCAGCAAGAAGCCATCGAAGCAACAACGCAATTGCTCACTGAGAAACATGTTGCCGATCAAGCCACACTTTTACGCGAGAGCCACGCAAACATGATCGAGCTCCTGCCACAACAAACCGAAATCAAGGCAGCTATCTTCAATCTGGGCTACCTTCCGGGCGGCGACAAAACAATCACAACACTCGCTGACTCTACGATAAAAGCCATTGAAGCCGCCCTATCTCTACTTACCATCGGCGGCATTGTGATTCTAGTTATTTATCACGGTCATCCCGAGGGTCAAACCGAGAAATCAGCCGTGTTACGCTATACCGAAGCGCTCCCCCAAGAGCAGTTTCACGTCTTAGAATACCGCTTCATCAATCAACGCAATAACCCGCCTTTTGTGATTGCCATTGAAAAACGAAAAATAAAGAGGTTGAGACAAAACTCAAGATAAGGCAAAAGCGCTCTCCCATTTCTTCGGGTAGGACGAAAAATTCTGCTTTAAACAAATCGAGCGAAAGCGTTTGTATTCAGGGGATTGGGTGGAAGCCGGAGAGCTGCGCATACTGGTGTATGTGATGACTGAAAACAGGGAGGGAGTAGTTTCCCCGACCATGTGAGAAGTTATGCGAAACGCAGTGTAGAAGAACCGGAAGTCCGCCTAATCCCCTGAATGCGAACGCTTGTCGCCGATTTATCGGGGTTATGTCCCATCTTCTTTTGTTTGAAATAAAATTTCATGACCTGTATACTTAACTTAAAATACCACGAAAGTACGGTGATTCACATGTTCGGTATCTCGATTTATTTATCTAGTGACAATGACTTTGAAAAAACCATCCAACAAGCGTCCGACAAAGGCTTTTCGCTCATTTTCAGCTCTTTACATATTCCAGAAGAAAACCCTGCAAACTATCGCCACTTGCTTACAAGACTTGGCGCTGCAGCAAACACACACAACATGCAGTTAATCCTCGATATTTCTGCTAAATCACTGGCGCACATTGGACTCACCATCGACACAGCTGACCAGTTGACTGCACTTGGCGTCACCGGTCTACGCGTCGATTATGGACTCACGACAGTTGAAATCGCAAAACTCGCCAAGAAAATCAAAGTCTACCTCAATGCCAGCACCATTGACAGCGCATTTTTAGAAACACTTATTCAAGCCGGCGTCGATATCTCACAAGTTGAAGCCTTCCATAACTACTATCCAAAACCACACACTGGCCTCGATATTCCTTTTTTCAAGCAAACGAATGCATTTCTACATCAACACGGCTTAAAAATTGCAGCTTTCGTGCCCGGCGACGGCGAAAAACGCCAACCTTTATTCGAAGGCTTGCCAACACTTGAAAAGCACCGCTACAGCCATCCGTTCTCGGCAGCACTTGAACTAGAAACACTCGGCGTTGACAACATTTATATCGGCGACCCAGCACTCCAATCACAAACAACCGAGCAATTCGCAGCTTTCGCTAAAGATAACACACTATTACTCGACTGCCAATTAGCTCCAAACCTAGATCCGCGCATCCAAAAACATCTGTTGAAGCCAGATAATAACCGAATGGACCCAGCACGTGACCTCATTCGCCTAGAAAAATCTCGACCAGCTTTAGCAAAAATCGACATTTCTCCTACCCTATCAAACACACGTCCCATCGGTAGCATCCTCATTGATAACAACTTATTCGGACGTTATCAAGGCGAAATCACGATAGCCCTCTGCGATTTGCCAATCGAATCAAAAATAAATAATATCGGGCGCATCACTCCAGACTCCATCGCTATACTTCCCTTCATAAAACCTGGTCAGACGTTTCAATTAAGACCAAATAATGAATCAAAATAAACAAAGAAGATTCCGCTCATTTTTACAAGAGCAGAATCTTCTTTAGTTCCCTAACCCTTTACTGTGCCGTTAAAAATTTTTCAACAGCTACAGAAGGTCCACCACCGAAACGCGCGACTTTACTCGAACCGAATGAAGACATCACATTTTTCGTATCTAAAATTAAATCACTGTTAGCGAGTATCTGCTCCTTATCAAAAAGATCGTGACATGTCAGCATGATAACCAGGTCATAAGAGGCAAAATAATTGTAATCGAGCGGAATCGTTTCTTGAATGACACCATCGTCATCCCTATACTTCGTTGCCAATGGATCACAGAAATCCACGCTAGCTCCTGCTTTTACAAGATTTTCATAAACCGAAATACTCGGTGATTCACGAAGATCATCAATATTCTCCTTATACGCCATACCTAATAATAAAACACGCGATCCACTCAATGCTTTTTGTTTACTGTTCAAAGTCTTCATCGCCTTGTGAACAACATGCTCCGGCATTTGATGATTTGTTTCCTGCGCTAACTCGATAAAGCGACTGAAAAAATTAACTTCTTTCGCTTTCCAAGACAAGTAAATCGGATCTAGCGGAATACAGTGCCCACCAATTCCTGGGCCCGGGTTAAATCGCATAAATCCAAATGGTTTTGTACTGGATGCTTCGATTGTTTCCCAAACATCAATATCTAGCTTTTCGCATAATAACGACATTTCATTGATAAATGCTATATTGATACTGCGGAATGTGTTTTCAAGTAGTTTACTCATCTCAGCAACTTCCGTCGACGCTACAGGTACCACATGGTCAATAACCTGTTCGTATAAAGCTGTTCCTACTTGCATCGAAATCGGTGTCATACCGCCTAATACTTTCGGTGTGTTTTCTGTTTGATACGTTTTATTCCCAGGATCAACTCGCTCGGGTGAATAACACACATAGAAATCTTCGTCTAACTTCCAACCATCTTTCGCGATTGGTGCATGAAGCAATTCCTTAGAAGTACCTGGATATGTCGTGCTCTCCAATACCACAACCGTATTAACTGTCATGTTCGCGCGAATCATGTCCACCGCGCTCACAATATATGAAATATCTGGTTCATATGATTTAGTGAGCGGTGTCGGCACACAAATAATGATAGCATCTGCTTTTGCTAAGCTTTCAGGATCAGTCGTCGCAACAAACCTTTCCTTTCCAATCAATTTCGATAAGCGTTCCGATGTGATATCCATAATATCAGATTTACCTTGATTAACAAGTGTCACTTTCGGCTCACTTGGATCAAAGCCAATGACTTGAAAACCAGCTTCAGCAAAGGAAATTGCTAGTGGTAAGCCAACATAACCAAGTCCCATAACGGCGATAACCGCTTCTTTTTTATTCAAATTATTCTTTATTTTCTCGAAATTATTCATCCCATTACTCCTTTTTGTATGCCTTAACGTGTTCCCCATTTATCTACACGTAATGTTGCCAACGCAGTTAAACGAACAATATGAATAGTAAAAAAATGTATAAGACCATAAATTGGTGCCATTAAATAACAAAGTGGATACTTAAACATGTAATGTACATTCCTCGCATAAGCAGATAGACAAGCCAAAATTAAATAAAATACCCAATCGACCCATGTCAAATCCCAGAAATGCCAAATGATATTATACCCAACAGCTGCTAAGAAAATAATCCATAGCACTATCTCAACGAAAGACCATAAAAATACAATAGGGTGCGTGAAAATCATGCGCATCGATATAAAAGTCTCTCTAAAAAACGATTTACTCCATCGTGTTTGTTGTTTTAAAAAGACACGCATTGTATCTGGAACATCCGTAATACATTCGGCCGTTGATTGATAAATCGTAGTTCCTTTCTCAATCGCATAGTTTGTTAGACAACGATCATCCCCAACAGAAGCTGGAACGCCAAGAACAGTTTGATTCAAATATCGCTGTAGATTATCCATAACAACTTCGCGTCGATAGCAACTAATTGGCCCTGAGCAAACAAGAATGTGTCCAGTTACTGACTGCGAGGCACGTTCCACACGAAAAGCATTGTCATAACGCATATCCAGAAGGCGCGTTAATAAGTTTGTATCACGATTACGAGCATTAATATGCCCTGTCGCTGCCATCACTTTTTCATCAGCAAATGGTCGCATTAATTCATAAAGCGTATCTGGAAAAATCTCTCCGTCAGAATCCATGGTAAAAAATATGTCCCCCGTAGAGTGCTCAAAAGCATAGGCTTGTGCATGGCGCTTGCCTTGGTTCTTCTCCATCTCATGAATAATAATATTTTTCGTATTTGGCAAGTCTGCTTCAGCTACGTATTTTCGCAAAGCAATAACCGCCTCTTTTGACTTACTACCATCATCCACGAAAAAGATTTCATGTATTGGATAGGTTTGCTTCTGAATCGTCTCCATCAAACGTAGAATTGCGTCACTCGACTCATTATAAGCTGGAATAACAACCGTTACTTTCAAATTTGGTGGCTCATTTTTCTTCGGCTTGTAGAACATAGATAGAGTCATTTTAATAATAAGATAAATGACCATCCCCCATCCATAAATACTAAACGATGTCGAAATATTCCCCGTCCTCCAAAAACCAATCATCTCTAGCATCGCTACACAAAGCACAAAACCAAATAGCGAGATAATAAAAGATGATTTCTTCCTTCCCTCTTCAAACATTATGCCAACTCCCTCAGTTAGTTGCGAAAAATCGCAATACTCTTTTTTAAACAAATAAATAATTTAGACCGATTATTCAGAAAATATTTAACGATATTTAATAGTCCAAATTTATTACTCAAATATTAAATTATATCCCCTAGACCAGTATACTGTCTCCTTGTACTATATTATACATACTAATCGCGGTAGATTCAATAGACTTAGAAATGTTTCACACTTTATACATATTCCCGGCTTTTTTGTATGCAATAATCCTTCATTCATAAAGTTTATAGTCTATTACTTCATCATATGTCATTTTATTCATTCAACTTAGATAATTCGCAATACTCCCAACCTAATTGTATGTACTTTGCCAAGCCAAAAGAAATATTTAGCATCATAGCACAATTATAATATTATTTGTAATCTGCATGAAGAGTAACTTAACTCATTACTACAAGCCTTTTCGTCAATGTAGCAACTAGTCACTTTCTTAACCCAGTATACAGCCAAGATACTGCGAATTCAAGCTTTCATAAAAAGATTCACCATATGTTCACAAAGATAGATTAAATGTTGTATGTTAGCCCTTACATACTATGGATATTTTTGGATTTCATCATATTCTGCATCATAAATGCAAAATCACCGAGCTCAAAACAGCCCGGTGATTCCGCATTTATTCGGTTATTTTCCAAAATCATACTTATTCTCTACATACACATCATACCAAATCATGAAAATAACAACCGTCCAAATTTTGCGGCTATAATCTTGTTTTCCAGCACAATGATCGTCTAGCAATTGCAAAACATATTTTTTGTTGATTAAATGATCTGTTGGTGAATCGCGAATAATATCTTTAACCCATTGATTCATCTCGTCTTTCAACCAATGACGAATCGGTACTGGGAATCCAAGTTTACGACGATTCAAAACATGATCTGGTACAAATGCTTCAGCAGCTTTGCGCAACATGTATTTCGTTGTACCATTCGTTGTTTTAAGCGACGCTGGGATATCTTTTGCGACACGGAATACTTCTTTATCTAAGAACGGCACGCGGACTTCTAGCGAGTTCGCCATCGTCATTCGATCTGCCTTCAACAAGATGTCACCACGCATCCACGTATGGATATCGATGTATTGCATCCGCTCAACTGGATTGTAACCAACTGTTTCCGCGTACAATGGATCGGTAATTTTAGTATAGTCATGGCCAGCTTGATATTTCGGTAACAAGATTTTTTTCTCGGCTTCCGTAAACATCTTGGCGTTACCAATATAACGTTCTTCCATCGGCGTCGTTCCGCGTTCTAGGAAGCTCTTACCACGCATTCCCTCAGGCATGACATTGGCGACACCGCGTAACATGGATTTCAAAACACCTGGCATTTTATTAAACATGGACAATGAGTTCGGCTCGTTATAAATATTATACCCACCGAAAAGTTCATCAGCGCCCTCTCCTGATAAAGCAACTGTCACGTGTTTACGCGCTTCACGAGATAGGAAATAAAGCGGAATCGCAGCTGGATCTGCCAACGGATCATCCATATGCCAAACAATTTTCGGCAATTCATCCATGTATTCTTGTGGCGTAATAATGTAACTTATGTTCTCCACACCTAGCTTCTCAGCCGTTTCTTTCGCTACGTCGACCTCACTGAAGCCATCGCGCTCAAAACCGACAGAGAACGTTTTAATCGCAGGGTGGTATTCTTTGGCAATGGCCGCAATAATCGAGGAATCAATCCCACCAGATAAGAACGAGCCAACTGGAACGTCACTGCGCATATGCATTTTCACAGAATCGTACATTACATCACGAATTTCTTTAATAAACGTATCTTCTGACTTCGCAACTGGTTGGAACTTCGCCTTCCAATATTGACTAATCTGCATTGATTCGCCGATTTTTTTCGTGAAATAATGGCCAGGTTCTAAGCGTTTAATACCTTGCGTCAAAGAATCCGGCTCTGGAACAAACTGGAACGTCATATAATTTTGTAATGACACTTCATCCAATTTTGTCGATTTCAGCGCATGTAAGATTGATTTCTTTTCAGAGCCCATATAAAGTTTTCCATCTTCTTCTGCATAGAAAAACGGCTTGATACCAAATGGATCGCGGGCACCGTAAATTTTTTCCTCTACTTTATCCCAAATAACAAAGCCAAACATACCGCGCAATTGTTCCGCCGTTTTTTCCTTATACTTGGCATATGTAGCAATAATAACCTCTGTATCACTGCTCGTCTCAAAAGTCATGCCCTCATTCACTAAGTTCTCGCGCAGCTCCACATAATTATAAATTTCACCATTGAAAATTATCCAATAACGCTCATTCTCGTACGTCAGCGGCTGATGACCGTTCTCCACATCAATAATACTGAGTCGGCGGAAACCAAACTGAACATGTTCATCCGTAAAATAACCCTCATCATCAGGTCCACGGTGAGTAATCATGTCATTCATTTGCTTAAATGTTTCCTTCTCTTCGCCAGTAATTTCAGCAATGCGGTCATGTACGCATCCAATAAATCCACACATCGTCACATTTCTCCTCTATTTTTAAACTATTTATGTTCTCTTTTCAACAACGTCTATCATATCATAAATAGGCTTTGTTTGAACAGTATCCCGCAAAAAAAGACGGTTAGAATTGTTCATAAACCAGATAAATCGGCGGCAAGCGTTTGTTTGAAGCAAAATTTACGTCTTACCCCAAAAAATAGGATTCGTCCTATCTCAAAAATAATGAATGATATTGCAATTTTATTATGATTTGAGTTCCTTTCAGCCTATCTCTAAGTATCTTACAAAAAATCGTATTTTTATGTATATCTAAAAATCCACCACAAAACAGCAGCGGGCCGCCAAAGGTTTAGTTTCTAAGCAAAAGCGAGTACCGACGTGGAATGTACTAAAGTACATGAGCATCGGAACACAGCTTTTAACGACGAAAATGAGCCTTTGGCGGCCCGCTGCTGGGCGATTTTTAGTTTTCGGTGTGTTTTAATACTGGACGGTCATGTAGTGGTTGAATTTTACGGTTGTTGCCATCGTAGTATTTGTTGAATTCTGCAATTTGTTCTTTTGAAACTTCTACTGGTGTCGACATAACATACCATTCTACGTTTTCAGATAGTGGTGGTGTTGTTAGAGAGCCTAGGTAGTGGTAGTATGATTTGTTTGTTGGAAGTAGAGCTGCTACGTCGATTGGCTCGCTAACTGCTGTTTTCTCGCCTTTTTTAACGTTGTTTAAAATGCTTTGGAAAGCTGGATTTGCTTTACCTTCTTTGAAGAAAACGCCGATAACTGCTAGACGACTATCTTGATTTTCATTTACAAAGTGGGCTTCGATTGGATAATGTTTGCCATCCACTGTATGCTCACTTTCTGCGTGAAAATGGAATTGATTTAATTCAAATTTGCGTCCGTTGATAGTGGCTTGTCCACCGTCATCTACTTGGATACTGTGTCCGTTGTCTACTTCATCGGTCACTTTTTGATTGTAGTTTAATTCAATAGTTCCTGTGTCTTTCATTGGTTCTGTTTTGGCTGTTTCAATGTTGATTGGGGACTGTGTGTCGCCTGCTTCAAATTGCCACGATTTTTGATCATGGTAGTCTAAGTGATCCTCATGTTTTGCTGTTGTTTCGGTCTTTTCTGTTTTTTCTTCTTTTTTCGTGTCGCTTGCATCGCTATTGCCACAACCTGCTACGAGGATGAGTGATGCTGCGATTGCTGAAGCTGCTAATAATTTTGTTTTCATGTTGAAAACCCCTTTCGTTAAGTAACTTAATTATTATATTACATAACGATTCATCTGTGTGTGTACTTTTTGTGACGAAATCATGGTATTTTTGCGAAAAAACTACTCAAAATGTAAAAAACCTAGCTGGATTGGCTCCAAAGCTAGGTTTTAAAATATTAATTTACAGTTGCAGTTTCTAATAAAAATTCTTTCATTTGTTGCGCTTTATCTATTTTTTCCCAAGGTAAATCTAAATCCAACCTTCCGAAATGTCCAAATGCCGCGGTTTGACGATAAATCGGGCGACGCAGGTCAAGCATTTTGATAATTCCTGCTGGACGTAGATCGAAAAATTTGTTTACCGCATTGATTAAGTCTTGCTCACTGTAACTACTTGTTCCATATGTGTCAATAGAGATTGATACCGGATGAGCGACCCCAATAGCATAGGCTAGCTGTACTTCTACTTTTTTAGCAAGTCCAGCTGCGACAATGTTTTTTGCTACGTAACGTGCAGCATAGGCGCCTGAACGGTCCACTTTTGTCGGATCTTTACCGGAAAAAGCTCCACCGCCATGACGTGCATAGCCGCCGTATGTGTCGACGATAATTTTGCGACCAGTTAAGCCAGCATCTCCTTGAGGCCCACCAATAACGAAGCGACCAGTTGGATTGATGAAGTATTTCGTTTCCGCGTCAAGAAGGTTCGCGTCAATCACTTCTTCTATGACTAGTTTATGCAAATCAGTTGCGATCTGTTCTTGTGAAATATCTGGATGATGTTGTGTGGAAATAACAATCGTATCGACACGAATTGGTTGATTATTATCATCATACTCTACTGTTACTTGTGTTTTCGCATCTGGGCGTAGGTAAGTTAATACGTTATTTTTGCGTAGTTCTGCGATTTTACGGGATAATGCGTGTGCTAATGAAATGGGAAGTGGCATCAATTCCTCGGTTTCATCTGTTGCAAAACCGAACATCAAGCCCTGATCTCCTGCCCCAATAGCATCGATTGCGGCATCTTCGGCTGAACCATCGCGGGATTCTAAAGCGACATCCACACCTTGCGCAATATCTGGTGACTGCTCGTCTATTGCCGTTAAAACAGCGCATGTTTCCGCATCAAAACCATATTTTGCACGGGTGTAACCAATTTCTTTAATCGTATCACGCACGATTTTCGGAATATCCACATAAGTAGAGGTTGTTATTTCCCCCGCTACGAGTACCAATCCTGTTGTTACTGTCGTTTCACAAGCTACGCGAGCATCAGGATCTTTCGTTAAAATTGCGTCCAGGATTGCATCTGAAATCTGATCTGCAATCTTGTCTGGATGTCCATCAGAAACAGATTCTGACGTAAATAAATGACGGTTTCTTGCCATTCTTTGTTTCCTCCTTTTTCTTCTCCATCGCGAAGTGGTTTGCAAAAATGCGAACTTATCGTCTGTTTCCTTGTAGTTTTCGTTCACGCTTTCATGCGACATGTTTTATCCTCATGCCAACAAAAAAGCCTTCTCCCTATTTGCCAATTGCACGCGGAATAGAGAGAAGGCTATTATTTACAATACCTTCGCTCTCATCGATCAGGAAATCACTTCCTGCCACAGGTTAGCACCTTACAATACATGTAGGTTGCCGGGTTTCAAAGGGCCAGTCCCTCTACCGCTCTGGATAAGAGTTTAATTTAGTTTTCACGTTATTGTAACATGTTTCATTATTATTGTCACGCACAAAAATTATTCATGCTTATTCCTACTTCTTTTTCGGATATCGCACGTCCGATTATCTGCCACCGCACTGTATCCAAATCGTCCCACTGGTTTTAAAAATGGCAAGTACATAATCAGGCCAATCAACCCTGTCAGTGGAAAACGCAACAACATCCGGCGAATCGCGAAAAATCCCTTCTTGACACTCCCATCCGGTGCGATAAGATGAATTTCGCGCATTAGTTCTTCTTGTGAAAACCCGATATCCCTGGCACCTTGAAGCGGTCTCCAATCTATGACATGCATCCAGTCCAGCCTTTCAAATAAGCGCTTCGTAGCTTTGCAAAATCGACAGTTTTGATCATATAGAACGATATCTTTCATCCTCATTCATCTCCTTAAATTACGTTTCTTGCTTACCATTCTCGCCAAACTATGTTAAAATGAATTTTATACATCGGGATTTCCTAGATTGTATGAATGCTTGGTTCACCAAAGGAGAAGAAACTATGATATTTTCAGCATTAACTTTGATTATTTTTGCGATTTTTATTATCGCTGTGTGCATTTTTGAATTTGTTTTGAAATGGCGCTGGTTCAAGTACTTTTTAGCGACAATGGGCTTGATTACGAGTGCAGTTATTTTCTTTATTAGCTTTTACGGCGGCGGGGTTTCACAAGCTGAGATCGCGATTTCCATTTTCATTGCCACACTTGGAGAATATATTTTCTCCCTAATTATTAGCCTCATTGCTTGGATTCGTCGCATGTCAGATAAGAAAACAGCGTAAATAATCAGTTAGAAAAAGTTGAGCCCTCGTATTACCGGCTCAACTTTTTTTGTTGCCTAGTTACTCGAATTAAGCGACACTAGTTCATATGTAATTATCGTTGTATCGTTTTCCCAGATGAGCTTACGTGGCACTGCAATCCCGTTTGTCTCGCTTTCTTTTGTCGTCCGGACTTCTACCGGCACATCGATTGGATAAATACGATATCCTGCTTTCTCCAACTCAAAAAAATTATCTGAAATCCGCTTCTCTTTTCCCTTTGTTACGATCATTGTATTAACTTCTAATGGCATTCCCATGCGTATTACCTCCAATTATTTGATTTTAGTTGTCGCAGTGCTTCTTGAATCACGACCTGCATTCCTTCATCTCGCATAAAAAAACTGAACTGATTCTGCTGGACAAGGCTCGCTAAATCTCCTGCAATCAGCTTTGGCCCCAGTGTTTCCATATAATCCAACTGATTCACAAAACCTACGACATTCGCCAAATAAACGCGTTTGCTAAACGTTCTTTCTACTGTCTTTACTTCATATTGCGCTATTATATGTAATTTGTCTAATTTTGCGCCGGTTTCTTCCATTGTTTCACGGATTGCCGTTTCCGCATTCGTCTCCCCAGGTTCACCCTTCCCACCAGGAAACTCGATGCCACGGGTTTTATGCGTTGTAAACAACCAAGCGTCATGAAATTGTGCGATGACGAGCACATCGTCTGCTTCTTGTTGGATATCAAAATAAATCGATACCATATTCCCAAGCGAATCCCGATACGTATACATGCTTATTCCCTTTCTTTTTTTCGAATTTGTGGTACGATAAAGAGGTTAAATCTCTTAAAAATGAAGGTGAGTCGCAAAATGAAGAAAATCATGTTGGGCGGTATTCGTCTTTATCGCAAATATATTTCACCGCTAAAACCCGGAACTTGCCGCTTTTACCCTACTTGCTCACAATATGGTATGGAAGCAATTACGGAACACGGTGCTCTAAAAGGTGGCTGGCTGACAATCAAGCGAATTTCTAAATGCCATCCTTTCCATAAAGGTGGTGTGGATTTAGTGCCTATTAAGTGCGACCATAAAGACCACCGTCATCATCATTATAGTGAAAAATAGGAGTGCTTGCAAGAAACACGTGCTAGTAACCACTCCTATTCCTTAGATTAAAAATTTCAATAAACTGCTTGCCTTTTTGTGATATATACGGTATTATGAATTTCTGATGTTAAATCGTAATCGCTACGATTTATTATTTTTCGGCATCAAATAAGAATCATTTCGATTTAGGGGGTTCCTTTTCTCATGAAGAAAATAGCAATTTTACTTAGTACGATTCTTCTTGTTTCTGTTTTCATGGTCGGTTGTGGTAATAGCGACGCGAAGACGAAAGATGCGGATAAGTTGACCGTTTACACGACGGTTTATCCATTACAATACTTAGCGGCCCAAATTGGTGGCAAATATGTCGATGCACATTCGGTGTATCCTGCTGGTTCGGATGCCCACAGCTTTGACCCCTCACAAAAAGACATGATGAATATTGCAGATAGCAACCTGTTTTTCTATATTGGGCTTGGTATGGAAGGTTTTGTTGATAAAGCGAAACAATCGCTTAAAAATGAGAACGTGAAGTTTGTCGTGACGACGGATGATTTGAAGCTGCCAACTGTTGCCCATGAAGAGGAAGATCATGCGGACGACGAGGATGACCATGATCATGGCGATGTAAATCCGCACGTTTGGCTGGATCCGAATTACATGGTGACGATGGCAGGCGTTGTACGGGATAATTTAAGCAAGGAACTTCCTGCACAAAAAGCTACATTTGAAAAAAATTATGAGGATGTTGTATCGCAATTAAAAACGCTGAATAGCGATTACAAAACGATGGCTACGAGCGCGAAACATAAGGATTTTGTGACGGCACATGCGGCATATGGTTACTGGGAGCAAGAATACGGCTTGAAACAAATTCCGATTGCTGGTATTTCAACAAGTGACGAGCCATCCCAGAAGAAGTTAACATCGATTGTAAGCACGATTAAAAAAGATAAGATTCCATACATTTTGTTAGAGCAAAATACGAATTCCAAAATTGCTGACGTTATCCAGAAAGAAACGGATACGAAGACAATGAAACTGCATAATTTAGAGACATTGACGCAAAAAGATATTGATGCAAAACGCGATTATATGTCCATCATGAAGGATAATTTAGCAGCATTAGACAAGGCGTTGAATTATTAATGTAGAGAAAAGGCCGAGCGCTTCACACGCTCGGCCTTTTCCTATATTACTTTCCCCTCAAACGATGCCGTTGAATTTTTTGTGATGCGGTTTTCGGAAGCTCATCTAAGAAATGAATTTGACGCGGTATTTTAAACCTAGCCAACTTTTGCTGACAAAATTCGTAAAGTTGCTCTGTGTCCATATCCTCTTTTGCGACGATAAAAGCCACAGGTACCTCTCCCCATTTTTCGTCCGATAGAGCGACCACAGCCGCCTCTAAAACATTCGGGTGTGCCATCAAAACATGCTCGATTTCGGTTGGATAGATATTTTCGCCACCTGATATAATCAAATCGGAGCGCCTGTCCAGCACGAATAAGAAACCGTCGTCATCTAAATAGCCGACATCACCAGTCTGAAACCAGCCATCCTTGTCAAATGCTGCCTTTGTCGCCAAATCATTATGCAAATATCCAGCCATGATTGAAGGCCCTTTTAGCAAAATTTCACCATGTTCACTTATCTTGATTTCTGCCGGAAACAAGGGCTTGCCTGCCGATCCAATTTTTAAAAGGGCATCTTCCGGTGGTAGCGTCACGATTTGCGAAGCGGTTTCTGTCATGCCAAACGATTGCACCAGCGGGATTCCTTTTTCAAAGCATGCCTCAAGCATCGATTGGTTAGCCGGACCTCCACCAAGCAGCATACAACGAAAATTCGGATGATAAGGCGTCGTAAAAACGTCCAGCAAACGCTGCGCCATCGTTGTTACCACCGAAATCAAGGTCACTTCACCGCTTTGCAAAAATTTATCCACACGTTCTGGATCGAAACGTTCCTCCAAATAAACTGGAATCCCATAAATCACTGAGCGCATCAAAATCGACAGACCACTAATGTGGAAAATTGGCACCGCACAAAGCCAACTATCTCCTGCCTGCAAACCAAGGTTCAGCATCGAGCCAGTGGCGCTCCACCAATGATTCCCGTAAGTCTGCATCACACCTTTAGGCTGCCCAGTCGTGCCCGATGTATACATGACCGAAGCCACATCCTCCATCGCAAAATGAGAAACGAGTGGAGGTTCCAAAATCGGTGCGCCCATCACAGCCGTAAAGGAAGTCGCTCGGATTCCGTCCACTTTTCCCACAAACACATCTGTATAAAAACACCGCTCTACCTGCGCATCTTGCGTTTGAAACAAAATCTCCGTCGCTGTCAACCGATTATTCAGAAAAACCGTCCGCGCACCCAGCTGCTGCAACGCATGAATCATCAGAAACGTCTCCCGATCATTCTTACCGAGTAGCGCAACATACATCCCATCCCGAACACCAAACGACGCCAATTTTCCAGCCACTTCTTGCACCGCTGCATAAATCTCTAAAAAAGTCTCCTGCTTATCATCAAAAACAAGCGCGGTCTTCCTGGGAGAAAGCCGCACTCGTTTTTCCAACCAATTGGTTAGTTCCATCATTTTTCACCAACAATCAAGGGAATTTCGGGAATTGATCGAAGTCTGGGTCACGTTTTTCTTTGAACGCGTCACGTCCTTCTTTCGCCTCATCCGTTGTGTAATAAAGAAGCGTCGCATCACCAGCCAGCTGCTGAATACCAGCCAAACCGTCTGTGTCCGCGTTGAATGCCGCCTTAATAAATCGAAGCGCTGTCGGACTCTTCTTCAACATTTCCTTCGCCCAAGCAACCGTTTCATTCTCAAGCTCAGCAAGAGGCACAACCGTGTTAATCCAGCCCATTTCAAGCGCCTCATCAGCCGTATACTGACGACACATGAACCAAACTTCCTTCGCTTTCTTATGACCAATCACGCGCGCCAAGTAGCCCGATCCATAACCCGCATCAAAACTACCAACATTCGGCCCAGTTTGACCAAATTTCGCATTATCCGCCGCAATCGTCAAGTCACACACGAGTTGCAATACGTTTCCGCCACCAATCGACCAACCAGCAACCATCGCGATAACCGGCTTCGGAATCACACGAATCAAACGCTGCAAATCAAGCACGTTCAAGCGCGGAATATTGTCCTCACCAACGTAACCACCGTTTCCACGAACTTTCTGATCTCCACCAGAACAAAACGCCTTGTCGCCTTCTCCTGTTAAAATAATCACGCCAACCTTCGAATCCTCACGCGCAATCGTAAACGCATCAATCATTTCCATCACTGTTTTTGGCGTAAACGCATTATGCACTTGCGGACGATCGATCGTAATTTTCGCGATACCTTCGTATGTTTCGTACTTAATTTCCGTATAATCCTTCTCTTTTTTCCATTCAAAACCCATTATTTCGTTCCTCCTCTAATTCGTAACCAATTGCGGACCGCGTAACCAAAAGCCTCCGGTTGCTCGATATGTATCGTATGTCCCGCATTTGAAAAAGTAATATATTTTGCATCAGGAAGCGCCGTTTTCATTTCCAACGCAATCCCGCAAAATTTCTGATCCTCTTGCCCTGTCAAAAGTAATGTCGGCATCTGAAGCGCCGGCAACTCCTCCCAAAAAGAAGGCTGCGCACCCGTCCCCATTCCGCCAAGACTCCCAGCTAGGCCTTGCGCCCGCTGATTCAAACGTTCCGCGCGTACCTTATCCCGCGCATTTTCCGAGAGATAACGCTGCGTCGCAAAAAGCGGCAAATTCTCCCAATCTGCAACAAAATCCGTCACACCTTGCGTTCTAATTTTATCAGCAAGCGCCGTATCTTTCAAAATTCGTGCCGTGCGTTCTTGCTCCGACATGAGACCCGGGGAAGCACTCTGCAAAACTAGCGTCTGAATCCGATCCGGATACAGCGTTGCAAGGCCTAGAGCAAGCCTGCCCCCCATCGAGTAGCCCAGCACCGAAGCCCGATGCACAGCCAACTGATCTAAAATCGCTATCAAATCCGCCGCCTGCTCCTCCATTTCATAGCGCGAAGCATCAAACGGCGCATCCGTCTCACCATGCCCCAACAAATCCACCGTCACACAATGCCAATCCGCAGACAAAATCGGCAAAATCGCATCATATGTCGCATGCGATCCCGTAAAGCCATGGAGCAACAACAACGTTCCCCGCGAAGCCCCGCCAGCATTCGTCTCCACAACATGGTAATCCACGTCCCGAATCCGCATCTTACTTCAACTCCAACCGAATCGCCGTCTTGATCGTTTCCCACAACGTCCGGTGAGCATCCACATTTTCATACCGATTCGTCTTCACTTCAATAATATCCAGCCCCTTGTGGAAATGAGCCCGATCAAGCGCATCATGGAACTCATCCCAATCCGCCACCTCATGAAAATCACCCCCATAAAGCGCCGCCGTATAGCGGAAATCAAGATCCGTCCCCGTCCCAAACAACGACTCAAAATACTTCGGATCCGACGCCTGCGGTAAGAACGAGAAGATCCCGCCACCATTATTATTCACCACAATAATCGTCAAATTTAGCCCATATTTTTTCGCCATCAAAAGTCCGTTCATATCATGATAAAACGACAAATCCCCAATCAACAAATACATCGGTTGCTCCGTCAAACTCGCACCAAGCGCCGAAGAAACAACACCATCAATCCCGTTTGCGCCGCGATTAGCAAGCATCCGAATCTGTTTATCCACCTGCGCAAAATACGTATCAATATCACGAATCGGCATACTGTTTCCAATAAACAAACCGGCCTTTTCAGGAATCCACGCACGAAGATCGTACACGAGTTTCCCCTCATCTAGCACGTCAAGCGTTGCCATATGCGCCTCGATAACCGTTTTTACTTTTGCATTCAACTGTTGCCACGTAACCATCCAGTCAAGCTCGGTCTTCTCCTGCCAGCCGTCGGTAAGCGCGCCAACCAAGAAATGCTCGTCGCAGTGAATCATGTTCGTCACCGCTTTAATCGGGTCTTTCCAAGCCGCGCCAGGGTCAACCACGTAGAACATCACGTCCTCCAAAGCCTCCAACCACTTCATCAGCGGCTTCGAAACTGGCATCGCCCCAAAGCGAATCACAACTTCCGGCCGCAAAGCCGCGCGTGCCACTTCCTCCTGCAAAATCGCATCATACTGGTCAATCACCACATCGCTCAACGCACCATAACTCCGCAGCTGCGACAACGGATCCGCCAAAATCGGCCAACCAATCTGTTCCGCCAGCGCCACCAATTTCGGTGAAAAAGCCTTTTTATCCAAAGGACCAGCCACAAAAACGCCACGTTTCCCAGCACAAGCTTGGGTAATCTGCGCAATCACTGCATCCTCCAATACCTCATGCGTATAATAAATATGCACATGGCGGCGCTTCTTCTCCGTTACCGCAAACGGTGACGGCTCTAAAATTGGCATCAATGGTTCCCGCAATGGAAAATTCAAATGAACAGGACCACGCGGCGCTGTCATCGCGATATCCACAGCCTTTGAACCATGCCATTTCGCAAAACGCAACATCTCCGTCGAATTCTCAGGAATCGCCATATCCGTAAATTCCTTCACGTGCGATCCAAACAGGCGAACCTGATCCATCGCTTGCGGCGCCCCGACATTTCGCAACTCATGTGGCCGATCCGCCGTCAAAACAAGCAACGGAACCTGCGATAAATTCGCCTCAGCCACCGCTGGAAAGTAATTCGCAGCCGCTGTTCCCGACGTACATAAAAGCACAACCGGTCTTTTCGAAGCCTTCGCAATCCCCAACGCAAAAAATCCCGCCGAGCGTTCATCCACATCCACATAAATTTTTAGCGTCGGATGTTCAGCCATCAATAAAGCAATCGGCGTCGAGCGCGAACCCGGACTAATAACCGCCTCTTTCACACCAGCCTGCACCAATTCCTCCACAAAAGCCGCCAAATATTCCGTCATAATCTGTCTATGTTCGTTCATGTACCTTACCTCCTAATACCCGTAACATCGGCTGAAACTTAATCGCCGTTTCCGCAAGTTCCTCTGTTGGCACCGAATCCGCCACAATCCCGCATCCAGCATAAAGTATCGCGTTCGTGTCTATTGCAAGCGCTGATCGAATCGCAACCGCGAACTCTCCACGATCAAGCGAGTCAATCCAGCCAATCGGTGCTCCGTAAAAACCGCGATCCATCTCTTCTTTCAAACGAATCACCGTCATTGCCTCCGATTGCGGCCAACCACCAAGCGCCGGCGTCGGATGTAGCGCACGTAACACATCCAGCATCCTCGCCTCACTTCGTCGTCCCGAAACCGTCATATACAAATGCTGAATATCCCGATTCTTAAGCAAAATCGGACTCGCCGAAACCTGCACATCCTCACAAAACTGCGCCATCGTTCCCTGGATCATCTCCACAACGAAATGATGCTCCGCCAAGTTTTTCGCGTCACTAAGCAACGTCTCCCCAAGCACCGCATCCTCACTCGCCGTCTCACCCCGCGCAATCGAACCCGCCACGCAAGCCGACTCCAAATGAGCCGCATCCGCCATCAATAAACGTTCCGGCGTGGCACCAAAGAAAGTACTCGTCCCATTCTCCAGTACAAAACAGTAACTATTCCCCTGCTGTTCCTCCATATTCGCGATAATCAAGCTGCTCGATAGAAAGCCATCGAATCCCAGTCGCATCCGCCGAGCCAATACCACTTTCTGCATATTTGGCGACTCCTGCAACAACGCCACAACATCCGTCGCAGCGCGCAACCAAGCATCCTCCGCTAAGCGCTCCTCCAAAATACAAGCCACTTCCGAATCAGGCATAACCAGCGACGCAACAATCTTATCCCACTGCGCCATCACAGCCTCGACTTTCGCATAGTCATCCTCCTCCGAAAGCCAGAGATTCACCGATAAATAACAGCGATCCTCCTTCTCCGTCACCAAGAAAAGCGGCAAATAAAAAAATCCTTCCCCAAACTTTTCCCATTCCGACGACGTATCCTGTTGATCATCAAAACTAAATCCACCAAAATAAACGGCACCACAAGCTGTTTCCTCACTGTTCGTTACCGTCCGCTGAAGCACCTGCTCTTTTCTCGTATGTAACGCCAAAAACCGGTCCTGCCCCTGCTCCACTCGCAACTGATCCGTCGCACCAAGCCCCGCAAGTCGCAATGTCCGCTCTTTATTTTGCCAGAAGAAACGCTCGCCTTTAAACGCTTTTCCCTGATCAAAAACACGCTTTGCCGCACCACCAGGAAGCTCACAAACCCAGCTTAACAACACGTTCTCCTGTTGCGCACTTATTCTACGATTTGCCTGCTGAAACAGCTCTATTGGCAATGTTAAACCCATATAACTCATCTCTCCTTCATTGCCTTCACTCACCTACTCATTATAACAAAAGCCATCCGTTTTTACACCTCTAGACACTCCCGAAAAAACAGCCCCTCTAGCCAATCAAAAAAGAAATTACCTATATTCATTGACTAATAGACAAACATTGCCTAAAATTGTACAAGTACAAAGCTTTTATAAAAGGAGAGAAACTAATGGCACACGGCACAAAATCAGCTATTGTAAGACATTCTGGATTCCATAAATGGTGGATGCTACTCCGTCCCCACACACTGGTCGCATCTTTTGTCCCAGTATTTTTAGGAACCACCGTCGCAATGAGCTACGAAAGTTTTCATTTTACGCGCTTTTTAGTCATGCTAATATCGTGTTTCCTCATTCAAACCTCTGCCAACCTATTTAACGAATACTACGACTTCAAAAAAGGGCAAGACGATGAGCATACAGTGGGAAACGGCGGCGCAATTGTTCGAAACGGGATGAAACCAGGTTTTATTTTATTCCTAGCCATTTTTCTATACGTATTAGCCATTCTAGGCGGTATTTACTTATGCATGGACGTGAATAATTGGTGGATCGGCCTACTTGGTATTATCTCTATGGTTGTTGGTTATTTATACACTGGCGGACCATATCCAATTGCCTACACACCATTCGGCGAAATCATGGCAGGCTTTTTCATGGGAGGTATTATCACATTCATTTCCTTCTATATTCAAGCCGGATTTATCAGTTCCTTCATCGTCTATGTTTCGATTCCAGTGATGGTACTAGTCGGTAACTTATTGCTCGCCAACAGCATCCGCGATTTAGAGCCCGACAAAGCAAACGGTCGCCTCACACTCGCGATTTTACTAGGTCGAAAAGGAGCACTTATCCTCTTCACGTCAGCCTTCATTTTCGCATACGTATGGGAAATCGCGCTGATTTTCACAGTGGAAGCAACACCGTGGATTCTAATTATCCTACTCAGCGCTCCAGAAGCCATCAAGGCCGTTCGCCGCTTCATCGGTAAAAGCGTTCCAATCACTATGGTTCCAGCGATGAAAGCAACGAGTAAAGCTCTGACATTCTTCGGAATATTACTTGCCATCGCGTTTTTGATTAGCTTGCTAAGCGCAAATATGGTCGATTTTTAAAGCATGGAAAGAACCAGCAAAACCGTCGATGGTCTGCTGGTTCTTTTTAATTTTGCGAACTAATTTCAATAACTTGCTCCTTGCTCTGCACATACTTCGTCAATTCAATCGATAAATCATAATGCAAAAATGGTGTAATAATATAAACACCATTAAAATGCTCACAAATCGCGTCGAGAATTTCCTTCGCAATCGCCATTCCTTCCTCGCGCCCAGTTCCACTCTTATCCGCTTCTCGCATTCTTTCTCTCACCTCATCCGTCAAACGAATACCTGGAACCTCATTGTGGAGAAACTCCGCATTTCGACTCGAAAGTAATGGCATCACACCCACAAAAACAGGAACCGTAATCCCAGCTTCAACTAACGCCTCTTTCAGCTGCACCGCTTTTTCCGTATCATAAATCGGTTGCGTGATAATATAATCAGCACCATATTCCACTTTACGCTCAATCAAACGCACTGCCTTGTCCAGCTTCAATACATTTGGATTAAACGCGGCCGCCACTTGGAATCGCGCCTTCTCCTTCAACGATTTCCCAGTATAAGAAATCCCATCATTGAACTTCTTAATCAACTGCACAAGTTCCACCGATCTTAAATCAAACACCGATGACGCGCCCGGAAAATCGCCAACTTTACTCGGATCTCCCGTCACAGCCAGCACATCCTGAATCCCCAACTTGTGAAAGCCCATGATATGCGAGTGCATCCCGATCAAATTATGATCCCGCGTCGTCAAATGAATGAGCGGCCGAATATCATACTCCTGCTTCAAAATCGCCGCCAGCGCCATGTTACTAATCCGTGGCGTCGCAAGCGAATTATCCGAAATCGTAATCGCATCCACGCCTGCCGCATCCAGTTCCTGTGCTCCTTCGAAAAATTTCGCCGTATCAAATGTCCGCGGCGGATCAAGCTCCACCAACACCGTATACTGCTCCTTCACTTTATCCGTAAGCCGCACACCCGCGTCCTCCGCAGCATCTAACTCCGCCAATTCCAAAATCGGATGAACCACTTTTGACGTCACCGGTTTTATCGATTTCAAGCCTCTTCGCAGCGCCCGAATATGATCCGGCGTCGTTCCACAACAACCACCAATCAAACGCACACCTTCCTGCCTGAAAATCTCACCATACTGCTCAAAATAATCCGTTTCCGTCTGATAAATGACTTTTCCCTCATCCATCTGAGGTAAACTAGCATTCGGATACGCTGCCAAATAAGCATTTTCCAGTAATGGCACACTCTCAAGCGCTTTGGACATATGATATGGACCAAGTCGACAATTCGCGCCAACAACATCCGCTCCCAAATCCGCCAATTCCTGCAACGCCGAAGCCAGTGTCTGCCCACTTTGCAAAAGTCCTGGTTCATGCATCGACACATTCGCCACAATCGGTAAATCCGTCGTTTCCCGTGTAATTTTTAACACCGTTTTCAGTTCGTCAAGATCATAATACGTCTCAAGCAAAATCGCATCCACGCCTTCAAGCAACAAACAATATAATTGCTCCCTAAAACTACGCTTAATCTCTTCCAAACTCGGCGCCGCAATTCGGGCATCATTCGCCCCATTAATCCCGCCAATCGTACCAAAAATATACACACCAGTCCCACGCGCCGCCTCTTTTGCATGCCGCACAGCCGCCTGGTTAATTTTTTTTATGTCATCTTGTAAACCATATCGCGATAACTTAATATAGTTCGCGCTATACGTATTGGTTTGAATAATATCCGCCCCAGCCTCGATATAAGCCCGATGGATCGCAACGATATCATCTGGATGTGATAAATTCAACTCTTCAAAGGAACGGTCAACCCCATAAGAATAAAGCAGCGTACCCATTGCACCATCAGCAATTAAAACTTTCTCACTTAAATCGCGGCGTAAATTCATCAACGAGCACTCCTTTCCACTGTATAAGCAAGCGCTTGTTCGAAGTCCGCGATAACATCCGCAATATCCTCAAGCCCCGCGGAAAAGCGTAATAATCCTGGCGTAATGCCTAGCTTCAACCGTTCTCCCTCAGGAATCGCCGCATGCGACATCCGCGCTGGGTACGATAAAATACTCTCAACCGCGCCCAAACTCACCGAAAACACCGGCAATTTCGCATGATTCACAAACTGCCGCGCTGCCTCTTCACTACCGAGGTCAAATGACAAAACCGCGCCCGCCGAATCCGCCTGTTTTTGCTGAATATCATAATCCGGATGGCTAGCAAGCCCAGGATAAAAAACCTCTTTCACCCGATCATCTGCTTGCAAAAATTCCGCTAGTTTTCGCGCTGAATCCGTACCTACATTCATCCGCACAGCAAGCGTCTTAAGCCCGCGCAATAACAACCAGCAATCCTGAACGCCGAGCACGCCACCCGTCGAATTTTGCATAAAGTAAACCTGTTTTGCAAGCTCCTCATTATTCGTCACCACAAGCCCCGCCAAAATATCACTATGCCCACCGATAAATTTCGTCGCACTATGCACGACCAGATCCGCACCCAAATCAAGCGGTCGTTGCAAAGCCGGCGTCAAAAACGTATTATCCACAAACGTATAACAATCATGCTCCTTCGCAAGCCGCGCCACCGCCGCAATATCCGTCACACGCATCAATGGATTCGACGGCGTCTCCACATAAACCAACTTCGTATTCTCCTGAAAAGCCGCTGCCACCGCATCCAAATCACCCATATCCACAAACGTATGCGTAATCCCAAACCTCGGCAAAATTTGCTCCGTCAACCGAAACGTTCCACCATACACATCACCAGAAATAATAAAATGATCCTCTTGCGACAACGTCAACAATGCCGCAGAAATGGCCGCCATCCCAGTCGCAAACGCAAAACCGTGCGTCCCATTTTCCAATTTTGCAATTGCATCTTCCACAGCCTGACGCGTCGGATTTCCCGACCTCGCATAATCAAATTCATGATAATTATCAAAATCTGGCTGATGAAACGTCGAAGACAAATGAAGCGGTGTATTGAGCGCACCCGTCGCCTCATCAATCCCAAGACTCGCATGCACAACCTTCGTATTAAAAGAAAACTCCTCACTCATGCACGCCCACCCCCTCTTTCAAAACAGCCGCAAAAGCCTGATCCAAATCCGCAATTAAATCATCGCTATTTTCAATCCCAACCGAAATTCGCAACAACTCATCCGTCAGCCCATAAGATTCCCGAAGCTCGCGCGGCACATCTGCATGAGTCTGCGTCACCGGATACGTAATTAAACTCTCCACGCCACCCAAACTTTCCGCAAACGTAAACAACTCCAAACTCCGCAACAACGGCGAAACAAGCGCAGCATCCTTAATCAAGAAACTCACCATGCCGCCCTTTCCAGGATACAGCACCTTCGTCACAGCCGCGTGTCCCTCTAAAAATCCCGCCACTTTTCGAGCATTTTTCTGATGTTGTTCCACCCGCAGAACAAGCGTCTTTAATCCACGCATCAACAACCAACTATCAAACGGCGAAAGCACCGCCCCAATCGAATTATGGAAATCACGCAATTGCACAGCCAATTCCTCATCCTTCACAATCACCGCACCCGCCAGCACATCATTATGCCCACCAAGATACTTCGTCGCACTATGAAAAACAATATCCGCACCCAAATCCAGCGGTTGCTGCAAAATCGGCGTCAAAAACGTGTTATCCACAATCACTAGCAAATCATGCTTTTTCGCAAAAGCTACAACTGCCGCAAGATCCGTCTCCACCATCAAAGGATTTGTCGGCGTCTCAATAAACACAGCTTTCGTCGCAGGTGTCAATAAAGCTTCCAAATCAGCAATATCCGTCGTTTCCCAATAAGAAAAATCAATTTTATACTTCTTCGCAATCAATTCAAAATAACGATATGTACCACCATATAAATCCCGTGAAGAAATAATATGATCGCCACTCGCAAACAATGTGAAAATAAGCTGAATCGCACTCATACCCGAACTCGTCGCAAAACCAGCCGTTCCATTTTCCAATGTCGCAAGCGCCTCCTCTAGAACCTCCCGCGTTGGATTCCCCGTTCTCGTATAATCATACCCTGTCGAAACACCCAGATCTTCATGACGGTATGCAGTCGACAAATAAATCGGCATGTTCACAGCACCAGTCGCTCCACTTTTCCGATTTCCAATTTGCGCTACAATCGTTTCTTTTTTTAACTTTGTCATTCCAATCCCCTCCATCAATTTAAAAAGCGCCAGGAGTAGCAACATCATGCCGTTCCTAGCGCCAAATTTTCTATTATTTTATCACTTTATACTCTTCACGAATCTCTTTCGTCGCATTCACCATATCGCGAAGCGCCTCAATCGTTTCCTTCTCTTTACGCGTTTTTAAACCACAATCCGGATTCACCCAGAATTGGCGCGCATCAATCACTTTTAACGCTCGGCGGATATTTTCTTGAATCTCACCGGTCGTCGGAACACGCGGACTATGAATATCATATACACCCAATCCGATTTCCTTATCATACCCAACCTTCTCAAACGTTTCAATAATTTCACCATGACTGCGAGACGTCTCAATCGAGATAACATCCGCATCCAGCGCGCTAATCGTATCGATAATATCCTCAAACTCCGCATAACACATATGCGTATGAATCTGCGTATCATTTTTAACCGAAGTCGTCGTCAACTTAAACGAATAAACCGCATCATCCAAGTATTTCTGCCATCTTGAACGCTTCAATGGCAACCCTTCACGTAGCGCCGGTTCATCGACCTGAATCACGCGAATTCCAGCCTCCTCAAGCGCCTCCACCTCTTTACGTAGCGCCAAACCAACTTGATTAGCAACTACATAATCCGGCACATCATCACGCACAAACGACCAGTTGATAATCGTCACCGGCGCCGTCAACATCCCTTTCACAGGACGATCCGTTAGCGACTGCGCATAAACACTTTCCTTCACCGTAATAGCCTCCGTAAACGCCACATCCCCGTAAACCAATGGCGGACGCACCGCGCGCGATCCATAAGACTGCACCCAACCAAATTTCGTCGCTTGGAAACCATCCAACTTCTGACCAAAATACTCGACCATATCCGTTCTTTCAAACTCACCATGCACCAACACATCCAAGTCCAAATCCTCTTGAATCCGAATCCAGCGCTCCGTCTCCGTCTCAATAAATTTCTCATATTCCGCGTCCGTAATCACTTTTTTCAACCAGTCCGAACGTTTTTTCCGAACCTCAGGCGACTGCGGAAAACTACCAATCGTCGTCGTTGGCAATAACGGCAACTGCAACCACGCGTGTTGCAACTTAATCCGCTCTGCAAAAGGTAACTCACGCTTCACTTCCACATTTTCCAAATTGCGAATCGCTTCCTGAACCTCCGCATTATTTCGGTGGTGCGATCCATTAATCGCCGTTAAAGCCGTTTTCGCATCCGCAAATTCCGCCGTCACATCCCCACCATTCAATGCCTTTGTCAGTGCCACTAATTCCACTAATTTCTCATCCGCAAACGATAATCCACCAAGCAATACCTCATCCAAATCTGGCTCACTCGCTTTCGTCACCGGCACATGCAATAAGGAACTTGAAGGCTGCACAATCAAGCGATCTTTCGGCACCACTTTTGCAATTCGCTCAAGCAATTCCAATTTCGCATCCAAATCTGCACGCCACACATTCCGACCATCAATCACCCCAGCCGCCAAAATTTTATCCTCAGGAAATCCAAATTTCTCAAGCGCTTCAATCGATTCCCCATGGTCATGCACAAAATCCACACCAATCGCGTCTACCGGTAACTTCATAACCTCTTCAAAATAGTCGAGACTTTCGAAATAGGTTTGCAATTCAATCTTCAAACTAGGAACAACTGCCTTAAACGAAGCATAAACCGCCTCAAAAACCGCTAATTCCTCCTTATCAAAACTAGTAGCCAAGTAAGGCTCATCGATTTGCACCCATTTTGCCCCAGCAGCTTCCAACTCCTTCAAAACCTGACCATAAAGCGGAACTAACTGACTTAACAACCCTTTAAAATCATCATTCCCCTTCGCCAATTTCAAGTAAGTAATCGGTCCAACAAGCACTGGCTTACCATCAATCCCTAGTTCTCGTTTTGCTTCCTCATAATAAAACAACGCCCGATTTTCCGTCAATTGTGGCTTCGCATCCACAAGTTCCGGCACAATATAATGATAATTCGTATTAAACCACTTCGTCATCTCCGAAGCAACCGCACCATCATTCCCCCGCGCAACCTCGAAATATGTATCAAGATCCACTTTCCCAGCCTCATAATTAAATCGTTTTGGCACAATCCCAAACGTAATACTCGTATCTAAAATGTGATCATAAAAAGAAAAGTCCCCGACAGGAATCAAATCAATTCCTTTGTCCTGCTGTTTCTTCAAAGCTTGTAAACGCAATTCTTTAGTTTCAGAAAGTAATTGCTCTTCAGAAATCTTATGATTCCAATAATTCTCAAGCGCCTTCTTCCATTCCCGTTTCTCACCTAAACGCGGATACCCTAAATTTGAACTTTGAACTTTCGCCATTTCACATCACCATTCCCTCATTATTTTTTTCATATAAAAAGCCTCTCCAGTCAAGACCAGAGAGGCTACGAATATCCGAATTTTGCAGACACGTATTCACTCTCTTATCTTTCGAAGCATCACACTTCGCAGGATTTAGCACCTTTTCAAAAACTGAAAGGTTGCCGGGTTTCACAGGGCCAGTCCCTCTACCACTCACAATAAGAGTTATTATATGAAATTAATTACATCCAGTTCCGATGTATTGAACTTATATTACCATCCCACGAAATTCCTGTCAACTAAAAAATCACACCATTGTCGAACTTTTTCGAGCATTCCCAAAAAATAAGGCTAAAAACGCTGCAATCAGAAGCCCAGTAATCACAAAATAAAACACATCATTACCAAACAATCCAATCATAATTCCTGTTGCAGATGGCCCAATAATACTCCCCAAACTAAAGCTCATTCCCACTAAAATATTCCCCGCAGGTAAAAGTTCCAGTGGCGTCAAATCCGTCATATAAGATAATCCAAGCGAATACATCGATCCCAGAAAAATCCCCAAAATAAAAAACATCACAATCAATAAAATACTATTAGAAACAAAGGCCGTCACAAAAAACACAATGGCCCCTACTCCAACAAAAATTGGCAAAACTTTCGCCCTACCAATCCTATCGCTCAAAATACCAATCGGAACCTGAAATAAAATCGTCCCTACAGAAAAGGAAGAAATAATTGTCACGACCATCGCTTGCGGAATCCCATCCCGAAGCCCCACAATCGGAAAAGTAGCATTAAGCGCAGTCTCTAGTATGCCATATACAAAAGGAGGAATCATCGAAATCCAAGCAAGCCTAAATACATCCGAAAAACGCTTCAAACTTCCAAAAAACGATATTTCACGTATAACCGCACTTTCAGCAACAAATTCATTCCTAAGAAACCAGACAAGTCCCCAAGCAATAAGAACCATAATCCCTGATATAAAGAACGGCAAGTTCACATTAATCTCCATCAAATTTACAAGCTGGGGTCCAACAGCAAAACCCAATGAGAAAAACAGCCCATAGATAGCCATATTACGTCCACGCTTTGAAGGATGGCTCATTGCACCAATCCAAGTCTGCGAAGAAAAATGCAACATATGATCCCCCACACCAACCAATAATCGCAAAATAAACCAAAAATATAGGTTAAACCATAGCGGAAATAGTAATAAAGCAAGTGCTACAATACCACCACCGACAATGATAATAGGTTTGTATCCAAAACGATGTAATGGTGCTTCAATAAATGGCGATACTAATAAGACACCTATATATATCCCCGTGGCATGAAATCCATTCACTCCTGAAGAAATCCCGTTGCCTTCAAATATAATAGAGATTAACGGCAATAGCAAGCCTTGTGATAGACCAGATATAGCAACAACCACTGTCAAAATCCAAAATTTAAATCTATTGCTTTTCATACCTATCCTCCTATGCATTTTTTGCATTAAAAAGAACAATGCCATATAAATGACATTGTTCTCTATAATCAGCGATGACCCGTACGGGAATCGAACCCGTGATACCGCCGTGAAAGGGCGGTGTCTTAACCGCTTGACCAACGGGCCTCATTATTAATCTAAATTTCGCATCTTTTATACTGGCGGAGAAGGAGGGATTTGAACCCTCGCGCCGCGTTAACGACCTATACCCTTAGCAGGGGCACCTCTTCAGCCACTTGAGTACTTCCCCAATATAAACACTTACAAGCTCCACAGGCAAGACTCGAACTTGCGACCGATCGGTTAACAGCCGATTGCTCTACCAACTGAGCTACTGTGGAATAATATGGTGGGCCTAAATGGACTCGAACCATCGACCTCACGCTTATCAGGCGTGCGCTCTAACCAGCTGAGCTATAGGCCCACAATAAAAATAAAGAGCGGGTGATGGGAATCGAACCCACGACAACAGCTTGGAAGGCTGTAGTTTTACCACTAAACTACACCCGCATCATCCAAAATTAAAAAGGCGGCTAGTGGGAATCGAACCCACGCATGCCTGAACCACAATCAGGTGCGTTAACCACTTCGCCATAGCCGCCGCTATCGCTAATATGGTGCCGGCTGCAAGAGTCGAACTCGCGACCTACTGATTACAAATCAGTTGCTCTACCAACTGAGCTAAGCCGGCTTAAGATAAAGATTACTATTAAGGTGGCTTGGGACAGAATCGAACTGCCGACACCTTGAGCTTCAATCAAGTGCTCTACCAACTGAGCTACCAAGCCATAAGTAAAGCGGTCCCGACGGGATTTGAACCCGCGATCTCCTGCGTGACAGGCAGGCATGTTAACCCCTACACCACGGAACCACTAATTGCGGGGACAGGATTTGAACCTGCGACCTTCGGGTTATGAGCCCGACGAGCTACCAGACTGCTCCACCCCGCGACAATAATATTATTTTATCCACAAATCACTAAGAAGAAAAAGGAGGAAGAGGGATTCGAACCCCCGCGCGGTCTTACCCGCCTGTCGGTTTTCAAGACCGATCCCTTCAGCCAAACTTGGGTATTCCTCCATGATATAATAAAAAATAGTGATAGGTGGACCTTGCAGGACTCGAACCTGCGACCGGACGGTTATGAGCCGTCTGCTCTAACCAACTGAGCTAAAGGTCCAGAATTAAAAGGTAGCGGCGGAGGGAGTCGAACCCACGACCTTTCGGGTATGAACCGAATGCTCTAGCCATCTGAGCTACACCGCCAATATAATATATAGACGTACCTTTTATTCAAAAAAAGTTGGTGGAGCCTAGCGGGATCGAACCGCTGACCTCCTGCGTGCAAAGCAGGCGCTCTCCCAGCTGAGCTAAGGCCCCTTCATAATAAGAGATGGGATATTTTTAATGGTCGGGAAGACAGGATTC
>NZ_JABJVM010000019.1 GCF_013820765.1 Paenilisteria rustica
ACGGGCCGTTTCAGCACTTCATCAGATCCGGCTTCAACGGCTAGCTTCTCGGAAATTTCGTGACCTCCAAAAAAGTCAAAAGAGGACTTTTCTTACGCCCCCTAACAATTTCTGTCGAAGCTGAACGGGCCGTTTCAGCACTTCATCAGATCCGGCTTCAACGGCTAGCTTCTCGGAAATTTCGTGACCTCCAAAAAAGTCAAAAGAGGACTTTTCTTACGCCCCCTAACAATTTCTGTCGAAGCTGAACGAGCCGTTTCAGCACTTCATCAGATCCGGCTTCAACGGCCAGTCTCTCGAAAATTTCGTGGCCTCCGAAAAAAACAAGGGCGGTTTTTTACTGCGCCCCTAACAATTTTTTTCGAGCCTAACGGGCCGTTTCAGCACTTCTCGCTATAATAAAACTTAAACTCCATATCCTTCTGATGGTTCCCAAATCCTTTCCCAAATATCGTTGTCCCGCCGATGTTCTTCGCGTCTTTTTCAACGGCTATTCGGAATGTAAGTAGCTCTTCGGTTATGTCTAGATCATCCAGTGTTAACTCGGATAGAATTTCGCCGTCAAAATGGGTGCCATGTTTGGATATGCGAATGGTTTTGAAGAGGCCGTACTGGCTGTTAGAGTCTTCCCACCAACTTGGCGTGTATTTGCCGCGGATATCGGAAAAATTGCCTGGGCAGGTCCATGTTCCGAGTGTGTGGCCGTTTAAGTAGAAGGAGATGTCGGAGGGCCAGACGTTGTTGGAATAGGGAAACTCGGAGGCGATTTCGAAACTGATCTCGAGTAGCTCTATTTGTTCTTCTTTTTGAAGTGGATTTGGAACTTTGTATTCTAGGTAGCCTTGTGTGAACCAGATGATTTGTGCTTCCATGCGTCGGGCGTCCATGAAGTATTTTGGTTCGTCTACGTGGCCGATGAAGTCCTTGCTAGATGCCAGTCCGCACGTTGGTGTGACGTTATAATCTGTGTAATGTCCCACTGGTAATTCTAAGGAGCGCATCTTAAAATTAGGGTAAATGGTGGTCGGGAATGTAATCTCAATCTTATCTACGACGAGCTTGGAAATTTTCTGGATGCCAGATTTTCCAGGTATTTTTTCTGTGCGGATTAATTTGGCGTGCTCGAGTTGATTGATGTGTCGCGTGATGATGGCGCTACTCATATGTAAAGCGTGTGCGAGCTCTTTAATATTCATCGAACTTTGTGAAAGTAGGTTCAAAATTTGGATTCTAGTGTCGCTGGCAAGGGCTTCGTAAACATGAATGGAATCTTTGGAAATGTCTAATTGCATGTAAAAAAATCCTCCTTTAGTTAATGATTAGATAGATTAAATAGGGTATAAATTAGATGTAAATCTGTTTAGTGAACCTATTAGTTTATCATAACATAAAATTGCTATCAAAAGAACTAAAAGTGTTGACAATAAAATTTTAGTGAATTATAGTAAAAACATAAAAGAAGTTTAGTTATTAATTTACTTAAAGGTTAACTAAAGAGCTTCTTTTTTAAATATTTTATGTAGGCGTTTACATTCTGTGTGGATAATGTGAATGGGTGGTTGGATTTAGAAGTGTGAGGTGGGTGAGTTGGTTTTCACAAGGTGGAGGTAGGTTAGCGCAGAGGTTGTTCTGGGTTTGGTGTCTAAGAGCCGCTGGGGGATTACCTGCTCGCTTTGCTCGCATGCATATTGAGGCTCTAAGAAAACAAAGTACGTTTTCTAAGAGCCTCAACAAATAGGGAGGAATTTAAAATGAAAAAAATGTTAGGTCTTGTTTGTATGTTATTATTGGTCGCTGGATTGGCTGCGTGCGGTGGTTCTAGTGATGCGAAGGACACTGCCAAAAGTAAAGAAATCATTTTCTGGAATCCATTTACTGGTCCGGATGGCGCGAATATGCAGAAAATGGTGGATGCTTACAACAAAACAAATCCGGAGTTCAAAGTCAAAAACATGTCTTTAAAAGAGGGCGATATGTACACGAAAATCCCGACGGTTGTAAACTCTGGTAAGAATATTCCTGATTTGACGATTGTCCACGCCGAGCGTATTAAGCAGTATGTAGACAACGATATGTTGATGACGTATGACGATTACTTAGCTGATTTTCCAGATATCAAGGCGGAGAATTATGTACCTGAAGCTTGGAATATTGGTCAAATAGATAATAAACGATACAGTGTGCCGCTTGATATTCACTCCTTTATTATGTACTACAACAAAGATTTGGTGAAAAAATATGCTCCAACCGCGCTTGATGATGACGTCGTTACTTTTGATGAGATAAAAGCGGCGGGGGAACTTGCTAAAAAAGACAAAATTGATGCGGTGTCGGTGAGTTGGGTGAAGCCAGTGTTCTTATCGTTATATGCGCAAAATGGCGGGAAGTTAACGGAGAATGGCGTGGATCCGACGCTTGATAATCAGCAGGCGAAAGATACGTTTAATCTTTGGAAAGACATGTATAAAGACGGTATCACAACGAAGGATGGCGAGGATTACTTCCAAAAATTCATCGCTGGAAAAGTGATATTTGCGCCAGAGGGTATTTGGATGCAAAATAATGCGAAAGATGCCAAGTTCGATTGGGGAATCACGAACGCGCCGCAGTTGAGTGAGGATAAAAATAAGATGGTGAACTGGTCTAGCTCGCATCAATTTACGATGTTTAACAGCGAAGGGCGCTCGAAAGAAAAAACAGAAGGCGCGCTGAAATTCATTGATTGGGTGCAAGATAACTCACTGGAATGGGCGAAGTCAGGTCAAAATCCAGCGTCTCTGAAGATCGTGGAAGATCCGACTTACAAAGAAATGCCGCAATCGTTCTTGTTGCTAAATCCGGCCGAGCAGAAATCGCTGAAGATTTTTGATTATAAGTATAATGGTTACGTTTCCGAGCAATTGGATGCGAACGGGAATGACATTATTTTTGGGAAAACGCCGGTGAATAAAGGGTTAGCGGATATGCAAAAAGCGGTGGAAGATAAGACAGCAAAAGATAAATCCAATAAATAAATCGAAAAAGAGACTTGGGGATTTTCGTGTCCTCGAGTCTTAAGATGAAAGATTGGGAGTGATGGAAATGGAAGCAAACGCTAAAACGATAACGTATAAAAAGAGGAAATGGCAATTTACACCTTGGTTGTTCGCAGGTCCACATTTAATTATTTTCTTGATCTTCTTTCTCGTTCCTGTTGTTTACGGAATTTATATTTCTTTTACCGACTGGGATTTGATTGGGACGCCAGATTTTGTTGGTTTTGATAATTACCGCGAAATTTTGTTTCAGAAGGATTCAACTTTTTATGAGCAGTTACATAATGGGTTGCGAAATACATTCATTTTCGTCGTGTTGACCGTTCCATTTTGTATTATTGTGCCGTTGTTGTTGGCCAGTGCATTGAACGCAAAACCGAGGCTAAATAAGCTGTTTCAATCGTTATTTTATTTGCCATCGTTGTTCGCGATTTCGGCGGTTATCATTATTTGGGGTTTGATGTTTAACGTGAGTTTCGGGCCGATTAATCAGTTTCTGGGGACGACGGTGAACTGGGTGGGGACGCAACCTTATGCTTGGTTGACGCTTGTGATTGTAACGGTTTGGTGGTGTATCGGTGGGAATATGATTATTTATCAGGCCGCGCTAAACGGGATTTCGAAGGACTTTTATGAGGCGGCGGAAATCGATGGCGCCACTTCTGTGCAAAAATTCTTCCGGATTACGTTGCCAAGTATTCGCGCGCAGTTATTATACACCGTTGTGATGACGACGATTGCACAGTTTAACGTATATGGGCAACCGCTGATGCTGACAAAAGGTGGTCCATCTGGTTCGACATCGGTGCTGTTAATGTACATTCAGCAAAATGCATTTGGTACGGGACAATCGATTGCTGGGATTGCGTCCGCGATGGCGGTTATTCTTGGACTATGCATCATGGTTGTTTCTGCGATTCAATTTTTCTTTTTACGGAATAAAAACTAACGACGAGGGGGATGGGATTTCTGATGAAAAAAGATACGCGTTTTATACCAAAATTAATTGCTTTTATATTCCTGCTCGTGATGGCGATCATCTGGGTTGTTCCGCTCGCGTGGGGGATTGTGACGTCGTTTAAATCGGAGGCTGAGGTCGCGTCGGTGGGCTTTAAGTTTCTTCCGGTGCAATGGGTGACGACGAATTATACTGAATTGTTGTTTGATAATGCTGCGACGCCACTGTTGCGGTGGTTCATGAATTCGATGATTATCGCGTTATCGCAGACGGTGTTGGTGCTTATCGTAGTCTCGCTAGCGGCTTTTGCTTACAGCCGTTTGAAATTCCGCGGACGCAATGCGATGTTCGTTTTTTTGATGGCAACGATGATGTTTCCGAGTGTTGTGAATTTGATTCCACTGTATAAAATTATCGATACATTCGGTTGGGTGAATAATTATTTGGCGGCGATCGTGCCGGGAGCTGCGGCTGTGTTTAATATCTTTTTAGTGCGGCAGTTTATGGTGAATATTCCGATTGAATTTGATGAGGCAGCGCGCATGGACGGTGCTGGTGATTTCAAAATTTTCCACAAGGTTATCTTGCCACTTTTACGACCGGTGTTGATGGTTGTGGCGTTGTTCACATTCACGGCAGCTTGGAACGATTTCCTATGGCCTTCGATCGTGTTTAATGACATCGAAATGATGCCGATTACGCCGGGACTTCAACTGCTGCAAGGGATGTACCAAGCGCAACCAGCACATTTAATGGCAGGAGCACTTGTCGCGATTGTACCGACTTTCATACTATATTTATTCGCGCAAAAGTACTTCTTGCAGTCAATGGCACTCTCATCTGGCGTAAAAGGATAGACAGATTATATGCAGAGGAAATCGTAATTTAGAGCTTATTATCTTGATGAGAAGTTAGGAGGGCTTTCGAGTGAGCAGACGATTGGAACGAGTTTTTATTTACATCGCAGCGGCTTGGCAGTTGTTGGATGGGTTGTTGACGGTTTTTGTTTATGGATTATTTATAAAACGACAAGGTTTGGATGTGGCGGGGCTTTCTGTGGCGCAGATGCGGGCGATGAAGGCGTTGTTTGGCAGTATCTTTAATTTCGTGGTGATTTTTGGGGTGTTGCTGATTTTACTCGGATTATTGAATATTTATTTAGCGCGGAAGCATTGGAAAGATGGTGCGATTGGTTGGAAATTGCCGGTTTGGTTTTTAGTTTGTGGCGTATTTTCCTATTTTATTATGGATATGCCGAATATTTTCTTGTTTATGAGCGCGGGAATTATTGGTTTGGCTAAGAATAAAGGTATGAGAGTACAGAAAAATAGCTTGATTGGGGAGGAATTGGGATGACGAAATTGCATCCGAGGCCGCAGTTTGTGCGGAAGGATTGGGAGTTGCTTGACGGGAAATGGGCATTTGCGTTTGATGATGCTGGCGTTGGTTTGGCGGAGGATTGGTGTGCGCATTTGCCATCAGAACGTGTGATTGAGGTTCCGTTTACGTATGAAACAAAAGCGAGCGGGATTCACGATGAGTCGCATCACACGCTTGTTTGGTATGAGCGGGAAGTGGAGGTTGCGGCGGCGGAGAAAGATGTGTTGCTGCATTTCGAAGGTTCGGATTATGCGACGACGGTTTGGGTGAATGGGAAAGTGGTCGGTGAGCATCGAGGGTGTTATACGGCATTTGTTTTTAATATCACGGATTATGTGACGACAGGCAAAAATCGGGTGACGGTTCGCGTCCGGGATAGTATGGATACGGCGCAACCACGCGGGAAGCAGCGCTGGATCAAGGATAATTTCGGTTGTTGGTATGTGCAGACGACTGGGATTTGGAAGTCGGTTTGGCTGGAATACGTGTCGCCGATTCATATCGATTATGTGAAAATGACGCCGGATTTTGACGCTCGAAAAATCGATTTGGAAGTGGAAGCGAATGCTTGGCATGAAGGCGTGACGGCGCGCGCGACCATCCGTTTCGACGGCGAATGGCTCGAAGAAGTGAGCGCGACTTTGAAGGATGGCGTGGCGGTCATGCGCGCTTCCGTTTTGGAAAAAGGCGACCCGTGGAGCATGAAAGTTTGGAATACTGAGACGCCTAATTTATACGATATCACATTCACCTTAATAGAAGGAACTACCGTCGTCGATAGCGTGGAATCCTATTTTGGAATGCGGAAAATCGCGGTTGAGGGTGAGAAAATCCTGCTGAATAACGAAGAGCTGTATCAGCGGTTGATTCTCGATCAAGGTTACTGGCAAGACAGCGATTTGACGCCACCATCTGTCGCGGCGCTGGAACTTGATATCGACAAAATCATCGAGATGGGTTACAACGGTGTCCGCAAACATCAAAAAGTTGAGGATAATCGTTTCCTGTATCTGTGCGATAAAAAAGGGTTGCTCGTTTGGTCCGAAGTTGGCTCGACCTATAGTTTCAGCGATAAAGCGGTTGCTAATTTCACGGCAGAGTGGCTCGAAATTGTGAAGCAAAACTACAATCATCCATCGATTATCACGTGGGTGCCGTTCAATGAATCATGGGGAATTGAGGATATTCACAGCAATAAGAAACAGCAACAATTCACAGAAGGCATTTACTATCTGACCAAAAGTTTTGATGCGATGCGCCCAGTTGTGACGAATGATGGCTGGGACCACACGATTTCTGATATTATCACGCTACACGATTATGAGGAAAACGGTGAAATTTTTATCGAGCGCTATGCGAATCAGGAAAAACTGCTAGCCAATGCATTTCAACATAATGGTTTCCGTCATCCTTTTGCTAGTGGTTATGAGAATATCGGGAAACCGGTCATTATTTCTGAGTTTGGCGGTATTGCCTTCCAATCCGAATCTGGCTGGGGTTATGGCAATCAGGTGCAGGACGAGGCGGCGTTTTTAGAGCGTTTTGAAAGTATAACGAGTGCGATTCAAGGCTTGGATTACATTTCTGGTTTTTGTTATACACAAGTCAGTGATGTGCAGCAGGAAATCAATGGCCTGCTCACGATTGATCGCCGGGATAAGGTGGATTTGACCGCAATTCGCGATATTAACCAACGACGTAAGAAATAATACCTTGCGTATACATTTTCTAATAGGGCGTACTTATCATTTCTTTTCGAGCCGATTTCCTATATAATAGATAGATACTACAGTAGGGACCTTGAATAAGGCTCGAAATGATTGGACGATGTGTATGTTTAAAAAAATGTTGAAATCCTATGACTATCCTCTTTTGGCGGTATACCTCATTGTGTGTATCTTTGGATTGATCATGGTCTATAGTTCGAGTATGTTTGTCGCGATTAATAAAGGGTGGGACCCGGCGACGTTCTATAATAGTCAATTAAAAAATTGGATTATCTCGCTTGTTTTGCTGATTTTCTTCGCGGTTTTTCCATATAAAATTCTTCAAAATAATAAGATGTTGATGCTGATTATGTTCGGCTCGGTCGCGATGTTGTTGCTCGTATTGATGTTCGGTGACTCGGCGAATAACGCGCAAAGTTGGCTGGCATTAGGGCCAATCCGAATTCAGCCTTCTGAGTTTATTAAAGTGTCGATGATTATTTACATGGCCGCTGTTTATTCGAAAAAGCAGCGGTACATTGATGATTTTAACCGTGGTGTTTTGCCACCAGTCTTGTTTCTAGTTGTAATCTGCTTCTTGATATTGCTCCAACCAGATATCGGGACGGCTGCGATTATTTTTCTAACAGGATGTGGCATTATTATGGCATCAGGTATGCGACTGAAAACGATATTAAAATTAGTCGGGCTAGGATTGCTGATTTTAGCGGTTTTATGTGTGGTCGTTTTCCTGTTGCCAGAGGAGCTTCGTTCGAAATTGATTACGACGAAGCGGATTGGACGGATTACGAGTTTTCAAAATCCGTTTACAGATCATGGCGCGAGCGGGTATCAGTTGGTGAACTCGTTTTATGCGATAGGTTCGGGTGGTTTCTTTGGACAGGGGCTTGGCGAAAGTGTCCAAAAGCTGGGTTATTTGCCAGAAGCGTACACCGATTTTATTAGCGCGATTATTGCTGAAGAACTTGGCTTTTTTGGTATTATGATTACAGTCGGTGGGATTTTCTTCATCGTTTTGCGTTCGATTACAAATGGGATGCGTTTGAATGATTCGTTCGGCTCCCTACTTTGTTACGGGACGGCGACGCTCATTGGGATTCAGGCGTTCATTAACCTAGGCGGTGCGTCGGGCATGATTCCGCTAACCGGGGTGACGCTGCCGTTTACGAGTTTCGGTGGTTCGTCGCTGATGTCGATGTCGATTTTGGTCGGAATTGTGCTAAACGTATCGATGATGAATAAATTTCAAAAGAATTACGGCTCGGAAAAAGATTTGGCGAAACCGGGGAAACCGGTGCGGGCACGAACGTAGCAGTGAAGATAGGAGGAACGGGCTGAGATTTTGCGGCTCGTTTTTTTTGTATTATTTGCTTTTGGGTATCAAATATACTACACTTATTATTAAAATATAGTATATTTGATACCTAGGGTGAGGCAGTGATTGAGAATGGAAAAGTTAATGAAGCTATTAGGAGAATATAATGGAACGTTAACACTTAAGGTTGCTAAAGCTAATGGAATCAACGTTAAAACACTAGAGGATTTTGTGAAGAAGGGTATTTTAGATAGGGATGTACCAGGTGTATATACAAAATCTGGGGAATTTCCAGATGAATTTTACATGTTACAGCAAAAATTCACAAAAGGTATTTTTTCACATGAAACAGCGCTTTTTCTGTACGGTTTGACAGATGTGAACCCTGATCGCTATGTTTTGACGTTTCCAAGAGGCTATAATAACCCAAATTTGAAACAGTATTTTGTGCAGCCAAAACATGTGAAAGTGGAAGTCTATAGCCTGGGGATAGCGACGATGGAAAGTCCTAATGGTAACGAAATTCGAGTATATAATTTAGAAAAAACGATGTGTGATATGTGGAAAAAATCCTATAAAGCAGATTATTATGTGAAGATCGAGGCATTAAAAAAATATATGGAGCGCCCGGACAAAAACTTGTTTAGATTGTTAGAATATGCAGAAATGTTGAAAATTGGTACAGACTTAAAAATGGCAGTGGAGGTATTAAACCAATGACACCAAAACAATTGAAAGACTGGGTGAAGAATGAATCACAGAGATCCGCTATTAACGCTCAATTAGTGATGAGGACTTACATGTTGGAAAAAGTACTACAAAAAATAAGTGAGTCAAAGTATAATGAAAATTTTGTTTTAAAGGGCGGATTTCTAATAGGCTCGATGATTGGAATCTCGCGACGAACAACAATGGATATTGATGCTACAATGAGGGAAATGAACTTGTCACAAGATAAAATTTTGCGAATTTTTCAAGAAATCTTAGAAACGCCTACTAAGGAAGGCATGGTACTTGAGGTGACAAAGATAACGAATATCAATAAGGGTGATTTTTATGCAGGGGTCTGATTGCATATTAAAACGTATTTGGGGTCTCTAAAAGGAGATGTCAAATTGGATATTACGACTGGCGATTCTATTTATCCAGAGGTAAAAAGGTACGCACATAAAATGATGTTTGAAAATAAGTTTATAGATGTCTACGCATATCCTGTGGAGCAAATACTCGCTGAAAAATTGCATAGTATTCTGGACAGAGGGCTTGCTAATACAAGGGCACGGGACTTTTATGATATTTATATGCTTACCAGTATGGAAAGAAATCTTTTTAATTATCCTGCATTGGCTCTTTCGGTAAAAAATACTTTTGTGCATCGGAATTTTTTATTGAGTGTGGAGGATTATTTCAATGAAAGAATGGAAGCGATTAAGCACAGTCAAGATTTACAGCTGATTTGGAGCAATTATGCAAGGAGCTTACCGCACGCGGAGGAACTTTCCTATAGCGAGGTAGTTGCATCTGTTGAGAGATTGTTACTAGATATTATCGCATTGGAGGAAGTAAAGGATTAGTTAGATATTATGGCTGGTTAAACCATTGACACCACTCACTTTACGCGGAATCTCCGAACATTTTTTGCAAAAATCAGCGAAAACAATTTACATTCGGGGTACTTTAATACTATAATTGTCTGATATACCGTTTTTCTCCATGACGGTAATAATGTTAGCAGCTATGTATATAGAAAAATTAGGTAGTGTAGGTTAGGAGGAAAAAAAATGAACAACATTAAAAAGGTATTAGTTGCCAATCGTGGCGAGATCGCGATTCGCGTACTTCGGGCGTGTACGGAACTAAACATTAAGACAGTGGCGATTTATTCGCAAGAGGATACGGCGGCGTTTCACCGTTATAAGGCGGATGAGGCTTACCTCGTAGGGGAAGGGAAAAAACCGATCGATGCGTATCTGGATATCGATAATATTATCGAGATTGCCAAGATAGCCAATGTTGACGCGATTCACCCGGGTTATGGCTTTTTGTCGGAAAATATCGACTTTGCCAAGCGTTGTGAAAAAGAAGGCATCATTTTTGTAGGACCTAAATCGAAACACCTAGACATGTTCGGTGATAAAATTAAAGCGAAAGAACAAGCTTTACTAGCCGACATCCCAGTTATCCCAGGTAGTAATGGACCTGTGGCGAACGCGGAAGAAGTAGCTGCATTCGGAGAAAAACACGGTTATCCGTTGATGGTAAAAGCTTCTCTTGGCGGCGGCGGACGTGGTATGCGTGTCGTTCAAGGACCGGCGGACGTGAAAGATGCGTTTGAACGCGCTGGATCAGAAGCAAAAGCGGCTTTTGGGAACGATGAAGTGTATGTTGAGAAATGTGTTGTTAATCCGAAGCATATCGAAGTGCAGATTTTAGGGGATTCTCACGGAAATATCGTCCATTTATTTGAACGTGATTGCTCGGTACAACGTCGTCACCAAAAAGTAGTGGAGGTCGCACCATGTAACGCGATTACATCCGATTTACGTCAGCGTATTTGTGATGCTGCCGTGAAATTAATGAAGAACGTGGAGTATTTAAACGCTGGGACGGTCGAATTTTTAGTTGCTGGTGAAGAGTTTTATTTCATCGAAGTTAACCCGCGTGTTCAAGTGGAGCACACGATTACCGAAATGATTACAGGGATTGATATCGTTCAGTCGCAACTGTTTATCGCAGATGGTTGTTCGATGCATGACCAAATCGTGGGTATTCCGCAACAAGAAGAGATTCGTATCAACGGTTCGGCGATTCAATGTCGGATTACGACGGAAGATCCTTTGAACAACTTTATGCCAGATACTGGTCGTATTAATACATACCGCTCAACTGGTGGTTTTGGAGTGCGTCTAGATGCTGGGAATGGTTTCCAAGGTACGATTGTGACGCCGTTTTACGATTCTTTACTTGTAAAATTATGTACGTGGGGTATGACGTTTGAACAAGCATGCCGCAAAATGATTCGTAACTTGATTGAGTTCCGGATTCGTGGCGTGAAAACGAATATTCCGTTCTTGCTAAACGTGGTACAACATCCTGATTTCATTAGTGGAAACTACAATACATCGTTTATCGACACGACGCCTGAATTGTTCGATTTCCCGAAAGTCCGTGACCGCGGTACGAAGACGCTACGTTATATCAGTAACGTGACGGTGAACGGCTTCCCAGGTATTAAGCATCGTGAAAAACTGGTGTACGATGAGTTGCGAATTCCGAAGATTCCTTTCGACGCAAAAATCGAACCAGGAACGAAACAAATTTTGGACGCAAAAGGTCCTGCGGGAATCGTAGAATGGGTTAAATCACAAGAAGAGGTATTGCTGACCGATACGACATTGCGTGACGCGCATCAATCACTACTTGCGACGCGTGTTCGTTCGAAAGATATTTTCCAAATTGCCGATCCAATGGCGCATTTATTACCAAACATGTTCTCGTTTGAAATGTGGGGCGGGGCAACGTTTGATACGGCTTACCGGTTCTTGAATGAAGATCCGTGGGTGCGTCTGGAAACGTTGCGTAAACAAATTCCGAATGTCATGTTCCAAATGTTGTTACGTGGCGCGAATGCTGTTGGTTACAAGAATTATCCAGATAACGTGATTCGCGAATTCGTGAAGCAGTCCGCGCAAAGTGGTGTCGATGTGTTCCGTATTTTTGATAGCTTGAACTGGCTAAAAGGCATGGAAGTGTCGATTGAAGCGGTTCGTGATGCTGGTAAGGTCGTTGAAGCAGCGATTTGTTATACGGGCGATATTGAAGATGCGACGCGCACGAAATACAACGTGGATTACTATAAAGATATGGCGAAAGAGCTTGTGGCGCAAGGAACGGATATCTTGGCGATTAAAGATATGGCTGGACTTTTGAAACCGCAAGCGGCGTATCGTCTTGTGAGCGAACTGAAAGACACGGTTGATGTGCCGATTCATTTGCACACGCATGACACGAGTGGTAACGGGATTTATACGTATGCTGCGGCTGTCAGTGCGGGAGTGGATATCGTCGACGTATCGTCAAGCGCGATGAGTGGCGCGACGTCTCAACCGAGTATGACGGGTCTTTATTACGGTCTTGAAAACGGGAAACGTCAAACGATTCTCAATGCGCACAATTCGCAAATGATTAACCATTATTGGGAAGATGTTCGCAAATACTACAAAGACTTTGATAACGCGTTGAACTCACCGCAAACCGAGGTTTATATCCACGAAATGCCAGGTGGTCAGTACACGAACTTGCAACAGCAAGCCAAAGCAGTGGGCCTAGGTGATCGTTGGGATGAAGTGAAAGACACGTACGCGGTCGTGAATGACATGTTCGGCGATATCGTGAAAGTAACACCATCCTCGAAAGTAGTCGGTGATATGGCGCTATTCATGGTGCAAAACGACCTTTCTGAACAAGATGTGTACGATAAAGGTGAAACGTTAGATTTCCCAGATTCGATTATCGAGTTCTTTATGGGCGAGATTGGCCAACCGTACGGCGGATTCCCGCAAGAGTTGCAAAAACTTGTCTTGAAGGGCCGCACACCTTTGACAGAACGTCCAGGTGCTTTGATGGAGCCAGTTGATTTTGAAGCAGTTCGCGCAGAGCTTGCTGGGAAAATGACGACAGGTGACCCAACAGACCACGATGTGATGTCTTATATTCTATATCCGAAAGTGTTCTTAGACTACTTGACGATGATTGAGAAATATGGTGACGTGACGGTGCTTGATACGCCGACCTTCTTCAAAGGAATGCGTTTAGGCGAGACGGTGGAAGTGGAGCTTGAAAAAGGTAAAACACTGATTATCAAGTTAAACTCAATCGGAGAACCAATCGCAGACGGCACACGCGTGATTTACTTCGAGCTAAACGGCCAACCGCGTGAAATCTCAGTACAAGACTTTAACGTCCAATCAACCGTTGTGACACGTCGCAAGATTGATACGACAAATCCAGAGCATGTCGGCGCAACAATGACCGGTTCCGTGATTAAGATTGTCGCTGAGAAGGGCCAAGAAGTGAAGAAAGGCGATCCACTTCTAATCACCGAAGCAATGAAGATGGAAACAACAATCCAAGCCCCATTCGACGGCAAAGTCAACGCGATTTTTGTCACAGACGGCGATGTGATTGAGTCAGCCGACCTATTAATGGAAGTAGGTCGTGTCTAACACGTAGAACGCACAGGAAAAAGTCGGGATATCTAAACGCCCGACTTTTTCCATTTTTGAAAGGGAGAATTCAGATGCAATTAAAAAAAATAATCACGGCTTTAAGTCTAGCTATTATCCTTGTTTTAGCAGGCTGCGGGGCACAAACGACATCTGAGAAAACGGCACAAAAACCAGAATACATAGCAACGGATGCGACTGGCGCCAAAATGGAGCTTAGCGCGAAACCGAAAAAAATAGTTTCTTTGATTCCTAGCAATACTGAAATTTTATACCGACTTGGGCTTGGCAAAAACGTGGTAGGTGTCACATCGAGTGACGATTATCCAGTCGCTGTCAAAAAAGTTTCCGTCGTTGCCACAACGGAAATCAACGTCGAGAAAATCATCGGCATGAAACCGGATCTTGTTCTGGGCCACGCCTCCATGATGAGCTACAATAAAGATGCCTACGACCAAATCAAGAAAGCGAATATCCCGCTGTTCGTGGTAGAAGATGCGCAAGACTTCGATGCCGTGTATAAAACATTTACGCAAATCGGTGACCTAACTGGCACGACGAAAGAAGCCGAAAAACTAGTGTCATCCATGCAAGCGACAGACAAATCGATACGCAAGGAAGCGGCAAAAAAAGTTGAAACCAAAGCAAAAGTATGGCTAGAAATCAGTCCGGATCTATACACAGCAGGGCAAGACACCTTTATCAATGAAATGCTCACCAATATCCAAGCTACAAACATTGTCTCCGAAAAAGGTTATCCGCAATACAGCGAAGAGCAGGTTATCCAGGCCGCACCAGACGTTATCATCACGATTTATCCAAATGCCAAACAAGAAATCGCGAAACGATCTGCTTGGAAAAACATCCCGGCTGTAAAAAATAATCGTATCTATGAAATCGATCCATCCATTGTCAGTCGCCCAGGACCACGACTCATAGAAGGACAAGAAGCGCTATTCGAAGCCATCTATCCAAAATAAATTGGAGTAAAATAAAGATCTTGCTTTACAAATGCCCACTTTTGAGGTAATTTAACATAAGGTGGGTTTTTACGATTTTTCAAATAGCTCACCGCCAATACATAGAAACAGACCTACATTTACGGAAGAATCGACTAAAAAGCAGCTAAGAAAAACAAGCCAGAAATGCGTAAACGACATCATTATGTACCTTTTTCTAAGAACTAGGGGTGGAGCCTATACGACATGGAGCAAGTGATTTTCGGTTACTAAAATAGCTAACCGCATTATTATTCCGGAAAGAAGTGTTTTTGTGAAACAAGTAATAGAAGTCCTAAAAGAACAATTTAAGTACGCGCCAATGATTTTTCGAATTGCGCGTTATGAAGATAAAGCGACGTATCAGAGCCATTACCTAGGCCTTGCGTGGCAAATTTTAAATCCATTAATTCAAGTTGCGATTTACTACTTTGTATTCGGATTCGCGATGCGCACTAGATCAGGGATAGAAGGTGCCAGTTACATCGAGTGGATGCTAGCTGGTATTATTCCATGGTTTTTCATCAGCGCGGTTATTCTGCAAGGGGCAAATAGCATTTTCAATAAGATACACATGGTTTCCAAGATGAAATTCCCGATGAGCGTCATGCCAAATATTACAATCGTATCGAATTTGACGAGTTACGTCACGATGATGGTTATCTTTTTTGCGCTACTCTTCATAAAAGGCGCACCAGTTTCGATGTACTGGGCCCAGTTTTTCTACTATTTTGTGGCGATGATTGCCTTTTTGTTTAGTGTGACCCTATTAAACGCCACAATCAGCGTATTAGTCCGCGATTATTTTGTATTTCTACAGTCTGTTCTGCGCGTCTTATTTTATGTCTCAGGAGTTGTCTGGAACTTGAATACGATGCTACCAGCTTGGGTTGTAGACCTTTTGAAACTAAACCCAATCGTCTACATTATCGAAGGATTCCGAGACAGTTTTGTCGGGCATAAAGGCTTTTGGCAAGAACCGTCCTACACGGTCTACTTTTGGCTAATCACAATCGTTTGCCTCTATGTCGGATCCGTATTACACATGAAATTCCGCGAACGTTTCGTGGATTATTTATAGGAGGTAAGGACAAATGGGAAAAAATATCAAAGTAGCATTCAAACATGTGTCCAAAGAATACGACCTCTATCAAAATAAATCCGATAAAATCAAAGGCCTATTCTTGCCTAAAAGTAAACAAATGCAATCCTTCTGGGCACTGCGCGACGTCAATTTCAACATCTATGACGGCGAAACAGTCGGACTAATCGGCATCAACGGCTCCGGAAAATCAACCATTTCCAACATCATGTCCGGTGTTATCCCGCCAACCCAAGGCGAAGTAGTCATTAACGGCGAAACATCACTCATCGCGATCGCAGTCGGCTTAAAAGGGCCGCTAACAGGTTACGAGAATGTCCGCTTAAAACTACTCATGCACGGCTTGAAAACATCCGAAATCGATGCCCTCATGCCGAGCATCATTGATTTTGCTGATATTGGCGACTTCATGAATCAACCAATCAAAAACTACTCCAGCGGTATGCGCTCACGACTAGGTTTTGCGATTTCGGTTCACACCGATCCAGATATTCTTGTCATCGATGAAGCGCTATCTGTTGGTGACCAGACGTTTTACAAGAAATGCGTCGATAAAATTACCGAATTTAAAGAAGCCGGCCGCACCATCGTGTTCGTCAGCCATTCCCTCGGCCAAATGAAGAGCCTATGTGACCGGATTATCTGGATGCACTACGGTCAGATTCGCGAAATCGGTGATGCTCAAGAAGTAGCAGACAAATACGATACGTTTGTACGCTGGTTCAATGGCCAATCCAAGTCCTACAAAAAAGAATACCAAGACGATTTCAAACGCAAACAGAAACGTCCGCAGAAGGTGATTTATCCGAATCCGAGCGCGAATAAATATCGGCTTAGCTGGTTCGATAAGATTGCGCTGACGCTACTCATTGCGCTGGCGATATTCTTTGGTTACTGCGTCGGGACCGGGCAATCGGTTCTCGGTATGTTCAAGGCGAGCGATGACGGGAAACCCGTGGTGACCGAGACGGTAAATGTGGTAAGTAAGACCAAACAGCTTTATTAGTTCACGAAGAAATAGTATAATGAGAGCAGACAGTTAAATATTAGGCTGTCTGCTTTTTTGAGAGAGAGCGTATTTGAAGGGGAGAAATCAATGAAAAAAATAGCAGTACTTGGCAGTTGTGCCACGCGCGATAACTTTAATTCCATTTTCAATGCTGATTATAAGAAGAAATTCGAATGTGTTCTCATGCAAAATCAGAGTTCTATCATTTCTATGGCCTCTAAAAAAAGAGAGAATCCAGTCGTGTCAGCTGACGGTTTTTCGGAGTATGATGAGTGGTGCGTTAGATCTGATTTCACGAAAGAGTTTTTCGACCATTTAGCGAAACTTCAACCAGATACAATTATAGTGGATTTATTTGGCGATGCTCATTTTGGTGTTTTAGAAGTCGAACCTGGTGAATATGTGTCGAATAATCGCTGGAAACTGTGGCGCACGGCGTATTATAAAGATGTGTTAAAAGGTAAAGTCGAGGAACTATCCATTGATAAAAACCGCGAACAGTACATGGAATTGTGGAAAAAATCATGGGATATCGTTCTGGATAAGTTGAAAAAAGCGTCGCCTAAGAGCAAGATTATTCTTCATAAAATCAAGAATGTGAAGGAATACTATAATTTTGATGATAATAGATTTGATATTGCAACTTCTGGCAAGGTGAAGAATGTGAATGTGGATTATTATAATGAGCTGTTGAACGAGATGCATACGTATATTAATAAAAGCGATCGATCCATTAAAACCATTGATTTGTTTAAGGATAAAAAAGAATTTTTGAGCTTCGATGAACATCCTTGGGGACTTTTTTATGTGCATTACACAATGGATTACTATCCGTTATTTATGAATAAACTTATCTCGCTTGAGAAAGATAATAGCTGGTTTAGATTTTTTAAGAAGAAAAAAGAAATGATTAGTGAATAATTAATGGGGTTACTTTATCTAGAATACATTGATAAAGATACAGAGACAATGAAACATTGAGGGGGAATAAAAATGCTATTTTCTATATATAATTGGACGGATACATTATGGGTAATCATTGGTCCGTTAATTTTTCTGATGCTACTAATAGGTGTCATTTCATATGTACGACAAAACTACCAAAAAAAGAGTTAATTAATATTCGTATAACAGTAATAATTGGTTAATTCTTTTAAGGATTGGTATTAAATCAAGATATAGGGAAGTGGCTTTATGTCAAACATAGATTTCTATTTAAACATAGGGATTCCGCTGCTCATTGCCTTCAAAGTACTGGTTGTAGCAGCAGTTATATATGCTTTGTTCTTATTAAGGAAAATCGCGAATAAGTAACGAAAATTTGTCAATAGATTTATTATGTTAAAATTTGTACAAAAATGATCTGGGATTCCAGATCATTTTTGTACTGAGATCCATTTTTATCCACTGTCATTCAAGTCTTTCCTTTTAGGAACAAATCTTTTCTGTTATACTGATAAAGTATGTAAAAAAATAATGAGGATGTAGTGAAATATGAAATTAATAACAATCTCGGTACCTGCTTATAATGAGAGTGAGGTACTACCGCATTTATACGATCGCATAAAGGAAGTCATGGCTACGGTTTCGGATCGTTATGATTATGAGCTTTTGTTCATTAATGATGGTAGTTCGGATGATTCGGTTCAAATTATGAAAGAGTTGCGTGCCAAGGATGCTCGGGTTTCTTATGTGGACCTTGCGCGGAATTATGGAAAAGAAGTCGCGATGGCTGCGGGTTTTGATTACGCGAAGGGCGATGCGATGGTGACGATGGATGCTGATTTGCAACATCCGCCGGAACTGATTCCAGAAATGTTGCTTTTATGGGAACAAGGTTATGAGGATGTCTATGCCAAACGGAAAATCCGCGAAGGCGAAACATGGTTGAAGAAATTCACATCCAAGAAATACTATCAATTGCTTCAAAAAATGTCGAAAACACCTGTGCTTCCGGATGCTGGCGATTTCCGTTTGCTTGATCGTCGTTGTATTGACGCGCTTAAGAAATTACGGGAAACGCAACGTTATTCCAAAGGTCTGTACAGCTGGATGGGATTCAAGAAAGTTGAAATTGAGTTCGATGCTGCTCCGCGTCTAGCTGGTGAAACGAAATGGAACTACGGTTCGCTATTTAACCTTGCTTTGGAAGGAATGACATCATTTACTACGACACCGCTCAAAATTTCCTCCATCTTAGGATTTATCGTATCGATCGCTGCTTTTATTTATATGATATACATATTCATCGCAACGCTTGTGACAGGGAATGCCGTCGAAGGTTTCCCAACGCTGATGATAGTTATTTTATTCTTGGGTGGAATTCAGCTGATTTCGATTGGAATTATCGGCGAATATTTGGGTCGGATTTTTAATGAAGTGAAAGGTCGTCCGCTATACTTTGTCGAAGAATACAACGATGAGAGAGAGCCGATAAAATGAAGAAGATAAAGGAATTAATCGCTAACTTTAGAAAAGAACATGCCAATTTGTATAGTATTATTATGTATATCATTATGGGTGGCTTTACGACGGTCGTGAATATTGTGTCGTTCTGGCTCTGTAATTCGGTTTTTGGAATCGATTATGTGACGTCAAATACTGTTTCTTGGGTGGCTTCGGTGATTTTTGCCTATGTGACGAACAAGCGATATGTGTTTGAAAGCTATACACCGACTTGGAAGGACCGGGCGCGTGAAGCATCGTCGTTCTTTGGTTTCCGCTTTTTGACATATTTGGTCGATTTAGCGGTTATGGTCATTCTGATTAGTGGATTGGGCACGAACGCGCTGGTGGCGAAAATTCTAACAAACGTGATTGTGCTTGTATTGAACTATGTATTTAGTAAGTGGATAATATTTAAAATTAGGAATTAAAAAGGTAGGTTAATTATGATTCGTACAGAGAGAAATTGGAAGTTATTAAGTGTAGTAGGATTTTTGGTATTTTTATTTTATATGTATATTGCATACCGGACACCGTTAACACATGATGATTGGACTTGGGGTATGGCCAAGGGGATGGAACGTTTTCATGACGGTTTTAAGGACTATAATGGTCGTTACTTTGGAAACTATACAGAGTTATTAATTACGCGTGTAGACTGGTTCCGTATTTTTATAATGGGATTGTTTGGTGCTTTATTGGTTGTGTTACCAGCATTGATCTCGAAAACAAATTCGATAGGCGTTTACTTGCTTAGCTTCTTGCTATTCTTGACGGTGCCAGCGAATATGTTTGCACAGACATATGGTTGGGCAGCCGGCTTCTCTAACTACAATACAGCGGCTGTTTTCACCTTGATTTTTTTACTAGTAGTCAAAAATGTATTTTATGATAAAACGCCTAAATATAGTATTTGGTTAACGATTTTAATGGTTCCGCTGGGTATTATTTCACAATTATTTGTGGAGCATGCAACACTTTATAATGTTATTGCTGCCATTTTTATCATAGTGTGGGCTTTTATTAGATTCCGCAAGTTCTTCTTGTTACACATTGTCTATCTGGCTTCCGTAATTATTGGAGCAGCTATCATGTTCTCTAACGGGGCATATGCTAGAATTTTCAGTGGAGAGGATACGTACCGTACTGTAGATAGTGACATGGGCATTTTCGCAAAAATGTATGATACTTTTAAAACGACATTGTATCAATTTCTGGTGATGAATAATGTTGGGTTGAATATTGTTCTGGCACTTATCGCGATTTTTGTTTTAGTGAAAGTGGCGCAAAACCTTTCTGCGGTTCAATTGGTTTTCAAAGGTTTATTTATTATGATTCTAACGATTTATCCATTGTATAAACCAGTTGTAAAAGGAATATTTGATATTTCTTCGGAGACAACAACAACTTTTGAAGCTTACTTATCTTTGTTATTTTACTTAGTTCTGGTCGCTACGGTATTGATGTTTATTCCAAAAACAGGTTTGAAAGCGGAGTTAACTTTCTATCTTATTTCTGTCGTCACACTTGCGGCACCACTATTCTTTGTTACGCCATTTGGCCCGCGAAATTTTATAATTTGCTATATGTTCTTTGTACTTTTTGCAGTTCGAACAGTACAGTTTTTACATGAAGAGAATTACCTTAATTTACGAGCGCTTTACTTGCCGCTATTCGCTTTGGTTATGGCATTTGTTTTAGCGTATGCGTTTGTATTCACGCAAATTGGTCAAGCAAACGATGCACGAATAAAGAGTATGAAAGCGCAAGTTGCGGCTGGTGAGAAAGTAATTGTTGTGAAACGCTTGCCATACCAACAATATCTATGGATGAGTACGCCGATTCAAGATGGCCCTCATGCGCCAATTTTTGCGGAGTATTATAAATTACCTAGTGGTGTAACCCTAAAAATAGTTCCATACAAAGCCACAAAATGACACCATTGTAATGTTGTTTAAACCCTCCAAATGTGAAATAATAGAGACGTACGCAATTTATGTCAAGGAGGTAAAGGTCAATCAGAAATAAAATAGTAATAATGGCGTTAGGGTTTGCTGCAACGTGTGCGGTTTTCGTGATGAAAGAACCGATGCAGGCGGATGCGGCAACTCCAAGCTCGTGGGAAGCGAGCTATTACAACAACAAGACGCTATCTGGTACCCCGGTCTTAAAGCGGACGGAGAAGGATCTTCATCTGGATTGGGGTTACGGTTCACCAAGCGCAGCGCTACCAGTGGATGGTTTTTCTGCGACGTTCCGTAAAACAATTACAGTTGGCACCACCGCAGATTATCGCTTAATTGGGCGCGCCGATGATGGAATTCGGGTCTACGTCGACAACAAGCTTGTGTATGATGATTTCAAACCGAGCATGGCGAACCTGAACATGACGATTCCGTTAACAGCGGGAACGCATGACATCAGAATCGATTATCTAGAAGCGGGTGGCGCAGCATACATTACCGCGGATTTAGTTCGTGCGGATGAATGGCATGCCGTGTACTTTCCAAACAATAATATGACAGGAAACGTGAAGTTGACCGAGAGCATCGGCAATAAAGCATACCTGAATAAAGTTTGGGGCTACGGCTCACCTGGCGCTGGAATTGGCGTTGATAATTTTAGCGGATTCTTTTCGAAGCAGTATGATATTGCCGAAGCAGGTAATTATCGTTTTGTTGGAAAAGTAGACGATGGCATGCGAATTTACGTGGATGGCAAAGCGATTGTGAACACTTGGGATTCTTTTCAGGATAACCTAAACGTCACAATCCCACTGACAAAAGGTAAACACCAAGTCACCGTACAATATCGTGAAAAGTCTGGCGCGGCTCATTTGCAAATGAATCTCGTGAAGGCGAACGCTTGGTATGAACAGTATTTTAATAATACGACATGGGGCTTGAACTCGAATTACACGGCAGCTGGTTCGACAGCGAATAAACTGACGCACAATTGGGGCACAGGCTCACCACATGCTAGCGTGAACAAAGACAATTTCACAGGTATTATGGATAAACAAATCGAAGTGGCGACGGCTCGCGATTACCGAATTATCGGGAATGTGGACGATGCGGCGGCGATTTATGTTGATGGCAAACTCGTGACGAATTTAACGACACGTGGTGAGTTTAATACAGTTGTTTATTTATCAAAAGGTACCCATGACGTTCGGATTAAGTTTAAAGAAGGCGGCGGCGCGGCATATGTTAACTTTAATGTTATCGATGCAAACGTTTGGTACGCGAAATACTACCCGAATGAAACGGTATCTGGCTTTCCGTATGCCTTTGACGAGGTAACTGGTATGACAACGATTGCGAAGAATTGGGGTACAGGTTCGCCAAATAGTGCGGTACCGGCCGATCATTTCTCCGCACGGATGCACCGTCAAATCGATGCCCCAGAAGCGAGTCACTATCGTTTCTATGGCGACGTGAAAGACGAAGCAATCATCTATATGGATGGCAAAAATATGGGCACTGTTTCCGGCCAATACAATCAAGTCATTTGGGTTCCAAAAGGAAAACATGCGATTTCGATTGCTTATAAACACAAAACCGGCGCAGCGTCGATGAACATGAATATCGAAAAACTAGATAAATGGTTTGCGCGCTACTACAAAAACACCAATTTTACTGGTGCTTATGTAGCTAAGCTCCACGACACGCAAACGGCATTTTATCAAAATTGGGCGTACGGTAGCCCAGACCCAGCAATTCCAAACGATAATTTCTCAGCAGTCATCGAAAAGCAATATGTCGCTCCTAAAACAGGGAATTACAACATTGTAGGGCGTGCGGACGATGGCATGCGTGTAACGATAGATGGCAAAGTTGTTTTTGATAACCGCGGTCTAAGTTATGTACGTGAGGAAAATCATGTCATTCCATTAACACAAGGAACGCATAATGTGAAAGTCGAGTACGTCGAACGCACAGGTGCGGCATCTGTTGATTTTAATATTTTACCAAGCAATACGTGGTTGGCACGATATTATCCGACAGACAGCTTCTCTGGACGTCCTGTCTATAAAACAATGAGTAGCATTAATGATAACTGGGGAGCAGGAAGCCCGGATCCAAGTATTCCAAATGACCGCTTCACGGCTCGCTATGAGTCAACAATGAACATGGCGAAAGACGGTAATTATGAAATATCAGGTCGCGCTGACGATCGCATCCGCGTGAAAGTAGATGGCCAGGTTGTCTATGAAGATTGGACAGCAGGCTTAAACAATTACAAAGAAACGATCCCGCTCACAAAAGGAAATCATAAATTCATCATTGAATATATGGAGGACACAGGTGGAGCGGCCTTATCGTTCAACATCAATTACGTATCAGGCATCGAAAAGAACTATCGCACGCAATCGTATACTTCCACATTGGCACAAGCTCTAGCAATTCAAATGCAGGGCTCTACACCACCGCAAACAAGTGTCAAACCGCCGAACACTTACGTTCGTAGTAATTTTGTCACATTGAATGCTGGTGGCGCGACAGGGAAAACAACGGCTGCGACGAGCGTTCGCGATGCTGCGAACCCAAATGCCTTTTTAGTTGGACCGCTCGCGAAAGATTTAACAATCACCATTACGGGAACTGTTACAGGAACCGATGGCGCGAAATGGTATAAATTCAACTACACACGTGCATGGGTCAATGCGTACCAAAAAGATGTGCAGTACTACATGAACCCGAACAGTTTTGTAAAAGACACGAAAGAATATTTGCAGTTCCTCGTGTTATCAAAACCAGCAGGACTTAATGTAGCAGAAGTGAACAGTAAAATTCTTGTGAATAAAGGAATCTTAACTGGGCAAGGTGCAAGCTTTGCGACGGCTGCGAAAACGTATCAGATTAACGAAATCTATCTGATGTCGCATGCGATGCTAGAAACAGGAAATGGTTCATCACAACTTGCAAACGGTGTGTTAGTGAGCATGGTCGATGGTAAACCAGTAACGCCGAAACTTGTGTATAATATGTACGGAATCGGCGCTGTGGATAGCAATCCATTGAAAGGTGGTTCCGAATATGCCTACAAACAAGGCTGGGACACACCAGAAAAAGCAATCATTGGTGGCGCGCAGTTCGTAGCTCAAAACTACGTAGCGAGAGGGCAGGACACACTCTATAAAATGAGATGGAATCCCGCGAATCCAGGCGTTCATCAATACGCAACAGATATTAAATGGGCGACGAGTCAAACGACGAATATGTACAACATGTATAACCTACTCACAAGCTATATTCAAGACTTCGAAATACCAAAATATAAATAAAAAAATGCGTGGGGCCTCAGATTCGAATCTGAGGCCCCACGCATTTTTTTATTTCTTCTTTTTCACGTCTTTTTTATGAATCTCTGTGTATAATTCGTCAATTAAGGCAGAGACCTCATCTTTAATTTCAGGATGTTTCAGCGCGAATTGCATCGTTGTTTTGATGAATCCGAATTTATCGCCGACATCAAAGCGTTCTCCTTCAAAATCATACGCGAAAACACGTTGAATTTCATTAAGGCGATTGATGGCATCCGTTAATTGAATCTCGCCGCCAGCACCAGGTTCTTGTGTTTCTAGAAAATCAAAAATTTGTGGCGTTAGCAAGTAACGGCCTAGAATCGCTAAGTCAGATGGCGCTTTCGCTGGATCTGGTTTTTCAACGAAGCCTTTTACATTGTAAAGACCTTTTGCATACTCGTTCAGTGGATCGATAATACCGTAACGATACGTTTCTTCATGCGGCACGTGTTGCACGCCGATGACTGAACTATGCGTTTTTTGATATTGGTCAATGAGTTGTTTCGAACAAGGTGTTTTGGATTCAACGATATCATCGCCTAGCATAACGATAAATGGTTCGTTACCAACAAAACCTTTCGCTTGTAAAATCGCGTCACCAAGACCTTTTGGTTTCGATTGACGAATGAAATGCAAGTTGATGTTTGTCGTTTCTTCCACGAGATGCAGCAATTCTAGTTTATTTTTTTCGCGTAGGTTGTTTTCTAGTTCAGGAACGGAGTCGAAGTGATCTTCAATTGCGCGTTTTCCTTTACCAGTAACGATCAAGATATCTTCAATTCCTGATGCTACAGCTTCCTCGACGATATATTGAATCGTTGGTTTATCTACAATCGGTAAAATTTCTTTTGGCATTGCCTTCGTTGCTGGTAAAAAACGAGTTCCAAGACCCGCAGCAGGAATGACCGCTTTTCTAACTTTCATAATGGCATTCTCCTTCAAAATATATTCGTCTATATGCAACCATTATACGGTATGTACGCGTAGTGTGACAAGTTTTTGCGTGTAAAGCAGTTAACAAAGTGCCGATATATAGTAGAAACGGCCATTTTTAAATCGGGGCATCCTTGACATTTGGCGGTATTTGTAATAGATTGAAAATGATAAATAAAAGTTTTAAGGGAGAAATAGAATGCTCTATGAAATCGTAAAGCCAGCTGCAATAGTTGAACCTAAAGTATCAGTCGTTATTCCAGTATATAATGTTATTCGCTACATTGATGAAACCATTGAATCTTTACTTAACCAAACGCTAAAAGAAGTGGAAATCGTGCTTGTGGACGATGGCTCTTCGGATGGTAGTTTAGAAAGAATTATCGAATTGGCGGCGGAACACGAGAATATTTGTGTTGTCAAAGAACCGAATGCGGGACCAGGAACAGCGCGTAATAACGGTTTGGCTGTTGCTCGTGGAAAGTATATTAGCTTTGTCGACTCCGATGATGTTTTACCAGAAAAAGCGTTGGAAATCATGTATCATGCGGCAGAATCTGAACAGGTTGGCGTCGTGACAGGGATTTCTGTAAGTTTTAACAGTAATCGCTCGTGGTTTATCGGCGGGCATTTCAAGAAAGGTGTCTTCAAGAAAGGCCGTAAAACGCTTGTGAAGAACCCAGAAATGCTGTACACGCTTGGTCCATGTAATAAAATGTATCGCGCGGATGTGGTGAAAGATATACGTTTCCCTACATCTATTAAAGTTGCGGAAGATCACCCGTTTGTATTGGAAGCTTATTTGAAATCAGGCGATATCTATACCGTGGATGAGATTATTTACAATTATCGTGCGCGTGAGGATGAGGGCGATGTGTCGCTATCCCAAATCGTGAAATCAGATCCATATGTGAGTTTTAAAGATATTATCGAGAGTACGAAACTGGCAGATCCGTTGTTCACGAAATATGTGACAAATCCGATTGCGCTTGGAAAAATTCGTACGGATTACTATGACCGCATTGTTTCGGCGGATATTTGGCCGGCATATAAGGGGATTATGATGGAGGGTAACGCTGGGACACAAGTCAAGATGCTCGATTCCTTCTATGAATTAGTGGATTCGATGGATTTGAATCTTTACAATAGCCTCGGTGTGTTGCAACGTTTGCTTACGTTTGAGACGATTAATCGCTATACGTTTATTAAGGAAAAAGCGCGCCCGAATTATTTGCGTGTGTTGAAATTGGCATATAGCAAATTGGATCCGGGTTCGATGAATAAATTACTTTCTTCAGCATTCCCGCAAGAAGTCCGTGCCGGGCAAAAAGCGGCGAATCGTAATTCCGTTCAACCCATCTACAATCGCCTGGCTGTTCGAAAAGCAGGAACGATTATTTCGGCTGGCTACAAAAAAGTAGTTGTCGGTTCTTGGAAAAAGGTGCAAGATATATCGCGTAATTTCTACGCACGTCGCATCGCTTTCCCAATTTACAAACTCGGTAAAAAACAAGATAAAATTGTCTTCCTAACGAATAAGCATGATGTGTTGGCTGATTCGTTCAAGGCAGTTTATGATGAAGTATTGAAGCAGAAGCCGGATTACGCGGTTGTTGGTTATTTGAAGCAACCAAAACGTTCGCTTCGTGAGCTTTTGTCGCTGTATAAAGATGTGGCAACGGCGAAATATGTCTTTTTAGATGATTATTACCGTCAAATGTATGGTTTGACGACTGGCAGTGGCACCGAAGTTATTCAACTTTGGCATGCGGCTGGGGCGTTTAAGAAATTCGGATTTAGTTCGATCGGTTACGCGGACAGTAATACGGAGAGTTTTGAACGTGGGGCGCATAAGAATTATACGAAAGTTGTGGTGTCATCAAGCGAAATCGTGCCGTTTTATGCCGATGCATTCGATGTGCCTGAAAAAGATGTCATGCCTTTAGGTGTACCAAGAACGGATCGCTTTTTCAATGAGGATTACAAAGACTTTATCAAAGCTTCTTTCTTAGGGAAATATCCACATTTGAAGGGTAAAAAAATTATCACGTACGCGCCGACTTTCCGCGGTGGACCTGGTGAACGTCAAAACTTTGTGATGAACTTGAACATTCGTCGTTTGGCGGAGGAACTTGGTGATGAATACGCGCTTATTTTGAAAATGCATCCATCGGTAACACGAGGCGTTGGTGTGCCGTTTGATTTGCAAGAATTTGCGTTTAATATGAGCCGTGAAGATATTAATGATGTCTTGATTAACACGGATATTTTGATTACAGATTATTCATCGGTTGTCTTTGATTTCTCGATTATGGAGAAACCAGTGCTATTTTATGCCTATGATTTAGAGAACTATCTTGGCGAACGTAATTTTTACTACGATTATGAAGAATTTGTCCCAGGCCCGATTGTCCGTACGAATGACGAGATAATTAGCGCAATCGAGACGAATGATTTTGACTTAGATAAAGTACGTGCCTTCAAAAACCGCTTTTTCGATGATTTAGATGGTAAGGCGGCAGAGCGGATTGTACGCGAACTAATCAAATAAGCTCAGCCAGCGGGACGACAAATAATCATTTCCGTCGTTAAAAGCTCCGTTCCAATGCTCGCGTACCTCAGTACGCTCCGCCTTGGTACTCGCTTTTGCCTAGGAACTAATCATTTGTCGTCCCGCTGAGAGTTTGGAGATAGGGATAGGTTTCTACGAGGGATCTATGTTACAATGAAGCTATGAACATAAAAAACAGTTAAAGGAGATTAGAGAATGATATACGCTCAAATTTTAGCTGGAGGAAAAGGTACGCGGATGGGAAATGTCAGCATGCCAAAACAATTTCTGTCCTTGAATGGTAAGCCAATTATCGTACACACAGTTGAGAAATTTATTTTAAATAACCGTTTTGATAAGATTATTATTTCGTCTCCGAAAGAATGGATCAATCACGCGGAAGATAATATTAAGAAATACGTTTCTGATGATCGCGTTGTTGTCATCGAAGGCGGCACGGATCGTAACGAAACGATTATGAATGGGATTCGCTATATTGAGTCGAATTTTGGCTTAACGGATGAGGATGTCATTATTACGCATGACGCGGTACGCCCGTTCTTGACGCATCGGATTATTGAAGAGAACATTGATGCGGCGCTAGAAACCGGTGCGGTGGATACGGTCATTGAAGCGATTGACACGATTGTGGAGTCGTCGAATCATGATTTCATTACGGACATTCCGGTTCGTGACCACATGTACCAAGGCCAAACGCCACAAAGTTTTAATATTAAGAAGCTATATAGCCATTATCAAGCGTTGTCCGCAGATGAAAAACAAATTTTGACGGATGCTTGTAAGATTTGCTTGCTCGCAGGAGACCGTGTGAAGCTCGTGAAGGGCGAAATCTTCAATATTAAGATTACAACGCCTTACGATCTAAAAGTGGCAAATGCGATCATTCAGGAGCGTATCGCCAATGATTAACCAAGTATACCGACTAGTATCGGAGCGACAATTCGAAGTTGCCAATGTGGATGAGTCTTTGAATGAAGAAGTAGTCGTGGTTCGCCCAACGTATTTATCAATTTGTGCGGCAGATCAACGCTATTATACCGGTTCTCGCGGAAAAGAAATGCTCTCGAAGAAATTACCGATGGCGCTAATCCACGAAGGAATCGGCGAAATCGTATATGATGCAACAAAAGAATTTAAACCAGGCACAAAAGTAGTGATGATTCCAAATACGCCAATGGAGACCGATCCAGTCATCGATGAGAACTATTTGCGAACAAGCAAGTTCCGCTCGAGTGGCTATGATGGCCTGATGCAAGACTATGTGTTCATGCGTCGTGATCGTGTTGTCGTGCTACCAGATGACGTCAATCCAAAAGTTGCCGCGTTTTCCGAGTTAATCTCCGTTGCCGTTCACGCGATTTTACGCTTTGATCAAAAAGCGAATGAAAACCGCGAATCGTTCGGCGTTTGGGGCGATGGAAATTTAGGATTTATTACAGCTTTAATATTGAAAAACTGGTATCCAGAAAGTAAAGTTTATATTTTTGGGAAAACACCGTATAAATTGGATTTCTTCTCGTTTGTAGATGGTGCGTTTTCGATTGATAATATTCCAGCTGATTTAGTAATCGACCAAGCCTTTGAGTGCGCTGGTGGACGCGGAAGCCAATACGCCGTGAGTCAGATTATCGATTTGATTAAACCAGAAGGCACGATTTCGCTGTTGGGCGTTTCCGAATATCCGATTGAGTTCAACTCGCGGATGGTACTTGAAAAAGGTTTGACAGTATACGGAAGTAGCCGCAGTGGCCGCGTTGATTTCGAGAAGACAGTAGAGTTTTTGACGGAAAACAAGCGAGCTGTGGAGTATTTGCAAAACCTAGTTGGTGAAGTACACCAAGTGAAATGTATACAAGACGTGATTGAAGCATTCGAAGCAGATCTCCGCAGTCCGTGGGGTAAGAGTGTGATGGAATGGGGAATTTAAAGTGCTGAAACAGCCCGTTTAGCCTCGACAGAAATTGTTAGGGGGCGCAGTGAAAGTCCTCTTTGACTTTTGCGGAGGCCACGAAATTTCCGAGAGGCTGGCTGTTGAAGCCGGATTCACTAAAGTGCTGAACGGGCTCGTTCAGCTCCGAAAAAATTTGTTAGGGGGCGCAGTAAAAGTCCTCAATTGACTTTTGCGGAGGCCACGAAAATTTCGAGGAGCTAGCCCGTGAAGCCAGATTCGGAGACGCCGGAGTGTGATGCAGAGCAAGGAAGGCAGTCTCATTCCATTCCACTGCATATTGCTAAACAACGCGGTCTTAACAGAGCTAGACTCGTAGGCACTTGAATGTTCAGTGTGAGCTTTAATATTTATTTGCTTGTGGTTCTTAGATAGTCGTCAAAGAGCCACTGATGGATTACCTGCTCACTGCGTTCGCATGCATATTGAGGCTCTAAATCGGCAGGGGATGCCTCATAAGAGCCACAACATAGGGGGCGCAGTGAAAACCCTCTTTTGGTTTTTGCGGAGGCCACGAAATTTCCGAGAGGCTGGCTGTTGAAGCCGGATTCGGAGATGATGCAGAGCAAGGAACGAATGCTCAATTCAGGCTCTTCGATATTGTTGATTGGCCAGTGATTCCTAATTTGGCGTCAAAGAGCCACTGATGGATTACCTGCTCACTGCGTTCACATGCATATTGAGGCTCTAAATCGGCAGGGGATGCCTCATAAGAGCCACAACAAATCTTTTCCAGGGTTATATCTCTTCTCCAAAGGATATAACCCTATTCTAAATGGGGTGAATAAATGAAATTTGCGATAATAATACCGTTCTATAACGCCGAGAATCGCTTAGAAATATCGGTGGAAAGTATCATCAAACAATCATACGGGTTTACCGAAAATATTCAAATCCTCCTTGTCAATGATGGCAGTACTGATAAAAGTGGGAACATTGCTGATTCATTAGTCAGAAAACATCCACAAAATATCTATCAAATCCATATCAAAAATGGTGGTCCGGCTCGTGCTCGAAATATTGGCTTAATGCATGTCAGAAAAGATATTGATTTTGTTGGCTTTTTAGACGCGGATGATGTATATTCGTTACATATGATACGTGAAATGGCGCATTTTGCGGAAACGCACACGCAAGTCAATATGATGGTTCCACCGTTTTATTATCTAGATGATTGGGGAACGCGCAAGAAAATCGGGGCGCATAAGTTGAATACGCGATTTGAGCAGGGGAGCCGTGTTGTTAACATTTTAGAGGATTATAAGGCGATCCATTTTTATATCGGTGGAACTTTTTTGCGTTTTGATAGGTTGAAGCAATTGGCGTTTGATGAGTCGCTGCATTTTGGCGAGGATCAGCTGTTGATTACGAAAATGTTGTTGGATGATGAGGAATATGGCGTTGTTGCGGATGTTGGTTATTTTTACTATCGAGACATGAAAGAGAAGGGCTCGCTTGTGAATAAGTCGTGGCAGGATAAGTCGCGCTATCAGCCGTTTTTGGAGGCTGTTTATCAGAAGTATCTGCATGATTCGAAGGCGAAGTTTGGAACGGTTATTCCATATGTGCAATATTTGATTAGTTATCACGCGAAATTGTATTTTTATAAGGAGCATGTCTATTTTAAAGAGGTGCTGACGGAGGCGGAGCAAGCGGATTTTGTGACGGCGTTTCAGCTGATTTTTAGTGAGATTGAGGAGCGGTATGTGTGGGAACTTGATACACCGCAATCGGTGAAGGAAATGATGTTGTCGCTTCGCAAAAATGGCTGGCCAGTTCGGTTTGAAACGGCGCCGCTTGTGGATATTCCGGTGGTTACGCTACGCAAAAAATGGCGTCCAAACGGGCATGCGGAACTTTTTTCGGATATCGAGGAATCACGTGTCGCTTTGCCTGAAAAAAGTTTCTTCGCGGCAAAAACGTTATTTTCAACTAAAAAAGCAGTAGTCGAGAAGCGTTCGGAGGATCAACTGATTTGGAATGTTGTTGTGCGACCTGCGGGAACGATTCGCACGGCAAAAATTCGCTTGAGACCTTGGGAACTGCGAGGCAAGTGGTTTTATCAAAATGAGAATCGGAAAGTGGAATTGGAACATTTCCGTTTAACGGCTGAGCTGAGGCAGAGAGTAAAACGGCGACTAAAGCTAAAACGAGCGCTGAATCAATAGAGATAAGAGGGTCAACAGATGGCAAAATTAATCCAAATGGTGTATTATTTTTTATTTCGATTAGCGGGATTGTTACCGCGAAAACAGAATTTGGTTATGTTTGAGAGTTTTTCAGGCAAACAATATAGCTGTAATCCGCGTGCGATTTATGAGTATATGCAGGAGCAGGAGCCAGAATATACGTTATTGTGGAGTGTGAATCCGCGCTATACGAAGCTTTTTGAGGAGCATGGTGTTCCTTATGTGACGCGTTTTTCGGTGAAGTGGTTGTTTACGATGGGGCGGGCGAAGTATTGGATTTCGAATAGTCGCTTGCCGCTGGAATTACCGAAGCCGAAAAAGACGGTATACGTGCAAACATGGCACGGGACGCCGCTTAAGAAGCTTGGTGTGGATATCGACGAGGTGCATATGCCTGGCCAGACGACGGCGCAATATAAGGATGATTTCGTGCGGGAAGCTGCAAAATGGGATTATCTGATTTCGCCAAATGCATATTCAAGCAAGATTTTTCGGAGCGCGTTTGGGTATCATGGGGCGATGATTGAGTCGGGATACCCGCGAAATGATGTGCTTTTTAGTCCGGACAAGGAAACAATGATTGCTAAGATTCGTCAAAAACTCCAGATTCCGGATGGGAAAAAAGTGATTTTATATGCGCCGACGTGGCGAGATAATGATTTTCATAAGGCTGGCGAATATAAATTTGACTTGAAATTCGATGTTGCACAAATGAAGGCGCGATTCGGTGAGGATGTTGTGTTGCTTGTTAGGATGCATTATTTGGTGGCGGAGCAGTTTGATTTTGCGCAATATGGTGATTTCATTCGGGATGCGTCGTCTTATGATGATATTCGCGATTTGTATTTGGTCAGTGATATGCTGATTACGGATTATTCCTCGGTCTTTTTTGATTATGCGAATTTAGATCGGCCGATGATTTTCTTCACGTATGATTTGGCGGAATATCGTGATACGCTACGAGGTTTTTATTTTGATTTCGAGAAAAATGCACCAGGTCCATTAGTGGAGACAAGTGAGCAGCTGATGGACGAAATAGCAACAATATTGGAGCAACCAGCCAAGAGTAACAGCCAATTCTTCCAGCAATTTTGCGAATGGGAGGACGGGCACGCAGCGGAAAAAACTGTGAAAATCGTCTTTGAAAAGTAGGTGTCAGTAATGAAAAATGTAGCAATAAAACTGTATATGATGATGATTCGAGTGTTAGGTTTTGTGTTTGGGCGCTTTCCAGTGCAGCAAAAAGTGGTAATGCTGATTAGTTTTCCAGAGAATCCAGGAGCGATCTTGCGTGAAATGGAGAAATCGAACTTTATGCCAGAAACGATTGTTTTTTACGATCCGCGTTTAAATGTCGATGGAATGGCGCGAAATTTCATGCGTTCTTTGCCGAAAACAAACGGGAATCTATTCCGCTTGATGTTTCATCTGAGCACGGCAAAAGTAGTCGTGACGGATAATTATTTTGCGGAATTGGCAGGCGTGAAATGGCGTGATTCTATGGAATGTATCCAAATGTGGCATGCGAATGGGGCGCTCAAGAAGTTTGGCTGGGAAGATAAAGCGGCGCAAAAACGTTCAGAGTCGGATAAAAAACGTTTTCAAGCGGTGTATAAGACTTTTTCGAAGGTGGTTGTTGGATCGGATGAGATGGGCGAGCTTTTCAAGCGTTCGTTTTTAGTCGATGATTCACAACTATTGAAGATAGGTGTACCGCGGACGGATTATTATTTTGATGAGGCCGCGTTAGATCAAAACAAGCGTGCTGGGCTCGCGAAATATGCGATTCAAGATAAGAAAGTGCTTTTATACGCGCCGACTTTTCGTGATGAGGAATTGGCTGAGGCGAAGTTGCATTTAGATGTGGCTGCGATGAAGATTGCGTTTGGGAAGGAATACAAATTGTTGTTGAAATTGCATCCGTCCATGTTGGCTGATTTGCCGAAGAAGGATGACGATTTTTGTGTTTATATCGATAAGGAAACGGAGCTTGAGGCCCTATTACCAATGGTGGATGTGCTGATTACGGATTATTCTTCTATTCCTTTCGAGTTTGCTTTTTTTGAGAAGCCGATGATTTTCTTTGCGTATGATTTGGATGCGTATGATACGAGTCGAGGCTTGGCGGATGGCTATTTGGAGGAGATTCCAGGTCCGCTCTGCAAGACAACTGCGGAGGTCGTTACGGCGATACAAAAAACTGCTGTGGACGTGGAAGTAGTGCGAGAATTCGGTGCACGTTGGAATAAATATTCTGATGGCGAATCGAGTAAGCGTTTTGTCATGCTTTTACAAGAGGAACTGGAGCGAGAATAAGCTGGCGAAATTGGCTTATTCTTGCTATACTAGGGACTAGGAAAGTTGGTGTGTTCATGAAAAAAGTGATTACATACGGCACATTTGACCTGCTGCATTGGGGTCATATCAAGTTACTAGAGCGCGCGAAGTCGCTGGGTGATTATTTAGTTGTCGCGATTTCGACGGATGAATTCAATCGGATCAAGCACAAAGAGGCATACCATAGTTTCGAGCATCGCAAGTTGATTTTAGAGGCGATTCGTTATGTCGATGAGGTCATTCCCGAAAGTCACTGGGAGCAGAAGATTCAAGACGTGAAAGACCACGATATTGATATTTTTGTGATGGGTGACGATTGGAAAGGCGAGTTTGATTTTCTGAAAGATTATTGTGAGGTTGTCTATTTGCCGAGAACGAATGGCATTTCAACGTCGAAAATTAAAGATGATTTAGGGTGAAATAAAAGCTGCGAGAAATGGTATCGTTAAAAACCGTTTTTCGTGGCTTTTTCTATAGAATCTTAAAAGTTCCTTAAATCGACGCGGAATCCCTTGTTAAAAAAGCCGTTTCGCTATATGCTTGCTGTAGAGTAAGATGAAATGAGGAAATAGTATGTCCATTAAATTACGATTTATGCTATCTTATATTGCAGTTATCATCTTGACGGGAGCCTTTTTGATTTCGGCTTTTTTTCTAGGTGTATGTACGCTGACAGGGGCTTCACCAGGGCAACTATACAAGACGGCGACACTCCAACGCCCACTTTCAACGGATGAAGAAAATGCTTTTTTAGAGCTGAAATTATTGGCAAAAACTACGCCAGATCAGTTATTGGAATACCAGAATTTTAAATTGTTAGAAAAAAGTGAGGTACAAATCGTGGTTAGAAAAAATGACACGATTGTGTATTCATCTTCGGATTTATCTAAGAAATCGCTACTTGCGCATCAACCAGACTATGAATTAAATAACATAAATATGCGTGGAACGATTGATAATCAGGGCGATTTGTTCCGTTATATCAAGTTTGACTATCTCTATTCTGACGGCTCAAAAGGGAGTGTTATGGTACTTCAATCTGAGAATTCTTATATGGAAGTTCTGCAGAAATGGGGCGCTCTGATTGTTGGCGCGATTCTAATATTTGGCGTTTTAGTGATAGGGTTGCTTAGTTATTTCGTTGCTAGAAGCGTGATTCGGCCGATTGTTCACCTTAAAGAAGGTGCGGAGAAGATTGAAGCAGGAAATCTTGATTTTGAAATGGAAGAGCCAAAAGGGAAAAATGAAATCTCGACACTGATTGCAACGTTCGAAAAAATGCGAATCAGGCTTAAAAAATCGCTAGAGGTCCAAGAACAATACGAAAACAATCGGAAAGAGTTATTATCGAATATTTCACATGATCTAAAAACACCGATTACGTCGATTGTGGGCTATATTGAAGGGATTCAAGATGGTGTCGCAAATACGCCAGAGAAGCAGGCGAAGTATTTGGAAATCGCACATGCGAAGGCGAAAGACATGAATGCTTTGATTGATGAATTATTCTTATTTTCGAAGCTTGATTTGCATAAAGAGCCATTTTATTTTAGAAGTGTCGATTTGAATGCCTTATTGGCACAAGTTGCTGAGGAGTCGGAATTGAGTTTTGCAAAAGCGAATTTTGAGTTAGTAATTCCTGAGGAAAAACTGGTGACGGAAGCTGATCGTGATAAATTGAAGCGGGTTTTGGAGAATTTGATTCAGAATAGCATGAAGTATATGGATAAAGCACAGGCAAATATCAAGATTCAGCTTGAAAAATGTCAAATGGATGCGATAATAACGATTCATGATAATGGTAAAGGAATTTCGGAAAGTGGGATGAATGCGATTTTTGATCGTTTTTATCGGGAAGAGGTATCGCGGAATTCGACTACTGGTGGAAGTGGCTTGGGCTTGTCGATCGCCAAACAGATTGTAGAAGAGCATGGCGGCGAGATTTGGGCGAAAAGTGAGTTGGGAATTGGGACGAGCGTGTCTATCAAACTGAGGTTGAAAAAGAAAGAAGATGATGAAGGATGAAACGGATTTTGTTGGTAGAAGATGAGCTGGAAATTGCGGAATTAGAGCGTGATTATTTGGAGATTAGCGATATGGAAGTGACGATTGAGAGCAATGGTTTGAAGGGGCTGGAACGGGCTCTGGGAGACGATTTTGACTTGATTATCCTGGATATTATGTTGCCGGATATGAGCGGATTTGATATTTGTCGTGAGATTCGAGCGAAGAAGGAAGTGCCGATTTTGCTCGTTTCGGCACGGAAGGAAGATATTGATAAGATTCGTGGTCTTGGCCTTGGTGCGGATGATTATATTACGAAACCGTTTAGCCCGAGCGAACTGGTGGCGCGTGTAAAGGCGCATTTGGCACGGTATGAGCGCTTGGCAAAAAGCAATATTGGGACGCAAAATGAGATTTTGCAAGTGCATAATTTGACGCTGGATTTGGATGGGCGGAAAGTTTTTGTGGCGGATCAGGAAATCATTTTTACAACGAAAGAATTTGATTTGCTCGTGTTTTTGGCGAAGAGACCGAATCGTGTTTGGAATAAGGAGCAACTTTTTGAGCAAATATGGGGAATGCAGGCTGCGGGAGACGTGTCGACGGTTGTTGTGCATATTCGGAAAATCCGAGAGAAGTTGGAGAATCACGGCGCGTATTCTGACTCGATTGAGACGATTTGGGGCGCGGGATATCGATTTAATTTATAGGGAAGTTGGGTGCTGGTAGGCTTAGATATTGCTGCCAGCTTTTTTGTTGGAAATTTTAGAAATAGTCGTATCGTTCTACTCAAACGCCGAATGAAGAATAAAAAGTTAAATACAGCTTATAAAGTTAGCTTTTCTGTCCGATTTAAGCTATGATGTTTTATAAGAAAACATAGACAGGAGTATGGAGTATGACTTTATTTCTAGATGATAGTAAGACGCTACACACTGATTTGTATCAAATTAATATGATGAAGGCGTATTGGGATGATAATATTCATGAACGACGCGCTGTTTTTGAGGTTTTTTTCCGCGATATGCCATTTGACACGGGTTTTTGTGTGTTTGCAGGGCTTGAGCGCATTATCGACTATATGGAGAATTTGCGATTTACCGACACTGATATTGCTTATTTGCGCGAAGAAACCGATTTTGAAGAAGAATTTATTGATTATCTGAAAAATTTACGGTTTACTGGGACGATTCGCTCGGTTGTAGAAGGCGAATTTGTGTTTAAGACCGAACCGATTATTCAAGTTGAGGCGAACCTTGCAGAGGCGCAATTAATCGAGACGGCACTACTTAACATTGTGAATTTCCAAACGTTAATCGCGACGAAAGCAGCTCGGATTAAAAATGTTGTGGAAGGCGAACTGCTAGCTGAATTTGGAACGAGACGCGCGCAAGAAATGGATGCAGCGCTTTGGGGCGCACGTGCGGCTTACATCGGCGGTTGTGATTCAACGAGTAACATGCGTGCCGGCAAAACTTTCGGGATTCCAATCTCGGGAACGATGGCCCACTCGATGGTTCAGGCTTACCGCGATGAATATAAAGCTTTTAAACGCTATGCGCAGACACATAAAGATTCGATTTTCCTAGTGGATACGTACGATACGTTGAAATCGGGCATTCCAAACGCGATTAAAGTTGCGCAAGAAATGGGCGATACCATCAATTTTATCGGTATTCGTTTGGATAGTGGAGATATGGCCTTCCTATCGAAAAAAGCTCGTCAAATGTTGGATGAAGCGGGATTCCCTGATGCGAAAATTTTTGCGTCGAGCGATTTAGATGAAACAACGATCCTCCACTTAAAAGCGCAAAAGGCGAAAATCGACGCGTGGGGCGTTGGAACGAAACTGATTACGGCGTACGATCAACCAGCGCTGGGTGCGGTTTATAAACTGGTCGCAATCGCCGACGAGCAGGATGTTTTACAAGACTCAATCAAGCTTTCCAGCAATACCGAAAAAGTCACGACTCCTGCCAAGAAAAAGGTCTATCGCATTATCACAAACGAAGAAGGACCAAAAGCAGAAGGCGACTACATTTGCTTGGAAAACGAGTCATTGGAAGGCGTCGACACGCTAACGATGTTCCACCCAATCCACACATATATCACAAAAGAAGTCACCAATTTCACCGCAAAAGAATTATTGGTTCCAATTTACGAAAAAGGGGAATTAGTATACCAAAGACCAACTTTAGAACAGACGCGCAAATACAAAGAAGAAAATTTAGCCTTGCTTTGGGATGAATATCAACGGACGGTGCGACCAGAACAATACCCAGTTGATTTAAGCGTGAAATGTTGGAAAAATAAAATGCAAAATATCGAAAACGTCCGCAAAACCGTACAGAAACATTCACCGGTCAATTTTGATATTCCATTTTAAGCAAGTGAAGGGGGCAGGAGAATGAGTCTACAAAAACAGATTATCGCAGAAATGCATGTGTTACCAAAAATCGATGAAACGGCAGAAATTCGCCAAAGTGTAGAGTTTTTAAAAGCCTATTTGACGAAATACCCATTTATCAAATCGCTCGTACTCGGCATTTCAGGAGGGCAAGATTCCACGCTCGCTGGGAAGCTGTCACAAATGGCCATCAGCGAACTGCGCGAAGCCACGGGAGACGAGTCCTATCAATTTATCGCGGTACGTTTACCATACGGCACGCAGTTTGACGAGGCCGACTGCCAAGACGCGCTTGATTTTATCGAGCCAGATCGCGTGGTGACCATCAATATTAAAGCGGCCGTCGATGCGAGCACGGCGACATTGCTTGAAGCGGATATCGAACTTTCCGATTTTGCAAAAGGCAATGAAAAAGCGCGCGAACGGATGAAGGCGCAGTATAGTATCGCGGCGATGAATCATGGCGCTGTCGTTGGTACCGACCATTCCGCTGAGGCAGTGACAGGCTTTTACACGAAATACGGTGATGGCGGAACGGATATTAATCCACTGTTTCGCTTGAACAAACGCCAAGGCAAGGCGCTTCTAAAAACGCTCGGTTGTCCAGAGCATCTCTATCTGAAAAAACCGACCGCGGATCTCGAAGAAAATAAACCAGCTTTACCCGATGAAGTTGCGCTCGGAGTGACTTACGATAACATTGATGACTATCTAGAAGGCAAAAAAATCCCAACAGAAATCGCGATTCAGATCGAAAATTGGTATTTAAAAACGCAGCATAAGCGTCACATGGCAATCACAATCTTTGATGACTTTTGGAAAAATTAGTTTTGAGGAGGAGATGACAATGAAAATCGCATTTGGTTTAATTACAAAATTCAAAGCGCATCCAGGAAACAGGAAAGCGCTAGTCAATATTTTGCTAGAGGCAGCGACTGGGCTTGATAAATATAACGCGTGCATTCAATACGTCGTTAGCGTGAACGAGGATGATCCCGATACAGTGATTGTGACAGAGGTTTGGACAGATTCCGGACATCACAAAGCATCACTCGACAATGAAGAGGTCAAAGCCGTGATTGAGCGCGCGAAACCACTCATTGAGTCCATCGAAAAAAGCGTAAGCATGGACGTAGTCGGCGGAAAAGGACTATAGAGTCGTTTCTATAATCAAAATAAATCGGCGACAAGCGCTCGCATTCAGGATATTCGGCAGACTTCCGGTTCTCACGTACAGTCGTACGCTCCGCTTCCGGCTTCCACCGAATATCCTGAATACAAACGCTTTCGCTCGATTTTGCGAATACCCTAATCTTCGTCTTACCTCGTAATGGGTTAGGCGTTTCTTTATGTTAGGGTTTTACTAAATGATCTTGAGAGGAAGCTTACAAATGAAAAAACTACTCATCGTTTGCGCGGGCGGTGCTACATCAAGCTTAATGGCGCAAAATGTTGTAAAAGAAGCCGAGAAGCAAGGCATGACTGCAGCCCTTTTGTTCCCGGAAGATCTCAAATACAACCGTTTCGAATCCCACCAAGATAAAGATCTCGTCGTTGTGATGGGACCGATTGGGATGGTGAGCACCACGCGTCTTCAAGGTTATGCAAAAGTCGATGCCGTTCTCGTGTCGCCGCAAGTCAAATATCTTTTTAAGAACGCGGAAGCTGTCTTGAAGGAGCTTGGAATTCCGTGCGCAAATATAGATTCTCTGTCATTTGGAAGGATGCGGGGAGATGTTATTTTAAAGCAAGCGCTGACATTGATAAATCCCGATTTTTACGGTTGCAAGAATCCAGACCAGACGTTACAATAAAGAGAAGAACTTGAAACACGCGCAACTTACATAAATAAATTTTAAAGGGGTTTTGTGAAGGAATATGAAAGATTTTACAGAGCAAGAGAAAATTATCGTTCTTGATTTTGGCAGTCAGTATAACCAATTGATTACGCGTCGTATCCGTGAATTTGGCGTGTACAGCGAGTTGCACCCACACACAATTACGGTGGAAGAAATGAAAGCCTTGAATCCAACTGGAATTATTTTCTCAGGCGGCCCGAACAGTGTCTATGATGAAGGCGCGTTCCGTTGCGACGAAGACCTATTCGAGATGGGTATTCCAATCCTCGGCATTTGTTACGGCATGCAGCTGATGACGAACCACTTCGCTGGAAAAGTAGAGCCCGCAAAAGACCGCGAGTACGGCAAAGCGACAATCAACGTTGAGAAACCATCCCGCCTTTTTGCAGCATTACCGACCGATCAAGTCGTTTGGATGAGTCACGGTGACTTAGTCGTTGCCGAACCAGCAGGCTTTGAAGTCACTGCTACCAGCGCATCATGCCCGATTGCGGCAATCACAAACGAAGACCGCAAAATGTACGGCGTGCAATTCCACCCAGAAGTACAACATTCCGTTCACGGTACCGAGCTACTGAAAAACTTCGCGCTAAACATCTGCGGTTGTAAAGGCGACTGGACGATGGAGAACTTCATTGACGTTGAGGTTGCTAAAATCCGCGAACAAGTCGGCGATAAAAAAGTACTGCTAGCCCTTTCTGGCGGCGTAGATTCCTCTGTAGTCGGCGTTCTGATTCACAAAGCGATTGGCGACCAGTTAACCTGTATTTTTGTCGATCACGGTTTGCTACGTAAAGGCGAAGCAGAGCAAGTGATGGAGACACTATACGGCGATTTCCACATGAATATTATCAAAGTCGACGCCAAAGAACGCTTCATGACAAAACTTGCCGGCGTTTCTGACCCTGAGCAAAAACGTAAAACAATTGGTAACGAGTTCATATACGTTTTCGACGACGAAGCAACCAAGCTTGATGGCGTTGAATTCCTAGCACAAGGAACACTGTACACCGACATTATCGAAAGCGGAACAGCAACAGCACAAACAATCAAGTCCCACCATAACGTTGGCGGGTTGCCAGAAGACATGCAGTTCCAATTGATTGAACCCCTAAACACACTATTCAAAGACGAAGTTCGCGCACTGGGACTAGAATTAGGAATGCCCGACGCAATCGTTTGGCGCCAACCATTCCCAGGTCCAGGACTAGGCATCCGCGTACTCGGCGAAATCACGGAAGAGAAACTAGAAATCGTCCGCGATTCCGATTACATTTTACGCGAAGAAATTAAGAATGCCGGTTTAGATCGCGAAATTTGGCAATATTTCACGGCATTACCAAACATCCGCAGCGTAGGCGTGATGGGCGACGGCCGTACGTACGACCACACCGTTGTTATCCGTGCGGTAACCTCGATTGATGGCATGACAGCAGACTGGGCACGGATTTCATGGGAAGTGTTGGAGTTGATCTCGACGCGAATCGTGAATGAAGTAGCGCATGTGAATCGCGTTGTGTATGATATTACGAGTAAGCCGCCCGCGACTGTGGAGTGGGAATAAGTAGCTAAAGAGAATTGAGGCGTTAAACGGCTTATATATGCGTTTGAAGATGAATAAAAAGGGGATTTATATGTAAAAGAAAATGGGTCCCTGCCAAAACCCCTACCGAAAAGGATAGGGGTTTTAGAGTACATATAGAATTGTTGTGAGTGATGAAAAAATCTAAGATAGTTGGCTGCATGAACGGAAAAGGAGTATCAATACAATAATAAAGCCTAGTGAACCAATTTCATAATTCAAAAGAGTTGTGGTACAATGACTTTCCTAACATCAAAAATGGCTACCTCCCCATGCCACATTGGTAAATATCAAAAAATAACTAATATCAAATTTTCAAACCTCTTTGCCTGCGCTATTCCGAAATGGAAAGGGTTATTATTCCTGTGAAAACAAAAGTGGAGTTATGAAATTGATTCACTCAGTAAAACTAAACTAGTATATTTAATTTCAGAATCAGTAGCATTTGATAATATTGATTTGTTTTTACAAGAAAGAGCTAGTGTATCTATTGATATAGTGAGGTAGGAGCAGATAGAAATATCTGTTTTTATTGTGTATTCGGTTATTGAGAAAGAATATACAAATTGGTATAATAAAGTAATGAGGATGGAAAAATGAGATTTTATATTAAGGGATGATGGATATAATATGAGAAATATAGATTTTCTGTGGGCACGACAAGGAGATAAAGAGAAATTTGAATTCGAATATACAAACATGCAAGGAAATAGAAAGACTCATAAACCAAACGGGATACAACATATTGATGAGGCGGAGGGAAAAGTACGATTATTATTCAGTACAAGATCTTTTGAATATGTTATAGATAGAATGAAGAGCTTGCGTCTAAGAAATAGTGATATTCCTGTGGAAAAGGAAGTTAAATATGAATATAAAGCATACACCTCCAATAATATATACAGTTACTATAATGAAATAATTGACTACTTAATAGGCGGAAATATTAAAAATAATCCTAAAGTTGCTGAGGGGCTAAATTTCAGTATGCAGTCAACAAAAGAGAAAATTTTATCTAGTGATGCCCATAAGTTTAATAAAGCAATATTTAAAAAATTTATGAATGGGAATAAAGCAGAAAGAATAATTTTGAATCAAGAAAGTAAAGCACTGATGTTGCCTTTTATTTCGAATCAATCTCAAAAAAAGGCTGTTACCAATGCTTTAGAGTATGATATTTCGGTGATTCAGGGACCGCCTGGAACAGGTAAAACGCAAACAATTCTTAATATAATTTGTAATGCTATAGTTGAAGATAAGAAGGTGCTTGTAGTATCAAATAATAATAGTGCTATTGATAATGTCGCTGAAAAATTAGATGGATTAGAAAAAATGTTTAATTTTTCAATACGACTAGGAAATAAATGTTATACAAGCAAGCTAGTAGATAATATTCAAGAAAAAATGAAAAATGATTTGGAACGATTGAAAGAAAAACGAAAAAGTAATTGGAGAAAAATAGATCTAGAAAAACTAATTAATAAGATTAACCTACTTGAACTTGAGTGTGCAGAACTTATAAAATATAAAAATCAATTAAGTGAATTATATACACAAAAAAGGCATATAGATAAAAAAATAAGCACATACAATGCAGATGCAACAAAAATAGAAATAAATAAATTACTTGTTTTTCCATCAGAATTAAAAAGAGAAATAGAGTTTTTACGTAATCAAAGAACAAAAGCAAATACGTTATTGAATAAGGCTTATTTCCGTGTGCGATTTTCAGAAAAAAGAATTGATACTGATAACTATACAATGTATCAGTGGAGGCTAGAACAACTTTATGCAATAAAGATGATTAAATATCTGGAAAATAAAACTCGTAAACTCCCAGAAAAGCAAGAAAAAATAGGTAAGCTTTATGAGGTGTACAGAAAAGAATCAATTGAACAAATTAATAATAAAATAAAAAATAAGTTTCAATCATGCGAAAATGAGTGTAATGATATTGTTCAAAAAGAAAAAATTGATAGCTTTTTTAGTATAAAGCAACAAATATTGAACATTTATCCAGTTGTTCTTACAACCTTGGACTCAGTTGTATCTAATGTAGGGTACTCAAGATATGATTATGTTATTATTGATGAAGCATCACAAGCAAACATTATTACAGCTATACCAACAATAAACAACGCTATGAAGATAATAATAGTGGGGGATACAAAACAGCTTTCTCATATAGTTGATAAAGAATTAGCGATAGAAGATGAAAAGCTAATGGAGAAATATAATATAGATTATAAATATTCTTTTTCAAAGAAAAATCTATTGGAATCTATTCTAAGTGTGTGTGAACCACCCGAAGTATTGCTTAAAGAGCATTATAGATGTGATTTTAATATTATAAATTATTGTAATAAAAAATATTATAATGATGAGTTGGAAATCTATTCTAAGAATTCATTATCGGAGAGCATAAAAATTATGGCATTAAATCAAGAAAAAAATTCTGATTATGGTCTAAGAAAAAATGGTGATGGAAGCTATTTTAATAGAATAGAAGAGGTTGCAATTAAAAAATATATAGGAGATAATTTTAGTGACACTGCAATAATCACCCCATATGCGAAACAAGAAGAAAATTTAAAAGAAAGTATTACAGAACTTGCAACTACGACAGGAACGATATATAAGTTTCAAGGAAGAGAAAGTAAAAGAGTTATCCTCTCAACCGTCCTTACTCATGAAATAGAACACTGTAAAAATACGAATACATTGGGAAACGAGACTATTAATGTGGCTGTATCACGAGCAGAAGATGAGTTTGTTTTATTTACACATGATAAATTTTTTAAAGAGCAGAAGCATGAATTGAAAGATCTCATCGAGTATATTGAAACATATGGAAATATATTGGAATCAAATGTGAATTCGATATTTAGTTATTTATATAAGCAGATACCTTATTTTAAGAAGACTGCTATGTATGAAAGTGTCTGGGAAAAATCACTCTATGATAGAATGTTAATAATTATGGCAAATTATCCTGGGTTTTCAATAAATATGAAATTAACAGTTGCAGATGTAGCAGGAGATAAAAAATATCTAAATGCACATCCAGAACACAAAAAATTTGCTTTGAATAAAGGAGCGCATCTTGACTTCACAATTGTTAACGAACTTACAGAAAAACCAGTACTAGTAATTGAACTTGATGGAGAAAGTCACAAGGAACCTGAGCAACAGCGGAGAGATAGTATAAAGGAGCAAATATTAGAGCATCACGAGATTCCATTATGGCGAATAAGTAGTAAAGATGCGCTAGAACATAAAAATTTAGAAATGGTTTTTAGTGAGTATATGAGTGAAGTAGAGTTAGGAAATAGGCTGAGTAGTTTTCTTGCAGATAATAAATGGAAGTATTAATTGACTTAAATAATAAAATATTGAAGCGGTCAAGAATTTTGCATTGTTAAGAGAGAAAGAACAACCAATCAGAAATAAATTGAATAACCACTCAAAACATTGTGAACTCTAAAGCTAGAAGATATAATCATTTCGAGGAGTAGTCATTTATAGGATTAACAAGTGTATTGGAAAGTTAAGAGTAAGATGATAAAATTCTGATAACAGAAATTTGATAAGAGCCAAATAATATGGAAAATATGAATTTTAAGTGTATAAAACCACGCTAAAACTAAACTAATATATTTAATATTAGCATCACCTTGCTGAGCGGGGATAACTTCCAAAGAGTTCGAAATCCTTTATAGGTTTCGGCTCTTTTTTTGCACGTAGAAATGTTACAATAAAGCTAAATACAACTTAAAAAGGAGCCAACCCAAAATGCCAATAAAACTAATCGCAGCCGACATGGATGGCACATTCTTGAATAACGACCAAGACTACAACCGCGAACGCTTCAATCGTCAATATACCGAATTGAAAAAACGTGGTATCCGTTTCGTTGTCGCAAGTGGAAATCAGTATTATCAATTAAAATCATTCTTTCCAGATTTTGCGCATGAGATTTCTTTTGTGGCTGAAAATGGTGCGTATATCGTCCATTCAAACGAGGAAGTTTTTTGTGGTGAAATGAATGAGAAAACCGTGCATCAAGTCCTCGATATTCTTCATGATTTCCAGCCGCTTAGTCTTGTTGTTTGTGGACGAGATAGTGCGTACGTTGCTGCTAATACGAGTGAGGCGAACTTCAATCAAAGCTTGAAATATTACCATAAACTAAAGCGCGTGGACGATCTCTATACCATCAATGATACGATTTTCAAATTCGCGCTTACTTTTAACGAATCGGAAGTGCCAGAAGTGTTGAGTAAGTTGGATGAAAGTGTTGGCGATTTCATTACTCCTGTAACGAGTGGAAATGTGTATATTGATTTGATTATTCCTGGGTTGCATAAGGCGCATGGCGTGAAATGGATTCAGGATATATGTCAAATTGAGGATCATGAAACAGTGGCTTTTGGCGACAGTAGCAACGATATAGAGATGTTGCGCCACGTGGCATATGGTTTTGCAGTGGAGAATGCGACGGAGCCAGTTAAAGCAGCGGCAAATTATATGACGGACACGAACAACGAAGAGGGCGTATTTAATACGATCGATGCTATTTTAAACGACGAGTATCCGTTTAACTGAAAAAAGACTGAACGTTAAGCTTTCTGGGCTCAGCGTTCAGTCTTTTTCACCGTCTCAACAATCTGCGTAATACATAGGAAAGTACGAACCAAACAACGACACTAATCGCGATCGTAGTGACCCAACCAAATGGATTATGCTCAAGTGGCAAGGGCATGTTCATCCCGAAAAAGCCGGTAATAATCGTTGGAATCGTTAGCAGAATCGACAATACCGTCAAAATCTTAATCGTATCATTCAGATTATTATTCAAAATATTATTGTACGTCCCTGATAACTGCTGCAAAATTTGTGATGATAATTGGGTCATCTCAACCAGCTGCTTCGCCTCAATCACCGCATCTTCAAACTGCTCTTTCTCACTCGCATCGAGCGTCCGATAAATAATATGTGTCTTGATCTGCTCTAACAAAACTAGATTTTGCTTGGATGCAGAGACAAAATAAACAATCCCGGTCTCTAAATCAGATAGAGAAAGTAAGTTTTGCTTCGTCGTTTTTTCCTTCAGCTTATCATTGATTGTTTTTCGATCTGCGTCCATTTGCTCGACGAACGGAAAATAAGAATCGGTAATCATAAACAAAGAACTAAACAAGAACTCAAAAATCGTTTTTTCATCGTTGTGATCCAAATATCGCTTCATTTTATCCGCAACATATTGGTTTTTCGCGTTCGTCACCGTAATAAATTGCGAACCTTTAATCAAAAACGTCATCGGAATCGTTTCATAATGATCGTCAATTTTCTCATTGTTTGGCACGTTGAAAAACAGCACAAATGTATTCGTTGCTAAATCGTATTCCAAATGCGCGCGCTCGTTTCTATCCAGCGAATAAGCCACAACCTCATCATCAATCTCATATTCTTCATAGAACTTTTTTAATTCCGTGGGGTTCTCAATATTGATATTAATCCAATCATATTTTCCATTATTAAAAGGTATCTTAGTAATCACTGCCTCATCTCCCTTTTTTCTGACTGAGCCTCTAATTATTATAGCAGTAATTTCGAATAAAGAAAGCCTGGAATGACGACTAAAAAAGGATTTCCCGCCTAGATGCAGGAAATCCTTTTTTTAGAACCATTGAATTAATAAAACACCGCCAACCATCGAAAGCACACCGAGTATGCGGTAACGATTAATCGGATGCTTGATAATCCCGAACCAGCCAAAATGGTCAATTGTCAGCGCGATAATCATCTGGCCACAAAGCGCCAAAACAACAGTCAGCGCAGAACCGAGCAGTGGTAGCAGTAAAATATTCGACGTAACGAAAATCACGCCAAGCGCACCGCCAGTGAAAATCCACCACGGAATTCGGCCAACACCGCGCAGTTGAAAGGTTAGTCTGCGTTCGACAATGAGGGATATGAGCAGAAGTAACGTCATCCCGACTAGAAAGGAGATCATCGACGCAATAATCGGCGAGTCTACTGCAATCCGCAATCGGCTGTTGATAGAAGTCTGAATTGGCGACATCATGCCCGCGACAAGCCCCATGCACATAAACGCGATCATCGATTTAGATTTTTTTGTTGTCATAAAAAAGCCTCCCTTAGTAACGCTGCATCAGAATAACGCCGAAAAACATCATCGCAATTCCAATGACTCTTGGCAAATTAAGCTCATGAATCGGCACGCCAAACCAACCGAAATGGTCAATCAATAGCGCCATCACCATCTGCCCACAAAGCGTAATCACGACGGTCAAAGCTGATCCGAGTCGTGGCATTAATAAAATATTTGACGTTAAAAAGAACACACCAAGCGCGCCGCCGCCAAACCAAATCCACCAAGGATTCACCGCCAGCATATGTACATCAAATGTCCAACCGTGCTCAAAAACGAGTGCTAAAGCAATCAAAATAATGCTTCCAATCAAAAAAGACACCCAAGAGGCGATAAAAGGCGATTTTGTATAGCCGCGTAGTCGTGAATTCACTGCCGTTTGAACAGGGATAGTCATCCCCGCCATCAGTCCAGCCAACATCAATAATAGTGTCATCAAACGATCCCCCTTTTTCAGTAATAGTCTCATTATAGAACAAACGTGCGGATCTGTCGTTTATATTGCTCTCACCGCTAAAATTTTCTTCAACTTTTCCCAATCTGCAATGAGTTGCGGTTCTATTTTACGATTGTAGAAAATGGCGGCAGGGTGGAATGTTGGAAAAATATCGTAGGCTTGCTGGGAGGGTACGTAGTTCGAATCGGTATCAAGTTGTTTAATCTTCCCATGCCAAATGTTACCGTGAGATTCAGAAATCGTCATTTTGTTATCGATGAGGCGCTTCAATGAGCAGCCACCCAAAGCAATGATTAATTTTGGCTTAACTTGCGCGATTTCATAATCAAGAAGCGGTGCGTGTAAAAGAATTTCTTGTTGTTTTGGCATTCGATTCGGACGTTTCTCGATTTTTTGTCCTGTGTTATCGATCATCGTTTTCCTACCAAATGGACGGCTTCGAACAACACTCGTAATATAGACTTGATCGCGTGTTAAACCAGCGATAGCAAGTGTCTTGTCGAGCTCCTTACCAGAACGTCCAGTAAATGGAATCCCAGTTCTAATCTCGACTTCACCAGGAGCCTCACCAATCAACATGATATCTGGTGAAAAATCACCATTACCAAAGACAAAGCCCTCCAAGTCAAATTCTTTATTTTTAAGAATAATTGGATCGATTAGTTCTCGTGGATACGTCATGTTAACACTCCCAAACTTGAACTTTCTTCTATTAAATTATAACATGGGAGAGAGACAGGAGGAGACGGCATGCATTTTTTGAAATTATTTTTTAACGTGTTAGTCATTATTGGCCTTATTTTATTGGTAGCCAGATTAGTAACGGTTGCATTGAAGTTCGCTGGAATTGAATTCACAACGTTCTTTGTAGATTACTCGATACCATCGCTAGGAATTCTACTAGTCGGGGCTCTAGGAAGCTGGTTTATCGATAAAAAGAAATAGGAAAGTGGTCTGCTCAAGTTGCTAGCAGACCACTTTTTTCGTTCAATACACGATAGCTTTCACTGTAATTTGAGCTTTTCCTTTAACAGTATGAACATTCGTTGTAAAGAAGGCAGTAGAGGGTGTTGTACCAATCAACTCTTGTGCACCTTTGGCATTTTTTTGATAAATTTCGTAATAGCCAACGTTGCCAAGCGCTTTATCCCAGGTGATACGAGCGTTTGTTTTGCTATGTCTACGAAAACAAGATGCTTTCTCAAGCCTACTACAAAAATTTCCAATTAAAAAGTAGCGGATTTAAAGATTACTGGATTAATCTTAGCTCTGCGCTTGACTCTCCACCTGTGTCATAGTTTAAAATGAAGATATAAAAGCTTAATAAGGAGGCACATCATGTTCCAAATCGGTGAATTTTCCAAACTAGCAAACGTAAGTATCCGTTCTTTGCGCCATTACGATAAAATCGGCTTACTTATCCCTGAAAAAATTAACATAGAAACCAATTATCGTCACTATTCCGCGAAGCAACTACAAACCATCAACAAAATTCAAAAACTAAAAGAAATTGGGCTCAGCCTCTCCGTCATCAACGAAATTTTATCATCCGGATCTGACGTGAAGACCATCCAATCCCATTTTGCGATTCGAGAACTGGAATTACAAGAAGAGTTGGAGACAATCAAACAACAAAGCCTGCTTCTAGAAAGTTCGCTAGCTGTTCTAAAGGAAGATAGTGCTAAATGGAACTATCATATTATCAGAAAAGAGATTCCAGAACGCTTTGTTGCTAGCATTCGAGACACGATTCCGACTTTCGCAAGCGAGGGTCTGCTTTGGGAGCAACTATACGCAGAACTAATCCCGCAACAAGTCCCATTTGCAAAAGAACCGTATAGCATGGCGATTTTTCACGATGAAGCTTACCGTGAGGCCGATGTCGACGTAGAAGTACAAGTTGCCATTAAAAGTGCAGATTACGAGTCCAGAAACTGTATAATTTTCAAAGAAGCCCCCGCAGTAACCGTAGCCTCTGTTATAATAAATGGGAGTTACGAACAAATGACAGCCGTGACCGAGACCGTCGCGATTTGGCTAGAAAATCATAACTATCAATTAAGTGGTCCGATGTTTAATATTTATCACGTATCCATCGCAACCGAGCCCAATCCAGAAAACTGGGTAACCGAAGCATGTTTCCCAATAAAGGAGGAAAACCATGAAATATGAATGGCGAAAACAAGACAAAAAAATCTACTTACCAAAAGCAAATCCTGAAATAATCGATCTCGGGCCAATGAAATACATCACAATACAAGGAAAGGGAAATCCAAATAATCCACTTTTTTCAGAATTGGTTACAGCACTATACGCCACATCCTACGCGATAAAAATGATGCCGAAAAAAGGGATAACCCCTAAAGGATACTACGACTACACCGTATTCCCGCTAGAAGGATTCTGGAGCCTAGAACCTGGAAGTCTAGCATTTGATAAAGATAAACTCACGTATAAAATCATGCTACGCCAACCAGACTTTATCACAGCAGAACTCTTCGACATGGCAAAAGAAAAAGCAGCTAAAAAAGTTTCCGAGGAACACCTTAATCAATTGAAGTTGGAAGAAATAACAGAAGGGCTGAATTTGCAAATGCTACACGTGGGAAGCTTTGAAGATGAGCCAACATCGTTCGCCAAGATGGAAGCATTCTGCGAAGAAAATCATATAGAAAGAATCAGCAAAAACCATAAAGAAATTTATTTATCAGATTTCAAAAAAGTATCTCCAAACAAACTTAAAACAACGCTCCGCTTCGAAATAAAATATAAATAAGGGCGATAAAAAAATCTCAATCTAACTAAACGCTAGATAGGGATTTTTTTATACACTTATATATAGAAGAAACCAGATTTTTTTACATAATAATTGTTTTCTACCTGTTCTTCATACTATAATGGAAGGAAGGGAAACGGGATAATTTTGTGTTAGCAAGGATTGGAAGAAATGAGGTCAAGATTGTTATGAGAATACAAGCATTATCGAAGGAATACAACATTGTTAACGACAAAAAAAGAATGCAAACCATTAAAATTATGGCCACTGCTCTAATCGTAATCATGTTAATTGTCGGCATCGTATTGGCCTTGCGCGAAGCCGTACCAGTCAACTTCACCCTAATGGGGATTGTACTGTTTTTGATCGCGCTATACATCGTTTTCACCATTCACGAACTCATTCACGGACTCCTTTTTTGGGTGCTTGGCAATGGTAAACTAAAAATAAGCTTAAAAAAAGGTATGCTTTATTTTAACTGTCCAAATCAATTATTCGCTAAATGGCAATTCAACATCATCAGTATTGGACCATGCGTTTTAATAACCCTGATTCTAGTTATTTTAGCCCTGGAGTTTCCGGGTGATTTAGTAGCAATTTACCTGCTGATTGTGGCTCACTCTGCCCTATGCATGGCAGATATGTACACCATGAAAATCGTATCTTCTGCACCAAAAAAAGCAAAAATAAGGGATACAGAAGATGGCATTATTATTGAATCAAAAAATAATTTCTAAGTCTCGGGATGGTTGCAAAAGGTACTACTTTTCGGATACAATAAGGCAATAGGGTAAAAAGGGCATCAAGGTACAGAAAGTAGGTTTTACAAAAATGAGACGTCGGAAGAAAAAGCCACTTCTTATTGGAATTTTACTTGCAGTCGTTTTACTCGGCGGATTGGCTTTTTTCGTAGCAGCTAAATTGTTTTTCACAGAGGACGAGCCAGTAGAAGTAACGCGTGTCGATCCAAAGCAAGAATTCATTGAACTACTAGCCGGGCATGCACAACAAATACAAGAAAAAGAAGGCATTTTGACTAGTATCACCTTGGCTCAGGCCATTTTAGAGTCTGACTGGGGGAACAGCGGACTAGCGACAGAAGGACGGAATTTGTTCGGTATCAAAGGTCGCTATCAAAATGATTCCGTAACAATGCCTACACAAGAATACGAAAACGATTCGTGGATCACTGTTGATGCCGCATTCAGGAAATATCCAACATGGTTTGAATCACTGGATGACCACGCTAATCTATTTTTGAAAGGAACTTCTTGGGATAAAGATAAATATCGTGAAGTTGTTCAAGCAAAAGACCATCGCACGGCGGCCAATGCTCTGCAAAAATCTGGTTATGCAACAGACCCAGGTTACGCGGATAAGCTAATCGATCTAATCGAGCAAAGAAACTTGCAAGCATACGATAGAATTTACGATACGATTATTTCCAGAAAAACCATGCAAGAAATAGGTTCACCAATGCTTACAAAAGATACTACTATTTGGTCTAGTCCACCCAGAACAAAAGGGTCGAAAAAGACAAATGATTTAGCGAAATATGGAACAAAAAAAGTAGAAATTATTCAAGAAATGAAGACTGAAAATGGGATTTGGTACCAAATAAAATCGGGTTCAAAAATGTTGGGCTGGGTAAATAAAGATGTGATTCGCATTAAAACGCTATAAAATTATGGCGTTTTTTTGATGTGTTCAAAAATAAAACACATCTAGAAACTGGCTAAGAATAGCGGTCTAGACATGTTTCGTAATATTATAAACAGAAATGACACATTTCTGTAACCTAAATGCAACACTATTTTTGCTAGAATGAACCCTGTTGATTTGAAAAGATACATGAAAACAAAAATACTATAAAAAAATCAGAAAGAAGTGTAGAATAAATCGAATGAAAAAATCAGTCAAACGCAGCGTAGCTATTTTAGGAACAATTGGGATGATGATGGGCACAATTGGTATTCCAGTTAGCACATATGCGGCAGAACGAGAAAATAATTCATCTATAAGCTACACCAATTCCCAGCAGAAATTTCTAGATCAAATAGTGCCAGATGCACAGAAACTACAACGTGAGCATGGCGTTTTAACAAGTGTAACGATTGCCCAAGCTATTTTAGAATCAGGGTGGGGAAAAAGTGGCTTAACACAACAAGCTAATAACCTATTCGGCATCAAAGGTAGCTATGAAGGCCAATCCATCACGATGAATACGAAAGAATTTTTTGATAACACTTGGACGACGGTAGATGCACCATTCCGCGCGTACCCAAGCTATTATGAGTCACTGGAAGATCATGCTTTACTATTTGTTAACGGACCTTCATGGAATCCGAATAAATATGCGGGCTTGGTTGGCGAAGAGGACTACAAGAAAGCAGCGCAGATCATTGAAGATGGTGGCTACGCAACAGATCCGAACTATGCGGAACAACTTATCCAGACTGTAGAAACTTACGACCTTGCGAAATACGATCAAGTCTACGATACGGTAACTGCTAAAACTGGAATCTATGCATATGGACAAGTGAAGCCTAACGCCTCCGCTTCTGCATGGAGTGTGCCTGAAACTATGAAAGGCGCAACAAAAAAAGCTAATCTATCAAACTACAATGGCAAGAATTTACGACTTGTTAATCGAGCTAAAGTAAGCGATGGCTCTACTTGGTACGAAGCAACATTAAATGGTCAAAAAATTGGTTGGATCAAGGCAAACCATTTAAAACTGATCTATACAACATCTATGGAACAAGAAGTAAACCTAATCAGGGGTGTTGAAAATGCAACAGGAAAAATTTATGCTTTTCCAGTCATAGACAACAGCGCCGTTAGAGGAACACTTGCTGGTCTAGACGAGGTACATGTAGACAGTCAAGCTGTAGTGAACAATAAAATTTGGTACCGTATAAATGATGGCGGTAAGCGACTTGGTTGGGTTGAATCCCCAACGTTAAAATAAATAAATTAGAAAAACGCGTATCCAGCAATATCGGGATACGCGTTTTTTGAAATTTAAAGGGTTTTACAAAAGTTTGGCGAATAAGAATACTATAGCTTCTAAATGCGAATCATTAATTCCACAGGACAATGATCTGATCCCATCACATCCGCGTGTATTGAGGCTTCCTCAATCTTATCAGCTATGCGATTAGATACAACAAAGTAGTCAATACGCCATCCAGTATTTCGGGCACGTGCATTCATACGATAAGACCACCAAGAATAGGCTCCTTCTAATTCTGGATATAGGTGGCGGAAAGAATCTGTAAAGCCGCCTGCAAGCAAATCAGTAAATTTGCCGCGTTCTTCATCCGAAAATCCCGCATTTTTACGATTTGTTTTAGGATTTTTCAAATCGATTTCTTGATGTGCTACATTCAAATCACCGCACACAATGACCGGTTTAACTTGATCTAACTTTTTCAAATGCGCCAAGAAAGCATCCTCCCAGTCCATCCGGTAATCAAGGCGTTTCAATTCATTTTGCGAATTTGGTGTATATACTGTAATCATATAGAATGCAGGGTACTCAAGCGTAATCACACGCCCTTCCTGATCATGGACCTCAATATCCAAACCATACTTTACAGAAAGCGGCTCGGATTTAGAGAAAATGGCTGTGCCAGAATATCCTTTTTTAACAGCATAGTTCCAATAATCATGATAACCTGACAAATCTAAGTTAATCTGCCCTTGCTGAAGCTTTGTTTCTTGCAGACAAAAAATATCAGCATCTACCTCTCTAAAGTAATCCATGAAGCCTTTCTTCTCTGCAGCCCTGAGACCATTGACATTCCAAGAAATTAATTTCAATTCCATCACTCCTTCGATATCTACTATTATACCTCACAATAATTATTAGGTATAATGGGAAGTGGGAGGTAGAAGATGAAGTATATTATATTCTTGAGAGCCATTAATGTGGGTGGCAACCGCAAGATAAAGATGGCTGATTTGAAAGCCGCACTCCAAAGTGAAGGTTATCTAAACATTACGACCTATATTCAGAGTGGAAATATTATAGCAGAGCGAGAAGAGAGCGACCACGAAATTATCCAGACAGAAATAGAGGCACTAATCAAGAAACATTTTGGCTTTGATGTCCCAGCCGTAGCATTTAACGTATCCGAATATGAAGAGGTGCTAAAGCGAAATCCTTTTGACGGAGATAAACTGATGGTTCATTTCCTAGATAGGATACCTGAGCAAGCAATGATTAATAAGTTAGAACAGCTGAGCCTAGATCATCAAGATAAGAGTTCACATGCAGGAAGATTTTTATACATTTCTTTAAATGCAGGCGTATCCGATAGCTTATTTTCAAACAAGTTCGTTGAAAAGGTACTGCAGGTAAGGGCGACTGCAAGAAACTGGAACACCGTCTTGAAAATGGTTGATAAAGCAAACGGTAAATAATATAATCAGGGAGGAAAAAAACAATGAGAAATGAAATAATAGAACGATTCACAAAATATGTAAAAATAGATACGCAATCCAGTGAGGCAAGTTCAACCGTTCCGACAACACAGGGGCAACTAGAATTAGGAAATATATTGGTGGAAGAATTAAAAGCAATCGGAATGGAAGAAGTAACGATAGATGAGAATGGTTATGTAATGGCTACACTTCCAAGTAACACAACCAAAGAAATAGCAACCATAGGGTTTTTAGCGCACATTGATACAGCAACCGATATGACTGGTAAAAATGTATCTCCGCAAATTCACGAAAACTATGATGGGGAATCAATTGTGTTAAACAAAGATCAAGGCGTTGTTCTTTCACCTGAAGCATTTCCAGAATTGCCTACATACAAAGGTCAAACGATAATTACTACGGACGGCACTACCCTTCTTGGTGCGGATGATAAGGCTGGCATAACTGAGATAATGGTTGCGATGAATTATTTATTAAAGCATCCAGAAATAAAACATGGGCGAATCCGTGTAGCTTTCACACCAGACGAGGAAATCGGTCGTGGGCCGCACAACTTTGATGTAAAAGCATTCGGTGCAAAGTTCGCGTATACTATGGACGGAGGACCAATCGGCGAATTAGAGTATGAGAGCTTTAACGCCGCAGCTGCTCGGATCACATTTAAAGGTAACAGTGTACATCCGGGGACAGCTAAAGATAAAATGATCAACGCCAATAAAATGGCAATGGAGTTTCATAGCCATTTACCACAGGAAGAAGTACCGGAAAAAACAGATGGCTACGAGGGTTTTTACCACTTAATTTCACTAAATGGTGACGTGGAGCTTGCAAAATCCTACTATATTATCCGTGACTTTGATCATGACGCATTCATTATGAGAAAAGCTAGAGTTTCTGAAATAGTAAAAGAGCTTCAAGCGAAATATGGTGAGGAAAATATTGCTTTAGAAATGAACGACCAATATTACAATATGAAAGAAAAAATTGAACCAGTAAAAGAAATTGTGGACGTAGTCTATAGAGCTATGAAAAATTTGGAGATTGAACCAGACATTCGCCCAATTAGAGGTGGAACGGATGGGTCGCAATTGTCTTTCAAAGGTATGCCAACACCAAATATTTTTACAGGTGGAGAGAATTACCACGGTAAATTTGAGTATATCTCTGTTGAAAGCATGATTAAAGCAACACAGGTGATTATTGAAGTAGTACGTCTATTCGAACACGAGGCTTAACGAAAACATCGCTTATGAGAATAAATCTATTTGGAGGCATTCTCATAAGCGGTATTTTTTCATCTAGGGAATATGGATATTTGACCGTTATCGCGAGTAACGACATCTACGTCATGACAATAGAAGGAAGACAACTTTTCTTTAGTAAGCATAGTGTGAGTTAACCCTGAATCATATTTTTTTCCATCTTTAAGTAATAGTGTATGGCTAAAACATGATAATATTTCTTCTGTATGGTGTGTTACATAGAGAATAGTTGGAGCAGTAGGTAATTGAGAGATTACTTCGATACGTTCTAATAAGCGTTTTTTTGCAAAAATATCGAGTCCAGTGCAGGGCTCATCAAGAATCAATAATGCAGGGTTTGCCATAAGAGCTCTAGCAATCAGTACAATTTGTCTTTCACCTTGTGATAGAATAGCGTAATGCTTCCCAATTAATTCTTCTCCGCCACATGCTACTAAAATCGTACGAGCAGCCTCTTTCTCTTCAATAGTGGTTTCTTGATATAAACCTATACTAGCAAATTTCCCGCTGACAACTATAGACTCAGCAAGGTCATATTCGCGTAGCTGTTGTTGTAAAGAGGAACTGACCCAGCCGATTGATTTACGTAATTCAGGGAGTGATGTTTTCCCAAACTGATGACCTAAAACGTTGAGTGAGCCAGAAGTGGGCCAAAGATAGCCATTCAATAATTTCAGTAAGGTAGTTTTTCCAGAACCATTTAATCCAAGCACTGCCCAATTTTCTTTAGCTTTAACAGTCCAGTCAATGGAATCTAATAAAATTTTTCCATCACGCTTTAAAAACACTTGATTGAATTCGAACATATAGAAATCCCCCTTAAGTAAGATATAGAGTCCTTGCATCTATTTTACATAAAAATAAGAAAATAGGATAATATAAAGTGAGGTATTGAGAGAAATGGACAATCAAATTTTAGAAAAAGCTATATCATATATACAAAAGAAGTTCTCAGATGAAAAAACAGGACACGACTGGTACCATATTGATAGAGTTCATAAAATGGCGGTATACATCCAAAGTAAAGAAGGTGGTAATCTTATGCTTGTTAGAATGGCCGCTCTGTTTCACGATTTCACAGATCCAAAACTGAATAGTAATCCCATAGAAGCAAAAGAAGTCATGGAAGATTGGTTTAGAGTTCACGGGTTAGCAGAAAATGAAATCCAAAATATATCATCAATTATTGAAAATGTGTCCTTCAGCCAAAGTAGAAAAGAACAAACTAAATTGAGTTTGGAAAGTAAAATTGTACAAGATGCAGATAGATTGGACGCAATTGGAGCAATTGGCATAGCGCGATGCTTTACATACGGGGGATCTAAAGGGCGGTATATTTATAATCCTGAAAATATGGAATCAACCAGTGTACAGCATTTTTATGATAAGCTTTTACTAATTAAAGATAGAATCCAAACGGATGCCGCTAAACCAATAGCGTACACAAGGCATGAAGCAATGGTAGGCTTTTTAAATAGCTTTGAAAATGAATGCAATATACAATTTTAATGAATTAAAACAAAACAGTTGCTTTTTATGAATATATATTATATACTTAAAAAGTTCTCGAGTTGAGAGCGCGGAAATATTAATAAAAATAAGTTGTTGACACGCTAATACGATTTATGATAAGATGTAAAAGTTGTGTTAAACAAAGCACTGACCTTTGAAAACTGAACAGAAACAAAGATAAAACCAATAGAGACAGTGATGTTTCTAGGTAAGAATCGCAGGGCGGAAATAGAAAGCTATTTCCAAAAGTAATACTAGTAAAGTAATTTGCTAGC
>NZ_JABJVM010000001.1 GCF_013820765.1 Paenilisteria rustica
CGAGCCAAAATACTAGCCCAACACTTTATCAAAGATTTTGACATCTCTGTAGGTTAAGAAAAGGCACGAGCTATTGACTCCCTAGCTCGCACCTTGATATTTCACCCCAACAATTGACATAGAGCCAGAAAAAAGCTGCTCCGATAAAGAACAGCTCACAAAATGGTTAATTATAAGGCGACATATTTCCAAAGCGTTTGACCATCTTTAGAGTCCACCATCGTGACTTTTTGCTGTAAACGCCATTTCTTCATTTGTCGTTCTACTTGTTTCTCAGGCAAAGCATACAAATTTGCTATCTCTTTCGTTGTAGAAATTTGGACTTCTTCCATGTATTCTTCAAGCGTTGGCGTTTCTTTCGGTTCTGGGAAATGATTGAGTAATTCGGAAAGAATGTGCACGTAAACATCATAACGATGCAACCCGCTAATCTTAAGGCCCTCATCTTCAATATTTCGATTGAAAAAGACAACGGTTGGATTCTCATCAATTTCCATCTCATGCGCTACTTTTTGATCACCAATATAGGCCCGTTTGGCAAGGTTAGATTGTAAATCGTTTTTGAATTCAATCAAATCAAGGCCAACTATTTTGGCTGTTTCATATAGAACGCTAGATTCAGAAATATCCTTTTCGTCGATGAAATGGGATTCTTGGAGTTTGCGCAAGAAATCAATGCCTTGTTTCTTTCCTTGGAGTTCGGCAGCTTTCACTGCTAGACAGGAAATGTAAGACATATGAGCCATTTCAGGTTGGGGAATCGTACAGGCATTTCGCTTCTGTCGATTCATCACCGTTTGTAGGTTATTATGCAGGACATAGCGCAACTTAAAGTAGTTGCCATATTCCATCTGCAACCTCCGTATAGTATGTTCCATGTTCCAACAATCCGTACAAGCCGGGTCGAAAAATAGATAAATCTCAATAGGCTTGCTATTACAGACCGATTGAAGATATAGATTTTGGTTTATCATTGCTATCACCTGTTTTTCAGATTCTAATCTCTCTTTTGATTAGACAAAGTATATGCGAATGGTTCCATTTTTCTAAGGGGCATTTGCTAGACATGTCATGACACATTCATACTACCATAACTATATTTTAGCAGTGGAAGGGTAAATTAACAAATGATTGCAATCAAAAATATAAAACTTCCTTACCTAAATTTGACGAAACTGTAACATTTTATGCGAATTCCTATGTGTGTGTATTTCAATGAGTACGCTAACATCAAGCCATATCAAGGCTTTATTTATCTTTGTAAACAGCTTCATAAAAACGTAATATTTTATTCTTTGTCGGGCGCTGCGGAATCTGTCGGTCCTCTAAAAAACGATGGAAAACTAATTTTCCTTTTTCAAAATTAGCGACTTCGTATTCTAATTCAAAATCATGTGTGTCGCCATAGAAGCTTTTATCGAAAACAAGCAGTCCTTTTTTATACTCTTTTTCAGCGCGGGTAGTTGTTAAGGAGCCAAACATGACAAGTTCTTCGTGGTCGATGCCAAGCGTATGTAGTGCGTCACGAACGTGTCCGACTGGGATATTAGCGCCGTCTAGAATCGCTGTGACTTGCTCTTCTGCTAGTATTTGTGTTGTTTCGAGTAAACCGATTTGTTCGGGTGTTTTTAGGGTGAGCTCATAATGTAATTCCCGTTTTCGGATTCTTAAAGCGGCTAAACGTGCTTTCAACTGAAAATCGGTAGTATCAAAATAATAATTCGTTTGCGTGAAGAAATCAGATTCCTCCAAACGGAATTCATTAATTAGTAAATCATATTCGCTTGCAGTTAACATATTTTTAAATTCAATTTCTAATTCCTGGCTCATGGACAAGCCCTCCTTTTTATTAATCCCAGACAGCATCTAAGTCTTCTGAGTAGTTGATAATCGCTTTTTTGTAAGCAATAATGGTTGGATCGTTCGATGTTTCGCCAATAATTTTGATCGCGAGTTGCATCGCTTCTTTATAATGCTTCTCGTTATAGAGGGCCATACTTGCAAAAACGGTAATTGCTCGATTTTCTGGGAAGGCGACGCGAGCTTTTTGAAAAGTTTCGTTTGCTTTTTCGTAGTTACCGATGGCGCGATAGGTGCTACCAAGACCAATGTAAGCATCGGCTAAGTCATCTTCTGGAAGGCCAATTTCGAGTGCTTTTTCATAGTAGGAAATAGCTTCGGTTTCATCGCTTAAACCATCGCAACTCCAAGCGGCATAGTAGTTTAAGAGGGCATTTTCTGGCTCTGATAGTAAGGCCTTTTTGGCGGATTCTTTGGCATCTTGATAGTGTCCATTTTCGAGCAATGCAAGAATTTCTGCTGTTTTCATCATCGTTCTCCTCCTTGGATTGTATATTCATTCATTTTAACATAAGAAGGCAGAATAAATGAAATCAAAAAAGATAGATGTAAATAGGAGAGAAAGGCGTGCGAATATGCTAAAATAGAAGGCGAGCAAGTTTATCACATAATGAAAATCGACATATGAGGTGAGTGTTTTGAATCATTGGGAAGATTTTTTAGCGCCATATAAACAAGCAGTGGAAGAACTGAAAATTAAATTAAAAGGGATGCGTTCGCAATTTCAGCTTGCAAATAACCATTCGCCGATTGAGTTTGTGACCGGCCGTGTGAAGCCAGTTTCGAGTATTTTAGATAAGGCGAACAAGAAGGATATTCCGCTGGACAGACTCGTTGAAGAAATGCAGGATATTGCGGGACTTCGGATGATGTGCCAGTTTGTGGACGATATTAATGTGGTCGTGTCGCTTCTGCGTCAACGCAACGATTTCCGAATTATTGAAGAGCGCGATTACATTACGAATAAAAAACCAAGCGGCTACCGTTCGTACCATGTAGTGATCGAGTATCCTGTTGAGACGGTGCAAGGCGAGAGAAAAATCTTAGCTGAGATTCAAATCCGAACGTTGGCGATGAATTTTTGGGCGACGATTGAGCACTCGTTGAACTATAAATATCAAGGAGAATTTCCTGAGGACATCAACGTTCGACTGAAACGCGCGGCTGAAGCGGCCTTTCGTTTAGATGAAGAAATGAGCGAGATTCGTGAGGAAGTACAGGAAGCGCAAGTGTACTTTACCAAAAATAAAGAAGTGCCAAAAGACAAGAATGCGAACCACCATACATTGCCGAAGAATTAGGTTATCGTGGTGGAATTTGCGTGCACATAGGATAGGGGAGAAGTAATGATGAAGTATGCAGTCACTTCTAGAGGGGATGAAAAATCCAATCTGTTACGGCTCAAAATGATTGGCTATTTCGATGATTTTGATATGGTATATGACGAATCCGAGCCAGAGATTGTGATTTCTATCGGTGGAGATGGCACATTACTAGCGGCTTTTCATGATTATCAACACCGATTAGACAAAGTAACATTCGTCGGCATCCACACAGGCCATTTAGGTTTTTATGCGGATTGGCGCCCATCCGAGGCGGAAAAACTGGTTTTCGCTATTGTGGAAGGGAAATACGATACAGCAGCATATCCACTTTTAAAAACGACGATTAAATACGGTGGGAATAAGGAGAAGATTTACCTAGCCTTGAACGAATCAACTATCAAAAGTTCGGGTGGACCGTTTGTTGTCGATGTTGCGATTAATGACGCCCACTTTGAGCGATTTCGAGGGGATGGCTTGTGCATGTCGACACCATCAGGCACAACGGCGTACAATAAAGCGCTTGGTGGTGCGTTGATGCATCCATCGATTGAAGCGATGCAATTAACCGAGATGGCATCGATTAATAACCGTGTGTACCGAACGATTGGCTCCCCACTTATTTTACCAAAACATCATTCCGTGACATTGAAGCCGGTAAACGATAAAGATTTCCAAGTATCGATGGATCATTTGAGCATCCTACACCGCGACGTCCGCGAAATCCGTTACGACGTCGCCCAACAAAAAGTAATGTTCGCACGCTTCCGCTCCTTCCCATTTTGGAAGAGGGTACATGATTCTTTTATTGAAGAATGAAAAGCTGAAAGAGCCCGTTTAGCCTCGACAGAAATTGTTAGAGGGCGCAGGGAAAAACCGTTCTTGTTTTTTTCGGAGGTCACGAAATTTCCGAGAGGCTGGCTCTTGAAGCTAGATCGCGAAAAGATGATACGTCGAAACCCGTAGCGTTCCCGCAAGCAAGATTGCGAGTCAACGAACAAATAGAAGACTAAGATTAGCCGCTAAACCAATCTTTAAAACAGGGATTAGTACGCTTTCGCTCGATTTGTTGGTAGCAGAATTTAGAGCTTACGCCAAAGAGATAAAAACAAAACATAAAAGCAAAACATAAAAGCAAAACATAAAAGCAAAACATAAAAGCAAAACATAAAAGCAAAACATAAACATTAGTGCAGGACATGTGAGGTATATAAGTATGTATTTAGAATGGAATGTCGCGGTGGATGAGGAGAATCTGATGCTGCGTACTTTTTTGCGAGGGAAATTTGTTTCGAAATTGTTGCTTACTTCGGTGAAATTTTCGGAGGATGGTAAGATTGAAGTGAATGGGAATGAGGAGAATGTGCTTTATCGTGTGAAAGCGGGGGATCATGTTCGGATTACTTTTCCGAGAGAGCAGGAGAATGAGCGGTTGATTGCGGAATATGGCGAGCTGCCGATTGTTTTTGAGGATGATTTTATTTTGGTGTTGGATAAGCCGGCGGGGATGACGAGTATTCCGTCGCAGTATCATCCGAGTGGATCGGTCGCGAATCATTTGAAGGGTCACTATTTGCGGAATAATATTGATTCGGCAATTCATATTGTGACGCGACTGGATAAGGAGACGTCTGGCTTGATGCTGATTGCGAAGACGCGTTATGCGCATGGCAGGCTCAGCACGCTGCATCAGACGGGGCACGTGACGCGTAAATATCAGGCGCTTGTTTCGGGTAATATGGAGACGAGGTCGGGAAGTATTGTGGCGCCAATTGGTCGGAATCCGAATAGCCTCATTGAACGCGCAGTTGTTGCGGACGGAAAATATGCGAAGACAAACTATGACGTTTTGGCAAGCTATCCGACATTCGATCATGTGAAAATTCAACTGGAAACTGGTCGTACGCATCAAATTCGTGTTCATTTTGCGCACGTTGGGCATCCGCTGATTGGCGATAGCATGTATGGCGGTCCGACAGAATTGGTGCAGCGACATGCCCTACATTCCTGTCATCTCGAGTTAATCCACCCATTCACCGAAGAAAAGATGGCTTGGGATAGCGAACTGGCACCAGATTTGGCGGCAATTTTGGCACAGTATAAATAATAACGGTTTTAAAATGGCAAGCATTCGTGTAAAATGAAAATAAGCGCGTAATTTTAAGGAGGAAATGAACAGATGAATTTATCTTTAGAGGGAAAAAACTATGTCGTGATGGGCGTAGCAAATAAAAGAAGTATTGCATGGGCGATTGCTCGTTCCTTGAATGAAGCAGGGGCTAATCTGATTTTTACATACGCAGATGATCGTTCGAAGCGTAGTATCGAGGAGCTTGTTGGTTCTTTAAATGAAAATAACCAAAACCCACTTATTATTGAATGCGATGTGAATAAAGAAGAGGCGATTGTAGCTACTTTTGAAACGATTAAAGCGAAAGTTGGACAAATTTCTGGGATTGCGCATTGTATCGCGTTTGCTAATAAAGACTTTTTGGCGGGCGATTACTTGGAAGTGAACCGTGAAAGTTTCCTACAAGCGCATGAAGTTAGCGCGTACTCATTCACAGCGATTGCGCGTACGGCGAAGCATTTGGAAATGTTAACAGACGATGCGAGTTTAGTGACATTGACATATCTTGGCGGCGAGCGTGTTGTGAAAAATTACAACATCATGGGCGTTGCAAAAGCAGCACTTGATGCAAGTGTGAAATATTTAGCGATGGATCTTGGGAAGCACGGCGTTCGTGTTAATGCGATTTCGGCAGGCCCAATCCGTACTGTTTCCGCGCGTGGCGTTGGAAGCTTCAGTGAATCGTTAGCGGTAGTAGAAGAAAAAGCGCCATTAAAACGCGCAACACAAGCCGAAGAAGTGGGCGATACAGCACTATTTCTATTCAGTGGTTTATCTCGCGGCGTGACTGGCGAAATGATTCATGTGGATAGCGGCTACCACATTATCGGATTTTAAAAAAGGATAGAGTTTTGGCCAGATAAATCGGCGACAAGCGTTCGCACTGTTGGGGCTGTTCGAAACAAAGTGAGTTACAGACCCAATATGCCTGTGCGTAGCGCGAATAGGCGGTCATTCAGAGTTTGTAGAACCAAGGATTGTGCTACCTACATCTTTAAGGTTCTGCTACAAAAGAGTAGTTTCGCTTAACTTCTCGCATGGCCGGGGATACGACTCCCTTCTTACTTTTGTTGTGGTTCTTTGAAGCAAAGCGAATTAGAACCTCAATATGCAGAGGAACGCAGTGAGTCTGCCTTCTCTCCTCTGTTCCACCGAGTCTCCTGAATACAAACGCTTTCGCTCGATTGGTTTAAAGCAGGATTCGTGTCTTATCCAAAGAAACGACAACAAAAAAAGGAGCGTTGTCATTCATGCTTTTAGGGATATCTGTCGGAGTATATGTTTTAGCTTCAGCGTTCGTACTACTATTTTGCAAGAAGTATGGATTTCGAATGGTCATAGCTCTAAGCTTGATTATGTTGTTTTTATTCGATGCAGCACCTTTTAACAGTGCGCTAAGTATCGGGCTTTCGATGTTAAAGACACTGATCTTAATTGGAATTGTGTTACTAATCGTTTCATACTCTAAGAAGCGACAACAGAAAAAATCGCCCTGAAAAAATTTTCAAGGCGATTTTTATTATGCTTTGGCTTGGACAGAAATCACGTCATCCTCCAGAATGGCAACGAGTGCTTTTGCTTCTGGTCGTTCAATCATGAAGTCAGCGATCGCGTCCTCTAGTTGCGCTTGAATCGTTCTGCGTAATGGTCTTGCGCCAAAATTAGGGTCATAACCGATCTCGGCAAGTTTTTCTTTTACGGCTGTATCCACTGTCAAATCGATTTCTTGTGGTGCTAGCATGTTGTTTAAATCAGCGAGCATCAAGTCCACGATAACAAGCAGATGTTTTTTATCCAAACTTTGGAACGTCACGATTGCGTCCAACCGATTTAGAAACTCTGGTTTGAAGTAATCGCCTAGTTTATCAAGGATTTCGGATTCTTTTTTCACCGCTTCGGCAGCAGTTGTTGCAAACCCGACGGAAGCCTCAGATAGCGTCGCACCAGCATTACTCGTCATAATAATCACGGTATCTTTGAAACTCACCGTACGACCTTGACTATCCGTTAAGCGTCCATCCTCTAAAATTTGCAGGAACATATGCTGCACATCAGGGTGGGCTTTTTCCATTTCATCGAGCAAAATAATGCTGTATGGATTGCGGCGAACTTTTTCCGTTAATTGGCCAGCTTCTTCATGGCCAACGTAGCCAGGAGGGGAACCGATGAGTTTGGAAACGCTGTGTTTTTCCATGTATTCACTCATATCCAGGCGAATCATCGCGTCTTCTGAGCCAAACATTTCAGAGGCAAGTGTCCGACCGAGTTCTGTTTTGCCGACGCCTGTTGGACCGACGAACAAGAAGGAACCGATAGGACGATCTTTTTGCTTCAATCCAACACGGCTACGGCGAATCGCTTTTGCAACCTTGGTAACAGCTTCTTCTTGACCGATAACCTTTGATTTCAAATTCGCTTCAAGGTTCTTCATCTTAGACTGCTCATCTTCTTGTAAACGACCAACTGGAATACCTGTTTTTTCTTCGATCAGGGCTTGAATATCAGCCGCATGAATGGTTGGTATATCGGATGACGTACCTTCTGTTTTGCGCTCTTTTAGCTTTGTAATCTCATCTCGAACCGACGCAGCTTCTTCATAATTTTCATGGCGAAGTGCCGCATCTTTTTGTTCTTCTAATTTAATAATGCGCTCATTAATCGTATTCGGATCGATGTGCTCCAATGTTAAATTATATTTAGAACCAATTTCATCCATCAAATCAATCGCTTTATCCGGCAAATGACGATCTTGAATATAGCGGTCACTTAGTTTCGCAGCCGCTTCTATCGCATCCTGTGCATAGTGAACGTGATGGAATTCCTCATATTTTGGCTGCAAACCTGCGAGAATCGTAAGCGTTTCATCAATCGTTGGCTCATCAACTAGTACCGGCTGGAAACGACGCTCTAAAGCCGCATCTTTTTCGATTTTGCGGTACTCTTTTAACGTTGTAGCGCCAATCATTTGAAGCTCCCCACGAGCAAGCGCGGGTTTTAAAATATTTCCGGCGTCCATCGAACCTTCCGCAGAGCCAGCTCCAACAATCGTATGCACTTCATCGATAAATAAAATCGTGTTTTCATCGGCTTGCAATTCGCTAATCAGTTGTTTCATACGCTCTTCAAATTGTCCGCGAATCCCAGTATTGGAAACGAGGGAAGCAACGTCGAGCAAAATAACTTCCTTGTTTTGGAGTTTTGCCGGTACATTTCCAGCGACAATCGCATTGGCCAAGCCTTCCACAACCGCCGTTTTACCGACACCAGGTTCCCCGATAAGCACAGGATTATTTTTATTACGCCGATTTAGAATTTCAATCATACGCTGAATTTCTTCATCACGACCGATGACAGGATCTAGTTTTGCGTCCCGAGCCATTGCCGTCAAATTCGTACCATATTCATCTAGTAAACCACCGCGTCCACCGCCAGCAGTTTGTGTTTTCACGGCTGTTTTGCGTTCAGGTTGCGCGTTTTGTTGGTCACCAGCGATATTCGCAAAGAAATTATCCATTTGTGAGTAAAAATCATTTTGGCCGCGAGGTGTTCCGGCAGATGCTCTGAATTGCGCATAACAATCGGGACAGAGTGGCATCTCCATTTTCTGACCATTCATGCTCATATATAGTTGGATTGTAGCTTCGTTTTGATTACAATTTTGACATTTCATTTGAAAACCTCCCATAAGTTTTGAGATTAGGTCTGACTTTGACTTTATTTGACCTTATGTCGTTATTATACTCTGACCAATATTGACTTTCAAGAATTATGCTCAAAAAAAGAATTCCGGTTAGGGAATTCTCATGGTCACTATTTTAACGTTTTCTGCATATCCTTATGCTCGATTCCTGCATCCATGAAGGTGTCAGAACACACTTCGTATCCTAGTTTCTCGTAGAAGGGAATAGCAGTTGTTTGTGCGCCGAGCTTCAATAAAGTAACGTTTTGTACGCGTGCTTCTTGCTCGATAGCTTCGATAATACGGCGGCCGCTTCCTTTTTTGCGGGCAATTTTGCGGGCGCAGATGCGTTCTACTTTCCCGTATTCTGGCAATGCGCGGAATCGCCCAGTCGCAAGTGCCGTGCCGTCTTCATCATAATCAACAAACATCACGGTAGAATCCAGCGCGTCGAACTCGTCCCATTCTAACGCTGGATCTACTTTCTGTTCGAGGACAAATACCTCATTTCGAATATCAAATGCATCTTGTTTCCCTTTTTTATCTGATACTTGCTTTACTGCCATGCTCCTTAATCCTCCTTAAACGGTCATATCTTCTGTTTCAAATTGCTCTTTATCTAACATAAATTGCAACGCTTCTTTGACGAATGGTTGCCAGTACTTCCAGCGATGTTTCCCTTCGAACTCTTGGAAATAATACTCAAACCCACGCGCTTCTAAAATGCGATGAAGTGCCAAATTAGGCTCTAGAAAATTCGCTACATCATTATCGGTCGTAGGAACTTCTGTTTCTTCACTGCCAATCACGTGGAAAACTTTAACGAGTGCAGGATTGGCTTTATTCGCAAGGTCCATCAGCTCGTCTGTCACAAGTGGGGAATGCAAAATCGCGTTGCCAAACGTGTGTGGATATTTCAGAGCAGCCTTCAAGGACACGCTGGCACCAAGGGAATCGCCCATTAAGAAACGACTTGCTCCCATATGATACGTCGGAAAATTAGCCTCGATATAAGGCACGAGTTCATGCGCCAAAAAGCGAATATAAGCCTCATTTTGATCCCCATTAGGATGGTACTTTGCCCGCCGATCTTCCACTGTTTTATAGGGAATCCCAACAAAAATAGCTTCCTGAATCTGTTTGCTTTCCGCCAATTCATCAGCGAAACGTGCTAACTTACCAAACTGAAAATAGTCTTTGCCATCTTGTACTAAGAAAAAAGGGTACTTCGAAAGTGGCGAAAACGTTGGCGGTAAATAAATTAATAAGTCCAATTCCTCGTTTAAAACATTACTCCAAATTTTCTGTTCCAACATTTTTGCGTCTGCCATATGTGTAGTCCCCCTTCTTTATTCGTTGTCCGAATTATTAGATAATAACTTATGAATAAGACAATGCGGCTATATTTCGATAACGTATTTATATTCTACCACAAAATGAAATCAATAGGGAAGCTTTTGCTTAAATAATCAGTTTTTTTTCAAAAGATTGCGTGTCTTTTTTCAAATCGCATAGAGTTATGATATAATGAACAAATCAAATAATAGAAGAAAAAGGGTGGGAATCGCATGAGTAATAAGGATATTGATTGGAGCACACTGGGTTTTGAATATATTAAAACGGATTTGCGCTATGTATCTATTTGGGAAAATGGCAAATGGGATGAAGGGACGTTAACAGAAGATAATGTCGTTCATATCGCAGAGGGCTCCACGGCGATTCACTACGGACAACAGTGTTTTGAAGGCTTAAAGGCATACCGCTGTCAGGATGGTTCAATCAATTTATTCCGTCCAGATCAGAATGCAAAACGGATGAAGCGTAGTTGTGATCGTTTATTGATGCCAGAATTTCCTGAGGATCGCTTTATTGAGGCGTGTAAACAGGTTATTGCGGCAAACGAAGACTATATGCCACCATACGGTTCAGGCGGCACGATGTATTTACGCCCTTATTTAATTGGAATTGGCGATAATTTAGGAGTTCGGACGGCGCCTAAGTTCATGTTCTCTGTATTTTGTTGCCCAGTTGGACCATATTTCAAAGGTGGCTTAAATCCAACAAACTTCATTATCTCCGAGTACGATCGCGCGGCGCCAAACGGTACCGGAGCTGCAAAAGTTGGCGGTAACTACGCAGCCAGCCTTTACCCAGGAAAAATAGCGAAAGATCGCGAGTTCAGCGATTGTATTTACCTCGATCCTGCGACGCACAAAAAAATTGAAGAAGTAGGAGCGGCGAATTTCTTCGGTATTACAAAGGATAATCGTTTTGTGACACCATTCTCGCCATCTATTTTGCCAAGTATTACGAAATATTCGTTGCTTTATTTGGCAGAACATCGCTTAGGAATGAAAGCGGAGGAAAGCGATGTCTACATTGATAAGTTGGATGAGTTTGCGGAAGCTGGTGCATGTGGAACAGCAGCTGTTATTTCTCCGATTGGTGGGATTCAAAACGGGGATGACTTCCATGTGTTTTATAGCGAGACGGAAGTTGGGCCGGTGACGAAGAAATTATATGATGAACTATGTGGTATCCAGTTTGGCGATGTGGAAGCGCCTGAGGGTTGGATTTATAAAGTGAAGTAAGTTATTTGAGGTTTACGAGAAGAGATAAGTATGTTACAATGAATTTGGAAATAGTATGAGCATGAGCTCACCAAAATCCCCACGTTGGCCTACAACATGGGGATTTTTTGACGGTGTTAGAGATGTCGCCTATTTGTTATCATTGCTCCGACTCTCTAACATGTGTTTGAACCATACAATGATACAGCCAGCCACAGCCGGTGCAATAATACTGGAGAATAGTATGAACATGGAACTCACCTCCTTCCAGCGAAGTATTCGCTTGAGGATAGGCGACGCTTCATTATAGCATGGTATGGTTTGTGGTGCAGATTGGGGAAAAGGGATTTTAAAGCTATTTTCAGAGGTTTTTAGATTGAAAAGTGCTGTAAAAATCATTTTTAGCCTCAAAATGTATTATAAAAAAGGAAAGTATACATTCAAAGAAGATTTGTAGGTGAATAGAGATGGGAAGTTATATGACACTAAAGGGAGCATCTTTAAGTTTAGTTTTACTGAGTGTACTAGCTTGGGTTCCAAATGTTGTATTTCAAATGGTGGGACTATGGTTTTTAATGAGTTTTCCGTTGGCGTTAATTGGTTTTTGTTTGGCATTGACGGTTAAATCGAAGGGCCTAATCATTGCTAATGCTGTGATGATTTTTAGTATACCGATTGTGATATATGGGGTGTATATATTGGAATGGATTGAATCTACATGAAAAAAGCGATACAAAATCTAACATAAGATTTTGTATCGCTTTTTTTGATTAGTTTCCTGAAATATGTTTTTTCGGTAAGATGAAGTGAATTGCGTAGCTGAGTAGGCAGCAGGCAAACATGGCCCAAAATACCATGTGGAGACCGCTGTATAGGACATCTCGCAGTGGTTCAATCATTGCTGCGTCCACGTTTCCTGAGGTTTGTGGACTAATAAGTTGATTTAGATTATCACGGTTCACACCAGTTGTGGCATTCTTAAATCCATTCGCTAAAACCGAGTTGAAAATCGTTCCGAATACAGCAACACCAATCGTTTGGCCGACTGTTCGAAATAGCGTGTTGGAAGCTGTCGCGATTCCGGTTTGATCTTTTCGCACGGCGTCTTGAACGGTGACAGTTGTAGTCGTGAAAATAATTCCGAATCCAAAGCCCATCAAGGCGCTGTCGAGATAGAAATAAAGGTCTGGCGTCGTGCTTGGAAATAGCGCCAAGAAAAGTCCGCTGACCGTTGCGATAATCACGCCAAGCCCAACCGTGTGGCGATTTCCAATCGACATTAGTAGCCGTCCGCCGATAAAGGAACCGATAATCCAGCTTACCGATAATGGCGCAATCATCAGACCGGCAATCATGGCGCCGTGCCCCATCATGCCTTGCGCCCACATCGGAATGTACACGTTGATACCAATCAAGAAGGCGCTCACGAGAAAGCCAATTAGGTTTCCAATCAGCACGACTGGATTTTTAAAAAGGACGAAAGGCATAATTGGATCTTGCGCGCGTTTTTCGGCGTAGTAAAAACCGACAAATAACGCAATCGATACGATGAGTAACACGACAACGAGTGGCCCCAGCCAATTTAGCGTTTCGCCAGCGCGCTGCAAAGCGAATAATAGGCTCAAAAGTGCGACCGTGAATAGCGTTGTTCCTAAGTAATCGATAGGCAGTTTGACTCGGACGAGATGTTCCTTTAAGTACATCGAAATCAGGATAATCGTCGCGATTCCAACAGGTACGTTGATGAAGAAAATCCAATGCCATGAAAGCTGATCGACTAAAAAACCACCAAGTAATGGTCCGAAAACGCCAGCTATTCCCCATGCGGCTCCCATAAAACCAAGCACTTTTGCACGTTTTTCGAAAGGATACACATCGGCGATAATCGTCATCGTTGTTGGTAAAATTCCGCCAGCCCCGATACCCTGGATTGCTCTAAAGATAATTAACTGCTCCATCGTTTGCGCAAAACCACAAAGGGAGGAACCGATAATGAAAATAATGGTCGCGATGATAAATATTTTTTTGCGGCCGAATAAATCGGATAATTTTCCGTAAATTGGGACAGTAACGGCCGAAGTAAGCAAATAAATCGAGAAAATCCAGTTCATGAGCTCAATGCCCTCTAAGGCGCTGACGATCGTAGGCATTGCCGTACTAACAATCGTTCCCTCAATTGCAGCCATAAAAGTAGCCACAAAAACAGCAATTGTGACGGCTGTTCTTTTTGTATTCGTTGTTTCCATTTTGATAAAAACTCCTTTCACACATCGTTAAAATTATAACATAACTCGAAATGGAAAGCAGGATAGCCGTCATTATTTTGAAAAAGGGGTATAATGGAACGTGAGAAGAGAGTGTGAGGAGGAATAGAAGCATGGCGTTTGAACCAAATACGTTAGAGACGATGGAATTAATCAAGGAATTGACATCGATACCGAGCCCAACTGGGAACACGGAGCAGGTACTGGCCTTCGTCGAAAAATACTTAAAAGAGGCAGGAATTGCGAGCACGCGAAATAATAAAGGAGCCCTACTAGTTAGCGTTCCCGGAAAAGATGACACGAAACAGCGGATGTTGACAGCGCACGTGGATACGCTCGGTGCAATGATTAAAGAGGTGAAATCAGATGGTCGTTTGGCGATTAACCTCATTGGTGGATACCGTTTTAACGCGATTGAAGGCGAGTATTGTACGATTGAAACGAGCGCCGGCAAGCGTTATACGGGGACTATTTTGATGCACCAGACGTCGGTTCATGTGTATCAAGATGCTGGAACGGCGGCACGTGACGCGAAAAATATCGAAATTCGCTTGGATGCTAAAGTGTTTAACCGTGAAGATGTAGCCCAACTTGGAATCGGTGTTGGCGATTTTGTTTCGCTTGATCCGCGCGTGGAAATTATCAACGAAGAGTTCATTAAATCGCGTCATCTGGACGACAAGGCGAGCGTGGCAATTTTGTTAACGCTTTTGAAAAAATTACAAGAAGACGGCGCAGAGTTACCATATACGACTAATTTCTTGATTTCAAATAACGAAGAAATAGGCTATGGCGGGAATTCGAATATCCCACCAGAAACCATCGAATACCTGGCAATCGACATGGGCGCGCTTGGCGATGGTCAAGCATCCGACGAATACACTGTTTCGATTTGTGCCAAAGACGGTAGCGGTCCATATCATTATGGTTTACGCAAAAATTTAGTCAAGCTTTGCGAGGAGAATGGCATCGATTATAAAGTCGATATTTATCCATTTTACAGTTCTGACGCAAGCGCTGCAATCAAAGCCGGTTTTGATATCGTGCATGGCTTAATTGGACCAGGAATCGATGCGAGTCATGCGTACGAGCGGACACACCGAGATTCTTTATATCACACAGAAAAATTAGTATACGCGTATTTATTTTCTGAAATGGTGAAATAGGAGGAGAAGGATATGTCAATTTTTGAATTAGAACAAGAAACGCTTCACGGTGAAAAAGTATCATTAGACAAGTATAAAGGCGAGGTTGTCGTTGTCGTTAATACGGCGAGCAAATGTGGCTTTACCCCACAATACGAGGAATTGGAAAAACTCTATCAAGAATACAAAGATAAAGGATTCACCGTGTTAGGATTCCCATCGGACAGCTTTATGAACCAAGAACTCGATACATCCGGTGAAATCGAGGAATTTTGCAAAATTAATTACGGCGTGACCTTCCCACTTTTTGCAAAATCAAAAGTACGCGGCTCCGATATAAACCCCGTATTTGAAATCCTAACAAAGCAGAAAAAAGGCTTACTAGGCGGCGGAATCAAATGGAATTTCACGAAGTTCCTACTAGACCGCGACGGCAACATAGTAGAACGCTACGCCCCAAAAGCCAGCCCACTTGAAATGAAAGAAAAAATCGAGAAATTATTATAGCAAGTTTCGAGTCGAACTGTTCGTGGTTCGACTTTTTAATTTTAGGTTCAAAATCAATGAAAAATCACCATTCATGATTTCCCTGCTGAATCCAAGCGCCTCGGGAAATGCTTAATTCCTAAGGAAAAGCGAGTACCAGCGCGGAGTGTACGATTTGTACAAGAGCACTGGAATGGAGCTTTTTTAAGGATGGCAGACTCACTTTGTTCCTCTGCATATTGAGGCTTTAATTCGTTTCACGTCATAAGAGCCACAACAAAGTGAGCGTTTCTCGAGGTGCTTGTGACTATGGATATTATTTGGTAGAATGGTAATGAGGCTTTGTTCTCGTATTGGAATGGAGGTATGATGATGACACTATTTGGATATCCAATCGAGACGGTGTATTTCACAGTGCTGGTGGTTGTCGGGATTATTATTTTGATCGATGTTTTGACAGCGCTTATATTTTCTGTTGGAATAATCAGTTTTGTGCTGGATTTACTACCGATTCCAGGTTCGATATTACTTTATTTTCTGGGATTTGCAGCGGCGACGGGATATTGTGGTGAAAGGTATACGTCTTTTTCCAGCCTGAGTATTCTTATTGCAGCGATTGTGGTGGGAATTACTTTTTCATCGATTCTGTATTTCGGAATTCTTTTGCCACTTTCTAAAAAGAGCGACTCGATTGCGTATGAGACGAAGGATTTAGAAGGTAAAGTTGCAAAAGTGATTACACCTGTTCCAAAAGACGGTTTTGGCGAAGTGATTGTCGAAATGAATGCCGGCAATATTTCCAAGGCCGCCAAGAGTGATGAAAACGAGCCAATCGGACGGGATGAAACGGTGTTGATTATCGATGCCACGGATTCTTTTGTGACGGTTGTGCCGTATGAGCCATTTTTGAAGTAGAGAGAGCCTAGTTTTAAAAACAGAGACGACAAGGAGGAATTACTAAAAATGGATTTACTTACGAATGGTGTGACAATGATCGTCATTATTGCAGTCGCGATTCTGGTATTGTTTTTGATCGTATTTATTACGAAATACAAGACAGTTGGGCCAGATGAGGCGTTGATTGTTTCAGGGAGTTATTTAGGGAGAAAGAATGTTTTCACAGATGAGGGCGGCAAACGGGTGAAAATTGTGCGTGGTGGCGGTACGTTCGTTATGCCGGTTTTCCAGCAGTCTTCCCCATTAAGCTTACTATCGAGCAAGCTGGAAGTGCGGACGCCGGAAATTTACACGGAGCAAGGTGTTCCGGTGACGGCAGATGGAACGGCTATCATCAAAATTGGTGGTTCGATTTCGGAAATTGCGACAGCAGCCGAACAATTTTTAGGAAAAACAACGCAGGAGCGCGAAAATGAAGCAATTGAGGTCGTGGAAGGGCATCTGCGTGCGATTCTAGGTTCGATGACCGTGGAAGAAATATATAAAAATCGGGATAAATTTTCCCAAGAGGTACAAGGTGTGGCGACGCAGGATTTATCGAAAATGGGACTTATTATCGTATCGTTTACGCTGAAAGAAGTGCGTGACAACAATGGTTATTTGGACGCATTAGGGAAGCCTCGGATTGCGCAAGTGAAGCGTGATGCGGATGTTGCCGAAGCCGAAGCGACAAAAGAGACGCGGATGAAACGTGCGGAGGCGGAGAAGGAAGCTACGCGTGCGGAACTGGAGCGTAAGACAGAAATCGCGGAAGCCGAGAAGCAAAACCAATTGAAAGTTGCGGAATATCGTAGCGAACAAGAAACGGCGAAAGCGATTGCCGATCAGGCGTATGACTTGGAATCGGCACGTTCGAAACAAGAGGTTATCGAGCAACAAATGCAAGTGCAAATCATCGAGCGTGAGAAGCAAATCGAATTGGAAGATCGCGAAATTAAGCGTCGGGAACGTCAATATGACGCCGAAGTGAAGAAAAAAGCGGATGCGGATCGTTACTCGATTGAACAAGCCGCGGCTGCCCGTAAGAGTCAAGAGTATGCAGAGGCAGAAGCGAATCAATACAGAATCGAAACGTTGGCAAAAGCCGAAGCCGAGCAAGTACGTGTACAAGGTATTGCAAAAGCTGATTCGGAACGTGCGCAAGGGACAGCGGCGGCCGAAGTCATTAAACTGCAAGGTCTTGCCGAAGCCGAAGCAAAACGCAAAATTGCGGAAGCCTATGAGTTGTATGGCCAAGCAGCGATGCTCGACATGATTGTGAGCATGCTTCCTGAGTACGCGAAACAAGTGGCAGCTCCGATGGGGAATATCGATTCGATTACAGTTGTGGACACTGGTAGCAGTGAAAGTGGTGGTGGTGCGAATAAAGTCAGTGGGTATGCAACGAATTTGATGGCGACAGCGCAAGAAAGTTTGAAAGCAACGACAGGCCTTGATATCCGCGAATTGTTGGAGAATTTCTCGGGCAAAGGTAATGTGAAAAGCAGTATTGAAGATTTGACAGATGCTGTGAAGTCGCAGAAACCTGTGGAAGTTGTTGAGGTGGAAACGACGAAGGAGAAGGTAGAAGAAGTTTAAAATGAGATATCTAAGAATATCCTGATTATGTAGGATATTCTTAGATATTTTTTATTAGCGATTCCGTGTAAAAAGTTACATAAATAGGATAATACTTGTATTTTATGAGGTCATAAGATATGATTAGGCTATAAAAATAAAAAATGGGAGTGTGTAAAAAAATGAACGAGAAGAAAATGCGCTTTTTGAAGATTTTTTCGATAGCTTTAATTACTACGCAAGTTTTTTCTTTTTCACTGCATGTGTTTGCTAGTGAGCATGATGAACACAATAGTGAAACGGGGTCAATAAGTGAGGAGCAAGTAGAGCAATTAATTTCAAACTATGAACAGCAAGAAAATGAAGTAACAGAAGAAGTTGATACCGATGATAGGTATGTTAATGATATGGTTTTGAGACAAGAAGAAGCCATGGGAGAGATTGAGCAGATTATAGCTGAGGCTGAGGCGAATGGAGAAAAATTATACACGCAAGAAGAAATACTCAACTTAAGTGCAAAGAAAATAGGGATTTCAGAAGCAGATATGAAGCAAGTGAAAGAATCGATTGCGCAAGAACAGCAAGAATTAAATAACATAAAAGCAGTATTTGACGATATTGGGGAAAGTGAACATCCGATAGTACAGCAAATAATTGAAGAACAACAATCGTTTAGAATACCATTATCTCTTGTTTATATGGACCATGAACAAGATAACAAAGACGGCGTAATATCAGGTGGAGGATGGCCGTACTGTCTAGATGACAACGGTTATGGATACAGAAATTTTATTACATCAGATTGTTATAAGGCACTCGTTTTTGTTTTGGTATGTATGTTAGATTCTACAGCTGGGAAGAAATGGCCTCACCTAAGATATTGTAAAGCATATACAAAAAATTGCTCACCGCTAATTGGGCACAGTAAGTACAAACATTCGCATGCCTGGTGGCAACGGATCCCATGATGAAAATAGGAAAAAGAATAGTTATTACATTGTCCATTTTATGCATGACAGGAATTCTATTTCAGACGCCAATATTTGCGTCAAAAATAGTACAAACGGATAGGGAAATAAATCAATTAGACGAAGCTGGAAGTGTGAGTAAATATCACACAGAAGGTATTATGGGAAAAGGAATCAAAATTGCCATTTTAGATACGGGTGTCGATTTAAAGAATGAGGATATTACGTTTAAAAAAGGGATTAATTTCACATCGGGTGAAGCGACTGATTTTGCTGATAGAAATGGGCATGGAACGAAGGTTGCGGGGATTATTGGCGCGCGTAAAAATGGTGAGGGACTTATTGGAATCGCACCGGAATCGGACCTTTATATTTGTAAGGTCGCCAATGATAGTGGAAAAGTTAGCTTTGATGGGCTCATTAAAGGATTAGACTGGGCAGTGGAGCAAGAAGTGGATATTATAAACATTAGCTTGGAGTTTGGAGCAGGAGATAAGGCATTAAAGAAGGCGATAGATAAAGCAATGAATCAGCATATTATCGTCATCGCATCGTCTGGAAATATTCGAGCGGAAGGTGATACGTTTAAAGCTTATCCGGGTGCATATCCTGAGGTGATTTCTGTTGGAATGCTGAATCTGCAGGGGGAAATATACGCGGCTGAATTTAAGGAAAAGAAAGTGGATATGTATGCGCCAGGGGAGGATTTGACTAGTACTTACTTCCATAATAAGTTGACGCTCGATACAGGTGTTTCCTATGCTACGGCTTATGCTTCTGGTTTTGCGGCATTGGTTATTGAAGGAAAGCGAGCGGATGGAGATGTGGTTAATCGGGATAGTATTATTAAAACGATGAAAGCGGATTTAAATCAAGGAATTGATGGTGCGCCATGGTATATTTATACTGGTCTTGTTCTTAATATAGCAACGTTCGTCGGACTAATTTTACTAGGAATTTATAGTGTGATTTATTATCGTAAAACGTTACCGAGAGGGTGGCCGGTACGAATGATTTGGTCTATTTTGATTATCATCCTATTGGCGAATATCATCGGAAGGTTAATGGTGTATTTTTTAAGTAAATAAGTTTTTTCCCAGATGTGGTGTTCGCTATGTCTGGGCTTTTTGTCTGCCAAAAGGAGTGAAGAAAAATCTGAATTATAGGACGATGTTACAAGTTGTTATCGTTAACAGTTAAATTTAGGTTGATTTAAACAGCCCTGCTTGCTTATACTTTAGAATGAGTAAGCGCTTTCCAATAAAAAGAAAAGGGGTTTGGGATTTGAAAAACATGTGGTGTAAGTATTTAGTCTCCATCATGATTGTGTTGTTTGCTGTACAAAGTTTTAGTTTTGGTATTCAAGGATTTGCGGAAGAGACGGTAACGCCGAAATCGGACGCGACGCAACAGGCGGCATTAGCCAGTACCGTGAATGATAGTGTTTTATCGGAAAATAGGGAGAGTAAGACAAAGGTCATTGTGCACTATAATCCAAAAAGTCAAGCGAGTAAGGCTTGGCAAATGTGGGTGTGGAACAATGACGGTGTTGCTGGGCATGAGGTTGTTTTTGAGGATACGAATGCTTACGGTGATTATTCGAAAGTTGCGGTCATGGACGTGGATGGCGTGCAACCCGAGCTCGGTTTTCTTATTAAAAATGGCTCTGGTTGGGGCGGTGATCGTGATATTAGTGGCGACCGTTATATTTCCACAAAAGAGGGAATTACGGAGGTTTGGCTGAATTATGGCGAGGAGGAAATTGCGACAAAACCGGCGAATTTGGCGGTTTTACCGAGCCATGAGAATTTGGAAGTGACGTTTTATTATCACCGCGACGATCAGGATTATAGTAATTGGTTTGTTCACTCGTGGGCGGATGGCGCAACGGGAACGCAGACGGTTAATTTTTCGGATGGACAAACGGATGGTGATTGGCAGTCTGTGAAGGCGATTTTTGAGGCTACGAGTGGGGCGAGTCTGTCGAATCTGGGCTTTACTGTTGCGAATAATGCGAACGGGAACTGGGAAAAGGACGGGACGGAGGATGATCGTTTTGTTTACCTGTTTACGGATGATGGCAAAGCGGAGGTTTGGATTGTAAGTGGCGATTCTACTGGGTATCGGAATCCGAATTTTGCGGATGCGACGAAGCAGATAAAGACGGCGAGTTTGACTGGTTTTAAAGAGGTGAAGGTGACGCTGAATCGGGACGCGACGGGGCTTGATTTGACGGCGGACGTGACGCTTACTGAGGACGGGAATGCAGTTGCGATTTCAAATGTTAGACGGGACGCAACGAATCCGGCTGTTTTCTATATTGAAACGGCGCAAGATTTGCCGATTCAGGCGGCTTTGACGGTGAAGACGGCTGGTTTTGGCGAGAAACTAGTGGATACGACGAGCATTGTTCGAAATCCGGAATTTGATGCGAAATATGCGTACACGGGAACGGAGCCGCTTGGTGCAACGTATAACGCGGAACAAAGTGTGTGGCGACTGTGGGCACCGACGGCAGCGAGCGTGAAGTTGACGACGTATCAGGATAATTTACCGAACAGTCCTGTGGCACAAAGCTATGAAATGACGCCAAAAGCGCAAGGTATCTGGGAATTCAACGCAAAAATTCCTTCTGGAACGGCGTACACGTATGATCTTGTTTTTGCGGATGGGAAGAAAACGGTGTCTCAAGATCCGTATGCAAAAGCTGCGACGGCGAATGGGAATCGTTCGGTTATTTTGGATCCTGCCGTGATGGTTCCTGCGAATTGGGAGACGAACCGGATGCCAGCATTTACGAACCCGACGGATGCGATTATTTATGAAATGCACATTCGGGATTTCTCGATTGCAAACAAGGATACGGTGAATAAAGGGAAATACTTAGGCGTGATTCAAGAGGGAACAAAGACGGCAAATGGGAATGCAACGGGAATCGATTATTTGAAAAAACTTGGCATTACACACGTGCAAATTTTGCCAATGTTTGATTATGCGTCTTTAAATGAAGAAAACCATGAAAGCGCTTCGGAGCAGTTGGGCGCGTCGCCTTATAACTGGGGTTACGATCCGAAAAACTATGATGTTCCAGAGGGCAGCTACAGTACCAATCCGTACAATCCTGTGACGCGAATTCAAGAGGCGAAACAGATGGTACAAGGGCTTCATAGCAACGGTTTACGTGTGATTATGGATGTTGTGTATAATCACGTATTTGACGCGGGGGCTCATTCTTTTGAGAAGACGGTGCCTGGTTATTATTTCCGATATGGTGATGACGGCAAGCTTTCTAATGGAACGGGTGTCGGAAATGATACGGCGTCCGAACGCGCGATGATGCGTAAATATATGGTTGACAGTGTCGCTTATTGGGCGAAGGAATATCATATGGACGGCTTCCGCTTTGATTTAATGGGCATTCATGATGTGGATACGATGAACGCGATCAAAGCTGAGTTGAACAAAATTGATCCATCGATTATCGTGCTTGGCGAAGGCTGGGATTTAGGGACGCCGCTTGCAAGTGACGCGAAGGCAAATCAAAAAAATGCCTCCAAAATGCCAGAAATCGCCCATTTCAATGATTCAATTCGCGATGCTATCAAAGGCAGCACGTGGGGTGGTCAAGAGTCAGAGCCGGGTTTTGTGAATGGAGCGGCAGGAAAAGAATCGCTTATTGCGAAAAATTTACTTGCTGGGAGTCTCCGAGATCAGGGACAAGGTATTTACGATTTTGCGAAGCCGAGCCAAGTGATTCAGTACGCCGAGGCGCATGATAACCTGACACTTTGGGATAAGCTATCGTATTCGAATCCAAGTGATTCTGAGCAGGATAAAAAGAAAATGCAGAAAATGGCGACGAGTATGGTACTACTTTCGCAAGGTGTGCCGTTTATACATGCGGGACAAGAATTTTTTAGGACGAAGGATCGGGATGAGAACAGTTACCAATCTAGTGATGCCATTAACAAACTCGATTGGGATCGTTATGCGGAAAATATCGATTCGGTGCAAGCTATCGAAGCCGTTATGCAGCTCCGCAATTCCGAACCGCTTTTCCGATTGACAAATTATGCGGATATTAATCAAAAAATGAAGATTATCAAGCAAGATGAGAATGTGGTGGCGTATGAGCTAAAAGATGGTGCTACGTCCTATGTGGTCCTTTTTAACGCGAATAAAGCGGAAAAAGAAGTTGCGATTCCAACGAATAAATATTGGGCAAGAATCGGCGAAACAACGACGGATTTAACAGCAGAGACAGGCACGGTGAAGGTCGGCGCGCTATCGACACTTGTTTTGAAAAATGGCGAGGTGACGTTTGATATTGAGGCATCAGCAGGAGCTGGCGGAACAATTACGCCGAGCGGGAAACAGGCTTATGTGGCTGATGAAAAACCGAGTTACAAGGTGACCGCGGATGCCGGATATCGCGTGCAACAAGTGTTAGTGGATGGCAAAGCAGTGATGCTTTCAGGAGACAGCTATACATTCGAAGCGTTAGCGGCGGGACATACGATAGAGGCAACTTTTGAAGCGATACCGAAGCATAATGAGATTGAGAGTTTAGACAAAATTTCGTTGCCACTAACAGAACTAATAGCGCAACCTGGGCAAAGCGCGAAGGAATTCTACCTCTTACAAAAATTAGCGGCACGTGGCTATTATCAATTAGATGGCGATGCGCAACAACATGATTTGGACGTCGCGTTGACAGTTGCGAATTTGGATTGGGAATCACCGAAAGCTGGTGTCTATGAAGGCATGATCCAGTTTGCCAGCGAAATGCAGAGTAGAGTAGCAGGAACAACAAAGCCGGTTCAGATCACATTAACTGCAGCCGCGCCAGCACCAGGCGAAACCGAAGTAGTCAAACCGATAAAGCCAACCAACCCATCTGGGAATGTGGATGGCGGCGTAACAACGACACCACCGAAGAAAGATACAAATCAGCAGATAAATAAGATCGAAGCTAAGCCAGTACAAGAAGTGGTGAAACAAGAATTACCGGCAACTGGGGACAGTGACTTTTCGCTGTGGATTCTTTTACTCGGCAGCGCTTTTATTATTGGCAGTTTAATACTCATGACTGCTACACGTAGAAAACCGCATCACTAAAATCTGAAATGGAGCTAGGCAAAGTCAGTTTGTACTTCGTTGTCTAGCTCCATTTTCTACATATATTTTTCACCAAAAACTATCTCAAAAACGTCTGGATATGATATACTAAAGAAATGTGAGTATGTCTAGGAGGAATTTTAAAATGGTGCAGGATTTGAAAAAAGAGGTTGCTTCGCGCAAAACTTTTGCAATTATATCTCACCCCGATGCGGGAAAAACAACGATTACAGAACAATTACTGCTTTTTGGTGGTGCGATACGCTCGGCAGGAACAGTAAAAGGGAAGAAGTCGGGCAAGTTTGCGACAAGTGACTGGATGGAAATTGAGAAACAGCGTGGGATTTCGGTAACGAGTTCTGTGATGCAATTTGATTATGATGGTTCGCGAATTAATATTTTGGATACACCGGGTCACTCGGATTTCAGTGAGGATACGTACCGGACGTTAATGGCAGTAGATAGCGCCGTGATGGTTATCGATAGCGCGAAAGGAATCGAGGCGCAGACCTTGAAACTATTCAAAGTTTGTCGGATGCGCGGTATTCCGATTTTTACCTTTATTAATAAAATGGATCGCCAAGGAAAGGCACCGCTCGAGTTGCTTGCTGAATTGGAAGAAGTTTTGGGGATTGAATCGTATCCGATGAACTGGCCAATCGGGATGGGAAAAGAGCTTGGTGGTTTGTATGATCGCTATCACCGTCAAGTCGAACAATATCGTGTGGACGGGGATGAACGCTTCCTGCCACTTGGTGAAAATGGCGATTTAGCAGAACCTCACGCCATTCAAAATTCGAGCTATTATGAGCAGGCGCTCGACGAAATTATGTTGCTAGATGAGGCCGGCAATGATTTCAGCGAAGAGCGAATCGCAGCTGGTGAACTAACGCCCGTATTTTTTGGTAGTGCTTTGACGAATTTTGGCGTGGAAACATTCTTGAAAACATATGTAAACTTTGCGCCAGCACCACAACCGCGTCAATCGAATGAAGGCGAAGTAGATCCTTACATGGACAAATTCTCTGGATTTATCTTCAAAATTCAAGCGAACATGAACCCAGCCCATCGTGATAGAATCGCGTTTGTGCGTATTTGTTCAGGTGAATTTGAGCGTGGCATGTCTGTGAATTTAACGCGAACCGGTAAACCGATCAAGCTTGGTAATTCGACGCAATTTATGGCGGATGATCGGGAAACGGTGAATAGCGCTGTGGCGGGAGATATTATCGGTTTGTATGACACGGGGAACTATCAAATTGGAGACACGATTACAAATGTTAGCAAGACGCTTCAATATGAGAAATTACCGCAATTTACACCGGAGCTATTCATGAAAGTTTCCGCGAAAAACGTGATGAAACAAAAACATTTTCACAAAGGTGTCGAGCAACTTGTGCAAGAAGGCGCGATTCAACTTTTCAAAACGTGGCGCATGGAAGATTATATTATTGGCGCGGTTGGTCAACTACAATTTGAGGTATTTGAGCACCGGATGAACAACGAATATAATTCCGAAATACGCATGGAGCCAATCGGTTCTAAAATCGCGCGTTGGATTAAAGAAGAAGACGTGGACGAAAAACTTTCTTCCGCACGTAGTATGCTGGTAAAAGACCGTTTTGATAAACCACTATTCTTATTTGAAAATCAGTTTGCTTTGAACTGGTTCCACGATAAGAACCCAGATATTGAATTAACATCTCTACTATAAAAATACGAAGAGCCCGATTTTTGGGTTCTTTTTTTGTTTACTAAAAACAAATAAGGGAAAAAGAATGTCAGATTCAGAAGGGGTGAAATGAATGAAAAAAAGATGTATTTTTTGATGGGTTTGCTACTGCTCGGCGTTTCTTTAGTAGGACTAGGAGGACACGAGGCAAAAGCTGCGACGGATTATGGTTCGCAATTTTTTACACATGTGGAATTACAAAATAAAAATAATGTTGCATCTACAGATTTTAAAGAAAATGATCGCGTGAAAGTTGTTTATAATTGGGAGTTGACGCAAGCGGTACATAGTGGTGAGACGATGACAATACCGCTACCTGCAGAGCTTGAATATGTTAGTTTTGCGCCATTTTTATTGAAAGATAATAGTGGAAATACAGTGGCCGCGGCAGTTGTTGATCCGATTAATAATAAAATAACCCTGACTTTTACCACATTTGTCGATACACACACAGATATTAATGGATCGATGTTTTTCTATGCGGATTTTAATAAAGATAGCATTGTAACGGATCAGACGAACTCGATTGCTTTTCCAGTAGGTGGCGATTATACAACGCTTGGTGTGATGATTCATAAAGTGACAAGTGGTGGTGGCGGAACAGGTACGCCGACTGTTGTTTTTAAACAAGGACGAATCGACGCTAAGGATAGTAGTCTGATTAATTGGACGGTCACGCTGAATAATGCGCTTGTGGATATCGATAACGCGTATTATACGGACATTATGGGCGCTGGGCAGACGCTTACCGGGCCTGTGAAATTGAAATACCGCGATGCTGATAAAAAGGAACGTTTTTCGAGGAATGAGAATGTGGCACTGGACACGAATCGCAGTTTTCGCTTAGAGCTGGGCGACCTTCAAGATACTTCGGTCGTCATCACGTATCAGACAAAAATGGCAGGTGGTCAGTTTAGCTATAAAAATACAGCTAAGATCGGTGGTACAAACATCGAAGAGCAAACGCGAAACGCGACCGTTAATGATTATTCAGGTGGCGGGGAAGGGGAAGGCAATAATCCGCCACCAGTGGACCCTCCAACAACGCCTGATCCACCAGTAACTCCTGAGCCAGAAACGGATCCAATCGTTGTGACACCAGCAACGCCAGAAGTAAGCACGATGATAGATGGTGATAACGAAATACAAATCTACGTCGTCAAAAAAGGAGATACCCTTCCAAGCATTGCTGAAAAATTCGAAACAACGACACAACAATTAAAAATATGGAACAACCTCCCAAGCGACGACATCAAAGTCGGCCAAAAGCTAATCGTCAAAGTAACACCGAGAAAAGTAACTGTGACAAGTCAAAATAATGTAAGTGCGACTCCAACAACTACTATGAAAACCTTACCGCAAACAGGCGATACAACGAGTGGTGTTGCGGAATTAATTGGCGCACTATTAGCTTTAACATCGGGTGCCTTTTTAACCCGTAAAAAATAACAGAAACCTAGCAGCGAATCTGAATTTTGATTCACTGCTAGGTTTTTCATTTGCCCATTTCCATTTGAATTCGCTGTGCAAGTTTTTCATAGTTTTGAAAGCTTTCTGTATTCTGTTTTGGAACAGCAAGCAAATCTTGTGTTTTCAAAACCTGCTTTTCAACACCATCTGCGAATTTTACAAAGGAATCTGCTGTTTCTTTCCCATAATCAAGCGAGAAATACTTCGATTGGCGATAAAAAGCTTGGAGATTAGGATCTGTGATTTCCTGCTTTTGATCCGCGAATATTTCATCATATTTGACCGAAATAAGTTTACCTTTCTCTGTAATCACTTGAAGGCGTGCAGTTAAGCCATTTCCTAGCGGTTCCGCGAGGCCATAATAGTAAAATCCAAAGGGCTTCTTAACCCAGTCTTTCATTTCCTCTGCCAGGGGCATCATACCGTTTCGCGCGCTAGTAGAAGAACCTTTAACTGTTTCGAAATTACCATCTAACCGATTTTCTGCGAGCATTTGCCCCTCCAAAAACGTAATGCCATTCACCCAAGTCACAAGTGTATCATCCGTTCGCGTATTGCTAGCTTGGAAAAAAGCATAGTCAGAAAGGCGCTTCGATGCATTCGCGTACTTTGGTTCATAGTAGTTTGCCGAAGCCATTTCGTTAAATTCTACATGAATTAGTTTGCCAGCATCGTCTGTCACTAATTCCAAAATGCCACGATTTCCACCATCAAATTCATTTTCATTCTTATAGTAATTTCCTTTAATCAAGCCAGTCGGTGGTTGGACAGACCAGAACATGCGAGCTTCTTTTTCCGCTGTTGTATATTTTGCCTCAGGATGCGTGCCGAATGTCGTGGTCGTTGCAGAAGTTACCACATCATAATTATAATCATGCCCCCGCGACTCTACAGCTACTTTTTTCGCTTTCGGCTCGTCAGGTTGGCTATTCTCATTGGAGCAAGCAACTAATGCGAGCGATGCGAGTACCAATATTATTTTCTTCAAGTTGAATTCCCCCTCTACGCTTTCTAGTATCTCAAAAGAAAATAAAGTGCACATAAACAAAATATGAAAAAAAGATAAACATTCGAGATAATCAGCAAGTGTTGTTGACAGTTAACCCAGTTCTGTGATATTATTTCCCTATCAATCAAATATCACTTTTGACATTCGTCAAGGGGGAGTAGCGTTAGCCTTATTTGGAGGCTAAGATAAAGTCGTCATTACATGGATGCGAGTCCATCGGTTTTATCAACATTTTTTGTATGAAAATGTCAGCGAGACCTTTGCCAAACTACTGGCAGGGGTCTCGTTTTTTCGTGTTTAAAAAGAGGCGCTTTTGGACGGTTGAAAGATGAAGGAGGAATTTTATTTGGATACAGCAATGATTTTGGAGTATGGGTGGGTTTTACTTGTCCTGATTGGTTTGGAGGGGATTCTCGCTGCTGATAACGCGGTAGTTATGGCCGTTATGGTGAAACATTTACCTGACGAGCAACAGAAAAAAGCCTTATTTTATGGTCTAATAGGTGCATTCGTCTTCCGTTTTGCAGCCCTTTTCTTGATTTCCTTTTTGGCCGAAGTTTGGCAAGTACAGGCACTTGGAGCGGCGTACTTACTTTACATCTGTATTAGCCATATGTGGAAGCACGCAAAAGGCAAAGACGATGGGCACAAAGTCAAAGAAGGCAAAGGTTCAAGCTTTTGGATGACCGTTTTAAAAGTCGAAATTGCAGACATAGCATTTGCGATTGATTCGATGTTGGCAGCAGTAGCACTTGCGATCACACTTCCAGCAACAGGCTGGGGAACAATTGGCGGACTCGACACAGGGCAATTCAGCGTGATGTTCGTCGGTGGTCTGGTCGGACTAATCTGTATCCGTTTTGCCGCAACACAATTCGTAAAACTACTGAAAAAATATCCATCACTGGAAACAGCCGCTTTCTTAATCGTCGGTTGGGTCGGCGTGAAGCTAGTTGTTTACACATTAGCACATCCAGAATTAGGCGTTATTCCAGAACACTTCCCACATTCTACCGTTTGGAAATTAACATTCTGGGCAGTCATGATCGGAATTATTATTTGGGGATGGCTCGTATCAGTACGCGCTGCAAAGAAAGAAGCCTAAGCGATATAAATCGGCGGCAAGCGTTCGTATTGTTGGGGTTGTTCGAATGAAATGAGTTACAACCCCAATATGCATGAGAGCAGAGCGAGCATGTAATCCTTCCTGGTTGTTCGAATGAAAAGAGTTACAACCCCAATATGCCTATGAGCATCGCGAATAGGCATTCCTTCAGGAGATTTAGAACAAGGATGCGGTAAAACTTTGTGGTTCTGCTACACAAGAGCAGTTTCGCTTAACTTCTCGCATGGTCGAGGAAACTACCCCCTCCCTGTTTTTGTTATGATTCTTTGAAGCAAAGCGAAATTAGAACCTAAATATGCAGAGGAACACAATGAGTCTGCCTTCCGTCCTCGGTTCCACCGAATCTCCTGAATACAAACGCTTTCGCTCGATTTGTGGAAAGCCGAATGTACGTCTTACCCCTAGTAAGGGGTTAAGTGGACTTCGGCTTATTTTTCCGTTACATATAGTAACAAAATAATAGCAAATAGACTAGTAAATATGGTAGAGTGGAGAGTAAAGAAATGGTGGGGTGAAAATGGATATATCGATTTGGGGAGAATACATCTGGGTATTCTTAATTTTGATTGTGTTAGAGGGCGTGCTTTCTGCGGATAATGCTGTGGTTATGGCTGTCATCGTTAAAAAGTTGCCGCATGAACAACAGCGTAAAGCCCTATTTTATGGGTTAGTTGGAGCTTTTGTTTTCCGGCTGATTGCAATGCTTATTATTTCATACTTAGTTAATTTTTGGGAAATTCAAGCGATCGGCGCGTTGTACTTACTTTACTTGGCGGTCAAGCATATTTGGGATAAGAGAAAAGGCAAGGACAAAGTGGAGAAACAGGAGGCTGAGGCAAAACCAACGTCCTTCTGGGGAACAGTGGCGCGTGTGGAGTTAACTGATATCGCGTTTGCCTTAGATTCGATGTTAGCGGCTGCGGCCTTGGTTGTGTCATTGCCAGCGATTGGTACATTGGAGATTGGCGGTATGAATGCAGGTCAATTCACTGTCATGTTCCTAGGCGGTTTGGCAGGACTCGTCGTTATTCGTTTTGCAGCGACACAAGTTGTGAAATTGCTAGAGCGTTACCCTACGTTAGAAACAGCCGCCTTCTTAATTGTTGGTTGGGTTGGGGTGAAAATGGCCGTGCTTACAATGGCTAACCCGCAAGTAGGTATTTTACCAGAGAGTTTTCCGAATTCAGCAGCGTGGGAAATCACCTTCTGGGTTGTGATGATTGCTCTTGGTTTAGGTGGTTATATCATTGCTAGAAAAAAAGAGAAACAAAAGAGATAACTATATGATTGGCGGGAACTCGTGGCGTGGAAGAGCGCGCGCGAGAATGTCCAGGCTAACGCCGATTCAGGTCATTATCACGTTCTATTTCCTGTCAATCACATTTGCGACGGCGCTCCTGAGCATGCCATTTACACAAAAACCTGGCGTCAAAATTTCGTTCATCGACACATTATTTACAGCGGCGAGTTCGGTGAGTGTGACAGGGCTTGCGTCCGTCGATGTCGGAGAATCTTATAGTCGCGCAGGAATTTGGGTTCTGATGGGGATTTTCCAAGTTGGTGGACTCGGGGTTATGATGCTGAGCACGTTCTTCTACCTCGTGTTGAAACGTCGTGTAGGCTTGCGTCAGCGTCAGCTAATCATGACGGATACGAATCAATTTTCGATGAGTGGTATGGTTCGGATGCTGCGCGAGATTCTCGTGTTGATTTTTGGTATTCAAATTATCGGGGGACTTATTCTGGGGATTTATTTCATTCCGTTTTATGATGGCGATGTCGGCGAGGCGATGTTCCAAGGGCTATTTAACTCGGTTTCCGCGGTGACAAATGCTGGTGTGGATATTACTGGTTACTCGTTGACACCGTTCGTGAAGGATTATTTCGTCCAGTTTATCACGATTCTGCTCATTATTGCGGGTGGAATTGGCTTCCCTGTATTGATTGAAGCACGCCGATTCCTATTCGAAAAAAATACACTGATCCCGTTTCGCTTCTCCCTTTTTGTAAAAGTGACGACGGTGACCTACTTAGGGTTACTCGTGGTTGGCGGATTGCTGATTTGGGCAATGGAAAGCCAGCATTACTTTAGTGGAAAATCGATTGATGAGGGTTTCTTTAACTCGATGTTTTTATCTGCAACGTCAAGAAGTGCTGGTCTGTCAACGATTGATACATCGGCGCTGACAGATCCGACATTGCTCGTTGTTTCGGGATTAATGTTCATTGGAGCATCGCCGAGTTCTGTCGGTGGCGGGATCCGGACGACAACATTTGCGATTACGATTTTGTTCCTATATTCTGTGATTCGTGGCCGGAACCATATTTACATTTTTGGACGTGAATTGTATCAAGAAGACGTCCGTAAAGCGCTTGCCGTTGCTATTTTTGCAACACTTCTGTGCGTTGGCGCGATCACAGTGCTAGGCTTTACAGAGCAAGCCGAACTGATGGCAATTGTCGTCGAAGTATTCTCAGCGTTCGGAACATGCGGTTTATCCATGGGATTGACCGGCGATTTGAGCTATTTCGGCAAAATTATTATCATTTTATTAATGTTTATCGGTCGCGTTGGGATTATGTACATGATGCTATCCTTCCGCAGCAAAGATGGTAAGAAAAACGCGATTAGACTGCCAAAGGAGAAGATTATTACGGGATGAAAAGGGTCTCATGACTTACACTATGACTCCCATATCGAAAATATAATCAAAAAAAGGACTCGGCGTTTAATCTGAGTCCTTTTTACATGCCATGCCTAAATCCCAAACAAATATAGCTTTTTCATTTAATTTTAATCTTCATATGATAAAGTTATGAAAAACACGTAAGGAAGTGGCTTTTTTGCAGCGAAGATTATCTTGGTTATTTATGGGTATAGCTTTGGCGATGATTCTTATTCTATTCTTCTCCTCCTCGCAAACCTACGAGCAGCAATCAATGACGTCTGGTTTGGATAGATTGCTAGCCAATAAACCATTTGAAAAACAATTATCAGCAATATCTTTTCCCTATGCTGGTTCAGAAATTAGTATTCAAGCGAAAGGTTATAGCTCGTTTATCGAATTCTTCATCCGAAAAGGCGCGCATTTCTTTTCCTATGCATTGATGGGCTTCAGTTTGTTTATGGGCTTCAGCGCTTTTATCAAAAGACGATGGTTAGTCACGGCTTTCAGTGCGGGAATTCCATTAGCCTACGCGGCGTTTGACGAGTTTCATCAAATGCTCACAGGTGGCAGAACACCGCTTGTCCAAGACGTAATGTTAGATTTTACGGGAGCATTGTTCGGTATACTTTTGGCGTATTTCCTAGCGAAATGGCTTATAAAAAAAGATAAAGCGTTAATCACTCCGTGATCGACGCTTTATCTTTTTGTTTGAAGGTACTAACATGCGCGGTATGACTCAATTTTTCATAAAAAAGCTGGCGGTCTTTGGAGAAAAAGTTGATACAAATATGGATGAAAAACATAAATCCGGCAACAAATCCAATTCCAATCACTGTTAAGAATAGGACTGGTGACAAATGGTCAACGAAAAACGGGTTTTGCGGAAAGAGAATGATTGCCAATGTTACATAATAAAGTAGACCGTTTCGAATCATCAGTTGTCTGAGTTTCAGGCGTTCGGAGTTGGTAGATTTGATGCGAATTTGCACAAGCATTTTTCCGAAGGTGCGACCTTTTGTGAATCTCGGTAGGAGCATGAAGTATAGGAAGACAATCAAAACAAGCCACCAAAGCTGTGTAAAGCGGGTACCGCCGTTTGTTTCTAGGTTTTTAAATGGCAGTAAGTGGATTACGCCGAGGATTGCTGTGATAACTTCGAGCAGGAACCAGTCGACGAGAAAAGCGATGAGTCGGCGTAAATAGCTTACCTGTTTTCCCTGAATATATGTCATCTCGTCCATTTTTGTGCGTGACGGTAGAAGGCTTGTAAATAGTGGTGCAATCGCGAAACCAACGATGCCGCCGAGCGTGTTTAACATCAAATCATCTACATCAAATAGTCGATAAGCGTGTGGATAAATGCCGTAAATACCGGTTAATTGTGTTATTTCAAAGAATAAGGATAGTAAAAAGGAAAAGAGTGTCGTTTTCCAAAAAGGATAGCGGAAATAATAGCGTAAATAAATACCGAATGGGATGACTAAAAGTACGTTAAACACTGGTTGCAAAACAACGGCTTGTGTTAGGGCTGCCAAATATGTACTTGGATCATTCCAAACGAGTACGGTATGTGTTAAAAAATCGTGAACAAACTTGAAGGGCATTAACTGTACGGCAGAGCCGGTCATTTTTGCGACATCATCTGGGTCTGGTAATGGCAGTAGAATAAGTAGGAAAGCGCATAATAAGTAAAAGATAAACGTGTACAAAACCACATTACGCAAGAAGTTCAAGCCGCCGAATTTGCGGTATTGATAGATAGCAAATGGTAGTGTTAACATAAAGGCGAGTACTGGAAAAATCAGAACAGCGACTTCAATGGGAAACAAATAAGCGTGCATAAATAGAACCCCCTTTCATCTAGAGTACAATAAAAATGTAAAAAAGACGAGCCTGAAACACAGCTTTGTTAGGGAACGTGCGTTTTGGGAGGCGCGCGTTCACTAAGTACCGCTACATTTTAGACTCGTCCTTTGATTTAAAAAGAGTATTAATATTTTGGCGATGGTACTCGGAAAAGTGCCATTAAGCCCGCTAGAATGATTAAAATTCCAGAAATAATCCAAATTTGACCCACTACAAAGAACATGACGATACCGATAAGCGTGAGTACTACACCCCAACCGCGCGGGCTTTTTTTGATAAGAAGAGTTGCGATTAAAGCTAGTGCGGATGCAATGACGGTAATCCAACCGAGTGTCGCAATGCTATCCCCAACTGCTCCGTTTAGATACGTGAATGTTTGAATGTAATCCGTTACGTCATTACCATACGCAATAATCCAAAATCCAGCTACCAAACCAACAATCGAACCAATTAAACCTAAAACTAATTCTGCTGTTCTTGACATGTTTTTATCCCCCTGTCTGATGGACTCTCTTGTTAGCAAAGCTTGAGCTAGCGAGTAGAAGTCCTCTAATGTCTCGTATAGTAAATATACGTACAGAGTATTTTACCCCAATTTGAAAAGAATAACCTTTATTTTGGAATATTTATAGAAGAAATTAGCGATTATAACTAAATGTGAATGATATTTGTTATCTGGATTAGAAAATGCTATGTTGGAAAGAGAAATGGAGGAGATGTGTATGCAACTTTATGTGAATGAAATGGAGTCGCCACTGGGGAAGCTATACCTTGGTGTTTCAGAGGTGGCGGTGAAATATATTGCGTATGATGAGGCTTCATTTTTAGAAAGGGGAGCGGATTTTTCGGTAGAGGAAAATGAGATGATGCGGCGTTTGAAGATAGAGTTGCAAGCGTTTTTTGATGGGGAGATACAAGCTTTTACAGTGCCATTAGAATTACGCGGGACAGATTTTCAGATGCGGGTTTGGCGTGCTTTGCAGGAGATTCCGTACGGGGAAGTCGTTTCATATAAAGAGATTGCGGAAGCTGCTGGCAGTCCGAAAGCGGTGCGTGCTGTGGGTCAGGCTAATCGTGCGAATCCAATTCCCATTATTATTCCGTGTCATCGCGTGATTCAGGCTGGCGGGAAATTAGGTGGTTATAATGGTGATGATGTTGATCGCAAAATCTGGTTATTGAATCGCGAAATGCCTTTTTAAACGTTATCATAAATTTCATGACTCGTTCATAGTTTTTTCTTATTTATCGGATAAGATAAGAATAAGTGAAAGGAGCTGGAATAGAATGAATAATGAGATGGAAACGGCACCGAAGAAGCAAGTGAACAAATGGAAATGGAGCACTATTATTGTAAGTATACTTTCAGTTGTAACGATATCATTTATGGGTTTTGCACTATTTAATCAAAATCAGGCAGGGATGAATGGGCCGGGTAATATGTCTGGCAATAATCAGTCGCAGATGGGTGGCACGGATGAATCATACGGAACGCCGCCAAGTGGTGGACCAAACAGTCAACAAGGTGGGACATCCGATTCTAGCGGAGATACAGATGCGAATTCAGGTGCGTCATTGAATCCAGATACAGATTCTTCGACAAGTTCTTCGTCAAATTCTATATAAAAAGAAACCCACATTCCGCGTTGAATGTGGGTTTCTAATATTAGCAATTACATGAGCCGCCGGAACAACATTCTCCATCTGAATCTGATTTATTCAGCATCGTTAGCGGATTTTCTTCGTTCCAAACTTTGGTTAAGACTTCTGTAAAACTCGCTGCTGGTTGGGCGCCGGAAACACCGTATTTTTCATTGATAACAAAGAATGGAACGCCTTGAATTCCTAGGGAAGCACCAGTTTGTTCATCATCACGAACGTCCGCTGCAAATGCGTCACTGGCTAGCATGTCAAGAACTTCGGTTTTGTCGAGTCCTGTGGATGCTGCAATGGTTGCTAGTGTTTCATGGTCGCCTAAATTCTTTGATTCAGTGAAATAAGCATGGAGCAGTGTTTCTTTTAACCTTTCTGCCGTTCCTTTGGTTTTCGCAAATTGGAGCAAGCGATGGGCGTCGAATGTATTTGTTGGGATCATCGTATCGAAGTGGTAATCAAGGCCGACCGTTTTGGCTTGAGCACTGACTTGATTGTTCATGCTTTTTGCTTTTTCAATAGTCATACCGTATTTCTCAGCTAGAATTTCATCCATTGTCTGGTCATATTGAACGGGCGCGTTGGGATCGAGTTCAAAACTGCGATATTCAACCTCTACATCCTTACCAAATTCCTTTAAACCTGCCTCAAAATTACGTTTTCCAATATAACAAAACGGACACGCGAAGTCCGACCAAATTTCTACTTTCATACTTGTTCCTCCTAAAAGATAATTTGTGCATCTCTGATCAGTATAGCGTGTAGATGAGCATAATTCAATTAAGTTGCTTACTATTTGTTAGTAACTCGAGCAAAGCAGTTGAGAAAAGATAGGGAAATGAGTTATCTTTGTATGGTAGAGGAGTGAAACGGAAATGGAGATTTTTCAAGTGAAGGATAGGTTACCGGATAGCGAGGAACCGATTGTTTTAGTGATTGGCAAATTTGATGGTGTGCATAAGGGACATCAGCATTTGTTAAAACGTGCGAAATCATTTTGTGAACCGGGTGAAAAACTGGCAATCGTATGTTTTACGCCGCATCCGTTGTGGGCGCTAAAAAAAGATCCTATTTATCAACGAGCAATTACGCCTGATGCGGAAAAATTTCGCTGGTTGGCGTATTTTGGTGTGGATAAGGTGTACAATGTTGGCTTTACTGAAAAGTATGCAGAAACATCGGCGGAAACATTTATTAGAGAGCACTTGAATGGTTTGAATTTGACGCATATCGTTGTGGGCGAGAGCTTTAACTTTGGCAAAGGGCGGGATTCGGATGTCGATTTACTGATGGATTTGTGCGGTGAGCGTTCGGTTCCAGTGACGGAAATTCCGTTTGTGCGAGATGGCACTGATCATAAAGTGAGTTCGACGGATATTCGTGCAGCCATATATGAAGGAGACTTTGAGGAGGCAGAGCGTTTACTGGGGCATCCTTATTTTATCGAAGGAGATGTTCGGACGGAAAATGGGACGTATTTGCTAACTGGGTTGGAGGAGTTTGTGATTCCGAAAGTCGGTAAATATCGAATTTTTGTGGACGGAGACCGTGCAGAAGTTCACGTTTTAGAGAATGGGGAAATCATTATACCACAACCAGCAACTCATATACGAATACAGTTTGACACTATCTAACAGGGATGGTTCAGCGTGTTGACAAACGCTCATTTTCGTCGTTGAAGGCTTCGTTCCAGTGCTCACGTACCCTAGTACGCTCCGCTCTGGTACTCGCTTTTGCCTAGAAACTAAGCATTTGTCAACACGCTGAGGTTTTGTGGGAAATCATGTGAAGCGGGTTTTCTACAATTGGACATAAAGAACTCGAAAACAAGTAGGGATATTATATAATCCATTTGCTCAAGTGGATTATATAATATCCCTACTTGTTTTTCATTTTGAGCCCTATTTATCCTAGCTGTTTTTTTAGTGGGTTGATTTTCCATGAGAATGATGTTATACTACGTTAGTAAGTTTACTAGTTTACTAATTTACTAATTTACTAAATTACTAAAGGAGAGATACCATGAAAATCCCAACAAATTTAAAACACAAACCAGTTATTGTCGCTGAAAACTATGAAGAAGTGGACGGTAAATATGCCTACAATTCGGATGCAAAAGGCTTGTCGCTTGGCTTAGCGCAATGGAATGATCGCGGCAAAGTGGATATTTCAGCAAAAGTGTGGCGGCACACTGGCGACAAATGGTCTCGCCAATCGGAGGAATTACCGTTACATCGTGTGCTGGACTTGGCTATTTTAATTGGGCGGTCGAAGCTTTATTTTAAAGATGCTTATAAATATGAAGGTTTATATGATAAAGAAAATCCGCAAATTGATCGGATTGGTTTGCAGGGCGACGCGATGACGGTTTCGGTTTGTGAGGATAATCAGATGATTGGTGAGGATATTGAGTTGTTTCAGCAGGCGCTTGCGGACAGTGATGAGCTTTTGAGTGAGCGGTTGCGGACGTTGAGTCGAATTCTAAAGGAAGCAGGCTATTAGCAGCGTAGCGACAAACGCTGAGGTTTCGTGATAAATCATGAGGAAATTTTTAGAGTCTGATTACAAGGAGGTTTTTTTGATGACATCGGAGAAGGAGACGCGTAAGGAAAAGATTAATGCCTATAAGCAAATGAAGCACCGCGCTGGTGTATATCGTTTTGTTAGCCAGGAAACGGGTGTTTATGCATTAGCGGCGAGCATGGATTTGAAGGGTATTCAGAATAAGTATGCCTTTGCGAAAAAAATGAATATGCCGGGTGCGTTGCCGTGGACGATTGCTGATGAGGCGAAGAAACACGGAATGGGTACGATTGTGCTTGAGGAATTGGAACTCGTTGATATAAAGGACGAGATGACCAATCAGGATATTAAGGAAGAATTGGATGTTTTGCTTGAACTTTGGCAGGAAAAATTAGCATCTGAGAACGAATAAAGGAAGTCGGAATGGGAGAGGATCGCCGAACTGGTTGATTTTCTTGCTATTTCGGCTTTTTTGTTTAGCTTTGCTGGCAATTCTGCTATACTTAATCAAAAGTGGCGTGAGGCTATCGCGGGAGGGGTTGGTGAAGGAATGAGGAAATATTATACCCATCAAATTGGGATGGCGCTGATGTTGATTTTTGGTGTGATAACGGGGCTTGGTGCTGTTCGGCGTCTGATGTATCTGCTGTTGCTAGATCAGGAACGGTCCAGTATTTATTGGATAGTGGAGCTGGGGCTTGCTGTTATCATGATTGTGACGGCCATTTTATCCTATTCTGATCGCCGGCTGAAGGGTACGGAAGTGGCGGTTAGCTTGTTGTTTGTCACCTACTTCACCTATTTTGTGATTCGAGCGGTTATCGGGATGGAAGAGACTGTGAATATTCAGAATGCCAATATTTTATCGATGTTAGCTGGACTCGCGATGTTTGCATCCTTTATTCTGTTTTATACGTCGGATGATGGGGCTATTGTCGCCAAACCGGAGCAGCGGATTGTGACAGTTAGCGGTTTTGTTCTCGTTTTATTAGGCGCTGGACTTGGCCTTGTGGTAGCTATTTTGAGATATCAGGCGTATGCAACGATGCAAGGATGGAATGGACAAGATTTTCGAAAAATGGTTTTTTATCCGGCGATGATTTCTATGGGTGAATATTTATTCGTGTCTTTGGCCTTTATTTTCGTGTCTTTTTTACTATTCCAAAAATGGCAACCGCTACTCGCGTATATTGGAATGGGTATTGCGATGCGAGAATTGCTTTTTGGCTGGCTACAAATGCGGGCGTTGCAAGGGGATGATATGGAGTTAACGATTCTGGGGCTATTGCCATTATTTGTTGGTGTGACTGGATTTATTGGGTTCCTTTTATTTTTAGGAGGGGCTAAAAGAGGCGAACAGGAGGAACGGACTTGAAACGAAATAAATGGGTAATTGTGATGACGTGGATTTCAGTATTGGCGCTTCTTCTCTGCGTGGCAGGCTTAATTGCTGTGGCGCAAGGTCATACGAAATCGGGAACGAGTACGACGGAAAAAACAGAAACAAAAACGGAAACGAAGAAATCAGATCGGTTTCAAGTGACAGGCCTCGGCGATTCGTTGACGGCAGGCGTTGGGGATACGGATGGAAAAGGTTATGTTCGTCGTGTAGTTGATACGCTAGAGAAGAATGGTACGAGTGTGACGCTGTCCAATTTAGCGATTAGTGGTGCGCGTAGTAATCAGTTACTGGGCCAACTTGGTCAGAAAGAAATTGCGCAACAAGTGACGAACGCGGATGTGATTTTCATGACGATTGGTGGGAACGATTTGTTCCGTGGTGGCGCAGCGCTAGAGGATTTGAATGCGGCGGAGATTCAGAAGAACGAGACGGCGTATTTAAAAAATTTGGAGCAGACGTATAAGCGAATCCGGGCGCTGAATAAAGATGCTGTCGTGTATCATCTCGGTTTGTACAACCCTTTTGTGGATGTGAAAAATCGGGCGGAATTGGCAAGTATTGCGGCGAAATGGAATATGGATACGCAGAATTTGGCGAGTAAATTTTCGCGTGTGGTGTATGTTCCAACGTATGATTATTTTATTTTGAATGGGAAGAATTATCTGTCGAGCGATCATTTTCATCCGAACGGAGCGGGTTATCAGTTGTTTGCGGATCGGGTATCGAGTGTCATGACAACGGACGGGGAGAGTGATGCGAAATGACGACGGCACTATTAGTACAGGATTTAAATAAAAAAATCGGCAAGCGGCAAATTATTAAGGATTTGAGCTTCGAGGTCAATGAGGGCGAAGTATTTGGTTTTCTAGGGCCTAATGGAGCGGGGAAAACGACGACAATCCGGATGCTGGTTGGTCTGATTAAACCGACTTCGGGCACAATTCTGATTGGTGGTAAGGACATTCAGAAAAACTTCACGGAAGCGATGAAGAGTCTAGGGTGTATCGTTGAGAATCCGGAGTTTTATCCGTTTTTGACTGGTTGGGAGAACCTTGCCTATTTTGCGCGGATGGATCGTTCGATTCGGCCGGAAAGGTTGCAGGAAGTGGCGGAACTCGTTGGGATGACGGCACGCGTGCATGACCGGGTTTCGACTTATTCACTTGGGATGCGTCAACGTTTAGGCATCGCGCAGGCCTTGTTGTCGAGTCCAAAACTGCTGATTCTGGATGAGCCGACGAATGGTCTTGATCCATCGGGGATTCGCGAAATGCGGGACTTTATTCGTTATTTAGCGAAAACGGAAGGGATTAGCGTCCTGGTTTCTTCGCATTTACTTAGTGAGATTCAATTGTTGTGCGATCGTGTGGCAATTATGACGAATGGCGAAATTATTGCGACGGATGATGTGGATAAGCTACTTTCTGATCGGGAAAAAACGCGGTGGCGCTTCGAACCGATGGCAAAAGGTGCGGCAATTTTGGCGGAAATGACAGCAGTTACGGAGCAGGATGGTGCTTATTACACGAGTTTTGAGGCGGATAAATTACCGGTTTGGAATAGTCGTGTCGTGCGTGCTGGCGTACAAGTACTTGAGATGCAGAAGATTACGCCGTCGCTGGAGGACTTATTTATTGAATTGACAGGAGGGCAAGGCATTGATTAACTTAGTTTATAATGAGCAGTTGAAGCTTTACAGAAAACGCCGACTCCTGATTATTTTATTTTTGGTCGCGATTATTGTGGGAATTTTTACGTATGCGCAGTTTAGGCAACATCAGGAGGATGAACAGAAATCGGGGACGACGGATTGGCATGTGCAGGTGCAGCAACAGATTGTGGACATTGAGAACCGGCTGAGTTCGAACCGGATTCCGGATGAGTATAAGAAATATATGCGTGTGACGCTGGGGCAGTTGCAGTATTATCTGGACGAGGATGTAAATCCGAACGCGCCGGGAGCACCGACTTTTCTGAAATCATTTGTTGAAAATGGAATCGGATTGCTGTTTCCGCTGTTTGTCATGGTGATTGCGGCGGATCTTATTTCTTCGGAGTCGGGCAGCGGGACGATTAAATTCTTGCTGACGAGGCCGGTGAAACGATGGCGAATCTTGACGAGTAAATTCATTTCGATGATGCTGTCGGTGTCAATTATTTTACTAGCATCGGCGATTATTGCGTATGCGATATCGGGTGTCGTGTTTGGGTATGGTGGCTGGACGGCGCCGATTCTGACGGGATTCGATGTGAGTGGAGATGCAGTTGGAACAGCGGGCGTGTATTCGTTGCCGATGTGGCAGTATTTATTGATGGAATTCGGTTTGGCGTGGTTGGTCGCGATGGTGATTGGCGTGCTGACGTTGATGTGCTCGGTATTAGTGAGAAGTACGGCAGCCGTAATGGGAATTATGCTGTCGGCGCTGATTACGGGATCAATTTTGAGCAACCTTGTATCGTCTTGGCCGAGTGCGAAATATTTATTCATGGTTAATTTGCAGTTGACGAATTACTTGAACGGGACGAGTCCTCCAGTAGACGGCATGACGCTTGGATTTTCTGTTGTGACGTTACTTGTATGGATGGTTGCAGGATTAATTACATCCTATTGGGTGTTTATGAAACGCGACGTATATTGAAGTTGTGGGTTACTCAAAATAAATTGGCGTCAAGCGTTCGCATTGTTGGGGCTGTTCGAAATGAAATGAGTTACAGCCTCAATATGCCTATGAGCATCGCGAATAGGCGATCCTTCAGGAAACTTGGAATGAGGCCGTGGTAAACTTTACGGTTCTGCTACGCAAGATAGCTACGCTTAACTTCTCGCATGGTCGGGGATACGACTCCCTCCCTACTTTCAGTCATCATGTACAGTCGTACACTCCGCTTCCGGGTTCCGCCAAACTTGTGGAATACAAACGCTTTCGCTCGATTTGTATAAGGCTGTATTTTCGTCCTACCCAAATAATGGGCTGGGCGATTTTTTCATATTCATTTTTGTCGCTTACTTTTTATAAGCAAAGTTCTTTCTTTTTATATAGTTTAGTGTTAAACTGTTTTTAAAGATAAAGAGAGAGGGTGTGAGGATATGATTACAGGGATACATCATGTGTCGGCTTTTACGAAATCGGCGGTTGAAAATCGGGCTTTTTATACGGAAGTGCTTGGTTTGAGGTTGGTGAAAAATACGGTGAACCAGAATAATACGCGAATGCGGCATTTATTTTATGGGGATTATCGCGGGAATCCGGGGACGTTGCTTACTTTTTTTGAAATTAAGCGGCTTGGTCGGGCTCGACGGGAACAGGATTTTTATGGGACGACGTATTTGGCGGTTCCGAATGGTGCGCTTGATTTCTGGGAGGAGCGGTTGACGCCGCACGTGACGGAGATGGAGCGGACGAACGTAGGCTTGGTTTTTGAGGATGCGGATAGTTTTCGGATAATGCTGGTTGAGATGGATGAGGGAATTTTGCCGGAGAATGCGACACGGCATACGGATATTCCGGCTGATAAACAGGTGATACGGATTCTCGGGATAGATTGGCATGTGCGGGATACGGAGCGCTTAGCTGATTTTATGAAGCAGTTTTTGCAGATGGAGTCAGAGCCTTTGACGCATTTTATTCCAAGTGGATCGGATGCGAAAACAAGGATGGGCCGTGGCAGTATTGATCATGTGGCTTATCGGGTTACGACGAAAGCAGATGTGGCAAAATGGCATCAGAAGGCTGTGGATGCAGGTCTGGAAATAGTGGAATTCGTGGATCGGGCTTATTTTACGAGTTTGTATTTCCGCGAACCGAATGGACTTTTGATTGAAATTGCGAGTGACACGCCAGGTTTTGCGATTGATGAAACGGTGGAGACGTTGGGTGAAACGCTTGCCTTGCCGCCATTTTTAGAAGGAAAACGTGTAGACATTGAATCTAATTTAAAGGAGAATGACAAATGAAAGAATTAAAAGGAATCCACCATGTAACGGCGATGACTAGTAGTGCGGAGAAGAATTATGCGTTTTATACGGAAACGCTTGGGATGCGACTTGTGAAGAAAACGGTGAATCAGGATGATATTCAGACGTATCACTTATTTTTTGCGGATGATGCAGGTTCTGCGGGAACGGATATGACGTTTTTTGATTTTCCGAATTTGCCAAAAGGGTGTAAAGGAACGGATAGTATTTCGAAAACATCGTTCCGTGTGCCGAGTGATGCGGCGCTGGATTATTGGGTGAAGCGTTTCGACGAATTGGGCGTGGATCATGACGCCATCAGCGAAAGTTTCGGTAAAAAAGTGTTGGCGTTCCGCGATTTTGATGAGCAGTCGTTGCAACTGATTTCGGATGAAAAAAATGAGGGTGTGGCGCCTGGGATTCCGTGGAAGAAAGGGCCAGTTCCGGCTGAGTTCGCGATTTATGGATTGGGTCCTGTGTATTTGACTGTGCAAAATAAGGAGAATATCGGCTTAGTGTTGACAGTCATTCTTGGATTTAGAGAAGTGGCGACGAGTGGCGCGGAGCATTTATATGAGGTTGGCGAAGGTGGAAACGGGGCGCAAGTTATTGTTGAGGAGCGCAATGATATATTGCCTGCGATGCAAGGATATGGAAATGTGCACCATGTTGCGTTTCGTGTCGAGGATCATGCGGAATTGGAGAAATGGATTGCGCGTGCGAATGAGTTTCAGGCGCCAAATTCGGGTTATGTGGATCGTTTCTATTTTGAATCGCTGTACATGCCGGTTTCGCAACAAATTTTGTTTGAATTCGCGACGGATGGACCTGGTTTTGCGCAAGATGAGCCGTATGAAACGATGGGTGAGAAGCTTTCGCTACCACCATTTTTAGAGGCAAAACGAGCAGCGATTGAGGCAGAGGTTCGCCCGCTGGATACGAAAAGGAGCTGAGGTCGAGATGGAACATATTTTTATACAAGGGGAAAATAAGGATTTGATGCCGCTTGTTTTGCTTCATGGGACGGGTGGCGATGAGCAGTCGTTATTACAGTTAGCGGAAATTATCGCACCGGACGCAAGTGTGTTATCATTTCGTGGTGATGTGTCGGAGAATGGGGCAAATCGATTTTTCGCGAGGTATGCGGACGGCTCGTTTGATTTAGCAAGTTTGAAGGAGAAAACGGGAGAATTAGTGTCGGAAATCAAGGTATTGGCTGGAAAATATGATTTTGATGCGGCAAATGTGGTTGCGGTCGGTTATTCGAACGGCGCCAACATTGCAGCGAATGCGATTCTGACGGATGCTGCGAGTTTCCAAAAAGCGATTTTGTTTCATGCGATGCCGTCTGGTGAGGCGATGCCTGATTTCACGTTGAATCGGGCGGCTGTTTTTGTGACGGCGGGCGTGAATGATCCGTTGGTGACGGCGGCAGGATCTCAGTCTTTGATTGATGCGCTGAGTCATCGAGGGGCTGCGGTCGAGTCGCTTTGGACGCAAAATGGGCATAATTTGACGATGGCAGAAGTCGAAGCAGCGCGTGATTGGTATGTGGCGCAACATGATTAGGATGGATGCAACGGAGCTATCGCCGCAGGACAATTATAAGTTTTTGAGTGGGGCGATTATTCCGAGACCGATTGCTTTTGTGACGACGATATCGGAAAATGGTGTGTTGAATGCGGCGCCGTTTAGTTTTTTCAATGTGGTGTCGAGTCAGCCGCCGATTGTGTCGATTGCGATTCAACGGGATAATGGGCAGATGAAGGATACGGCGCGGAATATTCTCGAAACTGGTGAGCTGGTGATTCATATTGTGGATGAGGATTTGACGGCGGAAATGAACAAGACGGCGGCGAGACTGACGCCAGAGGAAAACGAGCTAGATGCGACGAATTTGACGGTAGTCCCGAGTGAAAAAGTGGCGGTTCCGGCGATTAAAGAAGGTAAGATTCGCATGGAGGCAACCCTGTTTCAGCACATTCCCATTTCGAATGATGAGGGAAATCCCGTCACTGATTTGATATTGGCTCGCGTGGTATTTTATCATGCGGATGCATCCGTTTTTGATGTGGAGAAGCAGTACGTTTTGACGGAAAAACTGAAACCTGTGGCGCGTTTAGCAGGGAATAATTACGCAAAATTGGGCGAGACTTTTATAGTGGAACGGCCCAAATAAGCAACCTATTTGAAAAACGCAGCGCATCCACCTAGGCGCTGCGTTTTTTTTTCTGTTATAATGAAAAAGAATTAGCGAAAGGGGGCGTGGGCGATGATTCAGATTCGGGAAGCTTGCGAATATGACGCGAAACGATTTGCAAAGATGCAATTACAAATAGATGGTGAGACGGATTATATGCTCTACGGCGCTGGGGAGCGGGAGATATCGACGAAGGATGCGCGAAAACGGATTGAGTATTTTGCGGATTTGCCGTATTCGCTTATTTTAGTGGCGGAGGATATGGAAACGGAGGATTTAGTTGGATTTTTGATAGCAGATGGAAACCCACCGAATCGGATGCAGCATAACGTGTATATCGCTGTCGGTGTTGTGAAATCGCACTGGGGACAAGGTGTGGCGACACGCTTATTTACGCATATGGAAACGTGGGCAAAAGCGCGTGGTGTGGTGCGTCGGATCGAATTGGGCGTGTTGTGTGAGAACCAGACCGCCTTGCGTTTATATCAAAATCTTGGCTATGAAATCGAAGGCACACATCGTGATTCCTTCATGATTGGCACCGATTATTATGATACATACTGGATGTCAAAATTGATTTAATGACTTGCAAACCGTTTTTTACCATGTTACAATGTGACTAATTAAAATGATCGGAGGGTTGTCCAGATGTGGTATGTTAGACTTAGAATTCCAAATTCGCTAAACGTAACTAAATAGTGCGAGAATGTGTTCAGGACAAACGGAGGGACAATTCGAAATGTACCTATCTATACTCGACGAAACGTGAATCGAGCGGTTGCCGCCGATTCCCTCGAAGTATGTGCTGAACTCGAAACGGGATTGGTCTGCCTTTCACGAAGGACCCCATTTTAGTGTGATACTAAAACTAAATATTTTCGCGTACCTAGATTTTTTCTTGGGATACGTGTCGATATTGACGGGGAGCAGATGAATTGTCTGCTTCTTTTTGGTGTGCCTAGAACTTCCTATTTTGGGGCACTGGCCGTCTCTATACCCTCGCACGTGTAAAAATAAAAAAACACTGGAGGAATGAATGATGACTAGAACAGCAATATTAGTAGGAATTACAATGCAACAGGCAAACTTTGAATATTCAATGGCGGAACTTGCCAATTTGGCGGAGGCTAACGCAATTAAGCCAGTTGGTGAAATTACGCAAAAGTTGGATCGCAAAAATAAAGCAACCTATGTCGGCAAAGGAAAGGTAGATGAAATCAAGAGTTTGGCGGATTATGAGGATGTTGATCTCGTTATTTTTAATGATGAATTGGCGCCTTCACAGATTCGAAATTTAGAGGAACTACTAGAAATTGAAGTGATGGACCGGACGCGCCTTATTTTAGATATTTTCGCGGAACGGGCAAAAACGAGAGAGGCGCAGCTACAAGTGCAAGTTGCTCGTTTGAAATATGAGCTGCCGCGTGTTGTGGGACAAGGGGAAGGCATGGATCAGCAAAGCGGAAAAGGTGGACTGAAAAACCGCGGTGCTGGTGAAACGAAGCTCGAAATGGATCGGCGCCGGATTAAAAATCAAATCAGTCAGTTGAATAAGGAACTGGACGGACTCGTGGCGGAGCGGCAAGTACAACGTCGTCAGAGGCAGAAAAATGAGATTCCAGTTGTGTCGCTTGTCGGGTACACGAATGCTGGGAAGTCGACAATCATGAATGCGATGGTCACAGCGCATAGCCAGACAGCGAACAAGCAGGTTTTTGAGAAGGATATGTTGTTTGCAACGCTTGAAACGAGTGTTCGTGAGATTGTTTTGCCAGATAAAAAACAGTTTTTGCTTACAGATACGGTTGGTTTTGTCAGTAAATTGCCGCATAACTTGGTGAAGGCTTTCCGTTCGACGCTCGAGGAAGCAGCCGAAGCGGATGTGTTGATTCATGTTGTCGATGTGTCCCATGAACATTTTGAGGCGATGATGAAAACGACGGAGGAGACGCTAGCGGAACTGGATATTACGGATCGGCCCATCATTTTTGCTTATAATAAAGCGGATTTGGCGACGAATGTGATGTTCCCAAGGCGCGAGGGCGATAGCTTGTATTTGTCTGCCAGAGAGGACACAGGGCTTGAATTGCTCATCGATATGATTAAAGAGCAGGTATTTAATGATTATAAAACGGTGACTTTCGTGATTCCGTTTGACCGTGGGGACGTGGTTTCCTATTTAAATGAACACGCGGATGTACTCGAAACGACCTACGAAAATGAGGGAACGGTTCTGCGGGTGAATGCCCAGGAATCTGATCGGATGAAATATGCCGAATTTATCGGTGAGGATACTCAAAAAGAAGGCTAAGAAGCGATATCTTTGTTATAATAGGGAAAAAGATGTGAAGGATAGAAGCTATGAAAAATAATTTTTTGAAGGTTACAGGTTTTGCCGCGCTAGCTTTTACGGGCTACGCGTATTGGTCAACGAAGCAACTTAGAACAACGGATTACAACATTGTTTCGGCTAAAATTGCACCGGAATTGGACGGATTTCGGATTTTACAATTATCAGATATGCATGGCGATACGTTTGGTCGCTATAATCATCGCTTGATTAAGAAGATTTGGGCGATTGATCCGGATATCATTGTCGTGACAGGTGATTTGCTAGATGGCGATGAGGGGATTAATACGGCGATAACGTTGATGCGTAAGCTTGCGCGCCGCTATCCGATTTATTATGTAACGGGCAATCACGAGGCACGAAGCGCGAATTTGGAAGACCTTTTGCCGGAATTAGAAAAAGCTGGGATTACCTATTTGAAAAATCAACATGTGTATATCGAGCGTGATGGAAAATCTTTCGCATTGGCTGGTATTGATGATCCGAGTATGCTGATTCAAAAACCTCACCAGCTTACATTTGCCGAAGAAATAGCCTGTGAGGAAGAAATTGTCGAGGCTGAATTGAAGGAAGCGACGACTGGAATTCCAGATTCGATTTTCACGCTTTTACTATCCCATCGACCAGAGAAATGGCCACTATACCAACAAGCCTCAGTTGATCTGGTTTGTTGCGGACATGCCCATGGCGGACAAGTGCGATTCCCTTTTACAGAGGGTTTATATGCGCCACACCAAGGTTTTATGCCAAAATGGACCGCGGGCTTGAAAGAGGCGAACGGTAAGGCGATGATTATCAGTCGCGGAGTTGGAAATGCAACACTTGTACCGCGCATTTTTAATGAACCGGATTTACCAATCATAATATTACGACATAAATAACAAGAAGGGCTTGAAGCGCAGTTGGAAAACGGATGTTTCAAGCCCTTTTATGGATGGAGAGAAGTTCGTGATTTATATCGATACGAAAGATTGTTTGGATCAGACGGAGAATTTCGCGATAGAGGAGTTTGCGTTGCGTCATTTAGAGGCGAATGAGACGTATGTGATGTTTTACAGGATGCATCCGACGGTGATTGTTGGCAAGAACCAGAATACGTTAGCCGAGATTAATCACGCCTATATAGAAGCGCAGGATATCCCAGTTTTGCGTAGGCTTTCCGGTGGTGGCGCGGTTTATAATGACCAGGGGAATATTAGTTTTAGTATCATTACAAAAGATGATGGAGCTAGTTTTAATAATTTTGAACGTTTCACAAAGCCGGTGATCGATGCGTTGATTGGGCTCGGTGTGGACGCAAAATTGAGTGGCCGTAATGATATTGAGGTGGCAGGTCGAAAAATATCTGGAAATGCGCAGTTCTCGACGGGTGGCAGGTTGTACAGTCATGGAACATTGCTATTTGATGTGAACCTAGCTAATGTTGAAAAAGCGCTACATGTGAATCCATTGAAATTACAAGCGAAAGGCGTAAAATCCGTTCGATCGCGCGTCACGAATATACGCGAACATCTGTGTGAAGATATGGATATCCATGCATTTCAACAAGTCTTGCTACAATCTATTTTCAAAACAACTGAGATACCTAGCTATGTTTTTTCCGAGGAAGATTGGATGCAGATTCGTACAATTCAAAAAGAACGCTATCAAAATTGGGATTGGAATTATGGGAAATCTCCTAAGTTCAATGTTAAAAATGTGCAGAAATTTTCTGGTGGACTGGTAGAAATATTATTCCAAGTCGAGAAAGGACGTATTACAACAGCCCAAATTTTCGGAGATTTTTTTGCAACGGGAGATATTAAAGAGGTTGAAAATAAGCTGTTAGGAGTAGCTTATACACGAGAAGCGCTAGATGCTTTTTTAGAAGGAGTCGATGTGCCGCGTTATTTTGGTAAAGTCACAAAAGAAGAGCTTCGAACGATTATTTTTCAGTAGAATTAGGAATCTAAGTCTTAGGTATGATGTATTGCGCAGTAGTGATATGTTAGACTGTGTCTATAAACTAAAGAAGGCAGGGAATAAAATATGTGGAAAAAAATTAGTGTAATTGCAATGACAACGGTAATGGTAGGGACGCTCGCAGCTTGTGGAGATGACGATGCGAATGATAACAATAATTCAAACAACACGCAACAAACAACAGACTCAGGTACAAACAGTAACTCTAATTCGAACACATCGACAACAGATTTGAATAACAAGAAATTTTCGATGAGCTATACGGACGCTGTTGAAATTTTCAAGAATAAACACCCTGAAGCAGACGTGACATCGGTCGAATTATCGCAAGAGCTAGGAAAATTCGTTTATACGATTGATGGTGTAGATGATTCTAACGAGTTTGAAATGAAATTCGATGCGGATACGAAAGCAATTTTACAAGATAACAATGAAAAGCTTGACGCAGAAGATGCAAATGGCAATGAAAGAGCAAACGAAAAACTTGATTTAACAGGTATTAAAACACCACAAGAAGCGATGACAGTAGCACTTAAACAACAAGCTGGAACAGTGAAAGAATGGACGATTGAACGCGAATTAAACCAAACATACTACAGTGTTCAAATCATGAATGGCAACCAAGAGGTTGAAGTGAAACTGGATTCCAAAACGTTAGAAGTGCTATCCACCGAACAAGACGACTAAGGCTCAGCGAGCCAGCAAACGCTCATCTCTGTCGTTAAAAGCTCCGTTCCGGTGCTCATGTACAAATCGTACATTCCGCTCCGGTACTCGCTTTTGCCTAGGACCTAAGCATTTGCTGTCTCGCTGAGGTTTGGCGGCACGGAAGTGCCGTATAAGGAGTATCGAAGATGGCTTGGAGATAAACAATGAGTGAGAATATCGTACATTCCGCTCCGGTGCTCGCTTTTGCCTAGGATCTAAGCATTTGCTGTCTCGCTGAGGTTTGGCGGCACGGAAGTGTCGTATAAGGAGTATCGAAGATGGCTTGGAGATAAACAATGAGTGAGAATATCGTACATTCCGCTCCGGTACTCGCTTTTGCCTAGGATCTAAGCATTTGCTGTCTCGCTGAGGTTTGGCGGCACGGAAGTGTCGTATAGGAGTATCGAAGATGGCTTGGAGATAAACAATGAGTGAGAATATCGTACATTCCGCTCCGGTACTTGCTTTTGCTTAGGATCTAAGCATTTGCTGGCCGGCTGAGATTCGATGGCACGGAAGTGTCATCAGAGCTACCTGAAGGTGGCTTGAAAACATACAATATGTAAGAATCACAAACTATTTTTATGGATAGGATGTGATTCTTTTTTATACAATTTAGGTGGAAGTGTTTGTTTTCAAGGGATGGGACAGGATTTATTAACTAGTCGTTTTATTCACGTTTGGTGTGGGTTTCTTTTGTTTAAGCTGCAGACTTTTTATAATCTGTGGCTTTTATTATTTGGCTTTACGTGATAAACTAGGATGAAAGAATGAGAAGGAATGAGTGTTGGTTTATGGCGGGTGAAAAGCTGATTCGGTTTTATCGGACGAAACTTAGTAATTATAACTTAATATATGGATTTATGACGCAACGGATTTGGGCTTTTTGCTTGTTGATGATTCTTTTGTTGGCTTTACCGACTGCTTTTGGATTGGCTTTTGGTGTTGGCGGACTTTGGACGGGACTTATTGGATATGCGGTGCTTTTTCTGCTTTTTTATTACCTATTGATTGCTAAAAAGGCACAGAAGGAGTTGTGGAAAAGGTATCATATACGTGACTTAAAAAAATTGCATATGTTGAAACTTTGTCTGCTGCGGAATTACTTGGCGCGCAATGGATTCACTTCTCCAGAAGAACTAGGAATGTTACAAAAAGTGTTGGAAGAGGATGATTCATTTTTAAAGAAGAATTTCACCATTAAAAATATGGCGATATTGCTTGTTGTACTTATATTTGCAGCGCTTGGTGCTGTTTTTATTTTAGAGGCAAGTCCAGAGGGGCATCGTATTTTTCTAGTGGTTATGCTGGCTTTATTTGTTTTATTTTTGGCGGCGGTTTTGCGAATTATTGGGTATGTTATTTCGCATTTTTCAGATGCTAATAAGCGTAGTGCGCGAGCTTTGATTCGTGATATGCAAGAACTTAGTGCGAGTTATATTATGGAGCAAAATACGGATTATCAGCCATATCGTGAAATGGAGTTAGTGATTGCAAATAATGATATTTTAAAAGAAATCATTGATGGGAAAGCGATATTTTAAATCAATCAAGGGGAGTCAATGAATGAATAAACCTGGGAATGAAACACTGGAAAGCAAGGCGTACCGAATGATCAAGGAGAAGATTCAGCGCGGAGAATTTCAAGTGGGGCAACGTCTGATTGAGGCGGATGTTTCGCGAGAACTTGAATTGAGCCGGACTCCGGTTCGGAAGGCTTTTGCGATGTTGACGGTGGACGGATACTTGGAATTTGAGGATTATAAAGGGGTCATTGTAAAAAATTGTGCGATTACAAAAGAACGGTATATAGAAATGCTAGATATTATGGAGTTGCTCCTAATAGGTACCATCGATAAAATAGAGGCGAAATCACTTATATTTTCGAATCGCCGTGTGCTTGAGAAAGCTACTGATTTTTTGAAACTGGAAGAGGCAACAGAGCGACAATGCATGGAATACCAACGTTGGTTTTTAAATGAGATTTTGAGTTATGCTAAAAATGAATATTATTTGCAGGTTGTCAATCAATTTTATGACGATTTATTGGAGTTTGGTGAGCCAGATGTTTTTCAATCCGCGACCAAACTCTTTGATAAAACCCTCGATAATTATGTAGCTTGCGGTCGCTGTATGGAAGCACGTGATTACGTGGAAGCTCGCGCTATTGTAAAGCAAATTATTAACGACCGGATTTTATTTATTTTCAGATAAAAAAGGCAAAAGGAGTTTTTACATGAAGCAATATTTACGTATAAGTTTTGCTATTTTTTGTTGTTTACTGATCGCGGCATGTGGTCAGAACGAAGCGAAGCCGTCAGAACCGGTACCGCAAAAGAAGCCAGCACCTATGACAAAAGAAGTAGAAGCACCAGTGCAACTCGGAACAGATATGAATCCAGAAACGCTGCAAATCCCTGTTTTGATGTACCATTCTATCAATACGAATGTGAAAAATAATCTGATTACTCCTCCGAATGAATTTGATACACAGATGAAATGGCTAGCGGATAATGGCTATCGTACGCTGACGCTTGCGGAACTTGCTCCTTTGCTCGAAACGGGTAAAAATGTTCCAGACAAGCCAGTCGTCATAACGTTTGACGATGGATATCAAGATAATTATACGAATGCTTATCCGATTCTTAAAAAGTATGGCTTGAAGGCAAATATTTTCGTGATTACAGATAAAATTGCAAAAAATAATCATTTTGATGAGGTCGCTTTGAAAGAGATGAGCGCGTATGGCATTGAAATGGAAAGCCACACGGTTCACCATCACGAATTAAATACGCTTTCCTATGAGGAGCAGTTGAAGGAGTTGCAGGACTCCAAGGCTGTTCTAGAGCATTTGACAGGCAAAAAGGTGAATAGTATTTGTTACCCAGTAGGGCGTTACAATGAAGACACAGTGCGCGCAGCAGGGGCAACGGGGTACACGATGGGATTCACGACAGAAGTTGGAAAAGCGAATAAAAAGGACGGGATGTACACATTACCACGCGTCCGAATGGTTCCAGGAATGTCGATGGAATCAGCTATAAAGTAAAAAATAGTCTGGGGCATAACCCAGATAAATCGGCGAGAAGCGCTCGTATTGTTGGGGCTGTTCGAAACGAAGTGAGTTACAGCCCCAATATGCATGAGAGCAGAGCGAGCATGTAATCCTTCCCGGCTGTTCAAAACAAAGTGAGTTACAGCCCCAATATGCCTATGAGCAACGCGAATAGGCGGTCATTCAAGGTTTGTAGAACAAGGATTGTGCTACTTCTTTAAGGTTCTGCTACACAAGAGCAGTTTCGCTTAACTTCTTACATGGTCGGGGAAGCTACTCCCTCCCTGTTTTTGTTGTGGTTCTTTGAAGCAAAGCGAATTAGAACTTCAATATGCAGAAGAGCACAGTGAGTCTGCCTTCCTCGTTCTCACCAAATCCCCTTTATACAAACGCTTTCGCTCAATTTGTATAAAGCAGAATTTTCGTCCTACCCGAAGAAAGGGGAGGGCGCTTTTGCTTTGTCTTGAGTTTTGTCTCAACCTCTTTTTTTACTTTACAGAGAAATGCTCATGCAACCAATGAAGGCCAAGCGTTTCAATTTCGTCTAACTGCTCCATAAATCCGTGATCAGCGCCGTCAAGCTCGATTATTTTTGTGCCGTCTGGAAACAGTTCGGAGCCTTGCTTTGTAATCTGTGCAAGCTTCTGTTCTAAATCGCCCTCTGTACCGTGAATCACAAGAACTGGACAGTGAACATTTTTCAGGGTAGCAGCTTGGTCCATATGATCAAAATCGGTCAACATTTGCTTATCCAACACGATTTCAGAACGCCAAGGATCATCGACATAAAAAATCATGCTACCATTGCATTCACATTGCGCGACCTGCTCTGTTGAAAAATTATCTACGTGTTGATAAGCAATAGCGCCAGTAACTGGTCCGGTCAACACCATGGTTTCAATGTCTGGTTCATAGCAAGTTAAGGATAACCGTCCGCCAAGGCTGTGTCCCCAAAAAGCGAATTTCTTCATTCCAATCTGGTAGCCATATTTTTTTGCGGCTTGTAAATCTGCCACTTGTTTTTCAAAATGGATGGCTGTATCATCACTTTCTCCGTAGCCACCGCAATCGTATGTTAGTACATTATAGCCGTTTTGTTGTAATTTTAAGGCGAAGCGATCGAACCGCCCGCTCGATGATTTATTAGATAAGAAACCGTGTGTCATAATGACGATAGACTCTGAAGGAGCGGCATAAAAATGACCAACTAGCGTCAATCCGGCTTCATTTTTGAATGTGATTCGTTCCATTTTTAATCCTCCTTACAATACCCAAGTAAAATACTATGTTTTAACTGTAACGCCAAATGAGCAATTTTTCAAGTAATAATTCCTCGAGTTGGTGTGTTTTTGCTGTTTTTATGGTGCGGGAACAGGGTATAATGAAAGGGAGTATATTGAAGGAGAGTGTTACATAATGGGAAAAGCATTATTGATTGTGAATCCTTCCTCTGGCAAAGAGAAAGGAAAAGTATACAAGGATCGGGCGCATCAAGCGTTGCTAAAGCGTTTTGATGAGGTGGAGGTCAAAGTGACACAAAAAGGCGGAGATGCAACGGAATTCGCTCATGAGGCGGCTGATAATGGCTATGAAGCGGTTATCGCGATGGGGGGAGACGGCACGCTGAATGAAGTCATTAATGGCATTGCTGAGAAGCCGCATCGACCAGCATTTGGCTTTATTCCACTGGGTACGGTGAACGATTTAGCTAGGTCTCTCGGCGTTCCATTACGAGCGGATCGTGCCATAAAAGCGCTTGAAACAGCTCGGAAACGGCCGATGGATATTGGTAAAATTGGTGATACATACTTCATGAATGTGCTCGCGGCTGGGATGATTGCGGAGGCTGTTGATAAAGTGAGTGTGGAGCAAAAGACGAAATTTGGTTCTGTCGCCTATTTTGCGGAAGGGTTAAAAGCATTTGCGCGTCACGAATTGCTAGAATTTGAAGTGAAATATGATGATGGGGAATGGGATGGTAAAGCGGGGTTAGTTATCGCCAGCTTGACGAATTCAGTTGGAGGTATGGAGCAATGGGCGCCAGAAGCCGAGGTGGATGACGGTCTAATTCATGTGTTTATTTTAACGAAACTGGGCTTAATTGATGCCGCCAAAATTCTGCCGCAAATCGCTTTAGGTACGCTGAAAAAAGCAGATGGCGTGATGTATTTTTCCACGACAAAACTGGACATTTCTTGCACAGATCCTGATGTGAAGGTCAATGTTGACGGCGATCCTGGAGATACGTTCCCTATCCAAATTGAAGTTTTGCGGGAACATTTGGATGTATTAGTGCCTAGTTAACATAGCTTACCATTCAAACATGAGTCCGGGACATAACCTAGATAAATCGGCGACAAGCGTTCGCATTCATGGGATTTGGCGGACTTCCGGCTCTTCTACACTGCGTTTCGCATAACTTCTCACATGGTCGGGGAAACTACTCCCTCCCTGTTTTCAGTCATCACATACACCAGTATGCGCAGCTCTCCGGTTTCCACCAAATCCCCTGGATACAAACGCTTTCGCTCGATTTGTTTAAAGCAGAATTTTTCGTCCTACCCAAAGAATTAGGAGGGCACTTTTGCTTTATCTTGAGTTTTGTCTCAACCTCATGTTTGAATCAACCGGTTAGTTCGGTGATTTTATGAAGAATGGCTTGTTCTAGCAATGGGTGATAGTGAAATGATTCGCAAAGTACGGTGTCGCAGTCTGGATATAATTTCTGTAAATGTAGCCGTTCTTGATCAATCGCAACGACGTGAGCGCCTGTGAATAGGAAATAAGGGAGAATATAGATTTTCTCGAATTTAGTGACCAGCTTTTCTAGTACTTTTGGATAGCATGGTTCGCCTTTGATTTCACTATGGAAAACAGGTAAGTGTAGCTGGGATTCTAGTAATTGAGCCACATTATAGAGGCGATTGGCGGGTTCATTATCGCGCTCATTGCCAAGCCCTACAAGCAGAACGGCCTCTGAATTCGTGAAATTGATATTGGTCTCTAATATTATTTCCTTAGCTAGTGCGATTATCTCTGGATCGAAGCCAAATGTTTTGGTCATTTTAATCGTTATTTCAGGGTGTTTCGTGGTAAGGGAGTCGAGAATTTTAGGGATTTCATATTTGATGTTTATCGCTGAAAATAGAAATACTGGAACGACGATGAGTTCATCTGCCCCAGCTGCGATAGCCTTCTCACAGGCGATTTCGATGGTAGGATAGCTCATGCTTAGAAAACCTAATTCTTGGATTGTTTCGGGTCTTTTTTTTCTAATTTCGGTAATAAATGTACGAAATTCTGCATTGCCCTCGGCTAGTTGTGTGCCGTTACCGATATAAATTATTGCGCGCAAAATGATTAACTCCCTCCAAAAGTGGTGTATGGCGTTGCTGTATACTCTACATTTTAACCTGCATAGAGGTGTAAGCCAAGTTGTTTGTGTAAAAAAACATTTTAAATGTCACCAAATTGTGACGGATGCTAAGATGTGACAAGAGTTGAGAAATCATAGGGAACGATTGTAAATAGATGGTGGAAGAAATAGGAGAGAATAAGGAGGAGCAATGTATGGGTGAGTCGCTAGATGTTGTCTACAAAGGGCTGGCGAATCTGAAAAATGGTTTTAAACCGGTTCCTGGAAAGCTTTATGTGACGCAAGAGTATTTGATTCACAAGCCAAATGATTATTTTGCGGAAGATGTTATGATTCCTTTTGAAGATGTGAGGCGGATTGAGGGCGTGATGACGAAAATTTTAGGACGGGATATGTTATCTAATTTACTTGAGGTGGAGACAAACGAGGGGCACATATTCCAGTTTGTGATTAATAAGCAGAAGAAATGGTTGGCGGCTTTAGAAGAAGTACTCGCAGAACGCGGGGAAGCGGAAAAATTGATTTGGATTAAGTAGAAGATAAGACCAAACGCTCGAAATAGTGGCGCTTGGTCTTATTTGTGGTTAACCGTTAATCTGATTAAAATTCGCGACGGCACCAATGAGGTTTGCATCATTTCCGAATGCGCAGGAAACGAGTGTTGGCGCTACTTTGGCGATTGTGATTTTCTGTAGTAAATCATCGAGTTGTGCTTGTATGGCAGGGAGGAAATCGGGACGCTCGCTGACACCGCCGCCAATCACGATGAGCTCTGGGTCGTATACATATTGTAAATTAAAGATACCTTTTGCGAGATTTCGGAACATGCTGTCGATTTCTTGGGTAGCAATCGGGTCACCGGATTCCTTTAACTGGAAGGCTTCGATGCCGCTTAAAGAGGCTAAACCTTTTTGTTTTGCGATGCGTGAAGCGGCATTGACCGCGGTTCCTGTGTCGCTTAGATTTTCTAGCTTGTCATTCATAATCATATAGCCGAATTCGCCACCGTGAAGATTGGCACCGGCGTGGATTTTGCCATTTTTGATGACGGCGCCACCGATTCCTGTACCGATGATAAGGAAGAGGATATCGTTGGCTTTTTTCGCTACGCCAAGCCATGTTTCGGCTAGTGCTGCACAATTCGCATCATTTTCGAGTGTGATGGGTAGTTCTAATTTTTCTTCTAGTAGTTGTCGGAACGGAAAATTGTGAATGTATGGAATTGCGCTGGCACCATCGATAATACCGCTTTCATTATTAACAGCTCCGGGACAGCTGAAGGCGATACCTGACAATGGATGCGTATGGTATGTATTTTTAGTGGTCTGTAGTTGATTTATGAGTGTATCCAGCGTGTCTGGTGTCTTGAACTTGCCCTTGGATAGAATCGTTCCGTCTTGCTCTATTAAAGCGTATTTGACGGCTGTACCGCCCATGTCGAATGCTAACAATGTCATATTTTTCGAACTCCTTTACTCTGAATTAACTCAAGCATACGTGTATTGTTCTGAAAAAACAAGAGGGAATAAAAAGAAAGATGAAAAATTATTTTACAATTATATTACAAAGTGTTACAATTATGTCGTACTTATTATAACAAGGAGGAAATAAAATGCATGTGAGCAGAACAGAGCGGGCGCAAAAGAAACGCAAAACGCGGCGTCTAGGAATTATTTTTACAGTCATTGCTTGCTTTTTATTTGGGGGATTAGGGAGTGCTTATTTGTTTATGCAGGCACATTCTAAGGTAACAGCAGACGAAATGAGTATGAACGAGGAGTCGACGGCAAATGTGAAGGCGAACATCGTGATTGATCCACATGCCTCGCTCAAAACGAAAATTGATTTAATTCTAAAGAAACATCAATTTAATGGGGCGGCATATGTCGTCAAAGATAACAAAACCATTATAAATCAGGGCTATGGCGTGGCTAATAAAACGACTGGGGAAGCAAATACAAGTCAAAGCTTATTTTTTATAGGGTCGATGGAAAAAGCGGTGGTCGCAACAGCAATCATGCAATTACAGGAAAAAGGATTGCTGAACGTCGAAGATCCAATTGCGAAGTATTTTCCTGAGTTTCCGAATGGACAAACCATCAAAATTAAGAATTTCCTAGGGCATACTTCGGGCTTAGAGGGTCGTAAAAAAGGTAACAACAAAGTGACATCGCAGCAAATTTTGGAGCAGATAGAGGCTGCTGGTATTAAGCGCCAACCGGGTACATGGGACTATCAAGATGATAATTATGCCGTGATGGGAAGATTGGTTGAAAAGTTGTCGCATCAGTCTCTAGAGGCCTATTTGAAGCAGCATGTTTTGGCACCGGCTGGCATGAAAGCAACAAGTTTTGGTGATTCTTTTTTCACGCATCCTAATGAATCGGTGAGTTATAAATCAACGAATGGTGCGTTGACGAAAACGAGCTTTGTGCAAGATACATCGCAACTGTTCGGTGCTGGAAATATGTATATGCCACCGCGAGATATTTATCTATTTAATAAGGCGTTAACAGATGGTAAACTGGTGAATCAGGCGAGCTTGGCACGTATGCTTAAGGCTGGCGCTGGAAATTACGGTTATGGCTTTTATACGCGGCCGAATTTTTATATTTCTCGTGGCGTGCTCTATAACTATGAGACGATTAATAGTTTTTCGAAAGATTACCGGGACGCTGTCATTGTTTTTTCTAATATTCGGATGGAAAAAGATAATGGTGCACTTGTGAAAGAAATTTATAGCGCGATGCAGTAAAAAATAGATGCGATTTGCCAATTTCATGCTATAATATACAAAAGCGAAAAAACTTCAGGAGGAATTTTTTAGTGGAAATTAGGATTCAGAAAAAGCTTGCGACTGGGCAAGTTAGATTTGAAAGTGATTTCGGCACGTGTGAAGGAATTTGGAATGATGACGAGCCGGAGTCGAATCGCAAATATACGGTAGATATCGAAATACCCCAGCATTTGACGGCGGAACAATTGGCGGAGAGCGACGAGAAACATTGTATTTTAGAAAAGACGGAAGATGCGCGTATTCACGTTGTTGGACAACTAGAAGACTATGAGGAGGACGGTTTTGCCGTTTTGCGATTAGAGGATAGTATCATTTGTTTTAACACCCAATACGATGAACAAATCGAAGCCTTACACGGGAAATTTATTGAGTTTGAAGTAGAACGAATTCATTTAAGTAAAGTAGGTATTTAAAAAAGTAGCGTTTGGGAGTTTTGCCCAAACGCTACTTTTTTAACTTTTTTCCGCAAAGACTTTTAGCATCTGTTCTAAATCTTCTTCATTGCGAACGAATAGGAGTAAACGTTGACGACCGGTTTCGATTACAAGTACGCCGTCTTCGGATAGGTTAATGCGTTCCATTTTTTTGTATTCAAAGAAGAGGAGTGCGTAGAAGAAACCATGTTCCTTGAAGATAACGCGCCCTTTTCTGATGAAACAAATATAGAAGAAGAGAATGCCCAGAATGGCTAGTAAGACTGACGTGGAAGTTGGCCCGTGACGTAAAAACGCGTTCGAGATAAACAGCATCGCAATCAAGCCAACGAATATGTATCCATCCCATTTCCCTCGCGAACGAAGCGGGACACTAAGAACGGTTTTACCTTTCCAAAAATGAAGAATGACGCCATCATAAACGGAAAATAAAAACGCGCCGATAATCATGACAATTAAGAAAATATTTGTTGCATCCATGCTCATTATTTTACACCTGCATTCATTAAATTCTGCTCTCATTGTATCATTTTCTACCTAAAAAAGGAACCGAATCACATCGCTAGTTCGCTTATTTTTGAAGATGCTAACGGGAAGAGGAAAAATGTTCTTGTGAAATATCGAATTAAATACTATAATGAGGATTCGAGTCATTGTATACAGCGGAGAAAAGGGAGGAAAAAACAATAATGAAAAGGCTACCAATTTTATTTTTAGCGTTCGGTTTAGTATTTATCGCAGGGTGTTCCAGTGAGGCGACGACGGACAGTGTTACAGAGAAAAAGAAAACCGTAGAGGTAGAGAAAATGAAAGTTGTAGAGAGTACAAAGGGAACATGGTCGCTTGAAATTCCTTCGAGTTGGAAAGAGGACAAGGACTTACTCACAGATGATACAGAGCTTGCTGTAAGTCGGGATGATGACAACGTTTCTATTACTGGTTTAACGGAAATGAAATCAGAACTAAAAGATTATGAGGGCGGGATCAGCTTAGCATCGTACCAAAAAATCGTAGAAGAATTTCCAGAAGACTATGGTGTGGACAAACTTCCTGCATTCAAAGATATAAAGTTGAATAATTATCCGGCAAAATTAAGTGAGTTTGAGACAAAAGAATCGGGATTTACCTACTTAAACCGCTTATACCTCATTGAAATGGGGGACTTTTATTTACAAGTTTTAGAATATGGTCCGAAATCAAAAATGGAAAAATATAATGATGAAGCGAATAAAGTGATGGATTCGATTCGAGAAACACCGAGGAGCGCGGAGAGAGAAAAAACCATATAAAAAGGGGAGCGTATTATGAAAAAGAAATTAATAGTTGTAGCGGCACTGATTATCGTGATCGGTGGTGTGTTACTGTATTTGAACCACATGAATTATTGGCCGTTCCAAGATGAAAAAGCAGCTGGCATTCCAGATGGTGAGATTAAAAGTGTAGATACGACATCGAAAAAGGATGAATTATCATTGCTATTAGCCGCAAATGGTGAGATAGCGTATAATATAAAAGCGAAGAGTATGAGTGTTTATTTTGATGTATATGATCGAGACAAGCGTGTGCGTCATGATATTGTAACAGAGGGAATGAGTGAAGAAAATACGCAGATGAGTGAAAATCTTATTTGGGGGATTCCTGGCTTTGATGTTTTTAATGCTACTGAAATTCGTGTCATAATAAGCCAAGATGGAGCTTCTGCTCATGCTTCATACGCTATTCCTAAAGGCGTTTTTGTGGATGGGGAAAATAGTGGTGCTGAGACACACGCATTCGAGGATGGGAAAATAGAAAAAGGGAAAGAATATGTACTAGAAGCATGGAGCATTAGTAAAAAAGGTGGGATGGAAAGTTCAAGTGTTTTCTCAAAAGACTCACTAAAAGACAAAGATAGAACCGTTATCCTATACGTCGTTTTCAAATAAAAAAACAGGATTCCCCGTTATCGAATAAACGGAGAATCCTATTTTTATATCTAAATCAAGAACCAGGAACAGCGAAGATTCCAAGTACATAACCTACAATACCGAGTCCGAACAACATGAAGATAATCCACAGTGCATTGATTTTTTTCTTCAGTAGCCACATACAAGCGAATGTTAGTCCTAATGCAAGAATACCAGGCATTAAGCTATCTAGAATATCTTGTACAGTAGTAACGGTTTTCTTACCTTCTTGGTTCGTTGTAGTAGAGACAACAACTGGAATATCAATATTGGTCCATTTGTTAACCAGTCCACCCATAACGAATAGTCCGAGAATCGAGGCACCTTCTGTTAGTTTCTGGATAACACCACCGGCCATATCGGAAACAACATCGGTTCCTTTACGATATCCGTAGAAAACGCCCCAATAACGGAATCCAAGACGAACGGCGTTAAAGAGTACGAAGAATAGAAGTGGTCCAAAGATACTACCGGTTGATGCGAATGAAGCACCAAGGGCTGCGAATACTGGACGAATCGTTCCCCAGAAAATTGGATCCCCAACACCGGCAAGTGGCCCCATGAGACCTACTTTAATACCATTGATGGCAGCTTGATCGATTGGAGCGCCATTTGCTTTTTGCTCCTCCATTGCAGCGGTTACCCCTAAAATTGGAGCTCCCATATAAGGATGTGTATTGAAAAATTCAAGATGGCGTTTAATTGCTTCTGTGCGTTCTTCGCCTTCATATAAGCGATTGATGATTGGGACAACGGTAAAACAGAATCCCAAAGCTTGCATACGTTCAAAGTTCCATGAACCTTGGAATAGGTTGGAACGAATAAATACAGACATTAAATCACGTTTTGTCAGCTTTTTCTCGCCAACGGTTACTTTTGCTGTTTCGCTACTCATAATTTGGTTACCTCCCTTTTTTAGTCGTCTAGGTCGTCATCCAGATCGTTCGCTGGTTTAGACCCACCGCCACCTGCAGCGCCGTACTGGGCAAGTGCTTCTTTTAGATAATATTTAGGGCTCAATTGGATGTAGACAATAGCTGCTACAAGTCCAAGAACACCAAGTGCTACTAAGTTGAACGTGGTGAAGGCTGCGACTACGAAACCTAGGAAGAAGAAAGGCATTAAGTATTTCGCTTGCATCATGTTAATAACCATCGCATAACCGACAACAACGATAAAGCCACCGGATACGTTTAGACCGTTAACAAGCCAATCTGGTATTGCGTTTAGCATATCCGTTACGACACTTGTACCCATTGATAGGGCAACGATTAAGACTGGAATTGCAATCCGCATCGCCTGAAGGAGCAAGGCCGTGACGTGGAGCATATCTATTCCCCTCAGATTCCCTGTTTCGGCCATTTTATCAGCTGAATGTTGGAAACCGACTGTAATTGTACGAACTAGAATCGTTAAAACTTGACCAGCAGCAGCAAGTGGAATCGCAAGTGAGATACCAACGCTGATGTCTTGTCCCCCTGAAATAACTAAGATTGTAGAAATTAATGATGCCAAGGCTGTATCAGGTGCAACGGCTGCCCCGATATTCATCCACCCAAGCGCGATCATTTCCAGTGAACCACCTATAATAATACCGGTTGTCATGTCGCCAAGTACAAGACCTGTAAGCGTACAAGCAATCAACGGACGGTGGGATTGCCACTCATCCAAGATACTCCCCATACCACAGATACAAGCTACAAGGAAGACGAGAACTATTTGTATCGGATCCATATAAAATTCCCTCCCAATTTTGCTTTCTTAAAATAAAATGAATAGAGCTAAATAAGTGTGTTACCTATTTTAAAAAAAATGCATACGCTAAAATCACGAATTACATGCCTTCTTTATCTAGCAGTTGAATCATCATTACTTTGTTATCTGCTGCAACTTTACGGATTTCAAGCTCAATGCCTTTTTCGTGGAGCGCTCTAAAAGAAGCAACGTCTTTTTCGTCCACAGAAACGGCATTGGTGATTTGTGTTTTACCTTCGCGAAACGCCATTCCACCGATGTTCACGCTCTTGATCGGAACGCCAGCTTCAACGAAACGCAATACGTCTGTTGGATTAGTGAAAAGTAGCATAACAGGAGTTGTTTCATATTTAGGATTATTGTAGGCACGGATACCTTTTTCAACATCTACTACGTTTGATACAACGCCTGGTGGTGCTACTTGTTTTAGTAGGGTGCTACGAATTTCGTCTTTTGCAACTTCGTCATTACACACGATAATACGCTCTACCTGTGTTTCTTTTGTCCAAACAGTGGCTACTTGACCGTGAATAAGGCGGTCATCAATTCTTGCTAAACGGATCTCCATTATAAATCATCCTCCTCGACATTTTTAAGTGATTGTTTTAGTGATTTAACGCCTTCGCTACCAGCTGTAAGGGCAATGTCTCGTAAATCTTCTAAACCGCTCACGGCACGCATGGATAGGGTTTCAAGCAACATCGGTATGTTGATTCCTGTTACGACATCCATTTTTTCTTTAGGTAAAGCAATTTGGCTAGCCGCATTATAGGGGCTGCCGCCAAATAAATCAACCATGAAAAGAACACCCTCAGAAGCATCAATAGCATCCAATTTTTCAGTGAACTTTTGAATTAATGTATCTGTGTTTTCCCCTGGAACGAAGGTGATGAACTCCACGTTATCTTGCTTACCAATAATCATTTCTGTTGATTTAAGCAATTCGCGGGCTGCTTCGCCATGTGTCCCGATAATGATACCTACTGGCATATTAATTCCTCCTTTTTCTGTTTGTTAGGATGTTGTTATCACCTCATGTATTTGCAAGGAGCGTGCCAATGTTTTGTATTCGTCGCGCTTGTTGCTTCGTGCGCCTAAATGGGGGCTAACTCATCCTGTTAAGTTATGTATGCTAGTAGATTGATACGGTAGGGATGCTGAATGATATACTATTGCGTACTAGAATATCAATCCGTACATACAGTGTTTATTACCCTAATACTATCGCTTAAAAACAATAAACTGCGAAAAAACTTCATAAACAGGAGTTTTTTCGCAGTAGCCGTTATTTTATTCGGTTGTTTGGTGCGTTTTGGTCAAGATATCATAAATATAGTATTGTTCATCATTTGTGAGAGTTAGCTTCATCGGTTGGAAGCAGGTGAGACTCGCTTCTTGGATGGCTTGGAAAATCGCTGTGTCGATGATTGCTTCACTTGACTCATGGTAGGTGAGGCTATCTTTTAAAACCATGCGTTCAACGGCGCACCCAACATGGATAAGCAGATTGATTTTGAGTGTGTTTTCCATGGTGTATTGTAGCTGCGTTTCGAGCATACTTGCGAATTTCAACAGGCTTGGCAGAATTTTTTTAGGATTGAGATACGTTAGAAATTCGCTGAGGCTGTCTTCAATGACTTCGCGGGCAATCCAGTTTGTCTCGCTTTTCTTGATGAAAATGTCGCGCTGTTTGACGAGTTGGATGATTTGTTCTTCTCCGTCCTTGGCAAAAAGTCGCTCGATTGGCAGGAACGGAATCTGGACTTTCGGATCATGGATACCAACAATCATCAGGATATCGTTTTCTTCTTGTAATTGATCGATTTTTTGATTGGCTTCGTGAACACCGATGGGAATGACTTTTATATTATCAGTGGTGATCGTTTCTAGAATGTGTTCGATGAAGGTTTGCAGTTTTTCGGCAGTGCCTTCGCCAGTTGCGCAAATGGTGACAATCGCGTGTGGCTTGTCGCTGAGCGTAGCTGTAGCCTCGGAATCGTAACCGCCGTAACCACGAAAATCTTTTAGCGAATCGTAAATGCTGTCTAAATCCATGTCGAGAATATTGGATTTGCGGACGGCTTCGATGACGGTAGCGGTGGAAACCATGTCGATTGTGCGAACCGGAATACCTGTGCGTTCGGAAATCACGGAGCCAAAACTAGTGAGTGAACCCATGTCAACAAGAAGTAAGACGCCGCGTCCCATATCGAGTTCCCGCGCGCGCTGGGTAATTTTGTCGAGAACGACTTTGGGGCTGAGATCAAGTGGCATATCGATACTGTCCACGAGGCCTTCGCCGAGAAGCTTCTTCGCGACATTAACCATACTTGTCGCGCTACTATTTCCATGTGTCGCAACAAGGACGGCAACACGATTTTCCTCTTGTTCTTTCAGCAACGAACTGATTAGCAAGGTTAAATAAAGGACCTCCATATTAGGCACGCGAATCTGAAATTCAGCTTCGATTTCTTTCTTCATTTCGCGCGCGATGGCATAGCTTTCCGGCTTATCATTGACGACATTTTCGATATTGGTGTATTTCAGCGGTTTGTTACTACGCGCTCGCTTGAGGAAAGAGGTGAGGTGTAGACTAAAAGCGAGCAGGAAACGCTCATTCAACTTTTTCCCGAGTTGTTGCTCAATCTTCACTTGGATATCTTCGGTGAAATTCAGAATATCTTCATTGACGATTTTCAAGATATTTTCGCGGTCGTGAATCGTATTTTTGAATTTATTATAGAAGCTATTGAGGTGCACATCGATGTCCATCGTGATAAATTTCTTGATATCCTCGTCCTCCACGCCTTGATCCATCAGGATGGACGCTTTGTCTTCAATGATTTTATACAAGTTGAAATCAGGCTCGTACTCGTCGGAATTGATGAGTTGTTTGCCGCGTTCTGGCATGATCACCGTATATGGATCGAGATATTTCGAGATTTCCTGCAATTCTTTTCTGCGCCCACTAAAATGGAAGAAACCGTCTTTGATGTTCATCGGTAGCGTTTTAAAGTTAATTAAGATTTCTTCGTCTTTATCAAAACTATTTAAAAAACCTTGCGCGCAGACGAGCTGAATATTCGATTTCAATTGACCAATATTACCAAAAGTGGTGTTACCAATCAACGCTTTTGCGGCTTCATCTTCAATCCGTAACGGCTTACTAATGCGGTGCGCTTCGTTTGAAAGTAGGTTCTTCAAGAGATCGACGCGCTCTTTAGCGGTACGTTCTTCCAAGCTTGGTAAGGAAATCACAATCGGAATCCGCCGAACAAAAGTGCGTAACAAAGAGGACTCAGGGTCTTCTGTCGTTGCACCAATGATGAGTACGTTCGATTTGCGGCGCCGATCCGTTTCGCCTAACTTATTAAATGTCCCCGTATCCATCAAGTAGAAAATCATTTCTTGACCTTCTGGTGGGAGACGATGAATTTCATCTAGAAATAAAATACCGCCATCTGCTTTTTCGACGAGGCCTTCTTTTTCATTTTCCGCGCCAGTAAAAGCACCTTTCGTATGACCAAAAATGTGAGACATCAGGAGTTGCGGGTTGTTATAGTAATCCGCACAGTTAAAAATGATGAATGGAGATTGGCTCGATAAGCGTTCGGCGTGTTGGGAATAGCGATACATCAAGTTTGCAAATAACGTTTTTCCGACGCCAGTTTGCCCAACTATCAACGTGTGCAGACCACTTGGCGGATAGAGTACAGCGGCTTTGGCTTGCTCGACTTGTGTTCGCAAACTGGCGTCTGACCCGATTAAGTCGTCGAACGGGCTTCTTTGTACCATATTATGACGGAGTATTTTTAGTAATGACTGGCAATTTTTAAATTCTAGTTCGTCATCTGGCAGCAAGCGCTCGATTTTTTCCTCGATGGCTTGGCGATCAAAATAGCGAACCGGCCGCCCTGCAATCTTGATGATTTTTCCTTGGCGGTGCAGTTCATTGAGCTCCATACTGACATTGTTTCGTAAAATATCGAGTGCATCTGATACTTCGGTTGCAGTGATGCCTTCATTTTGTTCCAATTGTTGCTTTATATTGTCATAGTCGTGTTGCTTTATATACTGATAAATACGCTCTATACGCTTCATTACGTATCCCTCCACTTTCTCTATTGGAAAAATAGTGTATTAATAACTATGATACACTAGTGAATTTCTGTATTTAGTTTAGCATGCTTTGCTGATTTGTCAAGCGCTTACAGGTTTTAGAGGTAATCTAAATTGACGAGCGAGGCGTAACTAGTATAGAATAATGAAGAAATAACTAAACAGAAAATGGGGTTGAATTCCTTTGACAAAATTATTATTTATTAAAGCATCACCGCTTCCAGATGATGTTTCACGCAGTATGGTTGTAGCAAGTGCCTTTTTAGAGAAGTATAAACAAGAAAATCCAGATGACGTGATTGAGCGTGTGGACGTGTATGAGCAAGATATTCCATTGATTGACGGTGCATTCTTGGCAGCTGGAAATGAGTTGCGCGCGGGTAAAGCTTTCACTGAATTAGACCCTGCAATGCAAGAGCAGTTGACGAAGTTTGATGCGTTGACACAACAATTTATGGATGCGGATCGTTATGTGATCGTGTCCCCACTTTGGAATCTGGGTATTCCTCCAATGTTGAAAGCCTATTTTGATACAGTGGTTGTTGCTGGGAAAACATTCCGCTACACGGCAAATGGTCCAGAAGCGTTATTGAAAAATAAGAAGGCGCTACAAATTCACGGCAGTGGTGGGGTTTATTCTACTGGTGAATCGGATCTTGAAACGCATGGTGAGCCTTATATTAACACGATCTTGAATTTCATCGGTGTGGAGACATTGCCGAGCGTGTTTGTAGAAGGTGTCGATTACGATCCAACGCGTAAAGATGAAATTTTGAACGCGGCGATTGAGGAAAGTGCTCGTCGGATTAGTTTGTTTTAATAAGAAATAAGGAACTAGGGATTTGCTTTCGGGCGGGTTCCTAGTTTTTACTTTACTTTCTATTATAAAAGTGTAAAATTATCCTTGTGCATAGTGTAACAATATTCTGTAGGTTTTAAAAGTGAGTAATCACTCATTATTGATTATTTTTGTGATTTCATGAGCAATCAAAATGTTAGCTAGGGGAAGGAATGATGGGGAAATGATTCATGTAGGTTTAGATGTAGGTTCGACGACGGCAAAAGCGGTGGCTTTAGACGCATCAGGCGCCATTGTTTTTCAGACATATCGGCGCCATTTCTCAGATATTAAAGCGGTAACATTGCAAATTATGCAGGATTTAGAGAAGACATGTGGCGAAACAGAGATGACTTTTAAGATTACCGGATCTTCGGGGCTTGCGATTGCGAAGTTCTTGAAGGTGGCGTTTATTCAGGAGGTTATCGCGTGCACGGAGGCTGTGGAGCAGGTGATTCCGGAGACGGATGTGGTGATTGAGCTCGGTGGCGAGGATGCGAAGATTGTTTATTTTTCTGGCGGGATTGAGCAGCGGATGAACAATGCGTGTGCCGGCGGGACGGGAGCGTTTATTGACCAGATTGCGATGCTGCTTCAGACGGATCCGAATGGCTTGAATGATCTGGCAAAAGGAGCGGAGATGATTTACCCGATTGCTTCGCGTTGTGGTGTTTTTGCGAAAACGGATGTGCAGCCGTTGCTTAATGAGGGTGCGCGAAAAGAGGATATTGCTGCGTCAATTTTTCAGAGTGTGGTGACGCAGACGATTAGTGGACTCGCTTGTGGACGCCCAATTCGTGGCAAAGTCGCATTTCTGGGTGGGCCGCTGACGTTTTTGGATCAGTTGCGGTATCGTTTTACGGAGACGTTGAAAATGAAAGAATCAGATATTATTGCACCGGCGAATGCCGAGTATTTTATTGCGCTGGGGGCGGCTTATAATGGTTGGAATGATGACCCGGTGGAGATAGAGGATATGATTGCACGGCTGCGTGATTTGGATTTTTCGAGTATGGCGACGGATACGACGATTTTGCCAGCTCTATTTACGCGTGCGGAGGATTTGGTTGCTTTTCGGGAGCGGCATAACCAGATGAAGGCGCCGCGCGGGGATTTGGCGAGCTATGAGGGCGACGTTTATTTGGGCATTGATGCGGGTTCGACGACGACGAAACTGGTGTTGATGGGCGCGGATAATGAAATTTTGTATTCGTTTTATGATAGCAACAAGGGAAATCCGTTGCAGTCTGTGATAGATGCGACGAGTGATTTGTATGAAATTTTGCCGGAAAAGGTGAAGATTCGGCAGTCGGGGATCACGGGTTATGGTGAGTCGCTGATTAAGGCTGCGCTGAAAATTGATGTCGGGGAAATTGAGACGGTGGCGCATTACCGGGCGGCGCGCGAGTTTTTGCCGGATGTTGATTTTATTTTGGATATCGGCGGGCAGGACATGAAGTGTATGAAAATGAAGAATCAGGCGCTCGATAGTTTGATGCTGAATGAGGCCTGTTCGGCAGGCTGTGGCTCGTTTTTGGAGACGTTTGCGCAGACGCTTGGTGTGTCAATTCAGGATTTTGCGGATAAGGCGTTACAGGCGCGGGAACCCGTTGATTTGGGCTCGCGCTGTACGGTATTTATGAATTCAAAAGTGAAACAGGTGCAAAAAGAGGGCGTTCAGATGGAGGATTTGTCGGCGGGATTGGCTTATTCGGTCGTCAAAAATGCCTTGCAAAAGGTGATTAAACTGCGGAGTCCGAAAGATATCGGAAACAAGGTCATCGTACAGGGCGGGACGTTTTATAACGAAGCGGTTTTGCGGGCGTTCGAACTTTTGACGGAGCGTGAAGTCGTTCGGCCTGACATCGCGGGAATGATGGGCGCTTACGGTGCCGCGTTGATTGCCAAGGAGAACTATGAAACGGGGGAAGTGACACAACTCCTCGTCCTTGAAAAATTGCGTGAATTCCAGGCAGAAACGTCCCAATCCAGATGTAATTTATGCAGTAATTCATGCCAATTAACGATTACGAGATTTGGTGATGATCGCAAGTTTGTCAGTGGAAATCGTTGTGAGCGAGGCGAAAGGGTAGAATCTGAGAAGAACCTACTGCCGAATTTGTATGCGTATAAATACAAGCGGGTGTTTGATTATAAGTCACTGAAAAAAGACGAAGCGACGCGTGGGACGATTGGTATTCCGCGGGCACTCAACGTGTTTGAGAATTATCCGTTATGGCACACGATTTTTACAGAACTCGGTTTTCAGGTGAAGTTGTCGATGAAGTCCTCGAAAAATTTATATGAAAAAGGGATTGAAACGATTGCGTCCGAAGCGGTTTGTTATCCGGCGAAATTGACGCATGGACATGTGATGGATTTGATTAAGAAGAAAGTAGATCGGATTTTTTATCCGGCGGTTGTGTATGAAAATAAGGAATTTGGTGAGGCAACGAATAACTTTAATTGTCCCGTTGTTGCAGGCTATCCAGAGGTGATTCGCGTCAATATGGATGCGTTAGAAGAACAGAATGTACCACTGATTGCGCCATTTTTGACGTTGGATAATGAGGCGGCTTTAGTAAAAGGGATGCATGAGGCATTTCCTGATGTACCGCGAAAAGAGATGGAGTTGGCGGTTGCGGCTGGGCTTCTCGAGGCGCGGAATTTCCGAGATGATATTCGCCAAAAAGGAGAAGAGGCGCTAGAATATATCGAGAAAAACAAGATTCGCGGGATTGTGCTTTGTGGGCATCCGTACCATATTGATCCGGAGGTGAATCACGGTTTACCGGAGCTGATTACGATGAATGGAATGGCGGTTTTGACGGAGGATTCGGTGTCGCACCTTGGCGAAATCAAGCATCCGCTCCGCGTGGAGAATCAGTGGAAATATCATGCGCGGCTTTACCGGGCGGCAAGTTTTGTCGCAGAACAGGAGAATTTGGAAGTTGTGCAGATGACTTCTTTTGGTTGCGGGTTAGACGCGATTACGACGGATATGGTGCAGGAAATTATCGAGGGGCATAATAAAGTGTACACGTTGCTGAAAGTGGATGAAATTAATAATCTTGGGGCGGCGCGAATTCGGATTCGTTCGTTAAAAGCAGCGATGGATGAACGGGCGCGTAACCATGTGCTACCAACGGAGATGCCAGCGCCGAAGCCACGTGTGATGTTTACGAAGGAGATGCGGAAAACGTATACGATTTTGGCGCCGCAACTCGCGCCGACGCATTTTGAATTGGTGGAAGCAGCCGGGCACGATGTTGGGTATAAGTTGGAAGTGTTGCCTGCCGTGACGCCACGCGCGGTGGATGAAGGTTTGCGTTATGTGAATAATGATGCGTGTTTCCCTGCGATTTTGACGATTGGGCAAATGATGGATGCGCTCAAACATGGGGACTATGATTTGGATAATTTGGCGGTTTTGATGACGCAAACAGGCGGTGGTTGCCGGGCGACAAACTATATTTCGATGCTCAAAAAAGCGTTAGGTCAGGCGGATTTGGATCATATTCCGGTGATTTCGCTGAATGCTAATGGCTTGGAGAAACAGCCGGGATTCAAAATTACACCAAAGGTCGGTGTACGTTTCTTGGTAGGGTTATGTCTGGGTGACGGATTGGACCGGATGCTGTATAAGACGCGTCCACATGAGGTGATACCAGGCAGCGCGAATAAATTGCATCGTCATTTTATCGAGAAGGGTAAAGAGGTGTTGGCGAATTATAGTCCATCGGCGTACGCGCAATTTTGTAAGGAAATGGTGATGGCTTTTGATAGTTTGCCGCTAAGAGAAGAAGTGAAGCCCAAAGTTGGGGTTGTCGGTGAGATTTTGGTGAAATTTCATCCTGGTGCGAATAATGATATCGTTGGGGTGATTGAGGAAGAAGGCGGAGAAGCGGTCGTTCCTGATTTTGTGGACTTCTTGCTGTATTGTTGTTACGACAGTCATTTTGCGGCGAATTCGTTCGGGATGTCGAAGGTGAAGTCGTTCGCGAAGCATAGTTTGGCGATTCCGGTGATTAATAAGTATCGGAAGCCGATGTCGGATGCGCTACGTTCGAGTAAGCGGTTTTGCGCACCTGAAAATATCGAAGTTATCGCGGAAAAAGCTAGCCGGTTATTGTCACTTGGAAATAAGATGGGGGAAGGCTGGTTCTTGACGGGAGAAATGATCGAGTTGCTAGATAGTGATGTACCAAATATCGCGTGTTTACAGCCTTTTGCCTGTTTACCAAACCACATCACCGGTCGCGGCATGATCAAAGGCTTGAAGAAAATGTACCCAGCGGCGAATATCATGTCCATCGATTACGACGCAGGTTCGAGTTCGGTCAACCAGCTAAATCGGATAAAATTGATGCTCTCCATCGCGAAGAAACAACTTGAAAAAGTGAGCGCGACCGAGTCAAAAGTCGTGGCTAAAAAAGAAGGCTTCCATCCGAAAGAAAAAATGGTGGATACGGCAAAGCGTGTTCGGGACTCCGTGCCAATTGAAAAAATCGGAAGTACAGTAAAGCGGGCACGTGAAGCCGATCCTGTTGGTCATATTGCTGGTAAAGTCAAGGCTTCTACCGAATCAGAAACAGTCCAAACAGAATCATAAAAATAGACGCGGGTTTCTTGATTATCAAGAAACCTGTTTGTTCGTAAAATAATTCACAAACAAAAAAATAGCTAAAATTACTACTTCATTGCTATAATTTGAACTTAGAACGGGTAAAGGAAAGCATGGAGGGGGGATTCACGATGATTTATTTTGCGAAGCTTGCCGGAATTGCCTTTGTTGTCTTTTTAGTAATTGACGCTGTGTGGTTAGGGCTCATTGCCAAGAATTTGTATAAGCAGTATTTGGGCGATTTGATGGCGGCGAACATGCGATTTGGCGCGGCACTTTTATTTTATGTTTTGTTTGTGGGTGGAATGGTCTTTTTTGTTATTGAGCCAGCGCTTGCCAAAGACAGTCTCCAGTTTGCGATTTTTGCAGGAGCTTTTTTAGGATTGCTCTGTTATGCGACCTATGATTTAACGAACTTGGCGACGCTAAAAGATTGGCCGGTACTTGTTACGGTGATTGATTTAGGATGGGGCGCATTTATTACAGCAGCAACGTCGGGCATTGTATTTTGGTTGGCGAAAGTATGGGGAATTTCTTGAAGGTGGGGACTAGAACTATGACGGATTTTTTGGATAGTAAAAAATTGTATCATGCCTTTCTGGGCGGCGCTAAGGCAGTTATTGATGCAAAGGATGGACTGAATGCAATCAATGTTTTTCCGGTGGCCGATGGGGATACGGGAAGTAACCTTGCGTCGACAATGTTATCGATTGTGGAAGAGTCGAAAATAGCAGTATCAGCAAAAGAGACGCTTTATACGATTTCAGAGGCAGCTTTATTTGGTGCTCGTGGGAACTCGGGAATTATTTTTGCGCAATATGTTAATGGTATGCATTTTCATTTATCGGATGATAAGCATGTTTCGTTGGGATGTTTTGCGAGTAGTGTTTCGGGCGGGGCTGATTATGCGTACAATGCGATGGGAAATCCGGTGGAAGGTACGATGATTACGGTGATTCGGGCGTGGTCAGAGGCGATTGCGCAGGCGAAGGATCATGGGACTACTTTTCAAGAGGTGTTGGTACATGCTTTGCAACAAGCTAAAGCGGCTTTGGATAGTACGCCAAATATGTTGCGCGTTTTGCGGGATAATGGAGTTGTAGATGCTGGTGCGAAGGGCTTTTTCACATTTGTTGAAGGGTTTACATCGGTGATTAATGATAAGACGTATGTGGCGGAGGTGGAGCATTTACCGCGTTTGGTGAGTGGGGATGCTTTGGATCAAGCGCCAGTATTTCGCTATTGCACGGAGGTTTTGCTGCAAGGTGAGGGGCTGGATGCGGACAAGATTCGAATGGGATTATCGTCGTTTGGTGATTCGCTGATTGTCGCGGGGACGGATACGAAAATTCGGGTACATATTCATACGGATGAGCCGCGCTTGGTTTGTGCTTATTTGGCTGATTATGGCATGATGGTGCAACAGAAAGTGGACGATATGCAAAATCAGTTTGACGTGATTCATCATCGGAAATATCGCATTGCGTTGGTGACGGATTCGGTGGCGGATTTGCCGCAACGTGTGATGGAGGAATATCAGATTCAAGTGATTCCGCTGCACATAACGCTTGCGGAGAATGATTATTTGGATAAAGTCACGATGGATACAGGGACTTTGTTTCAGCGTTTAGAGGGCATTGACGCGTATCCGACTTCTTCTCAACCCAGTGTGAAAGCGGTCGCGAATCAGCTATCATTTTTGGCAGATCATTATGAGCACGTGCTGATTTTGACTGTATCTGGGAAATTAAGCGGCACGTACGAAACGGTGAAAAAGGCGGCGGCTGGTGTTTCGCCGGATATCGTGGTGCTGGATACGCGGCAAAATTCGGGTGCACAAGGATTGCTCGTGAAGGCGGCAGCGGAACAAATTGCGCTCGGAAAAACATTTGCGGAAGTGCAGTCGTTCGTGACGCAAAGCATTTCGCACACGAAGATTTTTGTTAGCGTACCAAATTTGGATGCGATGATTCGGTCGGGGCGCCTCGGTGAAAAAGGTGGCGCGATTGGGAATACGTTGCGTTTGAAGCCTGTTGTTTCGCTGTCTGATACGGGGGCTGGGACGGTGAGCGATGTTGCGTTTAGTTTGCCTAATAGCACGAAGAAGATCGCGGCGCGCGTGAAGAGAATGCTTGCACGTAATCAGGTTGCTGAATACGCGATTGTCCATGCAGACACGCCAGAACGAGCGGCGGAATATGAGGCGTTGTTTACGGATATGATCGGGAAGTCGCCTGCCTACGTGATGGAGATTTCGTCGATTATTGCGATGAGCGCTGGGAAAGGCTGCGTGGCAATTGCGATTCGAATGCAGTTAGATGATGGGGAGGAAATATAAGATGGTATATTGGATAGCAGGCTTATTATTATGGATTTACTTCACAATATTGTTCCTTTGGGCGCAAAAATTAAAAAACAACTCGATTGTAGATTTAGCGTGGGGACCAGGATTCGTTATCGTCGCGCTATATACATTTTTTTTCGGCGGCGAGATGACGACGCAAGGTTTGATTGTAACCATTTTCGTTTTTATTTGGGGTATGCGACTGTTTCTACACTTGGCGAATCGAAATATCGGGAAACCAGAGGATTATCGTTACGTGAATATGCGTAAACGTTGGGGGACTCATTTTGCTAAATTGAAAGCGTATTTGAATGTTTTTATTCTGCAAGGGGTATTGCTTTATATTATTAGCTTGCCAATCCTGCTTGTGAATACCACATCGGCGGACGCACTCGTATGGTGGAATTATGTAGGTATTGCGGTTTGGCTTATTGGCTTCTTTTTCGAAGTCGTTGGAGACGAACAACTACGCCGTTTCAAAAAGAATCCAGAAAATAAAGGAAAACTCATCATGACAGGACTTTGGAAATACACACGTCATCCAAATTATTTTGGCGAGGCGCTGAGTTGGTGGGGAATTTTTCTAGTAAGCATCACTGGTGTAGTAAGTCTATGGGGCATTATTGGTCCCGTCATTATCACATTGTTACTTTTATTCGTATCAGGTGTGCCGTTGCTCGAAAAGAAATATAAGGACCGCCCTGACTTTCAGGCTTATGCCAAGCGTACTTCTAAATTTATTCCAAACATTCCGAAGAAGGGAAACTACCAGTAAAAGCTTATACAATTATAGCCTTTTATGTATTCTTTGTGACGGTATTGCCTAAGCTCTTGTAATTGAACCGGATTCCTTTAGAATAAGATAGGAATAGAAAAAGGTTGATACAATGAGGAGTGTAAGCATGAGAAAAAAATTTGTTACAATGTTCGTGGTTGTTTTGACAGCTGCGATTACCCTAAGTGCATGTGGAAGTAGTAATGCTGTAGAGCCAAAAGAAGCGGCAAATATCGCTGTGAATACGATTATCTTCAATAAAGATGTCGAGAAGTACAAAGATACGTTTGGTAAAAGTGCCACAGATTTACAAAAAAATAATAAAGATACGTTCATAAAAAGATTTGCAGCTACCTTGAAAATAACAGACGGTAGTATGAATGATGACATAGGTGGTTTATACGATGCCTATACAAAGCGCGCCAAAGAAGTAACAAAGTATACATCTAAGGTTACAAACACAGATGCGAAAAAGCCGACTGTTGAAATTTCTGTAAATGGCCTTGATATGGCAAGCATGCAGGCAGAAAGGTTGGCCGACTTTAAAGCAAAAGTGAAGGCAGATCCATCGATTGGAAAAGATAAAAATAAATCGGCCAAAGCAGTCATTGAAGGTTATAAAACAGCGATTCCAAAAGCAAAAGCTTCTAAAAAAGCGGTGCAAGTAAAACTGAATTTAGAAGCTAACAAAGAACAATGGAAGATAAAAGATGGTGAAAATTTTGCAAACAATTTGTATCGCGCATTTTTTACTAGTACGGCGCAATAGCAAATGTAGCGTGATTATTTCCTAGACAACGTATAAGTAAAAATTATTATTTGATATATTTTCGACTAAATACTTGTAATCTGTTGGGAATCCTTTAAAATAGGAAGAGTATGAAAATAAGGTTGGGAAAAAGGAGTGTATCACATGAAGAAAAAGTTAGCTTTAATGCTTGTCGTTGTTTTAACAGCTGCAATTACCCTAGCTGCATGTGGAAGTAGCGCTGTGGAGCCGAAAGAAGCCGCAGATATCGCTGTCAACACAATTATCTACAATAAAGATACAGATAAGTTCGAGGACGTATTTGGTGAAGATGCGAAGAACTTAGAAAAAGAAATCAAAACTGGTTTCAAAAAAGGGTTTACAAGTAGCCTAAATATTACAGATGGTAGTATCGATGATGAGGTTGATAAATTATACGATACATTTGCCAAACGCGTAAAAGAAGTAACAAAATATACAACAAAAGTTACAAACGATGACAAAGACAAACCAACTGTTGAAATTTCTGTAAACGGTCTTGATATGACAGGCGTGCAAGCAGAAATGACAACCGCTTTACAAGCTAAAGTAAAAGCTGATCCATCGATTCAAACCGATGCGAAAAAAGCGGCTACTGCCATGCTTGACGTTTATCAAGAAACCATTGCAAAAGCAAAAGTTTCTACTAAAGCTGTTAAAGTGAAAATGAATCTAGAAGCGAACAAAGATCAGTGGAAAATTAAAGATGCAGACAAGTTTGCACAAAATCTTTATTTAGCGTTCTTCACTGGAACGGTTCAGTCTTAAGATTTGAAGCGAAAAAGGAAGAGGTTGAGACAAAACTCAAGATAAGGCAAAAGCGCCCTCCCATTTCTTCGGGTAGGACGAAAAATTTTGCTTTAAACAAATCGAGCGAAAGCGTTTGTATTCAGGGGATTTGGTGGAAGCCGGAAGCGGAGCATACTGGTGTATGTGAGAGCCGGAAGTCCGCCAAATCCCCTGAATGCGAACGCTTGTCGCCGATTTATTTGGGTTATGTCCCATCCTCTTCCTTTTTTTATTGTTGTCCCACTGTGAAACGAGCGCGCACATGTTTGGCATTTTCTGCTTCGTCGACAAGGGCAATTGCATAGTCTTCCATGCTGATGTAGCTATTACCATTTGCATCGACAATGAGTTCGTCGGTTCCTGTTGTATAAGTACCTGTACGCTTGCCTGGCTCGAATAATCCAGCAGGGCTAATAAACGTCCAATCAAACGTCGCATCTGATTTTAAGTGGTCTAATTGAATCGTTTGTGCAGCTCCTGTCGCGTAGTAGGGAGCTTCTTTGAATGATGGGGTATCTAGAACGCGTGTCCCTTTATCGTCTACTAGTGAGCTTGCTGCACCACCGACAACGATTAGGCGAGGCTTTGTGGTTCCGTTTAATTCAGTAATCAGGTGGTCGATTGATTTCCAATGATTCTCTGATGCTTCGATAGGTGCGCTAAAAGCATCCACTAGGACGTCAAAAGTAGCGACATCTTCTTTCGTAAGGCTGAAAATATCTTTTTCAATTGTTGGAATTGATTTATCCTCTAATTTGCTAGCGTTGCGAATGATTGCTGTTACCTCATGCCCGCGATTTTTAGCCTCCGTCAATATGCGTGAACCTGTGCGCCCTGTTGCTCCGATAATACCAATTTTCATAATAAATGACCTCCTCATGATTATGTTGTAACTATTGTTGTTACAACGATTGATTTTAGTATACCGATAATCTTGCTAAATGTAAAGTATAAAGTTTTGCAGTCATAAAAAAGAGGCAAGAAGTCGTTGCTAGACCTTGCCTCTTTACGATATTAAGATTGGGTTGCTTTTTTCATTTTTTGTGCGATGAAGACGTGCGAGATGGTGAAAATAAGCAGCGCGGCCCAGATGAATAGGAATGCGATGAATTGTGTGCTGTCGAAGGCTTCGTGGAATACAAAGACGCCTAGGATTAGCATCAGTGTTGGGCCGACGTATTGGATGAAGCCAAGCATGATATAGGAAATTTGTCTCGCACTTGTTGCGAAGAGGAGCAGTGGAATCGCTGTAACGACGCCGGCTCCGAAAAGAACGAGATTCGTATCCAAGCCGAATTGCATGAACGCATCTTGCGCGAAAAATAATAAAAAGATCAGCGCGAATGGTGTCATAATCAGCGTTTCAATCGTTAATCCGCCCCACGCGCTGATTGGAACTAATTTCTTAATGAGCCCGTAAAGCCCGAATGTGACAGCCATTGAAATCGCGGCCCAAGGAAAAACGCCTTGATGAATCGCTAAAATAAGAACGCCGATCGCGGCAGACAGGACGGCTAACATTTCGCCACGGCTTAGTTTTTCTTTTAAAAAGACTGTTGCGAGTAGGACATTCACCAGTGGATTAATATAATAACCGAGGCTCGCGCTAATCACGTGACCATCATTGACCGTGAAAATAAAAATAAACCAGTTTGCCGTAATTAGAATGGAGGCAATAGAAATGGCTATAATTAATTTGGGGCGTTTGAAAATCGAGATGATTTCTACCCACACCTCTTTTGTTTTGCCGAGAATTGCGATAATCGCAATCATAAATACGAACGACCAAATAATGCGGTATGCTAGAATCTCACTAGCCGGGACATCTCCAGCCATTTTCCAATATAGCGGTAATACTCCCCAGATGATATAAGCCCCAACAGCAGCTAATATCCCTAACGTTTTCTCTTTTTCTGCATGCATGTTCTCACCTTTTCTATTACAAAATAATAGAACCATTGTAACACATATTTGGGGATGAAAAGTCGGAAATCAAGTATAAGTTGCTGAAATATTTTTTTTCGCATATGATAGTGAGAGGACAAATGGGAGAAGGTGTGTGATTATGCTGACGAAAAAGCAATTGATTGATGAGAAAAGAGGACAATTAACGCCTGATAAACAAGCGTATATGAAGACGGTGGAATGGGTAATTGCTGCGGAGAAAAATGTGTCAGAGCAGGAGAAAGATGCTTTTGTGTTAGAAGCGATAGAACAACTAGCAGCATCAGAAAAAGCAGATCCCGCGCAGGTTCTAGGGATGGATGCAACAGCTTACGGTAGGCAATTGACGAAACAAAAGGCGGGGCAATCGCCAAATACAAAGACGGATTATACGAGTCAGATTCCGTTGTTTGTTTTGATAGGAATCTTGGCCATGAGTCTCTTTTTAGTCGTTATGGGGATTATTGGACTGGTCACTAAAGATAGCATTATTTATGCAGGGACATTTGTATTGACCGTTTTGATGGTTTTTATTTGTATCGTGTGTATTTTAATAGGCGGGTACATACTGTGGAAGCATTATTCGGTCACAGAATCAAAATCAATGGCAGCCTACTTTTTAATAGGCAGTGGTATTGTCGTTATGTATGTTTTTGTACTTGTATTCTTGTTGATGATTTTGCCAGACTTAGGCCCCGTAATGAGCGGCGGTGCTTTGCTTGAATTGATACTAGGCGTTGGAGGATTTATGACAGCAGCACTCGTATGGAAAAAAATCCAGAAAAAATAAAAGGTGAAGTTAGGGTACTCATAAATATTTAGAAAAGGAGATAAATCATATGCGTCTTTCATTAATTGTACATATATTCGGAAGCATAATATTTTTTCTATTCTTAAGCTATATGACAATCACAAAAGCAGATAAAAGCCTTATACTCTTATCATTAGGAGCCATGATATATTTCATATTGATGACATTAATTATCTATCGAAATTACAAAAAAAAGCAAGTGACACTAACAAACAAAAAGCGCACTTATACACCCTAAATAAAGTGGTACCCATGTCAAGGACGCTTGTAAAAAAAGAATTAAGCACTTGCTAGAAGATGGTTTCTGTATTGTACAGGAGCCATTTTTTTGAGGTTCTATTGATAGCGATAATTATTATAGTAAATCATATAGTAGTCTATTGGATTTTGGCGTTCGAGAATAGTTTTTGCTCATGATTGATTCCTTTATGGCGGAGTTATTGCTTTATTTGAGTATACAAAAAATACCTATAGAACGCACTTCTTTTTTGAAATGTCCATTCTATAGGTACTATTGTATTAACTCACCTTTTGTATTATTTGGAGACTTCGATTTGTATGTTGAGTTTCACTTCGTCGCCAATAAGTACGCCGCCAGTTTCGAGCACTGCATTGTAGTTTAAGCCAAAGTCTTTGCGATTGAATTTGCCTGTTCCTTCAAAGCCTGCAACCATATTTCCGGACATTGGATCTTTACTTGTGCCTTCATATTCTACATTTAGTGTAATTGGTTTTGTAACGTCGCGAACGGTCAAATCACCAGTTACTTTGTATTCGTTACCGCCATCTGCCACGATGTTTGTCGATTTAAAAGTAATCGATGGATAGTTTTCTACATCGAAGAAATCTGGGCTCTTCAAATGACCATCACGTGCTTCTTGGCGTGTATCGATAGACGCCGCGTCCACAGTGAATGTCAGGCTAGCTGTTGTTAAGTCTTCGGGGTTAAGTGTTAAATCAGCGCTGAAATCTTTGAAAGCACCTTTTACTTTAGATACCATCATGTGTTTTACTTGAAACTCGATTGAACTGTGTGCTGGGTCTACATTCCATTTTTCTACTGTCATTTTAAAATTCCTCCAATTAATATAGTTTTTTTGGTTGGCGCCATCTTCATTTTGTTCGCCAGTGGGACTCGGCGTTTAGTCCGATTGTTTTTAGCCGCATTATTAATGTTTCCTTCTCTTCCTCATCTAAAACATGGAGTTGTTCGATTATCAATGTTTCAAACTTTGGAAATAGGTTGCTGATAAAAGTTGTGCCTTGTTCGGTTAGCTCGGCATAAACGATACGGCGATCGTTCGGGTCTGTCGTGCGAACTAAGTATTGCTTCTTTTCAAGCTTTGTAACCATGTACGTTGTGTTGCCGTTTGAAATCAAATTTTTCTGACCAATTGCTTGAAGTTGTTGTGGTCCAAGATGATAAATCTGCTCTAAAACACCGAATTCACTTGGTGTAATACCATGTTCCTCAACCAATCTAGCCGTAAGTTTTTGAATCCAACCTGCTGATCTAAGCAAAACGGTAAACAATTTCAAATCGACATTGTCCAAGGAAACCACCTCGCTTCATCAAAATGTTTTAATATCGAAATATCTTACAAACAAATAATAACATACTTATAAAAAGTAAGTCAAGTGATTTAGAAAAAAATTTTAAAAAAAGTGGATTTCGTTAAGTTTATGTAAAGATCATTGTGTATAATAGAAAGTAGCGTAAAATAGAAGAGGAAGAGGTGATGATAGATGGAATTGAGTGAAGATAGAGTAAATAAAGTGCGGGATGTGCTGGGATCATACTGGGCGATTAACCGAATTACAGCGAAACACGCCGAGCAGAACGCGCTGAGTCTAGGCTTGTCGTTACAACAAATGGCGATACTTAATATTTTATATGGACGCCCGGAATCAACGGTAGATGACTTAAAGAAGAAACTATTCACATCGACAGAAGTCATTTCGGCTAATGTAGACGGCTTAGTCCACGCGAGACTAGTCGAAAAAATGAATACCGAGTTCGTGGAAAACGCAGATGCGTGGCGCTTGCAGTTAACGGAAAAAGGTAAGGAAATGTCTGAGCGCTCGACGCAAAACGCCTTTGCATATAAAGCGATGATGAAAGCATTGGATGAAATAGACGACGAGGACATAGATAAACTAATTGAGATTAACCGCAAAATCGAAGGGTTATTAAAGGCAGACTAAGAACGACTTCAAAACGTAGCTATCGAAGACGCCAAACCTCAGTGCGCCGGGCATCTATGTATCTCTCGGCGCACTGAAGAATGAGATCGATGATGGAGATATCAATAAGCGAATTGAGATTACCAGCAAATCGAAAGTTTATAGAAATAGATTAAAAAGTCGCTCATTAAGAAAAAATTGCATAGTCAAAAAGGATTTCTTTTTATGGGAAATCTTTTTTTTGTATAAAAATAGTGCATATCTTAGCCATTAGAAGCAAAATTTTCCGTAACATACATATATAATATTAATTGTAAAAAAATAAACATAGTTAATTAATGTTATTTTTATAATAAGGATGGGTATAACAAAGCTTAAGGGGAAAAAAATAAGTGGAGGTTAGTATTATGAGAGTGAAAAAGCGTATCAAGAAGGGGATATCTATATTATCTATCACGACATTAGTAGCAGGTCTTATTTTTTCTACTGAGGCATTTTCAAACATAGCTGTGAAAGAGGATAGAGCCGCAGCGGCTGTAAACCCAGATGTTATAACAATTGTAAATGGAGATATGGAGACACCTAGAGTCCCAACTCCAGCACCCCATTGGAAACTTTTTGCTCAGTCTGCGGTACCTGGCTGGGAGACTACTGCAACGGATGGTTTGATTGAGTTTCAAGCACAAGGATTTATTGGAACTGGCGCAATACCACCAATGAATGCTGCTTCAGGGACACAGTGGGCAGAATTAAATGCAAATGAAGTAGCCGCTTTATATCAAGATATACCAACTACTCCTGGTGTCAAGGTAAGATGGCAAGTTTATCATCGCGGTTTATATGGTGTTGATAAAGCTGTTGTAGAATTCGGCCCTCCAAGTGGTACCATGGTCAAACAAGTAGACCTATCTACAAATCACGCAGCGTGGAGATTATACAAAGGAACTTACACGATCCCTGCTGGGCAAACAACAACACGCTTTCAGTTCCGATCTGTAAGCTCATCCACGGGAGATGTTGCTAGAGGTAATTCTCTAGATAAGGTTTTATTCTCTTCGCAATCGATTCTGACAGTTGGGGGGACGTTTGTCGCGCCCAATATAAAGGTAGGGAAGACTGTAGACTATAATGTTAATGTGAGCAATTCAGGAGGCATGTCCTCGGAAAATAATACAATTAAAGTGAAAATCCCAACAGAGATGTCATACACACCTGGTAGCCTATCCTCAGCCGACGCAGATATTACAGATGAGCAATACGATTCGACTACTGGAACACTGACAATTACATTAGGACCACTGGCAAAAGACGCATCTGCAGGTATTACAGTCCCACTAACAGCGATTGCGGTTGCGGATGAAGCTATGCCAGAACTAAGTGCGACGTATAATGATGAAGGGTTTACAGATTCAATATATACAGCAGAAACATCAGGGGGCTCAATTGTCATCGGAACCAACGATCCACCCGTAATAAGTGGGGACTCGGTTACTAAATTGAATGTGGAGTCTGTTTTTAATCCCTTGAGCACCATGCAATCTACAGATACGGAAGACGGTGATATAACAGAAAATATAATAATAAAAAGTAATAACGTAAATGTCAATCAGGCGGGGACATATTCCGTGGTTTATGAAGTAACAGATAGCGATGGGAACAAAACTACATTTACACGATCAGTTGTGGTAGTAGGCGGGCCTATTTTTACAGGAGCAAGCTCAATAGAGGTGAACCCCAATAGTGTATTTGATCCACTAGGTGATATTACGGCGGACGATAAAGAAGATGGCGATGTGACAGGTGATATCCAGATTCTTAGCAATAACGTAGATACAGGCATACCAGGAACATATGAAGTTATCTTTGAGGTTACAGATAGTGATGGTAATAAAACAAGCTTTAAACGTGAAGTTGTTGTAACAGAAGCGCCTGCTATTACAGGATCAAGTTCGTTAGAGTTGAATCCAAATAGTGTATTTGATCCATTGGTAGATATTGCATCAAGTGATAAAGAAGATGGTGATTTAACAGGTGTTGTTCAAGTAATTACCAATAATGTAGATACGAGTATTCCTGGAACGTATGAGGTGACATATGAAGTGACGGATAGTGATGGAAATAAGGCGGATTTTAAACGAACGGTAGTTGTAACCGCAGCGCCAGTAATTACAGGGGATGCGACAACAATGCTAAATCCGAATGCAATATTTGATCCAATGAGTACACTTCAAGCCTCGGATAATGAAGATGGCTATTTGACAGGAGATATTCAAATTGTAAGTAATAATGTAGATACTAGCAAACCAGGAACATATGAGGTCGTGTATGAAGTAACAGATAGCAATGGAAATAAAACAAGTTTTACGCGAACAGTTATCGTTTTGGAGGCGCCGGTTATTATGGGTGAAAGCATTACTAAGGTAAACCCAAATAGTGTATTTGATCCGTTGAGCACGATGCAGGCAATGGATAAAGAAGACGGTGATGTGACCGCAGACATAAAGGTCACATATAATGATGTAAATACTAATTCGCCTGGCAACTATTCTGTTATGTATGAGGTGACAGATAGTGATGGAAATACATCGACATTTACACGAACGGTTATTGTGACAGAAGTTCCAGTTATAACTGGTGAGAGTAATACAGAAATAAATCCGAATAGCATGTTTGATCCGCTGAGTACAATTCAAGCGATGGATAAAGAAGATGATGACCTAACTGCAAGTGTTGTAGTAACATACAATGATGTAAATACAAGCGTGTCTGGAAATTACTCTGTAACATATGAAGTGACAGATAGCGATGGAAATAAAGCAACATTTACACGTACAGTTGTTGTCACAGAGAGTCCTGTTATTTTAGGAGATTCCTCGGTAGAAGTAAATCCAAATAGCGTATTCGATCCATTAGCTGATATTACAGCAAAGGATAAGGAAGATGGAGATGTCACAGGAGATATTCAAGTTGTCAGTAATAATGTAAATACAGGAATACCTGGGACCTATGAAGTGTTGTATGAAGTAACGGACAGTGATGGAAATAAATCGACATTTATACGAACGGTTACTGTGACAGAAGTACCGGTCATTAATGGTGCTAATGTCGTAGAAGTGAATCCGAACAGCGTGTTTGACGTACTAGCAGATATTACAGCGAATGACAAAGAAGATGGGGATATTACGGACGACATTCAGATTATTAGTAATAATCTGAATACGAGTGTACCTGGAACCTATGAGGTCGTGTATGAAGTAACCGATTCGGATGGTAACAAAATAAACTTTACGCGTACCGTTATTGTAACAGAAATGCCTGTCATTACAGGGGATAGTATTGTGAAAGCGAATCCGAATAGTATTTTTAATCCACTAGATAATATTATGTCAAATGATAAAGAGGATGGAGATATTACGGGGGATATACAGGTGATAAGTAACAATGTGGATACCTCTAAACCAGGAACATATAGAGTAGAGTATGAAGTAACGGATAGTGATGGGAACAAGGCGAGGTTCGAACGAAATGTTATCGTGACAGAAGCTCCAATTATTACGGGAGACAGTTCTATAGAAGTAAATCCAGACAGTATTTTTAACCCACTTTTGGGACTGACTGGCACAGATAATGAAGATGGTGATTTGACAGCTGCGATTCAAGTTATTAGTAATAATGTGGATACGAGTACACCAGGTGCTTATGAAGTAAACTATGAAGTCATTGATCTAGATGGTAACAAAGCAAGTTTTACACGAACGGTAGTTGTAACTGAGAAGCCCGTTATTACTGGGAATAGCTCCATTGAAGTATCACCAAATAGTGTGTTTAATCCATGGGCAGATATTAATGCACAAGACAAAGAAGATGGAACAATAACGGAATCAATTCAGGTAGTTAATAATAATGTGGATACTAGCGTGCCAGGGACGTATGAAGTGGTGTACGAGGTAACAGATAGTGATGGAAATACATCGACATTTACGCGTACGGTTACTGTGACAGAAGCCCCAATCATTACAGGCGAGGTCTCTACAGAGGTGAATCCAAATAGCGTATTTGATCCAATGAGTACGATTCAAGCGACAGATAAAGAAGATGGAGATGTGACTTTAAATGTAGTAATAACATACAATGATGTGGATACGAGTGAGCCAGGCACTTATTCTGTCATGTATGAAGTGACAGATAGTGACGGAAATACAGATACCTTCACTCGGGAGGTCATCGTTACTGAAAAACCAGCATTTGTTGGCGATGCTACAATTAGTATAAATCCAGATAGTGTATTCGTTCCTTTGGATAATATTAGTGCAACGGATAAAGAAGATGGTGCATTATCGGGTATCCAAGTAGTTAGTAACAATGTGGATACAGGTGTTCCTGGAAACTATGAAGTAGTATATGAGGTTACTGATAGTGATGGTAATAAAACAACCTTTACACGTACTGTAGTTGTGACTGAAAAACCATTTCTTACAGGAGAGACAAAAACCAAAGTCTATCCAAACAGTATTTTTAATCCAATGACAACGATGGAGGCAATGGATAAAGAAGATGGTGATATTACAGATGACATCATAGTAGTGAGTAACAATGTGGATACAAGCCTACCTGGGCTCTATGAAGTAGTGTATCAAGTCACTGATAGTGATGGTAATACAGTATCCTTTACTCGACAAATAGAAGTACCAAATGTGCCAAAGTTTATTGGCAAAGCTCAACTCAAACTATATCCTAATGCACCATTTAATCCTTTGGACAGTATTGAAGCATCGGATTTAGAGGATGGTACCCTGACAGCTGATATCAAGGTCATTAGTAATGATGTTGATACGAGTAAACCTGGTAGCTATGAAGTAGTATATGAGGTCACCGATAGCGATGGTAATAAGACAAGATTTACTCGTGTTGTCGTAGTACCCAATATACCAATATTTAGTGGGGAATCGAATGTCAAAGTATACCCTAATGCTATGTTCGATCCTATGGATGATATTGTGGCTAATGATTTAGAAGATGGTGATGTGACAAGTGGAATCAAAGTGATTAGCGATAATGTTGATACAAGCATACCTGGGACATATGAGGTAGTGTATGAGGTTACTGATAGTGATGGTAATACGGCAAGGTTTACTCGAATTATAGAAGTTCAAAATATACCGTTATTTAGTGGGAAAAGGAGTTTGAGATTGAACCCAGGGGATAATTTCCGTCCACTAGAAGGTATTGCTGCGGTGGATGTAGAAGATGGTGATGTCACAGATGAAATTAAAGTTGTAAGCGACGATGTGGATGTAAATAAATCTGGAGACTATGAGGCAAGGTATGAAGTAACTGATACAGATGGAAATGAGGCAACATTTACTCGTGCAATTACAGTAACAGAGGCACCAGTAATAAGTGGTGCAGAAAACCTGACGATTCCGTTAGGGGCAACATTTAATGCGATGGAAGATATTTCAGCATTAGATAAAGAGGATGGCGTTATTACTTCGGAAGTAAACGTGACTTCCAACAATGTGAACACCAGAATGCCGGGCGAATATAAAGTAACTTATGAGGTGACGGATAAAGACGGCAACATGGCTGAAGCAACTCGTAATGTTACTGTAGAACCGTTAGTAGGTGTTACGGATGCAGGTATGAATAATCTGGATGATGCCATAGTTTCGACAAAAATAAATACTGATTATGAAATGCCTGGAACGTTACCAAGTACAGGAGATAGTCATTCACAGGATACACTTTTATGGGGAATTATACTATCAGTGGCAAGTGTCCTTATATTGAGAAGGAGAAAGTAGGGAAGAATATAAGAGGGACTTAGTTCAAACAAGTTCTCAAAAAAAAGCAGAGACCTTTGTATATAGCCATTTATTAAAATGGAATATACGAGGGCCCTGCTTTTTTGTTACTTAGACGTTAATTTTATTTCTTGTTTTCATAAGAATGTTCGTCGAAAGAACATTCTTCAAGTGGGATGACTTTTGATTTTTTCGTGTATTTATAAATGAGCCAAAATGCTAAGAAAATTGGGAGTCCAATGTAGGAAATTCCGATTTTCTGCCACCATTGTGGGTTTGTAATATCTGGATGTAGGAAGGCATTGTAATCTTGCCCAACGATAACTAAGAGACATAGTACTAGCGCTAGAATAGGACCGAATGGGAAGAATTTTGCCTTATATTTCAGGTCATCTAAGTTCAGACCTTGTTTCACATAGGCGCGTCGGAAACGATAGTGACTAATCGCAATACCAACCCAGGCAATGAAACCAGTTAGACCGGATGCGCTGAGGAGCCATGTATAGATAACGGCACCATTGTCGCTTAAAGTCGTGATAAACGTCATCGCACCAACAATTGTTGTCAAAATAAGTGCTGCCATCGGAATACCGCGACGGTTTACTTTGGATAGGAATTTCGGTGCTTTTCCGTCTTTTGCCATCGACCATAGCATCCGAGTGGAAGCGTAAAGTCCTGAGTTACCAGCGGATAATACGGATGTTAAGATAACCGCGTTCATTACGGAGGCAGCAACAGCAAGTCCAGCTTTTTCGAAAACGAGCGTGAACGGGCTGATTGCAACGTCTGTCGCTTCGCCGCCAAGCAGGTTTGGACTAGTGTAAGGAATAATCATCCCGATAATGAAAATCGCAAAAATATAGAAAAGCAGGATACGCCAGAAAACTTGTTTAATCGCTTTTGGCACGCTTTTTTCAGGCGTTGCGCTCTCACCGGCTGCAATACCTACGAGCTCTGTTCCCTGGAAAGAGAATCCGGCGAGTAGGAAGGTCCCGAGAATGGCGAAGAAGCCACCTTTAAATGGTGCATCACCCATCGTGAAGTTTTCAAAACCGATGAAATGTCCACCGAGAATCCCAAGAATAGTTAGGACACCGATGATTAAAAAGACAATGACAGTGACTACTTTGATGATGGAGAACCAATATTCTGATTCGCCGTAAGCTTTGACGGACAGGGCGTTTAAGCCGAATATGAGTAATAGGAATACGGCGCTCCAAAGCCAAGCCGGTGCATCTGGATACCAAAATTGAATAATAAGTGCGGCAGTCGAAATATCAACGGCAAGTGTAATCGCCCAGTTGAACCAGTAGTTCCAGCCGAGTGCGAATCCAAAAGCTGGATCGACAAAGCGGGAGGCATACGTACTAAAGGAACCAGAGACAGGCATGTATGTTGCCATTTCCCCAAGGCTCGTCATTAAAAAGTAAACCATTAAGCCAATCGCAGCATAAGCGACAAGTGCGCCCCCAGGTCCTGCTACTGCTATGGCATTTCCACTCGCTAGGAATAATCCCGTTCCAATCGAGCCCCCAATGGCAATCATCGATAAATGACGCGTTTTTAAATCTCTCCGAATGTGACCTTGTTGCTGTTCTTTTTTCACAAGTAAAACTCCCTTTCTGCTCTTTTTGAAAATTGAGGTTTTGGGAACAAAAAAACCGATCCCGTGTGCAACTTTAGAGATCAGTCTATAGATACCAACATCAAAAAGCGTTAGATAGCACATCCGTTTCGTCAAGCTAATGGCAAAAACGGCAGTCCTGTTTCTTTCGATAACAGTCCCAGCTAAAGAGCAGTCATAAACCTGTCTTCACTTCGGCGAGCATCCTTTTCGCGGGGAATCATCAGTGTTTTATGCACCTCGTCACCGTTACTTGTGAATTTCGCAACCTCTACCTCACCGTTTGGATGAGGATTTTATTAAGTTTTCATGTTCTATACTAACGAATATAGCGGGGAATTGCAAGGCTTTTTTGTATTTTAGACGTTTTTTAGAGCTTCGCGAACGGTGCTAAAAGTTGGAATGCTCGGCAGGCGATTATCATAATTGACCATCAGCATTGCGAATCGTGGTGAAACTCCGGTCAACATGAGGCTTACCCCCGTTAATTTTGTTAAGGCTAAAAATTTAATCAGATTCGCGGCAACTTCTTCATTGAAATCAGCGAGTCCCGAAATGTCCATGATTAAATAATCAATGTGACTTACTTCAAGGTAGGAAGCTACATTTTGCGTCATTTCTTCAAAACGATCCGTTGAAAGCGCGCCAACTAATGGAAGAACAGCAACGCCTTCTTGGACAGGAACAATTGGTGTCGACATTTTAACAATTTCTTCAATTGAATCTTCGAGTAACATCTTGTATTTTTCTTCGCGTGTGACATCGCGCTGGATGCCAATAAAATAGTTTTTCCCAGATGCTTCGTCATAAATGGGGTCAATCGTCAGTTCATTGAAGAAGATATCGCCATTTTTACGGTAGTTTTGGAGGAATACACTAACGGTGGTACGGTTTTTCACGGCTTGGCTTATTTTAGCTAGCGCGGATTTGTCTGTTTTACGGCCTTGGAGCATATGGCAGTTTTTCCCCATCACTTCCTCAGAGGTATAGCCTGTGATCCGTTCGAAGCCGCTATTCACATAAATAATTGGATTGTCCGGTAGATCACCATCCGTAATGATAACGCCAACACTAGTCATATTTAACGCTTTCAGAATAATATTAAATTGCAATTCTGCTTCTTTATTTAACATCCCAAACAGACCCCCGTTTTCGATTTTTATATACGTCCATCATACCAAAAAGTAGACCAAATAGAAACGGCTTTCTAAAATTCATTTGTTGTTCATAAAGCTGCGGTATACTTCAAGTGCATTGTATTCTAATAAAATGATGATAATATAGTAAGAAATCTCTTTAATTTATCGAATTACTGTGCGGAAATGTGCAAAATGTAGTAACATAGGAAGGTAGAATAGTGAAGTGGAGAGAGGAGTTATTTTTGTGCAACAACCTTCCGTAAATGAGTTGAAAGAATGGCGTAATGTGATGTTAATGCATCGTTTTGCCTTAGAAGAAGTGAATACGAAATTAAAAATATTGAATGATGAGTTCCAGTTTCTTCATGATTATAATCCGATGGAACATTTGAAATCGCGGGTCAAGAGTTTTGAGAGTTTGACGGCGAAATTGGAGAAAAAAGGGCTTGATATTACACCAGAGAATGCGTACGAACATGTGCATGATATCGCTGGGATTCGGGTGACTTGTTCTTTTGTGTCGGATATTTATAAAATTTATGAGATGTTGGCAAACCAAGACGATATGACGATTTTGAATGTGAAAGATTATGTGGAGAATCCTAAGCCTAACGGGTATCGGAGTCTGCATTTGATTTGTGAAGTGCCGATTTTCTTGACGAATACGTCGCGCAAAATGTGTGTGGAAATCCAGATTAGAACGGTTGCAATGGATTTTTGGGCGAGTTTGGAGCATAAGATTTACTATAAATATAAATCGACGGCACCAGCGCATTTGACGCAAGAATTGTATGAGGCTGCGGCTATTATTCAACATTTAGATGAAAAAATGAAATACTTAAATGACGAGATCGACCTGTATAAGAACGAGGTTGAAGGGGAATAAGGGGTTGAAAAAGGGTGGACATGTTTTATTACGTATTAATTATGTTAGCGGCGATTTTAATCTCGAATGTTGTGAACCGGTTTATACCATTTGTATCGATACCGTTGATACAAATTGGACTCGGTGTTCTGATTGCCTGTTTACCGCTTGCATTTGAATTAGAATTAAATCCAGAGTTATTTTTGGTGCTATTTATCGCGCCGTTACTTTTTAATGATGGGAAAAGAACCGATCGGCAGGCGTTATGGAATTTACGAGCGTCGATTTTAGCACTGGCATTGGGGCTTGTGTTTGTGACGGTTCTTGTGATTGGGTATTTTGTGAACTGGATGATTCCAACGATTCCACTCGCGGCAGCTTTTGCGCTTGCTGCGGCACTTGCGCCAACGGATGCTGTGGCGGTGGGCTCGCTTTCTGGACGGATTGATTTGCCGAAAAAAATCACGCATCTTTTAGAAGGGGAAGCACTGATGAATGATGCTTCTGGTTTGGTTGCCTTCCAATTTGCGATTGCGGCGATGGTAACTGGCGTATTTTCGATTTGGGATGCTTCCACTAGTTTTGTGATTATTGCAGTCGGCGGGATTATTTGTGGTCTCGTGCTGACTTTTATTAAATTCAAATTCTTGAAATGGATTCGTAGTCTAGGTATGGAAGATGTTACGCTACATATGTTAATTCAGATTTTGACGCCATTTGTGATTTATTTAGTGGCAGAGGAATTGCACGTATCTGGAATTTTGGCGGTTGTTGCGGCTGGAATTATGCATGCGTTTGAGAAGCGGAAAATGGATCCGATGACAGTCAAGCTGAACGTCGTATCGCAAGGCACATGGTCAGTCATCATTTTTGTGTTAAATGGTTTAGTGTTTATTATTTTAGGAACGCAATTACCAGATATTATCCAAGTTGTGTGGCAAAACTCTGGCGTAAGTAACTGGCAAGTGATTTTCTATGTGCTCATTATTACGTTTGGCTTGATTGGTCTACGCTTTTTATGGATTCATCTGGGATGGCTCATTCCACATTTGGCGAAAAAAGATGATGGAGGAAGTATGAATTTACGAGCTACTGTCCTGACTTCTTTGTCTGGCGTACGTGGCGCGGTAACGCTTGCTTCTGCGCTTTCGATTCCATTTGTCTTAGGTGACGGCAGTCCGTTTCCACAGCGATCTCTGATTATTTGTATCGCGTCGGGGGTTATTTTATGCTCACTTATCATTGCTACAGCGATTTTGCCGATTTTGGCTCGGAAAGATGAGAGCACATCGGATAATCCGCGCGCTGAAAAGTCGATGAAACTAAGCGTTTGTCGGCATGTGGTGGAGCAATTAAACAAAGAAATAACATCAGAAAACAAGGCGGCGACACAAGTTGTTATGGATGATTATCGTGGGCGTATGCGTGCGATTCAAAAAGAAGATATTGAATTAGGCAAGCGACGTGAAATCGATAAAGAACAGCATGCACTGCGTCTGCAAGTCGTGCAGTGGGAAAAGGAAAATACGGCTCTTCTATCGGAACAAGGTGAGGCAAGTAAGCAGGCGGTTAGCCGTTACAATAATTATCTAGAGGCGATGGAAAAAGCCCTATCAGGCAGAGGTAAATCGCGTTCTGGCATGATGGCGATGATGTTTAAACGACTTACTCGTCAAGTATTGCATCCGAAACAATGGCAAAAGGCGAAAGAGCGAATGAACGAAATGAAGCAAAATCCAGAACAATATCAGGAAATGATAAACGAAATCAGAGACTTGCGTGAGAAGAATACAAGCTTCGTTCATAACAAGTTGATGGCTTTGTTAGATGAATCGAATCAAGCCGTGGTTTGGCCGATTATCACTGAAAACAAACGGATTTTGGAACAAATGAAACAAGATCGTGGCAGTATAAAATCAAGAGAATCATTTGAACAAGCGAAAAAAGATGTGCAGCTACAAGCCGTTCAAATCGAACGTGATGTTATCCAAAACTTGTTTGAGCAAGGTAAAATTTCACGGGATTTGGCGCGTGAGCTGAGACAGAACTTGAATTTATATGAAACGTATTATTTTGGGAATGAAGAATTAGCATAAGTTTGCAAGCCTGTTGGGAGAGTCGAGAACTTCCGCAGGCTTGTTTTTTTGTAAAAAAGTATTGCGATTTCGGGATTGGATGATGTATAATAAGCAGTATTGTGGTAAACATAAAGTTTACTATTACTAAACAATAATGACTCTGAGTTTACTTCTACTAAACTAATGGGAAGGTTGCGACTATGGATATTGGCAAGCGGATTAAGAATTTACGACTTAGCAAGAATTTGACGCAGGAAGAGCTAGGGGAGCGCACGGATCTGACGAAGGGCTATATTTCGCAGTTGGAGCGCGATTTAAGCTCGCCTTCTATTGAAACGTTATTTGATATTTTAGAGGTGCTTGGTTGTACGCCGAAAGAATTTTTTGATGAGGAAGAGCAGGAGCAGAAGGTTGTGTATGGCGCGAATGAGCACACTTTTTTTGAAGATGAGGAAAAAGGGTATCAAGTAAAGTGGTTGGTCCCTGAATCGAATGAGAAGGAAATCGAGCCGGTGTATTTAACGCTTTCGGGAAATGGGACTTTTAAGCAGTTCGAACCGTCGTTATCGGAGACGTTTGCTTACGTATTAGAAGGGAAAGTAACGATCAAACTAGGAAAGAAACGATATACAGCTGAAAAAGGCGAGGCGATTTATTTCCATGCTTCGGATGAACACCAAATTTGTAATGAGGAAGATGTACCGGCAACGCTAATTTTGGTGGCGACGGATTCTTATTTGTAAGGAGGAATACGCAAATGGCAGAAACAATTATTCGCTTTGAAAATGTGACAAAGCAGTTTGATAATGATCCACCAGTGCTTGATAATGTAAGTTTTGAGATTGAAAAAGGGAAATTCTACACGCTACTTGGACCATCGGGTTGTGGCAAAACTACGATTTTACGCCTGATTGCTGGTTTTTTGGAGGCAAGTGATGGCAAGATTTTTCTGAATGATAAAGTGATTAATGATATTCCGGCGAATAAGCGGCCTGTCAATACGGTTTTTCAGGATTATGCCTTATTTCCGCATTTGAATGTGTTTGAAAACGTGGCTTTTGGTCTGCGTATTAAGAAATTGAAGAAAGATGTGATTCAGCAAAAAGTGACGGAGGCGTTGCGATTTGTGAATTTGGCAGGATATGAGCAACGGGAAATCACGGAAATGTCTGGCGGTCAGCGTCAACGTGTGGCGATTGCGCGTGCGATTGTGAACGAGCCGGAAGTTATTTTGCTGGATGAGCCATTATCGGCCCTTGATTTGAAGCTGCGGACGGAAATGCAATATGAGTTGCGGGATTTACAACGCCGGCTTGGGATTACGTTTATATTTGTAACGCATGATCAAGAAGAGGCGCTGGCGATGAGCGATGAAATTTTTGTGTTGAATAAGGGCGAGATTCAGCAAAGTGGGACGCCGATGGATATTTATGATGAGCCAATTAATCGCTTTGTAGCAGACTTTATTGGGGAGTCGAATATCGTTTCTGGCCGGATGATTCAGGATTTCGAGGTGGAGTTTGTGGAACGCCGGTTTGAATGTGTCGACCAAGGCTTCAATCCGAATGAGGTTATTGAGGTGATTATTCGTCCTGAGGATCTAGAGATTACAACGGAGGATAAGGGGAATTTGCGCGTGACGGTAGACTGGGTCTTGTTCCGCGGGGTTCATTATGAGATTGGTTGTATCGATGAGGATGGCAATGAGTGGCTGGTGCATTCTACCAAAAAAGCACGAATTGGTGAAAAATTAGGACTGGCTTTTGATCCGGAAGCAATTCATATTATGCGTCTTGGAGAAACCGAAGAAGAGTTCGATGCCCGTCTAGAAAGTTACGAAGAGGCGTAGTGCGATGACGAGACGAGCGCGGACTTTTTATTTGATTCCTTATGCCTTTTGGATTTTGCTGTTTGTTATTGCGCCGATCGTGTTGATTGCCTACTATTCGTTTTTTGATATCGATGGCAATTTTACGTTTTCGAATTACGTGAATTTCTTTACGCCGGTTTATTTGAAAATGACGGTGAGTTCGTTCTGGTATGCGTTTTTGATTATGTTATTTACATTGTTGATCTCGTATCCGACGGCGCTTGTTTTGACAAAATTGAAGCATAAACAGCTTTGGTTGTTGTTGATTATTTTGCCGACTTGGATTAATTTGTTGCTAAAAGCCTATGCGTTTATGGGGATTTTTGGGACGTACGGGACGGCGAATAAGTTTTTGGAGTTTATCGGGATTGGTACGAAGCAGATTTTATTTACGGATTTTAGTTTCTTGTTTGTGTCGACGTATATTTTTATTCCGTTTATGATTTTGCCGATTTATAATGCGCTGGAGGAGATGAACCCTTCGTTAACGCACGCAGCGCAGGATTTGGGTGCTACGCGTTGGACTACTTTTTGGCGGGTTGTTTTTCCAATTACGCTGGATGGGGTCAAAGCGGGATGTCAAGCGGTTTTCATTCCAGCATTGTCACTCTTTATGATTACGCGTTTAATTGCGGGAAACCGGGTGATTACGCTTGGTACTGCGATTGAGGAGCATTTCTTAGTGACGCAAGATTGGGGAATGGGCTCGACAATTGGCGTGTTCCTGATTATTGCGATGTTTATTATTATGTTTGTAAGTGGTGCGAAACGGAAGAAAGGGGCGGTGAAATGAAGAAGCGTAACACGTTGGGAAAAATTTATTTAGCTGTCGTATTCTTTGTTTTGTATGCGCCAATCTTCTATTTGATGTTCTACTCGTTCAATGCGGGCGGGACGATGAATCATTTTAGTGGTTTTACGTGGGATTATTATAAAGAGGTGTTTCAGGATACGCGACTGTTAATCATTGTATTGAATACCTTTGTGATTGCGCTACTTTCGTCAGTTGTAGCAACGATTCTAGGTGTTCTCGGAGCGCTGGCGATTCGGTACATGCCTCGCCCGTTTGCTAAAAATTCATTGCTTAGTTTGAACAATGTGTTGATTGTGAGCCCGGATGTTGTAATCGGTGCCTCTTTCCTGATTTTCTTCACAATTTTAGGCGTAAAACTGGGCTTTATTTCGGTGCTGGTGTCACACATCGCGTTTAGTATTCCGATTGTTGTCCTGATGGTTCTGCCAAAATTGCAAGAGATGAGTCCGACGCTGATCGATGCGGCGCGGGACTTAGGTGCGAGCCAGTGGAATGTGCTAAGTAAGGTAATTTTGCCGTATATTTCGCCAGGCGTTTTTGCTGGATTCTTTATGGCTTTGACGTATTCACTGGATGATTTTGCAGTGACTTTCTTCGTAACTGGAAATGGTTTTTCGACGCTTTCTGTGGAAATTTATTCACGGGCGCGCCAAGGGATTTCGTTGTCTATTAACGCATTGTCGACGTTGCTATTCCTATTTACCATTGTGCTCGTTATCGGATACTACTTTATTAATCAGCGCAATGCGAAGGCTGCACAAGCGATGGAGGTGCCGAAAAAATGAAGCAATTAGTTCGTGTTTTTGGCCTAGTGGTTGTTGCGGCGCTTCTGATGATGGTGTTAACCTACTCGCTGAACAAGTCAGAAGGCTATTCGGGCGGGAACACGTTGACGATTTACAACTGGGGTGATTATGTTGATCCTGATTTACTGAAGAAATTTGAAAAGGAATCGGGAATTAAGGTGATTTATCAGACGTTTGATTCGAATGAAGCGATGATGACGAAGATTGAGCAGGGCGGGACAACGTTTGATATTGCAGTTCCGAGCGATTATGCGATTAGTAAGATGCGTGAGGAGAACTTGTTGATTCCGCTTGATAAGGCAAAATTGCCGAATATGAAGTATTTGAATCCGCGTTTTATGGATTTGTCGTTTGACCCGAATAACACGTATTCGATGCCTTATTTCTGGGGAACGCTGGGCATTATTTATAATAAGAAAATGATTCAGGATATCCCATTCACGAGTTGGAATGATTTGTGGCGACCGGAATTGAAAAATCAGATTCTGCTCATTGATGGTGCGCGTGAGGTGATGGGGCTTGGGCTCAATAGCCTTGGTTACTCGCTAAACAGTACGGATGAGGCGCAGTTGCAGGAAGCCTTGATGAAACTGAAAGAAATGACGCCGAACGTGAAAGCGATTGTTGGGGATGAAATTAAGATATTAATGGCTGGTGACGAGGCTGGAGTCGCAGTAACGTTTTCTGGCGAAGCTGCCGAGATGTTGGACCAAAATGAGGATTTGGAGTATGTGATTCCAAAAGAGGGCTCGAATTTATGGTTTGATAATATGGTCATTCCGAAAACGGCGAAAAACGTCGATGGAGCCCATAAATTCATCAATTTCATGCTAAAACCTGAAAATGCCGCGCAAAATGCGGAATATGTCGGGTATGCGACGCCAAATGAAGCGGCTGTGAAACTTTTGCCGAAAGAAATTTCGAGTGATGAGCGTTTCTATCCAGACCTAGACCAATTGAAAAATTTAGAGGTATACGATAATCTAGGGAAGAAAATGTTGGCGCATTACAATGAATTGTTCTTGGAATTCAAAATGTATCGTAAGTAGACCACTTTTGTGAAATCGCCCAACTTGTAGGTTATGCATTGTATTTACTCGAACCATCCTTTATAATCCAGATGTAACTTCATTTGAAAGGTGGAAAACAAGATGGCAAAATTATATTCTTATTTAAGTTTTGATAATGCGAAAGAATCGATGGAATATTACCAAGAGGTGTTTGGTGCGACCTTGCTTGATCGTAAACCAGTGGACGAGAACATGGCGAAAGCATGGGGAATATCGACGGATAACTTAGAAGACACAACGATGCATGGTGGTTTTGTTGTATTAGGGAACACGATTTTCTGTAGTGACCGTTTTGGGAAAGGTGAGCCATTCTCCTCTAGTGTCACGCTGATGTTTGATTTCAATTCAGAAGATGCAGAGGATGTTGCGGCTCTGGAGACGCTATATAAGAAAGTAACCGAGAGTGGCGCAGAAATTATCGATCCTCTAAAAGAACAATTTTGGGGTGGCAAAATGGGGATTATTAAAGACAAGTATGGCTTGCTCTGGATGTTCCATGCGCAACCGTATTCGAAATTTGTTTGATACTATACGAAAAGCGATGTGTGTAAATCTAACATTAGATTTATGCGCATCGCTTTTTTGCTACCGTGATTTTCTGGAAATATTCCATACATGGGCTGTACTCATTGTGTTGTTTCGAATATTTTTTCCAGATACAACTTGATTTCTTTCCCCAAGAAGCATAAAATCAAGAGGTTAGCTTAGCAAAACTGAAAGAGGCAAGGAAGTGAACATATGTTTCAAAATTTACCAGATTCTTTTTTACAGATGAATACGATTTTTATCTCGATTATGATTGAGGCTTTGCCGTTTGTATTAATTGGTGTTTTTATTGCGGGCTTCATTCAAATGTTTATTTCTGAGGCATTTATTGCTAAGATTATACCAAAAAATCGATTTTTAGCGGTGATTGTAGGTTCGGTTATTGGTGTGCTTTTTCCGTCGTGTGAGTGCGGGATTGTACCGATTGTCCGAAATTTGGTTGCAAAAGGGGTGCCACTTCATGCGGGAATCGCCTTTATGTTGACGGCGCCGATTATTAATCCAGTAGTGCTATTTTCGACGTACGTTGCGTTTGGGAGTACGTGGGAAGTGCCGCTACTACGTGTTTTAGGGAGTTTAGTCGTCGCGATGGTTGTAGGGAACGCGATTGCTTATTTTTATAAAGGTGAGGGTTTGAAGGAGAAGTTCCTGTTGTATGAAACGGCAGAAGAGCGCAAGGAAAAAGCGGAGGCGCCTGCTGTGATGGCGATTGTGGGAATGGACGGGGCGGTTGCTTCGGGATCGGTGCATACGATGCATACGGAGACGGAACATGACCACCACCACGAGCACAGTCATGATGATGCCAAGATGTCGATGAAAGATAAGGTTTGGCATACGTTGCAACATGCGGTGGATGAATTTTTCTCGGTGGGGAAATTTCTCGTGTTTGGTGCGTTATTGGCGGCGGCTATGCAGACATATATTAAGACGTCGACGCTCGTTTCGATTGGGCATGGGCCTGTTTTATCGATTCTGTTAATGATGGTTTTGGCGTTTGTTTTGTCGCTTTGCTCGGAGGCGGATGCTTTTATTGGCGCTTCATTCCGCAGTGTTTTTTCGACGCAATCGATTGTCGCATTCCTCGTTTTTGGACCGATGCTCGATATTAAAAATTTGATGATGATGCTGGCGACTTTTAAAGCGAAGTTTGTGGCGTTTGTCGTGATTGGCGTGACGGTTACGGTGTTTGTGTATGCATTATTCTTATAGAAGGAGGGCGTTTTGATGTTTCGTGTTATTATTTTATTTGGATTCGCCTTCTACTTGATGCAACTGCACGTGACGGGCGATATTAGTAAGTATATCAATATGAAGTATTCCTATTTGTCGCTAGCTGCGATGATTGCTGCGTTTTTCTTAGGTTTAGTGCAGCTTATCATGATTTTCCGTGATGAGGATTTGGACCAGGATCACGCGCATATGGGGCATACGCACGATGGAGAGAATAGGTTTTGGAAAAAGATTTTGGTGTATGGGTTGCTTATTTATCCGCTTATTGCTGGATTTATGTTTCCGATTGCGACGCTGAACTCGACGATTGTGGATGCGAAAGGGTTTCATTTTCCGAAAAATAATGCGGCGGGTGATGACCCATATGCGATGAATCAGTTTCTGAAGCCGGATACAAGTGGTTATTTTGGTAAATCGGATTATGAAAAAATGATCGAGCAAGAGAAGGACCAGATTATTGATGATGATCCAATCAAAGTGACAGATGAGAATTATTTGATGACGATGGAGATTATTTATAGTTATCCTGGTGAATTTGAAGGGAAGCGGATTGAATTTACCGGCTTTGTTTATAACGATCCAGTGACGAAGGGCGCGAATCTATTTGTGTTCCGTTTTGGTATTATTCATTGTGTTGCGGATTCTGGTGTTTATGGGATGCTTGTGCACATGCCAGACGAGGAGGCAGACCTTAGCAATGATACGTGGGTGAAAGTGAGTGGCGTGATTGAGCAGGAATATTATGCACCTTTTAAAATGGATATTCCGGCTGTTAAGGTGACGAAATATGATGAAATTCCGAAGCCGAAAGATGTGTATGTGTATCGCAAATATTAGGTTGCGGAATCGGGTCAGATACGTTATGCTTAAACCTGTGAAAACGAAAACAAACTAGAGAAGGATGGAATGACTATGAATCATTATTCCCCCTACTTTCATTTTCCGCGCGAGGATTGGCGTAAGCTGGAAGTAAGTAAAGACCAGATGTTATCGGCGGAAGAGTTAGAAGATATACGTGGTTTAAATGACCGTATCTCACTCGAAGATATCGCTGAAATATATTTACCACTCGTGAAATTACTTGCGATTCATTATCACGAACAAATCTTCATTCACGGTGAAAAAATGGAATACTTGAAGCGGCACGCGACGCACACACCGTTCGTGATCGGTATTGCAGGCAGTGTGGCTGTTGGCAAAAGTACGACGGCGCGGGTGCTCAAAATTATGCTGGATCGCTGGTTTTCCAAAACGCGTAAGGTAGAGCTGATCACGACGGATGGTTTTTTATATCCGAATGCAGTGCTTGAGGAAAAAGGTTTGATGGAGCGCAAGGGTTTTCCAGAGAGCTATGACCGGAGTCGGTTTGTTGCTTTTTTGAGCGATTTAAAGAGTAATAAAGAGAATGTAGAAGTGCCACTTTATTCGCATTTTACGTATGATATATTGGACGAGACGCGTGTTATCAGTCAGCCAGATATCATCATTGTAGAGGGAATTAATGTGTTGCAGGTGGACCCTGAACAAGCCGTTTTTCCAAGTGATTTCTTTGATTTCACAATTTATATGGACGCAGAAGAAAGCGAGATTAAGCGTTGGTATTTGGAACGGTTCTTCATGCTACGCGAGACCGCTTTTCAAGACACGAGTTCCTATTTCCACCGCTACACGAAAATAAGTGAAGCAAAAGCGCGCGAGTTTGCTCTAGATACATGGGATAAAATTAATGGCGTGAACTTGAAGGAAAACATCGAACGGACGAAATATCGCGCCCAGCTTATTTTGAAAAAAGGCGCAGATCATTTGATATCGGATGTGTATTTAAGAAAGTAGAGAAAGAGTTGAAAAAGGAAAAAAAATGTGTTAAGATGTTTGTAGGAAAAAGAATCAATGGACACACAGAAAGGCCCCGAATCTGGTCAGAGACGTCGGGGCCTTTTTTTTGCGCGATTAGAACTTTGATCGTCGGTTACTCTTGTTGCTGCGATGTTCTAACCAATACTTATAAGTGACGAGCGTTATACCTACAAGAATCGGAGCAACAATGCTGGAAAAAATCAGAATCAATGGAACACACCTCCCTTCCGTGAAAATGGCAATTGAAGGTTGACGACTTCTTCATTATAGCACGGCTCCCTGACTAAATTAAGTCTTTATTGTAAACTTTTTATTTTAATGAATTTGGAGGTTTTTCTCCCCCTATTTACAGCTTTTACTTTACTTTTATTTTTTTTAGGTTAAAATAAAAGTGAGTAATCACTCATTTATATTTATTTAACCTAGAGGAGGTTTTAGAAATGGGAGAAATAGCGATTCAGGTGACAGATCTCGATGTGTCATTCGGGAAGAAACAGATTTTAACGGAAGTTGGACTGGAAGTGGCGAAGGGTGAAATTTTTGGATTGATTGGTCCTTCTGGGGCTGGAAAAACGACGCTTGTGAAAGTCATTGTTGGAATGGAAAAAGGTGATTCTGGTGATGTGACGGTGCTGGATAAGCGGATGCCAAATCTTAGCGTGATTGCGAATATTGGCTACATGGCGCAGTCGGATGCGTTATATATCGATTTGACGGCGAAGGAGAACATGGAATTTTTTGCGGCGTTGTATTCATTGAAGGGGGCAAAGCGGAAGGAACGAATTGCTTACGCGGCGAAGCTTGTGAACTTGGAAGGGGAACTGAATAAGCAGGTGAGTGATTTTTCGGGAGGCATGAAGCGGAGGTTGTCGCTGGCGATTTCGATGTTGCAGGATCCTGATGTGCTGATTTTGGATGAGCCGACAGTTGGGATTGATCCGGAATTGCGGAAGTCAATCTGGGAGGAACTGGACATGTTGAAGGGGGAAGGCAAGTGTATTCTTGTGACGACGCATGTGATGGATGAGGCAGAAAAATGCGACCGGTTAGCGATGGTTCGTGATGGAAAAATAATCGCGGTTGGGACGCCGGCTGAATTGGAAGCGCAGACGTCGACCGGGAAATTGGAAGATGCCTTTTTACAATTTGGAGGTGCGAAATCATGATGCGTGTGATGGCGATTGTGAAGCGGATTGCGAATCAGTTTAGACGGGATAAAAGGACGCTAGCTTTGATGTTTATTGCGCCACTTATTTTGATTACGTTGATTAATTATTTGTTTGATGGGGATACGGTGAAGCCGAAAGTTGGCGTGGAAGGTGTATCGTCGTCGATGGTGACGGAACTGAAGGATACGGATATGTCGGTGAAGCAGTACGGTTCTGTGGATGATGTGAAAGGTACGATAAAATCGGACGGATTGGATGCGTTTGTTGTGCAGGATGGCGCGGATGTAAAACTGACTTTTGAGAATAGTGATCCTGGTGTGAGTAAGCAGATTCAGATGAAATTACAGGCAGCTTTGATGGCAGAGCAAAAGGATGCGATGAAGCAGTTGGGCGTTTCGATGCAGGAGGCGAGCGCGAAGATACAGCAGTCGCTAGCCGTGATTGCCAAACAGTATACGGCACAAACGGGGCAGCAATTGAATATTCCGGAGGTGAATTTGAAGCTTCCTGAACAACAGCAATTATCGATCGATACGGCGTATATATACGGGGATGCAGATACGACATTTTTTGATACAATTGGACCGATTTTCATTGGATTCTTTGTTTTCTTCTTTGTCTTTTTGATCGCGGGAATTTCGTTCTTGCGAGAGCGGACAACGGGGACTTTAGAACGGTTGATGGCGACACCGATTAAGCGATGGGAACTAGAAACGGGATATTTGCTCGGATTTGGTATTTTTGCATTAGCGCAGTCGATTATCGTGGCGCTATACTCGATTCATGTGCTGGATATGGTGCAGATGGGATCGATTTGGTATGTCTTACTGATCACGCTGATGCTGGCGATGGTTGCTTTGACGCTCGGTATTTTACTTTCGACATTTGCGAATAATGAGTTCCAAATTGTGCAATTCATTCCAATTGTGATTGTACCACAAGTACTGTTTTGTGGAATTTTCCCGCTGGAAGGTATGGCGGATTGGCTACAATGGATTGCTCACATTATGCCGCTTTACTATGGTGCAGATGCTTTGACATCGATTATGGTAAAAGGAGAGGGATTCAGCGGTTTTGCGACGGATTTTTATATTTTAGTCGGATTTGCGCTTGTATTCATGATTTTAAATATTTTTGCACTGAAAAAATATCGTAAAATATAGGAAGGAATGGCGACAATGACTGAAAGTAAAGACATTCTGACGCAAATGTTAGAGGTAGCAGAGCAGGATAAAAAAATGAGTGAGAAGCAGAAAAAAATTGTGGCGGCTGCGATTGAATTGTTTGCGGAACGTGGCTTTGCAGCGACGTCAACGAGTGAAATTGCGAAGCGCGCTGGTGTTGCGGAAGGGACGATTTTTAGGCATTATAAGACGAAAAAGGATTTGCTGACGTCAATCACAGTGCCGATTATGATTGATAGTGTGGCCCCATTTTTAGCGCAGGCTTTTGTAGCGGAGGTTTTTGAGCAGGAATATCCTGATTTCCGGACTTTTTTAATAGCGCTTGTGAGGAATCGGTTTGAGTTTGCGCGCGAGAATAGTCAGGTGATTAAGATTTATTTGCAGGAATTACTGTATCACGAGGAGATGCGAGAGCAGTTTTCGAAGGTATTTATGGTGCATGTGAAGGGTCAGTTTGATCGGATTATTGGCTTTTATAAAGAGCGCGGGGAAATTAATGAGATGCCAAATAGTACGATTATGCGGGCGCTGATTACGAATATTGTTGGGTTTTTGGTGACTCGGTTTATGATTATGCCAAACGCTGAGTGGGATGATGAAGCTGAGATTGAGCGGACTGTAAGTTGTATACTGAACGGGATAAGCTAGCAAAAAGGAGTCTGGACATAACCCAGATAAATCGGCGACAAGCGTTCGCATTCAGGGGATTTGGCGGACTTCCGGTTCTTCTACACTGCGTTTCGCATAACTTCTCACATGGTCGGGGAAACTACTCCCTCCCTGTTTTCAGTCATCACATACACCAGTATGCGCAGCTCTCCGGCTTCCACCAAATCCCCTGAATACAAACGCTTTCGCTCGATTTGTATAAAGCGGAATTTTTCGTCCTACCCGAAGAAATGGGAGGGCGCTTTTGCCTTGTCTCAGCTTCTTTTTGCTAATTTTTTCTAGAATCGGCGACTATATGAATATCGATACCGTCCGTTTCTCGCATAATGGCATTGACAACGGAACCCTTCGTGAGTTCTTCCAACCGTGTTTTTACGGATTGACCGAGAATGATTTGCGTGATGTGGTGATTTTTAGCGACATCCGTGATAACGTTGAAAATTTTACGATTATGGTTCGTTTCAATTAAAAACTGGGCATTGAAATCTTTTGCGAGCTTTTTCCAGGTTTCGTATTTTTTTCTGGTGTAGGGGTCAAGGTCACTCAAACTTCCAGGAATCGCCGTTAAAATAAATAGCTCTGCTCGCAAACGATTGGCAATTCGCCAGCCGCGACGGATTAATTTCTCGGCATTTTCGTCATTTTTAACGCAAACGAGTATTTTTTCATTCATGGCGGCGGCACGTATTTGGGCTTCTGTTTTGTCGGTTTTGTCATCGACGTCATCCGCTACTTCTCGAAGCGCCATTTCGCGAAGGGCGGACAGATTGCGTTGCGTGAAGAAATTTTCAAGCGATTGATTAATTTTATGACTAGCGTAGATTTTCCCTTCTCGAAGTCGTTTTTGAAGCGTTTCAGCAGAAACATCAATGAGGATGACTTCACTGGCTACGTCCAAAAGATGGTCGGGAATGCGCTCACGAACTTTAACCCCCGTAACGGTTTGCACGGCGTCATGCAAGCTTTCCAAATGCTGAATATTGACGGCAGACAAAACATTGATACGGTGATCGAGGATTTCTAGCACATCCTGATATCGCTTGCTGTGCTTCGAACCTGGAATGTTGGTGTGCGCTAGCTCGTCAATTACAACGACATCTGGGTTGCGTGCTAAAATCGCTGCGACATCAAGATCTTGGAAAACGGCGCCTTTGTATGGAATCTCTTTTAAGGGTATCGTTTCGAGATTACCAATCATGGCCGCGGTTTCTGGGCGATTATGGGTTTCGACAAGGCCGATTACGACATCAATGCCTTCGTTCAGCAAATCTTGAGCCTCAGAGAGCATCCGATAGGTTTTCCCGACGCCCGGAGCTGAGCCGATATAAATTTTCAGTTTGCCTTTTTTTAAGCGCTCGATTTCGGCAAGAATCTCCTCTGGGCTTTTGCGACGAAAGGAAAATTCGGTTTCTTCGGACATAGCAGTTAGACCTCCTTAATCGAGTAGTTTTTCCAAGGCTAAATTTAATTCTAAAACATTGACGCGTGGTTCACCAAAAATGCCAAGGGAGCGCGTTGTCGTGTTTTTTGTTACGAGCTCTCGAACCGTGTCAGGATTCAGTTTATTTGCTTTTGCAACGCGTTTGACTTGCAGTTTCGCGCTGGCGACCGAGATATCAGGATCAAGTCCGGAGCCTGAATTCGTGACTAAATCAGCAGGAATATTAGTGTGATTCATCGTTGGATTTTCTTTTTCAAGACGCGCAATCGACATTTCCACGCGTTTTTTCAGTTCTGGATTCGATGGTGCCAGATTCTTGGAACCACTTGCGCTGGCATCATTCTCAATAGATGAAACGCGGCCGTGGAAGAATTTTTCCGATGTAAAATTTTGACCAATCCATTTGGAGCCAACAATCTGGTCATCTTTTTTAATCAAAGATCCGTTCGCTTGGCTTGGAAAAATAACTTGTGCGACGCCGGTTGCGGCAAGTGGATAAATCAGGCCACAAATGACAGTGAAAACGAGACATAATCGTAATGCTTTCATCTTTTTTCCCTCCTACATAAAGACCGAAACGGCCATATCAATGACTTTAATGCCGAAAAATGGGGCAATGACACCACCGAGACCATAAACGAATAGATTTTTTTTGAGTAGCTTACTCGCTTTCATTGGTACATATTTGACACCCTTCATCGCTAGTGGAATTAGAATCGGGATAATCAAGGCATTAAAAATCAGTGCCGAGATAATCGCGCTAGTGGGGGAGTCGAGTTGCATAATATTCAGCTTGTCCATGGCAGGAATCGCGATGGCAAACATAGCTGGAATAATAGCAAAGTATTTCGCGATATCATTAGCAATACTAAATGTCGTTAACGCGCCACGTGTCATCAGCAACTGTTTACCAATAGACACGACCTCGATGATTTTCGTCGGATCAGAGTCAAGATCAACCATGTTAGCAGCCTCTTTTGCAGCGATGGTTCCAGAATTCATGGCGAGACCTACATCCGCTTGAGCTAGGGCAGGGGCGTCATTCGTTCCATCGCCAGTCATAGCTACGAGTTTTCCAAGCGCTTGCTCATCTTTAATGACTTGAATTTTGTCTTCTGGTTTGGATTCGGCGATATAATCATCCACACCAGCCTCCGCCGCAATCGTTTTAGCAGTCAGGGGATTGTCACCGGTACACATAATAGTCTTTATTCCCATTTTACGAAGCTCGGCGAATCGCTCTTGCATCCCTGGTTTCACGGTATCTTTCAAATAAATAAAGCCGTAAACTTCGGAATCAACCGAAACTGCGAGCGGTGTACCACCAAGGCGCGCGATGCTATCTCCAACTTCCTGCATCTCTGCTGGCAAAATTCCACCAAGATCAAGGACCCAGCGGCTAATCGAATCCGCCGCACCTTTGCGAATTTTGCGCCCGTCTTGGAGCGTGATCCCGCTCATACGTGTTTCTGCTTGGAACTCAATGACCTCAGTAATCTGCGCATCATCACTAGGAAAGGCGATCTCCATTCGTTTGGCAAGCGCTAAGACAGATTTGCCCTCTGGCGTATCATCTTTCAGCGAACTTATCGCGGCAATTTCAGCAATCTCCGCCACTGAATGCCCCCCAACAGGCAAAAATTCGCTCGCCATCCGATTCCCAAAAGTAATGGTGCCCGTTTTGTCTAAAATAATCGTATTGATGTCACCAGCAGCTTCAACAGCTTTCCCGCTCATCGCAAGGACATTAAAACGAGTCACCCGGTCCATTCCAGCAATACCAATCGCTGAAAGCAGGGCGCCAATCGTCGTTGGAATCAGACAAACAAGCAGCGCAACAAGCGTCGGGATCGACAATTCGACACCATTAAAACGGGCAATCGGATAAAGCGTTATAACCACAATCATAAAAATAATCGTGAGTGTAATAAGCAAAATTGTCAGCGCAATCTCATTCGGCGTTTTTTGACGCTTAGCACCTTCGACCATCGAAATCATTTTGTCAAGAAACGATTCACCAGGATTACTCTCAATCCGAACCTTAATCGAATCACTAAGTACCATCGTACCACCAGTCACCGAGGCGAAATCTCCACCGCTTTCTTTAATAACCGGTGCCGATTCCCCCGTAATAGCAGATTCATCAATCGAGGCGAGCCCTTCAATAATCTCTCCATCACTCGGTATCAAATCGCCCATTTCGACGAGAACAATATCTTCTTTATGCAATGTCGAGGCTGCAACTTCTTTTACCGAACCATCTTTTTGAATGAGTTTTGCCGTCGTATCTTGCTTCGTTTTTTTGAGCGAATCCGCCTGTGCTTTCCCACGACCTTCCGCCAAACTCTCTGCAAAATTAGCAAATAAAATCGTAACGAGCAAAATCAGAAACACGGTCAACTCGTAACCAAACGAAGCAGTGATTCCGAAAAATTGCGGAAAAAGCATGAGTAATAAGACAACAAATGTCCCAACTTCGACAACAAACATAACTGGATTTTTAATCATCGCTACTGGATTTAATTTCACAAAGCTATCTTTTATAGCAGTGAGCATCATTTCGCGGTTAAATAATACGTTCTTTTTCTCCATTTTCACACACTCCTATAAAGTTAAACTTTCTGCAATCGGTCCAAGTACGAGAACTGGCAAGAAGGTGAGGGCGCCGATAATGAGCACAACCATCACTAAAATACCAGTAAACAAGCCATTATCCGTTCTAAAAGTACCAATCGTCTCTGGAATGAATTGCTTGCGTGTCATCGAACCAGCCACTGCGAGCAAAAGAATAATCGAGAGATACCGACCTAAAAACATCACAATACCCGTTGTCATATTCCAAAACGTCGTATTATCGCTAAGCCCTTCAAATCCCGAGCCATTGTTCGCAGCAGAGGATGTAAACTCATACAGAACCTGTGTCATCCCATGGAAGCCAGGATTGGAAATCGCATCCGTTCCCGCCGATGTAAGAAGTGCCACAGCAGTGGGGACTAATATAATAATTGGATGTATCAGCAAGGTTAATGTAATCAATTTCATCTCGCGCGGCTCAATTTTGCGACCGAGAAACTCCGGTGTGCGTCCAATCAAAAGCCCGCATAAAAAGACGCCGAGCATTGCGTATATCAACATGTTTATCAAGCCAACACCATCACCGCCAAATACCACATTCAGCATCATCAGCGCGAGAGTCCCCATACCACCAAGCGGCGTCAGCGTATCATGCATATTATTCACTGAACCAGTTGTAGCGGCCGTTGTAATCGTACTAAATAGCGTGGAGCCCCCGAGCCCGAATCGCATTTCTTTGCCTTCCATACTGCCTTGCACGTTCGAAACACCAAGTTCCGTCAACACCGGATTCCCTGCTTTCTCCGACATAAAAATGAGCCCAAGAAACACGATAAACAAGACGAACATCGCTGAAAAAATGACCCAGCCTTGCTTTTGATTTTTAGCGAAGCGACCATATGTGTAGGTCAAGGAAGCCGGAATACACCACATCGCCAGCATTTCGAGTACATTCGTAAGTGGCGTCGGATTCTCAAAAGGATGCGCCGAGTTAGCACCGAAAAAGCCGCCGCCGTTCGTACCCAAGTGTTTAATCGCCTCAAGTGAAGCAACAGGTCCAAGCGCAATCGTCTGCTTCAAACCTTCGAGCGTCGTCACCGTATGCGAACTCGCCAACGTCTGCGGAACCGCCAATCCGACCAAAACAAGCGTCAAAATAAAAGCTAGTGGCAACAATAAGCGCGTGATTGCCTTTGTGAAATCCTCATAAAAATTGCCTAGCGTTTCGCCCTTACTCGTAATCCCACGAATAAAAGCAATCGCCACCGAGATCCCCGTTGCCGCCGACGTAAACATCATCATTGTAATAAAAATCATCTGCGTCATGTTCGTAAGCGCCGTTTCTCCGCTATAATGTTGTAGATTCGTATTCGTCATAAAACTAATCACCGTATTAAAAGCAAGCGTCGGATCAAGCCCCTTCAAACCATTAGGATTCGCCCAAAGCCCTTGCATAAAAACAATCACAAAACCAATAACCATTAAAATCCCATTGACCAAAACGAGTGAAAGGGCATACCGCTTCCAAGTCATCGCAGGACGCTCATTCAAACCAGCCAATCGGAAAATCCCAGCCTCAATTCTATCAAAAAAGCGATTTCCCTTTGTCGATGCCCCCGCAAAAATCTTGTACATGTAAGTCCCAAGCGGCTTGATTAAGCAAAACAAAATCAAAATGACAACAACAATTTGTAAAATCTCCATGTCCTCTTATCTCCCTCAACTAAAATTTCTCCGGATGGATTAACGCATAAACTAAGTAACCCAACAACAAAATCGCAAATAGCAGCATTATAATCATACATAAACCTCCCACAATTCAACATGCCGAGTTTTTGAGTTAGATTCCAATAAAAAACACCCCAGATTCATCATCCGCGGATCATAAGTAAGGAATCTAGATAAATAAAGTTTCATCTCCCTTTTCTTATCGCGAAATACAAGTTCTGTATCCTGTGATTCACGCCATATGCACTTGTTAAAAATCGATTTTCAAACGAAAAAATAGCGACCGAAAATCTTGAAACCCTAGTTATACCAGTACTTCATAAAGTGAACTATTATTTCTATTTCGAGCTATGCGACATATCATACTCCTAAATCTGAGAAAAGTAAACCTTAAATTAAAATAATTTTTCAAAGCATGGAGGAGCCCCAATTTTGGACAAAATAAAAAGACGGGAGGAGTCCAAAAAACTCCTTCCGTCTCACATATACATTTAAGCAAACTGTTTTGAAAGCCAGTTCTTACCTTCTACAAATCGGCTAACAAGCATCGCACAAACCGTGTTTCCTGTTGAATTCAATAATGTTGCAGGTATATCAATTATTGTACTGATGATCATAATCGTCCCAACGAGTTCAGGATTGAAACCAAACACCGCACAAATCATCAATTCCCCAGTCATACCGCCACTTGGGATCGCACCCATCACAGCACCAACAAGGAAGGCGACACCAATAATCGCGAGAATGCTCATCGGTGAGGTCATATCTTTCCCGAACAATGTAAACAGGAAGATAATCTTGATAATACCACCCATAACAGAACCATCCTTATGCGTATTAGCCCCAAGAGGAATGACGGTCTCCGCGATATCATCGGGAACGCCCATTTTTTTCGTCGCTTGCAAGTTAACCGGAATACAAGCCGCACTCGATGATGTAGCAATCGCTGTAATCGAAGGCGTAATCACGTTTTTCCAGTATACTTTGACACCTAACGGACCACCCGCAATAAAAGCGTACAAGGTAAAGGCGCCAAAATAATAAATAACCGCGAGCACTAAATAAAGCAAGAAAGAGTTCAAGTAACCATTAATAATTTGCGGTCCAAGTTTTCCGACTGTATCCGCAAAGTAACAGCCAAGACCAATTGGCGCGGCGTACATAATAACCTTCACCATTTTTAAAATAACTTCCGTCCCAGCGTTCAAAAAATCTGCTACCGGTTTTCCTTTCGCACCTGCCATCGATGTAGCAAGGCCTAGAAGGATCGAAAAGACAATCAAAGGCAATAAGTTAGATTTAGAGAATAAGTCCAGAAAATCAGGTACTGTGAACGTTTTGACAATGGTTTCGCCAATCGTCGAAGCAGTCGCCTCTGGAGCAGCCGGTAAGTTCTTGATAATCTGTGACATATCAACGCCTTTTAGCGGGTTATAAATCGTCGTGCCCACAAAAGCGATCACAGCAGCAATCAAGGCCGTCGTAAAGAATACCGCAAAAATGGTACCCATAATCTTACCAAGTCGCTTCATTCCTTGCATGTTCGCGATAGCACTCGAAACACTCAAGAATACAAGTGGCACAATCACGACAAACATCAAATTAAGAAACAATTCCCCAATTGGCCGCACCACCGATGTCTTATCTCCAAAAATAAGGCCAGCCGCACCACCGAGGATAATTCCAGCGATTAAGAATAAACTGAATGCGTAGTTTTTTAGTATTTTCATTATGTAGTAAACCTCCCTTTATCTTTTTATAGAATAGCATTTTAAAGCGCGAAAGGGAAGTGATTTTATAAAGAAAAAGGCTCCAATCCTAAAAATTGCTTAGAATCGGAGCCTTGATATTATTTCGTTTCTGTAGATGTCTCGTCTGTGCTTTCCTTATCAGTACTTGTTGTTTTATTCTTGTTGTTATAGTTGTACTTCGAAGGATCTGTTTTCTTGAAGCCTTCCGGTGTGTAGAAACGTAGCAAATCGCCTTGTAACACTTCATCGGAAAGTTCTAGCTCTTTGGCAACATTGTCTTTCGTTGCTTTCATAGCATCCGTCTCAGTTGTTATTTCTTCGCCTGTTTTCTGATTGTAGAACTTGCCGCCAATCATAGAATAAGCAGGAGTAATGAAATCACCGTTTCGGAATGGTACAACTTGTTTGGCATCTTTAGAAAGTAAGTCATTACCTAGTTGTACGTAGTTTTTCGTATCCGTACCTAGCAAGTGAAGTAGTGTTGGTAAAATATCGATTTCACCGCCGTACGTATCTTTTACGCCACCTTCAACGCCAGGAACACGAACCATGAATGGCACACGTTGCGCTTGAGCGTTTTGGTAAGCATCATAATCCGTACCAAGCACTTTACTCATAGCTTGCGCGTGATTATCAGAAATACCATAGTGATCGCCGTACATCACGATAACCGAGTTCTCATACAAACCGCTATCCTTCAAATACTGCACGAAACTTTTTACAGATTCATCTAAATAACGCGCTGTTTGGAAGTAACTATCCACCGAAGCATCACCAGTCTCAGCCGGTTTAATCGTCGCTTCATCTTCTGAAATTGGGTAAGGGAAGTGATTCGTTAACGTGATAAACTTCGCGTAAAACGGTTGTTTCAACGTTTCAATATACTTCTCTGATTCTTGGAAGAACGGCTTATCCTTCAATCCGTAGTTAGAAACATCTTTTTCGTTCATGTCATAATAACTAGCATCGAAGAAATGATTATAACCGAACTGCTTGTAAATTTCGTCGCGATTCCAGAAACTCTTATAGTTACCGTGGAAAACCGCTGAATCATAGCCTTGCTGACCTAAAATCGCAGGCGCTGATTGATACGTATTCTTACCTTTTGTCGAGAAGGCAGAACCTTGTGGAAGTCCGAATAAAGAATTCTCAAGCATCATTTCGGCATCGGAAGTTTTCCCTTGACCGGTTTGATGGTAGAAATTCGTGAAGCTAAATGTATTTTTGTCTTTAAAGAACGAGTTGATAAATGGTGTAACCTCTTCACCATGAAGTTTGTAACCAATCAAGAACTGCTGGAAACTCTCCAAGTGAATGTAAATCACGTTTTTGCCTTTCGCTTTACCAAAGTATTCTGGGTTCGGCGCGGCATAATTCGATTTCGTATAGTTCAACACTTCATTGACATCGCTACTATCGGCGAGGGCACGCTGCGTTGAGTTCTGGGTACTTTTCACGGCGTCATACAGCTGGAAGTTCGTCATACCAAGATATTTCACGATATACGTCCGGTCAAAAGTACGAGTTAACAGCTCCGGACGATCGATTTCAGCAAGACCTAAGTTTGCGAAGAACATCGCGACACCTAGCACCAAGACACCAACCGTTTTACGAGCACGAATACGCGCTTCTTTATTCGGTTTCACAACACGGAACACCAATAATCCAATCAGGAAAATGATATCCAAGAAGTAAAGCGCATCGGTCCAGTTCATTAAAGCGCCGATACTACCACTCTGTTCGCCAAGGCTTGACGCCTCTTTAATGTTTGGCAGTGTAATAAAATCACTGAAGAACCGGTAGTAAACCATGTTCGCAAACAAGACGATCGTTAATAGTAGATCGATGATGATAATCCAGACAAACGAGCGTCGACCTTTTGCAAATAAGGCAAGTCCCATAAAGAACACAGCCGAACTCAGCGGATTAATAAGTAATAAAAATTGTTGCATGGCATTCTCGATACCAAGATTAAATTCAGTTTGATAAGCAATATACGTTTTTAGCCAGAATAGAATGACGGCTAGAATAAAAAATCCGTAGTTCTTACTTAAGAAGCTGAGGACTTTTCCTTTCCATTCGTTCATAGTTCACCTCTCCTAATACTCTGTGTGAGTAAGTACTTTCATCTTTAATAGAATAAAAAAAACTGGGCTTTATATGTAAGAAGCGTTACGCTAATTCCAAACCCACGTTAATCTAATTGTAACATAACTTTAACAAAAACAAAACTAAAAAACATGCGTCTAGAGACCGAGTTCATTTAAGAATGCCTTCGTGGCGCGGAATATCGCTATTTGGATGGGATGTGTTGGGTGGTTTATTTGGGGATGGATTGGGGAATATAGGAAAGAGTTGGCGTGTATAAAAAAGAACCTAGTGTTGGTAGTTCCATCTGGGCTTTGCATTAAGTTAAGAATCTGTGGATCCTGCTTCAAAAGCCAGCCTTTCGGAAATTTCGAGGCTAACGGGCTTTCTAAGCTTTTCAATGTTGCATTAGACACTAAACCTACTATATAATATAAAGAATAGCAAGGAGGAATATATATTGAAGAAAACGATTGCAATTATCATTTTAATAGTTGGGTTACTTCTTGTACTTTCGCCGTTCATTAAAAGCGGGATTGTGAAGTACCTAAGTGAACGGGATTCGGTAACGAATTACAGTGCAGAAACGATTGAAAAAAATAATGACAGAGATGCGAACTTTGATTTCGCGAGCGTCGAATTACCGTCGATGACATCGGTTGTGAAAGGGGCAGCGGATTATGACAAAAATGCCGTTGTAGGCTCGATTGCTATTCCGAGCGTCGATCTTAGTTTGATGGTCTTAAAAGGCACAAACACAGCGAATTTACTTGCTGGTGCGACGACGATGCGATCGGATCAGGTCATGGGGAAAGGAAATTACCCACTTGCCGGACATCATATGCGCAACGGCTCGATGCTATTTGGTCCAGTGATGAATGTGAAAGAAGGCGCCAAGGTATATTTGACCGATTTGACGAATTTGTACACGTATGAAGTAACGAATACAAAAATCGTGAAAGATACAGAAGTTGGCGTGATTGATAATACGGAAGAGCCGCAAATTACGCTAGTCACATGTGATGTTGCGACGGAGACGGATCAACGTTTTATTGCAACAGGGAAATTGGTTTCGACAGAGAAGCTGACGAAAGAGAAGAAAGAAAAATATTTTGAATAAGATTTCGGAATGCGCTGCATGGAATTTAGATTCTATGTGGCGTATTTTTTTGTTGGTATTTAATGTTATATAACTATATTCCTAGTTCAAATAACTATAAATCTCAAATAATGTTAAAGAAATCGCCTTCAATGTTAAATATTTTGTAAAGAAGGTCCATATGTCATTGCTTGATTGGAAACTTTGTGATACTTTTAGTATGCATGTTGGAAAATAGAAGTAGAAGGGCATGCGAAAAAAGTGAAAGAGGGAGAAATAAGATGAAGAAATGGCTATCAAGAGTATTTGTAAGCAGTATGGCGATGATGTTGGTATTTTCTAGTGTACCCATCCTTGATGCACAAGCAGTAGACACGGCAGATCATGCTACAGTTACGGCAGAAATATCAGAGAAACTAGAAAAGAAAGCAGTGAGGTTGTGGAGGAACGAACGGATACAGAAATTGTATATGATAACCAAGATGGCTCCTTTACAAAGCAAATTTACACAGAACCGATTAATGTAAAAGAAGATGGCGATTGGGAACCAGTTTCCAATATGATGATTTTGGATGGTAGTGACAGCATCGCTCCTGAAAGAACTGAAATCAAGCCAACATTTTTCCCAGAAATGGAACAAGGAAAGTATAGCCAATTTGGCGAAGGTGATAATCAGATCACATTTGCTTTAGAATCAGCAGATGGGGAGCAAGGAAAAGAGGCTGTGAAAGATGTCTCGGCTACATTAAAGGATAATGAAGTTCGCTATAAAGATATTTTAAAAAGCACGGATCTTCGTAATCTAACGTTCAATACTTCCGTTAAAGAGGATATTGTTTTGCGCGAATACACGGGAGTACATAGTTACAATTTCAATGTAACGACTGCTTTAAAAGCTTAGAAGCTAGCGGATGGCTCGATTATTTTTAAAAATGGAGCTGGTGTTGTAGAATATACATTACCAAAACCAGTGATGACAGATTCGAATATTCATCCAGATACAGGGAATGCGACAGAGTCAGATGTAGTATCATTTGAGTTGAAGAATATCGCAGCTAATATTTATCAAATTACGCTCACTGCTGATCAAAATTAGCTGAAAGATAGCGCTCGTGTTTATCCAGTATACATTGATCCGAGTGTCCAATTGAAAAAAGTAGTAGACGCAGGCATTTCAAGCGTTGCACCGACTACAAACTATTCAGGAAGCAAATTATGGGATGCAGCTCTAAACGAATACGTGTTGAAAGTTGGTCGTTACGATGATACAACTGGATTTAATTACGCGTATATTAAGCCAGATACAAGCTCGCTAGCAAATGCGACCGTCGAATCCGCTACATTTAAAGCATACGCGGTGTGGCATTTTTCATCCACAGCGAAGAATCCAGTAAAATTAGAAGAAGTGACTGGCGATTGGACAACAGCAGGCGTAACATGGAACACACGCCCAACGACATTTAACGTCGGCTCAGTAGACATCGGCCGGAATCAGTGGGCAAGCTTTGATGTGACGAGCTCGGTTCGCGCCTGGACAACAGGAGTCCGTCCAAACAAAGGCTTCATGATGCACACCGTGAACCAGCAAGATCATTGGAAAAAATTCACGGCGACCGAGACAGGTAAAAATGTACCTTATCTAGAAGTAACGTACACGTATGATAAACCAGAGAAAGCAACGATAAAAACAGTATCTAATGGTGCTGGCACTGGAACTGGAACTGGTTACATGAATATGTCATGGGACAAGGTACCAGGTGCGATAGGCTACAAAGTTATTATCGGAAACGGCTACAATTATGAACAAATCGCAGTGGGAAATGTTACCTCATGGACAACAAAAGGAAAGAACATTTTCCCAACACAAGCAGAAATTGCGAGCGGTCTGTATAAATTCCATACTGATGGAAAAGGAACCGAATTTGCGAGTGATCCACGAGCGCTCTATGAAAATGGCTATAAAGCAGGTAGTACGTTTGGTTTGCGGAATCAGTTGAAATATATTGTGCGTATTTTAGCAATCTATCCAGGTGGAGATGGTCCTACATCTGACATTACCGATGCGTATATGCCACCAGAAACATTACCAGCGAAGCCAGGGAAGTCCGTTATTAAGACATTTTCTAGTGGTCCGGGAACTGGAACAGGTTACATGGATATTTCTTGGCAAGCAGTACCAGGAGCTATTGATTATAAAGTAGTAATCGGAAACGGTTATAACTATGAATATTTCAATACAGGCAATGTGACTAGTTGGTCAACAAAAGGGAAGAAGATATTTCCGACACAAGAAGAAATAGACAATAAACAATATAAATTTCATCAGGACGGAAAAGGTGTAGAATTTGCAAATGATCCGCGAGCATTGTATGAAAATGGTTTTCAAGCGGGGAGTACTTTCGGCTTAAGAAATCAAACCAAATATATTGTGCGTATTTTAGCAGTGTATTCTTGGGGGGATGGTCAGGCGTCTGATATTACTGATGCAACGATGCCGGTGGAGCAGATGGCAAAACCTACTGTCACAAGCCATCAAGATGAGACCACTGGTAAAAGTTATCTTGATATTAGCTGGGGTTTGTCATCTGGAGCTACGTCTTACAAAGTTGGTTTTTTCAATGGGTATAGCTACCAGTATTATGATGTAGGAAACAGTACTAAGTGGTCGACAAAAGAACAACCTATATGGCCGACTCGGGAAGAGATTGACGCTGGGAAGTATGAGTTGCATACAGATGGATTAGGTGGGAGTTTGCCTTTAGATCCTTCTAAAACATATGAAAATGCGTACACTTCAAAGCAAGCAAAGAACTATGGAGATCGTTTATATTATTATGTTCGAGTTATTGCTGTTTATAATGGGGAAGAAAGCCCAACTTCTGATGCAACTACTGTTACTATGCCAATGCTAGACTTTGAATTTTCCGATGTTAACACAACTTCTGACAATAAAGAGACTGGTATAATAAATCTGTCATGGGGCGAAATTGAAGAAGCTGCAGGCTATAAAGTTTGGATTCTTGATGGAGATGTATATAATAGTTATGATGTTAGTTCTTCCTATAGTTGGAGTTCTAAATCTAAGGGTATATGGCCAGCTAAAGAGGATATCGATAAAAAATTAAAAGGATTGAACAAAGATGGAAGTGGTAAGGAACTTTCGATCTCTCCTCAAAATGTATATCAAATTAATAACCCTAATTTCCAAGACACAGAAAATTACTATACAAGAATAACAGCGTATAACACTGAAGGCGAAACGATTGCATATATAAACAATCCAAAAGTTAATTTGGAGAATGCTAGCAAAATTGTGTTTAATGGCGAAAGTGTGGATTATCTAAAAATTTATGAACAAGCTATTGAAGAAGATGTTATTGAGCCAGAGAATATAACATATGAGCAGTTTTCCAAGAGATGTCGAGAAGAGTTATATCCAGTATATAAAGATGGTTTGGATCAAGGCGCATTTGAGACTGATATAGATTATGGAGATTGGATTAAAGCGAATAACTATGGACAGACACCTAAAGCAGATCAAGAGTTTGAAGATGTTACTTTGCTGTTGAGGGCGCAGTGGAATGGTTTTTATATTAAAGCTGGAGATATATCATAACTGATGGAACTTCAATGTCAGGAGTCGTTGGGCATGCTGCAATTGCGAATAGTGATAATTATATATTGGATATGCCTGGAACATCAAAAGAGTCTAAAAAAACCAATAATAGACAGCTTCCTGTAAGAGAATGGATGAGCCAATATAAGCATGGAATGATTCGAGTCTACCGATTGAAAAATCAAACATTAGCAAAAAAAATTGCAACATATGCTGATAGAAACTATTATTCAACAACAGGTAGTTCTCAAAAAAATATTAATATACCATACGCATTTAATTATCATCTATATGAGAAACCGCCAAAATCAAGCTACTGTTCAAAGATGTTTTTTCAGGCCTACTACTATGGTTCAGGTAGCGCAGCAGTTATGAAGCCTACCAGTGGATTCCTTGCACCGTTTCATTTAATTGGGAAAATAAACAAGAGCTATGCACCAACTGGTACAACGATAGATTATTAAGGGAGGAATGGCAATGAAAAAATTTGTGATAGTAATAAGTATACTTCTAATCATTCTCCTAATAGTTCTAGGTGTGTATTTATACAAGAAAGATGTTGCAGAGACTGCTATTGACACTTATATAACTAAGTATGGCATACCTAAGAATGCGATAAGGAAAGAGGCCTTTGGCTATGCACATGCTCCTCCTGGATTTGTAAAAAGAGTCTATACGGATGATACAGGAGATGAGATTCATTACAATTTCCAATATTTTTCATGGGAAAAGAAAGTTCATTTTAGTGTTTACATTGAGGGGACCGAGGTAGGAATAGATGACCCTAGAGCTAAGAAATTAAAGTACCCGCCCCCAGCTTCCATGCAAAATCAATAGTGTCGGAGTTTAAAATAAACCATAGCCTAAAAATGACACCTAGGTTCATTTTTAGGCTATGGTAGCTTATCTTTCATTGAGGTGAAATTTTGAAAAAAGTTGTGAAGATACTCGGTATAATCGTGACAATTTTCTTGGTATTTTTAGGTGTGTATCTATACAAGAAAAATGTAGCAGAAAATGCGATTGATGCTTATGTCGCGGAATATAGAATACCTCAGAGTGCAATAAGAGATGAATCTTTTGGTTATGCATATGCGCCACCGGGATTTGTAAAAATAATATATACCAAGAGCGAAGGTGATGATATCCGTTATATATTCCAATATAACTCCAAGGAAAAGAGTGTGGATTATAGTGCGTATATAAAGGGAACCGAGGTTGGCATAGACGACCCTAGGACGAAAGAACTAAAATATCAGCCGCCAGCCTCGATGCAAAATCAATAAAAGTAGGAAACATGTCATGAGAATGGCAGGAGTTTTTCTTGGACACAAAATCTACCCTCCATCTCTATTTGCGTGAATGAGGTGGGTGAAGGCATCTGACTTAAATGGGGGGCTGAAATTTTGAAAAAGCGTTCAACGGTAATAATTAGCGTTATCGTTTTTTTAATCGCATTAGCTATCGGCGCCGTCATAGTCCACCTAAATTCCAAAAATCAAGCAGAGCAAAAAATTGATACCTATGTATTAGAACAAGGTATACCATTGGATCAAATACATGAGATAAGCTATGTTTGGGATTGGAAGTTTAGTGGTGATTACATCAAACGAATAGAAGTTGAAGGTGAAAAAGAAGGAGTCGTGTACCAGTATTTTTACACGGGGAAAGGGCAACCGGTACTATTTCGTCCCTATTCTAAAGAAGAGGGTACCGAATTTGAGGTCAAATATCCGCCGAAGGATGATAATTAAGAAATATTGAAAGATAGCACCTATCTCAAATCCTGTGTGATTGGAGTAGGTGCTATTTTAAGTATACCAGTAATTATTTGGTTGCTTTCAATAATAGACTGGTGTTTTTGTGATAAACAAATTATATAGGAGATAATATGAAAAAAATATGTATTGGAATAGTGCTGGGTGTAATTTTAATTTATGTAGGAATTTCTCTCAATCAACCACAAATTCTTAAAGGAAGTAGTGAAAATTGGAGTGTACTTTACAAACCGAGAAAAGGTGATGAAGCAGACACGGAAAAATATCCATGGATGGGTGTTATAAAATGGCGGAACATGAACGATGTTAAAATGTTGAAAGTTGAACAGATGGATGGCAAGGAAGCATATCCATTATTCGACAAAGAAATGCTAGCGGTTGAAACTGGTAACTTTAATGGGAAGAAATTAATAGATAATGAAACATTTTATAATCCACCTAAAAAGGAGGATTTGGGCGATAGTACGACGTTTAAAATCACATGGGAAAAAGATAACACTATGAAATCAGAATTAGTAGTCTTACGTTGGGAGAAAAGATATTTCGTAAAACCACTGTTCTGAAGTAGAGGATTTAAATCATTAGATAATGGAGAGTTTTATCATGACGAAAAAGAAATATCGATGGTTAATTGTGATTATTTTTCTGGGCAGCTGGATAACATATTCATTGCAGCAACCAGCTATTGTATACTCAAAAGGATAATATTGGAAAGTTGTCTATAAACCAAGAGCTGCGGGAGTGACGGATTCAACAGACCATCCTTGGAGTGGTTATATAAAATGGCGCGGACTTACAGAACCAAAAGTTCTACAAGTAGATATGATGATGGATGGCGAACCTGTTAATTTCCTTGAGGAGCACAATTTGAAAAATACGAAAGATGGTAATTTTGACGGCCGGACTATCCCTGATCCTATGACGTTTTATGATGGTCCTGATATAGACGAGGTTCAAGCAATCAAGATAACTTGGGAGAAGGGTAATAAAATATATGAAGAGGTAGTTAAATTGAAAATGTATAAAATAAGCTTAATCCCGTTTTTTTGATAGGGTTTGATTGTAATATAGCATGGAGGTGAATATTTGAAAAAAAGTTCAATAATAATTAGCGTGATTGGCTTTTTATATTAAAACGGAGAAAATAAGCAATAACGATACGACTAAAGGTATAGGAACTATTAATAAATAAGGTGGCGTTAGGCTATGCTAACTGCAAAAGTTATACTTCTCATTGCGCCTATTATCTATGTATTCTTTTTGATTCGATGGATTAGGAAGAAAGAGCCGATTGAGAAAATAGTTTTTAAATCATGTATGTTTATTTATGTAACAGGTGTCGTAGGCTATACGATGTTTCCAATTATGACAAATAGCATGTTGATTGAAGATACTCGTATTTTAAGAGATGGTGCAACTGGAATTAACATCATACCTTTTGCAACTGTTTGGGATATCTATATTTATAGTGGAGATTTGGATGTTAGTCAGGCTATTTTTCAAGTTGTCGCCAATATTATTATGTTTATACCACTAGGCTGTTTGTACCCACTATGTTCAATGTATAAAGTTAGCTGGAAAAGGATGTTTTTGTTGGCGCTCACTTTGTCAATGTCTATAGAACTATTGCAATTACTGCAAAATATTCTATATCAATCCGCTTTCAAATATGTAGATATAGATGATTTGATTTGGAATGTGAGTGGTGGAATGATTGGGTACACGCTATTTCGAATATGCAAACCGCTTTTTCAAAAGTTGAATGTTTATCATTTTTGATGTATATTGAAGCAGTTATTCGGGATAGATGATTATAAGTGGACTAAACGATTTGAAATACCAACCACCAGCCTCAATGCAAAACCAATAAAAGAAGAAAACATGTCATGAAAATGGCGTGTTTTTTTCTGGGCGCAAAATCTACCCTCCACCTCTATTTTAGTGTATGATAAAAAGGTAAACTAAATCGAGAGAGGACGTGGCGGCATGAAGTTGACTGTGTTTGGTCATTGGGGTGGCTTTCCGAAAGTGGATGAGGGAACGTCGAGTTATTTATTGGAAGAGGATGGATTTAAATTATTGATTGATGTCGGTGCGAGTGCCGTTTCTATTATGCAGAATTATGTGGACCCGAACGCCATTGATGCGGCGATTATTTCGCATTATCATCCGGATCATGTGGCGGATGTTGGGATTTTGCAGCATTATCGTTTGATCGGCGGGATGAACGCGGATGTTCCTGTGTTGCCGATGTATGGGCATGACGAGGATGCGCGTGGTTTTTCTTATCTTTCGATGCCAAATGTGTCAGAGGGAATTGCGTATAATCCGAACAAGCCGCTCACAGTTGGGCCGTTTACGATCACCTTTTTAAAGACGGTGCATCCGGTAGTTTGTTATGCGATGCGGGTTGAGGCGAACGGGAAAGTATTTGTGTTCACAGCGGATTCGGCGTATCAGGAGTCGTTTGTTCCTTTCGCAACGGGCGCAGATTTGTTGATGGCGGATACGAATTTCTATAAAGACCTCGCTGGAAAAAGTCAGATTCATATGGCAAGTACGGAAGTTGGGAAATTGGCGCAGGATGCTGGCGTGAAGACATTGTTGCTATCGCATTTACCGCAGTTTGGTGAGTTGGCAACGCTAAAAGCGGAAGCGGCGTCGGCATTTGATGGACAGATTGTGTTGGCTGAAAAAGGCCTGATTATCGAGTTTTAAGGAGGACGTAAGGCGTGTATTTTATTGATAATAAGAATGTATTGGATCCGACGATAAATTTGGCGGTGGAAGAGTTTATTTTGACGGAGCTCAATTTGGACGAACCAGTGTTGCTTTTCTATATTAACCAGCCGTCGATTATTATTGGGCGGAATCAGAATACGATTGAGGAAATTAATACGGAATATGTGGCGGCAAATAACGTCAAGGTTGTGCGTCGTTTATCGGGCGGTGGCGCGGTTTATCATGATGAGGGGAATCTGAATTTCAGCTTTATTACGAAGGATGATGGGGATTCGTTCCACAACTTCGCGAAATTTACGGAGCCGATTGTGACGGCGCTTAAGAAGCAAGGTGTGAATGCGGAGTTGAAAGGACGCAATGATTTGTTGATTGACGGCTTCAAAGTGTCTGGGAATGCGCAGTTTGCAACGAAAGGCAAGATGTTTTCGCATGGGACGTTGATGCTGGATCTTAATTTGGATCATGTCGTGGCGTCGCTGAAGGTGCGCAAGGATAAGATTGAGTCGAAGGGCATTAAGTCGGTGCGTAGCCGGGTTGCGAATATTTCGGAGTTCATGGAAAACAAGATGACAACGGAGGAGTTTCGTGATTTGCTATTGCTTGATATTTTTGATGTCGAAAGTGTGGCGGATGTGAAGGAATATGTGCTCACGGAGGCAGACTGGGAGAAGATTCATGCGATTTCCGAGAAGCGTTACAATAACTGGGATTGGAATTACGGGAAGTCACCTAAGTTTAATTTGGAGCGGACGAAACGTTTTCCAGTTGGTGGTATTGACGTGCGCCTGGACGTTGTGAAAAGTGTTATTGCGGACGTTAAAATTTTCGGTGATTTCTTCGGGGTTGGCGATGTGGCGGAGATTGAGGATAAGCTTCGTGGTGTCAATTATGAGCGCCAGGCGATTGAAAATGCTTTGAAAGACGTGAAAATAAAACATTATTTTGGTAATATTACAATGGAAGATTTCTTAGATTTATTATATTAATGACTGTTTTTGAGTCTGGGCCAAGGGGCTTAGGCTCTTTGTTTTGTATGGAGACTTATTTCTCTTCTGTAAATTAGGAGAAATGTCACATATTTTACTAGTGGTATTATTTTCAAAAAGAGAAGAAATCTGGTATATTAGAGGTAAGGAAATAATGTTTGACACTTTCCGATTTACTTCATAATGAACGCGACAGAATGATTTTTTGTTTTGTGAAAGAGAAAAAACAGATTATTCAAAAAGGGTGTGATGAAGTGAGCAATAAATTGCAGATCGGTACCATGTCAGAAGCGGATACATATTTATTTAATACGGGGAATCATTTTCAGAGTTATCAGCAACTGGGATGTCAATTTGCAGTGGATATGAATGGTAAGGAAGGGTTCTCGTTTCGTGTTTGGGCTCCTAAGGCTAGGGGAATTGCCATTGTCGGTGATTTTTGTGATTGGGATGCTGGGATGAAATTGAGGAAAATTGGTGAGACTGGGATTTGGCAAGGATTTTCGGCAGATGCGAAGCCGGGGCAGCATTACAAGGTTCTGGTGGAGGATGCGAATGGGAACAAGAAGTTAAAGATGGACCCATATGCGTTGGCGTTTGAGACGAGGCCAAAAGATGCAGCGGTTGTGACGAAATTACCGGATTTTAAGTGGTCGGATGGTCGCTGGATGGCGAAGCGAAAACGCAAAAATGTGTATCAGGCGCCACTTAATATTTACGAGGTTCATGCAGGTTCTTGGCGGAAACCAAAGGATGGTGATGCGGAATTTTATACGTTTGCGGAACTTGCGGAGACGTTGATTCCTTATGTGGCGGAGATGGGTTTTACGCATATTGAGTTTATGCCGCTCATGGAACACCCGCTGGACGCGTCTTGGGGCTATCAGATTACGGGATATTATGCGTTGTCGGCGCGTTACGGGAGCTTGGAAGATTTCATGGGCTTTGTGGATGCGTGCCATGCCGCGAATATTGGCGTGATTATGGACTGGGTGCCGGGACATTTTTGCCGGAATGATAATGCGTTGTCGTATTTTGATGGGACGCCGCAATTTGAGTATTGGAAGTCGTTTCAGGCGGATAATGTGCGCTGGGGAACGCTTAATTTTGACTTATCTAAGGCTGAGGTGCATAGTTTTTTGATTTCGAATGCGCTGTTTTGGATTGGGATGTGTCATTTGGATGGTTTGCGGGTCGATGCGGTGTCTGCCATGATTTATTTGGATTATGACGATGGGTATTGGGAAGCAAATGAGGATGGCAGCAACGTGAATAAGGCTGGTGTCGATTTTGTGCAAAAGTTAAACACGGAGGTTTTTAAGCGGTATCCGGATATGTTGATGATTGCGGAAGAAAGTACGGCTTATCCTGGTGTGACGATGCCGGTGGACGCGAATGGGCTTGGTTTTAATTATAAGTGGAATATGGGCTGGATGAACGATATTTTGAAATTTTTCGAGATGGACCCGCTGTTTCGCAAGGATTATTTTAACCTCGTGACGTTTTCGTTTATGTATATGTATAAGGAGAATTATATTTTGGCGCTGTCGCATGATGAAGTGGTGCATGGCAAGAAGTCGATGATGCACAAAATGCCGGGCGATCGGTACAACCAGTTTGCGGGACTCCGAACATTGGAGGCATTTTTGATGACGCATCCTGGTAAAAAATTGAATTTTATGGGCAACGAGACGGGTCAGTTTTTGGAGTGGAAGTTTGCGGAAGAGCTGGAATGGGCGGATTTGGAGCAGGATTTAAATCACCAGTATCAGTTTTTTGTGCGGACGTTAAATGAGCTTTATGTGGAGCATCGGGCGTTGTTTGAGTTGGATCATGATCCTGCTGGAATGGCGATTTTGGATGCGGATAATCGGGATGAATCGTTATTAACGTTTATTCGCCAAGGTGCGAAGCCGCGCGATTTCCTAGTTGTGGCGTGTAATTTTGTGCCAGTGGAAAGACAGCGGGTGCGGATTGGCGTGCCATATGAAGGAGTTTATGAGGAGTTGCTGAATACGGAGTCGCACGATTTTGGCGGGACGTGGAATGTGGCTCAGCCCGAAATGCGCACGAGTCATCAAGGATATAACGGGCAACCGTATAGTATTGAAGTTATAATGCCAGCAATGAGTGTACTGATTGTAAAACCGAAACGGATAAAAGGATATAAAAAAGGGCGGTGAGAGGGACTCGCTTTCGTTAGCGGTCCCAGATAATTATGAAAAATGACATGATTGCAATGATTTTAGCAGGTGGACAAGGTTCGAGACTAGGCGATTTAACGAAAACAATGGCAAAACCAGCCGTTTCGTTTGGCGGGAAATATCGGATTATAGATTTTTCGCTGAGTAATTGTTCGAATTCGGGGATTGATACGGTTGGTGTCGTAACGCAGTACCAGCCACTCGAGTTGAATGATCATATTGGAGACGGGTCTTATTTTGATCTGGATTATAAAAATGGTGGCGTGACGATTTTGCAACCGCATCTTAGTTTGGAAGGCGAGAAGTGGTTTAAGGGAACGGCGCACGCGATTCATCAAAATGTGGGCTTTATCGATAGTCATGATCCGGAATATGTGTTGATTTTATCCGGGGACCATATTTATAAAATGGATTATGAGAAAATGCTCGATTATCATAAGGCAAAAAATGCGGCGTTGACGGTGGCTGTTATCGAGGTGCCGATGGAAGAGGCGTCGCGGTTCGGAATTATGAACGTGGATAATACGGAGCGGATTATTGAGTTTGACGAAAAACCTGCTGAGCCAAAGAGTAATTTGGCATCGATGGGGATTTATATATTTAAGTGGAGCCTGTTGAAGCAGTATTTGAAAGATGCGCAGTCTAAAAACATTGATATGAGCGACTTTGGAAAAAATATCGTGCCATCGTATTTGAATAACGGCGAGCATATTTTTGCGTACCGTTTTTCGGGTTATTGGAAAGATGTTGGGACGATTTCGAGTTTGTGGGAGGCAAATATGGAGTTCATTAATCCTTGCCACGAGTTGAATATTCGGGACCGGGAATGGCGAATTTATTCGAAAAACCCGATTGCGCCGCCGCAACATATTACGAAGCAAGCGGATGTGAAAAATGCGCTGATTGTGGATGGCTGTTTTATTAATGGCCGGGTGAAGCATTCGATTCTATCTCAGAACGTGAAGGTTGGCGAGAATAGCGTGATTGAGGATAGTGTTATCATGCCGAACTCGGTTATCGGAAATAATGTTGTGCTAAAACGCGCGATTGTCGGCGAAAATGCGGTTATTGCGGATAATGTGGAAATTATAGGTGAGGACGAGATTGAAGTCGTTGGTCACCATGAAATGATAGGAGTGTCGGAAGATGAAGGCTAATAAAATTTGTGGGATTTTAAATTTATCGGAATGTAAAGCGGGATTACAGCCTTTGACGAAAAACCGGCCTCTTGCGGCGATGCCGTTCGCGTGTCGTTATCGCTTGATTGATTTTCCGTTGTCGAACATGACGAATGCTGGTATTAATACGATTGCAATGTTTTTGAATGAGAATAATCGCTCGTTATTTGACCATATTCGGAGTGGTAAGGAATGGGATTTGAACACGATGTACGGCGGATTGTTCGTGTTTGATGAGCGTAATGCAGATGATTTTTCACAGGAGAATTATGATAATAGTTTGAACTTCTTGACGAAATCGGCGACGGAATATGTGGTTATTATGGGAAGCAAGATGATTTGTAATATCGATTTGAAAAGCGTTTTACAACATCACAAGCAACAAGATGCGGATGTAACAGTCGTTTATAAGAAAATAACGGCGCCAATCGAGGCGGGGGATCATGAGAACTTGATGACGCTTGATCTTACTCCAGAAGGCAAAATTTTGGAGAATACGATGGTGGAGAAATCGGAGCAGGTGTCAAAGAGCAGTGCGCTTAATCTGGAAATTTACTTGTTGAAGCAAGAATTATTGCTGAAATTATTGGCTAATTATCGCGAAACGGGGCGTGACTTTTCGCTTGATGCGGTAATGAAACTCGCGGTGGAACATACGAATGCGAGTGGTTTTGAGCATACTGGGTATTTGCGCCAAATTTATTCGGTGAACTCGTATTTTGAAGGGAATTTTGATATGTTGGAAGATCAGAATTTATCGGCGTTGTTCCAAGAAAACCAGAAAATCCACACGAAGGCGAAGAACGAGGTTCCGACTTTTTACGCGGAGAATTCGGATATTAAGGATTGCTTAGTTGCGAATGGTTGCTTGTTGCGCGGGGCGGCGGAGCATTCGCTGATATTCCGGAACGTGGTGTTAGAAGAGGACGCGAGCGTGAGAAATTCGATGATTATGCAAGGTGCGAAAGTTGGTGCTGGTGCGCGATTGGAGTATGTGATTGCGGATAAGAAGAGCGTGATTGCGCCGGGGGTCGAGTTGATTGGTACGCGTGATAACCCGATTGTCGTGAAAAAGGATGAACAGATTGAGACGAGCAGAGGGGCGGAAGTCGGATGAAAGTCTTATTTGCAGCAGCGGAGGTCTTTCCGTTTGTGAAAGTGGGTGGCTTGGCGGATGTGGCGTATGCATTGCCGAAAGAGTTGGTGAAGCAGGGTGTGGATATTCGCGTGGTATTACCGTTTCACACGAAGATGGCGCAGGAATTTAAGGATGAGATGGTCGACGTGACGCAGTTTACGGTGGACGTTGGTTGGCGCCAGCAGTTTTGTGGTGTGAAGACGCTTGTGCGTGACGGTGTGACGTTTTACTTTATTGATAACTTGTATTACTTTGACCGCCCGAATGTGTATGGGGATTATGATGATGCGGAGCGTTATGCATTTTTCTCGATGGCAGTCTGTGAGATGATGGAGAAAATTGATTTTATCCCGGATTGGTTGCACGTGAACGATTGGCATACGGGGATTGTTCCGTTGCTCCTTCGGGATAAGTATCACTGGATTGAGGCGTATCAAGGGATTCGGACGGTGCTTACGATTCATAATTTACAGTTCCAGGGGATTTATTCGCCGCGTGTGTTGGAGGAATTGCTTGGGATTGGGATGCAGACGTGGCATGAGGACGGGATTAAGTACTATGACGATGTGAACTTTATGAAGGGCGCGATTCAGTTTGCGGACCGGATTACGACGGTGAGTCCGAGTTATGCCGAGGAGATTCAGACGCCGCTTTATGGGGAGCGATTGGACGGCTTGCTTCGTGCGAATGCCTGGAAATTGACGGGGATTCTGAACGGAATTGATCAGGAGTTGAATGATCCTGCGAGTGACCCGCTGATTCCGAATCACTTTAGCCAGGCGGATATGTCTGGCAAAGCGGCGAATAAGGCGGCAATGCAGAAACGACTTGGGTTGCCGGTTCGTGCGGATGTGCCACTAATCATTATGGTATCGCGATTGACGCATCAAAAAGGATGCCATCTGGTTGAGGAAAGTCTAGATGCGTTACTCCAAAAGGATATCCAAATCGCGATTCTCGGCAAAGGTGAAGTTGGTTTTGAGGATTCGTATCGCTTTTTCGAGCATGTGTACCCTGAAAAAATGTCGGCAAATATTGATTTTGATATCGGTTTTGCGCAGCAACTTTATGCGGCGGGAGACATGTTATTGATGCCGTCTTGGTTTGAGCCATGCGGGATTGCGCAGTTGATTGCAATGCGTTATGGAACGCTTCCTGTTGTTCATGAAACAGGTGGTTTGAAAGATACGGTACAACCTTTTAATCAGTATACGCAAGAAGGAACTGGTTTTAGTTTTCACAATTATGAGGCTGGTGTTTTCAAATCTATTTTGGAATCGGCAATCGCGCTATATGAGACGCAACCTGCTGTCTGGCAACAACTTGTGACGCAAGCGATGGACAAGGATTTCAGTTGGAAAGTTTCAGCAGAAAAGTATAAGGGTATTTACGAGGAACACTGATCAAGCACGGCGACAAACGATCATCTCCGTCGTTAAAAGCTCCGTTCCAGTGCTCACATACCTTAGTATGCTCCGCGCTGGTACTCGCTTTTGCCTAGGATCTAATCAATTGTCGCCGCGCTTGTGGTTTGGCGGAAACGCATCGTTTTTTAAGTCAGAAACCGGTTAAGCCCGATAAGGAGGAATCATATTGGAAATTAGTAAGGAGCATTTTAAAAAAGAATATAGTCGTGCATTGACGAGTCTTTATGCCTCTGAAATCCAGGATTTAACGCCGCTAGAGCAGTACATCACATTGGGAAGTGTGGTCAAGGAATACGCTTCTCAAAATTGGATGCAGACGAAAAAGAAAAATCAGCAGAGTCAAGCAAAACAAGTTTACTATTTTTCGATTGAGTTTCTACCTGGTAAGCTATTAAAAAGTAATTTATTGAACTTAGGAATACTGGATACGGTTCGAGAAGGTCTTGCTGAGCTAGGAGTTGATTTTGCTAGTTTAGAGGCAGCTGCCGCTGATCCGGGACTTGGAAATGGCGGGCTTGGAAGATTAGCTTCCTGTTTCCTGGATTCTATGGCGACATGTGATATACCAGGAAACGGAAATGGTATTCGCTACCGTTACGGTTTATTTAAGCAGAAATTTGTCAATGGATTTCAAGTAGAACTACCGGATGATTGGTTGAGACACGCGGATGTGTGGGAAACACGGCGTGAAAATAAGGCAGAACTTGTACGCTTTTTCGGGGATGTCCATTTGGAAGAGGATGAGGAAGGAGTTATTAAAGTTTCTTATTCAAATACAGAGGATATTCTAGCTGTGCCTTATGATACGGGGATACTTGGATATGAAAATGACACGGTGAATAATTTGCGGCTGTGGTCGGCTGAGATTCCAACGAACGCAGAGTTAGAGTATTATCCAGAGGAACGTAGGAAGTCTATCCATAGTATTTCTGAAATGCTTTATCCCGATGATTCAAGTTATGACGGCAGACTGTTGCGCTTGAAGCAGGAATACTTTTTTGTGTCGGCGGGTGTACAGAGTATTATTAGATATTATCGGAGGTTAGGCGTCCCTATAGAACACTTGGCGGAGAAGGTCTCGATTCATATTAACGATACCCACCCAACGATGTGTATCCCTGAGTTAATGCGGATTTTGCTTGATGAAGAAGGCTTAAGTTGGGATGCAGCATGGACGATTACGATGAAAACATGCTCCTATACGAACCATACCATTTTGGCGGAAGCACTAGAGAAGTGGCCGGAACGAATGCTGTCTAATTTAGTACCGCGGATCTATCAGATTATTTGTGAGATTAATCGTAGGCATTTGGAGAGTATGACGGTGCTTTACGGAGCAGACTTTACGCAACGGACAGCGATTATTCAAGATGGTGTTATTCATATGGCGAATTTGGCGATTATTGGTAGTCATAGTGTTAATGGGGTAGCTAAATTGCACACGGATATTCTGAAGGAGAAGGCGCTGCATGATTTTTATTTGGCCTATCCTGCTCGTTTTAATAATAAGACAAATGGCATTACGCATCGTCGTTGGTTGCTTCTGAGTAACGAAGGGCTGAGTGATTTAATCAGTGACTACATTGGCACGGAATGGAAGAAAAAGCCGAATGAACTTTACTTACTGAAAGCGTTCAAGGAGGACACCATTTTACTGGAAAAATTAGAACAGGTCAAATTGGCGAATAAGGAGCGTTTTGCGGCGTATGTGAAGGAAGAAATGGGTATTGAGATTGATCCAAATGCGGTTTTTGATGTTCAAATCAAGCGTCTGCATGCGTATAAACGCCAACTCCTGAATGTGCTTCATATCATATCATTGTACTTGAAGTTGAAGGAAACGAATGTCGAGGAAGAGATGGTTCCGCGTGTCTTTATTTTTGGGGCGAAGGCAGCACCGAGTTACTCTTACGCGAAGGAAATTATTAAGTTGATTAACGCGGTGGCGGACTTGATTAATAATGATGCGACGATTGATGATAAAATCAAAGTTATATTCGTGGAAAACTATGGCGTGACATTGGCTGAGAAAATTATTCCAGCAGCTGACATCAGTGAGCAGATTTCGCTTGTGACGAAAGAAGCTTCAGGAACGAGTAATATGAAATTGATGCTAAATGGTGCTGTTACGCTTGCGACACTGGACGGGGCAAACGTGGAAATTCACGATAAAGTTGGCGATGAGAATATGTTGCTATTTGGAATGCAGGATAAGGAATTATATCATTTTTATGACTCTAATTCGTATCATTCGCAGGAAATTTATGATCATAACCCACGATTGAAACGTTGTCTGGATGCACTTGTGGATGGAACAATTCCAAATATTGAGGCAGAAGGACGCGAGATTTTTGATTCGCTTTTGAAGTACAATGATGAATATTTCGTGTTGAAGGATTATGATTCGTATGTGCAGGCGCAGTCGCGAATCGATGGTTTGTACCGTGATCGTAAGAAATGGAATCAAATGTCGCTTATGAATATTGCGAATGCTGGCGAGTTTTCGTCGGACTATACGATTATGCATTATGCTGATGAAATTTGGAATGTGAATCACAATAAAAATCTGTAACGAGAGGGAGTTTAGCCAGTGGCAAAAGTAGTTTTTTTTGATTCATGGAATGAGCTTTATAAACGACCTTTTGGCGCAGTTAATGCGAGCGCGACGATTGATTTTCGAATCGATGTCGCGCTTCCTTATGTGTGCACAGTGGAACTTAAAATTCATAAAGATGGTATGGAAGAGCAGAGTTTTGAGATGAAACACACAGATGGAAATGCTTATGAAGTTTCTTTCAAGCCGTATGCAGCAACTGGGCTTTATTTTTATTATTTCAAAATTCAACAGAATTTTGACACGCAGTCGCGAACGACGTACTATTTTAATAATAATGGTCTGCACGGTGGGGAAGGCTTTTTCACGGAAAATTATCAGGATCTTCGTACGTATCAATTGACGTGTTTCGAGTACGCGGACAAGGCACCCGAGTGGTATCAGGACGCGGTTTTCTATCACATTTTTGTGGATCGATTTTTCAATGCAGACGATCATGTGCGTTCGCCGAAGCCAGATTCGTTTATTTATGCGAGGTCGGAGGACACGCCTTATTATATTAAAAATGCGCAAGGTGAGATTGTGCGCTGGGAGTTCTTCGGCGGGAATTTGGACGGGATTACACAGAAATTGACATATTTGAAGGAGCTGGGGATTTCGGGGCTTTATTTGAGTCCGATTTTTGAAGCGAAGAGTAATCATAAATATGACACGTCCGATTATAAAAAAATTGATCCAATGTTTGGCGATGAATCGATTTTAGCGGAGTTGATTCAAAAAGCTGATGAAATGGGGATGCGGGTCATCTTGGACGGCGTTTTCAATCATGTCGGTGAGGATAGTGTGTATTTTAATCGGTACGGGAATTTTGACTCGGTTGGTGCGTATCAAAGTGTCGACTCGCCGTATCATTCATGGTTTACGTTTCATCATTTTCCGGATCAATATGATGCTTGGTGGGGAGTCAGTAATTTGCCTGTCGTGAACAAGCAGGATGCCGATTTTCAACGGTTGATTTACGGGGCTGAGGATAGCGTCATTGATTATTGGACATCGCGCGGGATCGCTGGTTGGCGGTTGGATGTCGCAGATGAACTGCCAGACGCTTTTATCGGGGGGATTCGCCAGACGTTGATGAAGTATCCAGATCGCGTGTTGATCGGGGAAGTGTGGGAAGATGCCACGAACAAAATTGCCTACAATAAGCGGCGTCATTATTTAGAAGGTGGCATGTTGCAAGGCGTGATGAATTACCCGTTCCGCCAAATTATTATCGATGTCATAAATGGCAGTTTGACGGCCCAGCAAGCGGCTCAAAAAATGATGGCGATAAAAGAGAATTATCCAATTGAGGCGCTTCAGGCGAATTTGAATAATATTGGGACGCATGATACGGCGCGAATTCTTACGATGCTATCGGAGGATAAAGCGAAGTTGCGTTTGGCGATTTACTTGTTGATTGTGTTGCCAGGTGTACCGTGTATCTATTACGGCGATGAGGCGGGACTTACGGGCGGAGCTGATCCTGATAATCGTAAATTTTATCCGTGGGGACGTGAGGACGCGGAGATTAACGACTTTTTCCGCGAAGCTATCAAACTGCGAAATCAAAATGAGCCACTACGAAAAGGGAGATATCATCCTTTTTCTCTCGGTCAAGTATTCGGCGTGATTCGTTATATTGATGAGGATAACTGGCACATTTTTGTAATGAATCCAACTGGGCAGGAGCAGAAAATCAGTGCAGAAACGATTTATCCAGATCGCGACGACTGGCTACCTGTTTTGGAAGCTGCGAATATTCATGGAAAAACAATCGAACCATTTGGATTTTTCTTCGTTTAAACGAAGAAAAAATGCAGCAGCGGCTCTTATTAGAGTATACAAAAAACACCTAAAGATGTCGCTTCTTTTTGAAGTGTACAACTTATAGGTGTTTTTTGTATGTTCTTTAATAACTCTTCCCCTGTATTACTTTGGACTGTAATACTTGTTGATTTGGAAATTTGAGTAAGCCAATTTTGTTCTTGCGCTGTTACTATAGACTTGATATTCTGTTTTTATATACGTATTAACTGCATCTTTAGCATAGAATTTTTTTGTTACAATCCAATAATTTGGAGCTTTATATGTTATCAATTTTGCGGTCATACTACCTATGATAGCTCCTACAGCTCCTGTTGCAAAAGCATTAGCAATTTTCCCGCCCACGGTTGCTGTCATACCGCCAACAAGTGCAAGTCTACCATAATAATCTACTTTATTAGCAAGCACATTATTGTTGTAAGTCGTTGTTCCTACTTGCTTCCAACTCATTACAGGACCAACTGGTAATGCAACTCTTAGAAGTCGCGAAGGATTCTCTACTTTTGGCTGCGGAAATTCGAATGCTATTTCGAAAGGAGAATCAATAATGTTTTCTTCTAAAATAACATTATCAATTGCTTCTTCGCCAATAAATTCTGTAGATTCAGCATGAACATTGGGTAAACTCACAGGTAAGATTAAAGTTGCCGTTAATAAGATACTTAAAGTTTTTTTCATAGGTTTATTCTCTCCTTTTTTTATGTTATGATTTAATTATATACTAAATCAATAAAAAATAATAAGGGGATTTTATTTATTATGAATTATACGAAAATTCTATACGGTATTTTGATCGCCGGACTTTTACTTTTATTAATTATTGGAGGAATATATGCAGCTTTTATCGGATTAGGTTTTGTTTATATTATTGCTATTTTAGATGATTTACTTGGTCGGAAGTTCAGTGGGAAAAAACTCCTCACTAAAACAATGTTTTTAATTTTGGGGTTGCTCTTTTTATACTTTGCTTTACGTTTCCTGTAACTAAATTATCTACATTCTAAATGAATTTTTAGTAGCATAAAAATCATTGTTTTAAGAGGAATCTGAAATATTTACTGGCATATTAAAACTACTTAAATACCACTCTCCCGTATGCACAAAGAGAAGATGCCGTTCACCGGATTTGGTGAATAGCATCTTCTCTTTTCTTATAGGTATGAAATAACTTCCGCGCTAGACCGTACTTTACCGATTCTCGGGAAAATAGTTTGGCATACATAGTCATGCATTTCTTTGTTCGCCGCACCCATAACATCCTCCACAAAAACTTGATTGTAACCGAGTTGAAAGGCTTCGCGCGCTGTTGTATCCACACCAATTCCAGTAGACACACCACCAAGCACAATCGTCTCAATGCCACGGCGACGCAATTGCGAATCAAGGTCTGTACCATGAAACGCGCCCCATTGGCGTTTTGTCATCGTGTACGTGCCATTGATTGTTGCAAGTTCAGGGACGATCAGATCCCAACCATCAGGATATGCGGCTGTACTTTGCTCCTGATCTGTTGCGGGATGTAGCATATCCTTCCCGTCGAACGTCGAAACACGAACTAATACCACGAATCCGCCTTTTGCGACAAAGGCTTTGACTAGCTCTCCTGCTCGTTCAATAATAGCTTCTGGCGTGTAAGGTGCGCTATGATGCCCGATAATTCCGTTTTGTAAATCGATCAAGACAAGTGCTGTTTTCTCCATTTCTAGTTTCATTTTATTTGCTCCTTTAATAGTTGATTTTGTATATTTAGCTTTTTATACACTTTAAAATAAACCCAGACTGCGTTGACGAAAAGGAGGGCGCTGGTGATGAAAAAAACATACTGGATGCCGAGCCACGCTGCAATTTGACCACCAAAAACCGACCCAGTGAAAATCCCCAGATAACCGGCAGAATTTGTGATTCCAAAAACGCGGCCAGTAAATTCCGGTGGCGTCATTTTTTTAATCAAAATATTGACGGAAGGATTGAGTCCAGCGACCGCGAGACCGAGTATAAACCGCAACGCAATCAGCTCCCAGGGATGGTTTACAAAGGCCTGAGGTATAAAAACAACACCAGCCACAAGCAAAGCGACAAAAATAACGCGTTGTGCGCCAATTTTATCAGATAATTTTCCGAGCTGTGGTGCTGCCATGATACTCGCCAGGCCAGATGCGGAGAATGCGAGCCCCGAAAGTAGCGCGATATGCGATGCTCCCATTGATAGTTGCTGCATGTAAACCGTGATGATTGGTTCCACCGAATAAAGCGCTAATGTCAACGTAAAAAATGTCACGAACATCGTTAAAATAAAGCTTTTGTTAGGCAAAGCGCGCCATACTTCTTTCGTATTCATCACTTTTTTATCCGATCGTACAAAATTCTCTTTCACAAACAGCGCTGTTGAAATAAAAGCGATGAAAAGGAGTCCACCAGTCATGAAAAAGACATTTTGCAGTCCGAAATGTTCCGCGATGATACCGCCGACAAGTGGACCGAGTAGCGAACCTGTGATGGCGCCAGTAGAAAGCGTTCCGAGCGCCCAGCCCGCGTGTGCCTCATCGGTTTGCGTTGCGACGAGCGCTGTGCAAGCTGTTGCAAATCCAGTCACGACACCTTGCAAGGTACGCAGAGCAATCAGTTCATAGACATTATGCGTAAATCCCATGCAGCCAATGATAATCGCCATGCCAAGACTCGCGCGTAGCAACATCGGTTTACGCCCAAATCGATCCGCCGCCTGCCCCCAAATTGGTGAAAAAATAGCGGACATAATAAAAGTGATACCAAATGTCACGCCGGCCAGTTGAGCGACGAGTGCAGAGTTATCAACGCCGAGGTGCTTTATGTAAAGCGGTAAAACAGGAGCAATTTGACTCATCCCGATGCTGGTAACAAACGTTCCAAACCAACAAACAATTAAATTTCGCTTCCAAATCGGCATGTGACCTCATCTCCTCTTGTTATCTTAGACAATAACAACCTTATTATAAATGAGGAAATGCTGCTAATCCATGCACGATTTTAAAAACCATGGATATTTTTATTGTAATATTCCGTAGGGCTGACCCCTTCTAGCTGCTTAAAAAGTCGGCTAAAATAAAATTCATCGCTAAAACCGAGCTGTCTCGCGATATCTTTCACCTTTTTCATGCCATCCATCATCAGCTCTTTCGCATAATCGACCTTCATTTTGTTGAAAAAAGCAATCACAGAATAGCCGGTCGTTTCTTTAAAAATGCGGGATAAATAAGTTGGGGAGAGCTGCACAAGATCCGCCAATTCCGTGAGTGTGACGTTTTGTTGGATATGAAGCTGCATATAGGCAATCACTTTTTCCACCTTCAAACGTGTGGCATCATTTTTATGCTGTGTCCGAAGATTCTGATCAATCGCGAGAAGCAATTGGTGCAACAACGTTTTAGCGGTGAACTCATAGCCAGGGAATTTGGCATGCCAGCTAGTGACTAATTTTTCGAAGGCTTCACTAACGGCGTAATAATCTTGAAGCGCGGTTACAGGAGGAAGCGCAAGCCAATCGTGTTCTGGCTGAATCGTCCAAGCCGCATCGCTAAATCCAACTCGCGCATAACTAAAATGAACGGTGAACAGGGAAGCTGGTTGCGTGGCGCTCGTTTCAATCGAATGCTGCACATTTGCGGGCAGATAGAAAAGCATCCCTTCATGAAAGGTCCCGACTTTATCCGCAATGCTGTACGTACCAGTACCGCTAGTCACTAGAATCAGCGCGTGGTGTTGTAACGTCCGGGTCAGCTTTTTCGCTAAAATCAACCTCGAACCACCGCCATTGCAATAATGAATATGAAAAAATAGCTCATGTATGTTCATCCTAACCTCCTAAACGGTATCCTTCTTTTTCGTTCCCATCCAACGCTCCAACCGCTTGCCAACGAACCATAATACAACGACAATCACGATCAAAACAAGCAATTTCACAGGGTGTTGCAAGATGTCTCGCAAGTCATAGCCAATATAACTAATCGCAAAAACTTTAATTACTTTCCCACCGATGAGCGCCATTAAGAATTGGAAAAATCGAATTTCTGATAATGCAGCGACCACATTGACCGCAGAAGAAGGCGTAAACGGCATCACAAGCAAAATGAAAATCGGACCAAATCCGTGCTCATCAATCCAGTCCATCACCTTGCGAACGTGTTTATGGTTTGTCACAAATCGCAAAAATCGAGTTTGTCCAAATCGCCGGACAATCCAGAATACGCATAGACTCCCGAGAATCGCCGCGCTACACGAAATCACAAATCCCCAAAATAAACCGTACGCGCTCACGTTAACGATAACAAACAAGGAGAACGGCAAAAATGGCAGAAACGCTTCCAGAAACGGCAAGAAAAATGCCAATAAAGGTCCAAATGCGCGATACGACTGCATCCACTGCATCACATTATCATACGAGAAAAACTCTTTCATCGAATTATACCAATCCATCATGGCTATCCCACCCAATTCCTAACAGTTTTCTATTATTTTCTCATAATACCCGTAAAATTGCATTTTCAAGCTCCCGATGCAAAACAAAACCATATTTTCCGTGAAGTCTAGCATCACAAGAAAATCTGGTTTTGCGCGTTTTTAATTCGCTTTTTGGTTCATAAATACCGCGTCACTAGTCACACGCGATTTTTCAAAGCCATAATGTTCCGCAACGACATACAGCGGTCGATCCTTGACCTCATCGTAAATGCGACCAATATATTCGCCAATCATGCCTAGAATAACGAGGACAAATCCGCTAAACAATAGTTGAATAACGATCATCGAAGACCAGCCACTCACCGTCGTACTCGTAAATAACGCCTGGAAAAGCACGATCAGCATGTAGATGAATCCAACGCCAGATAAGACGACACCTGCATAACTTGCTAATTTTAACGGTTGATGGGAAAAAGAAGTAATCCCGTCGATCGAGAGTTTGAGCATTTTTTTGAGCGGATATTTCGTTTCTCCAGCAGCTCGTGCATCCCGTTCATACTCAATTGCAACCTGCTTAAAGCCCAGCCAGCTCACCAAACCACGAACAAATGGATTTTTCTCATTTAGCTTTTTCAGTTCTGTATATACTTTCTGGTCCATGAGGCGGAAATCCCCAGTATCAACGGGAATCTCCACATCTGTCAGTTTATGCAGCGTACGGTAGAACATTTTAGCACTCCATTTTTTGAAAAAAGTTTCACCATCTCGCTTGGATCGTTGTGCATAGACGACATCGAAACCGTCTTGCCATTTATGCACCATTTCAGGAATCAGCTCTGGAGGATCTTGCAAATCGGCATCGATAATAATAACCGCATCGCCACTCGCATAATCCGTCCCAGCCGTAATTGCTACTTGATGCCCAAAATTTCGTGAAAACCCAATACATTTCACATGTGGATCAGCGAAACTAATTGCTTGAACGAGCTCTAATGTTTTATCCTTACTCCCATCATTCACGAAGAGGAGTTCGTAATCCAAGGGCAGCTTCTCCATCACATTTTTCAAGCGCTGATATGTGTGTTCCAAGACAGCCTCTTCATTATAAAGCGGAACGACCACAGAGATTTTTTTCGTCATTGTCCTCAATCCTCCTCGGTAAGTTTATAGAGTGTACCACCAGACTGTCCACCAGGGCCACCTTGCATGCCGCCGCGACCTTGTGAATTTTCACTTGTTGTTGCGCTCGTAGTTGCATCGGTCGCGGTTGTCGTTTCATCGCTCCATTCCGAGCTAGCCACTTTCACGCCATTTTCCTCAATCCAAGCCACTACATCTGAATTACTTGCCTTATTATTCGATGGTAAATAGAAATATTTTATTTTGCCATCCTTAATCATTTGCTTCAATTCTTTCACTGTCAAAATTGGATCCGTCCCGTTGAACCCGCCGAGTGCCATCACAGATTTGCCAGTTTTGATAATATAAGGCGCAGCTGTGGAAGCATCGGTTGTTCCGAATAAGAATTCCGTTCCGCTACTGTTTTCTTCTAGATAGGAAATCAATTTCGCGTTCACTGTCGCATCTGCAAAACCACCGCCACTGCTCGTTTTTAGTTGTGGTCCAGCCTCTGGAAGTGCACTATTACCACCGTACATCATTGGCGTTAATGCCCAATAGGTTGGGGCTAAAAGGAGGGCGACTAAGGACGCTATGGCGATCCAAGAAGTCCATGAGGCTTGTTTATGCTTCACGATAAATAGTGTTGTTGCAAGACCTAGACCAATCACGCCAACGACTCCCATCCAAAGCATCGAATATTGCGCGATGAAGAACATTTGTAGGCCAGTCGTTGCGACTACTGCGCTTGGCAATAAGTAGCCGGGCACGCCATGATTTTTGCGATAGAGCTTGAGTAGGGCCATAAACCCAGCGCCAGTCAACGCTGCGATGGCAGGAGCTAGCATGATTAAATAATAGTGATGGAAGAAGCCTGCGATACTGAAGAATCCGGCAACAGGAATGAGCCATGCAGCCCAGAACGCCATCTCTTTTTGCGCGGTATTCCATTGGAAGAAGCGACGTTTGCGACTCCAATTAGCGATAAAGATAGCCGCCATGCCAAACAATGCCAATGGTAATAACCAGCTGATTTGATCGCCGAGTGCTGTTTGGAAAAGACGTAATGGACCAGCTGTACCAGTACCAAACATCCCTGTGCCGCCCATCATTTTCGAGCCGCCACCTTGTTTTCCACCGTTTTGTCCGCCGCCAGGGCCACCACCGTTGCCACCAGGACCACCGCCATTCATGCCATTTGTTGAGCCACTCGGAGGTTGAGGTGGTTGACCAGACATGGATGAGCCATTTTGAGCCGATTCCGTGCTAGCATCAGGTGCGATATTATCGTTATTGGACGATCCGATTTGTGAATTTGTTCCATCTTGACCGCCACCACCAGTACCCATGCCAGTTTCTTGCCCCAGAAGTCGCTCCATGCCGTTATAGCCAAATGCGAGCTCTAACACAGAGTTTGTTTGACTACTGCCGACATAAGGCCGCGCATCCGCTGAGGTGCTGTCGACAATAACTGCCCATGAGACAGAAACGCCGAGCATCATCACGAGCGCAATCACAAGATGTAGCAGTTTTTTCTTCCAGTTTAATTTTGCTGCGATTAAATAAAATAATAAAAATGCGGGAACAACCATGTAAGCTTGTAACATTTTGACATTAAACCCGACACCGATTAAAACAAATGCCAGTAATAAAAAACCAATTTTCCCTTTGCGCACGGCTTTAAACAACGCCCATGCGCCGAGCAATAATACGAAAACGAGAATACTATCCACATTATTTGTCCGGCTAACCGCGACAGCAATCGGCGTCGTAGCCATTATGAGCGCTGCAATCCGAGCCGCCCAGCTACCAAATGTCGGTTTTACGAGGAAATAAAGTAATAAAACCGATCCAACACCTGCGAGCGCCTGCGGTAAAATAACACTCCACCCATGAATCCCAAAAATCAGAGCACTAATCGTTTGTAACCAGAGCGCGACAGGTGGCTTATCCACTGTTACAAACCCAGAAGGATCAAGCGCCCCGTAGAAGAAATTAGACCAATTCTCCGTCATACTCGTAACCGCCGCCGTATAATAAGGGTTTACCGTATCGTCATTCCATACACCCCAAAAATTTAGAAACGCAGCAAGCACTGCAATACCAATTAAAAACCAATCAATCCGTCGTTGTTTCACCATTTCCATCACTTCCTTCATTTACTGATAATCCCAGTGTATCTGGCAAATGTGAAAAAAGAATGAACAGAATGGGAACATAGTTTTAAATGTTTATTTTAGAAGGGAAGAAGCAACCTAATAATAGATGCATTTTATCTCCGTTTAGCTTTTCGAAAAGAATTTGAAAAAAGTTTTCAAAAACCCCTTGCCAAACACGCGGAGTAGTGATAATATATTAAATGTTGCTAGAACAACTTGTTCTAAACTATGCGGGTGTAGTTTAGTGGTAAAACTACAGCCTTCCAAGCTGTTGTCGTGAGTTCGATTCTCATCACCCGCTCTTAAATATGTTATCAACGCAGTGTTTCGACCTTTATAAGCGAAGCATTGCGTTTTATTTTGACCGAAAAGCTGAAACGGCCCGTTCAGCTCTGAAAAAAACTGGAGCGGCCGCAGTAAAAATCCTCTTTTGATTTTTGTGGAGGGCGTGAAGTTTTCGAGGAGTTGGCCGTTGAAGCTAGATCTTGAGGCGCTGAATTTGACGCAGTACCTTGTTTTTTTGTTCGTGACTTAACGCTAACCTTTCCATTTCAAACGCTTTCGCTCGATTTGTGTAAAGCCGTATCTACGTTTTACCCAAAAGATAAAAGAAGATAAAGACAAAAGATAAAGACAAGAGACTAAGAACTGAGGTGCGAACCTTGCAAAATATAGATATGGACGTATTAAAACAAGACATCATTGAGTACGCAGATGAAATAGGTATTCAAAAAATAGGATTTGCTTCGGCTGATCCTTTTTTAGAATTGAAAACAAGGCTGGAGGTTGCCGCGAAAGAGGATGTTTTGACTGGTTTTGAACATCCAAATATTGATGAGCGTGTGTATCCTGATTTGATATTCAAGGAGCCGCGGTCGATTATTGCGATTGCGCTGGCGTATCCTTCGAAAATGAGGAACGAGCCGGTGAGTAGGAAGGAATCGCGTCGTGGTGTTTTTTCTCGGGCTTCGTGGGGGACGGATTACCATACGGTGCTTCGTGAAAAATTGACATTACTGGAGGCATTTATTGCCGAACGTGTTCCGGATGCGCAGTTTAAATCGATGGTGGATACGGGTGAATTGTCAGATGTCGCGGTCGCGGAACGGGCTGGGCTTGGGTCGCGCGGCAAGAATACGCTTTTGATAACGCCAGAGTTTGGCTCGTTTGTATATTTAGGTGAGATGTTGACGAATTTGCCTTTGGCGCCGGATAAGCCGATGGGGGATTTGTGTGGCGATTGTAATAAGTGCGTCGAAGCCTGTCCTACGGGGAGTCTGCTCGGGGAAGGAAAGATGAATCCGAAAATTTGTCTGAGTTATTTGAGCCAGACGAAAGGCTTTTTGGATGAAAAATATCGCGATGTGTTGCATAATCGATTATATGGTTGCGATACGTGCCAAGTGGTGTGTCCGTACAACCGCGGGCATGATTTCCATTTTCATGAGGCGATGGAGCCGGATCCTGAATTGGTGAAACCTGAATTGAAGCCGTTGTTGTCGATTTCGAATAAAGAATTCAAGGAGAAATTTGGTCCAATGGCGGGCTCATGGCGTGGGAAAAAGCCGATTCAGCGTAACGCAATTATTGTGTTGGCGCGATATAAGGATAAGACGGCGGTGCCGGAGCTAATTCGGTGTATGACGGAAGATCCGCGACCAGTGATTCGCGGGACGGCAGCTTGGGCACTCGGCAAAATTGGTGGGGCAGACGCGGAACAAGCACTGATTCAGGCGCACGATGTCGATGCAGAAGTAACTGCAGAAATTACGCGGGCAAAGAATTTAATAGGAGTAAGGTGAAGAATTTGGCAAATCATATAGTACTTTATCAACCGGAAATTCCGGCGAATACGGGGAATATCTCGAGGACATGTGCAGGGACGGATACGTATTTACATCTGATTCGACCGCTTGGGTTTTCGACGGATGACAAGATGTTGAAGCGGGCTGGACTTGATTATTGGGATCATGTGAAGTTGAAATATTACGATTCGATAGAGGAATTTTTCGAAGTGAATGCAGGCGGCGAATTTTATTTTATTACGAAATTTGGACGTCATTTATACAGTGAGGTGGATTATCAAGACACGGATAAGGATTATTTCTTTATTTTTGGGAAGGAAACGACGGGATTGCCGGATGAGGTTCTCGCGGTGCATGAGGATACGTGTTTGCGGATTCCGATGACAGACCATATTCGGTCGCTCAACTTATCGAATACAGCGGCTATTTTGATTTATGAATGCTTGCGTCAACAGCAGTTTGGTGCGCTTGATCAAATGCCGCACTATGATCGTAAAATTTTTAAAGACTAGGGGATGAGTCCAATGAACGAAACGATTGAAGGGATTTTAAGTCATTATTCGGTACGCGATTTCACAGATCAGGCGCTGACAGAAAATGAGATTGCTCTGCTTGTCAAAAGTGCACAGGCCGCTTCTACGTCGAGTTTTGTACAAGCATACTCGATTATCGGTGTTTCCGATTTAAAACTGCGTCAGGAGCTTTCTGCGGTTGCTGGAAATCAGGATTATGTCGTGAAGACAGGTCAATTCTTCGTTTTCGTCGCCGATTTGTCACGCCATCATGAAATTGGCAAGGCGCGCGGGGCAGATACAGAATCGCTGTCAACGATGGAACGCTTTCTTGTGGCGACGGTGGATGCAACGCTTGCCGCTCAAAACATGGCGATTGCAGCAGAATCAATGGGTCTTGGCATTTGCTACATCGGCGGAATCCGGAACAATCTTGCAAAAGTTTCTGAATTACTACATATTCCGGACTACGCCACACCACTATTCGGCCTGACAATCGGCCACCCGACTACGAATTCCGAACCGAAACCAAGACTTGCTAGCAAACTGGTCTACCATGAAAATCAGTATCAACCGAAAAACATGAAAGACTTCGAAGGCTATGACGCTACGATTCGCGACTACTATGCGGCACGAACTGGCGGTAAGCGCGTAGAAGGCTGGACCGATCAAATCGAACGCGGTTTGCGCCACACGACAAGGCAGGACATTAAAGATTTCTTAGCGAGTAAGAACTTAGGTAAAAAATAAGAAAAACGACGATTCGCGCTGAATCGTCGTTTTCTTATATATCGAATTTTTCCCGAATAGCCTGCAAAAGTCCCTCACACCCTGCACTCACAAGCCGTTCTGTTTCCTCGAAATTCCCCGTATAATAAGGATCAGGAACTTCTGTCACTTTTTCATCAGGCGCGAAATCCATCAGTTTTTTCAGGATAACATCACTATCCAGAGGTTTCAACGCCTCTAAATCCGTCATATTCGACCCGTCCATCCCAATCACATAATCGAAATCAGAAAAATCATCCTGACCAATCAGACGCGCGCGCATTTGTGAATAATCAATGCCGTGCCGCGTTAAAACCTGCTGCGTCCCGCGATGTGGCGGATTCCCTAAATTCCAATTTCCTGTCGCTGCAGAATCAACCCGAATCTGCTCCGTTAACCCGGCCGCATCCACCTTAGCGCGAAACATTCCCTCCGCCATCGGAGACCGACATATATTCCCCAAACATACAAATAATACACGAACTACCATCTTAATCCTCCCATTCCTTTCTTAACTCCGCAACTTTTTCCGGCCAAAAATGCTGTGATTCCAGCCAAGACAACATCTCGTCCACTCGTTTTGCATCCAATTTTCGCCGGAAATAATAAATCTGATTTTCAAGCAAAGTCACGCCAACTTGTCGATAAGGCGCCTCATCCGAATGAAGCAAGCCATCAATCTGCATCAAATACCAATCCTTTTCCGCGCGGTCCTCAAGCAGCTGCAAAATCTCCAGCGTCTTCTGCACATTCGCCATCGCCAACATCTGCTCCAATTTTTCAAGCGGATAATTGGGTGTAAACGCCACATCAAAAGGAGAGAAGTACAGCGCATCGACGAAATCCGCAAAACTTTCCGCGACAACAAGTGTTTGCAGTGTTTCAAAATCTACATAAATCACACGAGGTTCCGCCGTCTGATAATCGAGCCCAATATAGCGATGCCCGTCTTGATGAAAATACACCTGTTCCCCTGGTAAATCCACATCTTGCTCCTCCAAAATATGAAGTAGCAGCCCATCAAGACCCGCCATCGAATAAATTTCTGCATCCGCGAGCCCATATGAAGTCGGCTCTGTAACCGGAAAATGATTTTTCGCAAGCAGTCCGCCATTATGAACACGCAACATATCTTTATAAACTTCCGGCAAAGAAAGCCGATGCGTCTGTTCCCACTCCTTGATTTCGCCATCCAAAGCAGGGTTCGCCCCACGCAACCAAATAGCCATCCGGTTCACCTCTTTCTACACCCAGTATACCAAAAAGAATCATTTTTGACGCGCCATAACATCAAAAATGATTCTATCTCTATTTTATACTAATTCCGAGCGAATCGAATCCACAACGTCCGCCATAGTTTTATCTGCCAATACTTGTTCCATCGCAGTTTGTGCGTCACGTAATGTTTGCTCCATTGCACCTTGAATATGCGCCCCGACCTCACAATTCGGATTAGGATTCTCATGAAATTGAAACAATTCGCCATCCTCGACACTATCCACGGCTTTATAAACTTCCAAAAGCGTTATTTGATCCAGCGGCTTCAAAAGTGTCGCGCCGCCAGTCCCAGCCTTGACCGTAATCAGTCCAGCCTTTTTCAACTGACCACTAATACGCCGAATCACAACAGGGTTCGTATTCACGCTCCCAGCAATTTTCTCAGAGGTTAATGGTGGCTCTTGAGTAGCAATTAATGATAAAATATGAGTAGCAACAGTAAAACGACTACTGATTTTCATCCAAACCAACTCCTTTGTAACCATTGTAGTTACAAAATAAGAAGATGTCAACCATGTTTCATCCCAACGCTTTATGGTAAAAAAGATTGTGAGAGAAAACACGATTGGACAAATCGTAAAAACTAGTTTATAATTATTATTAGATAATAGTTATTATAAATAAGGAGGAGAATTATAAATGAAAACAATCAATTCAGTAGACACAAAAGAATTTTTAAACCATCAGGTGGCGAACTTAAACGTATTTACGGTGAAAATTCACCAAATCCATTGGTTCATGCGTGGCCATAACTTCTTCACATTACATGAAAAAATGGACGATCTTTACAGCGAATTCGGCGAACAAATGGATGAAGTGGCAGAACGCTTACTAGCAATTGGTGGCGCACCATTTTCAACATTGAAAGAGTTCTCAGAAAACGCAAGCGTAGAAGAAGCACCTTACACAAAACCAAAAACAATCGAGCAGTTCATGGCAGATCTTGTTGGCACGTTAGAATTATTACGCGACGAATATCAACAAGGCATTGAACTAACAGGAAAAGAAGGCGATGACGTAACACAAGACATGCTTATCGGCTTCAAAGCATCGATTGACAAACATATTTGGATGTTCAAAGCCTTCCTAGGAAAAGGACCTCTGGAGAAATAGATCATATCCCAGATAAATCGGCGATAAGCGCTTGCATTGTTGGGGCTGTTCGAAATGAAATGAGTTACAGCCCTAATATGCATGAGAGCGAAGCGAGCATGTAATCGTTCCTGGCTGTTCGAAATTAGTTATGCCTAGGAGCATCGCGAATAGGCGTTCCTTCTGGAAATTTAGAATAAGGATGTGATACATCTTTGTTCCACCAAACTCCCTGAATACAAACGCTTTCGCTCGATTTGTTTAAAGCAAAATTTTCGTCTTACCTGGCATAATCGGTTTGGCGATTTTTTGTCGTGTTTAGCTATCAATCATATCTGTGGTATTAAATTATATTTTAAGCTTTTATCAAAAAAGAAGTTTAACTTTTCAAAAAAAGTGGTACATACAATTATCAACTGTAAGCAAAATACATGCGAAATGAGTAGATATCTGCTATCCTTGCAGTAATCGAAATAGGGAAGAGGAGTGATGACAATGCAAATCGAAGTAAGCGATCAAGCGCAACACTGGTTTAGAAATGAGTTTAACACGGCTGGCGGTAATGGCATTAGACTATTCGCAAAATATGGTGGCTCTAACAGTTCCCTACACCCTGGTTTTTCAATCGGGTTAGTATCTGAAAAGCCCACAGAAATGGCATTGCAACACAAAATCGGCGATATTTTATTCTACGTAGAAGATCATGATTACTGGTACTTTAAAGATCATGACTGGATTATTGACTACAACCCAAAAAGCGAAGAAGTGACATTTAAGTTCTTCGAGAAAGTAAAATAAATCTCTCAGCGGGTCGACAAACGCTTAGTTTCATCGACCCGCTGAGGCTTGGTGAGAAATCATGTGAAGCGGTTTTTCAAGATTTTGGCGAGTCCTTATAGGGCTCGTTTTATTTGGCGTAAATCTCCCAACTTTGGAGGAAGCTATTTACTCTCCGTGCCGATTCTGCTATTCTAAAGTGTAGAGAATTAGGGAGTTGAGGACTTGAAGAAATTAGCAAAATGGAGCATTCTTGGACTTATGTTAGTCTTATTTATCGCTGGATGCTCGAACAACACACAAACATCAAGCGTTACCGAAAATACACTGAAAGGCGCGAAATTCACTTTTTTCGACGTCGGTCAAGGGGATAGCACGCTTATTCAAGCTGACGATGGCACCACGATTTTGATTGATACCGGGCGCCACGACGATAATCGAATTTTGACATACCTCGAAAAAGCGAATATCGAAAAAATTGATTTGCTGCTATTGACGCACCCGCACTCGGACCATATTGGGAATGCGGATAAAGTCATCAAACAATATAAACCGAAAGAAATTTGGATGGACGGCCTCGTGTTTAACAGTTCGATTTATGAACGTGTCATCGATGCTGCATTGGCATCAGACGCTAAATATAAAGAACCGAGACGTGGTGAGAAGGCGACATTTGGACCATTCGGGATTCAAGTTTTGAGCCCAGATAAACTGTCGGATAACGCGAATAATGATTCTATCGCGATTCGTTTAACATACAAAGATATCGCGGCTATTTTTACAGGAGATGCGGAGAAATCGCGCGAGCGAGAGATGGTGGACAGCGGACTTGATTTGAACGCGCAGATTCTTGATTTGGGCCATCACGGTTCATCGACATCGAACCAGCCGTACTTTTTAGATGCGGTTAAGCCAGAAGTTGCTGTTTATTCCGCTGAAAAAGGGAATTCATACGGGCACCCACATCGCGAAGTTATCCAGTGGTTGAAAGACCGCGATATTACAACATACGGAACGGATGTTGAAGGAACGGTGACGATAGAAACGGACGGTAAACAAATCCACGTAGCAACAGAAAAATCAGGGACACCAGAGCCCGGAAGTACTAGTGGCAAGCAAACCGCCGAAGAACCTGGTGCCGCAGTCCCAATGCCGGATGCAATCAATATCAACAAGGCAACAGCAGAAGAATTGCAATATCTACCAAGCATTGGCCCCGTTTTAGCAGATAAAATCATCTCAGAACGGCCATACCGAACCATTGATGACTTGAAAAAAATAAACGGAATAGGCGATGGCATTGTTCGACAAATCAAAGAACAAGGCAAAGCAACCGTAAAGTAGGTGAATCATGAGCAAAAAAGCGATTTTAGACCGTATCGAGGATGGAAAAGCCGTTTTTCTACTTGAGCCAGACCAGCAAATATGGACAGTTCCACAAACCAAATTACCAAAAAATATTCGTGAAGGTAGTTCTGTTCGTATTGATGGTACAAGAATCACGCTAGACGCCCAAACTACAGCCGAAAATAAAGCACGAATCGCATCGAAACTCGAACAATTACGCAGAAAAAACGGACAATAAACAAAGAACTTTTCCAAAAGTGGTTGACAGTATCCGAAATACACGATATAGTTATAAAAAATAAATAACGACTTACACATTTTATCCAGAGAGGTGGAGGGATTTGGCCCTACGAAACCTCGGCAACAGATCATTTATTGATACTGTGCCAATTCCAACAAGCATTCTATTTGCTTGGTAGATAAGGTGAGACGACAAAGACTGCATTCATATGACTGTATAATTATTCGGTACATAGATGTTTGGACTAGAATCTCCTCTTATTAACTTAAGGGGAGATTTTTTTGCGGGTAAGGCAACTAAGGGAGTGAAGAGAATGATTGAATTCAAAAATGTAACAAAAACATTCAAAAGTGGAGGCAAAGAAATTACCGCTTTAGACGGCGTCAGTCTAACCATCGAAAAAGGCGATATATTCGGTGTCGTAGGCTTCAGTGGTGCTGGGAAGAGCACCTTGATTCGCACGGTAAACTTGCTTGAACGGCCAACAAAAGGCTCAGTGGCTGTGGCAGGAACCGACTTAACAACACTAAAACAAAGCGAACTCCGCGCAGAACGTAAAAAGATTGGGATGATTTTTCAACATTTTAACTTATTGAATTCCAAAACGGTCTTCGATAACATCGCGATACCACTAGCTTTAATACATACAAATCGAAAAGAACGCGAAAAACGAGTGCTAGAATTGCTTGATTTTGTTGGATTAGCAGATAAAGCAAAGAATTATCCCGACCAGTTATCAGGCGGTCAAAAGCAGCGTATCGGCATTGCACGGGCGTTGGCAACCAACCCAGACGTGCTACTATGCGATGAAGCAACGAGCGCACTAGATCCAGAAACGACAGGCGCGATTCTCGAACTACTGCAAAAAATCAATAAGGAGTACAATATTACGATCCTGCTTATCACCCATGAAATGTCCGTGATTCGCGAAATCTGTAATCGAGTAGCGGTGATGGAAGGCGGTAAAGTTATTGAAGAAGGCAAAGTATTCGATATCTTCTCAAATCCGCAAAGCCAAACTGCAAAAAACTTTGTGAAGACCGTTATCAATGATGATATTCCAGCCAGTGCGTTGAAGCTGATTCAAAATCATGACGCCACCGTTTGGAAATTCACATTTGTTGGAGAATCCTCTGGGAATCCGCTACTTTCCAATATTGCCAAACAATTTGACGTCAATGTCAGCGTTTTAAGTGGGAATATTTCTGAAATTCAGGCGATTGCATTTGGCTACATGATCGTAGAAGTCACAGGCGAGCCAGAAGAAATTGCGAAAGCCTATGCATACGCAATGACACAGAACGTCAAACTAGAGGAGGTGGGAACACATGGAAGTAACATCTGAACAGCTACTGACAGCTTTTACCGAAACACTTTATATGGTGACTTGGTCGCTCTTGTTTGCCTGCCTCATAGGAATTCCACTTGGCGTTCTACTTGTTGTCACACGAAAAGGTCATATTTTGCAAAATACAGTGATCTTCAACATTTTGAACCCGATTATCAACATTTTGCGTTCCGTACCATTCATTATTTTGCTCGTAGCTTTGATTCCTGTGACGCGTTTTATCGTCGATTCGAGTATCGGCGTCAAGGCCGCAATTGTCCCGCTTGTTTTCTACGCAGGACCCTACATCGCAAGACTTGTTGAAAACTCACTTTTAGAGGTGGATCAGGGCATTATCGAAGCAGCCCAAGCAATGGGCGCGAACGCTTGGCAAATTATTTGGCGGTTCATGTTGCCAGAAGGACTTAGCTCACTGATTCTGACGTTGACTACTGCGACGATTGGATTAGTTGGTGCGACCGCGATGGCAGGAGTTGTTGGTGCTGGTGGGATCGGAAACTTGGCGATTACCTACGGCTATCAGCGGTATGATAATATTACAATGCTCGTTACAGTCATTATTTTGGTCGTTATCGTTCAAAGTGTACAGTCACTGGGGAATTTCATTTCTCGCAAAATCCGCCGTCGCTAGATGCCGGCGCCGCCTTCGTGAGGAGGCTCAATCATGAAAGACTGGAAGCACGATTTTAACAATAAAAAATAATAAGGGAGTTTTTTTAGATGAAAAAATTGGTATTGGTTTTGACTTTAGCTTTGTTGGCAGTTGTTGTTACGGCTTGTGGTGGTGGGGACGAGAAGGCAAGTGGGGATGAGAAGAATTTGGTGATTGGCGTTAGTGCTGGGGATCGCACTTGGCCTGAAATTAAGCGGATTGCTGAGAAGGATGGCATTAATATTGAATTGAAAGAATTTAGCGACTATGTGTTGCCTAACCGCGCACTTGCTGATGGCGACTTAGATGCAAATGCATTTCAAACGATTGCTTACTTCGATTCTTTTATTAAAGAAAATAAGCTAGATCTTGAGCCGCTTGCTTCGACAGTTATTGCTCCAATGGGCGTGTATTCGAACAAGGTCAAAGATATTAAGGATATTAAAAATGGTGCTACAATCGCTGTTCCTGATGATGCTACGAACTATGGCCGCGCGTTGCTTTTGTTACAAGAGGCTGGGCTTATCAAGCTTGTTGATGATTTCGATGGTAATGGCTCACCGGAAGCGATTAAAGAAAATCCGAAAAAATTGGATATCAAACCGATGGTGGCCGGCCAAATCCCGCGTGCATTGGACGATGTGGACGCAGCAGCTATCAATAACGGCGTAGCAGTTGACGCGAAACTTGACCCACTAAAAGATTCGATTTTCCTAGAGTCGGATACGGCGAAACCTTACATTAACATTATTGCCGTTCGAAAAGGGGACACGGATCGCGAAGCTTTGAAAAAAATCGTAGAAATTTACCACTCGGATGAAATGAAGAAATTTATCGATACAACATATAAAGGTAGCTCGATTCCGGCATTTGTTCCGCTTGATGAGCTAGAAACGTATAAAGAAACGTGGTCTAAAAAATAAATTCGAAATACGGAGGCGTTGCACATGGTACAAGCAAAACTGACATGGTCTGAGGCCATTAAAACAAACATTGAGGCGCATCAAGATTTTTACATTGAAGTGAGTCATGACATTCATGATCATCCTGAAATCGGCAACGAAGAATTCTACGCAAGTGAAAAATTGGCGACGGTCCTTGAAAAAGCTGGTTTCACAGTGGAATCAGACGTAGCTGGTCACAAAACGGCTTTCCTCGCTCGTAAAAAAGCAGAGAAGTCAGGCGCGACGGTTGCCTTTTTAGCGGAATATGATGCTTTACCAGGGCTAGGACACGCCTGCGGACACAATATCATTGGGACAACAAGTGTTGCTGCAGCCATTGCGCTCGCGGAAGTCATCGAGGAAACTGGCGGTGAAGTCGTCGTACTCGGAACACCGGCAGAAGAAGGTGGACCAAATGGTAGCGCGAAAGGGAGTTTCGTGAAGCATAACCTTCTAAAAGACATCGATGCTGCGTTAATGATTCATCCATCGAGCGATTCCGCGCTAACAACACCATCTCTCGCTGTAGACGTTCTAGAATTCGAGTTTTTCGGGAAACCAGCCCATTCAGCGGCCAACCCAGAAGACGGTATCAACGCACTAGACGGGCTCATCCAGTTTTATAACGGTGTCAATGCCTTGCGCCAACACGTGACTTCCGATGTGCGTATTCACGGTATCATTTTAGACGGTGGTCAAGCACCAAATATCGTTCCAGATTACGCCCGTGCCCGTTTCTTCACGCGTGCCGATAAACGTCGCCGTCTCGATGATATTACGAAGCGCGTCATCCAAGTCGCAGAAGGTGCCGCGATTCAAACAGGTACGACTTTTAAAGTGACAAATATCCAAAATGGCGTCGATGATTTCCTGATTAACAAACAGTTTAATCGCCTATTCGCGCGTATCGCTGAGCAACTAGATGAGCCGCTTATTACCGATAGCCGCGGCATTGGCTCGACAGATGCAGGGAATATTAGCCAAGTTATCCCGACAATCCATCCTTATATCAAAATTGGCTCGAGTGACCTCGTTGGGCATACCGTAGAATTCCGTGAAGCCGCAAGATCCGCAGCAGGAGACAAAGCCTTAATCAAAGGCGCCAAACTCCTCGCACTAACCGCTCTAGAACTTTACACGAACGAAACACTACTAGCTGATATAAAGCAAGAATACGAAGATACAAAACAAGTTTAATCTACCGAAAAAGGAGATAGGTCAAGCGCTTATCTCCTTTAACGTAGTAAACATTATAAAATAATTCTATTAATTTAGAAAAAGGTATTTATTTTCACACCAAAATAGCGTATGATAGAAATAGCCACACAAAAAAGGGGAGTTATACATATGAAAAAAAGGTATATTATCAGCTTGATTCTAGTAGCTAGCATGCTCGTATTAGCAGCATGTGGAGGAGGAAAAGACACGGCGAGCGACGCCTCAGATAAGCAAGTTCTGCGCGTCATTGAATCCACAGAAATTCCACTTATGGACACATCACTTGCAACAGATGGCGTCAGTTTCACAGCGATGAACCAAGTTTTTGAAGGGCTGTATACGCTTGATAAAAACGACCAAATCATCCCAGCCGCCGCCGAAGCAATGCCTCAAATAAGTGATGATCAGAAAACCTACACCATCAAAATCCGCGACACAGCCAAGTGGTCAGACGGATCAGACCTTACAGCCAACGATTTCATCTATGCTTGGCGCAAAGTCGTCAATCCAAAATCAGGTGCACAGTATTCCTTCTTGTACCGAGATGTTGTCGCTAACGCGAGTGATATTATCGACGGCAAAAAAGATCCAAAAGAACTCGGCGTGAAAGCACTGGATGACAAAACGATCGAAATCAAGCTAACACAAGCCGTTCCATATTTCAATTCACTCCTCACATTTGGTCCATTTTATCCACAAAAAGAGGCTTACGTGACCAAAGAGGGCAAAGATTTCGCTAAAGATTCCGATCATTTACTTTACAACGGTCCTTTTACCATGTCAGATTGGTCCGGCACAAGCAAGAGCTGGAGCTTCATCAAAAACGATAATTATTGGGATAAGAAAAACGTCAAACTAGACCGCATCGATGTCCAGGTTGCTAAAGAACCAGGCTCAGCCGTCAATCTCTACAACACTGGAAAAGTCGATCGCGCACCTTTAACTGGCGATTACGCGAGCCAATATAAAGATAATAAAGAGTTCGTCGCAGAACCCGATTCCTATGTATACTGGCTGAAATTTAATCAAAAACAAACGGATGTTGCTAACGTAGAACTGCGAAAAGCCATTGCTAAAGCGATTAATAAAGAAGCACTTGCTGACACAGTTATTGCAAATGGCGCGACACCAATCGACGGTGAGATTCCAAACGGTTTTGCCGAAAATCCAAAAACGGGTAAAGACTTCCGCGAAGATAGCGGCAATCACCTCACATACAACGTCGCAGAAGCCAAAGCACATTTTGCGAAGGCGAAGCAACAACTCGGTAAAAGCGAAATCACGCTTGAACTAGTAGGCGACGACCAAGAATTCGCGAAGAAAACGCTGGAGTTCATTCAAAGTGAGCTAGAAACAAATCTTGACGGACTTAAAATCAACCTAAAAACCGTTCCTTATAAAAACAGGCTAGCACTTGATAAGGCGCAAGATTATACCGTCCAATTATCACGTTGGGCACCAGCATACAAAGACCCAATGACCTACATCGCAAGCTGGCAGACAGATAATAATTACAACAATATGAGCTACTCAAGCCCGGCTTATGACAAACTGACAACCGATATTTCCACAACTCTGGCAACAGATCCAGAAGCACGTTGGCAAGCCATGCTCCAAACCGAAAAAGTCTTGCTAGATGACGATGCAGCAATTGCACCACTTTATCAAAACGCCACAGCAGTCCTTGAAAAACCATACGTAAAAGGCGTAGTCAAACATCTTTTCGGCGCACCATACAGCTTTAAATGGACATATATAGAAAAATAAGAAAAGGCAATTTCAGTTTTCAAGCTGAAATTGCCTTTTCTTATTTCCCAAAAACCTTTTTATCGCGTCCTGCATCCATTCCAGTAATAAATAATAACAAGGCAGCAACCACGATAATTGTAAGTGGTACCGTATAGCTATCCGTCATATCATGAAGCGCACCAAACAGTGTTGGGCCAGCCGCGGCTAATAAATACCCAATCGATTGTGCCATTCCAGACAAATCAGCCGCTTCCGTTGCCGTGGATGTCCGCAAACTAAAGAACATCATACACACACTAAAAGCCGTTCCAGAGGCCACGCCCATCATAAATACCGACGGCCCAACAATCCACGCGTCTCCCGCGCCAAAAATAAGCCCTGTGGTTCCAGCAAGTAGCAAAACCGTCATCATAATAACAATCGGACGTTGCGATTTCATGTTGCTGGCGATAATTGGTACGATGAATGTAAATGGAATAATCCCGAGTTGGAATAAAGATAACATGAAACCAGCCTGCGTACTCGCCATTCCTTGACTAATGAGTATCGACGGCAACCAGGCGACCATTACATAAAATAAAGTCGATTGCATCCCCATAAAGAGCGTGATTTTCCAAGCAAGAGGAGAACTCCAAATGCTCTGTCTCGGTTTTTGCGCTACAGATAGGGGCAGGCTTTTCTGATTATACTTCAATTGCGGCAACCACATCAGAAGCGCGATAATCGCAAAGCCAGACCACACTACGAGAGCGCCTCGCCAACCAAAGCCTGAATTCACCGCGATTGGCACGCTAATTCCAGATGCTAACATCGCACACACGTTCATGGAAATCGAATACATCCCTGTCATTAATCCCATTTTAAAAGGGAACTCCTTTTTGATGAGACTAGGTAACAATACATTTCCAACCGCGATAGCTAGTCCGATGAGAAACGTTCCAAATAAAAGTAACGGAATCCCGCCAAATGGCCGAATCAAACTTCCGACTACCATCAAGCATGCTGCAAAAAAGACAATAAACTCCATGCCCCATCTGCGCGCTAATTTGGACACAAAAGGGGATAAGCCCGCAAAGGCAAGCAGTGGTAACGTCGTCAAAAATCCAGTCATCGTGTTAGAAAGTGGTAAATCCACACGAACATAACTAAGAAGCGGACTGAGCGCCGTAATAGGAGCCCGTAAGTTCGCGGCTACCAGCAAAATACCAACTATTAATAAAATACGACTCCGCCTTTTCCGTCTTTCTTCGTCCATTGTTTCACTTTCCTTTCTTTGGTAGCACAATTTGTTTAAAATGCGAAATATACATATCAACACAATGCACAGCCGAGGCCGCATCCTGATTTTGAATGGCTAGAATAAGATCATTATGACCAGCCCCATTCGCATCATTCATTTCCGTCGTACTCGTGATTGACATTTGAATTTCCTCGAACAAATGGGCGTACATATCAATCAAAAGGGGGTTATAAGAAGCCGCAGCAATAGCTTGATGCAACTGCCAATCCGCCTCCACAAACTTCTCCAAATTGTTTTCCATCGTAAATTGTAAACACTGATCGCGATATGTCACCATTTGTGCTAAATCGTCTTCCGTTCGTCGCAAACAAGCAAGCGACACAGCCTCGCGATCAAGCGCATGCCTTACCTCTAAAATTTCCAGCACCGCGGCGCTTTGAATTCTTTTTTGAAGTACGGCACTTAGTTCACTTGTTGCAAGCACAAATGTGCCGTCGCCTTGTTTGACTTCGAGTAGCCCGACGTGCACCAAAGCTCGAATGGCTTCTCGTAGCGTATTCCGACTGACGCCAAACTGCTCCATCAAATCTGATTCATTTGGCAAACGATCCCCAATTCGCCAAACGCCGTCCTTAATCATCTCTTGAATCTGGCTAGAAACCTGTTCAACTAATGATTTCTTTTGTAGTTTATGTAGCATTATTGCGACACTCCTTTTAAAGGTAGGATGATTGGTTCATAGGATATATTACAACTTTTTCGATCAAATGTAAAGCCTTGAAAGTCAATTTTTGCAGATTTTTAGTAGAAAAAATAACTAAATTTTTCATGATCCGCAAAAATGTGCTAGAATATGATAAGGAAACGATAGGAGTGTGTTCTATGGAAGAACTATGGGAGAAATTTAAAGGAAACACAGCATTACAACGAGTTCTTATTTTTGCGCTCCTCATTTTTGTTTTATATTTAGTGAGAAGCATGATTGATCTGATTTTATTAACTTTCATCTTCACTTTTTTAATTACACGATTGGAAAAAGTGATTTTAAGATGGGTGAAGGTGCCACGGAAATTAATCGTTATTGTCTTGTACATATTGATTGTGATATTCTTATATATCGCATTTACGCATTACTTGCCAATTATTATCCAACAGATTGTTTCCACGTTCAACGGTGTCATGAAATTCTATAATAACCCTGGAAATAACGATTTTATCAAATATGTGATGAATTTATTCAATGATTCCAATGTCAAAGCCTATATTAATTCTGGTTTGAAATTCATTATTGGATCGCTAAGTGGGATTGGTAGTATTGGTGTTGCCTTCTTTATGTCCCTTATATTGAGCCTGTTTTTCTCCTTGGAACAAGAGCGTGTTGTTAGCTTTTCAAGTAAATTCCTAACGAGCAAAATGGGGGCTGTTTTCCGCGAAGTTGCCTATTTTGGTAAGAAATTTGTAGGCACATTTGGCGTTGTCTTAGAGGCACAATTTTTAATTGCGATTGTGAATACCGTGCTGACAACGATTGCTTTAATCGCGATGGGCTTCCCACAAGTGTTAACCTTATCGATCATGGTGTTTTTGCTTGGGCTCATCCCAGTTGCCGGTGTTATCATTTCGTGTATCCCGCTTTCGATAATCGCCTATTCCGTAGGTGGCATTACGGATGTCATAGTTATTTTAATCACGATTGTCATTGTGCATTCGATTGAAACCTATATTCTCAATCCAAAGCTAATGTCATCAAAAACCGATTTGCCAGTTTTCTATACCTTCATCATCCTGATTTTCTCCGAGCATTTCTTCGGCGTATGGGGCTTGATTGTGGGTATTCCAGTTGTCGTATTCCTATTCGATGTATTAGGCGTACGCGGAAATGAAGCCGAAATAAAAAGCCGCAGTTTCTGGGGCTTCAAAAAGAAGAAAACGAAATAATAAAAGGCGCCGCATCCAGTATCATCGGACGCAGCGCCTTTTTGTTATGGCCAGAGAAATTGTTTTACGGCTGTATCAACATCTTTATTTTCGTGAAGTTTACTATGCTGTGCTTTACTTCCTGTGAATACAAGTTCCTTATAACTAGCGACCTGATCAAAAATAAATTTACCAGATAGCGCGCTTGCTAAGGAAACACTCGTATCACTTTTCGTACCATCCTGCACATCACCAGCAATATTCAAAACCGCCAGCGCTACAGGTAGTGCTTTTTTGTTCGTTATAAAATTTTGATATCGCTCTGTTTTTGTCGCGGGGCCATTCTCCGTTAAATCATAAGCCGTTTTACCATCCTCACCAATGACTAGTCCGTTAAAAGGAGCGCCGATAGCAACCAGCTTCGTAACGGTCGGGAAATCGGCTTTATCGCTAGCTTCTTCCAAATAACTCGCCCAGTCAACGCCGCCCATCGAATGACCGACAACGTTCACAGTAGGAATATGATACTCGTTTTTGAGTGTGCGCATCACATTTTGCAACCAGATTGTTTGATTGGTCAAAGAACTCTTATTGTCCTCAAAAAGGATTTGAATCAGCGGTTTTGTCGCAAATTTGTCCCAATCACCGGTTGCTTTTACATTGCCTTCTGGTGTAACTGATAGAACCAGTGAGCGATTAGCGTCACCATTTCTAGCAAGCCGGTCCATCATGTGACCCATCGAATTCTTTGTTCCAGAATAGCCGTGTAAGAATAGAGTTGGTGTATCAATACTTTTAACTTTTACTGCCGCGTCTTTTGTTGGAGCTTTCTTCGTGACAGTATTTGTGGTCTGGGGCTGCTTTTCCGTCGCGTCATGTGTCGCGAAGATGAAGCCAAATCCCACAGCGAAGACCGCTAAAACAGTAAAAGTGATTAAAATTTTCTTCATTTCGTCGACTCCTTAAATCCCCATAAGAATTTAGCAACATATTCATCCACTACTGGTAATTCATGCATGTTACTATGTTTTGCGGTTGGGCCAGTCAGCGTGTGAGCTTCCACATATTGATTCGTAAATAGCTCTTTGCCGTACATCACACTATCAATTTTGACCTCACCATCACTATTCGAACCGTCTTCCAAATTACCACCAATAATCATAATTCGCGTCGTACTTTTTAGTTTCTGCTCCATCTGTTTTGCGAACTTGGTATGAATAGCGCTCGCATTGTCCAAATCGACTTCCTGATCGCCGTTCACATACTCTTCCGGATAAAAGGGAACAGCTAAAAAGACAATCTTCTCAACCTCCGGATAATCTGGATTGTTAGCATAGGAAGCGAGGTAAGAAACCCAAGCACCGCCACCCATCGAGTGTCCGGCGGCATTAAACTTTGTCACATCATAGTGATCTTTCAAATAGCGCATCACTTTTTTCGTCCATAAAGATTGTTGTGTCACCGTTGCACGATTATCAGCAAAAACAATATTAATAAGTGGATTATCCGCTCGTTTGCCGTTATACGTTCCTTTTACAGAAATATCACCAGTTGGGCTTACCTTAACAGTCAAAGCATCCGTCGCCCAATCATATTTCTGATCAAAACGGCGAATCATTCCGTGAAGCGATCTATCAGTCCCACGATACCCGTGAATAAAAATGGTCGGTGTCACACTTTGATTCACCTCCCGATGCGTCCCATTCAATTGAAGTAATAACAGTACGGAAGCCGCAACAAAAATAGCTGATAACAATCCCATCCATAAACTTTTTTTCCACATAGGCAAAATCCTCTTTTCTAAAATAACAACATCTTTATAAAGTATACAAGTTTTTTCGGGAAAACGCATCTTCTATCCTATGAAAATGACATCTTTATTTTTACAGGGGAATGTATTTATAGTATACTGAAAACAAACACGTAAGAAATGAGGGAGTAGAATAATATGATTAAACGTACAGCAGAGGTTGTCCTAGCTGTTATTGGTATGCTTTTCGGATTAGTAACCTTAGTTGGTTTTACAGCGATAGGGTTTATTATCGATAGTGCCGCCAGTACAAAAGAGGGTGTCGCATCTTTCACGCGAAGCTATTACCAAAGTCTAGAGGAATCAGGTATTTCCGCGTCGGATGTGCCGAGTGCTAAACAAATTCTTGATATGGTGCATACATATGCCATTCTTGCTCTAATTGCAACGATTGTTTTCACGGTCTTGCTAGTTATTGGCTTGATTTGTATTACTGGAAATAAGAAGCCTGTACTTGCTGGATTTATGTTCCTAATCGCAGGTATTATCGTCACAATTGGTGGCTTTGTCGTAGCCGGATTTGTACCGGGATTATTGCTTGTCATTGCAGCAATTCTCAGCTTCGTCCGCAAGCCAAAAGATCCATTTTTAGCCTAGAAGAATATTATTTTTGTGAACCGTGTCTTTTGTTAGATGCGGTTTATTTTCATATAGAGTGGGAAAAGGAAGAAGGACATCGATTAGGAAGGGGAGGTATGAGATGAAAGATAAGAAGAATTGGGTGCTACTAGGAACGGCTGTTGGTGCCATTAGTGGAGTTATCGCCTATGTGCTATGGAATCAAAAAACATTGGATCCCTTTGAAGAAGGAAAAGAAGAGCTTGATTTGGAAGAAAATAATATGATTTCAGAAGGTGCGATGACGAGTATTGATTATGAAAACAGAAGACAAGCGCTAAAAAAATAATGTTCTTATGGCCTACCGCTAAGCATCTTCACTCGCGGTAGGCTTTTTTCATCTCGATATTTCTATTCTTTTTCTAGAAGCCGTTTCCCTTTTGGGGTAATGTGATACGTTATATCTTCTAAATGATATACTCGAAACACATACCCATAACTTTCCAACGTGTAGAGGACAACTAGAATTATATCTTTACTAAGGTTCGTTTTTCTCTCTATCTGAGTACTCGCTTTATTGAAATGCGTGAGCGATAGACCACCATCATCTAAATGACGCAAAATCGTAGTCAAATGCTTGTTTATTTCTCGTTTCATTTCCCCTTCACCTCTATTTCCATTCATCCCACTAGTCTATTATCCACTGTAAACACACGCTGAAAAAGTCCTTACTGTACTAAATTTAACAATCACCTCCGATACCTAGAGAATCAATAAGTTCATTGATTTATCACCCCCATTCAGAGTATAACCTTTGTAAAGAAAAAATAAAAATCAGAATCGATAGAAAGTGTATCGAACGAATCAAAAGGGTGTTTTTCGATGGGAGTTTTAAAGGTGTGCTAGTAAGTTAGCGCAAGATTTGATATAGTAAGAACTAAGAAATCGTATACATAGAATATACTTATAGAATAGTTGGAGTAGGACTCTAGTTGTAGTGAAAGTTCAAACTCGAGTAGCTTACTGAAATCCGGAATCTATTTTATGATAGTTGTATAGTAAAGCAAGGAGGACATAATCATGAGAGGAATTATTATTGGAGTATTAGTCGCAGCGCTCATCATTGCAATCATTGTTTTCCTTTGGCCCGCGATTATGGCGGCGCTTGGAGCGGCTCTTGGTTATTGGGCTTTAAGACAATTTATGATAGCAAATAGTACAGGCGAGAAGATTTTGTACGGCATACTTATCGGTGTTGGTGCATTAGTTATTTTATCTAATTTGCATGGCGTTCTCACAGTAGCCATTGTTGTTGCGTTGATTTACTTCTTAACTAGGAATAAGCGTAAGACAACAAACACGAATACATTTGATTACTAATAGATATTAAACAATTGGAGGAAAAAACAATGACAAACTTTTTTAATAAATTTAAACAAGCAGTGAATAACGACTGGGATGCAATGAAAGAAAAACGTGAAGAGAAAAAACGCAATTCCGTTTCTTATTATATGGATCAAACGAAGAAAGAAATGAAAGATATCGAACGTGCTGTTGACAAACAACGCGAGCTGAAGTCTTTATTCTATAAAGAGTGTACAGAAATTGAAAAATACATCGAAAAACGCGAATATCAAGCAGGAATCGCGGAAGAAGCTGGCGAAACTAAGCTAGCGAATTTTGCAAAAGAAGAAGTAGCGCAATATAAAGAGCAGTTAGCAACAACGCAAGGACACTACGATAATGCTACAGAACAATTAGACAAGCTAGAATTAAAAATGCACGAAATGCGCTTGAAATGGAAGAACCTAAAAACACAACACTTAGCCGAAACAGCCGAAAAAAATGCAGCCGAAACAGCTGAAAAAATGGATAAAGTCATCCATGATATGAGCTGGGGCAGTGTTACAGATTATCATGAAGCACAAAAGCAACGTGATCTTGCTAATACGGCTAAAAAACAAGCAGATATGACAAGCGAATTATCGCAAACATTTGACGAACTAATGGCTGAACTCGAGAAGAAAACAGCAAAAGGTAAAGAAGCAATCAAAGGAAAAACACAAGATTTCACGCAAATGGTTGATGAGATTATCGAACGCGAGAAACAAAACTTCAAGAAAAAAGACAATGCTTCGATGGAAGAATTGTTAGAGGATTTGGAGCGTGACGCGAAGAAACAAGCGAAGGAAGAAGAATCAGAGAAAGAAAAAGAAGTCCTCATTCCTGAACTTGAAAAGAAAGATATTCCAAACGAAGATAAAAAAGAGCAAGAATAAATAATAATCACACAAAGATACAGCCTTTCTCAAAACAAGAGAAGCGCTGTATCTTTTTCATTATATCCTTTTTTATTTGAAGACAGGGAATGCTGTACCTTATTTTCACCAGCTAGATGCATAATTATTGGAATCAGGGGTAAAGAAAGAGCGTAAAGAGGTTGCATTTTTTTAAATAAGTTGTATAATAATTGGTATAGACCAGTTATAGAAGGGATGTTTTATAATGACTTCAAAAGTAATTAAAAACGCAGTAATATACACAGGCGATTCCGTTATCGAGGAAGGTTTTGTGAGGTTTGATAAGACTGTTAGTGAAGTTGGCCCGATGACAAACTATCAAGAAGTGGCGGACGAAGAAGTTGTTGACGCCAAAGGTCAGAAGTTAGTACCAGGATTTATCGATGTTCATTCGCACGGTGGCTTTGGTTTCGACGCGATGGATGCTGATCCTGTGAAATTAAAAAAACAAGTGCAAGGTATGTTGAACGAAGGAATTACCACGTATTTCCCAACGACAATGACGCAATCTAGTGAGAATATTGAGAACGCGTTAAGGGTTATTGACGAAGTAGCAAAAGACGAGCCGTTAATCGGTGGGATTCATTTGGAAGGTCCGTTTGTGTCACCAGTTTTCAAAGGTGCTCAGCCAGAAGAATATATTACCGCGCCTGACTTGGAACTTTTCAAAAAATGGTTTAAGGCAAGTGGGGAACGTATTAAATTAGTGACGTATGCGCCAGAACACAGCACATCGCCAGCTTTTGAGGATCTTTGTATCGAACTTGGTGTTGTTCCGTCTGTTGGGCATTCTAATGCAGTTCGTGCGGAGTTGATTCCTAGTAAGGCGAGCCATGCGACACATATGTATAATGCTTGTCGTCCGCTACATCACCGCGAACCAGGCGTTGTAGGGCACGTTATGTTGGAACCAAGCATTCATGCAGAATTGATTGTAGATGGTATTCACGTGCATCCTGACATGATTAAACTGGCATACAATGTGAAGGGGCCGAAGCGAATCAACATTATTACAGATGCGATGCGTGCGAAAGGAATGCCGGATGGCGACTATGAATTAGGTGGCCAAAAAGTATTTGTGAAGGATCGCCAAGCGCGTTTGGAAGATGGAACGCTTGCTGGAAGTGTATTAACGTATGACGATGCTTTCCGTAACATGGTGAAATTCACTGGTTGTTCGATTGAAGATGCGGTATTGATGTCCTCGGTTAACCAAGCAGAGGAATTTAAATTAGATTCAAAAGGCGGTATTGAAGTAGGTAAAGACGCTGACTTTAATCTTTTGAATGATGCGCTTGAAATCCAAGCAACCTATTCATTCGGGAAAAAACATAGCAAACAATAGGAGGAAATAAATCATGAATATTATTGTAAAAGAGTCAAAAGCAGAAGCATCAAAAGAAGCTTTTCAACTAATCGAGAAAGCCATTAAAGCTGGCGAAGCAAAAACGTTAGGTCTCGCAACAGGAAGTACGCCAACCGATTTATATAAAGAGTTTGTGAATAGTGATGTAGATACATCGAACTTGGTTTCTGTGAACTTGGATGAGTATGTTGGACTTTCAGCAGAAGATCCAAACAGCTATCATTTCTATATGCATGATGCGTTGTTTTCGAAAAAGCCGTTTAAAGAAAGCTATCTGCCAGACGGTTTGGCGGAAGATGGAGAAGCTGAATGTGCGCGTTATGAGCAAGTTTTGGCAGATCATCCAATCGATATTCAAGTGTTGGGAATCGGTACAAATGCGCATATCGGTTTTAACGAACCAGGAACGCCGTTTGAAACACCGACGCACAAAGTTTTGCTAACGGAATCAACGCGCGAATCGAACAAGATTTATTTTGAGCGTGAAGAAGATGTACCAACACATGCCTATTCGATGGGAATCAAGTCGATTATGGGCGCTAAAAAGATTATTTTACTAGCGTTTGGCGAAAATAAAGCACAAGCGATTAAGGATACGGTGGAAGGCAAAGTGGATGTAAGTGTTCCAGCTTCTGTCTTACAAAACCACCCAGACGTGACGATTGTTGTGGATAAAGCCGCAGCATCCTTGTTATAAGAAATAAAGAGCACCAAGCTAAATCATTTTAAGGATGGAATAGCTTGGTGTTTTATGATATACTTCATTTCTACAAAAAGAAGGTGTAAATGATGATAGATAAGTCGTCGGGAATTCCGATCTATATTCAAATTCAAGGTGAGATTAAGCAGAAAATTGAAGATGGAACATGGCAAGTTGGCAAAGCAATTCCGGCTGAAAGGCAGTTAGCGGAGATGTTTCATGTGAGCCGAATGACGGTTCGCCAAGCTATTCAAGGGCTTGTGGATGATACGATTTTGCAGCGGCGTGTTGGTGCTGGAACGTACATCGCAGAGAAAAAGATGACAGAACATTTAGAAGCGGTTACCAGTTTCACGAATTTAATGATTCATGAGGGAAAAACGCCATCATCGCGAATTGTTTCTTACGGTATCAGACCGGCCAGTGCACAGGAACGTGAGGCGTTACAATTACCTGAGAACAGCAATGTGATGCGGATTGAACGGATACGTTACGGAGATAAGATACCAATTTTATTTGAAGTAGTGGTTGTTCCGGAAAATATTGCTTCGTTATTGAATAAAGAAGATATAATGGATTCGCTTTATGAAGCTATTTTGTCGAAGTTGGGTCAAAATATAGGAGAAGCTGAGCAAATTATGGAAGCCGCACTCGTTTCTGAAAAAGTGGCGCCGTATTTGGATGTGAAGCTTGGTTCACCGGTGATGAAGTTACGTCAAATTACATTTTTACAAGATGGTAGACCATTTGAATTTACGCGTTCACAATATGTTGGAAATCGCTTCCAATTCGTGGCGCGAGTGAAGCAATAGATTATAGGGAAGAGGTCGGGAGTCTTGCATGGGCTTGCGGCTTTTTTGTGAAGCAGATTAATGTCGTAACGAGAGGTTGCATGGTATCTTAGAAGGTAGATGATTTCATAGGGGGTGGATAGATGGTGAAACAATGGTTATGGTGGGGTGTTGGGTGCGTTGTTGCGATGTGTTTGTTCTTTATTCCGACGACGCTAGCCGAGGCACACGCTTATTTGCAAAGTTCGACACCAGCGGATCAGTCAGCAGTAGACCAAGCGCCTAAAAAAGTGGTGTTGACGTTTACGGAGATGATTCAAAATGAGTATCCATCGATTATCGTACGGGATTCTGATGGCCGACGAGTGGAAAAAGGGAAGGCGTTTATTAATCCAGAAAATGATCATGTTGTGGAAGTTGTGTTACAAGATGGTTTGCCAGCGGACGTTTATAGTGCGGAATGGCGAGTTGTATCGGCGGATGGACATCCAGTTTCAGGCGTGATATCCTTTAAAGTTGGGAAAACAAATCAAAGTTTTGCCGCGAATAGCCAGTCAGTAGCGAGTGCGACCTCTTCTTGGCCGAGTACAGCAGTCAAAGTGATTTTATACATAGGCTTTAGTTTGGTATCGGGTGTGTTCTTATTTTTCTTGGCGCTGTACAAGGATACGGTGACTCCTAGGCTGCGTAAGAGATTGGCTCGCGTATTGGTGGTAGGACTGGGACAACTTATCGTTGGATTGCTATTATTTTTGCCATTGCAAGTTCATATTTATACAGGTGGGAATAGTTGGGATGTTGCGGCGATGGGGACATTAGTAAAGTCTTCGGGAATTGGGCATTTATGGCTTGTTCAGATGGCGGGACTGTTAGGCTTAATTGTAAGCTTTCTCCTTATTTTCTGGAAAGGTAGTTTGGAAAAGATCTGGTTATGGCTTGTACCGCTTTCGTTTTTTATCGTCATATTATTTGCGAAGGCAATGCAGGGACATGCGGCGGGTAGTCCAGATAAGACAATCGCGATTCCAATGGATTTCTTGCATCTTGTGAGTGCTTCTGCGTGGGTAGGTGGCATCGTGGTGTTGTTTTTACTCTTGCCAAAACAACCAGAGGCGAAAGTCGCATGGAATCGATTTAGTCCTTGGGCCGCGAGTTTTGTGGGAATGATTATCGTGAGTGGTTTGCTGATGAGCGTGATGAATCTTGGCTCGATGGCGAAATTATTTACGACGGAATACGGCAAGGTTATTTTGCTGAAAATAGTACTGTTTCTCTTGATGGGCGCGCTTGGCTTAGTTCATTATTTGTACATGCGGCAGACTGGGAAAATGATGTCGGCAAAAACTGTTGTCGCCGAATTTGGAATTGGCCTAGTCATCCTCGGTGTAGCAGCATTTTTGACGAATGTACAAACACCACCCCCAGCGCCACCAGAAGCTTTTTCGCAAAAAGTGGCAACGGATTCTGGTTTTGTTTCGCTAAAAGTGGCCCCGGCAATTGTTGGTGATAATACGTTTCTAGTTGTATTTACGGATCAGGATGGCCAGGCGCGGACGGATTTTCAGAAGGTGACGTTGACGGTGATTCCATCGGGTAATAAGAAAGCGACGGAGTTTGAGGCGTCAAAAAATTCACAAAATGAATATGCGGCAAGTGGTCTATATTTAAATGCGACAGGACGTTGGGAAATCAAGGTTCATGCGCTGACAAAGGACTTTTCAGAGATTGATGAAAGTTTTACCATAAAAATAAAACAATGAGGGAGTGTATGATAAAATGAAGAAATTAATGACTTGTTTATTAGCAGGAGCAATGTTAGTGATTTTGCCAGTTATTGCGAGCGCCCATGTAACGGTAGCGCCAGCGGAATCGACGACAGGGGCTTGGGAAACATATACGGTGAAAGTGCCAGTAGAAAAAGACAGCGCAACAATCAAGGTGGTCGTGAAAGTACCAGCGGGTGTGGCTTTTCAATCGTATGAGCCTGTTCCTGGTTGGAATGTCGTAGTAAATAAGGCGGATAGCACGGTAACTTGGACGGCGACGAACGGTGGGATTCAGAATGGACAATTCCAACGTTTTAGTTTTGTAGCGCAAAATCCGGATAAAGCTGGAACGGTAGATTGGAATGCGTACCAATATTATCAAGATGGCTCGATTGTGGAGTGGACTGGCAATGAGGACGCGGATTATCCGCATGCAACAACAACCATTTCGAAGGCTGTATCGGACAGCGCTACAGATTCACATGGTAAAAAAGCGACGGAAAAAAGTGAGACCAACGAAGATACGAAAAGTGTTTCTGTGGTACAATGGGTATCTCTAGGCATTGCTATTCTGGCACTTGTCCTAGCTGTTTGGACATTTGTAATGAAACGTAAGAAATAACGAGAGGATTTGATGAAGTTTGACAAGCGATAAGGTTTGGGCGATACTTTCTTACGCCAGCCATTTCTTTCTACCGGTCGTTTTTCCAGCGGTAGTATGGATTTTTGTGAAATCGGAGTATGTAAAAAAACATGCTAAAACGGTATTATTTGTTGATTTAGTTCCGACTGTGTTGAATATTTTATTTTTAGTTATGATCGGATTGTACGGATTTTCGACAGGAGATAGCTCTGGAATGACGTTTATTGCTATATTCATGTTGTTTGTGATCATTGTTGTGAACGTCATTATCTTCATCTGGATAATTGTCAGAATTGTGAAGGTCTCCATGGATAAAATATAAAAAAAGGACGCCAGAGCTTGAAAGTTCGGCGTTTTTTTGTTAAATTGAAAGCATCAGAGGGGTGAAGACATGGAAGGGAAAATTATTGGACTTGCTATTGGTAAGCCAAAAGAGATGCCGGTTGGTAAGAAGCGGTCGATGATGACGGGAATCGTAAAGCAACCAGTTGAGAAAGCAATGTTGACGCAATATGGTTTTGTAGACGACGGGCAATATGACCTGGCGCACCACGGCGGAGTGGATCGTACGGTTTGTATTTACCCCGCAGAACATTATGAACGCTGGAACGAGCAGTTTGGAATTGAGTTACCACCTGCAGCTTTTGGTGAAAACTTAACGGTAACGGGAATGTTAGAAAAAGATGTGTGTATTGGTGATGTTTTTAGAATTGGACAATCGATTATTCAAGTGACGGAAGCACGTAACCCATGTGCAACGATTGGCAAACGTAATGATTTATCTGAATTATTCAAAGAAGTTAGAAATACAGGTTATACGGGATATCTATGCCGTACGATTGAGGTTGGGGAAATTTGCCTTGGGGATACGGTGGAGTGTATCGAGCGACCAGATGACTTGGTGACAGTAGCGTATTGTCACGAAAATATTCTCCATGGATATGGAACGGAAGAAGAGATGATTCGTATTTTAGAAGTGGAAGCGCTAGCGGAGCGTTATCGTTTTGATGTAGAGACACGTTTGATCAATTTGGCGATGGTGAATGAGAAATGAATGTGTGTGCTTTTTTTCAGTAGTATGGTATAATTTTAACGAATGAAAGCGTTATAAAATAAAAGAGAGTGGGAATGAAAATGACATTAGGTATTTATATCAATATGAAGGATCAGGTGCGTGAGGCATTAGGTTTTTATGGAGAAATATTTGGTTCGACGTGTACGGATATGATGACATATGGTTCTATCAAGGAAGAGGGCGGACCTGAAATAGACGAAAAAACCAAAGAATTGGTAATGAATGCGAGTCTTCAGATTGAAGGGGACACGGTGATGTTTTCGGATACGCCAGATTTCATGGAGTTTATCCCAGGAAATAATGTGACGCTCGTTTTGGAAACGAAAGATGCGGAGAAATTAACACGTTATTTTGATGCTTTATCTGATGGGGCAACGAAAATTATGCCGCTACAGGAAACTTTTTGGTCAGAAAAATTTGGTCAATTAACAGATAAATATGGTGTTGGTTGGTCGTTCAATTTAACTAAGTAACAAAAAAAGTTTGCGTTTCGTATTAAGACGAGACGCAAACTTTTTTATTGTGGGGGGCCTTCTTCTTGTTTTTTGCTGTGAAGGAAAGTTTGGACCATGTTGATTTCAGCTTCTGTCAGAGTACCAGCTTGTTCGATACTCCGCGTAATTTTTGTGATTTTTTCAGAGCTGCTAAGTTTTTTCCTATTGTTTGTAATGAAGCTACGGATGGTCGAGGTTAGCGCCCCGATGAAGCCGATTCCGAACAGCATCAGGAGAATCGCCAAGAAACGACCAAGTCCTGTTACTGGAACAATATCACCATACCCTACAGTCGTTGTTGTTACAATGGAGAACCAGATGGCGTCTGGATAATTTTTGATACTCGGCTCTACGAGAATAAGTGGTAGTGGAATCACGATGACAAGGATTACGAACGTATTAATCATCCGATTGAAGCCATTGGTGCGCAAAAAACTATAAAGTGGAGCGATATAGCGCCTGCCAATAGCTGTTAATTGAAGGATTCGAAACAAACTAACGATACGAGCTAGACGGAAGAAACTGTATAGTGGCAAAATCGCAATGAGTTGAAATAGATGCGTCTTGATATATGTTTTCTTATCTTCTGCCCGGATTAATCGCGCAAAATAATCGACTGTAAAAACAGCCCAGATAATGGTATTAAGAATGGTAACTGCTTTGCTATGTATCGGGATAGTCAGAACCGAGAGCAGGACTAAAAAGAGCATAAATAATTCGTAATAAAGCGTGCGACGTGGAGCTTTCAACCGATTACCTACTTTCTGATTATATAATATACCTATTCTATCACAAAAAACCGCCAAACTCATCTGGAACGCGAGTCTGGCGGTTTTAATCGTACTATCTAATACGTAATCGATTCTGCTTACTACGACTAGCGAGCAGGCAAAGGTAGGTCATCAAGGCGAACATCATCGTGATAATGAGGCTATGTGCTAATGCGACGTAAAGATTCACGTTTGTTACAACAGACATGATACCTGTAAACGCTTGGGCAGCAACAAAGATGATTTCAAGTACCATCGCATATTTTAAGACGCGATAATGACTATATTCGCGGAACACAATCCATGTGACGTACAAAATCCAGACGACGAGGATCAGTGCTGCAAACCGGTGTAAGTATTGTACGTAATCTTGCACGTTGGTTGGCATGACGAACTTTCCATCTACAAATGGCCATGCTGGAACGGCGAGGCTGGCTTTTTCATGACGAACGAGCGCGCCTGTGTATACGGAAAGATACGTGTAGATCGTTAGTAGATAAATGTTGACTTTTAGCTTGGTGCCGATGACCATGTTGCGCGCGTCGAACTTGTTGTCTACTTCAAAAATAAGCAGGCAAAGTAGCACGATAGCAGCGTAACAAATGATGGAAATTCCGAAATGGAGTGCCATGATATACGGGTTTTGGCCCCACATAACAGCCGCCGCCCCCATAAAGGCTTGCAATACTAAGAAAGCAACAGCAACGATAGCTAACGGTTTTGTTTCGCGGCGATCTTTAATATAAATCCATGCTAAAATAGCTAAAACAATAACGAAAATCGAGCTAATTCCAGTTGTGAGTCGGTGCATAACCTCGATAATTTTTTCGGGTGTAATGTCTGTTAGGCGAACAAATTGGCCGTTACAAAGTGGCCACGTGTTTCCGCATCCGTCTGCTGAGCCGGTCTTCGTTACTAACGCGCCACCAAACACAACGAACGTCATGCAGAGGATTGTTAGGACGGACCAGACTTTTAGAAAAGTTTTCATTTTTTTATGGTTTCCCCCTTCAATATGTATTAATTCAAAACTGAGCATACATAAGTAGTCTGTATTGCCATATACCATCTTATTTTAACTTGTTTGCCAGTGTAAGTAAAGGGCACGGCTTGTGAAATATAAAGGAGAACCAAAAGTTACAGATACAGTTCTTCGTGCTCAAATGAAGTCCAAAGGCTTGACAAAGTAGGTGTTTATTTCCGATAATAGTTAGGATGGAGTTCATAGTAAGTTTGTGAACAAGTAAGCAATGTAGACGTGATTGTCTATGTGAATAATGTGTAAAGCGCAACAGATGTTAAGGGGGAAAACAAGTGAATCAAATGGATAAGACGGCAAAAATTGAAGATGCTACCAAGTTCACTGTGAAAGATTTTACGGAACTTGTGAAAATTGGGATTGTTAATTCCAACACGATTACGGCTTTTACGGGTATGTGGCTGGCATTTCAGTTAACAGGGGTTTCTTTTATACAGAATCTCGACATTCTTATTTTTACTATTTTAGGATCGGGAATGGTTGTGGCGGCGTCGGGTGCTTTTAATAATGTTATCGATCGCGATATCGATGGGATTATGGAACGGACGAAAAATCGTCCAACGATGACAGGTAAAATTTCCGGGAAACGGGCGCTACTTGTGGCCGCGGTGCTTGGTGTTGTCGGAGAGGCATTGCTATTTATGACTACGTGGCAGGCGGGAGTTATCGGGCTAATTGGTATTTTCCTATATGTCGTTGTTTACTCGATGTGGGCAAAACGAAAACTGGTCAGCAATACAGTTATTGGTAGTTTCTCAGGTGCTGTGCCACCGCTTATCGGCTGGTTTGCAGTAGAGCCAACGTTTAGCGCTGTGCCGATTATGTTATTTCTCGTGATGTTCTGCTGGCAACCGCCGCACTTTTATGCGATTGCGATTAAGCGGAAAGAGGAATATGCAGCTGCTGGAATCCCGATGTTGCCGGTTGTAAAAGGTATCGAACGGACGAAGTGGAGCACGCTTTTCTGGGTTGTATTACTAACTATTTTGCCATTCTTTATGTGGGAGTTGGGTCTCGTTTATGTGATTCTGGCTACCGTTTTGAATGTGATTTGGTTGGCGCTATGTTTATACGGATTTAAAATGGAAGATAGCATGAAATGGGCGCGGATTAGTTTTGTGTACTCGATTAATTACATGACGATTCTGTTCGTATCGATGGTTGTTATCGGTGTATTTTTATAAGAGGTAGGGCCTGACTTTCGAGTTGGGCTTTTATTTTGCAAAAAAATGTCGATTTTCTCACTAGTAATTTTCGGGAAAAGCCGATACAATAGAGGGAGTAGCATGAAGGAGTGCAGAAGTCTATGCGATTTATTTTACGAACAATTTGTGTGGTAGTGGTGTGTCTCTTTGTGGGCTACTATACGGATTTATTTTTTGAAACGCCTACGGAAGTGAATTCTGTGGATGATAAGGCAGTGCAACAAGGAAATGTGGATAAGAATAAAACGAATGAAAGTGGCCCGAATGCGGAGACTCAAGCGAGTCTTGCGGCTTATATTAATAAAGATGTGGCGCTACTTGTGAAGAAATATGGTGATCCTAAGCGAATCGATGCTTCGCCATATAGCTATCAGAATTATATTTTCCACCAGACGGATGATCAGTATATGCAGGTTGGTGTGATGAACAAGAAGGTGCAGACGATTTATGCGCTGGGAGATAAGTTGCCACTGAAGCCGTTTGAGATCGATATGCCGACGGAGAAAGTTTTTTTGAACATGAAATTGCAGTCGGAGATTACGTTTAATTATGAGGATAATTACTACCGGTTTGAGTTATCGGAGGATGAGCTGAATATTCGTCCGCTCGTGAGTTTGGGGAATGGTGTTTATGCGCAGGTGAACTTTGATAAATTTGAGTCAAAAGTGATTAGCGTTCGCTATTTTAATAAATTATCGCTTATAAAGATGCATCCGTATGAGATGACGTATCAAGGAGATATTTTTAAGGATACGGTGACGGATGAGCAGTGGGATAAGGTGGATAAGGCCTCGGATCAGCAGGTTTTTGATATTTCGAATATATTCCGCGAGCGTTATGGGAAGAAGCAGTTAGAGTGGAATGAAGATGTTGCGGAAGTCGCGTACGGGCATAGTGTGGACATGTATCAGAACAAGTATTTTGATCATAATTCGCCGACGTATGGGACGCTTGCAGATCGTATGAATCGCGCGAATATCGATTATATGAAGGCGGCGGAAAATATCGCTTCCAATTATTTGGATGGACCCGCGGCAGTGGAAGGCTGGTTGAATTCAGCTGGGCACCGCAAAAATCTATTTGATGACAGCTTTACGGATATGGGAGCTGGAACTTATCGGAAATTTTATACGCAGAACTTCTTGCAAAAGTAAAGCGTTTTTCAGGGAATCGTGCTATAATGGAGCATGTAATTTGATTTACGATGGAAAGAAGGTGGCAACATGCTTGCTACAATGGAAAATCTGGCGTTGCTTGACATGTCAGATGATCTTGCATCGATGATTTTGGCGTCGGCGGAGGCAGATCGATATCGCGAATGTCTGCACCAGATGACGACGAATTTGCTCACACAACAGCGTATTAAGCGCTTGGCAAAGATAAAGGAACAATACGATGAAGTGCAACGTTTTGGTCGCTATCATCCAGATTATAAAGAAGTGAATCGTCTGGCTCGTCAGTATAAACGTGATGTTGATATGGATGATCATGTCGCAGCGTTTCGACAAGCGGAGATGGATTTGCAAAGTTTACTCGACGAAATTAGTTTTATTTTGGCAGATGCTGTCTCGGAAAATATAAAAGTCCCAACTGGAAATCCGTTCTTTGAAACGAAATCTTCTTGCTCGACAGGTGGATGCGGTTCAGGCGGCGGTTGTGGCTGTTCAGCTTAAAGAGGGGGAAAGGCAATGGAGAATGAACGTCAATCCATCATTATTTGGATGAATCATTTGAAGCAAGTACGTTCTTTAAAGCGTTTTGGAAATGTGCACTATGTTTCTAGGAAGTTGAAATATGCGGTTTTATATTGCGATATGGCAGAGATTGAAGATGTTGCTGCCAAGTTATCGCGGTTCCATTATGTGAAACGAGTGGAACTTTCGTATCGGCCGTTCTTAAACACCGAATACGAATCGAAGAAAGACATGAAATTCCGTGACCGCATGGACGACGTACAAATCAGTATTTAGAAATAGATGATAAGCAAGATAAATCGGCGAGAAGCGTTCGCATTCCACAAGTTTGGCGGACTTCCGGTTCTCACATACACGAGTATGCTCCGCTTCCGGCTTCCACCAAACTTGTGGAATACAAACGCTTTCGCTCGATTTGTTTGAAGCCGAATTTTCATCTTACGCAGTTAAGTGATTTTATTTTGATTGGTTTTTAAATTTAGTGGCATGATTCGATTCTCGTTTTTTCGAGATTGGGTTGTGTCGCTTTCTATTTTTTGGAGGTACATAATAGATGAGAGTTATTGCAGGAGAACGTAAAGGGCATCATTTGAAGGCGGTGCCGGGAACGAACACAAGGCCGACGACGGACAAAATTAAAGAGTCGTTGTTTTCGATTATTGGGCCTTTTTTTGATGGGGAAAAGGTGCTTGATTTGTTTGCTGGAAGTGGTGGACTTGGCATCGAAGCGCTGAGTCGCGGGGCAAGTGAATGTGTGTTTATTGATCAAGCGCAGGCGGCGGTAAAGACGGTGCATTTGAATGTGTCGGCGTGTCATTTAGAGGAGCAGGCGCATATTTTTAGAAATGAAGCGAAACGGGCATTGAAGGTTTTGGCTAAGAATGAGTGGGCGTTTGATTTGGTGTTCCTTGATCCGCCGTATAAGAAGCAGCAGTTGGAGCAGTTGATGGAGTCGCTTTCGGAGCTTGAATTGGTGAATGATGCGGCGCTTGCGATTTGTGAACATGACGCGGACGCGGTTTTGCCAGATGCGGTTGCTGGATTTAAAAAAATTCGGGAAGAGCGCTACGGGATTACGGTGCTTTCGATTTTCGAATATGAGAAGGAAGTGGCTGAAAATGAATAAAGTGGCGGTGTGTCCGGGTAGTTTTGACCCGATTACGAATGGTCATTTGGATATTATTACACGTGCGGCGAAGGTTTTTGATGTGTTGTATGTGGCAGTTTTGAATAATTCGTCGAAAAAGTCGTTATTTGATGTGGAAGAGCGGATTTATTTGATGGAGCAGGTGACGAAGCATTTGCCGAACGTGCGCGTGGAGAGTGCGACTGGATTGCTAGTTGATTATGCGAAAGAGAAAGAGGCGGACGTGATTGTTCGCGGGTTGCGGGCGATTAGTGATTTTGAATATGAGATGCAGATTACGTCGATGAATCGGGTGTTGGATGATCATATCGAGACGTTTTTTATTATGACGAGTTCGCAGTATTCTTTTCTTAGCTCGAGTATTGTGAAGGAAGTGGCGCAGTATAACGGGAATATCGCGGAATTAGTGCCACCGATTGTGCACCAAGCGTTGTTAAATAAACTAGGAATACAGGAGAAAAAAGATGATTAAAAAGAATTGGAAAAAACTATTAGCCGGACTGATTGTGCTGGCGTTGGTTGTGGCATTTTTTGTGCCGTTGCCGTATTATGTGACACGACCAGGAAGTGCAGACAAACTTAGCCCGCTAGTGACGGTGGAAGGGCATGCAAGCAACAGTGAAGGCGTGTTTCGGCTGGTAACGATCGCAATGGGGCAGGCCAATATTTATTCGTACTTAGCAGCAAAAGTGTTGCCGTATCAGGAGATTGAGAAAGAATCAGACGTCCGTGGGGAAAATGAAACGGATGAGGAGTACAATGTTCGTCAGTTATCGCTCATGAATCAGTCTAAAAACAATGCGATTCAAGTGGCGTACAAAGCGGCAGGGCAATCGGTGAAAATCGAATATCGCGGTGTGTATGTTTTGAGTGTCATGCCAGATGTACCAGCAGCGAAAGTACTGGAAGCAGGCGATTTAATCACAGCCATCGACGGAAAGTCATTTGAATCAAGCAAGGAATTTATTGATTATGTGCGCAGTAAAAAAGTGGGCGATAAAGTCGAGGTAAGCTACAAGCACCAAGATAAGTCTGAAAAAGCATCGGTCGAATTAATCGATATTGATAAAAAAGGAACACCTGGAATTGGCATTTCACTTGTGGATGATCAAAAATTAGTGACAGATCCCAAAATCACGATCGATTCAGAGAAGATTGGTGGACCATCTGCTGGTTTGATGTTCACGCTTGAAATTTATAATCATTTTGGCAAAACGGATTGGACGAAAGGTCATAATATTGCAGGAACTGGTACGATTGACGTAGATGGCAATGTCGGTCGGATTGGCGGTATTGATCAGAAAATTGTAGCGGCAGACCGCGATGATGTGGAGATTTTCTTTGCGCCAGATGATACGATAACACCAGAAATGAAGAAGGCGCAACCTGGTGTTGTGAGTAATTATGACGATGCAGTGAAGACGGCGAAAGCGATTGATTCTAAGATGAAAGTCGTTCCGGTGAAGACATTCCAAGATGCATTGGATTATTTGAAAACGGTGAAAGAGAAATAGGTATACGAAAAACGAAGCAGAGACATAAGTAAAATCTAGCTTTGAAAACTCAAAAACAGAACAGCAGGAATCTTTGTATAGAGCCATTTTAGAAATGGAGTATGCAAAGATTCCTGCTTTTTTAAAATTCTAGAGCTCCTTTTGATCAGGTTCTTCTGTACGGAGAGGCATGAAAGTCACGCAAAATCTGGTTTTCTAGTGTAGGTGCAAAAGAGTATAGTTTTGTCGCGCGAATATCGTTTTCAATCAACGCAGGGCTTGCCTTCGAAGCTGTACTGACGATTGGTAACTCGATGTCTTTTTTGACCTGGCGGAGGTATTGTTGCCCAATGGCCGATATGCCTAGAAGTCGGATATAATTTTGCGTTGGTATCGTAGTTTCTGTCTGTTGCGCCAGTATTTGAAGTGCGGTGCGCTTGATGCGGGAGTTACTATAGCGTTTCGTTGTTGCGGCTGCTAGGAATTCATCGAAACTGGCCGCGTGAAGTGCCGCTTGTTGCAATCGGTTTTCGATGCCTTCTGAGACACCACGGATGTTTTGAAGCTGGGCGGCGGGTGCGGTAATAAGCTGGTATTTAAGTAGTGGCCAAAAATCGTCCCAAGACACAAAGGAATGCGTTTCGCGGAATTTCTGCAAAAGGAACAATGTGGAATCGGGAACGTATTGGCGCGCTTTTTCCCAGTCGTTGGCAAGCAACATGGTTCGAATAGCGGTTGCACTCGCGATAGAATGATGCGTTGGATCCGTGTCATGATAGGCCGCATTTTGTCGAGCCATTGTCGCAATTTTGATTTTTTCCCCTTGTTCAGCAATCGCGAGTGCATAGTGGAAACCGAGGATATTATTCGGCTGCGCTAAATCAAGCGTCAAATCGGGCGCTAGTTCGTGAAACGCGGCATTCCAAGCTGTTGCATAACTATTCGCCTTATCGTCCAAAAAACGCCGCATAGACGCTTTAAAGAGGACACTTTGTTCTGTCATTAGCTTGGCAGCAGAACTAAAAACATTTGCATCCCCATTTTCACTACCAAAAAAGATGGAATCGGTCTCTAATGCACCTAAAATTTCGATGGCTCCATTAGCAAAAATCGCGGCTTGCTGTGTTGCGAAATGGAATGGAAGTTCAATAACCAGATCCACACCAGCATCAACCGCCATTTGCGCACGCTCCCATTTTGGCAGAAGGGCAGGTTCACCCCGTTGCAAAAAAGAACCGCTCATCACGGCGATAATGACATCCGCCTGGGTCTGCTTCTTTGCTTCTTGTAAGTGGAATAAATGGCCATTGTGGAACGGATTATATTCTACGATAATGCCAGTTGCTTTCATTTTTTATCAACTCCATGTCACGATAATATCGATTAGCTCTCAAAGCTTGCTAAGTCTACTATTTGAGTTTAGCAAGTAAATCATGTTAGACTAAAAAAGGATGCCGTTTAAAGGGATTCGTTGGTTACTATTTCTGATTACTTCCAGAATACCACAAAATTGGGCGGGAGAACATGGTTCGCTTAGGAAATAGGGATTGACAAAAGGCTTAGAAAAGTCTATAATATTTTTTGTTGCGCTTGGAGTGATAAACGATGAAATGGTCATTAATTCAACTACAGAAATACCGTGGCAAGAAAGTGCCATTTGAACAGGAGATAGATGTAACGGAATACTTGAAAGAGCACAATCATGATGTTCGTTCAGCGAGCCTAGTAAAGGTTTCTGGAAACATTACGGTGCGTCAAGATTCGGTTTTGATTGACCTTGTTTTAGATGGAACCTTTGTATTGCCATGTGCCAGAACGTTTGAAGATGTTCTTTATCCGTATCATATCGAATCTGTGGAAACATATGTGAACAAAGAGGAGAAGGTACTGGACGAGACACATCATATGATGGACGGCGATAAAATTGATGCGTTGCCAGTGATTGAAGAATTACTTTTGTTAGAGATTCCGATGCAAGTTTACAGCGATAATGTAGAGAATGCGTTATCAGAAGGAAACGATTGGAATGTTATCACGGAAGAAGAGCTGGAGCAACAAGCGAAGCAAGAAGAAACAAAAGTGGATCCTCGTCTTGCGGGATTAGCCGATTTCTTTGAGAAGAAAGAAGACTAATTCTAAGAGCTGGAATATATTTTAAGAGAAAGAAATTTTTCTTAGATGGATTGCGATCAAGGAGATATCCTGAAGTCGCGAAGGAGGTGTATGGAAATGGCAGTACCTTTTAGAAGAACATCTAAAGCGAAAAAACGCAAGCGTCGTACGCACTTCAAATTACAAGTGCCTGGTATGGTTGAATGCCCTAATTGTGGCGAGTACAAACTTTCTCACCGTATTTGTCCTGAATGTGGTCAATATAACGGCAAAGAAGTAGTAGAAAGCAACTAATTTGCGTGAACAAAACAAGCGATACGTACGCTTGTCACATGAAAACCCCCAGAAGACGCCATGGATCTTCTGGGGGTTTTCTGTTGATGAACTTGCGATGCGTCCTTAGCTGAGTTAGGTCATCAATTTACATACCGACAAAGCAACCAAGCAATCCCCGGTGTCCTTACAATTCTGAGCTAAGACTCCCACCAAACCAAACACCGCCACTATCCTCAAAAATGCAAACCCCTACAAATTTTGCTAAAATAGAGTCAAGCTATACAAGAGGAGTGAACGACATGACTTACCGAGTAGGTATTATTGGAGCAGGCGCATTAGGACTCTTATATGCAGGTTTACTGCGAGCTAATGTGACGCTTTACACACGCACAAAGAAGCAAGCGGATATTATCGAAAAAAAAGACGGTATAACCCTTGTTTCCGATAATACAAAGACCCATATCAATGTTCACGCAACCCCGCTTTGTAACGCTGACTTCACAACCGTGGATTTCGTCATCATAACCGTGAAATCTTACCAGCTGGAAAATGTGATGGAAACCCTTAGGAAGGTACCTGCAAACATCCCGCTTTTATTCTTACAAAACGGTATAGCTCATTTAGCGCAGCTCCCTAGCCTGCCACAAAAAACAATCCTAATCGGAACATGTGAGCACGGCGCTGGAAAAATGGATGCGACAACAGTAGTATGGCGTGGTGTGGGTCAAACAAATTGGGCTGTGTATCAAGGCAAGGCGAACTCGAACTTACGGACTGTGCTGACGGCTAATCCAGATTTTCTTTTTTTAGAACAAGCGGATTTTGAAGAAATGGTTTATAATAAGTTATTGGCGAATGCGGTAATTAATCCGTTGACAGCCGTTCTAGGCGTGCCAAATGGTGCTTTGCTACATAATGAATACTGGTATGGCCTGTTAGAAAACCTAACGCGAGAAGTGGCAGACGTCTTGCATCGTGAGGACGCGCTAGAGAAAGTGACTGCGATATGTACAGCGACATCGGCTAATTATTCCTCAATGGCGACGGATGTGCGAGAGAAGCGGCAGACGGAGATTGCGAGTATTTCGGGAGCTGTAGTGACGCTCGCTCGGGAACAGGGAAAGGTAGCGCCGATTTCAGAAACATTATACGGCCTAGTGAAAGGGCTAGAAGGAGAATACTTACAGTGAGTTGGTTAACGAATATGACGGCGCTTGTTATCATCGCCCCAGTACTTATTTTTACAGTGACTTTCATGGTGACGCAGCATATGACAAAGAGAACGCCAAAAGCGGTGAAACGGAGCGCAGATGTGACGACGTTTTTCCTGATTTTAGCGGATCATTTTTTCATGATTGTGTTATTTGATCAGTCATTTTTATTGTATATTCTGTTGCTATTATTCTTGATTGGCATTCTATTTGTTGCGTTATACGCCAAGTCGCAAGGAGATATTAATTTTCGCAAAGTAATCCGTGGTTACTGGCGCATTTGTTTCTTTGCTTTTGCAATTTTGTATTTACTACTGTTCGTGATAGGTATTGTGAAAAGTATCGTATTAGTTTTTTAGTCAATCCATAGCTTTTTCAAGTTTAAGTGACCGTATAGATGTTTGTCTTCGGTCTGTATGGTGGCATGGATGAATTGATGTTTCGTGAGATGTTCTAAGAAAAGAAATAGGTGATTATCGCGCACGAAGCTCTCTATCTGGTCGTAAAAATGATCGCGATCACTGAATCGAGTGCATTGCCGCGCTTGATGTAGTAGCTCCTCTATTTGCTGGAGCTCTTTTTTTGCCAAAAAACGTTGTGGCGCCAGATTAGGGTTTCCGTAAAAATCCATGAAAGCCACCTCAATATCACTGCTTGGGACATCGGCGCCCATGCTAATATCAATATCTTCCCAGTGGCTTGTTTGATAAAATTCAGAGCTGATATCGATAATATGCAAGTCGAGTGAAATGCCAAATTTGGCTGCCTGCGCGACAATCCATTGGCCCTGGTGAATGGTTTTTATGTGTGACAGAATCGCAAATCGCAATGTTTCACCGCTATAATGAGCACTTTTAAGTAATGTTTGAATTTTGCTTGCATCCCTTTGTTGTGCGCTAGATTTATGAAAAAAGTAGCTGGAAGCCTCGGACTCCTCATGATTTTCTAGGTCACGGAGCATTTTCTGGGGATCGAGCAGGTGGTAAAAGGCTTCGCGGAATGCGGGATGATGTGCAAAAGCGCAATGCTTGAAATTAAACGTAACGATATTGACGCCATAATCTTTCGTTGCGTGATCTGTATAGTCTGGATTATCAGTATTTCCCATATTTGTGACAGTGATGACAGGGTTCGTCTGGTCCTTCACGAGCCAGAACTCAATACGATCGAGAAACGGACGTTCTAGGAAATGGGAATCGAATGCTTCTAAAACTAGTTTTTGAGAACTTCTTTGTGCTAATTGGAAGGCACCAGTGCTGATCCATTTATATTCGTCAAATGGGGTGTCGTGCGGCAGGATGACAAGATTTCCTAAACAAAGGTAGCGAATGAAGAAAGGATTTGGTTTACGGAGATGAATCGTGATTTTAGTTTCAGATAGGAGCTCGATTCGTGTGATATCCGTTAGATACCAATGGGTCACAGTTCCTTTTTGCATCGCTTTTTCAAGGGTGTGGCGAATATCGGTGCTCGTCAATGTCCTACCGTGATGAAAACGAATGCCTTTTCGAATGTAAAATGTCCAAATGGTGCTGTTATTCTCGGCTTTCCAATGATGCGCGATACAGGGCATAACGGTGTTGGTTGTCGTGTCAAAACGAACGAGCGGGTCGCCGAGCTGAAGTAGCAGGGAGCTCTCCATATTAATCGACGTATGAAGTGGATCAAGGATGCTAAAAGGGCGTGCAATGACGAGGCGCAATATATCTTGATCGCCTTTTTCGGTATGAAGTCCAAATAGTTCGTTCATTTCGGAGGACACGGCGCTAAACCATTCGCGTGGAATATCTAGCTGCAAAAGGGTGAGCAGTTTATCTAGATTTTCTTGCTCTACTGCGTTACGTATAAAGTCCTCGATTTCTGACTGGAAGCTCTGTGTGAATGTTATTTTCGACGCATTGCCCCGTCCACGACCAGGTTGATAATGGCAAAATTCGAGTTCTTGATATTTTTTTAGTTTTCGCTTGACGTTTTTGTCGCTGCATTCCCATTTTTCAGCTAGTTCGTTCAGGCGGAATGTGGCTGTGTTATCTATTTGTCTTTCCAATAAAAAAGCACGCATATCGTAATAGGCTAGATCACGCATGGTAGAACCTCCTTATAATATAAAAGGGGACAAAAATATATGATATTATCCCTTTTTCTCCTTTTTAAAACTAGTTATACTATGTTTAGGAGGTGAAGTCAATGTTTCGTACATTGCATCCAAATATAAAAGCGCGGATTGGTATTTCGTTTTTAAGCAAGCTGATTGGTTCGATGGTATTTCCGTTCATGGCGATTTATTTTGCGAAGGAGATTAATATTGGTGTCGCTGGTATTTTGCTGATGATTAATATCGCTGTGCAGTTTATGGCAAGTATTTATGGCGGGCATTTGGCGGATCATATCGGACGGCGAACATTGATGGTTTGGGGAGAATGGGTGAAAGTTGGGGCGTTTGCGCTGATGTTGTTCGTGAATTCGCCTTGGATGGTGTCCCCGTGGCTGACATTCGTAGCGTTACTTTTGATTGCGGTGTCACAAGGTTTTACAATTCCTGCAAGTGACGCGATGTTGATTGATGTGAGTACGCGAGAGGAGCGGGCTTACATGTATTCCATTAATTACTGGGCAAATAATTTATCAGTGATGATGGGTGTCGTCATTGGTGGCTGGTTTTTCCAGAGTTACTTATTTGAACTGCTCATCGGTTTGCTTGTGATGTCGCTTGTGACAACGTGGTTGACGATTAGGCTGATTACAGAAACATTGGAGCGTGGGGACAAGGATGTGTCTAGCGATGCGGGGATAAGAAGTTTGTTTCGAAGTTATCGGAAAATTTTGTATGATGCGCGTTTTCTATGGTTCACGGCGGGAGGAATCGCGGTATTATCGATCGAGTTCCAACGTAATAATTTTATTTCGGTAAGGCTAGCTGATGTGTTTCCGCCGATGATGTACCATTTTGGCTGGCTAGGAAATATACCTTTTGATGGTGTAAAGTTGGTCAGTATTTTGACATTAGTCAACACGTTGATGATTGTGCTTTTTACAGCCCCGATTGCAAAATGGGTTCGAGATCGTAATTTGCAAAAGTGGATGTATGTTGGTTTTATGATTTTTGCATTCGGATTTGCGGTGTGTGCGCTTACGGATAGTGTTTGGATACTTTTTGGTGCCACGGTTATTTTATCTGTTGGGGAGTTACTTTATGTGCCAACACGGCAGACGATTCTGGCGGATATTGTAGATGATGCGATGCGCGGGACTTACATGGCTTTTAACGGCTTTGTTTTTCAAATCGGAAAATTAATCGGAGCCGGAAGTTTGATGTTTTCGCCGTATATTGGGAAGTATGGTATGGCTTTATTCATCTTATTGTGCGGATTTGTTGGTGTGGTGCTGACATTCTGGGCGCTTAAACCGACAACGAGGACAGTGAAACAGGAATAGGAAAAAGAAGAGACACGACCGATAGAATCAATTTCGGTAGATTTCTCTTCTTTTTTTGCGTTATTTTGCGCCATGAGTTGTTAGTAAATCGGCGATAACTTGATAGCCTTGCTGTTTCGCGTGTGCAAGAGGTGTGACGCCATTTGAGTCTGCGATGTTCGGGTCAGCGCCGTTTTCAAGTAGTGCTTGGACGATTTGCTGTTGCGTTTTGCCACCATCAGAAAGCACGATAGCTTCTAAAAGTGCCGTCCAGCCTGGGTTATTGACGTGATTCACATCGATATCGGTTTCGGCTAAAAGTAGTCGAACGTTGGCGAGATGACCTTTTTCGGCGGCTGGAATCAGTGCGGTTCCTCCAAAACGGTTGGTTAGCGTATAGTCGGGGTTATGCGAAATCATTAATTTTAAAATCTCCGTCCGGCCTTCTGCACCAGCGTATAAGAAGGAGCTATCTTTTATTTTATCTTGCAAATTGACGTTAGCGCCGTATTGGAGAAATAGTTTTGCCATCGGAATATTGTTTGCGTGCGTGGCAACGAGTAACCCGCTTTCGCCGTGAGTATTGACTGTGTCAACCTGTGCGCCTTGTTGTAATAGGGATTTCAGTTGTTGGATATCGTCGGCTTCCGTTGCTTTAAGTAGTTCTTGATTTAAATTTGCCATATTTTTTGTCACAGTTTTCTCCTCCGTTTCTTTTTTAGTCGCGGTTTCTGGTGTTTTTGCGGTTGGTTGTTCTGTGTGGGCATTCGAGCAGGCTGTGAGTGTGAATGCCATGAGTATGATAATTAATTTTGCCATCAGATAACCTCCTCTTTAGTCTAATTATGCCATATAAAGATAAACTAGAGATTAACTGGAGCTTAAAATGTGCTTTAGCGTGTCGACAAACGCCTATTTTCGTTGTTAAAAGTTTCATTCCGATGCTCGCGTACTCACTTTTGCTTAGAAACTGGACATAGATGGATAGCGGATAAATTAGCTTTCTCTGCATATTGGAGTACTAACTCATTTCATATCGAAGGACGCCAACAACACGCTGAGGTTTGGAGAAACGGCTAGGTTTTGCGTGATATATAGTTTTTCTACAGTTTGTGGGGTTATTTTTTGTTATCTTTTTTACTATATGCCCCACTAACACCCACATTTTTTTAGGATGATAAAATGGCTCTATAACATGGATTGAGGTGCTTGTTTTTTGTGAGGCAGCTCTTTTTTACGCTTTTTTTTAGTTTATGGTGGTACGAAGTGGGGAGTTGTGGTAAAGTTGTCTATAAGAAAGTGGGGATGGACTATGTTCATGGGCGAATATCAACATAACATTGATATAAAGGGCCGTTTAATCGTGCCATCTAAATTCCGTGAACAATTAGGGGATCAATTTGTCATTACCCGAGGGCTTGATAAATGTCTTTTTGCTTATCCGCTTGATGAGTGGACGAAAGTGGAAGAGAAGATCCAGACACTCCCACTGACTAAAAAAGATGCTCGTTCTTTTACCCGTTTTTTCTTTTCTGGAGCTTCGGAATGTGAGCTTGATAAGCAGGGCCGGATTAATATTCCGTCCAATTTAACAAGCTATGCGGAACTCGAGAAAGAGACGGTGATTGTCGGGGTCGCAAGTCGTATTGAAATTTGGAGCAAGTCGGAATGGGATAAATTCTTTGATGAAGCCGAAGATTCGTTCGCCGATATTGCCGAAAATATGATTGGCTTTGATATTTAAAAAGAGGAGGGGCACAAAGATGTTCCAACATGAGACAGTATTATTAAAAGAAACCGTTGATAGCTTGAATATAAAACCGGATGGTGTGTATGTGGACTGTACGCTAGGTGGTGCAGGGCACAGTTCTTACTTATTAAGCCAGCTTTCAAGCGCAGGACATTTATTCGCGTTTGACCAAGATAACAAGGCGCTCGCTCACGCCAAAGAGCGATTACAAGAATACGAAGGACAGGTCACGTTTATCAAAAGCAACTTTAGATATATTAAGGAAGCATTGCTAGAAGTTGGGATTACGGAAGTGGATGGAATTTTGTATGATTTGGGTGTTTCGTCACCACAACTAGATGAACGGGAACGAGGATTTAGTTATCATCAAGATGCACCGCTAGATATGAGAATGGATCAAGAGGCAGAACTTACGGCACGGGATGTCGTGAATGATTGGCGTTACGAGGATCTTGTGCGTATTTTTTTCCGTTATGGTGAGGAGAAATTTTCGAAGCAAGTGGCGCGTGAGATTGAGCGTAGGCGTGAAGTGGCTCCAATTGAGACGACTGGGGAATTAGTGGATGCGATTAAAGCCGCGATTCCAGCACCAGCAAGGCGAAAAGGTGGACATCCGGCAAAACGGGTTTTCCAAGCGATTCGGATTGCAGTGAATGACGAGTTAGGGGCAGTGGAGGATTCGCTGAAAGAGGCGATGGATTTACTGAAACCCGGCGGACGAATCAGCGTGATTACATTCCATTCTTTAGAAGACAGAATTACAAAACAAATGTTTACAGAGGAAGCCAAGGGGCCAGAACTGCCGCCAGGGTTACCGATTATTCCAGATGAGTATAAGCCAAAAATGAAGTTAGTAACAAGAAAACCGATTTTGCCGTCTGAGGAAGAACTGGCAGCGAACAACCGTGCACGCTCAGCAAAACTTAGAGTGATAGAACGGAATATTTAGGAAGTAGGAGTGAAGTAGATGAGTAACAATGTAGCCTACAAAACGAATGCGGAACCGAAACGCGTACATAGGGAAGCGCCGCAACCACAACCTAAAAAACAAATTTTAAAACGTGGTAAAATAACGTTGGGTGAGAAATTAATCGCCTCTGTATTTATTATCGTTATTGCGGTATTTGCTTTCAAAATTATTCATGTACAAGCGCAAGTATATAGTGTGAACCAAGGCATTCAAGAGAAACAGGCAGATGTGGATAAACAAGTGAAGGCGAATGAGGATTTGTCAGCAGAAGTGGCGGATCTTAGCCGTTATGAACGCGTATGGGAAAAAGCGAAAGAACTTGGATTGAAGCTTGATCCAGATAATGTGAAGGTAGTGGAAGGTAAATGAAAAAACGAGTAGGAAACATGAGACGAGGCGCCCTGGTTCTTTTTATCATCTTTGGAGTTATTTTTCTGTCGGTTATCGGACGCTTCTTTTACATGCAAGTCGTTGGCGATGTTAACGGCGTTCCACTTGCGGCCAAAGCGGCTAAACAGCATTTACGAAGCAGTGTCATTGAAGCAAATCGCGGCTCTATTTTAGATCAAAAGGGCGAAGTGATTGCTAAGGACACTGCTTCTTATACGTTGGCGGCGGTGCTCGATCCGAAGCAGACGGTGGACCCGAAAAATCCGCATCATGTGGTGGAAAAAGAAGAAACGGCAGCCGTTTTAGCGAAATATTTGCCAATGAAAGAAGCGGATATTTTGAAAAAACTGCAAAAGAAAGATATCTTCCAAGTCGAGTTTGGAAAAGCGGGTAAGAATTTATCGGCGGAAGTGAAGGATAAGATTGAAGCGTCGAAATTACCGGGATTGGTGTTCACGAAGCAGGCGGAACGATTTTATCCGAATGGCGTTTTTGCCTCCCATCTGATTGGTTATGCGCAGCAAGAAACTGGCAAGGATGGCATTTCGAAATTAATCGGTAAAATGGGTATTGAGAAGGCGTATAATGATATTTTGACTGGTAAAAATGGTTCGATTAATTATGATGCGGATAAATATGGTTACATTTTGCCGAATGCGAAGAGTGTGGTGAAAGAGGCGCAAGATGGGCAAGATATTTATTTGACGCTTGATAAGAAGATTCAGACGTTTTTGGAGGATACGCTAAATACGGTGGATGCGAAATATAATCCGAAAAATATGATGGCGGTTGTGATGAATCCGAAAACGGGCGAGATTTTGGCGATGAGTCAGCGGGACACGTTTAACCCGACGACGAAGGAAGGTTTGACGGACCAATGGGCGAATTTGCCAGTTGAGATTACGTACGAGCCTGGTTCGGTTATGAAGATATTTTCGCTCGCCTCAGCAATTGATTTAGGTGTATATCATCCGAATGCATACTATCAATCAGGGACGTATAACGTTGGGAACATCCCGATTCATGACCATAATGCTGGTGTTGGTTGGGGCTCGATTACGTATCGTGAAGGGGTTGAGCGTTCGAGTAACGTTGCTTTTGCGAAACTTCTAGCTGGTATGGGACCGGATAAATTCAAAACGTATTTGCAAAACTTTGGCTTTGGTGCAAAAACGGGTATCGATCTTCCGAATGAAGCGACGGGTAAAATTCTATTTGATCGGAGAATCGAGCAGGTGACAACGGTTTTCGGTCAAGGAACAACGGTAACGATGATGCAAATGCTTCAAGGTGCGACGGCGATTGCGAGTGATGGTACGATGAAACAGCCGTATGTTGTGTCAAAAATTGTCGATCCGAATACTGGTAAAGTGACGGAAACGAAGACGGTCACAACTGGGAAACCAATCAGCGCGGCAACGGCGAAACAGACGCGTGAAGAGTTGCGAAATGTTATTACGGGCAAGGTTGGAACAGGGAAATTATACGCGATTGATGGCTATGATATTGCTGGGAAAACTGGAACATCACAGATTCCGAATCCGGATGGTGGTGGCTATATGACGGGGAATGATAATTATATTTTCTCCTTCATGGGCATGGCACCAGCGAAAGATCCGGAGCTTGTGATGTACGTGACGATGCAACAGCCGCAATTATCTGGAACGGAGACGGGCGGAAAAGCGGTGTCGGAAATTTTTAACCCGGTGATGAAAAACAGTTTGCAGTATTTGAATATTAAATCGGCGGATACGGCCAAGCTGAAAACCGTTGAGATGACATCGATGGCTGGTAAGACGCCAGACGTTGCGAAGAAAGAATTAGAAGCGAAGAAATTGATTCCAGTCGTCATTGGGAACGGCAAGAAAATTGTGCAACAGTTGCCGCTAGCTGGCGAGAAAATTTTGGAAGGACAACGGGTTATTTTGATGACAGAAGGCGACATGACAATTCCGGACATGAAGGATTGGGCGAAGAATGACATGCTCAAAGTCTCGGAAATAACGGGTGTTCCTTTTAAAGTCAATGGAGATGGCTATGTGTTGAAGCAGAGCCTTTCTGCGGGATCGGTACTCAATGATAAGTCGCAGGTGACGATTGATCTCGCGACACCGGACAAAATTCCAAATTTCAATAAGGTCCCGAAAGTAGAGAAAAATGAAGAGACTTCGGCGGATACGACGGTGGAAGAGGCAACGGGGCTAAATGCTTTATTAAATTAGTAAATGGGGTAGGCGCACACTTTTTCGGAAATCGTAAGCGTGATGTGCCTACCTATTTTGATAGCAGGGGAAAGATTGCTAAAAGACTAGTATTTCGCCGCTGTTTTTGCTAATATAGAATAGAAGATTTGTCATCGTTACGCGCGCTGATATGCACTCGTTTTTTTAGAGATTGCGATATCATTTTTTGCGTTGGACTTTGGAGGCGATGAGATGGAAGGGACGTTCGAAATGGAATTAGAGAAGCTAATAGAGGCAATTCCTTACAGCCAGCTGGTGCAAACCGAGGAAGATACGCTACATATAGAAGTGAAAAGTGTCGAGCAGGACAGCAGACAGGTGACGGCGGGTACGTTATTTGTATGCATTGACGGGGAAGTGGTAGACGGACATGCGTTTGCAAAAACGGCGCAGGAACAGGGCGCAGTTGCGATTGTAGCGGAGCGGATGCTTTCGGATATTACGATACCGGTCATTTTGGTACAGGACGGGAAACGGGCGATGGCGATGCTTGCCGCGGCTTTTTACACATATCCAACGACGGAAATGAATTTGATTGGGATTACGGGAACAAACGGTAAGACGACGGTGAGCCACTTAGTGGAGTTCATTTTAGCGGATAACGCCGTGACGACAGGTTTGATTGGTACGATGTATCGCAAAATTGGCGCGGAGATTTTGGAAACGAAAAACACGACGCCGGACAGTTTGACGTTGCAAAAGACGTTTCGGCAAATGCGTAATCAGGAAGTGACGACGGCGATTATGGAGGTGTCCTCGCATGCGCTTGTGCAAGGTCGTGTCTATGGTTCCGAATATGATATAGCGGTATTTACGAACTTGTCACAGGATCATTTGGATTATCATAAAACGATGGAGGAATATGCCCACGCGAAAAGCTTATTGTTCGCCCAACTCGGAAATGGCTATGGTGGCTCTTCGAAAGCGGCGATCATTAATGCGGATGACCCTCATGCCAAAATGATGATCGAGGCGACAGGCGTGAGTTTGCTGACATACGGCATTGATGGTGAAGCGTCTTTCCGAGCTAGTGATATTAAGATTAGTAGTAAGGGGACGGGATTCCAGCTTCATTTTCAAGATGAGGTTTTCCAAGTGCAGCTGAAATTGATTGGCAAATTTAATGTGTATAATGCACTCGCTGCGATCGCGACGGTTTATGCGACAAATGAAGCGCCATACACGATTCCAGAAATTATCGGATCCCTTGAGAAAGTGCAAGGTGTAGCGGGACGTTTTGAACTCGTTGATGCTGGGCAGCAGTTCCCGGTCATTGTGGACTACGCGCACACACCAGATGGTTTGGAAAATGTATTAAAAACGGTGACGGAATTCGCTACAGGACGCATTTTTGTTGTCGTCGGTTGTGGTGGTGATCGTGATAAAGGGAAGCGCCCGCAGATGGCTCAAATCGCTGTGAAGTACGCGACAGACCCAATTTTCACATCGGATAACCCGCGGACGGAAGTGCCGATGCAGATTATTGAGGATATGCTAGCTGGCGTGCCTGACGCGGCGTATACGGTGAAAGAACACCGACATGACGCCATTCGTTTTGCGGTGCAACAGGCTAATCCCGAAGATGTTATTTTGATAGCTGGAAAAGGGCATGAAACGTATCAAATCATTGGCGATGTTGTTCATGATTTCGATGATCGCAAAGAAGCACGCGAAGCCATTTTAGCAAAAATATTATAACGAGACATTTTACGATAGCGAAAGATACAAAATAGATTGGAGCGAAAAAGCGTGTCATTATATTGGATAGTTACAACATTTGCGATGGCTTTCATTATTACCGTCATCGGGGTACCTTTATTTATCCCGTTTTTACAAAAATTAAAGTTTGGTCAAAGTATTCGTGAGGAAGGTCCACAAAGCCATCAGAAAAAATCAGGAACACCGACAATGGGAGGCCTCGTATTCCTTCTCGCGATGATTATTAGTTTCGTGATTATGACGCTAATCGGCGGCTGGTTTGGTACTGAAGCATTGCTACTACTCATTCCGCTCGTATTATTTGGCGCATTAGGATTTTTAGATGATTATATTAAAGTCGTGAAAAAGCAAAACTTAGGATTACGTTCGAAGCAGAAGTTTCTCGGACAAGTTGTTATTTCAGTCTTGTTCTACGTGATTTATCATTGGAATGGCTATCCGGAAACACTGACGATTCCGTTCACATCAACAGAGGTTAACCTAGGTTGGTTCTTCCTCATCTTCGTGATTTTCTGGCTTGTAGGATTCTCGAATGCTGTGAATTTAACAGATGGCTTGGATGGCTTGGTTTCAGGACTTTCTGTTATTGCTTTTGGCGCATTAGGAATCATCGCGATTTTCCAAGACCAAGATGTCGTAGCGATGTTTTGTTTAGCGATTGTCGGAGCGATGCTAGGATTCCTACTTTTCAACAAGAACCCGGCAAAAATTTTCATGGGGGATACAGGATCGTTAGCGCTCGGTGGTGCGATTGCCGCAATTTCGATTCTACTACAACAAGAATGGATGCTACTTTTAATCGGACTCGTATTCGTTATTGAAACAGCCTCGGTTATCATCCAAGTCTTTTATTTTAAAGTTACAAATGGAAAAAGATTATTCAAAATGAGTCCGATTCACCATCACTTTGAGCATGTCGATATCGGCTGGTCAGAATGGCGTATCGTCTTCACTTTCTGGGGTGCGGGGCTTGTCTGTGCGATTATTGCACTGTTCGTCATCCTGTAAAAAATGGGAATGAGTTGAAATTGGGGGAATAAAAATGAAAAACATTATTCAATATAAGCATCGCAAAGTACTTGTATTGGGCTTAGCGAGAAGTGGTGTCGGTGCGGCGTCCCTTCTTCATAAACTCGGCGCCTTTGTGACAGTGAATGATCAAAAGCCGTTTAGTGAGAATCCAGAAGCACAAGGTTTGCTAGAACAAGGAATTAAAGTAATCTGTGGCTCGCATCCTGTGGAACTTTTAGACGAAGGATTCGAACTTGTCGTGAAAAATCCAGGCATTCCATATGACAACCCGATGATTAAAAAAGCACAAGATTTGATGATCCCGATTATTACCGAAGTCGAGTTAGCCTATCAAATTTCCGATGCACCAATCATTGGTATCACTGGTACAAACGGGAAAACGACGACGACGACCATCGTGCACCATATGCTAAATGAAATGACACCAAATAAATCACTACTTGCTGGGAACATCGGTTTTCCAGGTTCAGAAGTTGCCGAAAAAGCGACGGCGGATCAATATATCGCGATGGAGCTTTCCTCGTTCCAACTGATGGGGATTCGCACGTTTTGCCCGAAAATCGCGGTCATCACGAATATTTATGAGGCGCATATCGATTATCATAAAACACGTGAGGATTACGTAAAAGCGAAATGGCGCATCCAAGAAAATCAAACAAAAAATGAATTCTTAGTTATCAACTGGGATCAAGATGAATTACGGAATATGACGAAGCGTACAAAAGCGAAAGTCATCCCGTTCTCACCAACGCAAAAATTGGGCGAAGGTGCGTATGTCAAAGATGGTAATATCATGTTTTACGATGAAATTATTGGTAAGCGTGATGACATCTTACTCCCAGGCGAACATAATTTAGAAAATATTCTTGCCTCCATCGCAGTCGCTAAAATCTGCGAGGTGAGTAACGAGCAAATCATGCAGGTGCTGGAAACGTTCAAGGGCGTAGAACACCGGACGCAGTTTGTCAAAGAACTAAACGGCCGCAAATTTTACAACGATTCCAAGGCAACGAATATTTTGGCAACCCAGAGCGCGCTTAGCGGTTTTAATAAACCAGTGGTGCTTCTGGCTGGTGGGCTTGATCGAGGTATCGAATTCGATGAACTCAAACCATTTTTCAAGAACGTGAAAACATTGATTACTTTTGGCGAAACGGCTGAAAAAGTAGGCCGTGTTGGTAAAGAAGCAGGCGTGGATGTGCACCGTGTACATGATGTGACTGCTGCTGTGCCGCTTGCTTACGAGCTATCCAATCCAGGCGATATCATTTTACTGTCACCAGCATGCGCAAGTTGGGATCAATACAGAACGTTCGAAGTTCGAGGCCGTGCCTTTATGGATGCCATCGAAGAATTGCCAGATGAGGTGGAAAAATGAAATTTGTTATAAGCGGTGGCGGAACGGGCGGACATATTTATCCAGCCCTTGCGCTAATCCGAGCAATAAAAAAAAGAGACCCTGAAGCCGAATTCCTCTATATTGGGACTGAAAAGGGGCTCGAATCAACCATCGTAAGGCGTGAAGGAATTCCTTTTGAAGCAATCGAAATCACAGGCTTTAAACGCGCGCTATCCTTTGAGAACGTCAAAACAGTGACGCGCTTTTTCAAAGGTGTGACGCGTAGCAAAGCATTGATTCGCGCCTTCAAACCCGATGCGGTTATCGGTACAGGCGGTTATGTGTGTGGACCTGTCGTGTATGCGGCGGCGAAACTCAATATCCCAACACTCATTCATGAACAAAATAGTGTGGCTGGTCTGACGAATAAATTTTTAAGTCGTTATGCTGACCGTGTCGCGATTTGCTTTGAAGAAGTGAGCGATTCTTTCGCTGCTGAAAAAGTTGTTTTCACAGGTAACCCGCGAGCATCAGAAGTTGTAGGTATCGAATCAGGGGATGTTTTAACGGAATATGGCTTAGAACAAGACAAGCCAACAGTCCTTGTTTTCGGAGGTAGCCGCGGTGCCCGAGGAATTAACGAAGCCGTTGAAGCCAATCTTGCCAAAATCGGTAAGCGCAGTTATCAGCTACTTTATGTTACCGGTGATGCCCATTTTGAGAAAATCAAAGAAAAGCTAGCAGGTATGGAGCTAAATAATAATATTAGCATTCAGCCGTTCATCTACGACATGCCAAAAGTACTTAACGTCAGTACCTTAGTCGTATCAAGAGCCGGGGCCACATCGCTCGCAGAACTGACAGCACTAGGCGTACCGAGTATCTTAATTCCAAGCCCATATGTGACAGCGAACCACCAAGCAAAAAATGCAGAATCATTGGCTAAAAAAGCCGCAGCATCCGTTATCGCAGAGTCCGATTTATCGCCCGTGCGCTTACTAGATGAAATCGATACAATCATGGGGAGCCCTGAAAAATTAGCAAAAATGCAATATGAAGCTAAGCAATTAGGTGTTCCTGATGCGGCAGACAAGCTTGTAGATGCAATCTACGACATAATCAACAAATAAAACAGATGAGGAGGACGACCACATGGCGAATAATAAAAAGATAGTTTCTATCGAAAGCAGAATTCCAGAACTAAAAAAATATCGCAAAAAGAAACTAATTCGTCATATGTCGATTCTAATTAGTATCTTCGTTCTTCTCATTTTAATTACGCTCTATTTTCTTTCACCACTAAGTAAAGTCCAGCGTATCTATGTCGATGGAAATCATCAAGTCGATGAGAAAACCATTTTGACAGAAGGTGATTTAAATCTAGAAGCATTCGTTTTTGGGATAAATAAGTCGCGAAGCATTGATGCACTAGAGAAAAATCCGTTGATTAAAGAAGCAACAATCGAGCTGCAAGGGCTAAACACACTACGCGTCCATATTACAGAAAATAAAACGATAGGCTATCAAGAAAAGAACGGTCAGTATTTCGATATTTTAGAAACAGGTAAGCTACTCACGACACAGCCAAAGCAATTCCCAATTGGAAATAACCCTATTTTTAGCGGTTTCAAAAATGGGCGAGTGTTAGAAGACATGGTATCACAGCTCAACCAACTACCAGAAGGCGTTCTGCTATCGATTTCAGAGATTCATTTTGCACCAACAAAAAGTGACGATGAGCATATTAGTCTCTATATGAACGATGGAAACCAAGTCTCGGCAACAATCTCGACCTTCGCTGAAAAAATGGCACACTATCCATCTATCGTCGCGCAATTAAAAGAAGATCAAAAAGGTATCATCGATTTAGAAATTGGTTCTTATTTCCGCACTTATTTAAAAAATAAAGAAGAACAAGCCGCGCTAGATAAGAAAAATTGATAATTATACTACAAAGAAACTCAGGATGAAACGTATGATTTAACACATAATCGCTTGTTGGATAAGAATACACGTTCCTCTTTTTGCGTTGAATTTAAAGAAAAGCTAAAAAGTTGCTGAAAAATATCCTTTGTGCTTTTATTAGCATGCTTCTTGGTGTAGACTGTAGATATGTGTTGATTGAATAGTGTACCTTTTATCTTCTACTATTATGTTTGCTGGAGAGGGGAATCTCGAAGGACAAACACCAACCATTAAACTAAACTTTCAAATAAAACTTACTACTAAATTTTTGCGTATAGGCAAATAAAATAAGACAGATTATGAAATAAAGGAGGTGCCGATAAATGGGAGAAAACGAAATTTATGTAAGCTTGGATATTGGAACATCATCTGTGAAAGTGATTATAGCGGAGATGGCCAATGACAGACTCAATATTATCGGTGTGGGTAATGTGGCGTCCCAAGGAGTTAAAAAAGGCGTCATTGTTGATATTGATAAGACAGTAGAATCGATTAAAAAAGCCATTGAACAGGCAGAACGGATGGTGGGCGTGCATGTATCCCAAGTAATTGTTGGGATCGTCTCTAGCCAAGTTCGACTAGAAGCTTGCCGCGGGGTCGTTGCGATTAGTGGTGAGAATCGCGAAATTACGGACGATGATGTGTGGAATGTCATTGATTCCGCGCAGGTCATTTCACTAGCTCCTGATCGAGAAATTATCAATGTGATTCCCGATCAATATGTGGTCGATGGCTTTGAAGGCGTGAATCCAAGAGGAATGATTGGTGTGCGTCTAGAAATGGAAGGAACACTTATTACTGGTTCAAAAACGATCCTACATAATACGCTGCGTTGCGTAGAACGTGCTGGGTTAGAGATTACAGATATTGTGCTTCAACCACTCGCAGAAGGCTCGGTTTCCTTAACAGAAGATGATAAAGAATTCGGTACGGCTCTGGTCAATATTGGTGCTGGTACGACTACAATTAGTGTATTTGAACAAGGGAAATTAACGTACACAACCGTATTACCAGTCGGTGGTGAGCATGTGACGAAAGATTTGTCGCTTGGTCTAAATACATCGACAGCCAACGCCGAAAAAGTGAAATTAGAGCATGGTTATGCTTTTTACGACGATGCTTCGGCTGATATCGCATTTGGCATCGATGTTATCGGCAGTGATCAACAGCAACATTTCACACAGCTAGAAGTAGCCGATATTATTGAAGCTCGCATGGAAGAAATTTATACGTTAACATTAGAAGAGCTGGCTCGCGTTGGCAAAGAGCATCTGCCTGGTGGTTACGTGTTAACCGGTGGCGCGATGGCGATTCCAGGAGCTATTGATCTCGCTGGTAAAATATTTCAAGCGCATGTAAGATTAGCAATTCCAGATTATATTGGTGTTCGTGAGCCGAGTTTCACGACTGCTGTTGGTTTAATAAAATATGCCTATCAAATGGCTGAAAAAGAAGGCAGAAGCTTAAATTCCGAACCATCCGAAACAACAGAAATTCATGAAGAACAGTATCCAAAACCAAAGCAAAAACCAAAGAAAACAGAAGAAGAGAAGGTTTCCACCAAGATGAAGAATTTCTTCGGTGCATTTTTCGATTAGAAGAAGCAAGTGTTTTCGTTAAAAAGGTAAAATTAGGAGGCAAATAGTATGTTAGATTTTGACACGAGTGCAGAAAGCTTAGCAACAATTAAAGTAATCGGAATCGGTGGCGGCGGAAATAATGCTGTCAACCGAATGATTGAACATGGTGTCCAAGGTGTCGATTTTGTCGCAGCAAATACGGATGCACAAGCTTTGAATCTTTCTAAAGCTGAAGTTCACTTGCAAATAGGCACGAAATTAACGCGTGGACTAGGAGCGGGAGCTGTTCCTGAAATTGGGAAAAAAGCAGCAGAAGAAAGTCGCGAAATGATCGAAGAAGCGCTAAAAGGTGCAGACATGGTTTTCGTAACGGCTGGTATGGGCGGCGGAACTGGAACGGGCGCAGCGCCTGTTATCGCGACAATTGCAAAAGAAATGGGTGCCTTAACGGTAGGTGTTGTGACGAGACCATTTGGTTTTGAAGGTCCAAAACGTTCGAAACAAGCAGCGATTGGTACAGAAGCAATGAAGGAAGCAGTAGATACATTGATTGTGATCCCGAATGATCGTTTACTACAAATTGTTGATAAAAATACACCGATGTTAGAAGCGTTCCGTGAAGCGGATAATGTTTTACGTCAAGGTGTACAGGGGATATCAGATTTAATTGCTGTTCCTGGTTTAATCAACTTGGATTTCGCTGATGTAAAAACAATTATGACGAATCGTGGTTCAGCATTGATGGGAATCGGCATTGGTACCGGTGAAAATCGTGCGGCAGATGCGGCGAAAAAAGCAATCTCATCTCCACTGCTTGAAACATCGATCGACGGTGCAAAAGGCGTGCTGATGAACATCACTGGTGGTTCTAATTTGAGCCTCTATGAAGTGCAAGAAGCAGCTGAAATCGTATCTTCTGCGTCAGATGAAGATGTGAATATGATTTTCGGTTCGGTTATCAATGATGATTTGCAAGAAGAATTGATTGTGACGGTTATCGCGACTGGTTTTGACGAAGCAGCTCAAGCAAAACAACAAGCGCAAACACAAAATCGTCCTAATCCAGCAATTCAAGTCAACCGTCCTGGTTATGCTGTGAAGGAAGAACCTAATGCGCCACAACAACAACAAACACAACCGCCGAAAGAAGAGCAACAACAAGCAACGCCTCACGTAGAAGAGCAGCGCCAAAATCTCGATGTAGAAGTGCCAGCATTCATTCGCAACAGAAATCGTCGAAATCAATAAAAGTATGAAAAAATAGGTGATATGTGATGAGCTATAACGAAAACTTACAAGTGATTGAAGATAAAATTTCTAACGCAGCGAAAAAAAATGGTCGCGATGCGGCAGACATTCATTTGGTTGCTGTAACGAAGACTGTCGATGTTGCTGCGATGGAGAAACTGTACAATCTCGGCATTCGTCATTTTGGTGAAAATCGAGCGGAAGTTTTTGCGGAAAAAGTAGAAGCTTTTGCTGATAAACCTGATATTGTTTGGCATTTTATCGGATCATTACAAACACGAAAAGTGAGAGCCATCCTACCATATACGCATTTTTTGCATTCATTAGATCGCAAGTCCTTAGCTGATGAAATTGAAAAACGTGCGACTCAGAAGGTATCTTGTTTCTTACAAGTAAATATCTCTGAGGAAGAATCAAAACACGGTTTTAGTGCGGAGGAAGCCATCGCGTTTGTGCAAGCACAGAGCTATGAACATGTTGAAATTGTTGGATTGATGACAATGGCTCCAAACACCGATGATGAGCAGACTTTACATCACGTTTTTCAAGGATTAAAAGCAGTGCAACTAGAAATAGAGAAACTTGGAATCCTGAATGTTCCATGTCACGAATTATCGATGGGAATGACGAATGATTTTGAGATTGCAATCGAGGAAGGCGCAACGTTTATCAGAGTAGGAAGAGCTTTAGTAGAGGAAAACTAAATGTGGAGGTGTAAATCAGATGGGATTAAAAAATAAATTTAAATCTTACTTTTTCTTAGATGAGGAAGAGGGCGAAGATTATTATGAAGAAGAACCGGTTGCGACAAAACCTCAACCACTTCGCGAGGTTCCAACTGAGAAAAAAATGAAAAAACCAACAGGAAAAAACTATTTTACGAATCAAAGCGAAGTAGCACCAGTCGATGAACATAAAGTAGTAAGCATGAATGGCGCTCAATTTTCGAGTCAAATGGTACTCGTGGAACCGCGTGTTTATGCAGAAGCGCAAGAGCTTTCTGACTACTTGAAGGAATACAAAACGGTGGTTGTGAATTTACAACGTATTAGCCACGACCAAGCAATCCGAATTGTGGACTTTTTGAGCGGGACTGTGTATGCTTTAGGTGGAGATATTCAACGTATTGGCAACAATATTTTCCTCTGCACACCAGAAAACGTCGAGGTTGATGGCGCTATTTCTGAGATGTTAGAAGAACAAGATTTTATGTAAATGAGGTGTAACACATTATATTAGCATATCAAATCGCACACTATGTCTTTCTAGTACTGGATTATTTCCCGTACGTACTGTTTGTTTATATTTTATTATCTTGGTTTCCAGGTGCTTACGAAACGACATTTGGCCGCTTTTTAGCGAAAATTTGTGAACCTGTTTTAGCACCATTCCGGAAAATCATTCCGCCAATTGGTGGGGTCCTTGATTTATCACCAATCATTGCCTTTTTTGCAATAAGAATGGCAACGTTTGGGCTACAGTACTTAGTGTATAATTATTTATTGCCACTATTTTTCTAAATGTTGATACCGAAATGAAAGCTATCTGGAGATCAGGAGTGCTTTCATTCGGTATTTTTTGGAATTGTGTGGGTGTTAAAAAACGGGGAAGCGTGCTATAATGGGAGTTATAAAAGTACGACTATATTGCAAAATGACTTTTTGTGAGAGGCATTTTGTTGTTAAAGGGAGTAAGGGAACATGGAAGGGATTTATCAACATTTTAGAGCAGAAGAGCATAGTTTTATTGATGTAGCGTTAGAGTGGATTGTGCAGGTCGAGGATCAGTACACGCCGCGTTTGACGGATTTTCTTGATCCACGTCAGCGTCTAATCTTGGAGTCGGTTGTTGGTGGCTATGATCATATCAAGGTGAAATTCTGGGGTGGGGTAGCGCATGCCGAACGTCGCCGCGCGCTTATTTATCCGGATTATTATGAGCCGACCGATGCAGATTTTCAGGTTACATTGTTTGATATTCGCTATCCGGTTAAATTCACGACATTATCGCACCAATCGATTCTCGGAACAGTGATGTCGCTTGGGATGAAGCGCGATATTTTCGGTGATATTTTAACGGAAAATGAATTGTGGCAGTTTTTTGTGATGAGTGAGATGAAAGAGTATGTTAGTTTGCAGCTTGATAAAATAGGGAAAGTGAATATCATGTTGGAAGAACTAGATCTAAATCAAGCGTTACCTGTTCGTACGGATTGGGACTATGTTGGGACAACAATTACGAGTTTACGCCTGGATCTTGTTGTGGCAACAGCGCACAATATTTCACGTCAAAAAGCAAAACAACTCGTACAAGGGAAACTGGTGAAGGTGAATTGGAAAATCGTTGAAAATCCTGATTTTGAATGTGAAGAATTGGATATTATTTCAGCGCGTGGCTTTGGTCGTGTGAAGCTTGGCGAAATCAATGGACACACGAAGAAAGACAAGATTCGGATCGAAATTGGCTATTTACGCTAATATTTTCGTTTTTTGAGAAGATAATACTTGCGAGATAGTCAGAATTTTATTATAGTAAGAGACAGGTATATATGGAATGAAGTTTTATGTTATAATAGAAGGGCTAGCCTAGATTTAGTTAGGTTTTGACCATATGGAGGTGTTGAACATGCCATTATCACCGCTGGATATACATAATAAAGAGTTTAGCCGTGGTTTTAGAGGTTACGAAGAGGACGAGGTAAATGAATTCCTTGACCAAATTATTAAGGATTATGAACAACTGATTAAAGAAAAGAAACGCTTAGAGGAGACGCTATCTTCAAGAGATGACCGTTTAGGACATTTTACAAATATTGAAGAAACGCTAAATAAATCCTTGATAGTGGCGCAAGAAGCTGCGAACCAAGTCATTGATAACGCGGATAAAGAAGCGAAATTAATCGTGCGTGAAGCGGAGAAAGATGCGGATCGTATTTTGAGTGATTCGCTATCAAAAGCCCGCAAAATTGCGATTGAAATTGAAGATTTGAAACGTCAATCAAAAGTGTTCCGCGAACGTCTGCGCTTACTAGTAGAAACACAAATGGATCTGATTAAGAGTGATGATTGGAAGCAATTGATGGAATATGAAGTCGATGCAACCGAATTGAAATCAGCAGAACCAGAGAAATTAGAAGTAGTAGAAGAAAACGATATTGAGAAGCAATAATAGAGACAAGTACACTTTCTAAGATATTCTATTTTTAAAGCGAGCTGGGGATGGTGAGAGCCTTGCAAGTAGGATAGAAAGTGGAAATCACTCTGGAGCTCTTTTTTTGAACGGCATGCGTGCCAATTAGAAAGAGGCGTACGTCGGCGTTAACGATGTAACGAAGTGGGCAAAGATGTATGATCGATGTCAACAAGGGTGGTACCGCGACTATTAGACTCGTCCCTTTTTTGAGGGAGGGGTCTTTTTGTGTTGAAAAGGTGAAAGAGCTCGTTATGTTGATGAACTCGCAAAGCGTCTTGTGCTTTTTAGAACCGCAACATAGCTAGATCTGAAAACGAGATACGAAAGCTTTGCCAAATACAAGAGAACAAAAAATAATCATAATATAAAGGAGAATGAACTGATGGAATACAAAGATACGTTATTAATGCCAAAAACAGAATTCCCAATGCGAGGTAATTTGCCAAATAAGGAACCAGAATGGCAAGCGAAATGGGAAGAGATGGATCTATACGACAAAATTCAACAAAAAAATGCGGATAAGCCAACGTTTATTTTGCATGATGGACCGCCTTATGCGAATGGTGAGCTACATATGGGCCATGCGATGAATAAAGTAATCAAGGATATGATTGTTCGTCAAAAATCGATGAGTGGGTTCCGTTCGCCATATGTTCCTGGCTGGGATACACATGGTTTACCGATTGAACAGGCGCTTGCGAATAAAGGCGTAAAACGGAAAGAAATGTCTGTTGCCGAATTCCGTAAACTTTGCGCAGAGTATGCGTATAAACAAGTCGATATCCAACGCACAGGTTTTAAACGTCTTGGTGTAACTGGTGAGTGGGCGAATCCGTACATCACCTTACAACCGGAATATGAAGCAGAACAAATCAAAGTTTTCGGTGAGATGGCTAAAAAAGGCTACATTTACAAAGGAAAGAAGCCAGTTTATTGGTCGCCATCTAGTGAGTCTGCTTTGGCTGAAGCGGAAATTGAATATCAAGATAAGAAATCTGCCTCCATTTTTGTGGCGTTTAAAGTAACAGATGGCAAAGGTGTGCTAGAAGAAGGAACGAATATCGTGATTTGGACAACGACACCGTGGACGATTCCTGCGAATAAGGGGATTACGGTAAATCCGGATTTAGAATACGTTGTTGTAGCGGTTGCTGGCGAAAAATATGTCGTAGCTGAAGCGCTTTTCCCAAGTCTGCGCGAAACATTAGGTTGGGAATCGGCTGAGGTTGTGAAAACCGTGCGCGGCTCCGAAATTGATCGCGTTGTGACGAGACATCCATTTTATGATCGTGATTCGCTCGTGATGAACGGTGGACATGCAACGGCAGAAGCTGGTACTGGCGCGGTTCATACAGCACCTGGACATGGGGAAGACGACTTTATCATTGGTCAAAAATATGGTTTAGAGACATTAGCACCACTAGATGATCGTGGTGTTTTCACAGAGGAAGCACCGGGCTTTGAAGGTGTGTTTTATGATACAGCCAATAAAATGGTGACGGAGAAGTTGGAAGAAGTCGGTGCGTTATTAAAATTAGAATTCATTACGCACTCGTATCCGCATGATTGGCGTACGAAGAAACCAGTTATTTTCCGTGCGACACCGCAATGGTTTGCATCGATTAATGCCTTCCGCCAAGAGTTGTTAGACGCAGTACAAGGTGTGACTTGGACGCCTGCATGGGGTGAAACGCGCTTATTCAACATGGTTCGCGATCGCGGTGACTGGGTTATTTCGCGTCAACGTGTATGGGGCGTCCCACTTCCGATTTTCTATGCGGAAAACGGCGAGTCTATCATCACGGATGAAACGATTAATCATGTGTCCGAATTATTCCGTGAGCATGGTTCAGACATCTGGTTCGAGCGGGAAGCGAAAGATTTATTACCAGCCGGATTCACGCATGAAGCGAGTCCAAATGGCGAATTTACGAAAGAGAACGATATTATGGATGTTTGGTTCGATTCAGGATCAAGTCACCAAGCTGTTCTTGCGGCGCGCCCTTACTTGAATCGCCCAGCGGATCTTTACATGGAAGGTTCTGACCAATATCGCGGTTGGTTTAACTCCTCGCTAACGACGAGTGTTGCGATCAGTGGTGAAGCGCCGTACCGCAATGTTTTAAGTCACGGTTTTGCCTTAGATGGTGATGGTCGTAAAATGAGTAAATCACTTGGAAACACGATGCTTCCAGGGAAAGTTATCAACCAATTAGGTGCGGATATCGTCCGTTTGTGGGTTGCGTCCGTGGATTATCAAGCAGATGTGCGTATCAGTGAGAATATTCTAAAACAGGTTTCCGAAGTCTATCGTAAAATTCGGAACACGATGCGTTTCTTGCTTGGAAATATTTCTGATTTTACACCGGCAACGGATGCGATTGCGTATGAAGATTTGCGCGAAGTGGATCAATATTTACTAATTAAACTGGATGAGCTCGTTAAAAATGTTCGTGCGAGCTATGATAAGTATGAGTTTTCAACGATTTATCACCAAATTAATAATTTTTGTACAGTAGAACTTAGCCAATTTTATATGGATTTTGCAAAGGATGTTGTGTATATCGAAGCAGCTGACAGCAAAGATCGTCGTGCGATGCAAACTGTATTCCATGAAGCGGTCGTTGTTTTGACGAAGTTATTGGCGCCAATTTTGCCACATACGGCGGACGAGGTTTGGTCGCATTTAACGGATCAAGAGGCGGCGAGCATTCATTTGACAGAGATGCCGGAAATGAAGAACTATCCTGCAACAGAAGCGATCACGGAGAAATGGGATCAATTCATGCAAATTCGCGATGTTGTTCAAAAAGCATTGGAAGAAGCGCGTAATGAAAAGATTATCGGTAAATCAATGTTGGCAAAAGTGACGCTATTCGTTGATGGCGAAGCGAAGCAATTATTTGATTCATTGGAAGGCGACTTCGCACAACTGCTGATTGTGTCTGATTTTGAATTAGTGGAAGGCTTAGAAGGAGCGCCAGCCAATGCGGTGAAAGATCATCATGTTGCCGTTGCGATTACGGTAGCAGAAGGCGAGACATGCGAACGTTGTCGTGTTGTGAAGAAAGATGTTGGCGAGAACCATGATCACCCGACGTTGTGTAAACGATGCGCGGATATTGTGGTTGCGAATTATAGTAACTAATAGTGAGGTTCTACTGGGATATCCCGGTAGAACCTTCACGCATAAAAATGGAGAATGGAGGAATAAGGATGCCACATATCGAGTTTATTAAAGTTCATGGCTCTCAAAATGATTTTTTCTTGATTGATGAGATAAAAAACAACTTAACCGACTGGGAAGATGCCGCACGTGCTAAGTTAGCCGTTCGAATTTGTAATCGTGATGAAATGTTGGGTGGCGCGGATGGTATCTTGTTCGTCTCAGAAAGCTCGGATAAGGGCTCTATCGGCCGTATGCGCGTTTTTAATGCAGATGGCTCTGAAGCATCGATGTGTGGGAATGGCTTGCGTACGGTGGCGCGTTACCTGCTAGAACAGCATGACTTACAGGAAGCAACGGTTGAGACGATGAAAGCGACGCTCCACGTTTCGAAAGCGGAAGAAATCGGTGCTGATATTCCAACCTATCAAGTGGAAATTTCACCAGTCTTATTTGCGCCAGAAACGCTACCGCTAAACTGGGACGAAGCGCAGATGATGGATGAGTTGGTTCCTGCGTTTGACGCTGATTTACGTTTTTCAGCAGTAGCCGTACCGAATCCTCATTTAATTACGTTTGTGGATCAAGAAACGCTCGATTCAGATAAACAAACGAAGCTTTCCACGTACCTTAATGGAGAAAATCCTTATTTCACAGACGGTGTCAATGTTAGCTTTGTCAAAGAACTTGGGGAAGACGCGATCTATGTTCGGACTTTTGAACGTGGTGTGGGTTTTACAAATGCTTGTGGAACGGCAATGTCGGCCTCGAGTCTGATGAAAAAATTGCTTCATAATGATAAGCTGGAAACGCCTGTTCATGTGTATATTAATGGCGGCCGTGTCAAGGTCACAGCTAGCAAAGATGCAGACGGTGCGCTACATTTGCAATTGATTGGTAATGCGACTTTTGTGTATCATGGCACGCTTGCAGTCACTGACACGACAATCAATCTACTTGAAAAAAGCGATACTAAGGAACAAGCGCAATATCAAGCAATGGTGGAAGAAGTACAAACCTTCCTACAAAAAAACAAGTGAAGTTAGGAGTAAATTTATGAATACAAACAAAAAGAAAGCTATACCGTTATTCACAATTGGTGGTTTCGCCTTGTTAATCTTCGTCATTGTCGCATTAGCAGTTAATTCCGAGGCTCGATGGGTTGTCAAATTTGATTTAGACTGGATCAGTCGTATCCAAACAAACATATCGGCCTCTAAAACGAGTCTAATCGAGAATTTAACGTTCTTTGGAAGTGCAGAATTTGCGATTATTTTAACGGTAATCGTCGTTGTTATCCTCTTCATATTGCGTAAATTTGTCGTTGGTTTATGGTTTGGTGGAACAGTGCTTGTGTGCGCGATTTTGATGAACGCGGTTCTAAAGCATGTCTTTGAGCGTCAACGTCCAAGATTTGACCAGTTGATTGCAGAAACTGGCTTTAGTTTTCCGAGTGGACATGCGACAGGAACAACGATTTTCTACGGGTTAGCCGCGATGTTCTTAATTTTCACCGTGAAACAAATGTGGGCTAAAATCGTGATTGGTGTCGTTGCTTTAGGCTGGATAATCTTTATCATGTGTTCTCGCGTATACCTAGGCGTTCACTATCCAACCGATGTATTTGGCGGCTTCTTATTCGGGATCGCATCCATCTTCATCTCGCTTGGCGTGTACTTCCTCGTCCGCGAACCATTGCACAACTTATTAGTGAAATGGCGTATAAAAGATCGCAGTGTTATTAAATAAAAACAAGACCGTGAAGGAGCGTCGCATAAGCCGTTACTTCATGGTTTTTCCACTTTTGGAAAGTTGTCGCAATAATGGCGCACTTAGGTAAATATTGCTTGCATTTTTGGAATGAAAGCGTTAAAATGATTGTATCGATGAAATTAATATTGCCCTTACAAATGCGTTGTTGGGATGCTGTAGGTGCTTAGCAAGAGCTTATTCACATGTTATAAAGGGTACTGATCCTTAAACTATGAGTATCTTTTATAATATGTGAATTTTTATATGAAAACCAAGGTGAGCTTGTTGTTTAGCAGTTTCCCAGTAAGTTTTTTATTTGTAAAAGGAACATATTAAGAAAAAATTTTTGGAGGTTTTTGACACATGCAAGAAGGTACAGTGAAATGGTTCAATGGCGAAAAAGGTTTTGGATTTATCGAAGTTGATGGTGGCGATGATGTATTCGTACATTTCAGCGCGATCGAAGGAGAAGGTTTCAAAACACTTGACGAAGGTCAAAAAGTGGAATTTGAAATCGTAGAAGGACAACGCGGACCTCAAGCTGATAAAGTAACAAAACTTTAATTCTAGCGCGAGAACGTGAAACGAGATTGAGTGATTACCATATGTTTGGTAGTTGCTCAATCTTTTTTAATTTGAAAAACAGTCTGTAGATTCTCACCAGAAAAAGGAGAGAACGTACAGACTGTTTTTTTCATACGAGTAACGTATAGAGCATTTGATTGTCGTTGATTGGCATAAAGCTAGGATCAAAAACAGCAATGCGCTCGAGTAATTTTTCATAGTCATTAGGATTTTCTAACAAGACACCGATGATAACAGGGCCTTGATTCCGGTTTACTTTTTTCGTATATTCGAACTTCGTGATGTCATCATATGGACCGAGAACGTCATTTACGAACTCACGCAAGGCACCTGGACGTTGTGGGAAATTGACGATGAAATAATGCTTCAGACCTTCGAAAACGAGGGAACGTTCTTCAATTTCCTGCATCCGGTTGATATCGTTGTTACCACCGCTGACAATGCACACGACGTTTTTACCCTTAATTTGTGGGCGGAAATGGTTGAGTGCTGCAACAGAGAGGGCACCGGCTGGCTCCGCGACAATGGCTTGCTTCGTATACATATCTAGAATCGTCGAGCAAACTTCGCCTTCATCGACTTCTGTCACTTCATCCACGAGCTTCTCGCAATGTTTATACGTCAGTTGGCCGACTTGTTTCACCGCAGCGCCATCGACAAATTTATCGATTTTTGGCAAATTAACAACTTTACCAGCAAGTAATGATTTGGCCATCGATGGGGCACCGCTTGGCTCTACACCGATAATAGTGGTATCAGGACGCACCGCTTTTACATAAGAAGCAACGCCAGAAACTAAGCCACCACCACCGATTGCTGCAAAAACGAAATCGCAATTTTCCGAACCGAGGTCATCCAACATTTCAACAGCAACCGTTCCTTGACCGGCGATAATATCTGGATCGTCAAATGGGGCGATAAACGCTTTGTTATGCTCTTCGCTAAATTTCTTAGCTGAATAAGCCGAAGCGTCAAATGTATCACCAGTGAGGCGAACTTCGACAAACTCTCCACCGAAAAAGCGAACTTGCGATACTTTTTGTTGTGGTGTCGTCGTTGGCATGAAAATTGTTGCTGGAACACCAAGTTTTTGACACGTGAAGGCGACTCCTTGTGCATGATTTCCGGCACTGGCGCATGTGACGCCGTTTTTCAGCTGTTCTTCGGTTAATTGAGCGATGGCGTAATAAGCACCGCGTAGTTTGAACGAACGAACCCACTGTAAATCTTCGCGTTTTAAGTAGACGTTGCAGTCATATTTTTGTGATAAGTAGTAGTCTTTTTCGAGAGGTGTGTGCTTGACGATAGATTTTAATGTATCATACGCATCGAGCACGTCTTGTTTGCTAACTAAAGCATCGACATCAACCATTTCCATAACATCCTCACATCCTCATTTTTAATAGGCACGTGCCTTGTTTTCGTAATCGGTAATCATGGATTCATGCTCCATTGTTTGGGCAATATCATCGAGGCCTTTGATGAATTTCTCTTTCCAGGTCGCATCGATGTCAAAATCATACGTACCCACCGAGCTAATGACTTGTTGTTTCGGCAAATCGATAGCAATCTCTTCGTTCGCTGGAATTGCTGCCAGTTTCACGCGTACTTCTTTTGGCAAACTAATTGGCAAAATACCATTTTTCGTGCAGTTCATGTAGAAAATATCGCTGTATCCGCCGGCAATAATGACACGGAAACGGTAGTCGAGTAGGGCCCAAGGAGCGTGTTCACGACTAGAGCCACAGCCGAAATTCTCACCGGTGACAAGGATGGTAGCTTCTTGTCGGTCAGGAGCATTTAGCGGAAACTCTGGATTCAAGGAACGATCGGGGAGATAGCGCCATTCGTCAAAGAGAAATTCGCCAAATCCGGTTCGTTCGATACGTTTTAGAAATTGTTTCGGGATAATTTGATCGGTATCAATGTTATCGTTCATTAGAGCTACTGTTTTTCCTTTATGCAACACCATTGCTTCCATTTTGCCACACTCCTTTGCGAATATCGATAAAGCGGCCATGAATTGCGGCTGCTGCGGCCATTGCTGGACTCACCAAATGTGTTCGTGCGCCTTTTCCTTGACGTCCTTCAAAATTACGGTTGGATGTTGAAGCACAATGAACACCGTCTGGAACTTGGTCAGGGTTCATGCCAAGGCACATCGAGCAACCAGGTTCACGCCATTCAAAACCTGCATCGATGAAAACTTGATCAAGACCGATGCGCTCTGCAGCTAGGCGGACTTGGCGGGAACCAGGAACGACCATTGCGCGGATACCGGATGAGACTTGATGGCCTTTCACAATTTGGGCGGCTTCTTCGAGATCAGAAAGTCGTGAGTTGGTACAAGATCCGATGAATACATACCCGAGATTGATTTCAGAAGCTGATTGGCCGGGTTCGAGCCCCATATACTGATAGGCACGCTCGTCATCGATGCTTTGGATAGCTGGGAAGCTTTCTGTAACTGGAACGCCCATACCCGGATTGGTTCCCCAAGTAACGTATGGCGCAAGTTCAGAAACGTCAATTTCGATGTCACGATCGTATGTTGCACCCGGATCACTTGGCAATGTCGCCCAATCGGCAATCGCTGCTTCCCAATTTGTTGGTGCGTATTCGCGTCCTTTGATGTAGGCGAATGTGGTGGCATCAGGTGCCATCATGCCCATTTTGGCGCCGCCTTCGATGGACATATTGCAGATTGTCATCCGTTCTTCCATCGTCATATTCTGAACCGCTTCCCCGTAGTATTCGACGGCATATCCGTTACCAAACGCGACGCCATATGTTGCAATCAGATGCAGAATAACATCTTTTGCATAGACACCTTTTGGAAGAGTACCGTTAATTTTGACACCCATTGATTTTGGTTTTTGTTGCCAGATGGACTGCGTAGCAAGGACATGTTCTACTTCACTCGAGCCAATGCCAAAAGCCATCGCTCCGAAAGCGCCATGTGTTGCGGTATGCGAGTCACCACATACGATTGTTTTGCCAGGTTGAGTTAGCCCCGTTTCAGGTCCAACCATGTGCACGATTCCTTGGCGTTCGCTACCGACATCAGCAAGCGTAACGCCAAACTCTTCACAATTTTTGCGAAGCGCATCGATTTGTTTTTTTGCAACGACGTCCTGAATGTTGAAAATATCTTCGGTTGGAACGTTGTGATCCATCGTAGCAAACGTGCGATCCGTGCGGCGAACCTGTCTTCCTTCCATTCGCAATCCTTCAAAAGCTTGAGGGGAGGTAACTTCATGTACCAAATGCAGGTCGATGTATAACAGTTGCGGCTCACCTTCTTTTCCAAATATGACGTGACGATCCCACAACTTATCGAACATTGTTTTAGCCATTGCTATTCTCCTCCTTTAACTCGTTTTTTAACTTCATTTGTAAAATCAGTAGTCGATGTATTTCCGCCCAGATCTTTGGTTAGAAATCCTGCTTCCATCGTATCGGCAGCCGCTGTATCAAGATAATCTGCCGCTTCGAAAAGTTGGAAAGATTGGCGTAGCATCATTGACACAGATGAAATCATCGACATCGGATTGGCAATATTTTGACCGGCGATGTCTGGTGCGGAACCATGAATCGGCTCGTACAACGATGGACCGGATTCTGGATGACTCGCAGATGGTAGCATGCCCAGCGAGCCAGTGATTACGGAGGCTTCATCACTCAAAATGTCACCAAACATATTTTCCGTAACAATCACATCAAAAGTGGTAGGGCGCTGAATGAGGATCATTGCTGCAGCGTCTACATATAGATGCTCCAACGTAACCTCAGGATAGCGCTTGGCAACACGTTCCACGACTTGGCGCCATAGTTTGCTTGACGCTAATACATTCGCTTTATCAACCGAAGTAACCTTATTACGACGCGTTTTTGCAAGTTCAAATGCTTGAACAGCGATGCGCTCGATTTCGGAGGCGGTATACGTTAACGTGTCCACCGCACTAGTTTCATCCCAATGTTTTGGCTCGCCGAAATAAATACCACCTGTGAGCTCACGGACAACGATAAAATCGGTACCTTCGACAATTTCCTTTTTTAAAGGAGAGAGGTGCGCAATCGTGTTGGGAACTTGAATAGGGCGGATATTTGCGAATAGGCCAAGTGCTTTACGCAATGCTAGTAGGCCTTGTTCTGGGCGTTTCGGCGCATCATCCCATTTCGGACCACCAATAGCACCAAGCAAAATGGCATCCGCTTTTTGACAAGCAGCAAGTGTTGTTTCTGGAAGTGGATCGGACAAGGCGTCAATGCCAGCCCCGCCAAATGGGTGTGTTTCAATTTTAAAATCTAGCTGGAATTTCTCGGCAAGGGTTTCGAGAATCTCTAGACCGCTCGCCATGATTTCTGGCCCAATCCCGTCGCCAGGAAGGGCTGTAATGGAATAGGTCACTTGACTGGTACCTCCTCGTTTGTTTGTTGTTTTGCCTCATTGGCTTTTGCGCTTGCGTGAAGGTACGACTTGGCGGAAGCAGTTAGAACGTCATTGTCAATGCCGATGCCATGATACGTTGCGCCGTCTTTGTCTTTGACGATAACATGAACCTCGGCTTGTGCATCGTGTCCAGCCGTGATCGCTTGAATCCGGTAATCGGTGAGCTCAACATCTTGCTCCATCAGACGGTTAATCGTATTATAAATCGCTTCGATACTACCAGCCCCAGTCGCTGCATCTTCTAAAACAGAACCGTCTTCCGTATGGATGCGGACAATCGCGCCTTGTACGCCTCCTGTCACATACTGTACTTGCAAATGATTCAATTCATAGTCATCCGCTTTTTCGGACGTCTGACCAAGAATCAACGCGTGCAAATCGTCTTCTGTCACGTCTTTTTTCACATCTGCCAAATGCTTGAATCGTTTAAATGCATCATTTTTCTCCTCGTCGGTCATCGTATAGCCAAGTTCCTCCATACGCGTAACAAAAGCGTGGCGACCAGACAGTTTTCCAAGTGGAAGCGAGTTTTTTTCAACACCAACCAAAGCAGGCGTGATAATCTCATATGTTGTCGGTTCTTTCAAAACGCCATCTTGATGGATACCCGATTCATGCGCGTAAGCATTGCCACCAATAATCGCTTTATTGCGCGGTACAGGCATACCAGAAAGGCGGCTAATCAGGTCACTCGTTTTCTTCGTCTGATTCAAAATGATACCAGACTCTGATTTGTAGTAATCATTGCGAATATGGAGTGCCACAGCGACTTCTTCAAGCGCGGTATTTCCAGCACGTTCGCCGATTCCGTTCACCGTACCCTCCACACGTCGCGCCCCATTTTCGATGGCAGCAAGCGCGTTGGCAACGGACATTCCAAGATCATCATGACAATGTGTCGAGAAAATAACCTCATCAAAACGCGGAATATTTTCACGCAAGTAGCGGAAGAGGGCACCAAATTCCGTCGGGTTCGTAAAACCAACTGTATCGGGAATATTAATCACGGTCGCACCTGCATCAATGGCCGTTTGAACCGCTTGAACTAGGAACGCCGGATCCGTTCTTGTCGCATCCTCAGGAGAAAATTGAACAATCGGGAAAAGTTTGCGAGCATGCGTGACGTGATGTTTAATACTTGCCAACACCTCAGGCCTGCTCATATTTAATTTATGCTTCATATGTACATCACTAGTAGCAAGAAAAACATGAACTTGAGAACTCTCGGCATCACGTAATGCCTCATAAGCACGGTCGATATCACGTTCCACAGCACGAGCAAGCCCGCAAATCGTTGCATTCTTAATAATACTAGCAATCTCTTTCACCGAATGAAAATCACCGTCAGACGCGATAGGGAATCCAGCTTCGATCACATCAATCCCATAAGTTTCAAGCTGACGCGCAATCTGAATTTTTTCCTGTTGATTAAAATTGACGCCAGGCGTTTGTTCGCCATCACGTAGCGTTGTATCGAAAAATTGAATATAAGCCATAATTTATCCACCTCATATTAGAAAAGGGGAGCAGCGTGCCGACAAACGCTTATTTTCGTCATCAAAGTATTTGTCGAAACGCTGCAGGTTGCCTAAATCCCCATTTCTCTTCCTATTAGTTTTGTGGTTTTACGAAAGGCATCATTTCGCGCAAGCTCGCACCAACCGATTCGATTTGGTGGCCTTTTTGTTCTGCGCGCAAACGATGGAATTCTTTGAAACCATTTTTATTATCATCAATAAATGCTTTGGCAAAGTTACCGTTTTGAATATCCGTCAAGACTTCTTTCATTGCTTTCTTCGTGTCGCTCGTTACAACGCGAGGGCCAGAAACGTAGTCGCCGTATTCCGCTGTATTTGAGATGGAATCACGCATTTTTTCCATGCCGCCTTCATACATCAAGTCAACAATCAGTTTCAACTCATGTAATACCTCAAAATAAGCAAGTTCCGGTTGGTATCCAGCTTCCACTAATGTTTCGAAACCAGCTTGCACTAAATGCGTTGTACCACCACATAGAACGGCTTGCTCACCGAATAAATCAGTTTCAGTTTCTTCTTTAAATGTCGTTTCGATAACGCCAGCACGAGTTGCGCCAATGCCTTTTGCGTAAGATAAAGCGACATCTGTTGCTTTTCCAGTAGCGTCTTGGTAAACCGCGAATAAACCTGGAACCGCGCCACCCTCAACGAATGTACGACGAACTAAATGTCCTGGACCTTTTGGTGCTACTAGGAACACGTCTACGTCAGCAGGTGGTTTAATTACGTCAAAATGAATGTTAAAACCATGCGCAAAAGCTAACGCGTTGCCAGCCTCTAGGTTCGGCTTGATTTCAGCTTCATAAGTATCTCCTTGTGTTTCATCTGGTAAAAGGATCATCACGACATCAGCCGCTTTTGTTGCATCTGCTACAGACAAGACTTCAAAACCGTCATTGCGAGCCGCTTCTGCTGATTTTCCTTCACGAATCCCGATAATGACATTGTTCCCGTTATCGCGTAAGTTTTGCGAATGCGCGTGGCCTTGTGAACCATAACCGATTACTGCAACTTTCTTACCTTGTAACGCGCTTTCTTGTACTGCATCTTCATAATAAACTTTTGTCATTTTCCTAACCTCCATAAATTATATCTTTTTATATTTCTCAGAAAAGGTTTTCTGGGATTCAAAATAATTATTTAGCGCTACGAGTAAAGCCCGTAACACCAGTGCGAGCCATTTGTTGAATGCCGTAGGGGCGAATGCTGTCAACAAAAGCATTGACTTTTTCACTCGTTCCAGCGACTTGCACAACAACGCTCGTTTTACCAACATCGATAATCGTTGCACGAAACGGCTCAATAATAGAATTAAGTTCCGCTCGTGTTGTTGCAGGGGCGTTGACTTTAATTAAAGCAAGTTCGCGCTCCATATGCGGGTCATCGGTAATATCACTCACTTTTAACACATCAATTTGTTTGTTTAACTGCTTCGTCACTTGTTCAATTTCATAGAGTGAATCGACATGAACGACGATGGTAATGCGGGAAACATTCGGCGTTTCAGTCCAGCCAACAGAGATACTATCAATATTGTATTGGCGACGAGAGATAACACCAGTAATCCGATTAAGCACACCACTTGAGTTATTAACAGTCGCTGTAATGATACGTCGCATTTATTCCACTCCTTCCATTTGATGATTCGCTTTGCCCGGTGGAATCATTGGTAATACCAGCTCACTCGGCGACACGACACATTCGATAACAATCGGACCAGGGTGAGCAAATGCCGCTGCCAAATCTTCCTCCAAGGTTTCCGGATTCTCAAGCCGAACTCCTTTAACACCGTAGGCTTCTGAGAGTTTCACGAAATCAGGCTGACTTTGGAAAATGGAGTGGGAGAAGCGTTCATTATGAAACTTCTCTTGCCACTGCCGAACCATACCAAGCGATCCATTATTCAAAATGACCGTTTTCAAATTAATATTGTAATCATTCAAAATCGCCAGCTCCTGATTGGTCATCTGGAAACCACCATCTCCAACAAAAGCGACAACCGTTCGCTCCGGATAGGCAAGTTGCGCACCGATCGCGGCAGGAAAACCAAAGCCCATTGTGCCAAGCCCACCACTCGTCATGATTTGGTGATCATGGCGAAACGGATAAAATTGTGCGACCCACATTTGGTGTTGGCCAACATCCGTTGCAACAAGCGCATTACCGTCCGTGATTTTCCCGATAATCTCAATGACTTTTTGCGGTTTGATTTCGGCTTTAGAATCGCGATTATACGTGAAAGGGTGCCGTTCTTTGCGCGTCATATTAAGCTTATACCAATGCGTTTTGTCGGCTTCCTCTGTCACGGTCATTTCTAGCAATTGCGTCAACGTTTCTTTAATATCCGCAACAATCGGAATTTTCGTTGGTAAAACTTTACCGATTTCCGCAGGGTCAATATCGATATGGGCAATCACCGCATGTTTCGCGAACTCTTGCGGTGAACCAACCATCCGGTCATCAAATCGCGATCCAAAATTAATGAGCAAATCAGGATCCGTAAGCGCCATATTTGCAGCGTAAGAACCATGCATCCCGCCCATTCCGAGGAATAGGGGATGATCTTGTGGAAAACTACCGAGTCCAAGCAATGTATTCACGACTGGAATCTGATATCGTTCCGCAAAATCAAGCAGTTCAGCCGTTGCGCGTGAATGATTCACGCCAGCTCCGGCTAAGATAACAGGTTTACTAGAAGCCGCCAACGCCTGCATCAATTTTTCAAGTTGCATGCCATTGGGTTTCACGGTCGGCTGATAACCAGGTAGGTTAATCGTGTCATCATTGACTTTATCGGTTGTCGCGATAGACATATCTTTCGGTAAATCAATCACGACTGGACCTTGGCGACCTGTTGTGGCGATATGAAAAGCTTCTTTAATGATTCTCGGAATATCTTTCACATCGCGTACTTGATAATTATATTTAGTAATCGGAATGGTTAAGCCAATCATGTCTGCCTCTTGGAACGCGTCCTTCCCGATACCAGGTGTGGCGACTTGACCAGTGAAAACGACCATTGGAATCGAATCGCTCATCGCGTCCGCAATCCCCGTTAAAGCATTCGTTGCACCAGGTCCACTTGTAACGACAACAACACCGGCTTTTCCAGTAACACGAGCATAGCCTTCCGCTGCATGCACGGCACCTTGTTCATGACGCGTCAGAATATGCGGAATATCGCAATCATAAAACGCATCATATAGTGGTAATACAGCACCGCCCGGATAGCCAAAAATCATCTCTACATCCTGCGCGTTCAGAGCATCAATTAAAAGTTCAGCACCGCTTTTTGTCGTCGTTTCTTTCTCTACTTTGATCATTTTCATCACCTCTCCTTATTACTCTAAGAAATCATCCGGAAGTTGCAGTACGCCACCAGTGTGAGCAGAAGTCACGAGTGCAGCATAGCGAGCCAGATAGCCTTTTTTAATTTTAGGAACAAATTTAGGAATCCCTGCGCGGCGTGCTTCTAAAACATCAGGTGCCACTTCTACGTTCAACGTCCGGTTCGGCAAGTCAATCACGATTGTATCGCCATCTTCAATCAAGGCAATCGGACCACCAGAAGCCGCTTCGGGAGAAATATGCCCAATAGCGATTCCACGCGTCGCACCAGAGAAGCGGCCATCCGTAATCAGCGCCACATCTTTTCCAAGTCCGCGTCCAACGATAGAAGACGTCGGAGCAAGCATCTCAGGCATTCCAGGACCACCTCGAGGACCTTCATAACGAATCACGACAACATGGCCTTCGCGAACCGTATGATTATCAATCGCTTCAACAGCTGCGTCATGGGAGTCGAAACAAATCGCTTTCCCAGTAAAGACGGATACCGATGGATCGACGCCACCGACTTTGATTGCCGAACCTTTTGGCGCAATATTTCCGAAAAGAATGGAGAGACCGCCCGTTTTCGTATACGGATCTTCTTTTGGATGAATCACGTCCGTATTATTAATTTTGGCATTTTCCACATTTTCACGAATCGTTTTCCCAGTTACCGTAATCCGATCGGGATGAATCGCGTTTTCGAGGTCAACCAATTCTTTCATAATAGCAGGAACACCGCCAGCCTCATGGACATCATGCATCGAGTACGCAGAGGACGGTGCGATTTTAGAAAGGTAAGGAACACGACTTGCGATTTCATTAATACGTTCCAAATCATAATCGATTTCCGCCTCGTTTGCTAAAGCCAAAACGTGAAGGACAGTGTTTGTCGAGCCACCCATCGCCATATCTAGCGCGAAAGCATCATCAATCGCATCACGCGTAATAATGTCGCGAGGGCGGATATCTTTTTTCACAAGATCCATCAAATGGAAGGCCGATTCACGAATCAACTCGCGGCGCGCCTCCGATACAGCAAGCGTCGTCCCATTGAACGGAACCGCCATACCAAGTACTTCCATCAAACAGTTCATCGAGTTCGCTGTAAACATCCCAGCACACGATCCACACGTCGGACAAGCATTCGCTTCCATATCTAAAAATTCCTCTTGGGACATGCTACCTTCTTTAAAAGCACCAACCGCTTCGAATACCGAAGAAAGCGTCAAGGCCTTACCAGTTGCTGAAAGTCCAGCCTTCATCGGGCCACCAGAACAGAAGATTGCGGGCACGTTCGTACGTACAGAAGCAAGCAACATACCAGGCGTGATTTTGTCACAGTTTGGAATATACATAACGCCGTCAAACCAGTGAGCATTGATTACCGTTTCCGCAGCATCCGCGATAACTTCACGACTTGGAAGGGAATAACGCATCCCAATATGACCCATTGCAATCCCGTCATCGACACCAATCGTATTAAATTCGAAGGGGATACCGCCAGCTTCACGAATCGCCTCTTTTGCAATATCTGCGAGTTCTCTTAAATGCACATGACCCGGAACGATATCGATATAAGAGTTACAAATGGCGATAAATGGTTTATCCATATCACCTGGACTTTTGATTTGACCAGTTGCGTGCAGAAGACTCCGAGCTGGAGCTTGTTCGACACCTTTTTTGATTTTATCACTACGCATGAGCATATTCCCCGTTTCTTTATTATAATTGTTGGTCGAAGCTGAATTTTTAGAATATATCAACTAGCATGACCTTTTAAAGCGAAAATAACATTGATAACGCATCTTGGCAACAAAAAAGGCATCCCATTTTTGAGTAAAAAAATGGGATGCCTAGATAAGAATCCCATTTAATGATAAACAGGATCTAAACGACTGCTTGTTTTAAACAGTGTTCCAGACCCTTGCTAGAGTAATAAAATTGTAATGACGTAATTTCGGTTAGCTGTTTTCATAAGTCATTAACTCCTCTAAATCAAATTTATCAACAATGAGATACTTCATTCGTATGTAGCCTATGTGAATTCAAATAAATATCAATCAATGTAATATTATTATTAATTATAGCTTTTGGCAGGGAAATGTCAACCGTTATTTGAAAATTTGTTGCTTTTGGATTTCATTGAAAAACTAGAATACATAGCTAAATCAATTGGGAGATAACGATGTAACCGCATACAAACATAATGAAAAAAGTTTTCAAAAAATTAGTATGTGGTGATAATAACAGGTGGTATTCTGCAAAAAGTTTGCGTAATGAGGTAGAATTTGATAATTTTAGAGGGAAGATATATTGAAACGGAAAGCCAGGTATTGACATGGGGAAATTAGAAACGGAACGGTTGCTGTTAGTAGAATACAATTTGGAGTGGATTCAAGCGACGATTGCAGGTGTGGATGAATTGGAACGCGTATCGGGCTATACGGTATCCAGAGAGTGGCCTGGAATCGATTTCTTTTTTTACCTACCATACGTATTAGAAAACGTGAAAAAAGAGCCAGAGATGACGAAATGGACGCATTTAATCGTGTTGAAAGAGGAGAATAAAGTCATCGGAGAAATCGGCGGACAAGGCAAGCCTGAAGAAACAGGGGAAATCGAGTTGGGATACAGCGTTGTGCCAGCGTATCAAAATAATGGTTATGTAACAGAAGCGCTAGGAGAACTGTTGATTTGGCTAAAAAAGCAGCCAGAAATTAAGCGTATTTTCGCTAGAAGCTTCGAGAGTAATCCGCATTCGATTCAAGTTTTGCGAAAGTCTGGATTTTTACACCAGCCGAAATATGATAAAACAGAGGCCCGCGGTAAGATTATTTTGTGGGAATACCCAATGGATGAGGAGTCTTTATGATTATTATACCATCAGGGAAGCCAAAGATTTGGGACAAACAGGAGGATGCAGGCCCAGTTGCGGCTAGTCAAGCATATACAGGAAACTTTCATCGTTTATGCCGAGCCTATGCTGAAAAATTTGATGGTGATTATTTGATTCTGTCACCAAAGTATGGATTTTTAACCCCTGATTCGCTTGTTGTAGGGACATATGATGTGAGGTTTACAGCGCGTGGCGTGACGGCCGAGACGATTTCGTTAGAAGAATTATCGCGGCAATGGCAGGAATTCGCAATCGAGCAAGAGATGATTGTGATGCTGGGAGGAAAGAAATTCGCACCATTGCTTGCGGCGGTTACAGATGGGAAGCAACGATTTTTATTCCCACTTCACGGGACAAGAGGAATCGGCGACATGCAAAAAAGGCTGCGCACAGCGATAGACACCGGCGAGCCATTTAGTCTGGATACCTACTCAGGCTAAATCGGCGGCAAGCGTTCGCATTCCATAAGTTTGGCGGACTTCCGGTTCTCACATACACTAGTATGCTCCGCTTCCAGCTTCCACCAAACTTATGGAATACAAACGCTTTCGCTCGATTTGTTAAAATGCCATGTTTAGTAACTCTATCCTTCATTCAGCCAATTGTAGAAATAATAAGCAATGCGATACCGATGAGCAGGAACATCACGCCCATATCAGTATTTTTGCGTATGAAAAAGTAAATTGTTTGTAAAAACACAAGAATCGCGAGTGCAAGTACAATCGTGTGGAGCATGTATGTCACTTCCTTACTCTTGAAAAATAGCTTTGATTTTGTCGAGCAAACTGACTCTGCCAGTAATATCTTCTGTGATAACTGGTGTTTCATGGAGATGTGTGTCTTCGCGGTTGATTTCATGATCTTCCGCTAGAACGAGACCAATTGGTGTATCATCATCTTCTCGTGCAACTATCGAGAATGGCATCTTATGTTTTTCTGCCAACATGATGTAAGAACGCAATATTTCATAGGAAATGGAGCCGTTTAAGAGTAACTTGGCTTTCGGGTGATCTTTCATTTCCTGTTCTAATTCTTTCGTACAGTATTTTTGAAAAACTTCTTGTTTGCTCATCTGGATTTCGATGCGTTCTCGAAATGTGCCAAGATATTTTTTGCGTTCGGCTGGATTAATTTCTTTTGCGCCATGGATACCGCGATCGATATAATCGTCAATGCTTTCTGGCATATTGATTCTCCTTTTACTGTGTATTCCTCTTAATTGTAACATGGATGTGTGAAAAAGGGAACAACGTCAGGGGCTATAGATAAAGAGATGAAAAACTCCTAGCTTGTTTTACTTCACGGTTTGTGGAGGTAAAACGAGTTAGGAGTTTTTTGATTTTAGAACCTCAATATGCAGTTGAATGCAATGAAACTGCCTTCCAATTCACAGCCTCTCGGAAATTTCGGTGCCTCCGCAAAAACCAAAAGAGGGTTTTCACTGCGCCCCCTAACAATTTCTGTCGAGGCTAAGCGGGCTCTTTCAGCTTTTCGTTATTCAAACCACTCAAACCCATCTTGCGACACCAATTTATCTGCTTCTTTTGGTCCCATAGTGCCGGATGTGTAGTTCGGGAAGTGTTCTTTTGTATTCGACCAGACTGCGGCTACTTTATCAACGAAATTCCATGATAGGGAGACTTCATCCCAATGTGAGAAGTAAGTTGCATCGCCGTTTAGGCAGTCTTGAATCAGTTTTTCATAGGCTTCGGGCGTGTTCATGCCGTCCGGTGATGAGTGCGCGTAGTTAAGGTTGACTGGCATCGTCAGCATTCCTTGGCCTGGTTCTTTGACATTCATGTGTAGCGTGATACCTTCGTCTGGTTGAATATGTATCACCAGCACGTTGCCTCCAAGCGATTGGCCTGGACCAAAGAGGTTCATCGGTACGTTTTTGAACTGAATCGCAATTTGTGTTGTTTTCTTCGCAAGACGTTTACCAGTTCTAATATAAAATGGAACGCCGCTCCAGCGGAAATTGTCAATCATGAGTTTTGCTGCAACAAATGTTTCGGTATTAGAATTGGAATCGACGTTTTCTGCTTGGCGATAACCCAGCAAATCTTCACCGTCCACTTTTCCAGGGCCGTATTGGCCGCGTACGAAATATTTGTACACATCGTCGCCTTCAATGACACGCAAAGAACGGAGCGCGCGTACTTTTTCATGACGAATTTCTTGTGTTGTTAATTTAATCGGTGGCTCCATCGCAAGTAAGGATACGATTTGTAAAATATGATTTTGAACCATATCACGAAGCGCGCCACTTTCCTCGTAATAACGACCACGATCCTCTACACCAAGCGTTTCACTTAATGTTACTTGGACGTTGTCAATATAGCGGTTATTCCAAAGTGATTCAATGATAGAGTTCGCAAAACGAATCACGGAAATGTTTTGAATCATTTCTTTTCCTAAATAATGGTCAATGCGGTAAATCTCGTTTTCATCAAATGCTTGGCGAAGCGACTCATTAAGTTCTTTTGCACTCGCTAAATCGCGACCAAATGGTTTTTCAATGATTAAACGGCTAAATCCTGCATTATCGACAAAACCTTCTGACTTTAATCGACTTGCAATCGTTCCAAAGAAATTTGGCGCCATAGCAAGATAGAATAGGCGATTTCCTTGTAGTTCGTATTTTTTATCGAGTTCATCGGATAAGTCCTTAAGCTCGACATACGATTCACGATTGGTTACATCGTGGGATTGATAGTAGAAATGTGATGCAAATTCTTCTGGATCGAAGCCTTCTTTTTCGATGCCTTTCAATGATTCCACGACTTTTTCACGGAAGAATTCATTGGTCCATGGACGACGAGCTGTACCGATCACTGCGAAATTTTCTTTCAAAAAGCCTTTCGTGAAGAGATGGTATAGCGAAGGGTAAAGTTTGCGATTTGCCAAATCTCCCGTACCGCCAAAAATAGTAATTAAAGCTACTTGTTCTTTCACTTCTGTCATACGTGCTTACCCTCTTTCTTTATTCTATGGAACATACCTCAGACAAATCAGCGGCAAGCGTTCGGATTCGCTCGATTTGCGTAAAGCAAAGACTGCAACTTACCCGATAAATGGGAAGATGTTTCAAAGCTTATTCTGAGAATGAGACAATTAAGATATAATCATAGTCGCCCTCATTATTCCTTACTATTTTAGCCGTTTGATTTCTAATGTGCAACTGATTGAACCGGAAAAGTCGGAAAAGCTTAGCGATGGGAGTGCCATAAAGGGGTTAAATATGGTATGATTAATAGCGGATTAGAGAAAGGATTGTGAGACAAAGATGGAATTGATTTTTCTCGGAACAGGAGCGGGTGTCCCTTCCAAAGGCCGTAACGTAACGGCAATTGCGCTCACGATGCTAAATGAACGAAACAGTATTTGGCTGTTTGATTGTGGGGAAGCAACGCAACATCAGATTTTACGAAGCTCGATTAGATTAAGTAAATTAGAAAAAATCTTTATTACGCATTTACATGGAGATCATATTTTTGGCTTGCCTGGCCTTCTTAGCAGTCGTTCTTTTCAGGGTGGCGATACAGAGCTCACAGTATACGGACCCGCGGGGATTGCGAGTTATATTCGGACGAGTTTGGCGGTTAGTGGTACACATTTAAAGTATCCGCTTGAGATTGTGGAAATTGATGGTGAAGTCGTGTTTGAAGATGCCGCTTTTAAGGTTGTTTGTCGGGAACTGGATCATGGTATTTTGAGTTATGGTTACCGAATTGAAGAGGCTGATAAGGCGGGATCGCTTGATGCTGGAGCTCTTTCGGCGCTTGGTGTGAAGCCTGGTCCGATTTTTAAGGAGCTAAAAGAAGGTAAGACAGTGGTGCTTGAAAATGGTGAGGTTGTTGATGGCAGCCAGTTTATTGGACCTGCGAAAAAAGGACGGATTATCGCGATTTTTGGCGACACACGAGCAACAGGAAATGAGCTAGTGATTGCAGATCAGGCGGATGTCATCGTTCACGAAGCGACATTTGGCGCTGAGATGGGCGACATGGCTGGAGAATACATGCATTCTACGACATTAGAGGCTGCAAATTTGGCTAAAAAAGCGAATGCAAAACGACTGATTATCACGCATATTAGTTCACGGTACAGTCGCGAGGACAATCGCGAACTCGTCTCGGAATGCCAGACTATTTTTCCAAATACAGAAATAGCGACCGATTTTGCCATATTTGAACTATAAAGGAGTTTTGAGAAGGATGAATGACTTTCTGAAAGGGAAGACAGTGATGATTACTGGTGCATCGAATGGATTGGGAGCAGAAATGGCACGGCAAGTTGCGGCGCAAGGAGCTCACACGATTCTGACGGCGCGTCGTACGGAAAAATTAGCAGAGTTAGCAACACAAATTCAAGCGAACTATGGTGTCGTCAGCGCTTACCATAAGATGGATATGACGAACTTCGAAGAAATAGCAAATGTGATGCAGAAAATAGGCGATACCAAAATCGATGTCTTAGTAAATTGTGCAGGATTTGGGATTTTTGAAGAGGCAGTAACGACTGATTTTACAACCGTTGAGCGGATGTTTGATACAAATGTTCTAGGTTTGATGCGTTTAACCCAGCTCGCTTTACCAGACATGTTGGCGCGCAAGTCGGGGCATATTATCAATATCGCCTCCCAAGCTGGAAAAATCGCGACGCCCAAATCATCGGCATATTCAGCAACCAAATTTGCGGTTCTAGGCTACTCCAATGCATTGCGAATGGAAACTAAACCCTCGGGTATCCACGTCACCACGGTGAACCCTGGACCAATCGCTACTAGTTTTTTCGATATTGCCGATAAATCAGGGGATTATTTAGACAACGTGGGTTTCTTAGTTTTGAAACCTGAAAAAGTAGCGGCGAAAATTGTGGCTATAATGGGGAAACCAAAGCGTGAAATAAATCTACCGTTTCTGATGAACATCATCTCGCGAATGTACCAAGTCATGCCACGCGTTATTGAATTTTTTGGTAAAGGCGCATTTGAGAAGAAATAAAAAAAGTGAGGCTACTTAAAAATAGTCTCGCTTATTTGTTATTCAATAGTTAGTCGAATCAAGCTTGCATTATTCAAGTAGGAAGAGTATAATTGAAATAAGAACAAATGTTCGTTTTTAGGTGTAGAAAGGTGATGGGTGAAGTGGATAAGACACGTAAAATTATTCATATTGATATGGATGCTTTTTTCGCTTCCGTTGAGGAGCGGGACCATCCAGAATATCGAGGCAAGGCACTTATCATTGGTGGGGATCCAAACAAACGAGGCGTGGTCTCGACATGTTCCTATGAGGCTAGAAAATTCGGTGTCCATTCTGCAATGCCAACGAAGCAAGCATATAAACTATGTCCACACGGCATTTTCATCCATGGGAATATGGAACATTACCGAGAAGTATCCGCACAAATTCGTGAAATATTTCATCGGTATACAGATTTGGTGGAGCCAATGTCTTTAGATGAGGCTTATTTAGACGTTACCGAAAACAAAAAAGGTATTAAATCCGCGATGAAGATAGCCTTAGAAATCCAATATGCGATTTATAATGAACTTGGTTTGACTGCATCAGCAGGCGTTTCATACAATAAATTCATTGCAAAAATTGCTTCAGATTTTAAGAAACCAGCAGGAATGACTGTCGTATTACCTGAGGAGGCAGAGGCATTTTTAGAGAGCTTACCGGTTACGAAATTCCATGGTGTTGGAAAAGTGACAGCAGAGAAATTACATCGATTAGGCATTCATTCAGGGGCGGATTTAAAAGCCTGGGATGAGTGGGATTTAATTCGAGAGTTAAATAAGCAAGGCTATCGTTTATATCGAGCAGTACGAGGTTTATCTGATTCTAAAGTAAATCCGCATCGAGAGAGAAAGTCGGTTGGTAGAGAAACGACATTTGCGAACAATATTTTTGATGAGCGGGAAATGCAGGAAATGTTGCTTTTATTTTCACAGAAAATAGAGAGTTCGCTGGAACGAATCGGCAAACATGGAAAGACCGTTGTTTTAAAGTTGCGCTACAGTGATTTTAGTACAATTACAAGAAGGTTATCTTTAATGGAGTATACACGAGATGCACGTGTTATTTATGATGCAGGGGTTAGTTTATTGCGTGACGTTTACGGCGGAGAAGAGAGCGTTCGGTTGGTCGGTTTAACAGTAACGAACTTGAAACCACTACACTTTGAGAATTTAAAGCTGGAAGGATTTTAAGGAAATGGCTTGTTTATTGTACCATATCATTGTTATACTTAATCTCGATAATGAGTGTTGGGAGTTGTTGGATGATGAAGAGGGAGCCAAGAAGAATTCGACCAATCAGACGAGAAGATGTGCCAGGAATGCATGTATGGGAGCTTGATGAAGAAATCGCGATGGCAAGCGGTATTACGAAGCCGCGTTCTTTAGAGGTTTTTCAAACGATGTACGAGAAATATTTTTTAAAGGTGAATCATTCGTTACAGCTGTATAGTATTATTTTGGACGGGCGAGTCATTGGTCGTGCAGAATTAGGGTTAATCGATCGGGAAAATGGTCACGCAGCTTTTGGAATTGTCATTGGGGAACGAACGAGCTGGGGAAACGGCTATGGAAAAGAAGCTATTTTAGAGTTGTTGGGCGTGGCCTTTGAAGAACTGCACTTACATAAAGTTTATTGTGAAGTATATACGTTTAACGAGCGATCGCTAAACATGATGAAGTCCCTTAGATTTCGCCAAGATGGCATATTACGAGACCATGAATTTTTTCATGACGCCTACCATGACTTAGCTGTTTTTAGTATGATGGACACAGAATTTAGAGCTGATTTGTAAGAAAAAGGTGTAGTATTTGTTGATTTAACCAACAAGTACTACACCTCTTATTATTATTTCATTTCTAATAAGCGATCCTTTAATTCTTGTTCCATAGATACAAGTTCTTTTTCTGCAACGGCGCGTTTAGCACGGCCTTCTTGCTGAATCTTCAAGGTTTCTTGTAATGTTTCGATGAGGCTTGATTGTGTTTCTTTTAGTGTTTCGATATCAACAATACCCCTTTCGTTTTCGCGGGCTGTTTCGATAGCATTTGTTTTTAACATATCAGCATTGCGTTTTAGAAGCTCATTTGTTGTTTCAGCTACTTGACGCTGCGCTTCCGCTGCTTGTTGCTGACGTAGTAGGGTAAGTGCGATTGCGACTTGATTTTTCCATAATGGAATAGCGGTCATGATAGATGACTGAATCTTTTCCGCAAGTACTTGATTCGTGTTCTGGATAAGACGAATTTGCGGAGCTTGTTGGATAGTGATTTGACGGCTAAGCTTCAAGTCATGGACACGTTTCTCAAGGCGATCTGCGAATTGTGTGAGATCATTTACTTCCTGGAAATCCATTTGATCGCCGGATTGTTCTGCTTTTTTGCGCAGTTCTGGAAGTAGTTTTGTATTTATTTCTTCTTGTTTTAGTTCACCAGCTGCGATATAGATATTTAACGCTTGGAAGTAGTCTTTATTCTTATCGTAAAGCTGTTCTAAGAAAGAGTTGTCTTCCATTAAACGTTTTTTTGCATGTTCTAGTTTCAAGGCAATTCGATCGATTTGCGTGCCCATTTTTTGATATTTAGACGTAATTTCATTGATGGATTGCTTGACGCGAGAGAACATTTTTGTGAAAACGTTCTTGTTGCGCGCGGCAAGTTCGTCTGGGTCGGCTTCTTGTAAGCGGAACATTAAATCACTGATGATTTCGCCGATTGGTCCGACGTCTTGTTTTTGAACTTGATTGAGCATGGAATGGGAAAAATCGTGTAACTTTGCCTGTGCTGGTGCGCCGTATCCGAGGATAGCGGCTTGGTTTCCAGGCTCAATTTGTTTGGCAAGTTCCACTGCTTGACGACGATTGGCTTCGGGAAGCATGTCAACCAAGCGTGGAGCTTTGTCTGTTTCGTTATTCACGATTTCTTGAACGGTTTGTGAGCCGTTTGTACCAAATGGATCAGCAAGTAAATCATCCAATGTTTTGTTGAAGTTAGCATCGATGACCTCGGCTTTCGGTTGTTCATATGTTGGTGTTTCTTTTGTTTCTAATTCAGGTTCGTTTGGCTTTTGGTTCTCGGTCATTTGGGTGTTCTCCTTTCAAATTTCTTTTCCTGTTTGGAAATAGAATTCTTCGCAACTTCTAGTTCGAAATCAAGGCTTGATACGTCCTTGTTAAGCAGTGCAAAGAGGTCTTTCTCAATCACACGACCTAAATCATTCAAAAGTGCGCGCGTGTCAGAAAGTGTTTGGTAAATCTTTTTGTCTTTCACAGGTTGGCTGTTTAGGAAAGCATATTTTTCTGTTAGCTCGACTAAAGAGTCCAAATGGGAGAAAAAGAAATCTTCTGCATCATAAAAGCGTTTCGGCTCTTCTTTCACAATACCGTAGATACGTTTTGTCAGTATTAACGTTTTATCTCGTTCTTGGAATGTGAAAAGAGTACGGTGAGCAGCTGTGATTTTTTGCAAACGAAGTATTTTTGCTCGTGATTCTTCTAGATTTGTGCGAATGTATTTGTATTCTTTTTTTGTAAGCCCAGTCTGAATTGCATGTGCCTTGTCTCCCGCTTTTGCAGAAAAGAAGAACAGGAAGGCGGCCACGACAAGTGTTACGGCGCTAATAAGTAACCAGTTGTTCACAAAGATGTTTGCCAAGATGCCGAACAAAATGAGTGTTAAAACGATTGAGCCAGTGAAGGCCATAAATTTTTTGAAAACTACCATGTCTATCTTCTCCTTAGGCTTCCTTATTTTTTTAAGGATTAAGTATTTGTGAAAATTGTTTTAGAAAATCATTTGAAAAGGCTAACTGATTTGAGTATATCATACCATATTGGCGGAAAAGATGTTATCAGTCGTGCGATGTAAATTCCCCTCAGACTTGATTATGGTATAATGATAAAAAAGCCTTAGAAATGGAGTGGTAGCATGGATTCGTTAGAGGAAAAAACAGTGAAGCGTGAGACGATTTTTGACGGGAAGATTATTAAATTAGTGGTGGATGATGTTGTGTTACCGAATGGTGCTGCGAGTAAGCGCGAAATCGTGAAGCATCCTGGTGCGGTCGCAGTGATTGCGATTACGCCTGAGAACAAAATGGTGATGGTGGAACAGTATCGGAAGCCGCTCGAGAAGGCGATAATCGAAATTCCGGCTGGTAAAATTGAACCAGATGAGGAGCCGAAATTGACGGCTGGACGTGAGTTGGAAGAGGAAACGGGATACAAAACGGATGATTTGAAGCACCTGGTCTCTTTTTATACGTCACCGGGTTTTGCGGATGAGTTACTACATATTTATCTTGCGGGTGATTTAAAGAAGCAAGCGAACCCGCTTCAGGCAGATGAGGATGAGTTTGTGAACATTGTGGAAATAAATTTAGACGAGGCGTTACAATTAATAGAAGAGAAGGTAATTTGTGATGCGAAAACGGTGTATGCTGTGCAATATTGGCAATTACTTGAAGCGACTAAATAACGTTGGAGAGGAAGTAGAGGAAAATGACAGCTATTTTTCTGCATTTTACGGGGAATTGTCGTGAGGCGCTCGATTATTACGCGGGGATTTTTGAGGTGGAGCCAAAGGGTATAGCGACATATGGTGAGGCACCGCCTAATCCGAATGCTGGCGAAAATAAAGATGCCAACGCAGATAAGATTATGTACAGTGAAATCGATGTCAGGGGTTTGCGCGTGATGATGTCAGATATGCCGGATGGTATTCCAGCGACTCCGGGTGATAATGTTAGTATTGTTGTCGAAAGTGATGATTTAGAAGACTTGAAAGCGATTTTTTCCAAGTTTGAAAAAGAGAGTAAGATTTATATGCCGCTGGAAGAAACATTTTGGAGTAAGGGCTATGGTATGATTGCTGACAAATTTGGGACGCAGTGGCACTTTAGTTACGGTGGTTTTTTGACGGAATAGGAAAATAGCTTAGCGTATCAGATGGCTTTCTGGTGCGCTTTTTTTGTGGAAATGGTTATTTATTGACTGAGTGGTCAAACGGGAGTATAATCACATTGACTAGATGGTCAATTGTGAATTGGAGGGGTAAAAAATGAAAGCGATAGAGACGAATGATTTGACGAAGTTCTATCATAAGAAGCGAGCGATAGAAGGGGTGAATTTGTCAGTGGAAGAGGGAGAATTGTTTGGCTTTATTGGTCCGAATGGTGCTGGTAAATCCACGACAATCAAGCTGTTGCTGAATTTTATTTATGCTTCGAAAGGCCATGCGACAATACTTGGCAAGGATATTGTGAAAAATTCGGCCGAGATTAAAAAAATGGTTGGGTATGTGCCAAGTGAGGTGCGTTATTATCCACAAATGACGGCGAATGATATTATTGGATTTGCTGCGAAGTTTCATCATATTGATCAGGCGGGGATTCAGATGAAACGCTATTATGAGATGTTTGATATCGATCCGCATAAACGCTTTGGGGATATGTCACTTGGGAATAAAAAGAAGGTCGCGATTGTGGCGGGGCTTATTACGAAGCCAAAGTTATTAATTTTAGATGAGCCTACAAATGGGCTTGATCCTCTGATGCAGCATCATTTATTTAAGGAGATGACGCGTCAAAATCAAGAAGATGGTATGACGATCTTTTTGTCGAGCCATAATTTGCGCGAGATTCAGGAATATAGTACGCGAGCTGCTTTTATTCGTGAGGGCGAAATTGTGGCGCTTGAAAATATTGCGGATCAAGAAATGTCAGGGAAAGTGATTGTTTTGAAAGGGAATGGGTTACCTGTGACGGAGCTTGTCAATGCGGGAGCGAAAGTTGTGGAAACGACGGAAACAAGTGCTAGATTGACGTTTGATGGAAATGTGCAGACGGTGTTGCCAATTCTTGCGGCAGAAGGAATTAAAGATTTGTCAATTACGAATCAAGAGTTGGAAGATAAATTCATGACGCTTTATGAAGGAGGAAAGACAAAATGAATATTTTAAAGATTGAATGGAAAACGCATTTTAAGAGCTTGCTCGTTTGGTCGGGGGTTGTTGCGTTAGTACTCGGTATGTTCATGGCGTTCTTTCCGAGTATGCAGTCGAGCGGGATGCAGGATTTAGTGAACACAAAAATGAATGCTTTACCGAAAGAAATGATGAATGTTTTGCATATTAGTTCGATGGCGGATTTAACAAAAATTGATGCTTATTTTGCCTATGTGTTCCAGTATATTTTTATTGCAGCGTGTGTGTATGCGGCGATGATTGGGGCGCAGGCGTTAGTGAAAGAGGAGACGGACGGGACGATTGAGTTCTTATACGCGCAACCGATTACGCGCTCGGAGTTAGTGGCTTGGAAAATGGTTGGAAACGCGATTTCATTTATTGCTTTTTGGGCTATTACGTTTGTCGTGTCGACGGTATTGGTCGTTTTCTTGAAGCAAGATGGGGCGAATACGGGAGATTTGGTGCAGGCGCTCGTGCGGGTTTTCTCGAATGAATTACTGGTTGCTTTGCTGTTTATGAGTGCTGGATTCTGTTTTTCAGCGATTGTTCATTCAGCGAAACAGGCGACACCGGTGGCTCTAGGACTCGTTTTCTTCACGTATATTTTAGGAATTCTTGCGGGGTTGAACGATAAGGTAGACTTCTTTAAATACTTTTCTCCGATTAATTTTGCGATTCCGTCTGATATGATCAAAGCTTCGATGGAGAGCGTGAATGTCTGGATTACCGTGATTTCGATGATTGTCTTTATCGTGCTGACTTTCGTGCTGTATCGGAAAAAGGATTTGAGAGTGTGATGGAAGATAAACGGGATAAAATTTTGATGGTCGCGGTGGAGGAATTCGCGGATCATGGGTATAAAGCAGCTAGTACAAATCGGATTTCGGAGGTTGCTGGTGTTTCAAAGGGCCTGATTTTCCATTATTTTGGCTCAAAAGAAAAACTGTATACTGCAGCGGTTACTTATTCCGTGGATTTAGCAATGCAGGAAGTGCCGATTGGGGACATGCCGACGGGAGACTTTGTGCAGGGGGCAATTTGGTCGACGAAGCAGAAGTTAGATTTTAGTAAGAACTATCCCGCTGTTTTTAAGTTGATTATGCAGTCGTATGCTAATCCTCCGGCGGCGCTTGCGGAACGTTTGCACGCGTATTATATGGAGGCGTTGCAAGTACAAGATGTTTATATGAACCAGATTTTAGAGAAAGTGACGTTGAGGGCAGATGTTGTTTCTGAGAATGCGCATGATCTAGTTCGTGCCTTATTCGATTATATTATTAAAATGGCGACGGATTATATTCGGGAAAACCCCGATGCTACGATGGAAGAAATGCAGCCGCTTGTTGATAAATTTATGAACATGATGGCAATTGTGGAGCGTGGAATGATTCAAAAAACATGAATAAATGGGAAAACAAACCTGAATTTTGTGATTTAGGTTTGTTTTATTGTAAATTGGAATATTTTTCAGTTGTTTCGATTGCTCTTTTATGATACAACATAAATGTAATGCAAATGCAGTTACTACACAGGAGAAGGGGAAAGATGATGGACAATACAGCTGTTGTGACAAAAGAACAGATTATTGCGGAATTACAACAATTGGCGCAGGAACAGGGGCGTGTGCCAAGGCGTAGCATGTACAATCATTTTGAGAAAGCACGACAATTATTTGGTTCGTGGCCAGACGCGTTAAGGGCGGCGGGGTTAGAAAATGAGCAGAAACGTTTTTACAAAGAGGATTATTTGATTGCAGAGGTAAGGCGAATTTCAGAGCAGTTGGGGCGTCCGCCGATTAGTGGACCGCATGAGTTTCCGCTTTATATGTCTGTCATGGAGTATTATAATTCTTGGGAAGCTTTTCTTGAGCAGGCTGGTTTGACGAAGTTTGCAAAGGAGGAGGAAGGCAAAGAAGTGAAAGAGAAGTTGATTCTCGATATTTTGGAAATGGAACGGATTATGCGGAGATTTCCTACGATGAGCGAGTTCGATGACTACCGATTGGTGCGTTATTATTTTGGTAGTTGGAAGAATTTTAAAGTGGCTTGTGAGGAGAAGAGGCAAGAAGTTTCTTAAAAATAGATATAGCAAAGCGAGCATCTTCTTGGGGATAGGATGCTCGCTTTTTCGTTTAGACTTCTGTGAAACTTTCGTGGTGTGTGCTGACCATGGCGACTTCTTCAGCATCTGGATCTAAGAAATTTTTAGCACTATTAATGGCGATTGGCCCTTCGTGGAGTCCAGCCGCGATGATGCGCATTTTGCGAGGATAGGTGCAGATATCGCCACATGCGTAGATACCGGGGACGCTAGTTTCCATTTCTTGATTGACAAGGATGCCGTATTCGGACGTATCGAATCCCCAATCAAGCATGGAACCGAGATTCACCTTAACACCATGATTCACGACGATGGCATCGGTGTCGATTTTTGTTGTGCTGCCGTTTTTATTGCAATGAATCACACAGCTTTTTAGGTCGGTAAAATTGCCTTGTAGTGCTGTTATTTCATGGTTCACATGGATATAGATAGAGGAATCGTGCATTTCTTTGACGCGTTCTTCATGCCCCTTGAAATTCTCCCCGCGGTATACGAGGTGGACTTCCTTAGCGATGGGTTCTAGTGATTGGGCCCAGTCAATGGCAGCATTTCCACCGCCGGAAACGACAACAGTTTTATTTTGGAAGCTCGCTAGATTTTTGATGTCATAATGGAGGCTATTGGCAAATGTTTCGCTACCGGATACTTCTAGTGGATGAACTTCGTACGTGCCACTTCCAGCCGCGATGATGATCGTTTTACTGTGATGTTCGTTGCCGTTTTCTGCTATTAGTTGGAAGGTGCCGTCCTTTTGCGGGTGAAGTTCTGTGATACGTTCGCCGCATACCATAGTGGGATGGAACGTTTTTGCTTGATCATGTAAGTTTTTCACAAGTTCTTGTCCTTCGATTGCTGGAATCCCGCCGATATCGCGGATGATTTTTTCTGGGTAGAAGTAACGGATTTTACCGCCAACTGCTGGCTCGGCATCGATAATTTTTGTTTTTAGGGAGCGCAGACCGCTGTAAAAAGTGGTGAATAGGCCGACTGGACCTGCTCCGATAATTGTTACGTCATACAAGTTTGACAACGACTTCACCTGCTATCTTGGTTGCGACTTGTCTGATTTCACAGGCTTGACATGTTTCGTACGGTAAACATAGTGGAACGCCAGTACGTGGGTCAAGCATGATATCGGCTTTAATTCCAAAAACATCTTCTAGTGTTTGCTCGGTCATCACGTTTACTGGGGCACCCTCGGAAATGACTTGACCAGAACGGATTGCAATCATATGATCGGCAAAGCGAGAGGCGTGATTTAAATCATGGACAACCATGACAATTGTACGATTTTCTTGTAGGTTTAGTTGTTTCAGCAACATCAAGACTTCTAATTGATGGGTCATATCGAGAAATGTCGTAGGTTCATCTAAGAATAAAATATCGGTTTCTTGTGCTAATGCCATTGCAATCCAAGCGCGTTGTCGTTGTCCGCCAGATAAACTATCAATCGGGCGGTCGGCGAAATCGTTCAGACTCGTCACGCGAATGGCCCATTGAATCATGTCGCGATCTTTTACGGACATGGATTTAAAACCGCTTTGATGGGGAGATCTGCCATAGGAAACGAGTTCGGTTACGGTCAGTCCATCAGGTGCGGTTGGATTTTGTGGTAGGATTGCTAGTTGTTTGGCGATTTCTTTTGTGGATTGGCGGTGAATGGCTTTTCCATCTAAGAAAACATTACCTTTGGAAGGCTTCATCAGACGAGACATCGTTTTTAAAATGGTCGATTTGCCTGAGCCATTAGCGCCAACTAGTGCCGTGATTTTGCCTTTCGGTATTTCAATATTTAAAGCGTCTACGATAACACGCTTGTCGTAGGCGATTTGTAAGCCGTCTGTTCTTAAATTATTCATCTATACATCGCTCCTTAGTTTCGCGATTGATAATCATTCTCATGACTAGTATAGAATTTTTTGACGAAAGTTGCAATAGCTAAGTGCTTATTATTCTTATTTTTCGCATGGAAGACATTTTTAGTCTTGCTTTTTGGAAGGTGTCTTGCTATAATTCCTGATGAGATTGATAATCATTATCAATTAAAAGGAGGAGCAAATTTTATGAAGAAAATAGTATTTTTAATGTTGACTGCTGTGATGGTGGTTGTTTTGGCTGGGTGTGGTACCGACGAAGCGGCGGAGGGGAAATCCGAAACGCATGCGTATAAGATGCCGAACGGGAAAACGGTAGAAATCCCGAATAATCCGAAAAAAATCGTTGTGACTGAGTATATGGGATCGCTCTCAGCTCTGGGCGTGAAACCGATTGGCGCTACATCTTTTGTGTTAAAAAACCCGTACTTGGATGCCTATAAAAAAGGGGTAGAAGACATTGGTGACCCGGCTTCTGTTGAAAAAGTGGCAGAACTAAAACCAGATTTAATTATTGTCTCAGGTGAGGATCAGTTCAATCAAATGAAGAAAATTGCGCCGACGATTTTAATACCATACAATACATACAAAAGTGTGCAGGATGAGTTAACGGCGATTGCTGAAATCGTTGGAAAAGAGCAGGAAGCGAAGGATTGGTTAGTGGATTTTGATAAGAAAGCTGCAAAAGCACGGGAGAAAATAAAAGGCGTTGTAGCACCAAACGCAACGGTAGGACTATATGAAGGTGACGATAAAAACTTCTATGTATTCGGAGATAATTGGGGTCGGGGTGGACAAGTTCTTTATAACGCATTACAATTAAAGGCGCCTAAGAAAATTCAGGATGAGGTCATTAATGGTGAAGGATACAAGCAAATTTCGCTAGAAGTGCTCCCAGATTTTGCGGCAGACTACATGTTTGTGACGCGTTTTAAACAGGGCGATACTAGAAATGGGGCGCTTGATGGGGTAGAGGCATCGAGTATTTGGAAAGACTTGCCGGCGTATAAGGCAAACCATATTTTCACGATGGATTTCGATGAGATGTATAACTACGATCCAATTGCCGTAGAAGGTCAAATGGATTTGATTGTGAATAAAATAGTGGATAGTAATAAATAAGTAACAACGATTCGTGCGAGATGGCAGAGGCTGGTTGAAAGCCTCCTCCTCTCACCGAATCGATACATATTACGAGGGGATCAGGGTACGATGAAAACAAAGGAACTTTCCCAATTAAAAACGCGACCGGCAATGGCTACCGTGATTTTGACGGCTGGCGTTGCGCTACTTATCGTTTCTGCTTTTATCGGTATCGCTGTTGGTGCGGCAGATATCGATTTAGCGACGGTATGGGACGCGTTATTTCATTACAATAAGAGTTTAACGACACATCAAATTATTTGGGAGTTGCGCATTCCTCGTGTGCTTGCAGATATGATGGTCGGCGCGGCGTTCGCGGTTGCTGGTGCTGTGATGCAGGGCATGACGCGAAACCCGCTTGCCGATAGTGGTTTGCTAGGGCTCAATGCGGGATCAGCATTTATGATTGCAGTATGTTTCGCTTTTTTACCAGGCCTTAGCTACAATTATTTGATTTTCTTTTCTTTCCTTGGTGCGGCGCTTGGTTGCCTCCTTGTTTTTGGTGTGAGTGCGCTTGTAAAAGGCGGTTTGTCACCGACGCGACTTGTTTTGGCTGGGGCTGCTGTAGCGTCTTTATTGACGGCGTTAAGTGAAGGAATTGCCATTTATTTTAAACTGAGCCAAGATTTAGCGTTTTGGTTTGCTGGCGGTGTCGCTGGCGTGAAATGGTCGCAAATTGTAGTCGTATGGCCGTGGCTCATTGGTGCGTTGATTGCGGCAATATTACTCAGCAAGTCAGTGACGATTCTGAGCCTTGGCGATGACATTGCAATTGGACTCGGGCAAAATACAACGCGGACCAAATTATTATCGATGTTTGTCGTGTTGATTTTGGCAGGCCTTGCTGTTTCTGTTGTCGGTCCAGTCGGATTTATCGGTTTGATTGTGCCGCATCTGGTTCGTTATATGGTTGGTGTAGATTATCGTTGGATTATTCCGTGTTCAGCTATTATTGGTGCGCTGTTGACGCTATATGCGGATATAGGCGCACGGATGGTGAATCCGCCGTATGAAACGCCGATTAGTGTTATTTTTGCCCTTATTGGTGTACCTTTCTTCCTTTATGTGGCGCGTAAAGAAAGGAGGAGTCTGTGATGATGGGAACGGCAACGGAACAAAAAGTCGCGCGAAAACGTTGGCTCATATTGATTTTACTCGCTATTTTACTCGTAGGTACGTTCATTTACAGTGTCAACGCAGGGTTTTCGAAAATTCCATTTATAGATGTTATCAAAACTTTATTCGGACAAGGCTCACCACAAGATACATTGATTATTTCGCAGTTTCGATTACCGCGTATCATCGTTGCCGTCCTTGTTGGTGCAGGACTAGCGATTTCAGGCGCCTTGTTACAAGCCGTTTCGCAAAATAGTTTGGCAGATCCAGGGATATTGGGAATAAATAATGGTGCTGGGTTGGCAGTTATGCTCTACATTTCCTATTTTCCATCAACGCTAGACGTGCCAGTGATGTTCATGCCTTTAGTTGGTTTCACAGGCGCTATTCTAACGGCGTTTGTTGTGTATGGTTTATCCTATAGTCGGCAAGAAGGTTTATTGCCAAATCGACTCGTATTAACAGGTGTGGCGGTTTCAGCTGCAGTAGCTGCCTTGATGACGCTCTTAACGATTCGTCTTGACCCTGAAAATTATCAAGTTGTTGCAGAATGGCTTGCAGGAAATATTTGGGCCAGTAATTGGCAATATGTCTTTGCGCTACTTCCGTGGCTTATTGTTTTGGTGACGGTGGCGATGTTCAAAATAAAAACACTGGATATTCTAGGTTTTGGCGATCAAGTAGCAACAGGATTAGGTGTGAAAACGGAAAAAGAAAAAATCATTCTGCTCATTGTAGCGGTGGCTTTAGCGGCGGCTTGCGTCTCTGTCAGTGGTGGCATTGCTTTTATAGGCTTAATCGGTCCACATATTGCGAGAAGGCTCGTTGGTAGTGGACATAAATGGGTATTACCGATTTCGGCCCTTATTGGCGCACTTTTGCTTCTTGTTGCAGATACAATAGGGCGTATTATTGTGCAGCCATCAGAAATTTTCGCAGGCATTGTTGTCGCGGTAATTGGGGCACCATATTTCTTGTACTTACTTGCTAAAACTAAATGATAATGATTCTAAAGAAGTGGCTTTCATTCATTGTAATTGATAATCTGGATAGACTTTTCAAAACTTTTATGCTATCTTTGAATAGATATAAAAACCACTTACTCCAATTGTTTTAGCAAGATAAAGAGTGAGTAAGTAGACTTGATTTTTATTTAGAATTATTATAAACTACTAATTGAGAATGATTGTTTGTTCCCGAGGGAGGGCATAAAATGGAAGGCCGTATTCAACGGATTAAATCACAATTGCATGAAGCAAGTTATAAATTAACACCACAACGCGAAGCAACCGTTCGCATTTTATTAGAGAATGAGAAAGACCATCTAAGCGCGGAGGATGTTTATTTACGCGTCAAAGATATTTCGCCAGATATTGGATTGGCAACAGTTTATCGTACGCTGGAACTTTTGACCGAACTACGCGTGGTTGACAAAATTAATTTTGGAGACGGCGTGGCACGTTATGATCTTCGTAAAGAAGGCGCTAAGCATTTCCACCATCACTTGGTATGTTTAGAATGCGGCTCTGTCGAGGAAATTCAAGAGGATCTTTTAGATGATGTTGAGAAAATTGTAGAACAGAAGTGGGACTTTCTTGTGAAGGATCACCGCCTAACATTTCAAGGCATCTGTACGGTGTGCAAAAGTAACATCAAAAAAGCCGAATAAATCGCCCAGCAGGCCGACAAACGCTCACCTCCGTTGTTAAAAGCTGTGCTCCGTTGCTCATGTATTTTAGTACATTCCGCTACGGTGCTCGCTTTTGCCTAGGATCTGAGCATTTGTCGGCCTGCTGGGGTTCGGCGGTGGACATGCGAACTTTAGAAACAAGGAGTATCGGTCGAAGTATTTCGTTTTTGCTTTCGTAATGGTGCGGTTTTTGGTATACTGGTGTGGCAGGGCAGGAGGCGTCTGATTTTGGATTGGAAGGAAGTTGTTTTGCGGGAGGAAGCGTTGCGTAGGGCAATGTTGGCAAGTGATGTTTCTAGTTTAGATAGGTTGCTAGCGGATGAGCTTGTTTTTGTGGATCACCTCGGTCAAAAAGTGACGAAGCAGGATGATTTAGAGGCGCACGGGCAGAAGCTTTTTCAGTTGCATCAACTGGATATTGTGGCGCAGGATAAGCGTGTCGTTGGCGGGAATGTGGTCACGGTTTCTGAAGTGGTACTTGCGGGTATTGCTGATGGAGAAACGTTTACAGATCGATTGGTGTACACGAGGGTTTGGCGGAAAGATGTCGAACATGGTTGGCAAGTGATATCGGGACGGTGTACACGGATTCAGTAGCTTGGGAACACCATTTGAGGAGATTACTTATGAATGATTTGATACTCGATTTTTTACATTTTTTGCAGGTTGAGAAGGGTTTGTCGGCGAATACGTTGGTTGCCTATGAACGGGATCTGCGTTATTTTGCGCGTTATTTGGAGGAAGAGCAGGAAGCGGTGGCGATTCGCGACGTAGAACGGATACATATTGTGAGCTTTATGGCTTATGCTAAATTAGAGGGAAAATCACCGAGAACGATTGCGCGCTACATTGCCTCATTGCGTTCTTTTTTTCATTTTCTGCTGCATGAAAAATTAGCGGACCGGGATCCGATGATTCAAATTGAGACGCCGAAACAGGCGCAGGCTTTGCCAAAAATTTTGAATCTGAATGATGTGGAGAAGTTGCTGGAGGCGCCGAATGGGGCGAATCCGCTGGGGATGCGAGACCAGGCAATGTTGGAGGTCTTGTATGCGACTGGGCTTCGGGTGACGGAGTTGGTCAGGCTCCAGATGGACGATTTGCATTTGCAGATGGGCTTTATTCAGACGATTGGAAAAGGGGATAAAGAGCGTATTATTCCGCTTGGCAAAACAGCGACAACGGTTTTGGAGCGCTATTTGGAATTCGGACGTCCGAAATTGCGACGGGTGTCCGAGCGTAATGATTTTGTATTTTTGAATCATCATGGACGCGGCATGACACGACAAGGTTTTTGGAAGAATTTGAAGCAGATTGCGGCTAAGGCTGGGATTGATAAACCGATTACACCGCATACTTTGCGTCATTCCTTTGCGACGCATCTGCTGGAAAATGGGGCGGATTTACGTTCTGTTCAGGAGTTATTAGGTCACGCAGATATTTCAACGACGCAGATTTATACACATGTTACGAAGGCTCGTTTAAAGGATGTTTACAAGCAGTATCATCCACGTGCTTAAGTTTTGATAATGAAAAAGGAGCGATTTTGAAAATGAATTATACAAAGGTTATGGAAGCGGTCAAAAAAATTAAGGAAACATATAGCGGTAAACCGAGAATTGGACTTATTTTAGGGTCGGGATTGGGCGTTTTGGCGGATGAAATTACAGAGCCAACTGTGATTAAATACAATGATGTGCCGTATTTTCCAGTTTCTACGGTGGAAGGTCATGCAGGCCAATTTGTTTTTGGGAAGCTCGAACAACAAGAAGTGGTTGCGATGCAAGGAAGATTCCATTTCTACGAAGGCTATTCGATGCAAGATGTGACGTTTCCTGTTCGTGTTATGAAGGAACTGGGCGTTGAAATTTTAATCGTAACAAATGCGGCTGGTGGTGTGAATGAATTGTTCCATGCTGGGGATTTGATGCTGATTTCAGATCATATTAATTTCACTGGAACAAGCCCGCTAATTGGGCAAAATGATGAGCATTTCGGGCCGCGCTTCCCGGATATGTCTGATGCGTATCGTTTAGATTTGCGGGAACAAGCACGATTGCTAGCGCAAGATTTGGAAATAGAAGTTCGCGAAGGTATTTACGCAGGATTTACTGGACCAACATACGAAACGCCTGCGGAAATTCGAATGATGCGTACGCTTGGCGCGGATGCGGTTGGTATGTCAACTGTTTCTGAGGTTATCGTTGCGAATCATTGTGGCCTGCGTTGCCTCGGCATTTCGTGCATTACGAACATGGCGGCAGGAATTCTCGATCAGCCGCTAAGTCACGAAGAGGTTATTGAAACAACGGAGCAGGTGAAAGAAACGTTCCTAACATATGTGAAAGCGCTCGTTGGAAATATAAAATAAAAATAAGAACGGAGTCTGGTGCAACACTTACAAATTGGGCATCAGGCTCCTTTTTGGTAGTACATAAAAATCACCCTAAATCTAAAAGAATTGGGAAACGTGATATTGGCTATTGTTCTGTAACATGCTTGTATGCTACTATATAAAAGAACTTTTATATCTTCTGCGCACAGATAAGCGCTCATTACCGTTGTTAAAAATGCTGTTTCGTTTTCGTGTCGGTACGCATTTTTATCTAGGGAGGAAGCATTTGTCGGCGTCAGAGGGTAAGGTGTGATTAATCAAGCAAAGGTGGGATTGACGTGGCGTTTGAATCATTTGGGACTATGCGAGTGAATGAAGTTGGACATCTAGAAATTGGAGGGGTGGACACTTTGAAGCTGGCGCAAAAATACGGCACACCGCTTTATGTATATGACGTTGCGTTGATCAAAGAGCGTGCCCGTGGTTTTAAGAAAACGTTTGAGGAGCTCGGTGTAAAAGCGCAGGTTGCTTATGCGAGTAAGGCTTTTTCGGCGATTGCGATTTATCAATTAATGCATGAAGAGGGTTTGTCGCTTGACGTTGTTTCTGGTGGCGAATTATATACGGCGATGCAAGCTGGATTTCCGGCGGAGCGGATTCATTTTCATGGGAACAATAAAACGAGACAAGAGATGGAAATGGCGATTGACTATGGGATTGGTTGTATCGTAATCGATAATTTTTATGAGATTGAACTATTAGCAGAAATTTTGCGTGAAAAAGCGGCTTCTGTGTCTGTTTTGATTCGCGTAACGCCGGGGATCGAGGCGCATACGCATGATTATATTTTGACCGGGCAAGATGATTCTAAATTTGGATTTGGTTTAACTAATGGCCAGGCGGAGGATGCGATTAAGCGCGTGCTGGCAATCGATGTTTTCCATTTAATTGGGCTTCATTGTCATATTGGGTCGCAAATTTTTGAGACAACTGGTTTTAAATTGGCGGCACATCGGATTATGGAGCAACTGGTTGCTTGGCGTGATACGCTTGGTTTTCATGCGGACGTGCTTAATCTCGGTGGTGGGTTTGGGGTGCGCTATACGGCGGATGATCAACCGTTGCCACCAGCTCAGTATGTGCGCGAAATTATTGCGGATGTGCGTGAGGTTGCGATGGCGAATAATTTGGATATGCCAGAAATTTGGATTGAGCCAGGTCGTTCGCTTGTTGGTGAGGCGGGCACGACGCTTTATACGATTGGTTCGCGCAAAGAGGTGCCGGAGATTCGTAGTTATGTGGCTGTGGATGGCGGAATGTCAGATAATATTAGACCTTCTTTATATGAGGCGAAATATGATGCTGTCATCGCGGAACGTCCGTTAGAAGAACCAGGTGAGACGGTATCTATTGCTGGAAAATGTTGTGAGTCTGGCGATATGCTAATTTGGGATTTACCACTTCCAAAATCGGATGCTGGTGAGGTGCTGGCAGTTTTTTGTACAGGTGCTTATGGTTATTCCATGGCGAACAATTACAATCGGATTCCTCGTGCAGCGGTTGTTTTCGTGGAGAATGGGGAAGATAGGTTGGTTGTCGCACGAGAAAGTTACGAAAATCTGGTACAACTGGATTTACCGCTTCATTAAGGTGGGTTTTCTATGACAGGAATTAATTTTAAGGTAGAGGCATTTGAAGGACCGCTTGATTTGCTTCTGCAACTGATTCAACAACTGGAAATTGATATTTATGATATCCCAATGGCGGATATTACCGATCAATATTTGGAATATATTCATTTAATGAAAGAGATGGAGCTAGATGTTGCTAGCGAATACCTCGTGATGGCGGCGACACTTTTGGCGATTAAAAGTAAAATGTTGTTGCCTAAGCAAGAGCTTGAGGTTGACTTTGAATTCGATGATTCTGTCGATCCGCGTGATGAATTAGTGGAGAAATTGATGGAATACAAGCGTTTTAAAGATGCCGCGAAACAATTGAAAGAAAAGGAATCGGAACGCAATTTTTATTTTGGGAAGGCGCCGATGGATCTGGGAGAATACGATACGTCAGGTAAACAGGCGAATTTAGACGTGTCGCTCAATGATATGTTAGGGGCTTTTCATAAGATGCTCCGCCGTAAAAAATTGAGTCAGCCGCTTCATACGCGCATCACAAAGCAGGAAATTTCGATTGATCAGCGAATGAATGATGTGATGGACAGGATTGAAGTTGCGCGGGGTCGGGTTGTATTTGAGGATTTGTTCGATGCGGTGACAAAGGATGACCTAATTGTGACATTTTTGGCCGTGTTAGAATTGATGAAACGCCGCCAAATCAGTGTGGAGCAGTCAGGTAGTTTTGCAACGTTATATGTTTTTAGTAGAGGTGAAGAAGAGCTGTGAGTAAAAAATTAGGAATCCTTGAGAGCTTGCTTTTTGCTGCGGGGGATGAAGGTCTGAGCACGAAACAACTGACAGAGGTCATGGAAATCAGTCATATTGAAGCGCTGAATTTGTTGGAAACGCTCAGTGATAACTATGCAAAATCGGCAGAACGTGGTATTGTTCTGTTAGAGCTCGCAGGGACGTTTCAGCTAGCAACGAAAAAAGAGCATGCGACGTATTTACGGAAATTAGTCGAAGTACCTGGCAACACGACGCTTTCTCAGGCATCGCTTGAAACGTTAGCGATTGTTGCCTATCGCCAGCCAATTACGCGGATGGAAATTGATGATATTCGTGGTGTGAAAACGGATGGTCCGATTCATACGCTGATTGCGAAGGGCTTGATAATGGATAAAGGTCGCGTAGAGGGTGCTGGTCGTGCTAAACTGTATGTGACGACATCCGAATTTTTGGATTGCTTCGGATTGAAGAATTTAGATGACTTACCATCGATGGAGAACATTGATTCTGAGGAAATGATTCAAGATGAGATGGACTTATTTTTCGATCGTTTTGGTGGGAAATAGGATAGATAGTACAATAATTAGTGAATAGCTAAAAAGAGGTGCAAGATGGAACGGTTACAAAAAGTAATTGCAAATGCAGGAATCACGTCGCGTAGAAAAGCCGAAGTGATGATTGAAGAAGGAAAAGTAAAGGTTAACGGAAAAGTAGTTCGAGAGTTAGGTCTTAAGGTCGGAAACTCAGATAAAATTGAGGTAAACGGCATCGAGCTAACGCAAGAAGTGAAACGCTATTTCCTGTTGTATAAGCCGCGTAGTGTCATGTCCGCTGTATCGGATGATAAGAAACGACGCGTTGTCTCTGACTTTTTCGTGGACATTCCAGAACGGTTATATCCAGTTGGACGTCTAGATTACGATACTTCTGGCTTGCTTCTGATGACGAATGATGGCGATTTTGCCAATCAATTAATGCATCCAAAATATGAGGTTGAAAAGAAATACATCGCGCGCGTGAAGGGCATCCCGTCAAAAGAAGCCTTGCGCAAATTAGAAAACGGCGTCATGATTGAAGGACGCAAGACGGCGAAGGCGAAAGTCCGTTTGCAGACTTTTGATAAGAAGAAAGAAAAAGCAATCATTGAGGTTGTCATTCATGAAGGGCGTAATCGCCAAGTCCGTAAGATGTTTGACACAATTGGACATCCAGTTCAGAAATTATCGCGTGAAGCATACGCTTTTCTTGATTTAAAAGGGTTGAATGCAGGGGAACGCAGAGAGTTGACGCATCATGAAGTGAAGCGATTGAAGGCATTGACTCAGTTTGGTGACAAGAAGTAGTTTTCAAATGAATAGCTTAGAGTTCAGGGAAAATACAGCTGCCGTAGAGAATAACAGATAATATTACTTTTTCAATGAAAATCTAGGGAATGTGTGTCTTTATCCCTAGTTTTTTGTTGCCGTTTTATGCAAAGTATTCATTGTTTTTCACAAACTAAGGCTTAAAAATAGCTAAAATAAAAAAAAGCATGTATAATTTGTCCAAGATAGTAGCTTTCTTTTTTTAATTTGGAGTTGTGTGTGCTATAGTAAAGTTGTGAACAAAATGACAATAAAAAGGTACGAAAGACTAGGGAAAATGAATACATACCGAAATAAGTTTCCTTTTTTAGAGAAACGAGTAAGGGGATGATTACCTATGAGTGAGCAAGTTAAAATTCTCGTTGTGGATGACGAAGACCGGATCAGGCGTTTACTTAAGATGTATCTTGAACGTGAGAATTATAAAATTGAAGAAGCTAGTGATGGAGATCAAGCGTTACAGCTCGCAATTGATAATAGTTATGATGTCATTTTGCTTGATTTAATGATGCCAGGAAAAGACGGCATTGAGGTTTGTCGTGAATTGCGTGAATATAAAGCGACTCCGGTTGTTATGTTGACAGCGAAAGGCGAGGAAGCAAATCGGGTGCAAGGATTTGAAGTCGGTGCAGACGATTATATCGTGAAACCGTTTAGCCCACGTGAAGTTGTCCTACGTGTCAAAGCTGTTCTAAGACGCGCGCAACAACATAGCCAACCTGTTGCAACGAGCGTACCAGGTGATATTATTACTTTCCCACACTTAAAAATTGATAATGAGGCGCATAGAGTTATTGTGGAAGGCCAAGAAATCAATTTGACACCTAAAGAATATGATTTACTATATTACTTAGCGAAATCACCAGATAAAGTGTTTGATCGTGAATCGTTATTAAAAGAAGTTTGGCGTTATGAATTTTTTGGAGATTTGCGGACGATTGATACGCATGTCAAACGTCTCCGTGAGAAGCTGTTCGATGTTTCAGAGGAAGCAGCTAAAATGATTGTGACCGTCTGGGGCTTAGGCTACAAGTTTGAAGTGACAGAAACAGAGTAAAATAAGCTATATAGGAATAGATAGGTTTAACAATGCCTATCTATTTCTTGGTATATTGTAAATTTCTGAGGGAACAGCAAGCAACGGGATGCTTGAAATTCGGATTAAAGGGCTGGTGACAATGAGATTTTGGCATAGTATCGTAGGGAAAATTTGGGGTACGATTATTCTTTTACTAACGGGAGTTCTAGTTGCAACCGGATTCTTTATTGCGATCATTTACGAAGACAAAAATACAGAGCAAATCACTGGTGGAATCGAAACAACGACCGAAAATGTCGGGAATTTAATCGAAGGGGGAATCAGCTTCGATTCGCTGGAGTCTGCCTTTCATTTATTGGATAAATCTGTAGGCGTTATCGTAGAGCAGGATGGGAAAGTGGCTGCTTCCAAACAAACATCGATGCATTTAGAGAGTGAAGCATATAATCATTTGTTTGAAGATGAGAAAATGAATGAGCACTTATCTGAGGGTAAATTTATCCTCGAAAAATATAATTTCTATGGTGAGAGTAATGGGGAAACGGTACATATGGGCGCCCAGCGTTTTAAGACATTGGATGGAAATATTAGTACGGTCTATGTCTACAGGTCTTATGAAGATATTTTGAAATTAACGGGACAAGTGACGAAAACATTGCTTATATCTGGTATTATGGCGGTTTTAGTTACCTCGGTATTGTCGTTTATTTTATCGTCACGCATGGCGTATCCACTCAGGGAAATGAAGAAGATCGCGATTGCTGTTTCGAAGGGGAATTTTGACAACAGGGTGCCAACCTATACGCATGATGAAATTGGGGATTTAGGGATTGCGTTTAACAAAATGGCGCAACAACTGAAATATAATATTAGCGCGTTAAGGCAAGAGAAGGAACAGCTATCTAATATTTTAGTTGGGATGGCGGATGGGGTTATTAAGTTTAATATTGATAAGACGATTATTTTGAGTAACCCGCCGGCAGAGCAGTTTTTACACGATTGGTTCTTCTCGACGGAAAATGAGGATAAAGTGCTTATACCGCCTAATTTAGACTTGATGCTGACGAATATTTTGGAAACGCGTGAGGAGCAGGTTGGTGAGATTGTATTTGGTGACCAAACCTATGTCGCCATTTTGACATTGCTTTATAATGGGGATGATATTCGGAGTATCGTGACGGTAATCCGGGATATGACGGAGGAGAAGCGCCTAGAGAAGATGAAAACGGATTTTGTGAACAATGTGTCGCATGAGTTGCGTACGCCGATTTCGATGCTTCAAGGGTACAGTGAGGCGATTATTGATGGTGTGGCCCAGACGGATGAAGAGGTGCGCGAATTTGCACAGATTATTTATGATGAGTCGCTGCGAATTGGCCGCCTTGTTAATGATATGCTAGATTTAGCTCGGATGGAAGCAGGTTTTGAGCAGTTGGATAAACAACGCTTGCCGGTCGAGCCATTCCTAGATAAGGTTGTTTCTAATTTTGAAGTATTGGCGAAGGAAAACAATGTGAAATTACAAATGGTAGTAGATGATCATGATTTAGAGTATACGTTTGACCCAGATCGAATGGAGCAGGTGTTGGTGAATTTAATCATGAATGCCATTCGCCACACAGGTCGAGAGGATTACGAAGGTGTTGTGGAAGTGCATGAAACGGCAGATTTTCATGCGGATGAGCTTGTGATCAAGATTATCGATAACGGAAGCGGCATTCCTGAGGCGGATATTCCATTCTTGTTTGAGCGGTTTTATAAAGCGGACAAGGCGCGTACTCGTGGGAAAACGGGGACGGGAATAGGCTTATCAATTGTAAAAAATATCGTCGAAGCGCACAATGGTAAAATAACAGTAGAAAGTCATCTTGGCATTGGTTCCACATTTATTGTCACGTTGCCGCTTTCTACGGATATATAAAGGAGTTTGATGAAATTGACAGAACGCATGCAAAAATTTTGTAAAGATTCATTGGTAATTAAGACAAGTCGGGTGTTTCCATCTGATACAAATAATCATAATACGCTATTTGGTGGGCGTTTGATGACGTATATTGATGATACAGCCTCTATCAGCGCTTCTCGTCATTGCCGGACGGGTATTGTGACGGCTTCCACGGATTCGGTCGATTTCTTGCAACCCATTAAAAATGATCATTCGGTATGCTTGGAGTCTTATGTGGCTTCAACGGGTCGTTCATCGATGGAAATTTTCGTGAAAGTAATTGCGGAAAACCTGAAAAATGGCGATCGTTATTTGGCGGCTACTTCTTTCCTGACGTTTGTCGCGATTGATGATAATGGCAAAACAGTAGAAGTCCCAACGGTTGTCGCGCAGTCAGATGAGGAAAAAATGATCAGCCGTGATGCACAAGAACGTAGTTTGGCAAGAAAGAAACGCTTGACACAAAGTCGGGAACTTGCGGCTGCTCTTTCGACGGAGATTCCATGGGGGTAAGCAAGCGGTTTTGCATGAAGGCTTTGCTTATGGTACAATAACGTACGTAATACAATAAAATATAGTTCATCTTCGGGGCAGGGTGTAATTCCCGACCGGTGGTTAAAGTCCACGAACTGTTTCTTTTTGAGATGGTTGATTTGGTGTAATTCCAAAACCGACAGTATAGTCTGGATGGGAGGAGATGTTGGTTCGCTTACTTTTGGCGCACTTACTTGAAAAATTGGCTAGTTATGGTCTATTTGGATTGGACGTTTTTAAGCTACGGTGTTTTTTGGTGTGGTTTTCTAGAGTCTTATTTGAATATACTATGCTTGTTTGGATTTTCACATACCATCCCTCGAATATTTTTTTGGGGGATTTTTTTCGTGTTTGTGTGCGTAGGAATAAAGGGAAACCGCAGATTCTTAGGATGAACATCTAAGGAGAAGTGATTTTGATGAAGAAGTATTCTTTAAAGGCGTTTGTAAGTATTGCAGTATTGGGAGCGGTGGCGTTTGTCATCATGTTAATCCAGTTTCCGTTATTGCCGAGTGCACCATTTTTAAAATTGGATTTCAGTGATATTCCTGCTATTATTGGCGGCTTATTATTCGGACCGCTCGCGATTGTATTGATTGAGTTTGTGAAGAATGTGTTGGAGTATTTAGTAACAGGGAGTTTTGTTGGGGTTCCAATTGGGGAACTAGCGAATTTCTTATCTGGTATTTGTTTCGTGTTACCAATTTACTATGTTTTCCGCTATACACGCTCGACAAAAGCAATGATTTTAGGTGCTGGGGTTGGAACGGTGACGATGACGGTGATGATGTCGTTGTTTAACTATTTTATCCTATTGCCGTTTTATATCACGGTTGGTGGTTTGCCAGCTGGAACGAATATTGCAGCGCTTGTCACGACAGCGATTGTACCGTTCAATTTATTAAAAGGTATCGTTGTGGGAGCTGTATTTATTCTAGTATACGGTAGAATGAGATCGTGGATTTTGAAAAATACGATTGTTAAATTAAAAGTGAAGAAAGATAAAAAGAATCAAGGCATTGTATAATGCTTTTCGATATAATTAGGATTCAAATTTTAGCGGGTCGCCTTGAAATGGGTGGTCCGCTATTTTTATGGATAGGGATGGGCAGGCTTGTTCGGCGTCTATCGCGTCGTTTTCTAATTTCAGTGGAATGGGATGGGTGCCGTGGTTATCGTCAAGTGTATTGTAGGCTAGCCCTTCGTCGTTGTAGTCGAAAATATCGGGAGCGTGGATGGAACAGGCACCGCATGCGATGCAGGTAGATTGATCAACAATAGTATATTTCATAGTTTTGACACCTCCTAATTTCGTCGTGTAATGGTTCTTTCTGTTATTATAGAACCATTTGGAGATTCTGTACAGTTGTGTTTAAATAAGGGGTAAAAAAGTTTTTTGGGAAATAGGGATGTCGAACAAATGTTTTCGTGTTAGAATAGATGAAAAGAACGGGAAGGAGCTGGTTGGATTGGATGAATTAGATCATTATTTGTTGGCGATTATTGCTTCTTTTCCATTGAAACGAAAACCAGCTTTTTTATTCGCGGTTGCGACGGGAAAACGTACGGGACAGGCTGTGCAGGATTCGCATTTGTTTGAAGCGACCCCTTTATTTGCTTGTGTGCCAACGCTCCGGCAGTTGAATTTTGACGCAAGGTTAAAGCGGATGGAGGAGAACGGTTTGCTAGGAATTACGGAAGATGGTGTGGCGTTATTGACAGAAATCGAGCACCCCTTTAAGACGCGCTTTCCGTACATAGACGGGTTTTTATATCAGAATCGGACGAACGCTTTTTTTGAAAGGTTATTATTGGCGATTCAGGTTTTTAGTAATTTTAAGCATGGACAGAAGCATTATTTACCTATTGTTCGGGATGAGCAGGCGCAAATTGTAGTGAAATGGTGGTTGGCGGAACATTTGGCGGGAGAGACAAAAGATGCGGTGCGCGGGCGTTTTTATGTAGAGCTGGAACAGTGGTTGCAACAGGTGGATGGAGCGCTTTATGTACCGCGTTTTTCTGGTGGTGATTATATCGGTAAGACGGCACTTCAAGTGGCCGCGGAATTAGAATTGTCGCCTTGGAAATATTATTTTGAGTGGCTGAACGGCTTGCATCAGTTGTTTGCTCGTATGATGGATGATTTTCCGCTTTTATATGGTCTAATGCCAGATGCCACGCAAGGGTTGACGAGTTCGGCCCGAAAAACGTGGCAGCTTGCGGAACAGGGCGTGTTGTTTGAGAACATGGCGGCAATCAGGCGTTTGAAGGAAAGTACGATTCAAGATCATATTGTCGAAATTGCGGCGACGATTCCGGGATTTAATGTGATTTCTTGGGTGGATAGTGAGATGATTGCGGCAATCTCGCAACGGCAATGGCGATCGTTAAAGGATATCAAACAGGCTTTTCCGGCATTAGATTATTTCCAAATTAGGCTAGCATTGATTGCTAGAAGGAGTGGCGTCATATGCAGTTAGAGCAAGAATTAGAGCGCTTTTTAGGGTTTCGTGATTTTAGAGTTGGTCAGCGGGAAGTCGTGACGCATGTACTGGATGGGAAAGATTGTTTTGCGATGCTTCCAACAGGGACTGGGAAAACGGTGTGTTACCAATTGTCGGGATATTTGCTAGATGGTACGGTGCTTATCGTGTCGCCGCTTTTATCATTGATGCAAGATCAGGTAGAACGGATGCGGGCTAACGGAGAAAAACGAGTCGTTGCGCTAAATAGCTTTTTGAGTTTGCAAGAGAAACAGCGCGCGCTTGAGGATTTATCGGCCTATAAATTTATTTTTGTTTCTCCGGAAATGCTTGCTAATAGGCAGATTCGGATGGCAATTCAGCGTCTAACGATTGGACTTTTTGTTGTCGATGAGGCGCACTGTATTTCGCAGTGGGGTCATGATTTCAGGCCGGATTATTTGGAACTAGGCACGGTTAGGGAGGAACTTGGCTCCCCGGTGACGCTCGTTTTGACGGCAACAGCAACGAAAAAAGTGCGAGCAGATATTAAAAGACAGTTGCGTCTAACGGCGTGTGTAGATGTGATTCATTCGGTGGATCGACCGAATATCGCGCTGGATGTGCAAAAATTGGATTCGAGGCTTGAGAAACAGGCGCAGCTTTTGAAATGGACGGGTTTGCTAAAAGGACCTGGCATCATTTATTTTTCTAGTAAAAAATTGGCGGAGCGGTATGCGTATGGGATTGCGGAACAGCACGGGTTGCGTACGGCTTTTTATCATGGGGATATGAGTGGCGAGGACCGTGTGACGATTCAGCAACAGTTTATTCAGAATCAGCTTCACCTTATTTGTGCGACCAGTGCGTTTGGAATGGGCATCGATAAAGGCGATATTCGCTATGTGATTCATTTTCATATGCCGGGAGATCTGGAAGCGTATTTGCAGGAAATTGGTCGTGCTGGGCGAGATGGCGCACGGAGTATTGCGATTTTACTCTACGCGGACGGGGATGAGGCGATCCAGCTTCAATTACAGGATCGTGATTTGCCTGAGGAAGAGTTGGTGCATTTGAGCCCGGCTTTAACGGAGCAATTACCAGTAACAGAGCGACGTTTTTTGGAATTTTACCGGGAGCTTGGTTTGACACCGAACCAGATCAAAGAGAAAATCCAGTTTCGTAAGCGCTGGAAACGTGAAAATCTCTACACCTTTTTGAATTTTATAAAAGGGATTACGTGCAGGCGCCAGTTTGTTCGTCATTATTTTGAGGAAGAGGCAAAACAGGAGTCCGTTTCTAATTGTTGTGATATTTGTGGTGTGGATCATTCTGATTTCGAAGGGGAAAACGTGGTGATTGAGGAGCAACAAGATTGGCAGAAATATCTGGAGTACTTACTGAAATGAGGAGGACATATGGCGAATTCGGTTGAGATAATGAAAAATATGTCCAACAAAGAAATAACACGTGTTTTTTTATTGCAAAATGGGTTGTTAATTTTACTTGGAATTGGTATTATCTTTATCAGTACTGGTATTTTAAATTGGATGGGGCGATTGAGCTTCGATTGGTTTTTTGTTTTCCTAGGCATTGCTTTGGCATGTGTGCTTAGCGGTCTCAATATTTGGTTGGATCGCTTGTTGCCAGAACGCTTAACAGATGATGGTGGGATGAATCGGCTTATTTTTAAGCACCGAAAACCGCTAGATATTTTTTTGCTTTGTTGTTTGATTGGTATCACGGAAGAATTTATTTTTCGTGGGATCATCCAAGTTTATTTCGGTTTTTGGGCAAGTGTTATTTTATTCGTGCTTGTGCATTTTCGATATTTAAATAAAGTATATCTGTTGTTCAATGTTATAATAACTAGTATAATTATTGCAGGACTATTTCAAATTAGTAATCAGAATTTAATTGCCGTAATAATGTTTCATATCGTGTTCAATTTTATTGGTGCGTTAGATATGAGAAATAGATATCAGAATGAAGGAGGGGTCGCGCGTGGTTAAGAAAGAAGACGAAAACACAGGTAGAGAAGACGATCAAGAGTTTAAACAATTAGGTGAAGAGTACGATGATGATTATATTGATTCGATCCCATCACGCTCCCAAAGCAGACGCGCTAATAAATCAAAGAAAGCTATTTTCCGCTATCCAATATTGAATTTATTAATTATTTTCTTTTTGCTTATTCCGATTGTGTGTTTAGGTGTGTATTTGTTCGTGCTTAATTTTGGCTCTAATAGTGAGGACAAAGTGACGACGGAAAATGCTCAAACGGAGACGACAAAGCCTAAAGAAGTGAATATCGCGAGCAATGAAGAAAAAATAAAAGAAGCAAAAGAAAAAGCCGCAGCAGATGCAAAAGCTAAAGAAGAAGCGGACAAAAAGGCAGCGTTAGAGAAACAACAAGCGGAAGAGGCAGCAGCGAAGGAAGAAGAGGCTCAAAAAGCAGCGGCTGAAAAAGCAGAGCAAGATCGTATTGCAGCCGCCAAAGCCGAAGAAACACGTAAGCAAGAAGAAGCCGCAGCTGCAAAACAAGCAGAGGAAGATCGGTTAGCTGCTGAGGCGAGACAAAAAGAAAAAGATGCCGCAGAAAAAGCAGCAAATGAGGCAGCATCATCCCATACGGTTGCAGCTGGCGATACGCTATACAAAATTGCGCGCCAAGCATACGGTAATACAAACGTGGCCGCGAATGTCGCAAAAATTAAGCAAGCGAATGGCATAACGAATGATAATGTGCCAATTGGAACGGTGCTTAAGATTCCGCAATAAGCATATGAAAAAAATAAGAAAAATCGAGAATGACAATGAACCGTTTTTCTCGATTTTTTTCTGGGAAGCAAGGTGTGTTTTTTGGCAAAAGTAGCTTTGATTACGACTGGTGGAACGATTGCGAGTACGAAGACGGAGTCGGGGCGATTGGCTTCGGGAGAACTTTCGGGGCAAGAGTTAGCAGCGCTTTGCGAGCTGCCCGCAGAAATTCAGATTGACATTTTTTCGACGTTTCAGTTACCATCGATGCACATTACGTTTCAAGATTTATTGTCGCTAAAGGACTTGGTGATGCAAGTTTTTGAGGATGATACATACGATGGGATTGTCGTGACGCATGGAACGGATTCGCTGGAGGAGACGGCTTATTTTCTTGATTTGGCGATTAGTGACGCTAGACCGGTTGTCGTGACGGGATCGCAAAGGGCACCAGGTGAGGCTGGAACAGATGCTTATATTAATATTCGGCATGCCATTTATACAGCGAGCGTGAAGGAATTACGCGATACAGGGACAGTGGTCGTTTTTAATGAACGTATTTTTGCGGCGCGCTATGTAAAAAAAGTACATGCATCTAATATTCAAGGATTTGGCGCGTTTGGATTTGGCTATTTAGGCATTATCGACAATGACCAAGTTTTTCTATACCAGAAGCCTGTGGAGCATGAGTCCTATCCTATTAAACGGGGGATGCCATCTGTTTACATCGTGAAATGTTACTTGGAAGCGGATGGTCTATTCATCGACGCGGCACGTGAAGCTGGTGCGGATGGTATTGTATTGGAAGGTGTTGGACGTGGGCAAGTGGCGCCTAAAATGATGCCGGCGATTGAGCGCGCACTCTCAGCGGGAATTCCAATTGTTATATCGACAAGCGCTGAAGAAGGCAATGTTTATACTACCTACGATTACGAGGGTAGCACGTATGATCTCTATAAAAAAGGCGTCATTCTTGGAAAAGATTATGACAGTAAAAAGGCGCGCATGAAATTGGCGGTTTTAATTGCCGCGGAAGAAGAAATTTGCCAAACTAATTTCAGATAAGACGAAGGAGTCGAACCATAAAATGAGTAAAAAGATTTGTATCGCGATTGATGGACCTGCCGCCGCGGGAAAAAGTACGGTGGCAAAAATTGTCGCGAAGGAATTGCACTATATTTACATCGATACAGGGGCGATGTACCGCGCTGTTACCTATGCTGCGGTTTCGCAAAAGGTACCACTAAATGATGAAGCGGCGCTCGGCAAAATGCTGGAGGAAGCATCGATTCGCTTTGAACCAGGGGAAGTACAGCAAGTATTTATCGGGGCAGAAAATGTAACGGAGGTTATTCGTTCGTTGGAAGTAACTGCAAACGTATCCGAGGTTGCGGCTCATCCTGTTGTTCGAGAAGAGTTGCAGAAACGCCAACAAGTTTTTGCGACAGAAGGTGGTATTGTGATGGACGGGCGTGACATTGGTACGGCGGTGTTACCACATGCGGAGTTGAAAATATTTTTACTAGCAAGCGTGGATGAACGTGCAGAACGTCGATACAAAGAGAATGTTTCTAAAGGATTCCCAAGCAATTTGGAGCAATTGAAAAAAGAGATAGAAGAACGCGATCATCTCGATTATACGAGGGAACATTCCCCATTACAGAAGGCGGACGATGCAATTGAACTTGATACAACATCGATGACGATTGCGGAAGTAGCGACTATGATTCACCAATTAGCGGAAGAAAAAATCGCCGAGTAAGTCTATACCATTTTAATAGAAGTCTAGATTTACAATTTATTTTTATTTTAGTAAGAAAAATCACGTGAATTCGACCTAAAAAACTTGACAAATGAACGTATTTGTAGGAAGTTAGTAGAGAGAGAATTTATCTCGTTAATAGGATTTTTGAAAACCCATTTAGATTGAAGTCGTATTCATGCTTATTTCATCGCTTTTTTGCGCTTACTTATTCTTGGAACAGTCAATCTTGGGGAATCCTAGCTTACGATAAACGTTTTTAGAGGAGGGCTATGCATGTCTGAAGAATTAAATGATGTAGAAGTTAGAAATTTTGAAGAAGGCGACAAAGTCACTGGTACTGTTACTAGTGTAGAGGATAAACAGGTTTACGTTGGTATTCCTGATTCCAAACTAGATGGTGTTGTCCCAATCAGTGAATTATCTAATGTTCATATTGAGCAAGCATCTGATGCTGCGAGTGTTGGCGATACGTTAGACCTAATCGTTTTGAAAGTAGAAGACGATGTATTGGTATTGTCTAAACGTAAAGTAGACGCGCTTCAATCTGTCGATGATATTAAAGCGAAATTCGAATCTGGTGAAGTATTTGAAGCAGTCGTTAATGATGTTGTAAAAGGCGGCCTAGTAGTAGATCTTGGCGTGCGCGCATTCGTGCCAGCATCACTTGTAGAGGATCATTTTGTAGAAGATTTCGCATCTTACAAAGATCAAACATTGACGTTTAAAGTGGTAGAATTTGAGCCGGAGAACAACCGTGTGATTTTATCGCATCGTGCTGTTGTCGAAGCTGAAAAATCTGGCAAGAAACAAGAACGTTTGAATGAAATTAAAGAAGGCGATGTTGTCGAAGGTACCGTTCAACGCTTAACTAGTTTTGGCGCTTTTGTTGATATGAACGGCATTGATGGTTTGGTTCACATTTCTCAAATCTCTTACCAACATATTGCATCACCATCTGATGTTTTAGAAGAAGGACAAACCGTGACTGTAAAAGTTATCGGTGTAGATCCAGCAAACGAACGTATTTCTTTATCGATTAAAGAAACGCAACCAGGTCCTTGGGATGATATCTCTGAAAAAGCACCTGTTGGCTCTGTTTTAAAAGGAAAAGTAGCGCGCCTTGTAACATTCGGTGCCTTTGTTGAAATTTTCCCAGGTGTCGAAGGACTAGTCCACATTTCTCAAATTTCACATCAACATATTGGTACACCTCAAGAAGTACTAAAAGAGGGTCAAGAAATTGAAGTGAAAGTTCTGGATGTGAATGAAGTAGACAAACGCTTGTCACTTAGTATTAAAGAGTTGACAGAAGCGCCTGCTGAGGTTGCTGATTATGAGTTGCCAGAAGAAAACACTGGATTCCAACTTGGTGATTTAATCGGTGACAAATTAAAGAATTTAAAAACAACAGACGATAAATAAGCGATTAAGTATCCGCCAGAGCGGGAAGCTAGTATCACGTATTGTTTACGTGTTACTGGCTCCTCGCTTTTTATTTGTGAAATTTAAGTTGATACTAGGCGTGTTTACTGTTAAACTAAAGAAAGTCTGAAGTAATTTAAAGAAAAAGAAGGTGAAATAATGGTTAAACCAGTAGTAGCAATTGTCGGTCGTCCGAACGTCGGCAAATCCACTATTTTCAACCGCATCGTCGGCGAACGTGTCTCGATTGTGGAAGATATTCCAGGTGTCACGCGGGACCGGATTTATAATTCGGCTGATTGGCTTGGACGTGATTTTAATATTATTGATACAGGTGGAATCGATTTAGGAGACGAGCCATTCTTAGCGCAAATCAAGGCGCAGGCAGAGATCGCGATTGATGAAGCAGATGTTATCATTTTTATTACAAATGGTCGTGAAGGCGTAACTGATGCCGATGAGCAAGTGGCCAAAATTTTGTATCGATCTAAAAAACCGATTGTTTTAGCGATTAATAAAGTCGATAATCCAGAGATGCGCGATCAGATTTATGATTTCTATTCACTTGGATTCGGCGAACCTTTCCCAATTTCGGGATCACATGGTTTGGGACTTGGAGATTTACTAGATGAAGTCTTTAAGAAATTCCCAGAACTTGACGAAGAAGAATACGATGAAAATGTTATCAAATTCTCGCTTATCGGCCGTCCTAATGTTGGGAAATCGTCTATTTTAAATGCTTTATTAGGCGAGCAACGCGTGATTGTTTCGGATGTTGCTGGAACGACGCGTGATGCGATTGATACGCCTTATGAATTTGAAGGGCAAGAGTATGTCATGATTGATACGGCTGGTATGCGTAAGCGTGGGAAAGTCTATGAATCGACAGAAAAATATAGTGTACTACGTGCGATGCGAGCGATTGAACGAAGCGACGTTGTTTTAGTTGTGCTAAATGCGGAAGAAGGAATTCGCGAGCAAGATAAGCGGATTGCGGGCTATGCACATGAAGCAGGGCGCGGAATTTTAGTTGTAGTGAACAAATGGGATGCCATCGAAAAAGACGAGAAAACAATGAACGCGTTTATTCAAGATATTCGTGAGCAGTTCTTGTTCTTGTCCTATGCACCGATTGTATTCGTGTCAGCAGTAACGAAACAACGCTTGACCAATCTTTTCCCAATGATTAATGATATCAGCAACAACCATTCGTTACGCGTACAATCAAGTTTGTTGAACGATGTTATCATGGATGCCGTTGCGATGAACCCATCACCAATGGATAAAGGCAAACGTCTGAAAATCTACTACACGACACAAGTTGCGGTTAGACCACCAACATTTGTAGTCTTTGTAAACGAACCAGAAATGATGCATTTCTCTTACGAACGTTTCCTAGAAAACCGAATTCGCGAAGCCTTCCCGTTCGATGGTACGCCAATTCGCCTAATAGCACGCCAAAGAAAGTAAAAGTGTTGTTGTTTACACCAAGTAAATCGGCGACAAGCGCTCGCATTCAACCAATTTAGCGGACTTCCGGTTCTCACATACACTAGTATGCTCCGCTTCCGGCTTCCGCCAAATTGGTTGAATACAAACGCTTTCGCTCGATTTGTGTAAATCAGCGTGTACATCCTACTTGAAATTATAGGATTAGTGTTCTATAAATGATGATGTGAAGGAGTGACGATTTAATGGCGAGAAAACAAAAGATTGCTGTTCTTGGTGCTGGAAGTTGGGGCACTGGATTGGCACTAGTTTTGATTGAAAATGGGCATGATGTTGTTATTTGGGGAAATCACGCAGAAGTGGTTGAGGAACTGAATACAAAGCATACCAATCAACATTATCTTCCTGATATGACGCTTTCACCGAAGATGCGGGCAACTCTCGTATTGGAGGAGGCCTTAGCTGGTGCAGAGATGGTCGTTATTGCGATTCCAACGAGCGCTATGAGGATTGTTTGTAGTCAACTAAATGACGCCTTAAAAGAGCCGACATTGCTTGTGCACGTGAGTAAAGGTATCGAGCCTGATACGAACTTGCGGATGACGCAGGTGATTGAGGAAGAAATTGCACCTGAGAAACGTTCTGCCCTTGTTGTTTTATCTGGTCCTAGCCACGCCGAAGAGGTTGTCCGGCACCATCCGACAACGCTTTGTGCGAGTTGCAAAGATTTAGTAGCGGCCGAAATTGTTCAAGATGCTTTTTTAAACAACAATTTGCGGATTTATACAAATGAAGACGTGATTGGAGCTGAAATTGGCGGCGCTTTGAAAAATATTATCGCACTTGGCGCTGGTATCACAGATGGCCTCGGTTATGGTGATAATGCTAAGGCGGCACTTATGACGCGCGGTATGGCTGAGATTACGCGACTGGGCGTAACGGCTGGCGCTGATCCACAGACGTTTTATGGACTAACTGGTATTGGTGATTTGATTGTTACGTGTACAAGCGTGCATTCGAGAAACTGGCGTGCTGGTAATATGCTTGGTAAAGGCGAGAGCTTAGAACGCGTTCTTGAAAATATGGGAATGGTCGTTGAAGGTGTGCGAACAGCCAAAGCGGTCCACCAATGGGCGAAAAAGCTTGCTATTGACATGCCAATCACAGAAGCAATCTACCAAGTCCTATTTGAAAAAGAAGACCCTCAGATTGCCGTTGACCGCCTAATGGGGCGCGATCGCAAACTTGAAAAAGAAGAATATTGATGAAGAAACCTCCTGCAAATCATTTTGTGGGAGGTTTTATGTTACTATAGAGGTATTAATCGGTACAAATTTGGAGGGATACTAATGATTCAAGTGCAAAGAACAGGAACGCAACTGTCACTTACATGGTCACCAGGCGATATTCCAGCTGGTTCCATTATTTATCAAAGCCATACGGTAGAACCTAGCGCGTCTAAAAAACAGTTATTAGTAACGGATAAAGAAACACATCTGCTACTTTTAACAGAGGATTTACCGGTCTTTTTCACGATTCAAAAACCAGATGGATCAAATGAAGTCGTTGGGGAGCGAATCATTCCACTAGAGGGATGCTTCAATTTCCGCGATCTAGGAGGCTATGTGAATACAGCTGGTAAAACGGTGAAGTGGGGGCAATTATACCGCTCTTCACTCCTCACTAATTTGACAGTAAAGGATCAAAAAACACTAGAGACAATGGGAATAAAGTGGATTTGCGATCTGCGTAGTACTTCCGAGATTGCCGCAAAGCCATCCCCATCGCTTCCAGGTATTGCGAGCCGTCATATTCCGATTGGGACGGCTAAAAATGAGTCGAGTGAAACGCAAAAAATGGATATTCCAAAAGATCACCGTGTTTATGAACCATTAATGGGAGAAAGCTATCGCGTTTTTGTGCAATCTAAAGATGGTTTTCGTGAAATCTTAGAATATATTATCAATCAAGCAGAATTGCCGTTCCTATTCCACTGCACAGCTGGAAAGGACCGTACAGGCGTTTTAGGAGCACTTTTGCTAAAGTTACTAGATGTGCCAGAAAAAACGATTCTAGCCGATTACGAGCTTACAAATCAATATGCGGATGCCATTCTTGGTGAAATGCAAGGTTTGGTGGAAGCTTTCTCAGGAAGTACAGAAAAAATAGAATTAGAAAATTTTCGACCAATGGCAGAAGCTAAACCAGCCTATTTAGAAATTGCTTTTGATGAAATGAAGAAAGAATATGGTTCGGTCGATGCTTATTTAGAAAAAGGAATTGGGATTAGCGCTTCCAAAAAAGCCAAATTCCAATCTATGATGTTAGAAGGATAGTAGTAGTTGAAACCTAGAGTTGTCAGGCAAAAGCGTCGATTTCAGTGCTTTTTTTAAGGAATTTGAACTATTTTTCTCATTTGGCGTGTTTTTACTTGCTATTATAGGTCTCTCGCGTTAGTATTATGCTTAACAGCTTGATACAATCACGTTTCCAGAACTAGGACTAGGAGAATTACGAAAGCTCTTTTTGTAAAAAATAAAGCTTTTCGCTTCTAAATCCTTGCAGTTGTAAGGATAATGTGATAATCTTTTATCAGAATCACTGAAACGGCGATAAAACGCCATTCCAGCCGAAATTCTTCTTAGAATTTCCATAGAAGTTTAGCTTATTTTGGAAAATGAATATTCCGAGTGTTAGGTAAGACCTGCTCATTTGGTATTATTCTCTTAAGGAGGTGAAAAAACAATGGCAAACAAAACTGATTTAGTAAATAGCGTAGCAGAACTTGCAGATCTTTCTAAAAAAGACGCTGCTAAAGCTGTAGAAGCTGTTTTTGAAACTATCCAAACTTCTTTATCTAAAGGTGAAAAAGTTCAATTAATCGGATTTGGTAACTTTGAAGTTCGTGAGCGTGCTGCCCGTAAAGGACGCAACCCACGTACGAAGGAAGAGATTGACATTCCTGCAAGCAAAGTTCCAGCATTCAAACCAGGTAAGGCGCTTAAAGAAGCTGTTAAATAATTACATACACTTTTTAAGCACAAAAAAAGGAGTTCCCCGGAATTCCTTTTTTTGTGCTTAAAAATCAAGTTTACTAGTTCGCAAATATCGCTAACCGCCGATTTTCCCCGTGTAGCCATAACACCACGAGGGATTAACGTTTACCTAGTTTGTTTGCTATGTTAAAATAACGAGGTAGATAATGACGTGTTTATAAAGGGGATTATTATGGAGCAAATAGATAAACAAAAGATTGCGGATGCAGTCAAAATTATTTTAGAGGCAGTTGGGGAGAATCCAGAGCGTGAGGGCTTACTCGATACGCCAATGCGTGTTGCAAGAATGTATGAAGAAGTATTTTCTGGACTCAAAAAGGATCCTTCAATTCATTTTAATACGGTTTTTGAAGAACAGCATGAGGAACTGGTTTTAGTGAAAGATATTCGCTTTTCATCGATGTGTGAGCATCACTTAGTGCCGTTTTTTGGTGTGGCGCATGTGGCTTATTTGCCGCAAAATGGTCGAGTAGCTGGGCTTAGTAAATTGGCACGTATGGTGGATGATGTGAGTAAACGCCCGCAATTGCAGGAGCGTATTACGACAAATGTAGCGGAGATTATGATGGATAAATTAAAGCCGCTGGGTGTCATGGTTATTTTGGAGGCGGAGCATATGTGTATGACTATCCGTGGGGTCAATAAACCAGGTGCCAGAACGGTTACAAGTGCTGTTCGTGGGGCTTTTCGAAATGATGATAAGTTGCGTAGTGAGGTTATGGCGTTAATTAAGAATTAAGCGTCTAGCCAAGCTAATGGCGATTTTTGTGAAGGTTATGGTATAATTTACGATACAGGATAAACGAGATTTGAAGGGGATTTTGTAAATGAGTTATCAAGGTGGCGTAGCGCAGCTGAAACAGGTAGAGGAACTTGTTTTAGATCAGACAGCTTATCGATTTTTAGGTGAAAATTTCGACGGACCGAAAATGGACAAGGATCAAATGCTGTGGCTACATGAAGCGATTAGAGGGACTGATTTAGAGGATAGTGTGGCTCATCAAGTAATCGGTGCGACGCTGTATGTCATTTTAGCTCATGACACGCATGATGGGATTGATGAACCAAGCGATGTGAAGCAAAAGACGTGGCAAGAACGGCAATTAACGGTGCTTGCTGGGGATTTTTATAGTAGTTTATATTATCGGGCGTTATCTGAATTTGGTATGATTGACTTATTGGCGGCTTTACAGCGTGGTGTGCAGGAGACGAATGAGGCAAAGGTTAACTTGTATCAATTGCATATTACTGGTGATGAGGATTATTTAGTGCATTTAGTGATGTCGAAAGCAGCCATTTTTTCTAGGTTTGCGACTTATTTTGGATGTAATGAGACCTTTACGTTTGTTGGTGCGCGCGCGATTTTGTTGACGTATCTTTTAAAGGAACGCAAAAATTGGCTGTTAACGGGTAGTTCACTATTTGAAACGGCGTATGAACATGGTTATATGGCGTTAAATGCGCAGGCTGATTTTGCGACGTGGCTTGAGGATTTGATTGTGACACTAAAGGCTGAAATTAAGGCAAATATGGGCGGGTTAGCGATTTCTGATATGACAGAGAAACGTTTGCAGGAGCTACTCGGACAATAGAGGAGAAATGATGGGTATGATAGAAACGAAAGAAGAGAAAGTTCATAATGTGTTCGAAAAAATTTCTCCTAGCTATGACCGAATGAATAGTTTGATTAGTTTCCATTTACATGCGAAATGGCGTCAAACAACGATGGATTTTATGCGTGTGAAGGCTGGTTCTTCGGCGCTTGACGTATGTTGTGGGACGGCGGATTGGACGCTTGCAATGGCGGAAGCTGTTGGCGTGGAAGGTTCGGTTATTGGTTTGGATTTTAGTGAGAATATGTTGGCGGTAGGTCAAGAAAAAGTAGTAGCATCGCCGCATTCTAATATTACGTTGATGCACGGGAATGCGATGGAATTACCATTTGCGGATAATTCGTTTGATTATGTGACGATTGGTTTTGGTCTGCGTAATGTGCCAGATTATATGACGGTTCTACGTGAGATGTATCGTGTGTTGAAACCAGGTGGGTTGTTGACTTGTTTGGATACATCAACACCAACGATTCCAGGTTATAATCAGCTGTTCTTCTTTTATTTCCGTCACATGATGCCTTTGATGGGTAAATTGTTTGCGAAAAGTTACGAGGAGTATGCTTGGTTAGAAGAGTCGACACGAAGTTTCCCAGGTATGAAAAAATTAGCAGATATGTTCCAAGACGCTGGATTTGACCATGTCCGTTACGTTCCGCATAGTGGTGGGGCGAGCGCAACGCATTTTGGGTACAAAAAGAAAGAACAATAGGTGGGGCAGATGAAACTTAATTTTCTATATTCTAATATTCAGGCGGATGTGGCTGCCATTGAAGAGGAGTTACGCAGAGCAGTTGCATCCGAACAGGCGCCTTTAATTGAAGAGGCGGCTTTACAACTTTTAGATGCTGGCGGAAAGCGGATTAGACCGATTTTTGTTTGCCTCACAGCGCGACTTGGTCAGTTTGAATGGAATCAGGTAGAGCAGGCGGCGGTTGCAGTAGAGTTAATACATATGGCGTCCATTGTGCATGATGATGTGGTGGATGATGCGGATGTGAGGCGAGGCCGGCCTACAATCAAGTCGAAGTGGGGAAACCACGTTGCGATGTATACCGGGGACTTCTTGTTTGCCAAATCACTGGAATACATGACAAAAATACTGAATCCAGAGGCGCATCAAGTGCTTTCGAACGTGACGGTGGAGCTTGCTGTTGGTGAGATTGAACAATTGCGCGCGAAGTACAACTTTGACCAAAATGTGCGGACGTATTTGCGACGGATTAAACGGAAGACGGCGCTTTTGATTGCAGCGAGTTGTCAACTTGGCGGAATTGTGGCGCAACTGGATCCGAAAATGCATCGAAAGCTGTTTTTGTTTGGGTATTATGTTGGGATGTCGTTCCAGATTACAGATGATATTCTTGATTTTACTGGATCGGAGAAATCGCTTGGTAAGCCAGCTGGGGAGGATTTGCGACAAGGAAATATTACGTTGCCTGTTTTTTTTGCGATGGAAGATAAGGATTTTCAGATGAAGTTACGTGACATTACGGAGCAGACGTCAAAAGATGAGATGCAGACCTTTATTAAGGAAATCAAGGCCTCTGGTGCGATTAAGAAATCGGAAGCTGTTGCGGAGAATTATTTGCAAAAGGCGATTGCGATTTTAGAGGAGTTTCCGCCGTCGAAAGAACTAAGGCCTTTGAAGCAGATTGTGCAATTTTTGGATAAGAGAAAATACTAGGAGGTAGGAAGATGGAGAGAACGTATTTGATGGTAAAACCGGATGGTGTCGAGCGTGGTTTAATTGGGGAGGTCGTTGCGCGCTTGGAGAAAAAAGGGCTCAAATTAGTTGGTGCAAAATTGATGCGTATCAATGAGGACTTGGCAAAACAACATTATGCGGAACATGTCGGTAAACCATTCTTCCCTGATCTCTTGCAATTTATTACGTCTGGTCCGGTTTTTGCGATGGTTTGGGAAGGCGACGATGCTGTTGCGATTGCGCGTTTGATGATGGGCAAAACGAATCCACTGGAAGCAGGTCAAGGAACGATTCGTGGTGATTTTGCGGTACATATGAACCGAAATGTGATTCATGGCTCGGATTCGGTCGAAAATGCGGCGCGTGAGATTGGCTTGTTTTTCAAAACGGAAGAGTTGCTGTCGTATGATAAAGCGATAGATGTGTGGTTATAGAGTGTAGAGAAGCGATCAGTGCCGGATTAGAATGGTGTGGATTGGCTTTGACAAATCGAGCGAGGGCGTTTGTATTTGGAGAGTGGAGTGAACCGGAATGCAACAGGAGAGCCGGGAGTTCGCAAGTCTCCCAAGTATGAATGCTCTTTATTTATAGTGATTTGATGTTTTTCCTGTTTACGTGGGTGGCAAATTATGATATGATACTACACATACACTTTAAAGCGCTAAAATAATGTGGCTTATTTTTGAAATAAAAGAAAGATTAAATAGATGGAGAGGAAGTTGAAAATGAGATATTTAACTGCGGGAGAATCACACGGCCCAGGACTTACGACGATTATTGAAGGATTGCCAGCGGGGATGCCACTTTTGGCGGAGGATATTAATACGGATTTGAAGAGACGTCAAGGTGGACACGGACGCGGGGCACGGATGCGTATTGAAACGGATCGGGCGCAAATTTCAGCAGGAGTTCGCCACGGTAAAACGATGGGATCGCCTGTTGCTATTTTTGTGGAGAATAAAGATTGGAAAAAATGGGAAACGGTAATGAGTATTGAGCCGGTGCCAGCGGAAAAAGAGGCATCGCGTAAAGTTTCTCGTCCACGTCCAGGTCATGCGGATTTGGTTGGTGGAATGAAATACGGACATCGTGATATGCGTAATGTGTTGGAGCGTTCTTCAGCCCGTGAGACAACAGTGCGTGTGGCGGCTGGCGCGATTGCTCGGAAATTATTGCTAGAGCTTGGCATCGAGGTTGCTGGGCATGTATTGGAAATCGGTGGCGTGCGCGCGGAATTGACGCGTGATTACTCGATTAAGGAGATTCAAGAGATTTCTGAGGCGTCTTCTGTGCGTTGTTTGGATACGGCAAAAGAGGAAGAGATGAAGCAGAAAATCGATGAAGCGAAGAAAAATGGGGACACAATTGGTGGGATTGTCGAAGTTGTCGTTGGCGGCGTGCCTGCAGGTCTTGGTAGCTATGTGCAATGGGATCGCAAACTCGATGCAAAAATTGCGCAGGCTATCGTGAGTATTAATGCGTTTAAAGGTGCGGAATTTGGTGTCGGTTTTGAGGCGGCGCGTAAACCGGGTAGCGAGGTCATGGATGAGATTCTATGGTCGGAGGACGATGGCTATACGAGACGCACGAACAATCTTGGTGGTTTTGAAGGCGGAATGACGAACGGGATGCCGATTGTGGTTCGCGGTGTTATGAAGCCGATCCCGACTCTATACAAGCCACTCCAAAGTGTGGATATTGATTCGAAGGAAGTATTTAACGCAAGTGTGGAGCGTTCGGATAGCTGTGCGGTTCCTGCGGCGAGTGTTGTAGCGGAAGCGGTTGTTGCTTGGGAAGTTGCGCAAGCGGTATTGGAAAAATTTGATAGTGATCGTTTTGACGTACTACGGGCGCACGTGGAAGAACATCGCGCAATGACGAGGGAGTTTTAAGGATGGCAGAAATCACAGTGACGACGAAGGATAAGGTCTATTCGGTCTATATTAGCCAGAATGCGTTACGTGAGCAAGCGGAGGGCTTGGTTACAGAACTGAGCCGTTTTTCGCAAGTATTCGTGATGACAGATGCGAATGTCGCGGAAGCTCATATGTCGAAAATGAACGATCTGCTTGCCCCGCTTGAAAAGGTTTCCTATTATGTGACGCCATCTGGTGAAGAGGCGAAGACATTTGCGGTTTACGAGGATGCAATGACGAAAGCGATTGAGATTGGTCTGGATCGCAAATCGGTCTTGCTTGCTTTTGGTGGTGGCGTGATTGGGGACCTCGGTGGCTTTGTAGCTTCGACGTATATGCGAGGAATTGCTTTTTATCAAATTCCGACGACTGTTTTGGCGCATGATAGTGCGGTTGGCGGGAAAGTGGCGATTAATCACCCATTAGGCAAAAATATGGTCGGAAATTTTTATCAACCGGAGGCCGTGATTTATGATACGTCTTTACTTGGGACGCTTTCGGAGCGGGAAATGCGTTCTGGCTTTGCGGAATTAGTGAAGCACGCGTTGATTCAGGACCCGGCGTTACTTGTGGAATTGATGGCAACTTACAAAACGCCGATGGATTTGTACAGCGTGGATTTAACCAACTATCTTGCGCGCGGTATCGAGATTAAGGCTGAGATTGTGTCACAGGATGAGACGGAGCAAGGTGTCCGTGCCTATTTGAATTTTGGGCATACGATGGGTCATGCGATTGAGGCGTACGGTGAGTTTGGCAAATGGCTTCACGGGGAATCCATTATGTTCGGGATGATTTACGCGCTGGACATGAGTGAGCAGTTGCTAGGTCTTTCCTTTGATAAAGAGGCATTGCTTAAATGGCTTGCGGCGCTGGGATATGATGTGACAATGCCTGCGAATCTTGATTTTTCCGTTTTGTTAGAAAATATGAAACATGATAAAAAGACGACATTTAACGAAATAACGATGATATTGCTTGAAGAAATTGGTAAACCGAAAATTCAAAAAGTATCGGATGATGTGATAGAAGCAACATTTAGAAGAGTGAGTCAGGAGGCGTAGAAATGATCAGAGGTATTAGAGGTGCAACAACAGTGACGGAGAATACGCCGGAAGCGATTTATAAGGCAACGATTGACTTATTCCAAGCGATTGTGACGGAAAATAATTTGGCGCCAGAAATGATTTCATCGGTTTTGACATCGGTAACGAGTGATATTGATGCGGCATTTCCTGCTAAGCCGATTCGTGAATTAGCTGATTTTGAATTTGTACCGATTATGGGTGTGATGGAAATCCCGGTAACAGGCGCGCTTGCGATGTGTATTAGGTTGATGGTGAACGCGGAGGTTGGCGAAGTCCCGCAACAAGATGTGGTACATGTTTACTTAGAAGGTGCACGGGTTTTACGACCAGATTTGGCGAAGTAGGAGGTAACAGGAATGAAATGGAAAACGACATTAAACGGCTTACATTCATATAAACCAGGAAAACGGGAAGAGCAGGTAATGGCGGAACTTGGCTTGACGGAAATTACAAAGCTGTCTTCGAATGAAAATCCACACGGTGTTTCTGAAAAAGTGGCGGATTATTTGAAGCAAGTAGATGTAAGCGTTGAAATCTACCCAGACGGTTGGGCATCGGATTTACGAACGCAACTTGCGACGTATCATGGTGTGAAAGAGGATGAGCTGATTTTCACAAGCGGTGTGGATGAGTTGATTGCCTTATTATCAAGGACTTTGTTGTCTCCTTCGACGAGCACTGTCATGGCTGCACCAACTTTCCCGCAGTATCGTCAAAATGCATGCATTGAAGGTGCGGAAGTTCGTGAAATCGCGCTAACTAAAAATGGAGATCATGATTTACCGGCAATGCTTGCGGCGATTGATGAAACGACGAGTATTGTTTGGCTTTGTAACCCGAATAATCCAACTGGGAATTACATAGTGCTAGATGAGATTATTCCATTTTTGCGCCAGGTTCCAGAAGACGTCTTAGTTGTGCTGGATGAGGCGTACATTGAATATGTGGAACCGCAGCCAGAGACTCGCAGCGCGCTAATTTATGAGTTTTCGAATCTTATCATTACGCGCACATTTAGTAAAATTTATGGATTGGCTAGTTCTCGTGTTGGTTATGGTATTGCAAACGCTGAAATTATTAGCCAAGTTAACATTGTGAGACCGCCATTTAATACGACGACAATGGGGCAAAAATTAGCTCAGATTGCTCTTGCGGATCAAGGCTTTATTGAGAAATGCCGTTTGGAAAATGCAGCTGGTCGCAAACAGTATGAAGCTTTCGCGGCTCAAAATGAGGCTGTTTTCGTCTATCCGTCACAAGGAAATTTTGTTTTAGTCGATATCGGTCAACCGGCGGACGATGTATTTCGCTATTTAGAAAAGAACGGCTACATTGTGCGTTCTGGTTCGGCACTTGGATTTCCTACTGCCGTGCGCATAACCATTGGGAAAGCGTCGGAAAATGCAGCGGTGATTGCGCTGCTGCAACAATTAGTAAAGTAAGGGGTTTTGGAGGATGAAAGGAACAGTCGTTATCGTCGGACTTGGTCTGATTGGTGGGTCTATCGCACTTTGTATTCGTGCGAAACATCCACAGGCTCATATTATTGGTGTCGATATTTCAGAACAAACGATTTTAGCAGGGGATTCGCTCGGTATTATCGATGAGGGAACGACGAATTTGGCGGATGTTATCGCACGCGCGGATTTGCTTATTTTTTGTTGTCCAGTACAGCAAACAGAGCGATTCTTAGTCGAGTTACCAGAACTTCCGCTGAAAGATAATTTGCTCATCACGGATACCGGAAGTACGAAATTGCGGGTGATGGAGCATGCGTCAGCCATTCAGGAAGCGGGTTATACGTTTATTGGTGGACATCCGATGGCGGGTTCTCATAAAAGCGGCGTGACGGCTGCTAAATCATTATTGTTTGAGAATGCTTACTATTTATTGACACCAGGTGAGAATGAGGATCCAAAACATGTGGCTCTTTTACGGGAATGGTTGGAGGGCACAAACGCGAAGTTTTTGGAGCTTTCGGCGGCAGAGCATGATAACATCACGGGCATGCTGAGTCATTTACCGCATATTGTGGCGGCGGCGCTTGTAAATCAGACAAGTGCTTTTACGCAAGAACATCCCGCGGCATTTCGCTTGGCAGCAGGCGGTTTTCGCGATATTACTAGGATTGCTTCCTCGGATCCAACTATGTGGACGGATATTTCGCTTTCCAATAAAGATACATTACGCGAATTGCTTGGAAATTGGCGCGATGGCATGAATGAAGCGATTGATATGCTGGAAAAAGAAGATAGTAACGCGATTTATCAATTTTTCGATACGGCAAAGGAGTTCCGGGATTCGTTACCAGTCCATCAAGAAGGCGCGATTCCATCTTTTTACGACTTGTTTGTTGATGTGCCTGATTATCCGGGTGTTATTTCTGAGGTCACTGGTTTTCTTGCGCAAGAAGAAATTAGCTTGATTAATATTAAAATTCTAGAAACACGCGAAGACATCATGGGAATTTTACAGATTACGTTCCAAAACGAAAAAGATCGAGAACGTGCGAAGCGTTGTATCGAAAAATATAGTCAGTATCAATGTCACTTTTAGGGGGAAAACGATGCAGTTAGTTACGAATAAACAAGGATTAAATGGGACGATTCGAGTTCCAGGAGATAAGTCGATCTCTCATAGAAGTATTATGTTTGGTGCTTTGGCGGAAGGCACAACGACGGTGACGAACTTTTTGATGGGAGAAGATTGTCTGAGCACGATTGGCGTATTTCGAGCGCTAGGCGTGAGTATTGACGTAACGCCCGCAAAAATAGTGGTGCAAGGTAAGGGCTGGGACGGCTTGAAAAAACCAGCGGAAACATTGGATGTTGGTAATTCAGGAACGACGATTCGCTTGATGTTAGGTATTTTGGCTGGGCGTTCTTTTGACGTGACGATCGAGGGTGATGCATCTATTGCGAAACGTCCAATGGGCCGCGTGATGAAGCCGCTTCGTGAAATGGGCGCAATGTTTGAAGCAAAGGATGCGAATTTTGCACCGGTAAAAGTGATTGGAAATAAGCTGCATCCGATGGAATATACGTTACCCGTTGCTAGTGCGCAAGTGAAGAGTGCTATTATTTTTGCAGCGCTACAAGCAGATGGTGAAACAACGATTATCGAAAAAGAAAAAACGCGTGATCATACCGAGCAAATGATTCGTCAATTCGGTGGGGAAATCGAAGTGGATGACCTGAGGATTCGTGTTTCCGGTGGTCAGAAATTCCGCGGACAAGAAGTGGTTGTTCCAGGTGATATTTCCTCTGCAGCGTTCTTCATCGTGGCGGGATTAATCGTTCCCAATAGTAAGATTCGCTTAGAAAATGTTGGTATTAACCCGACGCGAACAGGAATTATCGATGTTGTCCAAGCGATGGGTGGCAAAATTACCGTTGAAAAAACAAGCGCAGTTGGTGATGAACCCGCTGGAACAATTACGGTTGAAACAAGCGAATTGAAGGGCATCGAGATAGGTGGCGATATTATTCCACGCCTCATTGATGAATTACCGGTCATCGCGTTATTAGCCTCTCAAGCTACTGGGAAAACAGTCATTAAAGATGCAGAAGAATTGAAAGTGAAAGAAACGAATCGTATTGATGCTGTCGTTACAGAACTCTCGAAAATGGGAGTGGCTCTTGTTGGGACAGAGGACGGTATGATTATTGAAGGGCAACAAAGCCTGCATGGCGCCACTGTAAAATCCTATGGTGATCATCGTATGGGAATGATGTTGCAAATTGCAGCATTGCTCGCAGATTCTGAGGTAACTTTAGAAGATGCCGAAGCTGTCAAAGTTTCTTATCCCACTTTTTTTGAGGATGTAGCTTCTTTATATTAAGCGAAAAAAACGTGTGCAGCTTTTGCACACGTTTTTTTAATGCGTGCAAAAATCAAACTTTTTTGCACGCATTGTGTTTTGTATGCTATACTTAAAGAAAGAGAAGGGACGGAGGCTAATGCTATTAGAATTGCCTAATCACAAGGTAAACACAGATACAGTAACAATCTATAAGCAGTTGGCAAAGTCAAATCGTGCCTTAGCAGAATTAAAAGGATATTCTGCGACGATACCGAATCAGTACATCCTGATTAATGCCATGACACTAAATGAAGCCAAGGATAGCTCGGCCATCGAACAAATTATCACTACCCATGACGATTTATATCAAGCCATGTCCAAAGATAAGGTCCGCGATGCTGCGACGAAAGAAGTGCTCAACTATCGACACGCGCTTTGGGAAGGCTATCAGTATATCTTAAAACGTGATATTATCACAACTGCCCTCATCGAACATATCCAACGCATCATTGAAAATAGCAAAACGGGGATTCGTAAAGTTCCTGGTACGGCTATCAAAAACGTGACAACAGATGAAATCATCTATACGCCGCCACAATCAGAATTGGAAATTAGAGATTTGCTTGCGGATCTTGAGCAGTACATTAATCTGGATGACGGTACAGATCCACTAATCAAGTTGGCGCTTATCCATTATCAGTTCGAGGCGATTCATCCATTTTACGATGGTAATGGTCGTAGTGGGCGAATTTTGAATATATTGTATCTTGTATTGATGGGATTACTAGAGAGCCCAGTGCTTTATTTGAGCAAGTATATTTTGCGGACGAAGAAAGAATATTACGTATTACTCCGAAAAATACAGCAGGATAGTAGTTACTTCGAAGAGTGGGTAGTTTATATTTTAAAAGGGGTGGAGGAAACAGCGAGGGAGACGTTAAAAATCATTCGTTCGATTACAGAGGCGATGGTCGAGTATGGGCAGGAGCTGAAGGAGAAGTTGCCTAAATTATATTCAAAGGAACTAGTCGAGACGCTGTTTTATGAATTTTATACGAAAATCATATATGTGGAGCAACATTTGAACGTTTCCAGGAGAACTGCGGTGACTTATTTGCAAAAGCTGGAGGAGCATGGCTTTCTGATTTCGGAGATGATTGGGAGAGAACGGGTATATAAGAATAAAGTGTTGTTTGATTTGATTGAGCAGGCGAACAAGTAAGTTGGAAAATCGGAGAAAGACTGTTTGACTTGTTTTGACCTTTCCGTTATAATAAGCCTACAAAACTAGGATAGATGTGAGGAGATTGATCATGAAATTTGCAGAGCAGATGTTAGCGGCTTTAGAGCAGGAAAACTTGCCTGAGGCGCAGAAATATTTTAAGCAAGCCTTACAGGAAGGAACGGATGAGGAGCAGTACTGGTTAGCAGAACAATTAATGCAACTGGGGTTCTTAGAAGAAGCGGAAGATTTGTATGAACTTTTGCTTGCGAAATACAAGGATGAAGGGGAATTATTGGTTCGTGCGGCAGAGGTTGCGATTGAGAAGGATGATATCGAGACGGCGATGGAATATTTGGAGCAGGTAAACACACAGGACGAAGCTTATCCAGAGAGTTTATTAGTGCTCGCGGATTTATATCAGATGCAGGGGCTTTTTGAAGTGACGGAGGCGAAGTTGCAGCAGGCTAAGAGTCTGTTGCCGAATGAGGCTGTGATTGATTTTGCGTTAGGAGAATTTTATTTGTCGACAGCACGATTTGCGTCGGCGGTGCAGAGCTATCAGGCAGTACTTGATGCGGGCGTGACGGAAATTGCGGGTAGCCAGATTTTTGAACGGATTGCGGAGAGTTTGGCGAGTAGCGGTTCATTCGAAGAGGCGATTCACTATTATGAGAAGGCGATTGCGGAACAAGAGGATGTCAATACGCTATTCGGGCTTGGACTGACCAGTTTTCAGGCGAAGGATTATACGAAGGCGATTTCGGCTTTGGAACGCTTGAAAGAACATGATCCTGGCTTCACAACGCTTTACACGTACCTTGCCAAGAGCTATGAGGAAAATGGCGAGCCGGAGAAGGCGCTGGAAGCATTGGTTGATGGTTTGAAGCAAGATGAATTCAATAAAGAAATGTTTTTGGAAGCTGGAAAATTAGCTTGGAAAAACGATCAGGCTGCGGATGCGGAACATTATTTCCGTCAAGCCATCGCGCTTGACCCAGAGTTCATTGATGCGATTTTAGAAGTGAACAAAATTTTGCTTAAAAAAGACGACCATGAGGGCATTGTGGAACTTGTGGAGTCGTTAGAACGCGAAATTGTCACGGAACCACAAATTTTCTGGGACGTAAGTGTTGCATATCAGGAGCTAGATATCTATAATAAAGCAAAAGAAAACTATGAATTAGCACACCCACATTTTAGCGAAAACGCAACATTTTTGAAGGAATATGGCTTATTTTTACGCGAAGACGGTGATATTGCGAAGTCGGAAGAAGTATTGGCGGTGTATTTGACACTCGAGCCAGGTGATGAAGAGGTTTTAAGTTTATTAGGTTATTAATCCCCACTTTGATGGGAAGGAGTGAGTGAAATGAAAGCATCAATTAGCATTGAAGACAAGAAGGAATTTGTTAGATGGTTGTTAAATAAGCATCAAATGAAAATTAGAGAATCGATGTGGATTCTAAATTATATTGCGGGTCATGACCAAATCATGAAATATGTTCACTTCGTTGATAATGCAGAAGGGTGCCCTCGTGGTCTTGTGCTCACTTCTCTCGGAGTGGATGACGAGCCGTTTCGATTCTTTAAAGGAAATATTGTGACGACGGATCCAGAGAAGGCGTTTCATGATATTCGTTTGAATTGGGATGAGGATATTTATATTCAGTTGCATTTCCCGGAAAGCTTGACATCCCCTCGTTACGCTTTTGTTCGCGAGGATAATCCGTTTGAAGAGTTACTGATTTCAGACAAGGAAAAGCAAATCGCGGCACAGTTTTTGGATACGGTTGTGGAGCATTTTTCAAAAGAGAAATTATTACTGGAAATCGATGAGGCATTGGATGCGCATGATGAAGAGCGATTCCAAAGTTTGATGGAGCAGTTTAAACAGTATAGTTAATAGGAGAAGCGCCTGTCTTTCGCGGACAGGTGTTTTTGTTTTCTGTTTTTGGACGAGTCTGGTATCATGGGAAAAGAGAGTTTTTTATGGGGGTGCACAATGTATCGTTACTTAGCGAACAGGTCGTTTTTGCGATTGCTGTTTATTGTTAATTTACTGGGGGCTGTTTATGGGTATATTTGGTACATCCCTCAACTGAAAATTACGGAACCTCGCTTTTGGGTTTTTGTACCGGATAGCCCGACTGCGATTTTATTTTTCGTATTTGTATTGATGGCTTGGTTGGCGAAGAAACATTGGCCGTTAATGGAGGCGCTGGCTTTTGTCTGTTTGGTGAAATACGGATTATGGGCTGTAGGTATGAATATTGCTTACATGATAAATCTAGGTTACTTGGACACGATGAGTTTGACGCTACTCACGTCACACGGTTTAATGGCCGTGCAGGGGCTTGTTTATGCACCATTTTATCGAATTAAATATGAGCATTTTGCGATTGCGGCGATTTGGGTGTTACATAATGATGTCATTGACTACTTATTTGGTCAGATGCCGATTTATGGTGGACTTGACCAATATATTACGACGATTGGTTACTGCACATTTTGGTTGACTATTTTCGTTTTATGGACGGTTTATGAAAAAACACTGAAAAAGGATTCGTTTAAATTAGAATTTCCTCATGAAGCCTAAAAGTTGTTGAGGTTTGGCGTTTTCTCCTTTATAATTAAAAGTAATCAGTAGCAGTTAGGATGGGATGGATTATATGAGTATTCAAATGTACATTATTTATTTTCTGATTGTCGCGTTAATACCTTTATGGGCGCAATATCGTGTAAAGAGTACGTATTCGCATTATTCGAAGGTAGCGATTCGTACAGGATTGACAGGTGCGCAAGTGGCACGCCAAATTTTGGATGCGAATGGTTTGTCGAATATACCGGTTAATGAAACTGGCGGCGTATTAAGCGATCACTATGATCCACGAAAAAAAGCTGTTTTCCTATCTTCGGCCAACTTTAACGGTCGTTCGATTGCAGGAACAGCAGTAGCGGCGCATGAAGTGGGGCACGCGATTCAGGATGCGCAAGACTATACGTTCATGCGTTTTCGCTCGGCGCTTGTTCCAATTACGATGTTTAGCTCGAATGCCTCTTGGGTGTTTTTAATTATCGGGATGTTGGCGACCTTGCCTAACTTGATGCTTATTGGTATTGTTTTAATGGCAATCGGTGTCTTGTTCCAATTGATCACACTGCCAGTTGAGTTCGATGCCTCTAAACGGGCGCTCGTGCAGATTAACCAATTAGGCCTTGTTGATTCAGCGGAATTACCGCAAGCTCGTAAAGTACTAAGCGCAGCCGCGATGACATATGTTGCAGCCATGGCAGTAGCTGTTTTAGAGCTTTTGAGATTAATCTTAATTTTTACAGGTATGAACCGAAACTAGATTTTAAAAAGCGCTCTGTGATGGGCGTTTTTTGATGGAAAAAAGGATGGGGTATTGTGGATTTTGATGTGATTGTTATTGGTGGTGGTCCGTCGGGTTTGATGGCGGCAATCGCGGCGGCGGAGAAGAATAAGCGGGTATTACTCGTTGAAAAAGGTCCAAAACTAGGTAGAAAACTGATTTTGTCTGGTGGCGGGCGTTGTAACGTGACGAATCGCAAACCGGCGGATGAAATTATCAAGAATATACCAGGAAACGGGCGTTTTATGTATAGTCCATTTTCGGAGTTTAATAATGAAGATATCATCGCCTTTTTTGAGAAATTAGGGGTGGCTTTGAAGGAAGAGGATCATGGCCGGATGTTCCCGGTGACGGACAGCGCACGTTCGGTGGCTGATGCGATGATTTCACGGCTTGATAAGCTGAACGTGAAAATTTATATGAAGACGCCAGTGAAGCGTGTGAACTATCAGGACGGGCAGGTTGTGGGCATTACGCTTGCGGATGGACAAGAAATTGGTGCGCAAGCGGTGATTGTGGCTGTTGGTGGGAAATCAGTGCCACGGACAGGTTCGACGGGAGATGGGTATACGTGGGCGCGCGAGGCTGGGCATACGATTACGGAATTATATCCGACAGAGGTTCCGATTACATCGCGCGAGGCCTTTATCAAGAGCAAGGTGCTGCAAGGTATTTCTCTACGTGACGTGGCGCTCTCGGTTCTAAATCCAAAAGGAAAACCGATTATCACGCATCAAATGGACATGATCTTCACGCATTTCGGTGTGTCGGGTCCAGCAGCATTGCGCTGTAGCCAATTCGTGATTCAAGGATTGAAGAAATTCGCGGTTCCTGAACTAACGATGATGATTGACTTTTTCCCAGATGTATCAAAAGGGGAATTGGAGCAGGAAGTGATGGGACTCGTGAAGGATAATCCTAAAAAGGCTGTCAAAAATGCGTTGAAATCGGTAATGCAAGAGCGGATGTTATTGTTTTTATTGGAACGTGCGGAAATTGATATCGATGCTGATTGTATTTCGGTTGCACAGAAAAAATGGCAGACATTCATCGAAACATTGAAGAAATTTACATTCCAAGTGAACGGCACGCTCGATTTCGAGAAGGCTTTCGTGACGGGTGGTGGTGTTTCTGTGAAGGAGATTATGCCGAAAGAAATGCAATCAAAGTTGATGCCTGGTCTATTTTTCTGTGGTGAAATATTAGATATTAACGGGTATACGGGTGGTTATAATATTACATGTGCCCTTGTGACAGGGCGTTTGGCTGGAGTCAATGCGGCATTGCGCTAATTTTGAAAGGTGGAGAGAATTCTCTGCCTTTTATTTTTTTTGATGCAAGTACTATAGGACGGCAGTTTACGCCATAATAATATATTATTCTTCTTCTATCATTTTTCTATACGTATTGCGATAATTGTTTGGCGTACAATGGAAGGTTGTTGTGAATTTTTTATAAAAGAAAGTCAGGTTTCGATAGCCAATTTGCTGACAAATTTCTTCGATGGAATAAGTTGAATTTTTAAGCAACGCACATGCATGGTTGAGACGGATATCTTGAATCATTTTCATGAAGGTGCTGCCCGTTTGTTTTTTTAGATAGCGGCTGAGGTAACTGGCGTTGAAATTGAAGTGGGTTGCGACTTCTGCCAGCGAACATGTTGCATAATTTTTTTCAATGTATTGTAGGATGTCACCAATATATTGTTGATTGGTACTACGGTATTCTAGCGATTTTTTTTGTGTATAGGATTTTAATAGCTCAGAGAAAATGATGATCATGTAAGCGTTAATAGCATCTAGTGAGTAGGATACTGGGTCCAAATAATACACTAATAATCCACTAATCGCATCTTGTAATATTTCGCTATCTTCCGTAGTGAAAATAATATACTGATCATGGCTGTGCGTCTCGGAAATTGATCGGACGGCAAATTCTGCGATGATATTATTAGAAGCTAGGCGGTTTAGCATATTAGACGAGAAGTACTCTTTTTTCATTAAAATATTCACTAAAATATCAGAATCGGAAGTGTTGGAGATTCGATGTACAACATCTGTGTCCAAAATACATAAGTCCCCTTTTTCTAAAATAAGTGTTGTATTATCAATAGTGATATGAGCCTGTCCATTGTAGACATAGTTAATTTCGATAAAATCATGGGAATGTAGCGGCGTATAGGCATAGCGGTTGTGTTTAAATACTAAAAGGGGTGAGGTGCGCAGATGTGTCGATATATGTGTGTGGGACTCAATCGCCTTTTGTAAATGCTTTTCAAATGTATATTTAAAAACACGATCCCCCATTTGATTTGTATAGACATCAAAATCAGAATGATCATCCATTGATTCCGATGCTGGCTTATTTTTGAAAAATTTTTCTCGTTCTGTTAATTGATACAGATAATGATTGATTTCGTTTTTTTTCATGATAAAATCCTTTCTGTGTAAAAAACGGTTAGTCAAATTGTCTTAAAAAGATATTATAAAGTGTGGAGGATTTTGCTACAATGGATTTGTTAGCGTTATCATTACTTTAATTCCTGCATCTGAAAATGTCAATATACGATTTGATATGGGACACAGATTTTTAAGTGGTTAAAAATGGGAGGGTTGCACGTGAAAGAAAGAAACAAGATAAAAATAAATGGTCTGACTATGCCTCTTGCCATCGATATCCGTGAAGAAATTTCCATTGATTGGAGTCAGGAGAAGATAGGTCAGAAGCAGTATCGATTAGAAGTTATGCACGAAGAAAACTGTATTTATCAAGAGAAAAAGCAAGAGGAAGGTAGAAAGAGGACAGAGATTCGCCTGCCATCTCTACCAACGCATACAAGCAGAGAACAATTCACTATAAAGCTAGATGTGGAAGACGAAAATGGACAATCAATCAAGTTGGAAAAAGAATTCTATTCCAGCAATCCACGAATTGAGGCGGCTCATTGGATTACCCGTTTAGATAATCCAATTCAAAAAGAGTATGAATATTTTAATGAAGAGCGAAACCTTATTTTAGAACGGTCATTTTCAGTAGAAAAAAAGCCAGCAACTGCTTTTATTGATCTTTCGGGATTAGGTTATTATACGTTAAAGGTTAATGGTAAGCGTGTACATGATACGTATCTTACGAGTGATGTAACGAATTATGACCGCGTCGTTTATTATGATACTTTTGAGATTAGCGAGTATCTTTTGGATGGCGAAAATAGGATTCAGGTGGAATTGGGAAATGGTTGGTATAATCCAGCGCCTCTTCAGATTTTAGGAAAGTACAATATTCGGAAGCATTTAGCCATCGGGAGGCCATGTCTCCTAGCTCAGCTGACGATAAATTATGGCGATAACCAGACGATAACGATAAACACAGATTCAGGCTGGCAAGCAAGGTTTGGTCAGTTATTAGCAAATGATGTCTATATAGGGGAGACGTTTATAGATACGGTTGAACCGCGAGATGCTAAAACAGTCATTATTTATGGCCCAAACGGTCAATTAATACCTAGTAAAATACCCAAAGTTAGACGAAAAAAAGAGTTTAGGCCAAAACTGTTGAAGCAGCAGAGAAAGGAACAAATCTATGACGTAACGGAATTGATTTCGGGGCAGATTTCTATGGACATTAGCACATCGTTTGTAGGAACGCTAAAGGTGAGTTTTGCTGAAAAAATAGATGACGAGCAAGAAATGGATTTTACGACAAGTATTAGTGGCATTTACGGTGGGCAGGATCGACAAAATCGCGATAATCCGATTATCCAAATGGATTGTATCCGCAAAACAAAAAAAACAGCGCTTCACTTTGAAAATGAATTTACTTATCATTCTTTCCGCTATTTAAAAATCGAAGTAGAGGATTGTGAGGTATTTCCAGAAAAGTTAATTAGTAATCTTGTGGCATATAAAGTGCATACAGATTTAGAAAAAATGGCAACATTCACCTCATCGAATCAGAACTTAAATGCGTTATGGCAAGCTGGAATGAACACGAAATTAAACAATATCCATTCTTATTTTGAAGATTGCTCGCGGGAGAGATTTGGATATGGCGGGGATATCGTGGCTTTGCTGAATTCACAATTAGTTTCCTTCGATGTACGAAATTTATTGGAAAAAGTTTTTGTTGATTTTGCGAATGATCAGACTGTGCACGGAGGCATTACTCAAACAGCGCCTTATGTTGGAATCATGACGCATGGCTCTTCGAATGGTGTTGGATCGATTGGTTGGCAATTAGTTTTTCCAAAAATAGCACAAGCTTTACTAACTAATTTTCAAGCGGTCGCAGTGGTTAAGTCTCATAAAGGCAAGTTGGAGAAGCATATCGATTATTTACTAAGCTTTGATTATGATTACATTAAATATTGTTGTCTGGGAGATTGGGGATCTAGCGACACTGTTATGAAAGAGGGTAAAGTGCATACCCCGGATCAGCTTTTCTGCACGGCGACAATGTACGCGATTATTTTACAAGCGTATCTTGATTTATTTGAGAAACTGGATCCAAACAATTTTCGCATAGAACGGCTATGTGATAGCATTGCAACGGTAAAACGTGAAATTGTGGAAGAATTTTATCACGAAGCAGGATTTTTTGCTTCTGGTACGAAATCAAGCTATATTTTTGCCCTGTATGGCGAATTAGTTGGCGAAAATAAAGAACTAGTGGAGCGGAATTTGCTAGCCTTACTTGACGAGAAACAGTGGATTTTAACAATGGGGATTTTCGGGATGTCGTGGGCGTATGAATTATTGCCAACCTTAGGACAAAATGCGAATATTTTTCACTGGCTGACAAGTGATGCAACAGAAAGTTACCAAGGAATGTTAGAAAGTGGAAATAGGGTTCTTAGTGAGTATTTTCCTGTGACACCAATCACTACTGTTCAAGAAGAGTCATCGATTAATCATGCGATGTTTTCCTCATTTAGCACGTGGTTCATTCAAGAATTAGTTGGCTTGAAGTTAAGTGGAAATCAAGGTTCTCTGACCATTCAACCTTTTTTTGCGGAAGGATTGAGCGATGTTAGTGGGGAAATCAAGTCGGATTACGGCGCTATTAGCTTGATTTGGGAACAACAGTCCACGGAGACGTACGTTGTGAAAGTTAAGATCCCGGTAGGCATTTCTTTTGAAGTGAAAAAGGAGGAAGAACAAGCGATTATAGCGCAAGAAGAAAAGCTTGTAGACGGTATTCGCGAATTAACAATCAACTATCGAATTGTTAACCAGTAGTAGCTAGAGGTTTTACTATCATACAAGAGGAGGAGAATGCTAAATGGAAGAAGAAATCGCTTTAATTTTAGCTAGTCATGGAGATTTTGCCAAGGAGGCATTGAATAGCTTAGAAATGATTGTTGGGCGACAAGCGAATGTAAGTACTTTGTCATTGTATCCTGGAGAGGACTTGCCAGATTTCACGAAAAGAATGGACGACGCCTATCACAAATTAAATCACGAAAAAGGCACTATTATCCTCTGTGATATATATGGTGGAACACCGAGTAACGCTGCAATGGCCATGTTGATTAAATACAAGGAAGAAAAAATTGCCGCTTATTCAGGATTGAATTTGCCAGTTTTATTAGAATTATCTGCATCTAGAAATAAGAAATATATTGAAATCAAAAAAGTTATGGAAGAAACAGCGAAATTAAGCTGGATGGAACTAAAAAATAATAAAAACAACAAAGTAATGGAAGGTGGGCTCTGAAATGGGAATTGAATTAGTAAGAATTGATGATCGCTTGATTCACGGGCAAGTAGTGACAACATGGGTAAAGCAAAAAGAAATCGAGCAAATACTAATTATTAACGATAAAATAGCGAATGACGAGGTTCAAAAATCAGTTTTTGATATGATGGCTCCGCAAGATGTGAATGTTCGGACTTTTGGAGTCGAGGAGTTTATTCAAATAACAAAGAAAACCCAGATAAAGAGGAAAACATTGTTATTATTGACAAATCCAAAAGATGTATTAGATCTAAAGGTAGGCGAAGTTTCTTTTTCAGAATTAAATCTTGGTGGGATGAAATATACACCGGAACGAAAGCAGTATACAAAATCCATTTCTCTAACCGAGGAAGATAAAGTAGCTTTGAAAAAATTATCGGAATTAAACGTCGCTATTTCTGTTCAAATGATTCCCTCAGACAAGCCGATTCTACTGCCTGAGTTGTTAGGGGAGGAGGAGTAGTAGATGCTGTTTGAATGTATCTTATTAGCGATATGGGCGGGGATTTGTACCGTTGATGAAAGGACTTTTTGGTTTGGTACGCCAAAAGCGCTCATAGCCGGGTCTGTCGCGGGTATCATCATGGGCGATATAACAACGGGTTTAATTATTAGCGGGACATTACAGATGATGTGGCTAGCTAATTCAGCTATTGGGGCTTACATACCTCCAAATGAAGCTACTGGATCCATTATTGGAGTTGCGATTGCGATTATGTCTGGTGGCGGGCTTGCGACGGGATTAGCAGTTGCTATTCCAACGGCGCTATTGTGTCAGCAGATTATCATGCTAACGAATACGTTAAATATTATTTGGATTCATAGAGCAGACAAGGCGGTGTCAAGCGGAGATTTTGATAAGGTAGCGCGTTATAATTTATTAGGGATTCCGTTAAGTTTTGTCGCTGGAGCAATTCCTGTATTTGTCGCTTCTTATTTCGGTGGTCCTGCAGTCGAATCCGCTCTAAAATTTATTCCAGAGCAAGTCTTTGCTGGTTTAACGGCTGCAGCTGGAATCATTCCAGCAGTCGGTATGGGAATGTTACTAATGATGATGATGGGGAAAAACATGTGGATATTTTTACTCTTAGGCTTTGTATTCGCCGCCTATCTTGATTTGGGAACAATTGCTATTTCTATACTAGGTATTTGTTTTGCTGTACTGTATGACTTAATTATTAATAAAAATGAAGAACCGAAAAAACCAGTGAATGCAACTGTAGATGAGGAGTATGATCTTTAATGAGTGAGATAAATGAGCAAAAAATCACTAAATCTGATTTGAATAAGGCGTTTATCCGGTCTAATTTTCTGATGGCGTCGAGTAATTTTGAACGGATGCAAGCTCTTGGCGCATATTACTCGGTAGTTCCGGCGTTAAAAAGAATCTATGCAGACCGGCCAAAGGAGGAGCGTGTAGAAGCGATTAGAAGGCATCTGGAATTTTTTAATACGAATCCGTATGTGTACGGACCGATTTTAGGGATAACGATGGCGATGGAAGAGCAGACAACGGAGGCGGAAAAAGAGCCTGTTATTTCTGTGAGAACAGGACTAATGGGGCCACTTGCTGGTCTTGGAGATAGTTTGCTAGCTATGACAGTAGTTCCTATCTACATGAGTATTGGTGCAGGTCTAGCAATCGAAGGGAATCCCTTGGGACCAATTCTTTTCTTTGCATTGTTCAGCATCACCATATGGCCGATAAAATATAAAGGCTTGTTTTTAGGCTACAACAAAGGATCTTCACTGTTGACAGGAGATAATAGTAGTAATATTTTAAGAAGAATTTCCACAATGGGGAATGTTGTCGGAATGATGGTAGTAGGCTCTTTAATCGTTTCTACGGTTAAAATAAAGACTCCGATTGAGTATTCTGTCGGAAAGTCTACCTTTAAGTTGCAAGAGATGATTGACGGCATCATGCCAAATTTCTTCCCGTTATTAGTAACCATATTAATCTATGTATTATTAAAAAGGAAAAGTGCTAAGAATGCAGTCGCTATCATATTGGCGATTATGGTAATTGGGATGACGCTCTCTATATTGGGAATTTTAGGCTAGTTGAAAAAGGAGATCAGAGTTATGACGTGTTTTATCATTACTCTGATCTCTTTTATTTTTTCATGGTCATTTCGTATTGTTTAATCCAGTCATCTACGGTGACTTTACTTGCTAGTTCGCCAATCAGTTCGTATGGGATTTTCTTCGGGTTTGTGAATCGAATACAGCCTTTGCCCATGTTGAGTTTGGTGGTCATGTGTTTAGGATACTCGGTTTGGAACCAGTCTAAAAGGGCTTCGTCGCCGAAAATTCCCATGTGATAGACCGCGATGTGTTGCTTTTGCGCTGCGATGGCGAAAAAGGGAAGCGAAAGATTTGAATCGCAGTGGTAGCCATCGGGGTAACGGGATTTTGGAACAACGTAGGAAGGCATGCCATATTGTATTTCTTTTTCGAAACCGGCTGAATGTTGGCATCCACCACGTGCATGAGTTTAGCGAAGGCGTCTTTTTTATCGGGTGCTATGTCATCTATATATTCTTCGATTGTCATGTTTTTCCTCCTAAGTCTTGCATGAATTGTTCTACGATTTCGTCGCGACGTTCTAGAAAAATCGCATTATCTCGGCTCGGATGTACGCGGTTTGTGAGGACGATCAGCGCTGTTTTGTGTTGCAAATCGATGACGATGAAAGTGCCTGTGAAACCGGTATGATAGATGGCAAAATGGTCCGTAGATGGGACTAAATCCCAGCCGAGGCCGCGTGAACGATTTAAATCTGGCGTGTAGTTTTTCGCGATATTGGTGATGCTTTCGTTGCTAAGAATTGGTTCGCCATCGTGGAGTAGTGCTTTTGTATAATGAATCAGGTCTGAGAGATTGCTGAATAAGCCGGCGTGACCTGCGACGCCGTCCATTTGCCAAGCCTTGAAATCGTGGACGGTACCTGTGATAACGCCGCGATTTGGGTGGTCTTCGGTTGGGACGCAGGATTCTGGTGAAGTGGGATGGTAGCTCGTGTTTCGCAAGGCGAGCGGAGTCAAGATGCTGCGAGTGACTTGCGCTTCTAAGTCGCCGCCTAGTTTCTCCACGATATAGCCGAGTAGTAGAAAGTTCGCGTCTGCATAGGTGACATCTGTTCCCACCGGATTCGCTTGTGGCGTCGCAATACAGTAACGATAGACGTCTTCTTTTGACGCGATGGTATACGCAGGGATGTTTTTTGCCAAACCAGAACTATGTGTTAAAAGGTGCAAAATCGTGACTTCCGGATAGCGAAAATCTGGTAGGAAATCGCAAACTTTATCGGATAGTTGCAAGCGTCCAGCTTCGATATGTTGCAAAACCAAGGTTGTCGTCGCGATGACTTTCGTTAAGGATGCGATATCGTAGACGGCGTCCGGCTCTAGTATTACTTTTTCAGGGATGAGTTGTTTCATACCGACAACGTGTTGTTTTGTGCGATGAGGTGTGATGATAGCATAGGAAATGCCGGGCACAATGCCGTCGGTGACTAGTTTTTTTAATCGCATATCCAACATGGGCGTTCACTCCTTATATTGAGGAAGCCAAATTGCTTCATTGACAGCTTCCAGTGGATTTGAAATCGCACGTTTATTTAATCTGAGTTCGATCGTTTTTTCCACAACGGCTAGCGTAACAGCATGTGAAGTGTCGCGTAATGTTGCAACTGGTGGGAGTAAGGCCGCGCCGATTGTGCTGACATCTTGAACTTGCGTGGCAACCGCATGACTGGCAGCTGCTAACATGTCGTCCGTAATTTCGCGAGCTTCGGTAATCACTGCTGCGAGGCCGAGCCCAGGATAAAGTAGCGCGTTGTTAGCCTGCCCGATAAAATAAGTATGCCCATCAAACAAAACTGGCTCAGAAGGGCTCCCAGTCACGACAAGCGCCTTGCCTTTTGTCCAGGTGATTAAATCGTGTGCAGTAGCCTCAGCAAGTTTCGTGGGGTTCGACAGCGGCAAAATGGCAGGGCGTTTGACATGACGACTCATTTCCAATACGATTTCCTCTGAAAAAGCGCCAGTTACGCCAGAACAACCAATCAGCATCGTCGGTTTCACGTGTTGCACAATCGCGAGTAAGTTTGTTAATTTCTTTGCAAAATCGGTAGTGTCACGCGCATATTTTTTCTGTCCGGAAGTTAGGTTTGGCAAGTCGGATGTCACCAATCCAGGGCGATCCACCAAGTAAAAACGAGCTTTTGCTTGTTCGGCGGTTAAGCCTTCATTGGCGACCATTTCCGCGACCAGTTGATCCGCGATACCGATGCCCGCCGTCCCAGCACCGAAAATCACAATTCGTTGCTCGCTCAGCGGTAAGTTCGAGACGCGCGTAGTAGCGAGGGCCGCCGCAACAACCATCGCGCCAGTTCCTTGAATATCGTCGTTAAATGTACATAATTCCCGACGATACGTTTCCAAAATTCGGCTTGCGTTGTCTCGTCCAAAATCCTCCCAATGAAGGACGGCTTTTGGGAAACAAGTTTTGACGGCAGCCACAAAACGGGCGATGAATGCATCATAAGCAGGTGTCTCTAGGCGCGGCGTCCGACAACCTAAATAGCGAGCGTCGGCGCGTAAGGCTTCATTATTCGTACCAGCATCGATGACGATCGGCAATACACAATCTGGCGCAAGCCCCGCCGCAACCGTATAGACCGCCAATTTTCCAATCGCAATGCTGACCCCGTTCAAGCCCCAATCGCCAATTCCCAGAATACCTTCTCCATCCGTCACGACAATCATCTTTATCTTCTCAGGATTCGGAACATTATTCTGGAAAACCGCTGCCAAATCAAGCGCACTATCTGCTTGTAAAAAAAGTGCATCTTGCGGATTTTCCCAGTTTTCATGGTATTGCATCACCGCGTCTCCAATCGTTGGGGTATAAATAATCGGCATCAATTCCGCCACATAATCGATGACTACTTTATAAAATAGCGTCCGATTCTCACTATAAAGCGTCATCAAAAAAAGATGTTTCTCGATGGGTGTCGTTTTTTTATGTAAAGCGGTATAGACACGCGTTGCTTGCTGCTCTAACGTCTCAATCGTCGCAGGAATTAAGCCATCTAAGCCCCATTCTGCGCGTTCCTCCGCTGTAAACGCCGTACCTTTATTTTGGAAAGGGTCATTTAATCGTGCATATCCATTCATCATTTTGCATCCTACTCCTTTAGTTATCCTGTCTATATTCTACACTAGAAGTAGCTAAAAAATCGACTAATTTCCCTGCACTTGTCAGAAATGTTCGGAATTTGTATAATGAGGGAGTGAAGTGGGGTGCATAAAATGGAGAAAATCGTCATTATTGGCGGAGGAATCGTGGGCATGACGGCGGCCTATTTACTCGCCAAGCAACAAAAAGAAGTCATCGTCATCGATAAAAAAGAGCCAGGTCAAGCAGCGGCTGCAGCGGCTGGAATTGTGTGCCCGTGGTTATCGAAGCGCCGCAATAAAGTATGGTACGAACTGGCTAAAGAGAGTGCGCGCTATTATCCGACATTCATTCAAGAACTCGCGCAAGATACGACGCTGAATACAGGCTATAAAAGGCTTGGGGCGTTGTGTTTGCGAGAAGACGTGAAGAAGCTCGAGGAACTGGAACAAATCGCTATTAGTCGTCGTGTGGAAGCACCAGAAATCGGTGAAATTAAACGGCTATCAAAAGCAGAAACGAAGGCAAAATTTCCGATTGTAGACCCAAGATTTGGAGGCGTTTTTGTGAGTGGAGGTGCCCGTGTGGACGGGAAATCGCTCGTTTTGGCGCTAGCCGACGCGGCAACGAAGTTTGGTGCTAAGATTATTCGTGATAAGGCACAACTCGAAAAGCACGGGGATGTCATCCATGTTTTAGTTGGTAACGAGGTCATTATCGCCGACAAAATAATACTCGCAGCAGGAGCTTGGTTGCCAGAATTGTTGCAACCACTCGGACTCCAAGCCGCGATTCATCCGCAAAAAGGGCAATTACTGCATCTTCAATTGGAGGGCATCGACACAAATGAATGGCCAGTCGTATTGCCGCCAAGTGCGAAAAGTATTGTACCGTTTGATGATGGTCGGGTAATCATCGGCGCCACACACGAGAACGAAGGCGGTTTTGACTTGGAGCCAACGGAGGCGGCTGTCGAAGAAATTTTAGAAGAAATTGCGCGTTTTGCACCGGCTGTGAAAACGGCAAAACTGGCGGAAATCCGGGTAGGTACGCGACCGTTTACACCAGACTTCACGCCAGTTATTGGTGCCTTGCCAACTGCAAAGCATATTTTTGTAGCGAATGGGTTAGGCTCATCAGGACTCACCACAGGGCCATATGTTGCCAAAATTCTTGTTGATTTGATTCGAGGGAAGACACCAGAAACCGATATAGCTGATTTTGATCCAAGCCATTCGATTACTTCATGATGCGACGAAGCTGTTTCAAGTATTGATATTTCACAAAGAAGTAATAGACGGCTTGGACAACGATGAAGATACCAATGACGATACCGACATTTTGCCAAATATTGAAATCAAGTAAGTTTTGCAGGGCGAGGAAGGCTACGAGTGAATGAATGACTGCCACGAAAAGTGGTAAGAAAAACATGACCCGTAGTTGCCTCGCTACAATTTTATGCAATTCTGGTTTCGTTAAACCAATTTTGAATAGCATTTTGTATTGTTGCTCGTCCCGCTTCAAATCACTGTGCAAACGCAGGTAGATGAATCCAGCCGAGAAGGTGTAGAATACAGCGCCACACAGAACGGTGAGCAAGAGAAGGAGACCATTGATTTGTTGCATACTTTGCCACTGTACAGCGAGCGATTCAAAGCCGGTAAATATCCCTTTTGTGGTATCTTGGTTCTTTTCGTTCCAGTTTTCCATATAGGAATTGAGCTTTTTCGCAGAGGTTGCTGTGCTCTCCCAATCATCGGTATGAAAAATACTGTACGGGATTTTCGAATTATAGTTATCCTCTGCTTTTTTATAACGTGCCTCTGATTCTTGCCAGAGAATATCGATATCCGCTTGATTGGCAAGTACTATCACATTGGGCATGTCGCTTGAACCAGTGCCATATGGAAAGCGATTTATTGGCACCACTTTTTCAACAGGGAGCAGGATGTTTTTATTTGAAAACTGGAATTCTATCTTTTTGGGAGCGTCTTTTTTCAAACTTGTTTCGCTGAGATTATCCGTTGGGAGCAAGGCGATGGTTCCAGCTGGTATCTTTATTTCCGCTTCATTTCGCAAGCCCATCAACGCATTATAGTCCTCTATAGACAGGAAAGTATAGAATGTATCGGCATTGTCAGATAATTGATAGAAATGCCCTTGAGCTCTTTTATAGGAATCATTGTGGAGCGTTTTTTCTGTATAGGAAATGATATCCTTACTAACCGCATCCTGCCCATAAGCTTTATACGTAATCGCATAAGGATTTTCCGACATCTCCGCAAGCCCGCTGCTACCAATCGCTGAACTTGTTCCCATCGCTGTAATCGCCGTTGCAGAAATAATTGCGACGATAAAAAAAGTGCTCACATTATCGCGCATTTGATAGATTAACTCTGAAAAAGTAAGCAGATTCGTGCGTTTAAAAAAGAAGCGTTCTTTCTTGCGCAAGCGTGTCAGCACAAAAACAAGCAACTGACTAAAGAAGAAATACGTGCCGATTATGACCAGAATGACGCCAGTGAAAAGTGGTGGAAGAGTAAACGATTCACGATTTGCAAATATAAGAACGACGCCATATCCTGTTACAATAAGAACCAAAGCAAGCAATGCGATATACCAGGCCGCCTTGATTTCCTTTTTGGGCTCTTTTTGTGACGCAAGTAAAGCTTTTAGATTATTAACACGAATTGTAAAGGAAGTCACGAAAGAAATGACTAAGAACATCAATCCGAAAACGCCAAACGTAAGCAAAATCGGCTGCCAAGGGAAGTAAAATGGCAATGTTTCCGTTAACGCTAAAATTTTAGAGCAGATGAGCAAAATAACCTTTGAGAAAATAAAGCCAAAGATAACCCCGCAAACGACCGCAGAAAGCCCCGCTAACATGTTCTCCCAGAAAATCAATTTAACCAATTGTTTCTTATTGATTCCTTGAATGAGCAATAGTCCAAACTCTGCTTTTCTAGTCTTCAAAAACGTACTTACAGCATAAAAAATAGCAAAAGCTGAGAAAATAACGATAATTACCTGTGAAATCTGAAAACCAATCATGGCAAAATAACTCATGGTCTCGCTAGAAGAATCAATATTATCCTTAAATTCGGGGTGAAAAACAAGTAAAGCATAGACAAAAAACATCGTCACCGCGAAAAAACTAGTAAAGAAATAAGGGCCATAAACTTTCGGATTACGGCGAACATTATTAATGACGAACTGGCGGAATGACATGTTGTTTTCCTCCTAGTAACGTCAAAGTGTCCATGATTTGCTGATAGAAAACAGTCGTATTATCGCCGCGGTAAATCTCGTTGTACAGCGAACCATCTTTAATAAATACAACACGATCACAAAACGCGGCGGCTTGCGGATCATGCGTGACGAGCAAAATAGTAGCTTCTTCGTCCTTATTCAATCGGCTGAGCAGTTGCATGACTTCCTCACTATTTTTAGAATCCAAATTTCCCGTAGGTTCATCCGCTAAAAATAATTTCGGTTCATGAATCGCAGCCCGCGCAACGGCTGTTCGTTGTGATTCGCCACCTGAAATCTGATACGTCCGCTTATCTAAAATCGGCGTGATACCAAGTTTTGCAGCAATTACATCTAATTTTTCGTTCATCGTTGCTAGCGGCGTGCCATCTAATGTGAGTGGTAGCAATATATTTTCGCGTATCGTCAGTGTGTCTAATAGATTAAATGATTGGAAAATGAAACCGAGTTCCTTCCGTCTAAATTCGGCGAGTTTGTCAAAAGATAGGGTATAAGGATTGGCGTCATGTATTTGTACCGTACCGCTTGTTGGTGGATCAATGGTAGCAATCATATTGAGCAGTGTTGTTTTCCCACTACCAGAAGGGCCCATAATCCCAACAAATTCCCCTTTTTCGACCGATAAATCGAGATTTGAAATCGCTTGATATTGCACATTTCCTGTATATATTTTATTGACTTGTTCTACTTTTAAAAGTGTCATAACAAGACCTCCTCTTTCATTTATAGGACTAGTTTAGCAAACAAATGGGGAAGGGCGGTATCGATTCTAATGACAAAAGCTTACGTTGTTGTAAGTTTATTTTTGGATGGGAATCCGAATAAGAATCGTTGTGCCAGAGCCAATTTCAGATTCAACGGTGAGCTGATAACCAAGTTTCTTACATATTTCTGATACGAGGAAAAGCCCCATACCTGTGGAATGCTGGTATTTTCGGCCGTTTTCACCAGTGAAGAAAGGACGAAAAATGCGTGGAAGGTCGGATTTTTCGATGCCGATACCGTAATCTTGGATGGTCAGCAAATAGCCAGTCGTCTCTGTGATGGCTGTTATTTCGACGTTACTTCCTTTTTGTGGAGAGTATTTAATCGAGTTGGAGAGTATTTGCCCCAACATGAAAACGAACCATTTTTTGTCTGTCTCTAAAAATAGATCTGGACTGATATCGACTTTTGGATAGAGGTGATTTCTAATAAAAAGTCGTTTATGTTCGTTGATTGCTTCGGTGGCAAGCGTTTTCAAGTCTGTGTGCTCGACAACGAAATCATTCTCAAACGTTTCGAGGCGTAGCGTATACAGGACGGTATCAAGGCCTTGCTTGATTTTATCTGTCTCTTCTTGAATGCTGCGTAGTGTTGGATCAGACTGATTTTGCGTCATAAGTTCGATGACTGATACGGGCGTCTTCATTTGATGGACCCATTGGTTGATGAAGATGCTGCGATCGGTATCTTTTGCGCGCCATTTCTGCAGGTCGATTTGATAGGCATGGTATTGTTGCGCTAAGTAGCTTTCAAAGGCCTGGGTGAATGGTGATCCTTCGTCGGGATGAAATTCTGATGCCACGATATCGGCTTGTTCTAAGCGTTTAAAGACGCGACGATATCCGAAGTAGCGGATAGTTAGGAATAAAATACCGAGTACTGCCCAGAGAAAGAGGATATAGATGGCGAGGCGAGTATTTTTATAGCCGTCTAGCCAAAAAATGCCAACCGTCGAGAGGGACAAAATGAGTGCGAATAGCAAGAAAGAAAGGTGACTACGAAAAAATAAGCGCATTATGATTCCTCCTTGTAAACCCACTGATAACCGTAACCACGAATAGATTTGATCGAATCTTTGACACCAAGATCCAGCAGTTTTTTGCGAAGTCTAGCAACATTGACACTGAGCGTATTATCGTCAATAAAAGTGACTTCATCCCAAATTTCTTCATATAGAAGATCGCGATTTGCAACATTTGGAGCGGTTCGCCAAATGACCTCAAGTAGTTTCGCTTCATTTTTGCTAAGTTCAAGCGTTTTTCCAGCACGCTCTATCGTGAATTTTAAAGGATAAAAAGAGAGACTGCCTTCATGGAATTCAGGTTCGTGATATTGATTGGCAAAATCGCCATAGACGCGTCGTAATTGGGCACGGACTTTTGCAATAACAACTTGGTAGGAAAACGGTTTTGTTATGTAGTCATCCGCTCCGTTTTCAAGTGCCATAACCTGATCGAGTTCGCCGTCACGTGCAGAGATGAAGATAATTGGGCAGACCGAGATTTCACGGATTTTGCGACACCAAAAGTAACCGTCATATTTCGGCAAATTGATATCGAGTAGGACGAGGTGTGGGGTTAACTCTTCGAAAAAAGGCATCACGTCATCGAAATCGGTTGTGATATGTGCGTCTAGATTGTATCGGCGTAGGTAATCTTGTAGTAGCGTTGCGATTTTTGGATCGTCTTCAACGATTAGTATTTTTTCCATGGTTGTGGGCTCCTTTATTGTGGGCCTTATGAAGCATCTTTTGCGGAATTAGAGCCTTAATATGAGTGCGAACGCAGTGAGCATTCGTTCGTTAAAACGGCTCGTAAGATGCAAAATAAGACTTATTTTTAAAACATAATGCAGAATTTTTTTAGTGGGGTAGGCTGGTTCTTGGGTTTGTTGAGGAATCATGTTTTTTTGTCGGGTTTAGCGTCTTGGTTGGCGCTACCGGATCCGGCATTAAACGGCCAGACTCCTCGAAAACTTCACGCTCTCCACAAAAAGCAAGAGTAGCTTTTTACTGCGACCGCTCCAGTTTTTATCGGAGCTAACGGGCCGTTTCAGCACTTCATCAGATCCGGCTGAAACGGCCAGACTCTCGAAATTTTCGTGCCCTCCGCAAAAACCAAGTACGGGTTTTCACTGCGGCCTCTAACAAATTTTTTCGAGTCTAACGGGCCGTTTCAGCACTTCATAATAAAGGTTTCTTATCCTCATCTAACGTAAACCCTTCTCCCATCACATCGTGCACGACGGAAACGGATACGAAGGCGTGGGGGTCTGTCGCGTTTACAATGTTTTTTAGCTGGACAATCTCATTTTTTGCAACGATAATATACAGCACATCTTGGTCTTTTTTCGAAAAGCCGCCGCGTCCTTCAAGCACTGTCACGCCTCGGTTCATCGCTAACATGACATGCTCGGCAATTTTGTCATTGTGGGCGGAAATAATGAGGGCACCGCGGGCGGCGTAGGCTCCTTCTTGCATGAAGTCAATCACGCGAGCACCGATGAAAACAGCAACGAGTGTATACATCACTTGCCGAACATCTAAATAAGATAGCGAAAGCGTCAACACAACGGCATCAATCGCAAACAAGGTCCGTCCCATACTTACGCCTTTTTTACGATGCAATACTTGGGCAATGATATCGCTACCACCCGTCGTCCCACCGTAACGAAAGACAAAGCCAAGCCCAATCCCCGTAAAACCACCAGCAAAAAGCGCCACAAGTAAAAGATCATCATGGAGATCAAGACGGTACGGTACGCGCTGGAAAATCCATAATGATAGCGATAATCCGATTGTTCCAATAATTGTATAAACCAGCGCACGATTTCCGAGAATTCGCCAACCTATGAAAAATAGCGGAATATTTAAAATGAGGTTGGAGTAAGCGGGATCAATCCCTGTAAAATGTAGTAATAGTAAGGTAATCCCAGTTAAACCGCCTTCTCCAAGATCATTTGCGATATTGAAATTGACGAGGCCAAAGCCATAAATCGTTGTCCCAAGTAAAATAAATACGATATTTTTAGTACGAATATCTTGCCACACGGACTATCACTCCCTTTTTTATAATACTGTAACAATTTTATTTATAGACGTAGCAATGATTTCTTAGCTATAATGAGTATATGGAACATAGAATGGGTAAAGTAAACTTCCATACTAGTTTACCACAAAAGGAGCGAAATAAAGCATGGCAAAAACGATGCAGCAGTTGCAAGATGAGGTAGACGCGCTGATTGGCCAGTTCGAAGAGGGGTATTTTTCTCCTTTAGCGATGATGGCGCGCGTGACAGAAGAAACAGGAGAGCTGGCTCGCGAAATCAATCATTATTACGGCGAGAAACCGAAGAAAGCTAGCGAACCAGAGAATACGGTAGCCGCGGAGCTCGGAGATGTGTTATTTGTCCTCATTTGTATGGCAAATTCGCTAAATATTAGCTTAGAAGAGGCGCACGATACGGTCATGAAGAAATTCAAGGAACGTGACGCCGATAGATGGACCAAGAAGGAGGACAAATAAATGAAGGTAGCAGTACTCGGTTTTAAAGGTAGAATGGGGCATGAGGTCGTAAAAACGGTCCTCCGTGAAGCAGATTTGGAATTGGTTGCAGTGCTCGATCATGCGCCACAAGAGAAGAATATCCGTGAGATTGCAGAATTTGTCAATTTAGATGTGCCTGTATTTGACGACTTGGAGAAATTGTTAACGAGCGTGGAGCTGGATGCCGTTGTTGATTTTACAACGCCAAAAGTTGGCTATTCCAATACAAAATTAGTGTTAACGCATGGTGTGAGTCCTGTTGTTGGCACGACTGGTTTTACGCCGGAACAAATTACGGAATTGACAGAACTGGCAGCATCGAAAAAAATTGGCGCGATAATTGCTCCGAATTTTGCGGTGGGTGCAGTATTAATGATGCAGTTTGCGCAAAAAGCGGCGAAATACTTCCCAGATGTGGAGATTATCGAGTTGCATCATGATAATAAACTAGACGCGCCAAGCGGTACGGCTGTGAAAACGGCGGAAATGATGGCGGAAGTTCGTGACTCGAAACGTCAAGGTGCGGCGAACGAGGAAGAAACGATGGAAGGTGCTCGTGGCGCGGATTATGAAGGCATGCGTATTCACAGTGTTCGTTTACCAGGTTTGATTGCGCACCAACAAGTGCAATTTGGCGCAGAAGGCCAAGGGTTAACGATTCGTCACGATTCCTATGACCGCATTTCTTTCATGTCAGGTGTTGCTTTTTCGATTCGCAAAACGGCAGAATTAGATACATTAGTCTACGGTTTAGAAAATTTAATTTGATGAGGAGTGGTTGATACATGAACATTGCCTTAATCGCACACGATCGTAAAAAAGAATTGATGATAGAGCTTACATTAGCTTATAAACTCATCTTAGAGCCACATACATTATTCGCAACAGGAACGACTGGTTTGCGAATCATGGAGGCGACTGGACTTTCGGTACACCGTTTTCAGTCAGGTCCGCTCGGTGGCGATCAGCAAATTGGTTCCCGAATCTCGGAGAACAAGATAGACTTGGTGATTTTCTTACGTGATCCACTCGCAGCGCAGCCTCACGAACCAGATGTGACAGCGCTCATCAGATTATGTGATGTTTATGAAATTCCACTTGCAACCAATATCGGAACGGCAGAAGTATTATTGCGCGGTTTGCAAGAAGGATTTATGGATTGGCGCGATTTAAGACGCAACGAAGAATAGGAGTTTTTAATGAATGAAAGCAATTTTTAAGAAAGCCGTGCCTGTTTTAGCAAAACTAGAACAGGCTGGTTTTGAGGCTTATTTTGTAGGTGGTTCTGTACGAGACACGTTGCTCGGTCGTGAGGTGGCGGATATTGATATTGCGACAAGCGCCTTTCCAGAAGAAGTGAAGCAGATTTTCATGCGGACATTTGATACGGGGATTGAGCATGGCACTGTTTCTGTATTGGAGGCGGGAGAAATATACGAGATTACAACGTTTCGCACAGAGGGTACGTATGCCGATTTTAGACGTCCAGATGAGGTTGTATTTATTCGTTCATTGGAGAAAGATTTGGAACGTCGCGATTTCACTATGAATGCGATTGCGATGGGGCTTGATGGCCGATTTATCGATCCTTTTGGTGGACAACAAGATATGGCAAATAAACAGATTCGCGCTGTTGGTAAGGCGTGGGAACGATTTCACGAAGATGCCCTGCGAATGATGCGCGGTGTCCGTTTTGTAAGTCAGCTAGATTTTTCGCTTGAAAAAGATACATATGAGGCCATGCAACAAAATATCGCCCTTCTGAAAAATATTGCGGTGGAACGAATCGCTGTAGAATTTGTGAAATTAATGAAAGGCCAAGCGGTCAACGTTGCGTTACCATTAGTGCAGAAACTCGAGATGTTGCATTATTTACCAGGTTTTGAGGGGCAGAGTGTTGCGATTCAGAGGTTGGAGTCTTGGGATTTAGCGGCTGCTAGTGATGATGAAACTATCTGGTTTGTCGTTGTGCTAGCGGTGATGCCGGAGAATGTGGGGGCCTTTTTGCGTGCTTGGAAATTGCCGAATAAGTTGATTCGTGAGGTAATAAAAGCGTATGATCTAGCGAACAAGCGTGTATGGAGCGATTACGAATTGTTTGCAACGGGATCACATACGGTAGCTCTAGTCGAGAAAGCGCGATTGGTTCAAACGGGTGAAACGGAATGGACCGCTTTACACGAACGTTTAGCGGCGCTTCCTGTCCAGTCACGAAGCGAGATTCAGGCGGGTGGTAATGATATCATGGCATGGGTGGATAAAAAAGGTGGTCCGTGGCTAAAAGAGTTGCTCGCGAGGCTCGATCAAGCCATCATTGAAGGAGAAGTCGCGAATACACAGTCAGAAATTAAAGGATGGGTGAAGCATGTTATCAACGAATCGCCGTAAATTATTAGATGTATTTCGGGCGGCAGAGGGCGAACTAGTTTCAGGGCAAGAGATTGCGGATGCGCTGAATTGTAGCCGGACAGCCGTATGGAAACAAATAGAGGAGTTAAAAAAATCTGGTTTTGAGATTGAGGCGAAGCGGGGAAGTGGCTACGCGATTCAACCAGCCGAAGAAATATTCACAGAAGACATGCTTTATTTTCGTGCTAGAACAAAATTTATCGGTCAACAAGTAGCATTTTATCCAGAAGTGACATCTACGCAAATTGTTGCACATCAACTGGTTGGCGAAGGTGCAGGCGATGGAACCGTTGTTATTGCAGATCAACAAACAGCTGGGAAAGGGCGCTTAGCTAGACCTTGGAATTCACAAAAAGGAACAGGAATCTGGATGAGCACCATTTTAAAACCAGAAATCCCAATGCAGCAAGTTCCGCAGTTCACTTTTATTGCTTCCTTGGCTGTTGCAGAGGCTATCGAGAATATCACTGGTTTAGAGCCACAAATTAAATGGCCGAATGACCTTTATATTGATAAACGCAAAGTGTGCGGTGTTTTGACGGAAATGCAGGCAGAGGCAGAACAGGTAAACGCGATTATTATCGGGACAGGCATTAACGTGAATCAAGATTTTTTCCCAGAAGAATTGCGTGATAAAGCTACTTCTTTGGCTATTTTAGCAGGACATCCCATTTCCAGAGGTGCCTTATACGGCGAGATTGTCGCTCAGTTGGAAAAATACTATTTGCTATTCTTAGATCAAGGCTTTGCACCGATTAAGCTGTTTTGGGAAGCAAGAGCCATTCCTTTTAGTGAAAAAATTGTAGCTAAAACAATCCAAGGCGAGATTCGTGGGACAGTAAAAGGTATATCAGATGAGGGCGTACTTATCGTTCAAGATGCTGTAGGAGAAGAGCATCGGATTTATTCAGCAGATATTTTGCTTGGGTAGTAAATTCTTTTTTTAGGCTGAAATACTGTGTTAGAAAACGTTTGTAAGCTGTAGGAAAATAAAGATAAGGCAAAAGTTGCGTCTAAACGCATCAAAAATTGGCTTTAAAATCTCTTTTTAGCGTTTTTTCTTTTAGAAGATACTCAGGTATACTAAGAAAAACCGCTGAAAAGGAGAGTTGACCGATGGAGTTTAAATGGTTGGTTCGGGATGAATTGTCCCAGTTGAAGGATATTGATCGCAAGGAATTTGTTGGAGAAGTTTACTACGTTCGCAATCAAACGTTACAATTAGTGAAGGAATACTATGATATTGAAGGTTGGCTTGAGAGTGAATTGACGATTTATGTGCAACGACTAGAATCGCTTTTTGACCGAGATGGTATTATTATTGGTGCGTATGAGGAAAATGTTCTAGTTGGGCTAGTTTCACTGGAAAGCTATCTTATTGATGGTAAGACGATGAAGCTGGACATGTTATATATTAGTCATGATTATCGCGCGAAAGGGCTCGGTCGGCGGCTTATTGATATTATTTCGCAAGAGGCAACAGAACTCGGTGGAAAAGAACTATATATTTCGGCGACACCCGTTCGTAACACGGTAGACTTTTACTTAAGGTTAGGTGCAGAATTAGCTAATCCACCAGATATCTATTTATTTGAGCTGGAACCGCTGGATATTCATCTGATTTTACCGATATAAAAAAGAGGAGATTTGAATTGATGAAGAAATTATTATTTTTAGGAATGTTGGGTGTTTTTTTAGTGCTTGCGGCATGTGGCAATGAAAAGGCAGAAGATAGTAAGCAGCTGGATAAGATAACATTAGCAGAATTTCAAGCGAAATTGGACAATAAAGAAAGTGGTTTTGTCTATATTGGTAGGCCAACTTGCCCAGATTGCCAAGCTTTTCAACCAACCTTGGATAGTGTTTTGAAGGACCAGAAGATGCGCTTAGCTTATTTTGATACAGATGCTGCACGAGAGAAAGCGGAAGATGAGACAAAAACATTTTTACAAGATATGAAGGTAAAGACAGTTCCAGTTATTTTCTATTTGGAGGATGGTAAAGAAGTAGCACGATATGATGGAAATGACGATAAAACCGCGCTGAAAGCTTGGTTTGAAAAATACAGTAAATAAAGGGGTAGGCGTATGTCACGAAGTATTTCGGTAGGCATGCGCTTTTCTTTCTAATGCTGTCAATTATAGTCAGTTTAAGAACTTTCGAAACAGCTTGAAATGTGTTACTATAACAAGGAGGAAAGCAACTACTGGCTGTATCTTAATAAGAACGGCACATGTTTTCTTTGAAGAAAAATACTTTGCTTTGATCCGATACGGACAGAGACAAGAGGAGCCGATTGAAATGAAAAAACCTGTTGATTTTTTTAAGATGAAAGAAGATCAGGAGAAAATGACGATGTTAACAGCTTATGATTATCCGTCAGCAAAGAATGCCGAGAAGGCGGAAGTCGACATGATTCTTGTGGGAGATTCGTTAGGAATGGTTGTTTTAGGATACGATTCCACGATTCCAGTGACGATTGCTGATATGATTCATCATACGAAAGCTGTGCGACGCGGTGCCCCGGACACGTTTATCGTTACGGATATGCCATTTTTAAGTTACCATGGTTCGATAGAGGAAACGATTCGAAATGCAAGGCAAATAATTCAGGAAACTGGGGCGAATGCGCTGAAATTAGAAGGTGCGGATGATGTATTCACTAAAATCAGGCATTTAAGCGCTGGCGGGGTTGCTGTTGTGGCGCATCTTGGATTGACGCCCCAAACGGTGGGTTTAACGGGTAGTTACAAAGTCCAAGCGAAGTCAAAAGAAGCAGCACAGGATTTGTTGAGACAGGCGAAAGAAGCGGAGGCAGCAGGTGCGATTGCGCTCGTTTTAGAAGCTATTCCAAGGCAGCTTGCAAAAGAAGTAACGTTGGCTGTTACGATTCCAACGATTGGTATTGGCGCTGGGGTTGATACGGATGGTCAAGTGCTTGTGTATCATGATGTGATTCAATATGGAACGGATCGGGTGGCTAAGTTTGTAAAGATTTATGCGGATGTAGATAGAGTGATTGATACTGCTTTATCAGCCTATGTTCATGATGTGAAATTGGGAAACTTCCCAGCTCTAGAGCATACCTTTACGATGAGTGAAGAAACATTGAAAGGTCTTTATGGGGGCGAATGACATGAAAATTATACGTAATATAGAGGCTTTACGAGCAGTCGTTGCATCCAGTAAGAAAGAACGGAAAACGATTGGTTTTGTGCCGACGATGGGATTTTTGCATGAAGGTCATATGGCACTTGTGAAAGCAGCTAAGGCAGAAAATGATATCGTGGTTATGAGTATATTTGTGAATCCGACACAGTTTGGACCAAATGAAGACTTTGAAAGTTATCCTCGCGATGAGGCTCGTGATACATCACTTGCAGAGCAAAATGGCATAGATATTTTATTTTTGCCATCTGTCGAAACGATGTATCCGGAAAGTTTAACAGCAACAATTCACGCGCAAAAGCGAGTTTCGGTACTAGATGGAGCGACTCGAGAAGGACATTTTGATGGTGTTTTGACAGTGTTAGCGAAATTATTTCATCTTGTTCAACCTGATGGCGCCTATTTTGGTCAGAAAGATGCGCAGCAAGTAGCTGTAGTACAAGGATTTGTCGCAGATTACTTTTTGCCATTAAAGGTTCGGGTGATTCCGACTGTTAGAGAACAGGATGGGCTAGCTAAAAGTTCGCGTAATGTGTATTTGACAGAGCAGGAGCGTGCGGATGCACCGGTGATTCATATGGCGTTGCGCAGAGCTCGAATGGAAGTGAAGGAGAAGGATAAGACGAGAGTGTTGGCTAATATTCGAGCAATTGTGAATCAGAAAAAAACACATGAAAAAATTGTTTATCTGGATATGTATCAGTATCCTTCGTTTGAACCGGTTGAAGATTGGGAAAAGCCTATTATTATTGCGATTTGTGTGCAGTATTCGAAAGCTAGATTAATTGATAATGAAATCATAGGAGGTGCATGACATGATGCGTTCTATGATGCATGGCAAAATTCACCGAGCTACAGTAACGGAAGCCAACCTCCAGTATGTTGGTAGTATAACGATTGACGAGGCGTTGTTAGAAGCGGTAAATATGTTGCCAAATGAGAAGGTACAGATTGTAAATAATAATAACGGCGCTCGTTTGGAGACTTATATTATCCCTGGAGAGCGAAATAGTGGTATTATTTGTTTGAACGGTGCGGCAGCAAGAATGACGCAGGTGGGTGATACGATTATTATTATGGCCTATGGTATTTTTTCGGAAGAAGAGATTGTGAATCACCAGCCTAAAATAGTAGTTCTAAATGAGGCGAATCGTATTGTCCAGACTTTGCCAGAAGAAAAAGCACAAACAACACTGTGATATGAGGAGGAAGCTAGGTTTCGAATCTAGCTTCCCGATTTTAGTAAAGGGGGGATAATCGTGAAAAATAAAAGATATATCGTCGTGGATTTGGAGACTACGGGAAACCAAGCGAATAAGGCGGATAAAATTATTCAATTTTCGGCGTGTATTGTGGAGGATGGTGAGATTATAGATCAGTTCTCTACTTTCCTAAATCCAGAGAAGCGGATTCCTCCTTTTATTAAAGAACTAACAGGAATATCTGAAAAAGATGTGAAGGATGCGCCATTATTTGAAGATGTATCGTCTATCATCCATTCGCTAATTGATGGTGGGATTTTTGTGGCGCATAATGTGAGTTTTGACTGGACCTTCTTACAAAAAGAAATGCATGAAGCTGGTGAAGTGCCACTCAAAATGAAGCTTCTTGATACAGTGGAGCTCGCGCGTATTATGTATCCAACGGTGGATAGTTTTAAATTGCAGGACTTAGCGGATGAGTTTGGGCTAGGTCACGATTCTCCTCACCGGGCAGATAGTGATGCACGTGTGACGGCTGAATTGATGTTGCTTTTTCTTGAAAAATTGGAGACATTACCGCTTGCGACTATTCGTAAACTAACGACGCTTTCGCAGCATTTGACCGGATATCTTGCAGAGTTACTTTTTGAGATAGAGATGCGTAAAGAGCGAGAGTTGGCAATGCTAGATACGAAATGGACGGAATATAGGGGACTCGTGATTCGCAAAAAAAACTTACAAGAAGTGCAATATAGTCGTGCAGATACCAGACGATATCCCGAGACGGATGAAGAGAAAACGACGCTTTTTAAGGCAACAGATGAGACTTTAATACCTCGAGCTGGTCAATTTATCATGATGGATACGGTTATGGCATCGTGGGAGAAACAGGAAAATACGCTTATTGAGGCAGGAACCGGGATTGGAAAAACATTAGGCTATTCTTTACCAGCAATTTATTTTGCGAAGGAACACCAAATTCCAATCGTGATTAGTACATATACGAACCTTTTGCAGTCTCAAATATTTCATAAGGATATTCCGCTACTTGCCGAACTGACGGATTTTGATATACAGGCTGTTGTATTAAAGGGCAGAGAGCATTATATCAATTTGTTTAAATTTGAACAATTACTATCGGAAGTTGATAAAACCTATGATGTTGTTTTAACGAAAATGCAGATACTTGTATGGTTGACGGAAACAACGACGGGGGATATTGATGAAGTCAACTTATCTGGTGGTGGCCAGCTTTTCTGGAATCGAATGAAACACACGGGATGGTTCCTTTCTCCGCAAAAAGATCCGTGGCTTGTCCATGATTTTTATTTGTTTAATCAAAAGCAGGCCAAAGCGGCAGACCTAATTATTGTGAACCATGCGTTACTTCTACAAGATCATTTTGGTGGTGGGAAATGGCTGCCTGATTATGAATATGCCGTAATCGATGAGGCGCACCATTTCACGGATGCCGCGCGAGCACAACAGAGTTTTGTTTTTTCTTATCGTAGGATGAAATTTTTCATCAATCGGTTAGGAACATTAGGAAAAGAAGCGATGTTACAACGCTTAGAGCTTATGTTTCCTGAGCAACACCAGCTTTTTGATATTGAGATTGCTATCATAAAGCTAGAAGAGGCGCTGGAGAATCTATTTTTATTGCTGGCACAGAAGCTACTGAGAGCAAGTAAGAATACTACGGAGTTAATATTGGTTGAGAATGTCATCGATGAAAAGTTAGACGCAGCTCTTTTTTTCGCTGGTGAGAAGGTACTATTATTGATGCGTGAAGTGAGTTCGACGCTTGAGTTTGTCTTAGAATATGGGAAGCGTGAGGCGGAGAACTTTAGTGAAGGAGAATCGGTATTTTTAGAAGAAGTTTATTCGTTTGTGCTAGATTGGAAGCGTGCGGAGAGCCAATTATCTCGAATGCTTTACGAGAAAGAAGAGGCGATGATGCTTTATATCGAAGCAGATCGAAATAAGGCGCTTAGTAGCGTGCGCCTCAGAGCGGATATTGTACAGGTAAATCATACGTTGCAGAAGGACTTTTTTGATACTAAAAAATCAGTTGTTCTGACATCTGCAACGCTTACGGTAGATGATTCTTTTGCTTACATTCGGGCTGAATTAGGCTTGGACGCAGCTACTAAGACCAAACAGATTAAGTCGCCATTCGATTATGGAGAAAATGCGCGAATTCTCATTCCCTCTGACATGTTGCCGGTCAAAGGAACGCCTGTGGAGGAATATACGAGCAAGTTAGCCGCGTATCTCAGCGCGATTGCAAAAGAAACATCGGGTCGGATGCTTGTCCTTTTTACAGCGCATGATATGTTACAAAAAACATACCGCAAAATGAATCAGGATGCATCTATCGCGGAATATCGGATTTTAGCGCAAGGTGTATCATCAGGCAGTCCAGCACGATTAACGAAACAATTCCTCGCCTTTGATAAAGCTATTTTACTCGGAACGATGAGTTTTTGGGAAGGAGTCGATATTCCAGGCGATGATTTATCGTGTTTGGTTATTGTGCGTTTACCATTTGCACCGCTTGAGGATCCATATACGAAAGCCCAGATTGCTTTGCGTAAAAAAATGGGACTAAATGCATTCCAAACCTATTCGTTACCGGAGGCTGTTCTTCGCTTTAAACAAGGCTTTGGAAGACTAATTCGGCGGGAAACGGATCGTGGGATTGTGTTTGTTTTTGATAATCGTATGGATACAACTAATTTTGGGAAAGCATTCTTGAACTCGATTCCTGAGGTACCTATTGTGAAAGGGCGAGAACTGGAATTATTGGAGGAAGTGAAGAAATTTTTTGAATAACTGTTTTTTTTGCTTCAAATATCGTGATGGTATTGCTATAATAAACCTATGCCTGAAATTGGCGACAACAGCGTAAAGCTAATAGAAATGAGAGTAGATATGTTGCGAAAAAGTAATCGAAAAAGTTACTGGAAGTGGATTTGGATTAGTGTTACCGTTCTTGTCGTTGTGATAGCAGGGTTCTTCACCTTTTTCTACAGCGCCCAGAAGCCGGTTCGCGCAGATGAAGAGACGGCACTCGCACGCATTGGCGGTAAAGTAGATTTGAAAGAGCAAAAGGATTTTTATTTGTACAATGGTTCAAATGGTGTGTATTACGTGCTTACAGGTACGAATAGTAAAAAGAAAGAAATTATTGTCTGGGTTCCTAAAAGCAAGAAAGGGACAGTAGTCGTCAAGTATGCAAAAGATGGTATTTCTAAAGATGAGGCAATTGCTAAAGTGAAACAGGAAAAGAATCCCGTTAAGATTCTGAATGTGACACTTGGTATGGATAAAGGCGTACCAATTTGGGAAGTTTCCTATTTGGATAAGGATAATAACTTAAATTATTATGATTTGGATTTTGAAACAGGCGAATGGTACCGAGCAATTGAGAATTTATAAGACTTTTTAAAATTTAGGAGGGAACGTGCATGGACCTACCGCTATCGAAACGTGTCCAAGAAATTGCTGCATCGCCAACACTTGCGATTACGGCAAAAGCAAGAGAAATGAAGCAGGCTGGAATTGATGTTATTGGGCTTGGAGCTGGGGAACCAGATTTCAATACGCCACAAAACATCATTGATGCTGCTGTCGATTCAATGAACAAAGGATATACCAAGTATACAGCAACAACGGGAATACCAGAATTAAAGCAAGCCATTATTGGGAAGTTGCAACAAGATCAGAATTTAGCCTACAAGCCAAATCAGATTTTTGTGGGAACTGGAGCAAAACATGTGCTATACTGTGCTTTTCAAGCGATTCTGAACCCTGGTGATGAAGTCATTGTACCTGTACCTTACTGGGTGACTTATCCGGAGCAAATTAAACTTGCTGGCGGTGTGCCAATTTTTGTAGAGACCGGTTTTGATGCGGATTTTAAAATCACAGCCGCTGATTTTGAAAAGGCTGTGACGCCAAAAACGCGAGCTATCGTGCTTAATTCGCCAAACAATCCGACGGGGATGACTTATTCTAAAGCGGAACTGGTTGCGATTGGACACGTGGCGGAGAAGCATGGTATTTATATCGTTTCGGATGAAATTTATGAGAAGCTGTATTATGGGGACAAAAAAGACCTCGTTTCGATTGCTTCTTTAAGCGATGCGTTATATCAATGGACAATCGTGATTAACGGCGTTTCAAAAGCGTATGCGATGACTGGTTGGCGCATTGGCTATGCGGCTGCGGCTGAACCGATTATTGCGAGTATGGGAAGGCTTGCCGATCATATGACGAGTAATCCGACAGCAAACGCTCAGTATGGCGCTGTTGAAGCTTATAATGGGGATCAAGCGGTTCCTGAGAGCATGTATAAAGCTTTTGAAGAGCGGATGGAGCGGTTTTATCCAGTTTTAGAATCTATTCCTGGATTTAGACCGAAGAAACCAAGTGGCGCTTTCTACTTCTTCATTGATGTAGCAGAGGCCGCGCGTATGAAAAGCTTTGCAGATGTGGATGCTTTTGCAAAGAGTTTGTTAGATGATGCTTTTGTCGCGGTTGTTCCAGGCTCAGGTTTTGGTATGCCAGATTATATACGGATATCGTACGCGACAGACCCAGCCTTGTTCGAACAAGCGCTTGACCGAATGAAAGATTTTATGAAAAATTAGGGAGTGTAAACATGCAAATTACGATTAATCAAGCAGCAAAACATGTGGATAAAGAAGTGAAGATTGGTGGATGGCTCAGCAATAAACGCTCGAGTGGTAAGATCGCCTTCTTGCAATTACGAGATGGGACAGGCTTTGTGCAAGGTGTTGTTGTGAAAGAGGAAGTAGGCGAAGAGCTTTTCCAAACGGCAAAAGGTATGTCTCAAGAAACCAGTCTTTATGTCACTGGGACGATTCACGAAGATACGCGGTCCCCGTTTGGCTATGAAATGGCTGTAACTGGAATTGAAGTTGTCAGTGAATCCGTTGATTACCCAATTACGCCGAAGGAACATGGAACGGAATTTCTGATGGATCATCGTCATTTATGGTTGCGTTCTAATCGTCAACACGCGATTATGAAGATTCGTAACGAAATTATTCGCGCGACATATGAATTCTTTAACGAAGAAGGCTTCTTAAAAATTGATCCACCGATTTTGACTGGTAGCGCGCCAGAGGGGACAACGGAGCTTTTCCACACGAAATATTTTGAAGAAGATGCCTTTTTGTCACAAAGTGGTCAGCTATATATGGAAGCTGCAGCGATGGCGTTTGGCAAGGTATTCTCATTCGGACCAACTTTCCGTGCAGAAAAATCAAAAACACGCCGTCATTTAATTGAATTCTGGATGATTGAGCCCGAAATGGCATTTTATAAGTTAGAAGACAGCTTAAAAGTACAGGAAAATTACGTGGCATTCCTTGTCGCTGCTGTACTCAAGAATTGTCGTCTAGAGTTGGATCGCTTAGGCCGTGACATCTCTCATTTAGAGAAAATGGTTGCACCGTTCCCACGAATCACCTATACAGAGGCAATTACATTACTTAAGAAATTAGGTTTTGAGGATATCGAATGGGGCGACGATTTCGGAGCACCTCATGAAACAGCGATTGCGGATAATTTTGAGAAACCAGTTTTCATTACACATTATCCAAAAGCAATTAAACCGTTTTATATGCCAGAAGATCCGAATAACAGTGAAGTCGTACTATGTGCCGATTTGATTGCACCAGAAGGATATGGTGAAATTATCGGTGGATCGGAACGTATTCATGAACTAGCGATTTTAGAAGCACGCATGAAAGAATTTGATTTAGATTTAGAAGCGTACAGCTGGTATTTAGACTTAGCTCGCTATGGTTCTGTACCGCATTCAGGTTTCGGACTTGGTCTAGAACGTACAGTTGCATGGATTTCAGGAACAGAACACGTTCGTGAAACGATTCCTTTCCCAAGACTGTTGAATCGATTGTATCCGTAATGAAGGACGAATCAAATTAGCTTAGGTTAAATTTCACTACGGTTTTAAAGAACAGCCAGTCCCCACAAAATTCATTTTTTGCGGTGTACTGGCTGTTTTTCTATAGCCAAAAACATAAAAACTCTCCCAAAAAGGTTTTTTCATCACGTTTCCCTTGTTTTTCATGGTATAATTTCTAATGAGGTGTTTCATGATGGATAATAAAATAATGCAAAAATGGTTAGAGGCGGGGAATGTGACATTGCCGCAAGTATTAGTGGAGAACTACGCCAAAATCGGAATGAATGAGCAAGAATTTGTCGTTGTTTTACAGTTACAGTCCTTTCTTGAAAAAGGAGTCTACTTTCCATCGATGGAAGAAATCGCCGGGCGAACAACACTTAGCACGGAACAAGCTTTTCGAATCATTCAGGCACTTGTTAACAAAAAGCTGATTATGATTAAGCAAGTGAACGAAGGCGAGCGGGTTTACACGGAGAGTTACGCGCTTGATCCACTTTGGGAGAAGCTGATGGTCTTTTTCGAGAACCTACATCAAGAGCAAAAAATGGTGTCGCGTGAGACGGAACAAATGAGTTTATATTCGCAGTTTGAGCAGGAGTTTGGGCGCCCGTTGTCTCCGATGGAAGCAGAAATGTTGTCTGCTTGGGTGGATCAAGATCATAATAGTCCGGAGCTCATTCGGGAGGCTTTGAAGGAAGCAGTACTCTCTCAAAAATTAAGTTTTCGCTATATGGACCGGATTTTACTCAATTGGAATCGCAAAAACATCAAAACGCCGGAGCAGGCACGCATGGCTTCCGCTGCTTTTCATGAACAGGTGGCAGGAAGTACTGCTGAGAAGGGCAATGTGACGAGGGTAAAGAAAAGTGAGAATTCGATTCCGCTCTATGATTGGCTAGATAAGAGAAAAGGGTGAACACATGTTAACGAATAAAGAAACCGTGATGTGCATCGAGACAATGGCGGAGATGTTCCCGAGCGCCCACTGTGAACTCGAGCATAAGAATACGTTTGAACTGCTGGTAGCTGTTGTACTTTCTGCGCAGTGTACTGATATTTTGGTTAACCGCGTCACCGCATCACTTTTTGAGAAATACCACGGGCCAGAAGATTATATGAAGGTGCCTGTGGAGGAGCTGGAAAATGATATTCGGTCCATCGGGTTATACCGGAATAAAGCGAAGAATATCCAAGCCTTGTCTCAAAAAATCCTAGATGAGTTTGATGGAGAGGTACCGGCAACGCACGCAGAGTTAGAGAGTCTACCTGGTGTTGGAAGAAAGACTGCCAATGTGGTGCTTTCTGTTGGTTTTGGAGTCCCGGCAATTGCTGTTGATACGCATGTCGAACGTGTTTCTAAGCGATTAGGTATTTGTCGATGGAAAGATTCTGTGACCGAAGTTGAAAATACATTGATGCGAAAACTTCCAAAAGAGATGTGGTCAGACGCGCATCATGATATGATTTTCTTTGGGCGCTATCATTGCAAGGCTAGAACACCAGAATGTGCGAGATGTCCGCTCCTATACCTTTGCCGAGAAGGTAAAAAACAAGCGAAAGCGAGAGGTTTTGATGGCTGATTTTCAATATGCGAAAGAATTGGAACATCCTTTATTTAGAACACCACATGTTGCTGTGGAGGAAATAGACGAGGCATCGATTTTTGTGACTGGTTTACCATTTTGGCAAGAACAACTTTTTTATACACGTGGGCGAGGAGAGATGCCGTGGCACACGGATCCAGAGCAAGCGTGCAGGCGCATGGCAAAGCAGTGGCGTAATATTGCGCAAGAGTTAGATGCCTCTTTTAAATTGCGTGAGGAGCCTGATATATCGATTATTCGTGACGGGCTAGGCATTTACCTTTCGATGCTTTTTTGGAGTAATAGAAGGCCTGTCCAGTTAAATGAATTGGATAAGCATATCGAGACGTTAGAACTTATTCCAATGAATTTGCAAGAACGGTTAGCTTTTATTATGGGAAAATCAGAGACATATCCAGCTTTTAAGCAGTTGAATGAATTAGTGCAAGAGCAAAGAAAGTTAGTGCTAAAAGGGCTGACCTGACAAAGAAACGCATTTCAAATTGGGATGCGTTTTTTTTGTCGTACATAAAAAAACCACTCTGCCTATTGCAGAGTGGTCGCATTCTATTCTAGTTGGCTGGTGGTGGTGTGGTGTTTTGTGTGCTGTTCGTACCAGTACCATCCGTAGCTGGTGTTTCTTGCTGCGTTTGCTCAGGTGGAATAGTAACGGTTGTTGTCGCTGGTGAGCCACGTTTACCATCTTTTACTGGAACTACCATAATGACAACACTCGATCCAGGTGAGCCACCACTCACATTAATGGATGTTGTACCGTAGTTTTGGGTTTGTCCGTTGACGCTGACATCATAGGTGACGCCAGGTCCATTGGATGCCCAACTTGCTGAAATCGTTTTGTTAGCGGCATTATAAGAGCCATTTAAGCCACCTGGTGCTTGTAATGCCGTTTGTTCAGCTTCTTCAGCCGCTTTCTTAGCTGCTTCTTCCTGTTCCTTTTGTTGTTGTTTTAGTTTATCAGACTCAGATTGTTCTTTATCTTTTTTCGCTTTTTCTTCGGCAGCCTTTTTAGCCGCTTCTTTTTCAGCTGCTTTTTCGTCATCTGTTTTTGTTTCGGTTTCGGTTTTCTTCTCAGCGGCTGATTTGGTTGGGATAGTACCGTCTAAGAATAATTCATACGAGATATTTCCACCACTTGCGCCAGATCCTGCACGTGTGATTGGGTTACTTCCAACGATAATTGGAATCTCATTCACGTTGCTAGGTTTTTTGAAGTCTGGGTTTTTCTCGCCAGAAACGAGATGTTCCATTGTTGCTTTGAACATATACGCTGCGATACGAGTTTCGCTTGGTGATAGATAATTCTTGTTTGGCTCGTCATAACCAGTCCAAATGGATACCGTGTAACGAGGAGAGTAGCCGACAAACCATGAATCGGGTGTGCCGTCACTTGGAATGCCATTTTTGATACGAATGCTCTCATCGTAGTTAGTTGTACCAGTCTTAGCAGCAATATTCCAGCCAGGGATGTTTGCTCGAGTACCAGTACCCTTTGTTAGAACGTCTTTTAACATATCGCTAATCATGTAGGCAGTGGACGCTTTCATTGCTACAACAGATTCAGGTTCCATGTTTACTTCTGTTTCGCCATCTGAAAGTAGAATCTTTGTAACGGTATGAGGTTTGTTATAGACGCCACCATTACCAAATGCTGCATATGCTCCAGCCATCTGAATCGGGGAAGCTTCACCACTACCAATTACTGTTGATTCGTACACCTCTTTATAGTTCAAACCAAGATTATTCGCAAAATCTTTCGCGCGATCATAACCTACCTCTTTGGAAGCTTTTACGGCAGGAATATTACGAGAGGAATAAAGCGCATGACGCATCGAAATTTCCCCAAGATAACCAGAATCATAATTTCGCAATTCCTGACCACTTGAATACTGATAAGGAGCATCATTGAAAATATGTGCTGTTGACCAATCTAGGTATTCAATAGCTGGTGCATAGCCTAAAATAGGTTTCATAGTGGAACCAGGTTGGCGTTTAATATCGGTAGCACGATTAAGTCCGCGTGATACTTTCTTTTCGCCAGTATCGCGTCCACCACCGAGGGCTTGCACACGACCAGTTTCCGTATCCATAACAACAACTCCAGCTTGGAATTTCGCGTCTGGATAATTGATGATTTCATTTGTATTCAACATTTTTTCCGTGTACTTTTGGGCACTTGGATCAAGCGCGGTATAGATTGTTAAACCGTCTGTAAATGGATTGTATTTGTCACCAATCTCATCGATAACTTGATCGACATACGTATCATATGCGTATGTTTTTTGTTTACGTGTTGCTTCATCCACTAAACCGTCCGCAATGGCTACCGATTGGGCAGCTTCCATTTCTGATTTCGAGATTTTATCGTTGTTGTACATTAAGGTTAACACGATATCGCGACGTTTTTTCGCTAAATCAGGATTTTCAAATGGGTTAAAACGGTTGGGACTTTGAGGCATACCAGCGATTAGGGCTGTTTGTGCCAAATTCAAATCTTTTAGTTTTTTGCCATAGTAATGCTCGGCGGCTGTTTCCATACCGTGGATACCATCGGATAAGTAAACTTTATTGATGTAAATTTCTAGAAGTTCGTGTTTGCTGTATTTTTGTTCCAGTTGTACAGCCATCCACGCTTCTTGCGCTTTACGATCTAGTGTTTTGTTTGTGTAATCGAGGTAAGACATCTTAATGATCTGCTGCGTCAAGGTACTGGCCCCTTGGGAACCAAATCCACCCGTAATATTACCGACAGCAGCGCTCGCAAGTCGTATCGGATCCATTCCATTATGCTCGTAAAAACGGGAATCTTCCGTTGATAGAACTGCGTTTTCTAGCTGTTTTGGGATATCTTTATACTCAATATATTCCCGGCGTTCTTTACCGATTTCTGCATAGACGTCTCCATTTTTATCTAAAATCTTAGATGAAAGAGGGTCACGCAATTTTGAATCTGTCAGTTTGGGCGCTTCTTTTGCATACGAATAAAATGCGGTTGCGCCACCAGCAATGCCTGCAAATGCGAGAAAGAGTGCGGTGAAGAATACCACTTTAAAAACATTCCCAGTGATACGTTTGCCTTTCCCAGTTGGTTTATTTGTCTCAGGTTGTTTTGCTTGGCTATTGCGGTACTGAGATCTTGTCTGCGGTTTATCTGCCATAGAAAATTTCTCTCCTTTAATGTTGAGGGGCGACTGAACTTAGAAATAATGTTTTCTAATGATGTTTAAGTAGTCTAGCCTCGGATTTAGACCATAAGGAATTTGGTCTGCTACGTGTTTTAACTCTTGCAGGGTTACTGATTTTCTTCCGCCGTCGAGCATTCGTTGCCAAAATGGCTGGAAATGTTCAAAGGGCATGAGATAGACCTCTCCAAGTGTTTGAAAAGCGATGATAACAAAAACGATACCGTCTTGTTTCAGGACGCCTTCCATATGTGTTAACTGATGTTGATGAAAGTTACTAAGAGGAAATGAGCTTGTATTTTTGGTCTCCTTTGCTTCAAAGTCAATATACTTTCCTTGATAAACACCGTTATAGTCCGTGGTTGATGGTGTTTTGAAGTAGGCTTCCTTTATTTTTGCACTACTTCTTTTTGGATAATCAACACCAACGATTTGCACAGGGGTAGGTTTCTTGTGGATGACGGCAAGCCCATGGGTTAAATAGTAGGCATTCGTGTCATTGAGATCTTGCTCGAGTGACATGCCGCGTTTTCCGTAAGAGACTGTCTTTTTTTGTGCGGTGGAGGCGGCAGGTGTATTCGGCTGATACTTTTTTCCATTAGGATATCGTATGGCCATCTGTCATTCACCTCTTTTAAATCGATAGAACGGCAGAACTAGCCATTCTTAATTTGGACTAACACCTATTATAACAAATTTAAATGAAAATGATAGGGGAAATCTGCCTATAAGGGTGTTGTGATAATTTGGGAAATCGGCGAAAACCAAGATAGAACGTACCTTCGCATTGGATTCTGTGCTGTAGAAAAAACTCAATATTTTTTTCATTTCAGGGATTTCACTGTGATTTTTAATACGTTACTCATTAGAAAAGTAGGAGATTGCCATCAAATATGGTATGCTGTTCTCATACTTTTATATAGAAGGAATTGGTTTTTTATGAGTGAAATGAAGGATATAACGATAGAAATGCTACATCATAATGAGGCGATTTGGGAGCTTTACTTAGCGAATCGAGCAGAGCAGCAGACGTTTGATTTTTATGAAGATATGAAGCCGTTCGTGGATGGGGTCAAAGAGACGTGTGATGCGTGGCTAGCACTTGTGATTCCGTGGGTGAATACGGCGCGCCCCACATACCTTGGGCAGGCGCAGTTGCAACAAGTGGCAGATAATATTCAGATGATCGCGGTCAGTGCTTTTAATGGGAAATCATTTTATAAGCATTTCAATGATCATTATCAGTCGGTGGAATATACGTTGAAACGCGTGTTGGAGAAGGCGCCATGAAATCGATTTTTGTTTCGGGTTATAAGAATTTTGAATTGGGCATTTTTAAGCGAGACGCGCCAGAAGCTGGATTTATCAAGGAAGCGATCAAGCGACGGCTGATTGGGCTCATGGACGATGGCTTGGAGTGGGTGATTATTTCGGGGCAGATGGGCGTGGAACTTTGGGCTGGTGAAGTGGTGGCGGAGCTGAAAAAAGAGGAGTATGCGTTGAAATTAGCGATTTTGACGCCTTTTTTGAATCAGGAGAGTAATTGGAACGAGGGCAATCAGCTGTGGTACAATGAGATTGTTGGTGTAGCGGACTACGTGTCGGCTGTGACGAAACGGGAGTATGAGAATCCGCGGCAGTTTCAATTAAAGGACCAATTCGTGCTAGATCACACGGACGGGACATTGCTTGTATATGATACGGAGCGAGAAGGCGCCCCTAAGTTTTTCTATGAAAAAGCAAAGATATACGCGGAGAATGGTGATTATCCAATTTTCATGATCGATTTTTATGAGTTACAAGAAGTTGTGGATTCACTGAACGCCGATTTTTAATGTCCTTTTTTTAGCAAACGAAGGATTATAAATTGACAAATGAGCCGAACTTTGAAAAAATAGAGGTATGTAACGTAGGTGATGAATATTTTTACAATATTTGATTCATAGCTCCAAACCCAGCGCGCTGACAAATGCTTAGATTCTAGGGAAAAGCGAGTACCAACGCGGAGCATACTAGCATATGTGAGCATTGGAACGGAACTTTTAACGACGAAGATGAGTATTTGCCAGCCCTCAGCGTGTTGCCAAATGCTTAGATTCTAGGGGAAAGCGAGTACCAACGCGGAGCATACTAGTGTATGTGAGCATTGGAACGGAACTTTTAACGACGAAGATGAGTATTTGGCGACACGCTGGGTTTACGTTGGCATACAGAAACTAGATATAGAGGTGAAGTTAAATGGCTTCTGAACAATTCGAATATAATTTGACAGGTAAAGAGATTTTAGAAAAAGAATTTAAAACAGGTCTTCGTGGTTATAATCCTGAAGATGTAGATGAATTTCTAGATAAAGTCATTAATGATTATAGTACTTTTTCACAAGAAATTGAGGCTCTACAACAAGAGAATTTGCGTCTACGTGCTGAATTAGAAGATGCTCCGAAAGCAGTGGTTGCACCGAGTTTTCAACAAACAACGCAACCTGCTGGAACGACTAATTTCGATATTCTAAAACGACTAAGCAATCTCGAAAAACATGTTTTTGGGAATAAGCTAGACGACAACCAATAAACGTGATAGAATGATTGAGGTAGCGTTTGGGTAATTGCTGTTTTCCCTATGAAAACAGAGGAAAGTCCATGCTCGCACGGCGCTGAAATTGCCCGTAGTGATCGTGCCTGGTGAAACAATAAGCCAGGGCACTCCGGTTTACCGGTTTGACGGCAGGTGACCCACCTAAGTCTTCGGATATGGTGTTCGAACCTTGAAAGTGCCACAGTGACGAAGTTTCATCAGAAATGGTGGAAGTGGAACGAGGTAAACCCCACGAGCGAGAAACCCAAATATTGGTAGGGGCACTTTTCCCGAGGAATAACAACGAGGGACGAGGTACATAGCTTCACCGTTATGTGCAGATAGATAATTACCACTTTTGTGTGATCCTGTAATCACAGAAGTACAGAACATGGCTTACAAAACGCTACTATCAGGATGAATTAAAAAAGTGAGGGCTGTTTCAAAGTCGGACGTATGGCGGATTTCTTATGCTAAGAGATGCCATAACTTAGTGCACCGTGTGTGTGGCTAGGAGCGTGTGCCTTTTGGAAGGGCTCTTTTTTTAGATATTAATGAGGCGAGGATGGCGATTATGAGGGAATTTGAATTAGTGGCAACAGCTGCGGCTGGGCTTGAGGCGATTGTAGCAAAAGAGGTACGTCGACTAGGTTATGAATGTGAAGTTGATAACGGAAAAGTGTATTTTAAAGGGGACGAAATGGCGATTGCGAAGGCGAATTTATGGCTTCGTGTGGCAGATCGTGTGAAGATTGTTGTTGGGCGTTTTACTGCGACAACATTTGATGATTTATTTGAACAAACGAAGGCTTTACCTTGGGAAGATTTATTGCCACTCGATGCAAATTTTCCGGTAGCTGGTAAATCTGTGAAATCGACATTGTTTAGTGTGCCAAATTGCCAAGCGATTACGAAAAAAGCGATTGTGAGTCGATTGAGTGAGAAGTATCGCAGACAAGGGCGCTTGATGGAGTCTGGTGCTCTTTTTAAGCTTGAGGTTTCGATTTTGAAGGATGAAGTGACGATTACGCTTGATACGAGTGGGGCTGGGTTACATAAACGTGGTTATCGTGTTGGTCAAGGTGGGGCGCCGCTGAAGGAAACGATGGCGGCGGCACTCGTGTTGCTTACAAGTTGGCATCCTGATCGTCCGTTTTATGATCCGGTTTGTGGTTCTGGAACGATTCCGATTGAGGCGGCTTGGATTGGACGGAATATCGCACCTGGTTTGCGTCGGGATTTTGTTTGTGAGACGTGGGATTGGATGTCTCCGGATATTTGGAAAGAGGCTCGCGCGGAAGCAGAAGCTGCGGCGAATCATGAGCAACCGCTAGATATTACTGGGACGGATATTGATCACCGGATGATTGAAATTTCGGAGCAGAATGCGTTTGAGGCAGGTCTTGAAGATGTGATTGAGTTCAAGCAAATGCAGGTGGCTGATTTTACGACAGAAAAAGAATACGGTGTTATCGTTGCGAATCCGCCATATGGAGAGCGTTTGGAAGACGAGGAGTCGGTTCGTGAACTGTATCGTGAAATGCGTGCGGTGTATCGTAATATGCCAACGTGGTCGGTGTATGTGCTGACAAGTTATGAAATGTTTGAGGAAGTGTATGCAAAACGGGCGACGAAGAAACGTAAGTTGTATAATGGTTATTTACGGACGGATTTGTATCAATATTGGGGGCCAAGACCACCGCGTAGAGATTAGAGGAAATGGGGAATCAGGATGTCGGAGAGTTTACAAGAACTAGAACAAGAATTTTTGGATTATGTGAAGAAAATTAGTGCGTTTGAAGAGGCGCTTAGCTTAGTTTATTGGGATCTGCGAACTGGTGCACCAGAAAAAGGAGCGACACAGCGATCGGAAGTAATTGGAACGCTGAGTGGTGAAATTTTCAAAATGAAGGTTTCAGAGGAAATGGCAGCTTTTATCGCGGGACTTTGGGTAGAAAAAGTGAATTTGTCCGATGTAACGCGCCGTTCTTTGGAAGAGTGTAAAAAAGAATATGATTTGAATAAAAAAATTCCAGCGAAGGAATATGAAGCTTATACGAAATTGGTGGCACAAGCGGAAACGATTTGGACAACAGCGCGCGCGAGTAATGACTATGATTTATTCAAGCCTTATTTGGAGAAAATTATTGCGAGTAAGCGTAAGTTTGTGGAATATTGGGGCTATCAGGAAAATCCGTATGATACATTACTTGATCAATATGAGCCGGGCATGACGGTGGCTGTATTGGATGATGTTTTCGCGAAACTGCGAGAAGCGATTTTAGCATTGCGTAAAAAAGTAGAGGCTGCGAGCTATCAGCCAGATGCGACATTACTTCATAAAAAAGTGTCGAAAGCGAAACAAAAAGAATTTAGCGAGCGTATTTTGACGAAAATGGGGTTTGATTTTGAGGCTGGGCGTTTGGATGACACGGTTCATCCGTTTGCGACGGGGCTCAACATTGGCGATGTGCGGATTACGACGCGTTATGATGAAGCGAATTTCAAAATGGCTGTATTCGGCATTATTCATGAAGGTGGACATGCGATTTATGAGCAAAATATTAGTCCAAAACTGGTTGGTACACCACTTGCAAATGGTGCTTCGATGGGAATTCATGAGTCGCAGTCACTGTTTTATGAGATTATTTTAGGTTCGAGTTTTGAGTTTTGGCAGAGTAATTATAAGGATTTTCAAGAGATTACGGCGCCTGTATTCGATGATGTTTCGGTGGAGGAATTTTATCGTGCGGTGAATCTCTCGGAGAGTTCGTTGATTCGGATTGAGGCGGACACATTGACGTATCCATTGCATATTATGATTCGATACGAGCTTGAAAAAGCGATTATGAACGGTGAAATTGGTGTGGATGAACTGCGTGATGCGTGGAATGATAAGTATGAAGCCTATTTGGGTGTTCGACCAGAAACGGATGCGGATGGGATTTTGCAAGATATTCACTGGTCTGGTGGCGATTTCGGTTACTTCCCATCCTACGCGTTAGGTTATATGTATGCCGCGCAACTGTTTGCGACTTTGTCTAAGGAGATTCCAAACGTATCAGAAATTCTGGCAAGCGATGACTATTCTCCAATTCGCGAATGGCTAACGGAGCACGTGCATCAGTACGGGATGCTGAAAAAACCATTGGAAATTTTGACGAACACAACAGGTGAAGGCCTAAATCCAGATTATTTAATTCAGTTACTAAATGACCGCTACAACTTTATTTACAAATTAAATGAGGCGTGAAAAGCGTTTACATCTAAAAATAAGGTTGACCCGCCCTCATTTGAAAGCTATAATAATGAAATAACTTGAAGAAATCGAGACAAACGCTAAGCATAATACGGAGTCCTGCTCACTAATTTTTTTATGGGTAGGGCGAAGATTATGCTTTACACAAATTGAGCGAAAGCGTTTGTAATCAAGAGATTTGTCGGAAGCCGGAAGCGGAGTGTACAACTGGACATGAGAACCGGAAGTCTGGAAAATCTCTTGATTGCGAGCGCTTGTCGCCAATTTACTTGGGTTATGCACTACACTAGAAAGATTCACTTGTATAAAAGCTGTGATATGGACAGCAAGTTTCTACCCAGTTACCGTAAATAACTGGACTATGAGTGAGAGTAACGTTTTATAAGGAAGGTAGCTGCTTGCTGCCTTTTTACGTCTACTTCTCATTATTAGTATGAGTTGTGGGCGTTTTTTTCGTTCCCGCGCTCTTTAAATCAGAGAGGGGTCATCAGGCTGTGAAATTATTAGAAGAACACATCAAAAATCGAGGTACTGTGTTGCCTGGTAACGTATTGAAAGTCGATTCTTTCTTGAATCATCAAATTGACCCTGTGTTAATGCAGGCGGTCGGAAAAGAATTTGCTAACCGGTTTCAAAATTTGGGCATTACAAAAATCGTGACAATTGAGTCTTCGGGCATCGCACCAGCCGTTTTTGCTGGACTTGAATTGGGGGTTCCCGTTGTTTTTGCGAGGAAGAAAAAATCATTGACGTTAACGGAGAATTTATATACGAGTAGTGTTTATTCGTTCACGAAACAAGAGACGAACGATATTTCGGTGTCAAAAAGCTTCTTAGATAAATCGGATAAAATTTTGCTGATTGATGATTTTTTGGCGAATGGACAGGCGGTTTTGGGGTTATTGGAAGTGGCAGAACAGGCGGAAGCGGAAGTCGTGGGAATAGGTATTGTAATTGAGAAATCATTTCAGCAAGGTAGGTCATTGCTTGAAAAAACGGGCTATCCGATTTATTCTTTGGCGCGGATTGCCTCTTTAGAAAATGAGCAAATTCGTTTTGTGGAGGGGGGAGTAACGCGATGTTAGGAAAAGGGAGAATTGCGGCACTTGGTTTTCAACATGTATTGGCAATGTATGCTGGGGCGGTTATTGTACCGCTTTTGATTGGTGGTGCGCTTGGCTTTACGAGTGCGCAGATGACGTATTTAGTTTCGATTGATATTTTTATGTGTGGGATTGCGACGCTCTTGCAGCTGACGATGAATCGTTTTTTTGGAATTGGCTTGCCAGTTGTGCTGGGGTGCGCGGTTCAGGCGATTGCGCCGATTATTTTGATTGGTGAGCAATACGGGATTGGCGCGATTTACGGATCGATTATCGTTTCTGGAATTTTTGTCGTTCTGATCGCACCGTTTTTCTCGATGGTTGTGCGGTTCTTCCCGCCAGTCGTTACGGGATCAGTTGTGACGATTATTGGTTTAACGTTGATTCCAGTAGCGATTAATAATTTAGCTGGTGGACAAGGTTCTGCGGATTTTGGTTCGCTTTACAATCTGGGGCTTGGATTTGGGACGTTATTCGTGATTATTTTAGTGTACCGATTTGGTCGTGGCTTCAGTAAAGCGATTGCGGTGTTGATTGGACTTGTTGCGGGTTCGGTATTTGCAGGCATTTATCGTGGTATTTCGATGCAACCTGTTGTAGATGCGCCGATGTTTCATATGCCTACACCGTTTTATTTTGGGATGCCAACCTTTAATTGGGCGGCGATTTTGACGATGATTTTGATTGCGCTGGTGAGCATGGTGGAGTCAACGGGGGTTTATTTTGCACTCTCCGATATTACGAAACGAAAGCTGGAAAAATCGGATTTGACGAAAGGATACCGGGCAGAGGGCTTGGCCATTATTTTAGGCGGTGTTTTTAATACATTTCCGTATACTGCTTACTCGCAAAACGTTGGCTTAGTGCAGTTATCTGGTATTAAAACTCGAAAAGTGATCTACGTGACGGCGGGAATTTTGATTGTGTTAGGGTTATTGCCGAAAGTGGGCGCGATTACGACGATTATTCCAACGCCAGTACTTGGTGGAGCGATGGTTGCGATGTTTGGCATGGTTGTTGCGCAAGGCATTAAGATGCTCGGCAAGGTTAATTTTACATCACAGGAGAACTTGTTGATTATCGCTTGTTCGGTTGGTGTTGGGCTTGGTGTGACGGTTGTTCCGGATCTTTTCAAAGTATTGCCGGACTTCATTCAATTGTTTACGAGCAATGGGATTGTGGCTGGAAGTATTACGGCGATTGTTCTAAATATTATTTTTAACATCATTCCACATCGTAAGGAAAAAGAAGTTGTAGAACCAGCGAGGATGGATGTATAGCAATCGTTTACTGTGGATTTCTATGGTATAATAATGGCTACATAGAAATCTAGGGGGAACGATAATGACGAATCAAAAAGATAATTTATTAGTCGTGGATGGCATGGCTTTACTATTTCGTGCTTTTTTTGCAACGGCTGTTTCTAAGCAATTTATGGTCAATCAACATGGTGTGCCGACGAATGGTGTGCAGGGTTTTATGAAGCATCTCTTTGCGGCGATTGATCAGAATAAACCAACGCATACGCTGATTTGTTGGGATATGGGTTCGCAGACGTTTCGTAACGAGTTGTACAGCGGATATAAGGCGGAGCGTAAAGCGCCACCGGAAGAGTTGATACCGCAATTTGATTTAGTGAAGGAAGTCGCAGCGTCATTTGGCTTTATTAATGTTGGTGTGCCTGGCTTTGAGGCAGATGATTGTATTGGGACGGTGACGGTGAAAATGGCGGGAACAGGTATTGATACGACTGTTTTGAGCGGAGACAAGGATTTGTTACAGCTGATTGCACCGACAAACGATGTATGGATTTTGCAAAAAGGGTACGGCAATTATAAACAATATAATGAAGCGGTTTTTGTTGAGGAGTGGGGCATTACGCCGACGCAATTTATTGATGTGAAGGCGCTGATGGGCGATACGAGCGATGGTTATCCAGGTGTTCGTGGTATCGGTGAAAAAACGGCTTTAAAATTAATTCAGCAATACGAGACAATTGATGGTATTCTTTCTCATGTGGATGAATTAAAACCAGGTCAGCAGACGAAATTGAAGGAAGACTTGGAAATGTTGCGTTTATCTAGGCAGTTAGCGGAGATTCATACTAGTGTACCGCTGGAGTTTGATATCGCGCAATGTGTGTATCGTGGTCTATTACCAGAGGCGATCGATATTGTGGAGCAGTACGGTTTGAAATCGTTAAGACGAGATATTATGTTATAAAATTTAGAATTGAAAAGCTAATAACAGAAAAGCAGGAATCTTGTATACAGCCATTTAAGGAAATGGTACATGCGAGATTCCTGCTTTTTTCATTTTAAAGCCTCTTTTTGTAGTAAAAATAGCATAAAATCAAAGCGTTTAGTAATGAAATAAAGAGTGGCCTTTTTTTGTAGCAAAACGTAAAAAAACGGACTAGGAAAAAGGATTTTCGTATGATAGACTAAATAGCGAAACTAGCTAGATGCGAGAAGGAGGAATAAGTACATCTAAGAAGTTAGAGGATACTTTCTAGAAGGGGTGATTTTTTTACAGCAGGAAAAACTATTATTATAATTTTCTTTCTAAATATTATATAGTACATTAAAAGGAGATGCGAGATGAAAAAATTTATATATGTTATGGCGATTATCTTGATAGCAAGTAGCGTTTTACTAGGTGCGACAACAAAGGCTGATACTTCAGTAACGAAGGTTGGAGCGACTAATGGGAAATTTAAATTGAGTATGCAAGTGCATGATAATCCGATTGTGAGTTCGGGAAAAGTAACGATGAATTTTACGCTGGATGCTTCGGCAGACGCGATTGTAGATGAGAATGGTTTGATTGAAGTTAGTATTCCGAAAGAGATTTATTCAGCTGGGAATTTGACGGAATTAAATAGTGATGCTTTCACATATGATCATACGGATAAAACGACAGACCCGACGCACATTTTGATTTATGTGAAGCCAGACGCTAGTTTTAATGTGGGCAAAGCGTGGTCAGCGTCATTTTCAATATCCTTTCAAGCGGTGTTAATGCGCGCGGATACGACGGTTGCATCGGATCAACTTTTTAAAGCAACATATGCTGGACAAGAGGTTAGCCAAACTTTACAAATAAAGCCGCAGCAAATTGGAACACCGACATTGTTTGAAAAGTGGTGGCATTCAAGCGTTGATAAAGATGGAATAAATCTGCTAGACCCTGTGGAGTCGCAATATAATACGTTCCAATTGGCGCTTAATATGTATAAGAATGCGGAATTAAATAATGTAACTATCACGGACAAAATGCCAGATGGGTTACAGGTAGACCCTAACCCAGCATTGACGTCTGGTATCGATGCGGCAGATAAATCAACAGTGGACGGTATTCGGATTATTAGTTATGATGCGAACGGAAATCGTACATATGTGACGTCAAAATATGCAAACAATATTCATTTTGACGCAACATCGCAAACTTTGAATGTACATTTTGACCATATCGAGAAAGATGAGATGTTGCTAATCGAGTACAAGGTGGGCGTGACACACATTTATGATACGTATTTGAATACAGCGACAATGACGAGTGATGAATTTACGAAATCAAGCAGCAGTACATTGCGGATTGATGGTGATGCGAATTTTAACAAAGTATTGAAAAAAGAGGTTGATAAAAAAATAGTGACGGTGAACGATAAGAATTTACAGTATTCGCTGACGTTGAATGCGATTACTGGAACGATTAAAGCCGGCCAGACGTTTGTGGATACATTAGATAATCGACTTGCATACAAAAACCTCGTGGATGATGCAGAAGGTACATTTGATATTCAGGAGAAAAATAATGAATTGACCATTACAGTGAGAAAAGACATACCGATTGGTGAAGGGAAGACGCTTGTTTTTGCTGTAGATCCTAGTAAGTTAGCGGTTGGGGACACGGTGCCGAATAAGGCTTCGATTATGCTTCGCGGTGAGTATTATGATTCTAATGTTGTTCAGACGAAAAAAATTAGCGGGGAAGTTGTATTGAATAAGGTGGATAAGGATGACGCAACAAACGTTTTATCGGGTGCGGTATTCAAGCTTACTAACAGCGATGGGAAAACGTTGTATACTGGGGCAACAAATGTGGACGGAAAATTGGCTTTACATGGTTTAGCGCCAGGCAATTATGAGTTGGTGGAGACGCAAGCACCAAATGGCTATAAGCTGGACGCAACGCCCATTCCTTTTACCGTGACAGAGAGCTCTTACCAAACAATCGCTTTATGGGCTAAAAATGAGAAGTTAATTCGCGGAAAACTTGTGGTTCAAAAAGTAGATGAGGAAACGGGAGCCAAACTTTCGGGAGCCGAATTTCAATTGGTTTCAAATGAGGATTCGAGTGTCGTGTTAACCGGGACGACGGATCAGGATGGGAATTTAATTTTTGCGGATTTAGTTCCTGGCACATACACGTTAACGGAAAACGTGGCACCAGCGGGATATATACTCTCCGATGAGAAAAAAGAAGTTACTTTTTCGGGAACTGAGAGTCAAGAAGTAGCTATAACTATGCCAAATAAGGCGATGACGGGTTCCGTTGTCCTGACAAAAAGAGATAGGGAAACAAAGGAAGTTTTAGAGGGTGCAACATTTACTTTGCAAAGAGTGGATGGACTTGTGATTAAAGCGGGGCTAAAAACGGATGCCACAGGTCAAATTATTGTGTCGAGTTTATTGCCAGGAGAGTATCAATTCATCGAAACCTTGGCTCCTGATGGCTATGAATTAGATGTGGAACCGGTAACCTTCCGAATCGAATGGGTGAATCCGGATAGTGTGGAAGTAGAGAAACTGAATACAAAGAAAGCAAAACAAATTATCGTGCCACCCATTGATCCACCGGTAATCACTCCTGTGACACCGCCAAAACAACCAGAGAAAACACCAAACCCATCAAAAATTAGCGAGAAGCCGTCAAAAGTCATCGGAGTGTCAAAAACTCCAGCAAAAACAGTGACGGAAAGATCAGTGACACCGACTCCATCAAGGAAGCTACCAAGCGCTGGCGATACGACAAAAAGTGACATTGTACTTGTTCTTTCTGGATTAGCGCTTTGCATCTTTGCATTCCGCAAGAGCAGTAAATAAGGATATAGATTAGAGCGACTTCTTCTTACTTTTCTGGATAGCTTGGCGGGCCAAATCATCGGCTTTCTTGTTAGAAGCGCTAGGAATCCATTGAATAAAGAAGAGGTCGATCGATTCTATTAATGGAAGGATGGAATCTAAATGTGGTTGAAATAGCGGATTTTTTGCATAACGTTTTTCGATGGCTTCAATTGCCACTTTTGAATCGGAATAGAGCCGAATGAAAGTTGGCTCATAAGTAACGGCCTGTATTAGCGCCATTTTAATCGCAATAAATTCTGCTTCATGATTACTCAAAATACCCAACGGAATACTTATCTGTTCATAAACACCATCCGCAGTAATCACAATCCCGACTCCACTAGGACCAGGATTGCCAGCACTAGCACCATCGACGTAGATTTCCAAAATATGACCTCCTTATGTATAGAAAGTATTGAGACAAAACTCTATGTAAGATAGGACCTCCCAGTTTGTCACTATTGGGTAGACTGTAATCCTGCTTTAAACAAATCGAGCGAAAGCGTTTGTATCCGATAAGTTTGGTGGAAAAAAGGAAGGCAGACTCACTGCGTTCCTCTGCATATTGAGGTTCTAATTCGCCTTGCTTCAAAGAACCACAACAAAGCGTAGCGTAGAAGAACCGGAAGTCCGCCAAACAATAATGGATTACATGCTCGCGTTGCTCTCATGCATATTGGGACTGTAACTCATTGCATTTCGAACAGTCCCAACAATACGAGCGCTTGTCGCCGATATACTTGGTGTATACTCAACTCAATCTTTCTGTACGTTTGTGGCTTGGGGGCCGCGATTGCCTTCTACAATTTCGAAGGTAACGCTTTGTCCTTCATCGAGTGATTTGTAGCCGTCTCCTTGGATAGCGGTGAAGTGGATGAAGATGTCCTCGCCGTTTTCGATCTCTAGAAAACCATAACCTTTTTCATTGCTGAACCATTTTACTTTTCCATTTTGCATCGAATGAATTCCTCCTAAGTTTGGTCAAATGGCTAGTAAGAGAAACTAGAGTAGACCTTTTTTCATACGGCAGGACATGGCGACAAGCGAGTATGATATGTTAATAATAAACCTGTGGCTGTGGCTACGTCAAGTTGTTTCTGAAGCGTTTACATCGATTCCGTTTTTTTCGGAAAAATGAACCCTTTGGAGAGGCGATTTCTGGCAGGGTATGTTAGAATGGAGAGGTGAAAGAAATCAAGGTTGGAGGAAACTGAAAATGCCAACACCAAGCATGGAAGACTATATCGAGAAAATCTATTCATTGATTGAATCCAAAGGTTATGCTCGAGTATCAGATATTGCGGAGGAGCTTTTAGTGCATCCGTCTTCTGTTACAAAAATGGTTCAGAAACTGGATAAAGATGAATATCTGGTGTATGAGAAATATCGTGGCTTAATTTTAACGCCAAAGGGGAAAACGATTGGGAAACGGTTGCTAGAACGGCATGCGTTGCTTGAGAATTTTCTTGGGATTATTGGTGTGGAAGAGGCACGCATTTATGAAGATGTGGAAGGAATTGAGCATCATTTGAGCTGGAATTCGATTAACCGAATTGGTGATGTCGTCCAGTTTTTTGAAGAGAACCCGGATGCCCTTGCTAAACTTCAGGGAATGCAACATGTGCCGCGATATCCAGAAGATTAATTTTTGAAAAGATTTCCTGTCAGTGCTAATGGCTTTTACGCGCAATTTTTGTGAAAGGCTCAAGACTAGTACTCAGCCGGTTTATTTCCGGTGCAACAAAAAGAAAGCCGTTACATTGCGATTTGACAAGTGTCTTGTCGAGATGCGGCATTGGCAGGAATTTTTTAATAGTTACATATTGAGAGGGGAATTTAAATGGCAAACAAAGTAAAGTCTGACATTGAAATCGCATCCGTAGCAGAAATCAAACCAATCACAGAGGTTGCAGAGGCAATTGGATTAAGTGTAGAGGAATTGGAGTTGTTTGGTAAGTATAAGGCGAAACTGAGCTATGACACGATTCACTCGCTTGTGAACAAAGAGGATGGCAAATTGGTGCTGGTGACGGCGATCAATCCAACACCTGCGGGCGAGGGGAAATCGACGGTAACGGTTGGACTCGGAGACGCTCTTGCGAAAAAGAAAAAGACAATGATTGCGCTTCGTGAACCTTCGCTTGGCCCAACAATGGGGATTAAAGGTGGCGCGACTGGTGGTGGTTATGCGCAGGTTATTCCGATGGAGGATATTAATCTTCATTTTACTGGTGATTTTCATGCGATAACGGCGGCAAACAATGCGTTGTCAGCGTTTATTGATAATCATATGCAACAAGGTAACGAGCTTCGTATTGATCAACGCCGCATCGTTTGGAAACGCGTGGTTGATTTGAATGATCGTGCACTACGCAAAGTGATTGTTGGTCTTGGTGGGCCGATTCAAGGTGTGCCGCGCGAAGATGGTTTTGACATTACGGTAGCATCTGAAATTATGGCGATTATTTGCTTGGCGAGTGATTTGAAGGATTTGAAACATCGCTTGAGTGAAATCGTGATTGGCTATAATTATGATCGTGAGCCTGTAACAGTTGGTGAAATGGGTTATGAGGGCGCGCTGACATTGTTATTGAAGGAAGCGCTTAAGCCAAACTTGGTGCAGACGCTCGAGCACACGCCGGCAATTGTTCATGGTGGACCTTTTGCGAATATTGCGCATGGTTGTAACAGTATTTCGGCAACAAAAACAGCGCTTAAGTTAGCGGATTATGTCGTGACAGAGGCTGGTTTTGGTGCGGATCTTGGTGCGGAGAAATTCCTTGATATTAAGGTGCCAGCGCTTGATAAAGCTCCGGATTGTGTCGTTATTGTAGCGACAATTCGCGCGCTTAAGATGCACGGCGGTGTTGCGAAAACGGAACTTGGCGCGGAGAATGTGAAGGCACTGATTAAAGGTTTTGCGAACTTGCAAAAACATGTGGATACAGTAACGCAATTTGGACTTCCTTATGTTATCGCGATTAATAAATTTATCACGGATACAGATGCGGAAGTTGCACAACTGGAAGCGCTTTGTAAAGAATACGATATCCCGTTCTCCTTGACGGAAGTTTGGGAAAAGGGCGGTGCTGGTGGCGCTGAACTTGCAGATAAAGTCATTGCGGCGGTGGAAAGTGGCAAAGCGAACTACACGCGGATGTACGATGATGCGGATTCGATGGAAGAGAAATTAAACGCGATTGTTACAAAAGTATACGGTGGTCGTGGCGTGGAACTTTCGAGTAAGGCGCAAAAACAAATCGTTGAGTTCAAGAAATATGGCTGGGATCGCTATCCAATTTGTATGGCGAAAACGCAGTATTCCTTGACGGACGATCCAACAATGCTTGGTCGCCCAACGGATTTCGTGATTCATATTCGTGAGTTTATTCCGAAGCTTGGTGCAGGATTTGTCGTTGCTTTAACGGGTGATGTGATGACGATGCCAGGACTTCCGAAGAAACCGGCGGCGCTCAATATGGACGTCGATGAAAAAGGAAATGCGATGGGATTGTTCTAATTTTATAGGTTAAGAATGAGCTGGGAATCTGAATGTGGATTTTCCAGCTTTTTTGGTGATAATTCTTAAAATATTCCTCAGATTGACAAGTGGTGAATGGAATGGTAATATTGGAATGCGTAATATGGTTATTTTTATTGAATTAGTTAAAGTTAATTAACAGACAATCAATTTGGAGGATGATCTATATGTTGGAAATAAAAATGAAAGTATCAGAAAATTCTTTTAGGGAATTAAATGATCCATTGCTAAACAAAAAAGCAGCTAAGTATTTGTTCTACGTTCAAGTTGACGATGTATCCGAGGGGATACCTATGACAACGAATCCCAGAGATCAGAAGCTTACATCAAATGTAGCAAAAGCAATTGAAGATTCATTGGATAGTAATGATGGCTATTTTCATTTGAAAAATAGAGGTATAGTTTTATCGGCAGGTAAAGTGGACTATGATACGCAGAGTAAGCTTGTCACTATCTATTTTGATGATGACGATTTACATGGGAATATTGATGGAGGACATACATATCGGATTGTCTGTGAACATATAGGCGAAAAATTGCAACAATATGTTCAGTTTGAGGTAATGACTGGGGTAGAAGATATTATTGAAAAGTTGGCTGAAGCTAGAAATACTTCAGTTCAAGTTGATGAAAAATCAATGGCGGAATTAGCCAATAAATTTGATCCAATAAAAGAGGGTATTCAGAAGATGCCTTTTTATAATAGGATTGCATTTAAGCAAAACCAAGTAACAGAAGATATTAATAATGGAAAAAAACTAAAAATGATTGATGCAAGAGAAATCGTAGCAATTATTAATATGTTTAATATTGAAAAATTTTCAGATCAAAAGCAGCCAGTACAGGCCTACTCATCTAAGGGGAAAATGTTGAACATGTACCTAGAGAACCCAGAAGAATATCGTAAATTTATTGATATCATGCCCGACTTGTTTAATTTATATGATCGCGTAGAGAGAGAATTTGCGAATGCGTATATAGATACTGGGGGTAGATATGGAAGAAAAAAATACTCTGGATTTAAAGACGGAAAAGTCATTGGCAAGTCTAAATTCGGGCAACATGATTTAATATACAAGGTTCCTGAGGGGCTGATGTATCCAATAGTTTCAGCTTTTAGATCGCTAATAGAATTGGACGAAGATAATAAAATTTATAAATGGAAAAAAGATCCTTTCGGTGTGTGGAAAAAATATAAAAAAGATATAGTGAAAAAAATAATGAATTTTGCTTTATCTATAGGAGATAACCCAAATGCGGTGGGCAAGGATTCTAATATTTGGGATTTAGCTTATATGACAGTGCGCTTATCGAAATAAAAAGTTATGATGATTGTGAATTTTAAGGGAATAGACAGGTGAATTATGTGAAAAAACCATGGATAAAGTATTGATTTACTGAGTCTATGGTTTTATTTGTGTGTACATTGAGTTTAGAGAAATCTAAGTTTGCTTAGTTGTCCAAACTTCGCTAAAATAGAAGAGACATATACGGAATGGATGGGAAGTAATGAAACAATTAAAAGTAGAAAATTTGACGAAGACATACGGCGAGAAAAGCCTTTTTGAAGATGTGACGTTTGCGATTACAGAAGGGGAGCGTATCGGGGTTATCGGTGTGAATGGTACTGGGAAATCGACGCTACTTTCGATTATTGCTGGAATGGAAGAAGGCGATAAGGGCGCGATTACGAAGGCGAAGGACTACACGATTGGTTTCTTGGCGCAGGATCCGGTTTTGATGGATGAGCATACGGTGCTGGAGGAAGTTTTCCAGGGGGAGACGCGGGCGCTTCAAGCGGTTCGGAAGTATGAGCAGGTGTTGCTTGAGATGGCGATTGATCCGGATGATACGAAACTGCATGATCGTTTTACGGAGGCGCAGCACGCGATGGACGCGACGAATGCGTGGGATGTGAACACGGATGCGAAAACGATTCTAGATCGCTTAGGGATTACGGATTTGACGGCAAAAGTTGGATCGCTGTCTGGTGGGCAGCGTAAGCGTGTTGGTCTTGCAAAAGTGATGATTGAAACGCCTGATTTGCTGATTTTGGATGAGCCTACCAACCATCTTGATTTTACATCGATTCGCTTCTTGGAAGATTATTTGAATCGGTTTCGTGGTGCGGTTTTACTTGTGACGCATGATCGGTATTTCTTGGATCGCGTGACGAATCACATGTTGGAAATTGACCGTGGCACGGCGTATCGCTATGTTGGAAACTACGAGAAATTTATGGAGTCCAAGGCGATTCGGATGGAAAATGAAATGCGTGAAGGCGAGAAAAATCGTAACTTGTATCGTAAAGAGCTTGCTTGGATGCGTCGTGGTGCGAAAGCTCGTTCTACGAAGCAAAAAGCGCGTCAAGATCGCTTCTCTGACTTAGAGGGGAAAGTGAAATCGAAGACGGATGATACGGAATTACAGCTTGATTTTGCGACGTCACGGCTTGGTAAACAGGTATTTACGCTCGAAAATGTGGATAAACGTTTTGCGGAGAAGCATGTTTTGCAGGACTTCAGCTTGATTATTCAGCCTGGTGAGCGCATCGGGATTACCGGAAATAACGGGACTGGGAAATCGACATTGCTCAATATGCTAGCTGGTCGTGTAACGCCTGATACCGGTGAAATCTCAACCGGGCAAACTGTTCGAATCGGTTATTATACGCAACAAAATGAGGAAATGGATCCGGATCAGCGGATGATTGCGTACTTGCAAGAAGCGAGCGAAGTCGTGAAAACATCGGACGGCGAAGTGGTGTCGGTTTCTAATATGTTGGAACGGTTCCTATTTCCACCGATCACGCACGGGAAGAAAATCGGTAGTTTATCAGGAGGCGAGAAGCGTCGTCTGTTCTTGTTGAAAATTTTGATGGAGCGTCCGAACGTACTTTTGCTGGATGAGCCGACGAATGACTTGGATACGCAGACGCTGACAGTTTTAGAGGATTATTTGGAGACGTTTAATGGTACGGTTATTACGGTCAGCCATGATCGCTACTTTTTGGATAAGATTGCTCGGAAGTTGTTGGTGTTCACGGGAATTGGCCAGATTGAGACGTATCTAGGCGAGTATAGTGATTTCTTGACGGATTATGAGTCGCGTAAGGGAAAATCGAAAATGTTTGCAATGGAGCCTGAGAAGGAAATTGTTGTGGAAAAGCCGAAAGAGAAGGTCAAGCATACATTTGAAGAGAAGCGTGAGTGGGCGGAAATTGAAGGTTTGATTGAGGTGCAAGAGGCTAAAATCACGACGATAAATGCTGATTTGGAAACGGTTGGTTCGGATTTTACAAAGGCGAATGAGCTAAATAGTGCGCTTTTAGAGGCTGAAACAGAGTTAGAACGTTTGATGGGACGCTGGGAATATTTGTCGCAGTTTGCTGATTAAGTAAGAAGTGGGGGCATGAATAAATGAAGCAATATTTGGAGTTGGAGCGGTTTGTGTTGGAGAATGGCACGCAAAAAGGGGACCGGACGGGGACTGGAACGATTAGTACATTTGGTTATCAGATGCGCTATGATTTGGCGGAAGGTTTCCCAATCATGACGACGAAGCGTGTTCCTTTTAAATTGGTTGTCAGTGAATTGTTATGGTTTTTGCATGGGGACACGAATATTCGTTACCTTTTGGAGCATAATAATAATATTTGGAATGAATGGGCGTTTGAGCGTTGGGTGAAGAGCGTGGATTATAATGGTCCAGACATGACGGATTTTGGTTTGCGTGCAGAATCTGATGAGTCGTTTAAGGCGGTTTATTTGGAAGAAATGGCGAGCTTTAAGGCGCGAATTTTGGCGGACGATGCTTTTGCGGCACAATACGGTGAGCTTGGGAATATTTACGGAAAACAGTGGCGGGAATGGCGGACGTCGACTGGGGAAACGATTGATCAGTTGGCGGATTTGATTGCGATGATTAAGACGAACCCGAATTCGCGACGTCTGATTGTATCGGCTTGGAACCCAGAGGATGTGCCGAGCATGGCGTTACCACCGTGTCATACGCTGTTTCAATTTTATGTTGCGGATGGGAAACTCAGTTGTCAGTTGTACCAACGAAGCGCGGATATTTTCTTAGGAGTGCCGTTTAATATTGCTTCTTATGCGCTTTTGACGCATTTAATTGCACGGGAAACGGGTCTTGCGGTTGGTGAGTTTGTGCATACGATGGGGGATGCGCATCTTTACAATAATCATATCGAGCAGGTGAAGGAGCAGTTGACTCGTGAGCCTCGTGCGTTGCCAAAACTTGTTTTATCGGACGCACCGGCATCGATTTTTGAGTTTGATGTGGCGGATGTGACGCTTGAGGGGTATGATCCTCATCCAGCGATTAAAGCACCGATTTCAGTTTGAGGAGGACGACGATGTTAACATTTATTTGGGCGCAGGACAAGGATGGCTACATTGGCAAGGATAATACGATGCCGTGGCGTTTACCTGCTGATTTGCAACATTTTAAGAGGGAAACTAACGGGCATGCGATGGTGATGGGGCGTAAAACGTACGAATCGATTGGAAAAGCGTTGCCGAACCGAGAAACAATCGTTTTGACGCGTGATCCGAACTATACCTTACCAGACGCAAAAGTGGTGCATTCGAAAGAGGCGATATTGGAGCTGGCGGCCGAGAAAAACGTGTTTATTACTGGTGGCGCGGAAATTTATCACTTGTTTTTAGAAGATGCTGATGCCCTTATTGTGACGCATGTCGAGGCGAATTGTGGCGGAGATACGCGTTTTCCAGCAATCCAGTGGTCTGATTGGAAGTTGACGAAGCGTGTGGACGGCGTTCGAGATGCTAAAAATGAGCTTGATTTCTGGTATGGTTGGTATGAAAAAATAGGGGATAATTGAGGTTTTAGGGAATGGATACGACAAAGGAAATGCGATTGAGGTTTCACGTATTAGGCTATTTTTTGGTGAGCTTATTATTTGTCGGTGCCGGCCTAATGTTAGGTGCAAGCGGCGTATCAGATAGCATTGTCGCGACGTTGTTCTCGTTTGCAAAATATATGATATTGAGTTTGATTATCGGCATTATTGGGATATGGCGCGCCAACGAGCTATCTTCACGCTTATTTTTCATCTGGCTAGTCGTGATTCCAGTAGCGTATGTTTTATTTTTAATTATGGTCAGGATAGCAAGGGCTCATTTGTAGCTCTTGTTTATTTCGGCTAACACATTTGAAAACCTTGTTCAAAATGAATAATTACAAATATCTAGCCCTATGCTAAATTATAAGAATATATTGAAAACATAAGATTGTTCCTATAATTGAAAAGTGGGTGATTCGTAATAATGTTTTTAAAAAATGCAAAATGGCGAGCTAGTGGCACTGTATTGGTTTTATTGTGGTTTTGTTGGTTATTATCGTTTTTGGATCGGATGGTTATAACGGTAGCGTTACCTTACATAGCGGAAGATTTTGAGTTAACCTCCACGCATCAAGGATTAATTATTAGTACCTTTTTTATGGGATATGCGTTGTTTCAGATTCCGGGTGGGATGTTGGCAGATCGATTTGGATTCCGTAAAATGACGAGTATTGCGGTTGGTTTTTGGTCGCTATTTACGATGCTGACAGGGGTTATTTTTTATTATCCTTTATTTTTAGGGGTTCGGTTTTTCTTCGGACTTGGTGAGGCGCCACTTCCCGGTTCTTCTTATAAAGCAATTGCGACTTATTATCCAAAACGGCTTCGCGGACGCATGACGAGTATTCAATCGACGGTTAACACGCTAGGGCCGGCTTTTGCGAGTGTGTTAGCGGCTTATTTTATTAGTGTTTTTGGCTGGCGGCATTTATTTATTTTTCTAGCGATTCCGGGCTTTGTTGTGGCTTTCTTATTTTATCGATTGGTGCGTGATAATCCGAAAGACAATCCACGAATGAGCGCAGAGGCGTTGCAAGAACTCGAGGAAGATGAGCCTACAGTGAGTGTAACAAAGCCAAAAGCGAGGATGTCGACGATTTTCAAAAATAGTTTGGTATGGAAAGCGGGACTTGTTTGGTTTTTCTTTGACCTTACTTTTTGGGGATTCACTTCTTGGTTACCTTCTTATTTGATGAATGAGCGGAATTTGAGTTTGCAGGCGACTGGGTTTTATAATGCGCTGCCATACCTCGTGGGAACGGTTGCGATGCTTCTTGGTGGGGCGATGTCAGATCGCTTTAAGGATCAGCGCCGATTTATTTTTGCGATTTCGATATTGGTTGCAGCGGTTTCATTATTTTTCATTATCAAAGCACCATCCATCGAGTTAGCGCTGTTACTGCAATGTGTTACCGCCTGGTTCTTATTTTTATCACAAGGTATCTTTTGGGGTATTGTCGTGGATATTTTACCAACGGACCAGATGGCGACGGGATCGTCCGTGGTCAACTGCCTAGGCTCGATTGCGGGCGTTGTATCACCCATTTTTATCGGGAAATTACTTGATATTTCGGGAGGTTCTTACGCGACAACATTCACCTATTTAGCGATTTGCCTCGTTTTAGCAGGATTGATTGTACCGACACTGAAAACCAGGAAAACAATATAAAAATGGCGTTAAGTCAAGGTTTGGGTCCTTGATTTAACACCATTTTTTGCTTATGCTTCTGCCAATGTTTGTTCTTCTTCTTTTAGCTCACCGGTAGCTTTACTTGTGACAAGCCCGGCAACCATACTATCGCTTACGTTCAGCGCTGTACGACCCATATCGATGAGTGGTTCGATGGAAATTAAGACACCAGCAAGACCGATTGGCAAGTTCAACGTGGAGAGTACGATGATTGCGGCAAAAGTTGCACCGCCACCAACACCAGCAACGCCAAATGAACTAATTGCAACAACGAGCACGACGGTTAAAATGAACTTCCAAGAAAATGGATCAATACCAGCCGCAGGAGCAATCATGATCGCAAGCATTGCCGGGTAAATCCCAGCACAGCCATTTTGCCCAATGGATAAACCGAATGATGCCGCAAAATTCGCAATACCTTCTGGCACGCCTAATTTTTTCTGGGTATCAATATTCAGTGGAATCGCACCAGCACTCGTTCTAGAAGTGAAAGCAAACGTTAGAACAGGTAATGATTTGCGAATATAGGTCATCGGACTTGTTCCTGTGAAAGCGACAATCACGAGGTGAATAATAAACATCGCGATGAGCGCTGCGTAAGATGCAAGGACGAAATTCCCAAGTTTTAAAATCGCGGACGTATCACTTAGGGCAACAGTGCTTGTCATAATCGCAAAAACACCATATGGAGTTAAGCGAAGAATCAGCTTCACGATACGAAGAATAATCGCATAAATCGCGTCGACACCCTTTGCGAATGTAGCAGCTTCTTCGGGTTGCTTGCGCTGTACACCAAGGAAAGCGGCCCCGATAAATGCTGCAAAAATAACGACGGCAACAGTGGAAGTCGCGCGTGCACCAGTGAAATCAAGGAATGGATTAGCAGGCAAGAGCTCCACGATTTTTTGCGGGAACGATAAATCACTGATTCCTGCAAATTTATCTTGAAGTTCCGTTGCACGAGCCGCTTCGGTAGCGCCTTGTGAAATATTGCTGGCGTCAAGATGGAATAGAAGGGCAGCCCCGATACCAACGAAAGCCGCGATGGCAGCCGTGATGACTAGCGTGCCGATAATCCACATACCGACTTTTGCAATATTGGTTTTTAATTGCAAACGCGTAAAAGCAGTAACAATGGAGATGAAGATAAGTGGGATAGCGATCATTTGTAGCAGTTTGACATACCCGCCACCGATGACCCCCAGCCAATCCGTCGTCTGCGTTGTGACATTGGACGCCGCGCCGTAAATAAATTGCAAGACAAAACCAGCGACAATACCGATACCAAGCGCTAGTAGCACCCGTTTTGAAAATGAAACATGACGCTTCGCAAGCCAACCAAAAATGAAAATGATGATGGCAGCCACGACTAAATTAATAATTAAAAATGCTGTATCCATATAAAAAAATCCTCCCTTTTTAAATCCAGAAATTATGAAAACGTATAATTCCGATAAGATTTGTTGGTATTAGATTACATGGAAAAAGGAGGTTTGTCAAGACTGAAAAGCTGAAACGGCCCGTTAGACTCGAAAAAATTTGTTAGAGGGCGCAGTAAAAGTCCTCCTTTGACTTTTGCGGAGGCCACGAAAATTTCGAGGGGCTGGCTTCTGAAGCTGGATCCGAACGAAAAGCTGAAACGGCCCGTTAAGCTCCGAAAAAAACTGGAGCGGCCTCCATAAAAAGCCGTTTTTGCTTTTTATGGAGGGCGTGAAGTTTTCGAGGAGTTGGCCGTTGAAGCTAGATCTGGAAACGATGATAAGTCAAAACACGGAGCGTTCCTGCGAATAAGATTGCCAGACTTAAACCGACTCGAGCCAAGGATACGTCCACCTGAACTTCTCTTAATAATTCAAATTTAACCACGAAAATTTCGAGCGGATCAACAAAAAAGGATTCATTACACTTTAATATTTTAGAAAGCAACCAATTCTAAGCATGATAACAAGCTTAAAACAAGGACGTTTCAATATTCGGGTGGTAGGGCGGCTTCTTAGTTTTACACATAAAATCCACTGATGGATTACCTAATCACTGCGTTCGCATGCATATTGAGGCTCTAATTCGGCAAGGGATGCTCCATAATATCCTCAAAAAAAGCCCCAAGCAGCGATATCCCATCACCACCCAGGGCCTCATCTTCTAAACAGTCACTTTCTCCCGCTCCTCCAAAATCGACGCTTGAGCCGCTGCAATCCGCGCAATCGGAATCCGGTACGGCGAGCAGGAAACATATTGCAATCCTAACCGATGGAAGAACTGAATCGAAGCAGGATCGCCACCATGCTCTCCGCAAACGCCCATTTTAAGCGCTGGATTCGTCATTCGCCCTCGTTGCACAGCAGTGGTCACAAGTGCTCCAACGCCTTTTTGATCAATCGATTGGAACGGATCTGTCGGCAAAATTTTCTGTTCTTGGTACGCGTATAAGAATTTATTCGCATCATCTCTAGAAAATCCAAACGTCAATTGCGTTAGATCATTGGTTCCAAAACTGAAAAATTGTGCCTCCTCAGCAATTTCATCAGCCGTAACACATGCGCGCGGAATTTCAATCATCGTCCCAATATCGAATGGCAACACCAATTGCTCTTTTCGGAATATCGTTTGAATCGCTTCTTTCAGCTGGTTCTTAATAATCGTGATCTCTTCTCTACTCGAAACAAGAGGAACCATTATCTCAGGGTACACTGCAATATCTTCGTCATGAATGTGAATCGCACTTTCAATAATCGCTTCGGCTTGCATGATATAAATCTCCGGGAATGTGATTGCCAAACGACAACCGCGATGTCCAAGCATTGGATTCGTTTCCGCTAAATCATGTACGCGTTGCTTAATTTCCTCTGCAGGTTTCCCGATTTCTCGCGCCAATTTTTCAATATCACGATCGGTTTTCGGTAAAAATTCATGTAACGGTGGATCCAGCAGGCGAATATTCACGGGTTTTCCATTAGCAGCTCGGAAAATGCCTACAAAATCAGCTTTTTGCATCTCTTTCAAATGGGCGAGAGCAATCATCCGCTCTTCCTTCGTCTCCGCGATAATCATTTGACGTACGTGCGGAATTCGGTCTTCTTGGAAAAACATGTGCTCCGTTCGGCAAAGTCCAACACCCTCTGCGCCAAAATGCAATCCGACTTCCAAATCATCAGGAGAATCCGCATTCACACGAACAACGAGTTTCTTCGCCTCGTTCACCCAGCTCATCAATTCTTCAAAATGACCACCGATTTCTGTCTCGACAAGTGGGATTTCACCAAGATAAATACTCCCAGTCGAACCGTTCAGTGAGAGAAAGTCGCCTTCCTTTAACGTAGCTGTAGCACTTTGCATCACTTTTTTCGTTTCATCAATCGCAATCGAATCGCATCCCGCAACGCAACATTTTCCCATACCACGAGCGACAACAGCCGCGTGCGATGTCATACCACCGTGCGCCGTCAAAATCGCAACACTTTTTGCCATCCCCTCGATATCCTCCGGTGATGTCTCATTGCGTACAAGTACGACTTTTTCACCGCGTTCAGCAGCATCGACCGCATCTTCGGCATTAAAATAAATTTGACCCGTCGCTGCACCAGGAGAAGCAGGGAGGCCAGTTGCGAGTGATGTCGCTGCATGAAGGCTTGTTTCATCAAAAGAAGGGTGGAGTAGTTGGTCAATTTGAGCCGTGTCAATCCGCATAATTGCTTCTTCTTTTGTTAACTTCCCTTCATGTACGAGATCCACCGCAATGTTGATAGCCGCTTGCGCCGTCCGCTTCCCATTACGCGTCTGCAGTACAAAAAGTTCGCCTTTTTCAATCGTGAATTCAATATCTTGCATGTCCAAATAATGTAACTCAAGTAGGGCGGCGACTTCGAGCAATTGTTTATAAACCTCGGGCATCGTGTCTTCCAAATGTGAAATCGGCTCTGGCGTCCTAATCCCAGCAACAACATCCTCTCCCTGCGCATTCAACAAATACTCTCCGAAAAAGAGATTTTCACCAGTCGAAGGATTCCTTGTAAAAGCAATGCCTGTCCCGCTCGTATCGCCAGTATTTCCAAACACCATCGATTGAATATTGACAGCGGTTCCAAGTTGGTTATCAATATGATGGAGGCGACGATAAACAGCAGCTCGCGGATTTTCCCATGAATCAAAAACAGCGGTAATGGATAGGCGCAATTGTTGGAAGGGATCTTGCGGGAAATCGCGACCAGAAGCACTGACGTAAAGCGCTTTATACGTGGTAATCAAATCTTGCAAATCGGCAACGGAGAGTTCTGTATCCAGCGTATAATTTTTCTGTTCTTTTAAATCCGTAAGCGCTTGCTCAAAACGGTAACTAGGAATTTGAAAAACAACATCGCCGAACATCTGGATAAAACGGCGGTAACAATCATAGCTAGAACGCGCGTCATTAGTAGCTTTCACAAGTCCGAGAACCGACTGATCGTTCAGCCCTAGATTAAGAATCGTATCCATCATTCCTGGCATTGAAAAAGGAGCACCGGAACGCACGGAGATGAGGAGAGGATTCGTCGTATCGCCAAATTTCTTCTCAGTCTCTTCTTCCAAAATGTGTAGATGTGTCATCATTTCAGCATAAATATCGTCCGATAAGTATTGATGGTGCTCATTGTAGTCTTTACAAGCCTCCGTCGTAATCGTAAAGCCAGGCGGGACGGGAAGTCCAATATTCGTCATTTCGGCTAAATTGGCACCTTTTCCACCTAATAAGTACTTCATTTCCTTCGAACCTTCATTAAAATGATACACAAATTTTCTCAAAATAGTCACCTCTAACATTAGATTTTTATTTCACGTTTTCAATGATTAGGGCTGCGGTTTCTTCGATAGCTTTGTCTTCCACTTGAATGATACGGCATCCGAGTTGTTTGAAAATATGATATCCGTAGTCAAGTTCCTCTAAAATCCGATTTTCACTTGAGTAACTGCTTGTTTCATCCAAACCAATCGATTTTAGGCGAACTTTGCGAATGGCGGAGAGTTTTTCTGGACTGTTTGTTAGACCGATGATGCGATTTCTCGGGATCTGGGTGAGCTCTGTTGGAATCGGAACTTCTGGAACGAGCGGAACATTGGCCACTTTGTAGTTTTGGTTGGCGAGATAGCTGCTAAGTGGTGTTTTACTGGTACGGGAAATGCCAATCAGCACGATATCTGCTTCTAATAAACCGCGTGGATCCTTGCAGTCGTCGTACTTAACGGCAAATTCGATGGCCGCAATCCGGTCGAAATAATGTTGGTCAAGCCTGCGCATGTTTCCGGGATCTTCTTTAGATTGTTGCCCCGTTTTCTGTTCGATAGCGGTGGTGAGGTTGGACACGAGATCGATGCAGGGCAGGTCGTAGTTGGCGCAATAGTCGCTGGAAATAGTGCTTAACTTCTTTTGTACCAACGTTTGGACGATAATCGCGTCTGCTTTCTTTGCTTCTTCTAAAATTTCAAGCAAGGCTTCCTCGTCGCGAACAAAGGCGTGACGGCGAATATCAGCCCCGCCTTCTAATGTAAACTGAGCGGTGGAAGCACGAATAAGATGTTGTGCGGTTTCTCCGATGGCGTCTGAAATAACATAAATGATGACAGTAGACTTCATTTTTACCTCCGATTTATTCATTTTTGAACGTATCCACGAAAAGTTGTGTCAATCGTGTTTTAGAAACTTTTCCAATTGCTTTTTTGCCATCCATAACAGGCAGAGAGTCGATCTGATGAATCACGAGTTGTTGCGCAGCGTAGAGGGCAGAATCTGTTTTTGTGACGGTTAAAATATTAGGCATCCGCGTCATAATCGTCGCAATTGGTGTCGCCTTTTTATCGGTGTCAGCAAGCGCGCCTTTTAGCAGGTCTTTACGTGAGACAATACCAATCAGTTCTGATGCTTCGATCACGTATAAACTGCCAGTGTCCTCTAAAAAAAGGGTGACAATCGCATCGTGAATCGAGGTTTCCTTCGTTACAAATACAGGTGTTGTCATAATTTCAGCTACCTTCAAATGGCGAATATCTTCATAGATGGTAGGATTTAAATCGAGCCCCGAATAAAAATAACCGACTTTCGGACGGGCGTCTAAGATACCAGTCATCGTCAAAATTGATAAATCAGCGCGAATCGTGGCGCGGGTTAACTCTAATGAACGCGCGATTTGATCGCCTGTTGCAGGTTCGTTTACTTTCACAAATTCAATGATGGCTAGTTGTCGTGCTGAGAGCTTTATTTGGCTCACCTCATTTCGATATAGGATATGCTGTTTATTATATAGTATGACACAATAGAATGCAAATGATTAATGTGTCATACTAATTGAAATAATAATCTCATTTTTTGCTTCCCTTCCACAGCTTCGTTATAATTAGCGAAAGAAAAGGGAGGCGATTTTTTGTGCCAAAGAAGGTAACCTGGTTAGAGCTATTTTTTGATTTATTATTTGTTGGGGCAATTGCGTCGGTCACGCATGTGCTGCTATATATGGAAGATGGTACAATAGGTGCGAGCATTTTTTGGAAGTTTGTTCTGATGTTTGTGCCGTTATGGTGGGCTTGGACGGGACAGACGTTATTTATCAATCGCTATGGTAATGATTTATTACCGCAAAGACTACTTATCGGACTAGAGATTATGTTCGTATTATTGATGATATCTAGTTTTAATATTCATTTTGATGAAACGTATATCACTTTTTTTATAGGGTATATCGGATTGAGAATGATTACGGCGATTCAATATCTTTTTGCTGCAAAAAAAGAAAAAGCAGCTCGCAGGAACGTGGCGCTTTTTCTAGGTAAATACTTTTGGATTGGGATTTTAGTATCTTCCATCTCCTTGTTTTTAGACGGAGAATGGCGTTATATCATGCTTTATGTAGGAATCGTATTGGATATTTTAGTGCCGCTAATAGGACGCAAGCGATTACGTCAAGTTCCGATTCATACGGAGCATTTGTTGGAACGCTTTGGTTTGTTTACAATCATATTACTAGGAGAATCGATTGTCGCGATTATTTCTGTACTATCGACGGAAGTGATGGATCTTGGCCTGATTTTTTACGCGGCCTGCGCTATTATCTTAGTATTGCTGATTTGGTGGCAGTATTTTGATAACTTAGAGAAAAAATTGGACAAAGAACAGCAGACAGCAGGGCAACTGATTATTTATGGCCACTTATTTATTTTTTTATCGCTATCAACAACCGCTGCAGGTATCAAAATGCTCATTTTACCAGATGTATCATATCATTTCGTTGTTTTCTTCCTGTTTAGCTCGGTTTTGGTGTATGTTCTTGCTTTTTCGGGAACATTTCATTTATATCGGGTCCCAGAGGAACGGCTGGCCTGGATACACTTGGCCTTGTTTATCGGTTTACTCACAGGGTTATTCGTTCTTGTCTGGTTTGTGGTGCTTTCTCCCGCGCTCGTATTGTTGGTATTATGCATCTTTTTCCTCATTTTTGGGATGATGACATCGAAATAAAATGGCTTTCCAAGCAAAAAGGCATCCTGTTTTTCGAGGGATGCCTTTTTGTTACCTATACGTAAAACAAAATACAGAAATACATAAACCCGGTGCCTGCGATCACGAACAGATGCCAAATCGCGTGCATATAAGGAACTTTTGGAATGCTATAAAAAACGGCGCCAACAGTAAACATGATGCCCCCGGTTACAAGTAACCAAAATCCAACGGGCTCTAGTGTTAGATAGAGCGGTTTAATGGCGATCATAACGAGCCAGCCCATCAATAGATAGAAAAGCGTCGAAATTAGTTTCCATTTTCCGAGCAAAAAGCATTTATATACGATTCCTGCTGCAGCAAGTCCCCAAATGACACCGAATAAGGTCCAGCCGAGCGATCCTTGCAATGTAATCAAAACAAGTGGCGTATAAGATCCGGCAATCAAAATATAGATGGCAACGTGATCTAATATATTAAATAACTGCTTGGCTTTTCCAGGCTTGAAACTGTGTAGCATCGTCGAGCAGAAATACAGCAACATCAATGAAATGCCGTAAATTAAAAAACTGACTAAATAAATCGGGTTATCCCGCTGTATCGCAAAAATAATGAGCATGACAAGGGCAGGAATGCTAAGTAAAAAACCAACACCATGTGTGACAGCGTTCGCGACTTCTTCTTTCCAATTATACGCTTCGTGCATGTTTATCACCAAACTTTTCTGAAAAATTAAATTTTCGATTCTTATCCCTATCATACGCTTTTTTTGAAGAAATAGAAAGTGAGAAAAGACCTTGAAAGTTTAAGATAGTGTAAAGAATGGGAAAACAATCGTCCCTAGGTACAACTTCCGCCTGATATTTAGCTATTAGAATAGTACTATTATGATTTTCTTGCTATAATAGAAAGAAGAAATCTAGAATTGGATGTGGAAATAATGACAAAAATAAAAATTGTGACTGATTCAACTGCCGGATTAACGCCTGAAGAAGTGGCGAAATATAACATTCATATTCTACCATTAACTGTCGAAATTGATGGGGAAACATACGATGCGACTGAACTTGAACCAGCTGATTTTATGGCAAAAATGGCGACCTCGAAGCAACTTCCAAAATCATCACAACCAGCAATTGGAAATATTGTAGCCTTATTTGAGGAACTAACAGCGGATGGTAGTGAAGTACTGGCCATTCATTTAACAGAGAAATTAAGCGGAACCGTTTTAACGGCGCAACAAGCTGCGGACATGGTCGATGGCGAAGTAACGGTCATTGATTCTGATTATATCGCGCGTGCCTTGGCGTTCCAAGTCATTGAAGCGGCAAAAATGGCCCAAACTGGAACTAGTACGGTAGAAGACATCTTAACCAAAATATCATCGATTCGCGCGAAAACAAAGCTGTATATTTGCGTCGTGACCCTCGAAAACCTGATTAAAGGTGGGCGTGTAGGCCGAATGCAAGGTATTATCGGCAGTCTTTTGAACATCAAGTTGATTGCTAAGTTACAAGATGGTGCGCTTGTTGAAGAAGCTAAGATTCGTAGTAAGAAAAAAACGATGGACTATTTAGTCGATGTTTTAAAAGCAGAAACGAAAAAGGTCAAGGAACTCAATGTGGTGCACGCGAATGGGTTGCAGATGGCCGAAGAAATCAGAGCACATGCCAAAGAAATTTTCCACTTGCCGGAAGTATTGTTGTTAAATGCCGATTCGGTTATTTCCACACATGCTGGAAATGGTGCATTTGCGATGATTTACTATACAGAGTAGGTTAGGTGAAGACGTTGAATAAGAAAAAATATTGGCTTGCGGGGATCGCTATCATCATCCTCGCGGCCATTCTTACCTTTTATTTTATCCAAAAAGAGCAGGACAGAAAGCGTGAAGAGGCGCGCGTGGCAATCAATCTAGTCGCGATGGGAGATTCGTTAACAGAAGGTTCTGGCGATGAGGAAAATGATGGTGGTTATGTTGGTATTGTTGAATCCAAGTTAGCCAAACGCGAGGATGTAAGAAGTGTGACAACGGAAAATTACGGTGTTGGTGGAAACCGAAGTGACCAGTTGTTGAAACGCTTGGATACACAGTCTGATTTTCAAAAGGATGTCAAAGAGGCCAATGCGATTTCGATTACGATTGGTGGAAATGATGTGGTGAAGGTTATTCGTTCTAAGCTACTCGATGCGGAGAAATCTGATTTTACGAAAGCGAACGCGAAATTCGATGCTAATTTGACGAAACTTTTAGATGAAATTCGTGATTTAAATCCGGATGCGCCGATTTATGTGTTTGGTATTTATAATCCGTATACGACTTATTTTAGCGAGATGAAAGTGTTGGATGATATTATTGCCGATTGGAATGCCTCAACAAAAGAGACGCTGGCGAAGGTGAATGATACGCACTTTATTTCGGTTAATAAGCAATTGGAAGAGCGTTCTGCAACGAAAACAGGAAAGGCGAATCCGAACCTGTCATCTGATTTGTTTCATCCGAATCATAGTGGGTATCAAAAAATGGCAGAAGCTTTATACGAACAAATGGTGACATCGATACAAAAAGGAAATATAGAGTAGAGAAGGTGACGGCTGTTGGGGTCAAAAGATAAGCAAACAAACTATTGGAAATGGGCGTTTCTGGCGTTTGTCGGGATATTAGTGCTGAGTGTGGCTTGGCTTTATATGTCGATTTTCTGGTTTTCGCCGCATGTGCCGGAAGATGCTGGACGTAAGGTGAGCACGAAAGATATGGTTGAATTTCCAACATCGACGAATAAGGCTGATTTGAATGCATTGATTGCGCATTATTTACAAGATTTTCAGAAAGATAATGATGCGGATATAAAATATGATGTGTATTTAGCGGACGATGTTGTTTTTACTGCAGAGGCACATTTTTTAGGGCAGCCTGTTGATCTTGGACTTAATTTTACGCCTACTTTGCGCAAGGATGGTGTGATTGTTTTGCAGCAAGTTGATTTGAGAATTGGGGCGCTACCATTACCGGTTTCTGTCGCGATGAAATATGTGCAGAGCCAGGTGGAATTGCCTGATTGGGTGACGGTTTCTCCAAAACGTAAGAAAATTTATCTTGATATGAATAAACTGAAATTAAAAGGTGACATGAAAGTACGTGTGGATGCGCTTGATTTGAAGAAAGACGATATTTCATTCACGCTGTTAGTACCAACAAGTTAAGAAATAGTGAGCAAGCGCCTTATTTGAAAAGCAATGTCAAGTGTATTACAATTTAATGGCAACAGAAAAATACTTGGGGAGGCTATAAGATGAGCGAAAAAGCAATTTTTGCAGGTGGCTGTTTTTGGTGTATGATTAAACCGTTTGATACGCAACCTGGTATCGAAAGTGTGGTTGCTGGTTATACGGGCGGACACACGGTTAATCCTACGTATAAAGAGGTTTGTAGTGAGACGACTGGACATACGGAAGCTGTCGAGATTACATTTGATCCTGAGATTTTTCCATATGAGAAGTTAGTGGAGGTTTATTGGCAACAGACGGACCCTACGGATGCGGGTGGCCAGTTTGTAGACCGTGGTTCATCGTATCGACCTGTTATTTTTTATACGTCAGAGGAGCAGCGCGTGAAAGCGGAGAAATCGAAGGCGGATTTGGAAGCGAGTGGCCGATTTAAGCGACCGATCGTGACCCAAATCGAGAAGGCTGGGCCGTTTTATGTGGCGGAAGACTACCATCAAGATTTTTATAAGAAGGACCCGAATCATTATAAGAATTACCGCAGCCATTCAGGACGCGATCCATTTATCGACGCTAATTGGAAAGGGTGACCGACTATGAATCCAGAGGAAAAAGCGAAACGTTTAAAAGAATTGGATGATTTACAATATAAAGTAACGCAAGAACAAGGAACGGAAAGTCCGTTTAAAAATGAATTTTGGGATAATAACCAGCCTGGGATTTATGTGGATATCGTTTCTGGAAAGCCCTTGTTCTCGTCGCTTGATCAATACGATGCGGGATGTGGTTGGCCGAGTTTTACAAAGCCGATTGACGCGCTGGAAGTGTTGGAAAAACGAGACATTTCTCACGGGATGATTCGGACAGAGGTGCGCTCGGTCGAGGCTGATTCGCATTTAGGTCATATTTTTCCGGATGGGCCACGTGAATCGGGCGGTATGCGTTATTGCATCAACTCGGCGGCGCTACGTTTTGTGCCGAAAGATGCGCTCGAAGAAGAAGGATACGGCGAATATTTACCGTTTTTTGTGAAATAATTTATGTTTTTACTGAAGTTTGGACAAAGCAGGAATTAATCGAAGACTGCCGGACCTATTAATATTGGGTAGGACGTAGACTTGACTTTACACAAATCGAGCGAAAGCGAACGGTTATCGCCGGTTTAACCAGTTGATCCCAACTTCATTATTGAATACCCCTACTAATCTATGATAGAATTGGTAGGGGTATTAGTTTGTATTTTTTCGAGGAGGAATGAGGATGCAAAAAATTGCTGTGCTTGGTTTAGGTGGCATTGCGCAGAAGGCCTATTTACCGGTGTTTGCGCATTTAGATAATGTGGAAGTCCATTTGTTTACGCGAGATTCTCAGAAGTTAAAGGCGATTAGTGAGAAATATCGTTTTCATAATACGCATCATTCGGTGGATTCGATGATTCGTGCGCAGGTGGATGCGGCGTTTGTACATACGTCGACGGCAAGTCATCCAGAGATTGTTCGTGCGTTTTTGGAAGCTGGGATCCCGGTTTATGTGGATAAGCCAGTGGCGGATGATTATGAAACGACGAAGGAACTGATTGAGCTAGCCGAGGCGAAAAATACGTTGTTGATGGTTGGGTTTAATCGTCGTTTTGCGCCTAGATATGCGGCTTTAGCTGAGAAAACGGATACGAACATGATCTTGATGCAAAAGCACCGGAAAGCGCAGGCAAGTGAGCCTCGGGTATTTATCTTTGATGACTTTATTCATGTTGTGGATACGGTCTTGCATTTGTTGGACGCGCCTGTTGAGAAGATGACGGTTTTTCCAACGATGAATGGGGACTTATTATCGGCGATTACAGTGCAGTTTGTGGCAAATGGTCGGACGGCGACAGCGATTATGAATCGGGAAAGTGGTACGAGCGAGGAACGTTTGACGATTTTCACGCCAGATGCAAAATGGGAAGTGGAGCATGTGACGGAATTGCATGTGTATGAAGGAACGGGTCATTCGGTTGTACGATTTGGTGATTGGGAAACGACGCTTTATAAACGTGGATTCGAGTCGATCATTATGGCCTTTTTGGATGCGGTGCGTGAAGGGAAAACGGAACCTGTTTCGAAAAAATCTGCGCTTGAAACGCATCGGATTTGTGAAGAAATTTTGCAACATGTGGAGCGTTAACAAAAGAGAGGAATGGACAGCTTGGGACGATCGTTTTATCACTATTTAATGACTTACCGCGATACGATCAAACGTGATGCGGCGACGAAATTTGCGAATGATGCTTTTAAGGATCATAGTTTTCCGAAGCAGTCTACTGATTATTATGAGTTGTGTGAGTACTTGGAGCTGAACGCTTCCTATATTCCGAGCATGACGTTATTTGATGATTTATGGGGTAATTATATTTTGGATGAAGAAAAAAATGGGAGGCGTTAAGATTGAGTATTCATATTGAGGCGAAACAAGGCGAGATAGCAGAAACGATTCTTTTACCGGGAGATCCGTTGCGTGCGAAATACATTGCGGAGACTTTTTTGGAGGATGTTATTTGCTTTAATGAGGTTCGTAATATGTTTGGATACACGGGGACATATAAAGGTAAGCGGGTATCGGTGATGGGAACTGGTATGGGGATTCCGTCGATTTCGATTTATGTGAATGAGCTGATTCAAAGTTATGATGTGAAGAATTTGATTCGTGTTGGTACGATGGGCGCGATTCAAAAAGATGTGAAGGTTCGCGACGTGGTTATTGCGCAAGCGGCTTCGACGGATTCGCAAATTAATCGCAATACGTTTGCGGGCGTTGATTTTGCACCAGTAGCTGATTTTGATTTGTTGAAAAATGCGTATGATGCAGGTGTTGAAAAAGGCTTAGCGATGCGTGTGGGGAATGTTTTTTCGGCGGATCGTTTTTATAATGAGCAGTTGGATAAGCAACAATTAGCGGATCATGGTGTGCTTGGAATCGAGATGGAAGCGGCAGCGCTTTACACGATTGCTCAAAAATTTGGGCGCAAAGCACTGGCGATTTTGACGGTGAGTGATCATATTTTTACTGGGGAAGAAACGACGGCAGAAGAGCGCCAAACGACTTTTAACGATATGATTGTGGTTGCGTTAGAATCTACGTTGAAGTAGGGAGAATCTAACGAAGGAAGGTTACAAAACAAGATGATGCATTTTATTTCATTCATGATAGCACTGAGTTTAGCTGGTTTTCATACGTCAGCTGATTATTTGGCGGGAGATCTGGATAAACCAGCCACAGAAACGGCGACAACTGACAAAGGATCAGGGGCGAAAACGGGAAGTAAGGATTATCAAAATGATCCGCTTTATCCGTATATTGCCCAACAGAATAAATTAATAGAAAAAGATGGCGTTCAATATATTACGAATCCCGAAAATATATTGGTGCTTGCGAATAAGGAATATTCTTTGCAATCGTCTTACTCGCCGCCTGATTTAGTTCGTCCGAATGTGACGTTCTCGTTTGGCGATGAGCAGGTGGAAAAAGCCAAGATGCGTAAGGAAGCGGGCTCGCAGTTAGAAGCGATGTTTGCTGCGGCAAAGCAAGATAACTTAACGCTTTATGCTGTTTCTGGCTATCGTTCGTATCAACGTCAACAGGAAGTTTTCGGTGCAGAAGTTGCTGCGAAGGGCGAGGCTAAGGCGAAAGAGGCGGTCGCGGTTCCTGGAACGAGTGAACATCAAACGGGCCTTGCGATGGATATTTCGTCGCGTGATCAAGGTTTCAATTTGACGGAGGCTTTTGGTGAAACGCCTGAGGGGCAATGGTTACAGAAGAACGCGCATAATTACGGTTTTATTTTGCGGTATATGAAAGGCAAAGAAGCTGTGACGCAATATCAATATGAATCTTGGCATTATCGCTATGTTGGCAAGGATGCAGCGACGATTATTTATGAAAATGATTGGACGCTCGAGGAATTTTTCCAGCATGTGCAGGCTTTGCAAAAGAAAATTGATGGCGGAACGGCAAAATAAGATTGGGGAATCCTCGCGTGATGTGGGGGTTCTTTTTTTGTGCTTATAAACAAGTAGGTTGACTTATATACCCCCTATAGGTATAATAATGATATAAAGTTGAGTGAGGGAGTGTTGAGGATGACGCATGATAAACCGATTGTACCGCGTTCTGATGAGGATACGAAACAGGTGTTGAATCGTTTGCGACGTGTGGAAGGGCAGGTTCGTGGGATACAGCAGATGGTGGAGGAGAATCGTTACTGTGTGGATATTTTAGTACAGATTTCGGCGGCTAATTCGGCGCTTAAGAAGGTTGGGTTACAGGTATTGGAGCATCACGCGAAGCATTGTGTGGTCGATGCGGCGCAAAATGGTGAGTCGGATGAAGTGATGGACGAGTTGTTAAAAGTGATACGCCAATTTTCGAAAACGTAAATAAGTGAGGGGGTATTTTTAAAATGGAAGCGAAGAGGCAGGATTTGAATGTGTTTGGTATGACGTGTGCGGCTTGTTCGACGCGTGTGGAGAAATCGCTCAATAAGGCGGTTGGAGTGGAACGGGCGAATGTGAATTTGGTGACGGAGAGCGCGGCAGTTTATTATGATCCTGAACAAATAGCGCCGGAGCAGTTGATTGCTATTGTGAAACACGCGGGGTATGATGCGGCGGAGAAAATGTCGAAAGAAGAGAAAGATGCGGTATTGGAAAAGCAGTTTAAGCGTGAGGTCCGTCGGTTTGTATTGTCTGCGATTTTAGCATTGCCGTTGTTGCTTACGATGGTGACGCATATTCCGTATTTGCATCATACGGCGTTTGCGATGGGTGTGGATACGATTATTAGCCCTACGATTCAGCTGATTCTTGCGACGGTGATTCAGTTTTATATTGGTTGGCGGTTTTATGATGGGGCGTATAAGTCACTTCGTGGTAAGAGTGCGAACATGGATGTGCTTGTGGCGTTGGGGACTTCGGCGGCTTACTTTTATAGTTTGGCGGAGTATGTGAGGCAGCTGGTTAACCCGAATATTGAGGCGCATTATTATTTTGAGACGAGTGCGATTTTGATCACGTTGATTTTACTTGGGAAATTGTTGGAGAGTTATGCGACGTCGAAAACAACGCAGTCTATTGCTGGTTTGCTCAAACTTCAATCGAAGGAAGCGGTTGTTTTGCGGGAGAATCAGGAGTGGAAGGTGCCGGTGGACGAGCTCGCAATTGGCGATGTGATTTTAGTGCGACCTGGTGAAAAAGTGCCGATTGATGCGGTCGTGTTGACTGGTGAGACGAGCATTGATGAGTCGATGATTTCTGGGGAACCGGTGCCTATGGAGAAAAAGGCGGGCGACGCGGTAATTGGTTCGACGGTGAATTTCGATGGGGCATTCCAGGCGAGAGTGACGAAACGGATGGACGAGACGGTGCTTTCGACGATTATTCAGTTAGTGGAAGAGGCGCAGGGCGTGAAGGCGCCGATTCAGCGTTTGGCGGATCGGATTTCAGGGATTTTTGTACCGATTGTGTTGGTGATTGCGGTCGTGACATTCGTGATTTGGATGATTGTGACGGGTGGTGTGTTGGATCAGTCGCTGCAGGTGGCGATTGCGGTGCTCGTGATTGCGTGTCCTTGTGCGCTTGGCTTAGCGACACCGACCGCGATTATGTCGGGAACGGGAAAGGGTGCGGAAAGTGGTATTCTTTTTAAAGGTGGCGAGCATTTAGAACGGACGGCAAAAGTGGATACGGTGATTTTTGATAAGACGGGGACGCTTACGGAAGGGAAGTTACGCGTGACGAATATGCTGGAAAATCATGCGGACTTCAAGCAATTTGCTGGCGCGATGGAAGCGCAGTCGGAACATCCGATTGCTAAGGCTGTGTTGATGCATTTGGAAGGTGTGGATACAGATGAGGTGCGTGCAGAGAAAATTCGAGCTAAAGCGGGACATGGCATGGTTGGTGTGTTGAATGGTGCGAAGGTATCCCTCGGGTCGTACCGGTTTATCGCGCAATCTGTTGACATCGAGAAAGAGGCGGACGACACGATGCAACAATGGATGGAGGCTGGGCAAACGATTGTGGCGATGAGTATCGACGGTATTTTTGCAGGGGCGTTTGGCTTGCTGGATACACCGCGGAAAGAGGCGAAGGAAGCTATTTTGCGACTTCGGGAGCTTGGTGTTAAAACTACGATTGCGTCAGGAGATCAGCGCGTCGTTGTGGAAAACATTGCGGCGGAGCTGGGTATTGATGACGTTTATGCGGAACAATTGCCGAATGACAAGAGTGATTTAGTCGCTGAATTGCAAAAACAAGGACATATAGTGGCGTTCGTTGGTGATGGGATTAATGATGCGCCAGCGCTTGCGACGGCGGATACGGGAATTAGTATTGGGACAGGGACGGATATCGCGATTGAAACGGGTGACGTGACGCTTGTCGGCCATCAGTTGACGCTCGTTCCGCAAACGATTCAATTAAGCCGAGCGACGATGCGAAATATCCGACAAAACTTTTTCTGGGCATTGGCTTATAACTGTGCGGGGATTCCGATTGCGGCGATTGGTTTGTTAGCACCTTGGGTAGCAGGGCTTGCGATGGCGGGTAGTTCGGTTTCGGTTGTGGCGAATGCATTACGATTAAAACGTGTGAAGTTAAAATAATAGGAAAAATGCTTAGAAATCTATTTCCAGATCTCTAAGCATTTTTTTTTGAATCAAACGGATGTTGCGTTATTTTGCAATAGTTCCCAATCATACCCATCAACAACACTCCTTACGTTATATGAATGATTATAGCATGCTGTAACTTGTAAAGCGATGTCGGATATTTTGAGAGGTTTTTTGTTTGCTATTGACTTTTATATGATAAATGTTTAATATAATAAACAAATAGAAATTAGGAGCGATGAAAATGCAACGGTATACATATTTAAAACTAGCTTTAAAAGAAAACGGGTTGACATTGCAACAAGCGGCGGATCGGATTGGTGTTACGAAAGGATACCTCAGCCAGTTGATAAACAACAAAATCAAGGAACCCAGCGCCCAAAAACTGCAGGCGTTGCATGAGGTGCTCCATCTAGAATACCCTCCGCGCGAAAAAAACATTGGTGTTGTGTTCGGGAAATTTTATCCGTTGCATACGGGACATATTTATTTAATTCAGCGAGCGGCGAGTCAAGTCGATGAACTGCATGTGATTCTTTGCCATGATGATGTGCGTGATTTTGAGCTTTTTCAAAAGAGTTCGATGACGAAACAGCCTACCGTGGAGGATCGCTGGCGGTGGTTGTTGCAGACGTTTAAATATCAGGACAATATTAAGATTCATGATTTGTCGGAAGATGGGATTCCGCCGTATCCGGATGGTTGGGATGAATGGGCGATTCGGGCGAAGAAATTGCTTGCGGATAATCATATTCAGGCAAATGCGATTTATTCGAGTGAACCAAAGGATGCGATTCGGTATCAGGAGTTACTAGATGTGAATACGGTGGTTATCGATGCACAGCGGTCGTTTATGAATATTAGTGCGACGCAAATTCGGCAGGAGCCGTTTCATTATTGGGACTACATTCCGACTGAGGTAAAGCCGTTTTTCGTGCGGAAAGTGGCGATTTTAGGCGGTGAGTCGAGTGGGAAATCGACGCTGGTTAATAAGCTTGCGAATACGTTTAACACGACGAGCGCTTGGGAATACGGACGGGATTACGTTTTTTCGCATCTTGGTGGGAATGAGAAGGCGCTACAATTTTCCGATTATGATAAAATTTCGTTGGGGCAGGCGCAATATATTGATTTCGCGGTGAAATATGCGAATAAGGTTGCGTTTATTGATACGGATTATGTGACGACGCAAGCGTTTTGCATGACGTATGAAGGGCGGGAGCATCCGTTTGTACAGGCGATGATTGATACGCAGCGCTTTGATTTGGTTATTTTGTTAGAGAATAATACGCCGTGGGTGAATGATGGGTTGCGCCACCTTGGTAGTAAAGCGAAACGCAAGGAATTTCAGGATTTGTTGGAGCATTTATTGACGGAAAATGATATTCCATATGTGGCGATTACGTCGGGAAATTACGAGGAGCGGTACTTGGAGAGTATTCAACTTGTGGAACAATTACTGAACGATAAAAAGGAGAATTCAGATGAAATCAGTCGTTATGAAGATAGGTCGGAATAAACTCTACCCTTATATCAGTGTTTTGCTTGTTACCATTGCTTTTTTAGCGACAAATCCGCTGGTCAACTTTGAATGGCGGTATCTATTATCTTATGTGGGCGCGATTTGTGGATTAATTTGCGTGATTTTATTGGCAAAAGGGAAGAATAGCGGCAATGTATTTGGGATGTTGGCGGCGTTTGGTGAGATGAGTGGGAATTTCTTAGGACGGAATGTCGGAGCGGCATTGCCAAGTCTGTATTATTTTGTAACGCATATTTTTGGACTGGCGACTTGGAAGAAACATATGGATGCCCAGGCGACATTGGAGCCGCGTAAGTTGACGGAACGCCATTTTGGGATTGCGATTTTGTTTATTATTGGTGCTTCTTTTGTGAATATGTATTTGACGGGGATTCTTGGTGTGGTGAATGATCCATACCAATTGATGCTGAATAATTTCATTTTCGCGCTCGGTGTGACGGCTCAATTTTTAATGATTGCGCGTTTTAGTTTTAACTGGTATTTGTGGATTATCATGAATATTTTGGTGATTTCGCTTAATATTTATACGAAAAATCCGATTATCGCGACGCAATATGCGATTTACCTTTTTAATGCGATTTATGGGTTGTTGGAATGGCATGAATCAGAGGCGAAAAAAGAGCAGGCGTCTACGGTGCAATAATTACCTGGGTGGGGTATAATAGAGTAGAGAAGATAACAAAGGAGTGGCGAGAAATGGCTAAATTGGTAGTAGAGGTTGAAGGTATGAGCTGTGAGCATTGCGAGAAACGAGTTCGCGAAGCCATTGAGTCTGTCGAGGGCGTTGAAAAAGCGGTGATTTCACTTGAAGCGGGCACAGCAGAAGTGACGTATGACGATGGGAAGGATATCCAAGATGCCATCGCGGAAGCCGTTGATGAAGCGGGTTACGAAGTCGTTGCATAAAGGACGAGAGGACGAGTTGAACTGGGAAGGCCGCAAAGCTGAATCCGGTGGGCTCGTCTTTTTTTACAGGTATAGCAACAAAAGCTACCCAATCGGAGCAAAAGCTGATAGAATAAAGGAAAGTTGAAAATATCATACTAGGGTGTTTAGTGAGAAAGTGGTGAACGTAGGAATGGAAGAAGGACCGACAAATCCAAATGAGCCGAAAAAAGAAGAGAAGCAAGAGGTTACATCACGAAAAGGCTTTGTAAAAATGAAGATATTCCCATTTGTTATGCTGTTATTCGGTTGTGTTTTTGCAACAGCTTTAGTGACGGCGCTCGTGATGTCTGTGGGCGGGGATAAACATGTGAAAGTGGCGATTCCTGAACGTAAGGAATTCACGAAGCTTTATGATGTGTATGATGAGATTCAGAATAAATATTTTAAAGATGTGAATACAGATAAGATGATGGAAGGCGCAATCAATGGAATGGTGGCATCTCTCGGTGACCCGTATTCCTCCTTTATGACGTCGAAGGAAGCAGAGGAATTTGATAATACGATTTCTTCAAGTTTTTCGGGTATTGGCGTAGAAATTCAGGAGAAAGATGGCTACATAACTGTTGTATCGCCAATTAAGAATTCTCCGGCAGAAGCGGCGGGTTTACGCCCGAATGATAAAATTATCGAGGTGGATGGCAAGTCGATTAAAGGCATTTCTTCCACAGAAGCAACGACAAAAATTCGCGGTAAAAAAGGAACGAGTGTCACGCTGACGATTTCACGTCCTGGTACGGATAAACCGTTTGATGTGAAAATTGTTCGCGACGAGATTCCAATTGAAACGGTCTATGCAGAAATGGGCGCAGATAAGGTTGCTACGATTCAAATTACAACTTTCTCAGAAAATACGTACAGCGAATTAGAAAAAGCTTTGAAAGATATGGAATCAAAAGGAATGAAAGGCTTAGTCATTGATTTGCGCGGAAATCCAGGTGGTTTACTTGACCAAGCGGTTGATATTGCTAGCTTGTTCCTACCAGACGGTAAAGTTATCGTTCAAGAACAAGTGAAAGATGGCTCGAAACAAACGATCAAGGCGGATAGTAGTGCGCACGATGGTTATAAAGTAAAAGTTCCTGTTACGATGCTGATTGATGAAGGTAGCGCGAGTGCTTCTGAAATTTTGGCGGCAGCAGCGCGTGAATCAGGTGATATCAAGCTAGTTGGCGCGAAATCATTCGGTAAAGGAACAGTACAAACGGCGTTACCACTTAGTGATGGCTCGCTATTGAAATTGACGATTGCCAAGTGGTTAACACCAGACGGCGAATGGATTCATGAAAAAGGCATTAAACCAGATGTTGCGGTGGCACTGCCAGCTTATGCGACGATGGCAATTCCAGACGCATCAAAAACATATAAAGAAGGCAGTTTTGGCGATGATGTGAAAACGATTGAAACCATGCTTGCCGCGCTTAAATATAACGTTGGAAAAGTGGACGGTTTATTTGATGCAGATACAACAGATGGCGTGAAGGCGTTCCAAGAAGCGAGCAAGTTAAAAGTGGACGGTATCGTTACTGGGGCAACAACAGACGCTTTAATTACGGCTATCCAGAAAGAATTAAAAGCCAACGATCCACAACAGAAAAAAGCGGTTGACTTAGTAAAAGAACAATGGAAGTAAGGAGGGCTTTACATGGATAATTTTCTTGAAATCGAAACATCTGTGAAGCGAGTTTTTAATAGTTTTCGCCATGAAGTAGATGGCATTTTAGATCGAAAATTGACTGGCGGTGAGTTCCGTGTACTCAGTCTAATCTCAAGCGGGGTAAATCGTACGACGGATTTATCGAAGAAATTAGACGTCTCAGCAAGCCACATTACAGCAATTACAGATTCCCTTGTTGCGAATAACTTCATCACACGACATCGCTCCGAAGTGGATCGCCGCATTGTGGTGCTAGAACTCACAGAAGAAGCGAAAGAATTTGTAGCTTCGATTGAACAGAAGAAAAAAGAAATGATCGTCCGCCGCTTCTCCGTTTTTACAGAAGAAGAACGCGAGCAGTTTCAGGAATTGCTGAAGAAGCTAGCTGAAAACTGAAAAGCTGAACGGGCTCGTCAGCTCCGAAAATTTCGAGGAGCTAGCCCGTGAAGCTATATCTGGAGTTGCAAAGCGTGACGGCGGAGAGCAACGAACAAATACTTCCCTGCCTTCGTACTCATATTGAGGCTCTAATTCAGCAGAAAACGCTCCATAAGAGCCACAACAAAATACATTCCCAAGATGAAAACCTCCCTTTCTAACGAAAGCTTGGTTCTCATCTTTTTTTTACATTCAATTTTCTAAATAAATCGCCAATAAATCTCCTTTACAAAACCAAAAATATAGGCTATACTGATCATAAAGTTGCGCTAAGGAAACATTTTTAGTTCTAACTAAAATAATCTAATAGAAACAAGGTGATACCAATGCTAGTCGAAAATCTATCCATATCATACGGTCAAAAACGTGTCGTGGAGAACATCTCCCTTCAAATATCGCCAGGAAAGATGACAGGAATCATCGGACCAAACGGCGCAGGAAAATCAACATTTCTAAAAGGCTTAATCGGTCTAATCCCCCGCGAATCCGGTCTGGTAACGTGGGAAGGGAACTCCATCGAGGCTATACGTGGCAAAATCGCTTACGTTCCCCAAAGAAATACAGTAGACTTAACGTTCCCAATCACTGTGCAGGATACCGTTCTCCTCGGCACCTATCCAAAGCTTGGCCTCATCAAACTCCCGAGGAAAAAAGAACGCGAAATTGCGCGAACAGCATTGGAACAAGTTGAAATGCTAGATTTTGCAAAACGCCAAATTGGCGAACTTTCAGGCGGTCAATTACAGCGAGTTTTCATTGCGCGGGCGCTCGCACAACAGGCGGATATTTTTTTACTAGATGAACCATTTGTCGGCATTGATATGACAAGTGAAGCATTGATTATCGAAGTATTGAAAAAATTGCGAGATACAGGTAAAACAATCATTGTCGTCCACCACGATTTTCATAAGGTGGCGCGATACTTTGACGATGTTATTCTGTTAAACCAGCAATTAATGGCATATGGTGAGACCGAAGCAACATTTACTGAAGCGAACATTTTAAAAACGTACGGACAAGAATTTGGATGGGGAGGTGCTCAGTGATGTTATTTTTAGAAGGTTTGATGCAGTATGAATTTTTGCAAAAGGCGTTGTTAACTTCGGTCGTTGTTGGCATTGTCTCTGGTGTGATTGGGAGCTTTATCATTTTACGGGGAATGTCGTTAATGGGGGACGCGATTTCTCATGCGGTTTTACCTGGGGTCGCGATTTCATATATGTTGGGGCTCAATTTTTTTCTCGGAGCGACGGCTTTTGGGGTTATTGCAGCGCTTGGCATCGGTTTTGTGAATCAAAATAGTCGGATTAAAAATGATACGGCGATTGGCATTGTGTTTAGTTCGTTTTTTGCACTTGGGATTATTATGATTTCGTTGGCGCAGAGTTCGACGGATTTATACCATATTTTGTTTGGGAATGTGCTGGCGGTTCGGAGTAGTGACATGTGGATAACGTTTGGAATCGGTGCGCTCGTTATTCTGCTGGTCGGGTTGTTTTATAAGGAATTGTTGGTTAGTTCATTTGATCCGACGATGGCAGAAAGTTATGGCTTAAAAGTGCGGATGTTGCATTATTTTCTAATGACGTTGTTGACGCTGGTGACGGTTGCGTCGCTGCAAACCGTGGGGATAATTCTTGTTGTCGCGATGTTGATTACACCTGCAGCGACGGCGTACTTATTGACGAACCGGCTTTCTATCATGCTGTTTCTGGCGGCGGGATTCGGAGCAGTAAGCGCGATTATTGGCCTGTATTTTAGCTATATGTACAACTTGGCATCGGGAGCATCGATTGTGCTCGCAGCAACAGCGTTATTTATTATCGTGTTTTTATTTTCACCGAAACAAGGCATTATTTTTGGAAGAAGGAGCGTGAAACAATGAAGAAAACCATGTTAGCGTGTGTGATTGGTCTGTGTATCTGTTTGCTTGTGGCTTGTGGTGGGAACGATAAGAAGGCGAATTCGGACAAGTTGCAAGTGGTGACGACGTATTCGATTTTGTATGATATTGTGAAACAGGTCGGTGGCGATAAAGTTGATTTATATAGCATCGTGCCAACCGGGACGGACCCGCATGAGTACGATCCATTGCCAAAAGACGTGCAAAAAATGGCGGACGCGGATTTAGTTTTTAATAATGGGCTCAATCTGGAGACTGGAAATGGCTGGTTTGATCGATTGATGATTTCCTCTGGTCAAAAAGAGGCCATAGCGCTGAGTGAAGGCGTGGCACCGAAGTTTTTGACGGCAAAGGGGAAGGAAAGCGAGACGGATCCGCATGCTTGGTTGGATCTGCAAAATGGTATCAAGTATACGGAAAATGCGCGAGATGCGTTGGTAAAAAAAAATCCGGATAATGCGGATTATTATAAGGATCGCGCTGAGAAGTATATCGCGAGGTTGAGTGCACTCGACAAGGAAGCGAAGACAAAATTTGCGGATTTGGATCATAAGACGCTTGTAACGAGTGAAGGCGCATTTAAGTATTTTGGCGCGGCGTATGGACTAGATGCAGCGTATATTTGGGAAATAAATACGGAAAACCAAGGGACACCAGATCAGATGAAACAGATTATTGAGACGATTCGAGCGAAGAAAGTGCCGGTTCTATTCGTTGAGACAAGTGTTGATCCGAGAAGTATGGAAAGCGTTTCAAGCGAGACGGATGTGCCGATTTCGGCCAAACTATTCACAGATTCTACTGCAAAAACTGGCAAGGTGGGAGATTCGTATTTGGAAATGATGCGTTGGAATTTGGATAAGATTTATGATGGGTTAAAAAACTAAGAAAAGCCGTTCTTTTGGAGCGCAACAAAAAAAGGCGTATCAAAACTCTCTAGCAGATTTTTGATACGCCTTTTTCGATTACTATTTTTTCCGTCGTTCTGGGCTAACCCATACACCAGTGCCGAAACCAAGGATAGTTTTTACTGCTGGGATAAAGGTCATCAAAATGGTTATGGCATTCATCATCCAATAGAAAAGCAAGTAGAGTGGCGCGAACAGGAAGTATTTCATTTTCTTGCCCTTATCATCTATTGCTAATGCTGCGAGTAGTTGGAGAGCCCCGGCGAGCATTTCAAAGCAGACGAACACAAAAGCGACAGCAACCATAAATAAAATCTGGTGTTTATCCCCTAAATAAATGTGGTACGAAAGCTTGAGAATAAAGAATAGACTAGAAATCCAGAAAAAGAATGTCCAAAAGATACTTAATGTTTGATCGACACATAGAGATGTCCGGCCGATATTTTTGAAGGGATGTGCGACGACTCGGCGGAAGTTAGTCAGCCATACTTCGGTACCGCCTTTTGCCCAACGTTTTCGCTGTTTATAAAGCATGTTCATCGTTTCGGGCACTTCCAAAAAGAAAATGATATCGGCCGCAAAAATCGAGAGCCAACCTTCAAATTGATGGTCCCAAGCGATACTAATATCCTCGGTCGCGCGATCTTGACGGAACAGACCAACATCCATTAAAGCGTCTTTTCGATACATCGTGTTGGCGCCACTGTATGCATAAATAATACCGAATGCGCTAGCTTGCGTACGTTTAATGATGCCAACAATACTGGAAAATTCGACGGTTTGGGATTTCCCGACAAGTGTGGAACGATTCTGCACGTCCATATTTGATGTGACAGCAGCTATATTTCTCGATTCAGGATTGATAAAATAATTCACATATTTCCACAAGGCATCTGGCTCTGGAACCGTGTCTGCATCATTACTAAGAATCAACTCGCCTTTCGCAAAATGTACGCCGATATTAAATGCATGAGCCTTTCCTTTGTTTTTTTCGATGCGAACAACGCGCAGATTATCGTATTTTTCCATGAGCCTCGCTAGAATTTCAGGTGTGCTATCGGTGGAGCCGTCATCTGTAACAAGGATTTCGTAATTCGTATAGTTCAACTTATTCATTAAATATTCAATGGTGTCCTCAATAACAATCTCTTCGTTATGTGCAGGAATCATTATAGTGATAAATGGCTCTATTTCAGTTGGAATATCCGTCCATCCTTTCTGTCTATATTTGAAAAGAAAAGTATAGCAGAAAGCGCCGACAAACCAAGCAAAGCCGCCTAAAATTGGATAAGTAAGGAGGATGACAAATAAGAATGTGATAATGGTGTTTAAAAAGGGGATGCCCGTATCGATAATTGTCATTTCAAATCAACCCCACTATCTTTATACAAATCTCTGATGCACGTGTCGCTCAGATTTTTTTCTTCGGGTATAGAAACGAATTTTTGAGATTGGCGAAATGCTTTATCTCCAAATCGCTCGGTCATAAAGGCTTCCACAACCTCTTTTCTGACTTCTAAAGTTTTCTCATCATACGTTATTTCTTTTTGTAACACCTTTTTGTAGCGCCGGTTGTTTTTGAATGTTAGGAGAATCAAGTAAATGAGAATAAGTGGCAATGCAATGAATAAGAAGTCGTCCATGATTTTGAAAATCCGAATAGCCAAATTAAAAACATCAAAAATAATGGCCCAATTATGCCAAAATAAAATGGGGAATAGAACGAGTAAGAATGGTAAGAAGAAGCCAAGCCATGCTAATATCGTAATCAGAACTTGTCGTATTTTCAAACCAACATTACCTTTTTCAAAAAATTCATCTTCAATAAACTGTTCACTTACCTCGTCTCGAACTGCTTTTTGTACCATCATGAACCTGCCTTTCCTATGCAAAAAAGCATACTAAGATTAGTATACTTTTTCCCTAAAAAGGTGGGTGTAAACGTTATTTAAGTTGTCTTAGTAAACGTTTTTCTGTTATTCGAACGCGAATGGATAGGATGAAGGCGGCGATGAAGAGGCCAGCGCTAAGTCCAATCCAGAATCCAAATGGTCCGAGTTGGGTGTATGATAATGCGAGTCCAAGCGGTAAACCGATGACCCAGTAAGAGATAAAGGCGACGATGGATGTGACTGTAACGTCCTTGTAGCCACGCAAAGTGCCGAGTACTGGAGATAATAGGGCGTCTGCAAACTGGAATAAAATAGCGTAAATTAAGAAATGTGTAATCAAATCCGCAAGTTTTGGATCGGAGGTATATAACAATGCGATTTGATCGCGGAAAAGGAACAATAATATACCATTCAATATGCCGATGGAAATCGCTGAAATCATACCAATATGGCGATACTTTCTAGCATCTGCCACGCGTTTCGCTCCTGTCTCAAATCCAACTAATATCGTCAATGCCGCCGCGATACTTAACGGAAATGCATAAAGCAAAGTCGGCACGCTAATAGCAGATTGATGCGCGGCGATTGTGTCTGTCCCAAAACGCCCCATAAAAACTGTTACCGCCGAGAAAATACTCACTTCAAAAAGAATCGTCAAACCATTCGGTACGCCAAGCTTGATAATCTCCTTTATTTTTCCCCAATCTACTTTAGCGAATCCAGCAAAGATATGATAGTCGCGCAATCGTTTTTGACTTTGAATGAGAATAATCGTTACAAGGAGCACGATCCAATACGTAATTCCCGTCGCATAGCCACTTCCGGCACCACCCATCTCAGGAAATCCCCAATTTCCGAAAATCAATAAGTAGTTCAAGAAAATATTCACCGGTACTGTAATTAGTGTAATCATCATGGTGACCCGCGTCAGGCCAAGCGAATCAATGAAAGCACGCAAAACGGAATAAAAGAAAAAGGCCGGGATACCAAAACAAATCCCATTTAAAAAATGTTTCGCAATATCTGCAACGGCAGGATCGAGTCCCATTGCGCTCAAAATCGAAGGCACGAATAGAAAGTTAAGCGCCAGCAGTAGAGCGGCCAAACCGACTGCTATATACAACCCGTTACTCACGGTTCTTTTAATATCATGACTTTCTCCGCGTCCAATCAATTGCGAAATAATCGGCGTCACAGCCATCAGTAAGCCAGATAAGCTCGCGTTAAAAGGGCCCCATAAGGAATTCCCGATGGCAGTCCCGGCGAGCGCTTCGTTCGAATAGTGCCCAGACATCATGGTGTCAATTAGAGCCATCGAGAACAGCATCAATTGCGAAATCACAACAGGTGTGAATATAACGAAGAATTGGCGCCATTTCTCACTCGGCGTAAATGTTTGTTCCAAAATGGTGAACCTCCTTTTAATTATGCATACTTCGACACCCGATTATAGCACAGGAAATAGGGCATCGTCACGGAAAATTAGTGTTTTTTTCTAGACTAGAAAGTAAAGCTCTATGCGAATCCGCTTGCGTCTGTTATAATAAGGGTTCGTGGTAGGGGCGAGACTCTACGGGTTGGGAGAGGGATAATTGAATAAAGAGGAATTATGATGCAAAAATTCTTGGACAAAATCTTTCAGTTGAAAGCGCATCGGACATCGGTTCGAACGGAAGCTTTAGCTGGAATGATAGGTTTCTTCACCGTTGTCTACATTATTGTTGTCAATAGTTCGATTTTGGCAGAAGCGGGTGTACCGTATCAAGGCGCCATTCTTGCAACGATTTTTATATCGGTTGTAGGTTGTTTGGTGATGGGTTTTTGGGCAAATGCACCGCTTATTTTGATGCCAGGAATGGGAATCAACGCGTTGTTTGCGTATAATTTCGTGCAAACGCTTGGATTGTCATGGCAACAAGCACTAGCAGTCGTTGTAGTCAGTGGTTTCTTATTCATGATCTTAGCATTTACGCCACTCGCTAGAAAGTTGAACGACACAATTCCGCTGATTTTAAAACAGGGAATCACGGTCGGTTTAGGGCTATTTTTGGTATTGCTAGGCCTTGAAAAAGGACAAATCGTGTCGCGCGGAGAACATTCGATTTTAGCGTTTGGCGATATGCATGATCCATTTGTTTTGGCCACGCTGATTACGCTTTTGCTAACAATGATTTTGCTTGTGCGCAAAGTACCAGGTGCTTTTTTGTGGAGTATACTGATTGGAACGCTTGTTAGTGTTCTGTTCGGCGTACATGGCGAAGTTTCGAAGGATGCGATGAGTTTGGCGCCGTGGAAAGATGTGCTGTTTCAGGCTGATTTCTCAGGTGTAGGACAAGTGGCGTTTTGGACGAGCGTGTTTTCACTAACGATGGTACTCGTGTTCGAGACGGTCGGTTTGACGTTTGGTCAGACGAAGCAACTTGGTCAAACGGAGAAATTACCACGCGTACTACAGGCGAGTAGTTTTACAGCCTTCTTATCAGGTTTATTTGGGACAAGCCCAACGATTTCGGCATTAGAAAGTGGTTCGATGTCAGCGAGTGGTGCAAAAACAGGTCTGGCCTCTGTAACGGTCGCTATCTTTTTCTTAGGTTCGCTCGTATTGATGCCGTATATCTCGTTTATTCCGAACAGCGCGATTGCACCGATTCTAATTGTTATCGGTATTTCGATGTTGCAGGAAATCAAAGAGATGGACTTTGGCAACGCAGCTGACACATTTGCAGCACTCTTAATCGTTATTATTATCCCATTCTCGTACAGTATCGCCGACGGAATTGCAGTCGGATTTATCGCGTACCCGATTTTGAGATTATTTTCAAAAAATCGCACGCGTACACCGATACTCATGTATATCATTGCCGCGCTATTTTTGATACAATTTATCGTGCAGTGATACAGTGTAATCTGGGTCTAGAAAAAATTCTGGGCCCAGATTATCTACATAAAACAAGGAAAAGAGGAATTCATGTGATTTATTATTACTTAATAGCACTTGTAATTATTGTAATTGACCAGTTCACAAAATGGCTAATCGTGCAAAATTTAGACCTAAGGGAAGTTGTGGAAATCATTCCGGGTTTCTTAAATATCACATCGCATCGTAATTCTGGTGCTGCTTGGGGTGTTTTGGAAGGAAGAATGTGGTTTTTCTATCTGATTACGCTCGTTGTTATCGGCGTACTTATTTACTTCATGCAGCGTTACGCGAAAAATAGTAAACTTTTAGGTGTAAGTTTAGCGCTTGTTTTAGGCGGCGCGATTGGGAATTTTATCGATCGTCTGCTCCATCAAGAAGTGGTCGACTTTGTACAAACAATTTGGGGAAATTATTACTTCCCAATTTTTAATGTCGCGGATGCAAGTCTGACGATAGGCGTGATTTTACTCATTGTCTACGTGTTCTTGGATGATCGCAAATCGAAAGGAACGAAAAAATGACGCAAAATACCGTAATTATTCCGGAGAAACTAAATCACGAACGCTTGGACAAAGGTCTCGCAGAATTGCTTGGGATGACCCGTTCTGGCATACAAACCTTGCTAAAAGACGAGGCTATCCTAGTTAACGGCGAGAAAACGAAAGCCAATTACAAATGTAAAACGGGCGATGAAATAACTTATATCGTTCGCGAACCAGAGGAACTAGATATTGTTGCAGAAGATATTCCGCTTGACATCTATTATGAAGATGCAGACGTGCTTGTCGTGAACAAACCACAAGGCATGGTGGTCCATCCATCTGCTGGCCACACATCTGGAACGCTTGTGAACGCCTTGTTATTTCATTGTGACGATCTTTCAGGCATTAACGGCAAAATTCGTCCGGGTATCGTGCATCGTATTGATAAGGATACGTCCGGTTTATTAATGGTTGCTAAAAATGATAAAGCACATGAATCGTTGGCAGAGCAACTCTACGATAAAACGAGTGACAGAGAATACATCGCATTAGTGCATGGCGTGATTAAGCATCAAAAAGGAACCATTGACGCACCGATTGGCCGTTCTAAAGAAGATCGCCAAAAAATGGGTATCGTGAATGATGGGAAAGAGTCACGGACGCATTTTGAAGTATTGGAACGATTTAAAGGATATACGCTGATTAAGTGTCGTTTGGAAACTGGGCGTACGCACCAAATTCGTGTACATTTGAAATATATTGGGCATCCACTTGCGGGAGATCCAAAATATGGTTTGAAGAATACAATTAAAGGTGAGGGGCAATTTTTGCACGCGGCTGAGCTTGGATTTACGCATCCTACTACGCAAGAGAGAATGAAGTTTGAAGCACCTTTGCCTGCTATCTTTCAGGAAGCGTTAGAAAGTTTGAGAGAATGAAGTTGTTGAGGTATTCATTTTTTGAGAAATGCGGTATAGTAAAGAAAATAAAAAGAAGAGGTTGAGACAAAACTCGAGATAAAGCAAAAGCGCCCTCCTATTTCTTAAGGTAGGACGAAAAAATTTGCTTTACACAAATCGAGCGAAAGCGTTTGTATTCAGGGGATTTGGTGGAAGCCGGAAGCGGAGCATACTGGTGTATGTGAGAGCCGGAAGTCCGCCAAATCCCCTGAATGCGAGCGCTTGTCGCCGATTTATCTGAGTTATGTCCCGGACTCTACGGAATCCGCTTTAAGGCGGACAACGTTTCATGATGAGAAATAATCCACTAAGTTCGTAGGCCTAGGGGGATTATTTTTTTTGCCCAAATAAATGCAAGAAAAATGTCTGATTGAAAAGTGGAACACGCCCGTTAGGCTCGAAAGAAATTGTTAGGGGGCGCAGTGAAAACCTTCCTTTGGTTTTTGCGGAGGTCACGAAATTTTCGAGAGTCTGGCGTGTGGAGCTGGATCAATAGTGCGAGTAGAAAAAGTCCACCCGTGAAAAGCAAAGCAAGAAGTGCCAATGTTTCCGATACTGTCATACGACAACGCCTAAGCAGAACAGTCTTGTTCGAGATTAAGAGAAATAGTTTGCTAAGAATGAACGAATGCTCTCTTTGCTCGCACTCATATTGAGGCTCTAAGGAAATACAATACATTTCCTAAGACCCACAACAACGTTTATCCGGCCTAAAGACTTCCGTGCGCCTATTATAGCATAGGAATTAATAGAAAAGGGGCTTATTTCCAAAGTCGTATTTTAATTAATTTTACAGTGTTTCAACCCCTGATATGAACTTTTTACGGTGTTCGATAAAACTAGTTGACAAAGCTCTAATACTACGATAAACTGAACCTAGTTAAATAACAGTCCTTTAACATAGTCCAGAGAGGCTAAGAAGGTAACGTGAGTTGGGTGTTTCTATACCCAATTGGATTCTGTACGTATACCCTTTGCCACTCTCTTGGCAGAGGGTTTTTATTTTGTCTAATTGATGCTTGGAGGGGAAGAGAATGCCGGAAGAAGTGGTTGTGATGGATGAGGCGGCGATAAAACGGGCGCTTACGAGGGTGAGCTATGAGATCATCGAGCGTAATAAGGGAACGAAGGATTTGGCGCTTGTCGGTATCAAAACACGAGGTATTTTCCTAGCAAATCGTTTGCAGGCTCGTATCAAGGAGATTGAAGATGTAACGATTCCGGTCGGTGATATTGATATCACGCTTTATAGAGACGACTTAACTTTTAAAAATGAGTCTTCTGAGCCGTCGCTAAATGGTACGAATGTTCCTTTTGATATCAATGGGAAAAAGGTTGTGTTGGTCGATGATGTGCTGTATACAGGCCGAACGGTGCGTGCCGCAATGGACGCGCTGATGGATGTAGGACGCCCGGCTGGGATTCAGCTAGCGGTTTTGGCGGATCGGGGACACCGGGAACTACCAATTCGAGCGGATTTTGTTGGTAAAAACATTCCGACTTCGAGTGAGGAACGAGTAGAGGTACATTTGGCGGACGTCGATCATGCGGCGGATGCTGTTACAATAATTAAATAGGATAATCCAGAATGTTGAAAAACCAGTTTTCGTAGACTATTCGCCGAACAACGGCGCGCAGACTTTAACGACGGAGCTGAGTGTTTGTCGATACGCTGGAAGAACGCTTTTTTAAAACAGTCCAGAGAGGCTGATAAAGGGTGATGAACGGGAAATAGGTCTAGCCTATAATCCGGTACATAGCTGCTCTTTGTCGCAATTTGGCAAGGGGTATTTTTTATGACTTAGAGTCGGAAAGAGGGAGAATAATGACAGAAGAAACGACACCTGAAAATTACGTAAAACCGGTACTAGACATTCACGAGAAGCCGGCTTGGAATAAATGGATTGTGCTTAGCATTCAGCATCTGTTCACGATGTTTGGCTCGACGATCTTTGTGCCAACTGTGACGCATTTGAATCCAAGTGTGGCGCTGATATCGAGTGGGCTGGGGACGCTTGCTTACTTGATTATTACGCGAGGCAAAATTCCGGCTTACTTAGGTTCATCGTTTGCGTTTATAGCGCCTATAACGATGTTGCTTGCGGCAAAGTCTGGCGGGGGGCCTGGAGCGGTTATGGTCGGGACATTCTCGGTCGGGGTTGTGTACGCGATTGTGGCGCTGATTGTTTATTACGTAGGAATTGAATGGATTCAACGCGTGTTACCGCCGATCGTGGTTGGGCCGGTGATTATGGTTATTGGTTTGTCACTTGCACCGAGCGCTGCGGCGATGGCGATGGGGACAAATAATGGTGGCGAGTATGATTACAAAATTTTGCTGGTAGCGCTGATCACCTTAGTTGTGACGATTATCGCGATGATGTTTTTCAAAGGATTCTTCGGACTTATTCCGATACTATGCGGCTTCGTCATTGGCTATTTAGTGAGTATGGCGTTTGGGCTGGTTGATTATACATTGATTCAAAATGCGAGTTTGTTCCAAGTACCGGATTTCACGATTCCGTTTGTGAACATGGATCCGGTCGTGACGCTGACGGTTGTGCTTTCGATGGCGCCGCTTGCTTTTGTAACGATGGCGGAGCATATGGGGCATCAGTTGCTTTTGAATAGAATTACGAATCGTAACTTTTTTAAAGATCCGGGTTTGCATCGTTCGCTTGCGGCGGATGGGACGGCGTCGATCATTGCTTCGCTCATTGGTGGACCGCCTGTGACGACTTACGGTGAGAACATCGGGGTGCTGGCGATTACGAAAGTGTATAGTGTGTTCGTTATCGGTGGTGCGGCGGTGTTTGCCATCGCGTTCGGCTTCATCGGATACGTGAATGCGGTGATTACATCGGTACCAACAGCAGTGCTTGGCGGGATTTCCTTACTCTTGTTCGGAGTTATCGCAACGAGTGGTTTGCGGATGATGATTGAGAGTCGGGTTGACCTTAGCGTGAATCGCAATATGATTATCGCGTCGGTTGTCCTGGTTGTCGGAATCGGTGGTTTGATGATAAACATCGGTGCGTTCCAACTTTCAGGAATGGCGATGGCGGCGTTAATTGGGATTATTTTAAACCTTGTTATACCTGAAAAACATACTGCAAAATAATAACATCTACGAAAACCTCTAAAAGCGCAATTTTGGAGGTTTTCCTATAAATAGTATCTAATTTTTAGAAAAGGTGGCGGTTCGAATGAAGGATTTAGTGTCGATGGAAGAGCTTTCTGTAGCAGAAATTGGTGAGTTATTAGACCAAGCTGGGCGTTTCAAACAAGGAGAAATTTGGACTCCGAAAAAGCAAATGTATGCGGTGAATATGTTTTTTGAGGCAAGCACGCGAACGCATAATAGTTTTGAAATGGCGGAGAAGAAGCTTGGCATCGATGTTCTTTCGTTTGATCCTTCTAAATCGAGTGTGACAAAAGGGGAAACGTTATACGATACGGCGCTTACCATGCAGGCAATTGGCGTGGATGTGGCGGTTATCCGGCATTCGGATGAGGAGTATTATGAGCCACTTCGCAAATTAGGGATTGCGGTTGTGAATGGTGGAGATGGCTGTGGGCAACATCCGAGTCAGTCACTTTTGGACTTGTTCACAATCAAGGAAGAGTTTGGCGGTTTTAAGGGCTTGAAGGTCGCGATTGTTGGGGATATCGTGCATAGTCGGGTGGCGAATTCGAACATGCAGGCGCTGAAACGTCTTGGTGCGGAGGTGTTTTTCGCAGGGCCGCCGGAGTGGATGCGTGAGAGTTGTTCGGAGCTTGGGACGTATATGCCGATGGATGATTTGGTGGAGCAGATGGACGTGATTATGCTTTTGCGTGTGCAGGAGGAGCGTCATGATGGGTTGCTTAGTTTTACGAAATCGGATTATCACGAGAAGTATGGTTTGACGGAAGAGCGGGCGGCACTGATGAAGGAACGCGCGATTATCATGCATCCGAGTCCTGTGAATCGGGATGTGGAGATTGCGGATAGTTTGGTGGAATGCGAGAAATCGCGAATTGTGGAACAGATGACGAATGGTGTATATATTCGGATGGCTATTTTAGAGGCAGTTTGCCAAGATAAAGAAACGAGGGTGACGACATGTACGTATTGAAAAATGGAAAAGTGTTGACGGAAACTGGGGATTTGGTTATGAAGGACGTGGCGATTGAGGACGGTCGCGTGACGGCGATTGGTGACGGGATTGAAAACGAGAACGCAAAAGTGATTGATGTGGCTGGAAAATTGATAGCACCGGGACTTGTGGATGTGCACGTGCATTTACGGGAACCAGGTGGGGAACATAAGGAGACGATTGCGACTGGGACGGCTGCTGCGGCTCGTGGTGGGTACACGACGGTTTGTGCGATGCCGAATACGAAGCCGGTGCCGGATACGGCGGAAGTGATGACGCAGGTTGTGGATCGGATTAAGGAAACAGCGGCGGTTCGCGTGTTGCCATACGCTTCGATTACGTCGAGTTTGAAGGGTGACGAGTTGGTGGACTTTGCGGCTCTGAAAACGGCTGGCGCGTTCGCGTTCACGGATGATGGTGTGGGTGTGCAGACGGCGGGCATGATGTATGAGGCGATGAAGGAAGCGGCGGCGCTAGACATGGCGATTGTGGCGCATTGTGAGGATAATTCGCTTGTATATGGCGGGGTCGTGCATGATGGGATTTTTGCGGCGGAGCAAGGCTTGGCAGGGATTCCAAATATTGCGGAGTCGGTTCAAATTGCACGCGATGTGTTGCTTGCTGAGGCGGCGAACTGTCATTATCACGTTTGCCACATTTCGACGAAGGAATCGGTTCGTGCGGTTCGTGATGCGAAACTGGCTGGGATTCGTGTGACAGCGGAGGTTTCACCGCATCATTTGATTCTAAATGAGACGGATATTCCGGGTAATGATGGGAACTGGAAAATGAACCCGCCATTGCGTGCGAAAGAGGATCATGCGGCGCTACTAGAAGGTTTGCTTGACGGGACGATTGATTTTATCGCGACGGATCATGCGCCACATTCGGCGGAGGAAAAGAACGTGCCAATGGAAAAAGCGATGTTTGGAATCGTTGGTTTGGAGACGGCCTTCCCGCTACTTTACACGCATTTTGTGAAAACAGGTGAGTGGACGCTGAAACAATTGATCGATTGGATGACGGTGAAACCAGCGGCATGCTTTAATCTTCCGTACGGTGTGCTTGAAATTGGCGGTATCGCGGACGTGACGGTCATTGATTTGGAAAAAGAAGCCGAGATTAATCCAGAAAATTTTGCATCAAAAGGTAGAAATACGCCGTTTACTGGTTGGAACTGTGTTGGTTGGCCTGTGGCGACGTTTGCGGCAGGAACGCTTGTTTTTGAAGAAGGGGTGGAATAACGCATGGCGAAACGGATTTTGATGTTGGAAGATGGAAACTTTTTTATCGGTGAGGCAATTGGCAGTGACCGCGAAACGATTGGGGAAGTTGTTTTTAATACAGGCATGACGGGGTATCAGGAAACAATTACGGATCCGAGTTATTACGGGCAAATCATCACGTTTACATATCCGCTCGTTGGGAATTATGGCGTGAATCGTGACGACTTTGAATCGATTCACCCAGCTGTAAAAGGTGTGGTGGTGCGTGAAGCGGCAGAATTTGCTTCGAACTGGCGCAACCAATTGACGCTGGATCAGTTTTTGAAGGAAAAAGATATTCCTGGGATTGCGGGAATTGATACGCGGAAATTGACGAAGATTATTCGCAAGGAAGGGACGCTAAAAGGAATTTTGGCTCCGGAAAAGGCGAATCGGGAAGATTTATTGCATCATCTGCGTTCGGTGCGCTTACCGGTGGATCAAGTACGCGAAGTTTCTTGTTCGAAAGCATTTACGAATCCGGGGGAAGGCAAGCGAGTTGTGTTGGTAGATTATGGCGTGAAAAGTAGCATTATGCGCGAGTTGAATAGACGTGATTGCGATATTACAGTCGTGCCTTATAATACGACGGCCGAGGAGATTCTAGCGATGCATCCAGATGGCGTGATGCTTTCGAATGGACCTGGGGACCCGAAAGACGTGCCGGAAGCGATCACGATGATTCGCGGTTTGCAAGGGAAGGTGCCGCTGTTCGGGATTTGCCTAGGACATCAGCTTTTCGCTTTAGCAAATGGGGCGGATACGTTTAAACTGAAATTTGGACATCGCGGGGCGAACCATCCTGTGAAGGAGCTGGCGACGGGGCGTGTTGATTTTACGGCGCAAAACCATGGCTATGCGGTGGATGCGGATTCGCTAACTGGGAAAGACATCGTGGTGACGCATGTTGAATTGAACGATGGAACGGTAGAAGGTTTGGCGCACAAGGAGTTTCCGGCGTATACGGTGCAGTACCATCCAGAAGCGAATCCTGGTCCGAGTGACGTGAATTATTTGTTTGACCAATTTATAGCAATGATGGAGAAGGAGGGAGCGGAACAAAATGCCTAAACGTGAGGATATTCAAACTATTTTAGTAATTGGTTCTGGCCCTATTGTCATCGGACAAGCAGCGGAGTTTGACTATGCGGGGACGCAAGCGTGTCTGAGTTTGAAAGAGGAAGGGTACCGGGTTGTGCTTGTGAACTCGAACCCGGCGACGATTATGACGGATGTGGAGATGGCGGATAAGGTTTATATTGAGCCGATTACGCTTGATTTTGTATCGCGGATTATTCGGAAGGAACGCCCGGATGCAATTTTGCCAACGCTTGGTGGTCAGACTGGTCTGAACATGGCGATGGAGCTTGCCGAAGCTGGCATTTTGGAAGAGTGCGGTGTGGAAGTTCTGGGCACGGATTTGGTGGCGATTAAGAAGGCGGAGGATCGCGAGGCGTTTCGTGATTTGATGCATGAGCTGAATGAGCCGGTTCCTGAAAGTGACATTATTCATAGCTTGGATGAGGCGAAGAATTTCGTTGCAAAAATTGGCTACCCGGTGATTGTGCGCCCAGCTTATACGCTCGGTGGTTCTGGCGGCGGGATTTGCTTGAATGACGCGGATTTGGCGGAGATTGTGGCGAGTGGTTTGAAGCTTAGCCCGGTGACGCAATGTTTGCTAGAGCGCAGTATCGCTGGTTTTAAAGAGGTTGAGTATGAAGTAATGCGCGATGCGAATGATAACGCGATGGTCGTTTGTAACATGGAGAATATCGATCCGGTCGGGATTCATACGGGGGATTCGATTGTTGTGGCGCCGAGTCAGACGCTCTCGGATCGCGAATATCAAATGCTTCGTGATGTGTCGCTGAAAATTATCCGCGCGCTTGAAATCGAGGGTGGCTGTAACGTGCAGCTCGCGATTGATCCGGATAGTTACGAGTATTTTGTGATTGAAGTAAATCCGCGTGTGAGTCGTTCGTCGGCGCTAGCATCGAAGGCAACGGGTTATCCGATTGCGAAACTCGCTGCGAAAATTGCGGTGGGCTTGACGCTAGATGAGATGAAGAATCCTGTAACGGGAACAACGTATGCGCATTTTGAACCAGCGCTTGACTATGTTGTATCGAAAATTCCACGCTTTGCTTTTGATAAATTTGAAAAAGCGGATCGTCGTTTAGGTACGCAAATGAAGGCGACTGGCGAGGTCATGGCGATTGGTCGGAATTTGGAGGAGTCACTTTTGAAGGCGGTTCGGTCGCTTGAGATTGGGACGACGCATCTGTATTTGGATGAGGCGGAGAATGCGAGTTTGGAAGAATTGGAACGTAAAATTTGCTTCCCTGAAGATGATCGGTTATTCTTCTTAGCCGCGGCGCTCCGTAAAGGCTGGACGATTGAGGATTTACATGCGAAAACGAAGATCGACTTGTTCTTCTTGTATAAATTGGAGAAAATTATCAAACAAGAGTCAGAAATCGCGGCGAATGTTGGGGATTTGGAAGTATTACGCGCGGCGAAGCGGAACGGTTTCAGTGACGGAGCCATCGCGAAACTTTGGGATATGACGACTTTTGAAGTGTACGATATTCGTAAAGAAGCGGGAATTATTCCGGTTTACAAAATGGTAGATACGTGTGCGGCGGAATTCGAGTCGAGCACGCCATACTTCTACAGCAGTTACGAGGATGAAAATGAATCGATTCGCACGGAGAAGGAAAGTGTGATTGTGCTAGGTTCCGGGCCGATTCGCATTGGACAAGGTGTTGAGTTTGATTATGCGACGGTGCATTCGGTTTGGGCGATTCAGCAAGCGGGATATGAAGCGATTATCATCAATAATAACCCGGAAACAGTATCGACGGATTTCAGTATTTCCGACAAGTTGTACTTTGAGCCGCTGACGCTAGAAGATGTGATGCACGTGATTGAACTCGAAAAACCGCTAGGCGTTGTTGTACAGTTCGGTGGACAAACGGCAATCAATTTGGCGGATGGTTTGGCAGAACGCGGCGTGAAAATTCTTGGGACATCGCTCGAAGACATCGATCGTGCGGAGAACCGTGATAAGTTTGAAAAAGCGCTTGTGGAGCTTGGCATTCCGCAACCTGCTGGAAAAACAGCGACGTCGATTGATGAGGCGATTGCAGTCGCGACGAATATTGGCTACCCAGTCTTGGTGCGCCCATCCTACGTGCTCGGCGGTCGTGCCATGGAAATCGTGGAATCGGAAGAAGCGCTGCGTTATTACATGAACAATGCGGTAAAAGTGAATCCGAAACACCCGGTGCTTGTCGATCGTTACGTCCAAGGACAGGAAGTGGAAGTGGATGCGATTAGTGACGGTGTGAACGTTGTGATTCCAGGTATTATGGAACATATCGAACGTGCGGGCGTCCATTCAGGTGACTCGATTGCGGTTTATCCTGCGCAAAGTTTGTCGCAACATGTCAAGGATTTGATCGTTGACTACACGACGCGACTTGCGAAAGGTCTGAACATCATCGGCATGCTGAACATCCAGTACGTTGTGGCGGATGAAGAGGTTTTCGTGATTGAAGTCAATCCGAGGTCAAGCCGTACTGCACCTTTCTTGAGCAAAATTACCGACATCCCGATGGCGAATGTGGCGACGAAAGTCATTTTAGGAAAAACGTTGTTGGAACTTGGCTATAAAGAAGGTTTGGCGCCAGAGAAACAAGAGATTTTTGTCAAAGTACCGGTGTTCTCGTTTGCGAAATTGCGTAGCGTCGACACCTCGCTTGGCCCTGAAATGAAGTCAACCGGAGAAGTCATGGGGAAAGATCGTACGCTTGAAAAGGCGCTGTATAAAGGTTTTGTGGCAAGTGGTGTGAAAATGCTCGATTATGGAACGGTATTATTGACGGTAGCGGATCGTGATAAGGCAGAAGCGACGGCACTGGCGCAACGCTTCAAAAATATCGGCTTCACGATTATGGCGACATCTGGAACGGCGCTTGTTTTAGAAGAGCAGGGCATTCCAGTTTCCAAAGTGAAGAAAATCGGCGAAAACCAGGAAACGCTCGTGGATTACATTCGCAATGGGCAGGTAACGCTTGTTGTAAATACATTAACGACTGGAAAACAACCAGAGCGTGATGGTTTCCAAATTCGTCGGGAATCAGTCGAAAACGGTGTACCAGTTTGTACATCGCTAGATACAGCAGAAGCAATTTTGCGGGTGCTTGAATCACGGTCGTTTGAAATGGAAGCTATGCAACCTGCTAGAGTGATCGAAACAGTTTAAGAGAACGGGGTGGAGAACGTGAGGCAAACAAAGATGGAAGTAGTCAGTCAAAAGTTAATCGCGGATCGGGTGTTTGAGCTGGTTTTAAAAGGGGATATTGTGCTGGAGATGAATCCGGGGCAGTTTATGCAGCTCAAACCTCGGCGAGCGGATTTGCTTTTGCGACGCCCGATTAGTATTTGTGCGATTGATAAGGAGGCGGCGCAGTGTACGTTATTGTACCGCGTGGACGGGGAAGGGACGGCGGATTTTGCGAAACTGGTGAGCGGTGACGTGATGGATGTCATTGCCCCGCTTGGAAATGGCTTCGCGCCGACGGAAACGAAGCCTGGCGAACATGCCTTATTAATCGGTGGTGGAATTGGGGTTCCGCCGCTTTACCAGCTCGGAAAAGATCTGGTAGCGCAAGGGTCGACCGTGACATTTGTCTTAGGTTTTAGCTCGGCGAAAGATGTTTTTTATGAAAAAGAAATGGGAAAACTGGGAGATTGTTTTGTTGCGACGGTGGACGGAACGCGAGGCACGCAAGGTTTTGTAACGACGGTGACCGATGCGCTTGATTTTGCGCCAGATACGGTTTACAGCTGTGGGCCAACTGCGATGTTGCGCGTTGTTTCCGAACGATTTGCGAATAAGCGGACGTTTTTATCGCTAGAAGAACGGATGGCGTGTGGCGTCGGGGCTTGTTACGCCTGTGTTTGTCAGCGCACCGATGATCCGACGAAAAGCTATAAAGCATGCGATGAAGGCCCGGTTTTCCGAGCTGGGGAGGTAGTCATATGAACCGTTTAGCCGTTGAAATTCCAGGCTTATCTTTGAAAAATCCAATCATGCCCGCGTCCGGTTGTTTCGGATTCGGCAAAGAATACAGCAAGTTTTACGATTTGAACAAACTCGGAGCAATCATGGCAAAAGCGGTGACGCCAGAACCGCGTTACGGTAATGCAACGCCACGTGTGGCCGAAACACCATCCGGCATGCTGAACGCGATTGGCCTTCAAAATCCAGGACTCGATCATGTGATGGCGAACGAAATGCCATGGCTAGAGCGCTTTGACACGCCAATTATCGCAAATGTGGCCGGCGCCTCCGAAGAAGATTACGTCAAAGTTTGCGCGCGAATCGGTGATGCACCAAACGTGAAGGCAATCGAACTCAATATTTCGTGTCCCAACGTGAAGCATGGCGGCATCGCATTCGGTACCGATCCAGAAGTCGCCTACCAACTCACGAAAGCCGTCAAAGCTGTGGCGAGCGTTCCAATCTACGTGAAGCTCTCGCCAAACGTAACCGACATCGTCCCCATTGCGAAGGCGATCGAAGAAGCAGGTGCCGATGGACTCACAATGATTAACACACTTCTAGGCATGCGTCTCGATCTCAAAACACGCAAACCAATTTTGGCAAATGGCACTGGCGGCTTATCAGGACCATCCATCAAGCCCGTTGCGATTCGCCTGATTCACCAAGTCCGCGCCGTTTCCAACATTCCGATCATCGGCATGGGAGGCGTCCAAACCGTAGATGACGTCCTCGAGTTCCTAATCGCAGGCGCAGATGCCGTCGCAGTAGGCACGCTCAATTTTACCGAGCCATATATTTGTCCGAACCTAATCGATGCCCTGCCAGCGCGCATGGATGAACTAGGAATCACGTCTTTAGCCGACTTAAAAAAGGAGAGAACAAACGCATGACAAAACCAATTATCGCGCTCGATTTCGCCTCATACGGTCAAGTTGAAGCATTTTTAAAACGATTTCCAAAAGGAGACACGCTGTCCGTCAAGGTCGGCATGGAACTTTTCTACTTAGAAGGCCCGCACTTAGTCGAGCGCCTCAAACACGAAGGTCACGAAATTTTTCTCGATCTAAAATTGCATGATATTCCGAATACCGTCAAAAGCGCGATGATTGGCCTCGCTCGCATGGGCGTCGATATGGTCAACGTACACGCAGCAGGAGGTCGTGCGATGATGGAAGCCGCGCTTGAAGGTCTCGAAATCGGCTCCAGCTCCTCTCGCCGTCCGCGCCTTATCGCTGTTACGCAATTAACAAGTACCAGTGAAGCCGAAATGCAGTCCGATCAACTCATCCAAGCAAGTCTAATGGATTCCGTCTTGCACTACAGCAACTTGGCGAATGAAGCAGGCCTCGATGGTGTCGTCTGTTCCGCGCTTGAAGCTGGCAAAATTAAAGAAATCACCCGTCCCGAATTCTTACGTGTGACACCAGGAATCCGCTTAGACACTGATACGAAGGATGATCAAAAACGCGTCGTAACCCCACATCAAGCCCGCGAAATTGGCGCAACTGCAATCGTTGTCGGCAGATCCATCACGAAAGCAAGTGACCCATATCAAGCATACGAAACGATTCTAAAGGAGTGGAACAAATGACAACCGAAAAACAAGTAGCCGAACAATTACTGAAAATAAAAGCCGTATTCCTCCAACCAAACGATCCATTCACATGGGCATCCGGCATCAAATCGCCAATCTACTGCGATAATCGCCTAACATTAGGATTCCCGAAAACCCGTCAGTTCATCGCAAAAGCACTCGCAGAAAAAATCAAAACCGCATTTCCTGATGTGGAAGTACTAGCAGGAACCGCAACAGCTGGTATCCCGCATGCGGCGTGGGCAAGCGATATTCTAGACCTGCCAATGGTTTACGTCCGTTCCAAAGCGAAAGAACACGGCAAAGGTAACCAAATCGAAGGTCCAATCGCGAAAGGCCAAAAAGTAGTCGTGATTGAAGACTTGATTTCGACTGGTGGGAGTTCGATTACAGCTGTGGAAGCCTTGCGCGAAGCCGGATGCGAAGTCCTGGGAATCGCCGCTATTTTTACATACGGATTAGAAAAAGGAAAAACATTGCTTGGCGCAGCGAATGTGGAAGTTGCGGCGCTTACGAATTATGAAACACTGCTTGAGGTCGCGCTGGATGAAGGTTACGTATCTGAAGGTGACATGGCAACGTTGAAAGAGTGGAATAAAGATCCCGAGAAGTGGGGGAAATAAAAAATAGAGAAGAAGTCCCTTTTTTGAAAGAGATTTCTTCTCTATTTTCAAATTAATCTCCCAGTCGACTCCCTCAAAACCAACTCCGTCCCAATCGCCACATTCACAATCGGTGCACTCGGATTTCGCAATCGCCATTCCATCGTCTCTGCGGCTTTTCTCCCCATAAACCGCAAGTCTGTGCACATCGTCGTCAGTGGTGGCTGTGCCAAAATCGCGAATTCCGTGTTATCAAAACACACAATCGACACCTGTTCTGGAATCGCAAATCCCTTCGACTGAAAATATGAATTCAAAATAAATCCTAGCCCTGAGTTCACGCAAAACCATGCGCTCGGCCATTCCTCCAAGCCTTCCAACGCCTGAAACAACGCGGCCTGCTCCTCTTTTATACTCGTAATCGTATAGTGCGAATTCACTGGCAACTGATAATGCCGCATCGCCTTGCAATATCCTTCAAAACGCTCTTCATAACTCGGCGAAAAATCAACATCGCCAACAAAGCCAATCCGTTCGTGCCCAAGCGTTATCAAATGTTCCACAGCCACAAAAGCACCATCTTTATTCTGCGACAAAATCGTATCCGTCCCCAAATGTGGATCGTGGTGGTCAATCATCACAGTCGGTACGCCCAATTCCAAAATCTGCTTCACAAAAACATCACTAATATGCGATAATATAAAAATTCCCCGCCAATTTTTCTCTTCTAATTCACGTGGCAAACGGTTCGTAGCGATAGCTTCTGGTCCCACCGCAAGCGTTGTTAAATAAAAGCCTCGCGCTGTCATTTCCTGCTCCAAACTCAAACAAATTTCACCAAAAAAACTTTTTTGTGATAAGGCGAATTCCGTCGCAACAAGCGCGAATTGATTATCGGTAGGCGTGTAAACCACGTCTTTTTTGTATTGGTAGCCCATTTCATCTGCTTTTTGTAAAACGAGCCGCTTTGTTTGCTCGCCAACGCCGTTCTTATTCCCTAAGGCTTGCGATACCGAGTTTTTTGAAATCTGCAAAGCGTCCGCGATATCTTGCATTGTGACTTTTTTCATTCATTTTCCTCCTAGATGGGACTTTCTCTCATTTCATTATAAGAGTATTAGCGACAGAAAGCAATTGAAAAGTAATTCTATTTGTAATGTAATTGTAAATACCGCCATTATTGCTATTTAAGTATTATAATGCACTTAATTCTGAAAAGTAATTGTTGACATTACAAAAATGTAATGCAATAATGTAATTGTAATTCAAGCGCTTACAAAATTACAATATGATCTAACTAGGAGGACATGAAAGATGAAATTAAAAAAAGTGGTGTTTTCTGTTTTATCCGTAGCAATGGTAGGGAGTTTGCTAGCGGGATGTGGTTCGGGAAGTAAGGATGACGCGTCGGCTGATGGCAAGACGAAGGTAACTTTTTGGGCCGCGCCAAATCCAACACAAATGAAGTTTTGGGGAGAAATGGCAACAGCTTTTGAGAAAGAAAATCCAGATATTAAAATCGAAGTATCACAAATGAAAGAAAGTCCATCTTCTGAAGCAACGGTGCAAGCGGCCATCGCGTCGAAAACAGCACCAACTATTTCGGAAAATATAAATCGTAGCTTCGCCGCACAACTCGCGGATAGTAAAGCAATCGTGCCAATCAATGAAATCGACGGCATGAAAGAAGTAGCTGAAAAACGTAAAATGACCGATAGTCTTGACGCTTGGAAATTCTCGGATGGTAACCAATATGTGTTCCCAGTTTACTCTAACCCGATTCTTTTCGCATGGCGTACTGATATTTTGAAAGAAATTGGTGTGAATGAAACGCCAAAAACATATAGTGATGTGCTTGCTGCTGGTAAAAAACTAAAAGCGAAATATCCCGACAAAGTGATTTGGGCAAAAGCAGACTTGGCGGATCCGACAGCTTGGATGCGTTGGTTTGACTTCTTCCCGCTTTATAATGCGGCTTCAAAAGGGAATCCATTTGTAAAAGATGGCAAATTTGTAGCGGATGACAAAGCTGGAAAAGAAATGCTTACATTCATGTCTGAGCTACAAAAAAATGACCTTCTATTAGCAGGACAAGCAACAGATCCATTCGAAACAGGAACGAGCATCATGGCTGATCTTGGACCATGGTCATTCCCGAACTGGGCAGAGAAATTCCCAGAGCTAAAAAATGGCGAAACATACACGGTTACGACACCGCCAGTTCCAGATGCTTTAAAAGATGCTGAAAATGTAAATACGTATTCAGATGCAAAAGGAATCGTGTTCTACGCACAAGCAAAAGATGCGGAGAAAAAAGCTGCGGTTAAATTCCTAGATTTCGTTTACAGCAACGATAAAAATGACTTGAAATTCTTAGAAACAACAAACTTAATTCCAGCGCGTGATGATGCGACGCAAAATGCAACATTCACTGAATTCTTCAAAGCAAATCCAGCGCTAAAAGTATATGCAGAAAACGTACCATACGCGATTCCAGCGATGGATAACGCTGACTACAATGACATTCAACAAATCATCGGTGAACAAGCATGGAATCCAGTCGTTCGTGGTGAGAAGAAACCTGCGAAAGCTTGGAACGACATGAAGAAAGCTGAGGATGAGGTGCTTCAGAAATGAAGAAGCTGAACAATAAATTGGGCTGGTCTTTCACCAGCCCCTATGTTATCTTCACAATTATCTTCTTTCTAATCCCACTCGTTTGGGCGATTTGGCTGTCCGTAACGGATTGGAACATGATGAGTCCTGATATTAATTTTGTCGGGCTGGATAATTTCACAAAGGCAATTGCAAGCCCAGCGGTGAAAGCATCGTTTTGGGTGACATATAAGTTCTTGATTGTATTCGTACCACTCGCGATTATTATGTCGATGGTCGTTGCGGTACTTGTGAACGGGTTACCGAAATTCAAAGGGTTATACTTAGTTGCTTTTTTCCTACCTTATCTGTCATCAGGCGTTGTTACGTCTTTGATCGTGAAAGGTTTGCTATCTTATAACAGTCCGCTAAACATCTTTTTTCGTGACAATTTTGGCTTAAATATTGATTGGTTAGGAACGCCGATGACTTCATTATTCGTTATTTCACTGATGATTGCTTGGAAAATGTCAGGGTATTACGCACTGATTTTGATATCAGGATTATCTAGTATTAACGAAGAAATCTATGAGGCGGCGGCGATGGATGGCTCGGGCCGGTTCCGCACATTCTGGAAAATTACGATTCCGATGATGTATCCTGCGCTTTTCACGGTGATTGTTTTGGCCGTAGGCGTGAGTTTCGGGATATTCACAGAGGTTTACCAGCTAACTGGCGGTGGGCCGAACTTTGCGACAAATACGTGGCAAATGGAGATTTATAACCAAGCCTTTGTAAACTTGAAATCAGGTTATGCTTCAGCAATCTCGCTTGTGGCGGCCGTTGTGACGTTTGCATCGATTGGTGTTATTAAAAAAGGACTAGAGAAATGGGGCGAGAGAAATGGTTGGTCGTAAAAGTAAGTGGGGCATGACGGTTCGCTATACGTTAACCACATTGATTCTATTAGTCATGATTTATCCGTTTATTTATCTCGTACTCAACTCGTTTGCGGCATGGGATCAAGTCGATCGGAAATTGATTCCAACTGAATTCACGACGCGTTCTTGGAGTTGGTTGTTCGGAGATGCTGCGATATCGGCTCCGGCACCTTGGATTCAAGCGTTTGTTAATACGATTATTGTGGCGACGATTGCGACGGGACTCATGTTATTATTCGCGATTATGGTTGGTTACGCACTTGCAAAAGTGAAATTTAAAGGGAAAATGTTCGTGAATAACGTGATTTTGTTCCAAATGTTTTTCCCAGCGATTATTTTATTGATTCCGCAATTTTTAATGATTACGAATGTTGGTTTGCTCGATACGTACGCTGGGATGATTATTCCAACGATGATGAGTATGTGGGCGATCTTTATGTACACGAACTTTTTCAAGGCGATTCCGGATACGTTGATTGAGGCGGCGAAATTGGACGGGGCGAGCGATTTGAAAATTTTGTTCCGCGTTGTTTTACCAATGTCAAAATCGATTAGTACGGTTATCTTCTTGTTCCTGTTCACGGACCGCTGGACGAACCTGTTATGGGATTTAATCGTGACGAAAAGTGATAGTACGGTAACGCTGAACGTATTGATATCGCAAATGTTTGGACCGTATGCAACGTATCCAGGTCCGATGTACGCGGCGTCGGTTGTGCTGACTTTACCGCTGATTATTCTGTTCCTCTTCTTCTCGAAAAAATTCCAAGAGGGCATGCAGTTTACACTGAAATAAGGAGTTTTGAACGATGTTGAAATGGTGGCAGGAAACGGTTTTTTATGAGATTTATATGCCGTCATTTAAGGATGGTAACGGGGACGGGATTGGCGATTTTAAGGGATTACTTGAAAAAGTGCCTTATTTGGCTGAGCTTGGTGTTGGTGGCATTTGGTTGACGCCATTTTACCCGTCTCCGAAAGTGGATAATGGCTATGATGTGAGTGATTATTACGCGGTGGATCCGGATTATGGTACGATGGCGGACTTGGAGGAGTTTGTCGCTTGTGCGCATCGGCACGGGATTCGGGTGATTGCGGATATGGTTGTGAATCATGTGTCGACGGAGCATGCGTGGTTTGTGGAATCGCGAAGTTCGAGAACGAATGCGAAGCGTGATTGGTTCGTATGGCGTGATGCTCCGAATAATTGGGAATCGTTTTTCGGAGGTTCGGCTTGGGAATGGGATGACGTGACGAAACAATATTATTACCACAGTTTCGCGAAAGAACAGGTCGATTTGAATTGGGCTAATCCGGACGTGCAGCAGGAGATTTGGAAGGTGTTCGATTTCTGGTTGGATAAGGGATTGGACGGCTTTCGGCTCGATGTGATTAATAATTTGACGTTGACTCGGGACTTTACGAATAATCCGGTGGAGGATGGCTGTCAGCAGCATATTTTTGATAAGGATCAGCCGGGCATGATGGCTAAAATGGGCGAAATTGGGACGCGGATTCGTGCGCGTGGCGATTATTTTACGGTTGGCGAGATTAGTTCGGATAACTTGGCGGAGATTGAAAAGTACGCGGGGCTTGACGGCCTGGATGTGACGTTTAACTTTAATTTTGGCAGTGTGGCGAGTCGTGACGGGATTGTTGCGGAGCTTGCGCGAATGCAGCAGGTATACGCGGATGGCCGGATGCCGACGTTGTTTTTCGGGAGTCATGATATGAGTCGGTCGTGGAATCGGTTGGCGGACGGGCGCGAGGATGTGGCGCAGTTGCTTGCGATGCTTATGTTGACGGCACACGGTGTTCCTTTTGTGTATTTTGGCGAGGAGATTGGGATGACGGATTTTGTGCCGGAGTCGATGCGCGAGATGCGAGATGTGCAGGGCGTGTACGCGTATGAGCTGGCTTTGCAGGACGGGAAGTCGGAGCAGGAGGCGCTACTTGCGGCGCAGGAGAAGACGCGGGATAAGGCGAGGGCGCCGATGACTTGGCCGGAAGGGTTCTCAGATAAAGCGGAGGCCTGGATTGGTGAAGTGACGCCTGACTTTGCGCGCGGGAAGCGGATGTTTGCTTTTTATCAAGCGCTGATTGCTTTGCGAAAAACGGCGGATTTTTGTGAGCCGGGATATCGTGATTTTGAGGTGGCTGATGAGCTCTTGACGTATGTTCGCGGTGAGCATCTGGTGTGCCTCAATTTCGGGGAAGCACGTGAGATAGAGAACAAGTGGGGCAATTTGACGCTTGTTTTGGCGAATATGGATGTGGTTGTGGACGCGGAAATAATTAGTTTGCCAGCGTTTGCAGCGGTAATTTTTAAGAGATAAAGGAGTTTATTATGAACGAGATTGCGGTTTTATTGAAGGAATATCGAGTGGGGAATGAGCCTACGAAAGTGGAACGTTTGGCGTTTGTTGGCGCTGGTGACAAGGATGTGTACAACATTACGGCGCCGTTTGTTGTGGATGGCAAAGAAGTGATTGCTGGGCGAATCGAAGCGCGTGACAGCGAAATGGCGGAAATCGGCTTTTTCGAAAAACAGGATTTGGCGTGGGTACTACTTGCGAATATGCCAAAATTGGCGCTGCAAGACCCATTTATGACACGGATTGATGGGGATTTGATAATCGGTGGTGTGGAAGTTTTCCCGAGTGAGGCTGACCCTGAAAAATTGGCGTGGCGGACTTGTTTGTATCGTGGGAAGGGAATTGCTGATTTGGCGTTGTTTTTTGAAGGCCCAGTTGGGATGAAGGACTTGCGATTGAAGCAGTTGCCAAGTGGCGAGATTGCAGTTTTGACGCGTCCGCAAGGTGAAAAAGGTGGGCGTGGCAAAATTGGTTTTTGTCTGATTCAGAAATTAGCAGATTTGACGGTGGCTTTGGTTGAAAATGCACCGCTTTTACCACCACATTTTGCGGAGGATGAATGGGGCGGCGCGAATGAGATGCATCTTTTGAAAAATGGCAAATTAGGCGTGCTCAGTCATATTGCTAATTTTGATGCGGCCGGTGATCGGCATTATTACGCGGCTATTTGTGTGATTGATCCGATGAGCGCGACGTTTGTGGCACCGATGGAAATTATCGCGGAACGGGCGGATTTTCTGATGGGACCGAGCAAGCGACCTGATTTGGAAGATGTTGTTTTCAGTGGTGGATTGATTCGAAATGCTTCTGGAACAGCTGATTTATATGTAGGAATAAGCGACGCGGATGCGCAGAAACGAACGATTCGTGATCCGTTTGTGAAATTTGAAGGATAGGGAGACTGGGAATTATGAATATTTATCGTTATGAGGAAAATCCATTAATTACACCGGCTGATGTGGCACCGCATCGTCCAGATTTTGAAGTATTAGGCGCGTTTAATGCGGGTGTTGCGCAATATAAAGACGAGACGTTGTTGCTTTTACGTGTGGCAGAGAAGCCAATCAGTGAAGATCCAAATATTGTGAAGGCACCTGTTTTCAATGTGGAAACGAAGCAATTGGATATTTTGGAGTTTCGTTTGGATGATCCGACGTATGATTTTGAAGATCCGCGGATGATTCGGACGAAAGACAAGATGGAAGGTTTCGCCTATTTGACGTCACTTTCCTACATTCGCATTGCGAGAAGTAAGGATGGACATAACTTTACGGTCGATGAAAAACCGTTTTTATACCCATTTAACGAATACCAAACGTTCGGTATTGAAGATGCTCGTGTGACGCAAATCGGCGACGTTTATTATGTGAATTTCAGCGCGGTTTCCGAGATGGGCGTTGCTGACGCGATGATTTCGACGAAGGACTTTGTGAGCTATGAGTACGAAGGAAACATTTTTGCACCAGAAAATAAAGATGTGCTGATTTTTCCTGAAAAAGTGAATGGGAAATACTACGCGTTACACCGTCCGAGTTTGAAGAGTATTGGAAATTTGGATATTTGGATTGCGTCTTCACCTGATTTACATAGTTGGGGCGATCACCGTCATTTGCTCGGCATTCGTGATGGTTATTGGGATAGCGGTCGAATCGGTGGAGGTGCCGTGCCGATTAAGACGGAAAAAGGTTGGCTGGAGCTATATCATGGCGCGACGAAAGAACATCGCTATTGTATGGGAGCGGTCCTACTCGATTTGAATGATCCGATGAAAGTTCTGGCGCGGACGGAAACGCCGATTTTAGAACCAGAAGCGGACTATGAGAAAAATGGCTTTTTCGGCGATGTCGTTTTTGGTTGCGGTACAATCGTAGAAGGCGATGTTGTTAAAATGTACTACGGTGTTGCGGATACGTCGATGGCTTGTTGCGAGATGAGTTTGGCGGAAATTCTGCAACAGCTGGAGGATGAGAGCCGATGAATTGGCAAAAATGGAGCGCGGCGTCGAAGGACGATGCGGCGCTTCAACAGGAAATGACGGAATTATCTGACGAAAAAACGAGACGCGAGCATTTTTATCGTTATTTGGAATTCGGCACAGGCGGTATGCGCGGGGAGCTTGGTTGTGGCACAAATCGAATCAATAAATACATGATTCGCTGGGTTACGAGCGGTGTCGCGGCACATATCGCAGAGCAAGGGCTTCAAACGGAGGGTGTGGCAATTGCCTATGATTCGCGGCATTTTTCGGCAGAATTCGCACTAGAAGCGGCGCGGGTGCTCGGTGCAGCGGGAATCAAAGTCTATTTATCCGACGCATTACGCCCAACTCCGGAGCTGTCGTTTATGGTTCGAAAATGGGGCGCAGCGGCAGGAATTGTGATTACAGCAAGCCACAATCCAGCAGAATACAACGGCTTTAAAGTTTACGGAGCAGATGGATGCCAGATTACGCTGGACGTTGCGGATAAAATAACGGCGTATTTGACGGGAATTTCCGACTTGTTCGCGATTCCTGTAGCCGACGAATCGGCGTTAACCGAAGACGGTTTACTCGTTCGAATTGGTGAAGAAGCGGACGCGGCATATTTAGAGCAAGTCCGTGCGGTGACGCAGAATCCGGCGTTAGCCAAAGAACACGGCGCCAAGCTTGCCATCGTATACACGCCACTTCACGGGACAGGTGGACCGCTCGTCACGCAAGGTTTGGCACAGGCAGGATTCACGAATGTCCGCGTTGTGGCAGAGCAAGCGATTCCAGACGGTGCGTTTCCAACAGTCGCATCACCGAATCCAGAAGACCATGCCGCATTCACGATGGCAATCGAAGCGAGTCATGATGCTGACATTTTGATGGCGACAGACCCCGATGCTGACCGAATTGGCGTTGCGGTGAAGAACGAACAGGGAACGTATCAAATTTTGACAGGAAATCAGTTGGGCGCGCTATTGCTACATTATTTAGTCACCCAGCCGAATCTTCCGGCAAACAGCGCGCTCATAAAGACTATCGTGACAAGCGACTTAGGCGAAAAAATCGCGCAGAAATATGGCGTGAAAACCTATAATACGCTAACCGGATTCAAGTTCATCGGTGAAAAAATCGCAGAATGGGAAGTCGCAAACGAAGCAACATTCCTATTTGGCTACGAAGAAAGCTACGGCTACCTCGTCAAACCATTCGTCCGCGATAAAGACGCCATCCAAGCAGCTCTTTTAACAGCAGAGGTCGCGCTATCCTTCCAATTACAAGGAAAAACACTATACGAAGGCTTGCAGACCATCTATGACGAATTCGGCTACTACGAAGAATCCTTGCACACCATCACCGCAAAAGGCGAGGAAGGCATCGCGCGAATTCAAACTATCATGCAAACGATGCGCGAGAAAATAGTCGATGGTGTCATCAGCAAAAAAGACTACAAAGCCAGTATAGAGAACAATTACCAAACACATACAGAACAAAAAATAACCCTACCAAAATCAGACGTTTTGAAATTCCATCTGACAGACGGCTCATGGTTCTGCATTCGACCATCAGGAACCGAACCAAAATGCAAAATCTATTTTAGCTGTATTGGAGAAACCGGAGAAGAGGCAAGAGTGCGTTTGCAAAACCTTGAAAAACAGGTTTTAGCGGAAATTGGAAATATATAAACAAACAGTGATGAGCAATCTGAAAGTAGATTATTCATCACTGTTTTACTATAATGAAAGAGATAAAGTACACGCGCATGAATGGAGAGGACAAACGTGAAAATATCTGATATGAAAAATCTCGGAGCAATAAACGAAGAAAAACTGAATTCTGTTGGTATAAAATCAGCGGAAGAATTACAATCGATAGGCACAGAAAAAGCCTATTTGCTCGTCAAGGACTTAGTGGACGACGAGGCTTGCCTTCATTTCTTATATGCTCTGGAAGGCGCGATTCAAGATATCCCGAAAAAAGATTTAACTGATCAACAAAGAACAGAACTAAGAAAACTATATCAACGCGCGAAATAGCTACAAAATATAAAAGGAGAAGAATGCGGGGTTCAAGGCATGAGAAAAAAGATAAAAGTCATAAATATTTCGCTATTTAGTATAGTTATATTATTTTTGAGTGCTTGCAGTAGTACATCATCAATGAAAACTGATAATGAGAACGCTATCTATAGTGCGATTATTTATGAATCCAATTTGAGAGTCGACAATTTACATCGAATTAGTGGTGAAAAATCAAACTTACAAGGTGGAAAATACGAGCTAGAGAGTTCTGATAATATTTTTAATGAGGACGGTGATAAAATAAAATTAGAAGATTTGATGGTGGGGGACGAGGTGGAAATCTACTTTAATCCTCAAGTAGTAGTGAAAGAAACCAGTCCTGGACAAATTTCTGCAGAATATATTAGGAAAATAGTTAAATCTGAATAAATATATCGCTCAAAAAAATGGTTGGCATGAACTCGAAACTCATGCCAACCATTTTTTAAGTCTAATTCCGCAAACCCTTCACCGTTTCCTCATCAGGCGTCACGAAATAAGTCGTCTGATTATCATACGTCACATAACCAGGTTTCGCACCGCTTGGCTTCTTCACATGCTTAATCAGCGTCGCGTCCACTGGAACGGACCCAGACAACCGAGCTTTAGAGAAGAACGCCGCGATCATCGCAGCCTCGGTAATCGATGTATCATCCGGATTCGCGTCTTGAATCACCACGTGCGATCCCGGTAAATCCTTCACGTGAAACCATAAATCGGAATTTCGCGCTACTTTATTCGTCAAATAATCATTTTGCTTATTATTTTTCCCGACTAGAATTGGTAATCCAGTACTCGACGTATATTTCTCAAGCGTTGGATTCTGATTCGGCTTCCGGCTTCCTTTTTTCTGCTTATACTTGATGTAGCCTTGTTCTGCGAGTTCCATCCGGATTTCCTGAACGTCCTCAGGCGAAGCGTCCTCCAACTGTTGCTGTACCGTCTCCAAATAAGCAATTTCCTGCTCCGTCAAGCGCATCTGCTCCTCGACGAATTTCACAGCTTTCTTCAACTTCTGGTATTTATTAAACAAAAACTGGGCATTTTGCGGCGGCGATTTCCGAATATCAAGCGGGATTTTCACCGTTCCCATGTTTTCATCATAGAAATTCTGCACCTCGATCTCCGTCATACCACGCGATACTAAATGCAAGTTCGCCGTCAACAACTCACCGAAAACGCGAAATTCATCCGCGCGTTCCGTATCGACAAGCGTCTGCTCCAATTTCTCCATTTTCAAACGATCGCGGTCAATCTCATTCGCAAGCAACCGCTCCAAATCATGCGCAATTTGATGCACCCGGTCCCGCGTCGCTTTTCCACCATAAAACCGGTCCAATAAAGCACCAAGCGAATCCGATTCTGCCGTCACGGCAACATCCGTAAGCCGCATGAAATAGAAATCTTCCTTCTCGTTCTTCGTAAATAAAACCGGCTCTGCTGGTTTCGCACAATCCGCTATCACACTAAAAAAGGCTTGCGGTAATGTCTCCCGATTCACTAACCCAGCCCGCGCAATCACTTCATTCGCAAGCAGTGGACTAAATCCAGCGACACTGGAAACAATCTGCTTCGACATTTTGCCAGCATTGAAATCCAATTTTGCCAATAAATCTTCCTCGCTGACAGTCCACGGGTCAAGCTTATCCGAACTCGGCGGTAAAATATAAGCAGCCCCTGGCAAAAGCGTCCGATAGCTATTGAAAGCCGGTGAAACATGCTTAATACAGTCCACAATCGTCTCTTTCTCACGATCCACGAGCACAACATTACTGTGGCGTCCCATAATCTCGACATATAAATCACAAAAACGCGTTTCGCCAATCTCGTCTTTTCCACGAATCCCAAAAATCAAAATCCGATCATTCGCAACTTGGCGAATCGACTCAATAATCGCGCCCTCCATGTATTTCCGTAACAACATACAAAACATTGGCGGCTGCGCAGGGTTTTCCATCGTTTCCTTCGTAATTTGGATGCGCGCGTAACTCGGATGCGCCGAAATCAAAATGCGCTGGTTTTCTCGATTTTTCCGAACATGCAACACTAATTCATGCGCAAACGGTTGATGTATCTTCATAATCCGCCCAGTTTCGCACTGTTCGGTCAGTTCTTCAGTCATTGCTTTTAAAAACATTGTATCAAATGCCATTCGTTTGTTTCATTCCCTTAAAAAAATTATTTAGTTCGATTGACTAGAGATTTCATCCCCATTTGGCGAAGAGTAGCTGTAGTCGATGATCATTGTGCCATCATCTTTTACCTCTGTCACGTTGAGGTACAACTTATGATTCATTGTCGTTTCGCCAGGTGTGATATCAATTTGCATATCATTATGAGTTTTGCCATTTTTATCGACATAGCTAACAACTATTCCACCAGGCTTCAAGTCAATGGGTTCCATTGTTATCTCTTTTGTTGTTTCGTTTTTTAGTGCTGGAATCTTAGTAATGACTTTTCCGCCGTTGCTAACGGTTATTTCAGATGACGCCTGCCCACTATAGTTCTCACCACTGACAATAAAATCCTCTTTCGGTGTAGAAATAGCAAAACGTAGCACCAAGGCCAGTGCAATAATCGCGACTAACGCAATACTAAAAATCAAGATATTTTTCTTCATATGTCTTATTCTCCTCTTTTTTCTTTTATTGTACCACAAGAACGTCAAAACTTGCTTCCTATTCCCGCTTTTAGGTGTTTTATTTCCTTATTTTTGTTATAATAAAGAGGTGAAATTAGAATGCGAGAGGCTGATCGAAATGGTAAAAAGTATGACTGGGTTCGGGCGAGCAGGGAAGCAATCAGAGAATTTCAAGGTAACCGTTGAATTAAAAGCTGTGAACCACCGCTATTTGGAAACTGTGTTCCGGATGCCACGGGTGTTCGCCTATTTAGAAGCGAAGTTAAAAAAGAGCATCGCGGAACAGGTGCAACGTGGCCGGGTGGAATGCGCGATTACAATAGAAGGAAACAAGGCAACAAAAGAAAAATTGGTCATCAATTGGGATTTGGCAGATGAGTATATTCGCTTTATGCGCCAGGCAACGCAGCGCTATCAGATGGAAGATGCGCTAAATATTCAAGAATTGCTGCTAGATCCGCGCTTTTTAGAAATTGTAGAGAGCAATGAACCCGATTCGGAGCTGGAAGAATTACTCATCGGCGCAACAGCATCCGCAGCAAAACGACTAGACGATATGCGGGCGACAGAAGGCAACGAACTCGCGCTACACTTCAAGCATCACCTAGAAATGACGACGAAATTATTAGCTGAGATTCAAGGCTTCATCCCTGAAATGGAAGCAACGTACCGCGAACGTCTCGAAAACCGCTTGCTTGGCTATGTTGGCGAGGATTTCGATAAAGCACTCGTCCTCTCTGAAATTGCCATCTTACTCGAAAAATCAGACATCAATGAGGAGCTGGAACGCATGGGCAGCCATGTGAAGCAATTTTCGCACATTCTTTTACTGGAAGAACCGATTGGCCGAAAGCTCGATTTTCTCATTCAAGAGATGAATCGCGAAATAAATACGATTGGATCGAAAGCTAGTCATTTAGAAATTACGAATCGTGTGGTAGAATTAAAGACGACACTTGAAAAAATGCGCGAGCAAATCCAGAACGTGGAATAATTTTTCAAGCAGTATGATATTTTAGAAAAGAGGAACGCAAACATGACAGATCGAGGACTTCTCATCGTTTTATCTGGTCCTTCTGGAGTTGGGAAAGGGACGGTTAGAAAAGCAGTTTTTGACGACCCGACAACTTCATTTGAATATTCCATTTCGATGACAACCCGCAAAGCTCGGGAAGGCGAAGTGGATGGTGTGGATTATTATTTCCGCACGAAGGAACAATTTGAGCAGGCGATTGCGGACGGCAAAATGTTAGAATACGCGCAATATGTCGGTAATTATTACGGAACGCCGCTTGATTATGTGGAGGAAATTTTGGTGGCGGGAAAAGATGTTTTTCTTGAAATCGAGGTTCAAGGAGCGTTACAAGTACGCAAGGCGATGCCAGAAGGAATATTTATTTTTCTAACACCACCAGATTTGAGTGAGCTGAAAAACCGCATTATAGGGCGGGGTACAGAGTCTATGGACGTTGTCGAAGAGCGTATGAGCGAGGCTCGCCGCGAAATTGAGATGATGAACGCCTATGATTATGCCGTCGTTAATGATATAGTAGATAATGCCGTTCAAAAAATTAAGGGGATCGTTCAGACCGAACACTTAAAAACAGAGCGCGTCATTCATAAGTATGAAAAAATGTTAGAGGAGTTGGAATAGATGTTATATCCATCAATTGATAATTTGTTGTTAGTTATTGACTCAAAATACTCGCTAGTAACGGTAGCTGCGCGTCGTGCCCGTCAAATGCAAAAAGACCACGATCCAGGTACAATGGATGATTTCAAATCGCATAAAGCGGTTGGAAAAGCGTTAGAAGAAATTTATGCAGGAAACTTAGTTATGGGGAAAGATACTAAATAAGTACTGTTAAAAATAGAGGAGTAAGAATCCAGATTGCGATTCTTACTCCTCTATTTTTGGCTCTATGTCAATTGTTGGGGTGAAATATCAAGGTGCGAGCTAGGGAGTCAATAGCTCGTGCCTTTTCTTAACCTACAGAGATGTCAAAATCTTTGATAAAGTGTTGGGCTAGTATTTTGGCTCG